>JAQVWG010000011.1:57488-57757 GCA_028698585.1 Clostridia bacterium | reverse complement strand
CTTGTTGTGCATTAGTTAAGTAACTTACTCGTACTTAGATAATGGCAAGCTGTCAATACAGTATGCGTCAGTAAATTGAATCGTGGTATTAACGTATCTACAGATTTACACCAGTAGACACTCTAAGTGCTAGATATATTGTCTTGTTGTGCATTAGTTAAGTAACTTACTCGTACTTAGATAATGGCAAGCTGTCAATACAGTATGCGTCAGTAAATTGAATCGTGGTATTAACGTATCTACAGATTTACACCAGTAGACACTCTAAG
>JAQVWG010000011.1:0-57388 GCA_028698585.1 Clostridia bacterium | reverse complement strand
TGCTAGATATATTGTCTTGTTGTGCATCGGTCGAATTATTACTCTGCGTTACTTGGGCGTTAGGTAAATTGTTCTGTTGAGTATCTTGCGTGTTGGTTGAATCTGGTTGTATCGTGTCAAGCTGTTGGCGTTTAGCTAGGTCGTTAGTGTTCTCGCTGTTGCGATATACCCAGAACTTGCACACTAAGTACTCTGTTAACATATTGACTATCATGGTGCCTAATAGTACGATATATTCAAACCCTCTCCATGTAACTGCCTTGGTCAGCGCTACGCCCCACCATATTGACAACGGTGTAAACACGCAGTAATATGCGAATATTTTGAGCATGGCAATGGGTATGTTGTTAGCAGATTTGAATGTAAACTTGCGGTTAAATGTAAAGTTCCACAATACAGACAATACCAGCGCAATGAAATAGTTAGGGCCATATTCTGTGGCGACAAACTTGGGTCCCCAGTTGACCAACTCGTTAAGTAGGGTAAAGGACACAGCCTGTATAACGCCAGCAGATATGCTGAATAGTACGAACTTGAGCATTTGCCATAACTGTGCTTTTTTGTTTTTATCCATAAATTGTTACTCCTCACATGATATTGCGCTGCATTATACACATAATTATAACTGCTACGGTGCAAATGTCAACAGATTTTCTCGCGGTGGCAATGTAATTGTTGATAATAGTGGTGGAATGACATTGTTGTATGTTAAGCGAATGAATAATTAGAGCTACATTTCATGTAAGACTTATGTAAATGTTACTTTCTAACCAACATCATGTTATGTCGCAGAGACTGCTATATGTAAATATGTGGCAGATGCTACCTTTACAAAACGGTATTGTATAGTATAATGCCGATAAGATGTAACATGCCACAGTTGTACCTAAGCAGGAGTTACTGACCTGCACCCAAAGGATTTGACAAAATAAAGGAGTATAATTAATGGCAGTTTTTAACTATTATGCTCAACTGGACCAGCATAAGAATCTAAGTCTGTTGAGTAACTTCAGCCTTAATCAAGGCGAAAATCTTACGACTCGCATAAAGTTCATCATACCGATAGAGTATTGGGATTACAGTTTTGCGTTGGAAATTGAGACACCCATAAACAGGTATATAACGGCGACATTGGAGTGGGAGGAGGACGCAGACAATACGCAGGTCCTATTCTACGATATAGAAAACTGTATTACTGCACATAGAGGGCTATTGACTCTGCAATTGGTGGCACGTGACGGCGGTGATAACAGCATAGTTTTCAAATCAAATATTAACAATCAATGTACGCTCAGTGTGCTGCCGTCAGTACAAGGCAACGTGAGTACATACACGGAGCAAAGCCTTAGTAGTGCGATATTCGACGGCATAGAGCAACTTGCCGACATAGTTGGACAGGTCAATAACGCTATTGAACAAGTGCAACAGCAAGGACAGACTGTAGCGGGGATTGGCGAACAATTGCTTGAGGATAAGAATAACGGAGTATTCAATGGTGCAGACGGACAAAGTGCGACCGTGTCTGTCGGCACAGTTACTACAGGGGATGCAGGCTCCAGCGCTAATGTTACAAACTGTGGCACTGGCGCCAGCGTCGTGTTAAACTTCGCTATCCCAAAGGGCGATAAGGGTGATACTGGAGCACAAGGAACTAGTGGTGCAAACGGTCAGGACGGCAGAGGTATAGTATCTGTTGTAAAGACTGGCACGAGTGGACTGGTTGATACTTATACAATCACATTTACCGATAATGTAACCAACACATTAACTGTTACTAATGGTGATGACGGTGCCGAGGGATTAAGTATGTATCGCACCTCACAGGCAACATTAGTTTCTACAACATCACTTATTAGGACAAGCATTAATGTACCAGCGTATAGGAGCATTAAAGTTGGTGACTTAATTATTGCAGACAATTACAATCATACAGCCACCTACATATACTCTGTAACAGCAGTAGGAGATGACAATGTTACTGTGGGATATATCACTGTGATAACAGGTGCGACTGGACCACAAGGAGCAACAGGAGCAACAGGGACAACCGGTGCTAAAGGGGACAAAGGTGACACTGGCGAACAAGGGATACAGGGACCACAAGGTATACAAGGTATAAAGGGGGACAAAGGTGATACCGGAGCACAAGGAATACAAGGCATACAAGGTGTACAAGGCGAGCAAGGAATACAAGGTGTCAAAGGCGATAAGGGTGATACTGGTGACAGTTTTTCAATTAGTGGAACTTTTGCTAGCATTGACTTAATGAATGCTTCTACCCTATACGATGTTGGGGACTTTGTGCTGATTGATACAGGCACAACGACAGATACCGATTATGGTAAGGTATATATGCGCACTTCCAGCGGTATTGGCAGTATACATTGGTCTTATATTGTGGACATGTCAGTAACGGGTATTAAGGGTGACAAGGGTGATACTGGTTCGACTGGCCCGCAAGGTGTACAAGGTGAACAAGGTCCGCAAGGTGTACAAGGTGAACAAGGTGTTAAAGGGGACACAGGCGAAACTGGTGCTCAAGGCCCACAGGGCGAACAAGGGCTTCAAGGGCCAAAAGGTGATACTGGTGATACCGGAGCACAAGGCGAGCAAGGTATACAGGGTATTCAGGGTATTCAAGGTGAAAAGGGTGATACAGGAGATACTGGTGCAAAAGGGGACACTGGTGATACAGGGCCTCAAGGTGAACGTGGACCACAAGGTATACAAGGATTGCAAGGTGATACTGGCGCAGATGGTCAACAAGGTATACAAGGTCCACAAGGTCCACAAGGTGAACAAGGTATACAAGGTCCACAGGGTGAAACTGGTGCTACTGGTGCTCAAGGATTACAAGGTGAAGCAGGATTGCGAGGACCGACCGGAGCGAGTGGTAATCCTGTATGGATAAGATATAGTGCATATGCTGATGGCACCGACTTTACATCAACTTGGACAAGTGGACAAAACTATATAGGTGTAGTAGTGGCACTATCTGCACCGACAGATAAAAGCAGTTATAATTGGTGTCTGTTCAAAGGTGAGCAAGGAATACAAGGGACAACCGGTGCTACTGGTCCTCAGGGAGAAACCGGACCTCAAGGAGAGACTGGTCCTCAAGGAGAGACTGGTGCAACTGGAGCAACTGGTGCCACTGGAAAGGGTATAACTTCAATAGCGAAAACAAGTACGAGTGGATTAGTTGATACACATACGATAACTTTTACAGATGCTACAACAAGTACATTCACCGTTACTAATGGTACAACTGATATTTATGACTTGGTGATTGCAAGTCAAAGCGACTTTACTACTTTTTGCACAGCGATAGACAATAGCACATTAGATACTGGTATACACTCGATATTAATTAAGGGTGATGGTGGTACGACATCATATGCTCGCACGGGTAATTTAACACTACCATCTCACATAACAGAACTGCACGGTATAAACGGTGCGAAACTTGCATTTACAGATTGTGTTTTGACTTCTGCGACACAATATTCTGTCAAAAAATGTGACGGAGTCAATTTCTTATTGGGTGGTAAAACCACCACGATATCATACTTTGACAATCTGCAAAACTGCCAAATATCCTTCGCGTCGGTTACTTATGGCGGTGTGGCGCAAGCAGTTGGTTACTGTAACAACTTAATTAACTGTAATATGGTATATAGTGAGGCATTAAGTGAAAATCTTAATCCGCAGAGAGTGTTGTTTGGATATTGTAATAACCTAGTCAATTGTAGTGGCTCGTTAAAATATAGTGCACGGGTATATTACAACGGATTAAAATATAATTACTACAATGCAAATGCCTATGTTTACTATAACTGTACCAATATATCTAACTGTTCTGGTACAGCAACAACTGCTAATGAGGTAGGAAGCAGTACAGCAACAGGTGTTGCGGTCGCGTTTAATACTTGTAGTCTTGTGTCCAATTGTACAGGGAACGCTAGTAACACAAACTCATCTACTGGAAATACTTGTTCATATAGAGATTGCAGTTATGGAAGCAGTTGCAAGGCGTTATCTACTACAACAGGTGGCACAATAACCAAGTGGGATACGGACAGTTGCGATTAAGGAGATAAATAATTATGACAGAACAAGAAATAAGAGCAAGAATGAACGAAGCGTTTAGAGAAGATAGAGAAAGATTCTTCAAAGTAGCAGATAGTATACACTTACAACCTAAATATGCAGAACACTTAACAGAACTTGAGCAAGTTAAACAGCAATGGCGAGATATACCAGCACAAGCAGACTATCCTAACTTTACTCATCCTGTTGAATTGCCGAGCTGGTTTCCAACGGTTAAGTTTACAAGCAGTTGGGAAAAAGACACCTATATCGCCGATACATTATTAAGTGTAGCGCAATAGTATCATTACTGTGGCTATACAGTGTGTCGTTAATGATATAATAGCGGCGTGCAAGGGCGACTAGTGATAATTATGTGGTCATATATTGCACACCACAAAATGCGTTTATGTAGTGGCTACAGGAATGAAACTAGTCTTAGGGTAATCCGTGTTATATCAAGAGTATGCAGTACGGATTGACTTTCGAGTAAAGGTTAAGAATAATTGGTGATAATATCACAATCAATAGCATGCCAGTGTTATAAAGATAAAATAGGGTGCAAGTATAATGCTTGCACCCTATTGATGTGTATTATGTAATGGTTAATCACTAACTATGGTCAGTTATGTAGTACCGGCTAGCCACCCTAATATTTATAGTAGCCTTGTCGCCTACTGGGTGTTCTAAATATCCTACAATTAGGCTATCGCCAACGCCAGTAAACAAGCGCATTAACTCAACTGTTGCTATGACTAGAATATGCTATAAGTCATAATACTGCGCAAACTCGGCAGGGTTGGGGATTTGATTAATTTTTTGCGCTTCCTTGCGTTTGCGAGCAATCCATAGTTCAATAAGAGTCTTAGAGAATACGCCACCTTGTTGCAAGTACTCGTTGTCCTTACTGAGTGCGTCTAGCGATTCATTAAGTGAAGTGGGCAGATGACCTATCTTGGATTTCTCTTCTTCTGTCAAGTTGAACAGGTTGAAGTCGAATGGTCCCCAGGCGTACTTACTGGCGTCTATTCTATTCTTGATACCGTCTAGTCCTGCCATTAAGATAGCAGAGTATGCATAGTATGGGTTGCATGTAGCGTCTGGATTGCGTAGTTCAAATCGCTTATGATTGGGCAACTTGGCGTATGCTGGTATTCTTATGACTGCACTACGGTTACTCATTGCATAACCTATAGTAACTGGTGCTTCGAATCCCGGCACTAGTCTCTTGTATGAGTTAGTAGATGGGTTAGTAAATGCGCATAGGCTGGCAGCGTGACTAAGCAGTCCACCCATAAAATACATTGCAGTCTGTGATAGTTGACCATAACCTGACTGGTCATAGAACAGTGGTTGGCCGTTCTTCTTAAGTAACATATGAACGTGCATGCCGTTGCCTGCCTCGCCATATAAGGGTTTAGGCAGGAATGTAGCAGTCTTGCCATATTCTACAGCACAATTCTTAATTAAGTACTTGATAATCATTGTTGCGTCAGCCATAAAACTCATTTTGCCTAGTTCTACTTCTATCTCCAACTGGCCGGGACCACCTACCTCATGGTGATGATATTTTACTGGTATTCCCCATTCCTCCATTCGAATACAGATATCTGAACGTAGGTCGTTATTGACATCCTGTGGCAGACAGATGTGGTAGCCACCTTTAAGCGGTATCTGGTATCCGTTGTTATTATCTTCGCTACCACCGTTCCACTCTGCCTGAGAAACGCCTATCTCGAATGCAACTCTGTTGGGTGTTACCTGATATTTAACATTATCGAATACGTGGAACTCGAACTCCGGTCCTATAAGATATTCGTCTGCGATACCTTGCTCTTGCATATATCTCTCGGCAGACAGTGCAACATTCTTGGGATATTGATCAAAAGGCTTGTTGGCGGATAGTTCTATGGAACACACATCGCCTAGCATAGTCAGCGTAGGCACTTGAGCGAATGGCTCGACTTGAGCAGATTGAATATCTGGTATGAATACCATATCGCTCTTTTCCACTGCCCTAAAGCCATAGTTAGAACCGTCGAAACCTATACCGTAGACTACGGTATCCTGAGTAAAGTTATGGCTAGGTATGGTTATGTGGCGCCATCTACCATCGATGTCAATCATTTTGAAGTCAATCATAGCAATGTTATGTTGTTTACAATAATCTTGCACTTGCGCTACCGTGGTAACATTATTAATCATTATGTTTTGTCTCTCCTAGTAAGTGATATTAAATCATTATTTTGCATGCGCTTGCATGCCAACAGCATTATATATTATTTTAAGGTTTACTTCAATAGTTTTGAGTGGATATTTATTATAAGTTAATTTTTTACTTGCTTTTTAGGACCGTTAATATATAATAGAATTGGATAGTAATCTAGGGGAGGTGGCTAAGACGAATACAGTACTATTGACAGGTGGCACCGGCTATATTGGCAGTCATGTGGCAGTAGAATTGGCCATGTCTGGACATTCAGTAGTGCTACTGGACAACCTGTCCAACAGCAGAGCAAGTGTAGTTGATAGAATTGCGCAAATCACCTGCAAGCCTGTGCAGTTTATACGCCTAGATATGTTAGATTATGAAGGGCTGTGCGCTGTTTTCGAGCAATATAACTTCGACGGTGTCATACACCTAGCAGGCATGAAGGCAGTTGGCGAGAGCGTAGAAAAGCCGTTGGAGTATTACAGGAACAATGTGGGCGCAACAATCAATCTGGCTAGGTGTTGCTGTAAATATAATGTAGTTAATATCGTTTTTTCTTCATCAGCTACAGTATATGGTACTAATGCTAATATGCCACTATGTGAGGACAACGATACTGGTTGCGTCAATCCATACGGTTGGACTAAATTGATGAGTGAACAGATACTACGAGATGTGGCACGGTCAAGAAAAGATTGCAATATTGCACTATTAAGATATTTTAACCCAATAGGTGCTCACAGTAGCGGCTTGATAGGTGAGTGTCCTAACGATATACCAAGCAACCTAGCACCCTACGTGCTCAAAGTTGCCAGTGGACAACTGCCTTATGTGAGAGTGTTCGGTAATGACTACGATACCGTTGACGGCACTGGCGTTAGGGATTATATACACGTGGTTGACCTAGCTAAGGGACACATAAATGCTCTGGATAAACTTAATACCAACTGCGGTCTTGTTACCTATAACTTGGGCAGGGGTAAAGGATACAGCGTGCTAGAAGTTATTGCCGCATTCGAGAGAGCGTGTGGCAGGAAGATTCCATACAAGTTCGTACAGAGAAGGGCAGGAGATATAGCCATCTGTTACGCAAGTGTAGACAAGGCGAGAGAACAACTCGGCTGGCAAGCGCAGTACGATATAGACCAAATGGCGATTGACGGCTGGAAATGGCAACAGTATTACGTCAAGAATCTGTTTAACGAATGATAATAACTACATTCCTGTATGCTAAACGGTTGTACGATAAACAATGCGTATAGGTAGCATATATGGATAAATGAGTGGAGTATATGATAGTAATTTTTCGCAATATTGATGAGCAAGATATAGACAGCATGACTAAATGGCTTAATAAACAAGGCGTGAGCATGCAAATATTCGACAATGACGGAACGATTATCGGTAAACTGTATGGTAACATTAAGGCTATTGATAGCCGTTTCCTATATGAATGGAAAAGTGTAATTAACGTTATATCTACCGAGTGCAATCACGCGCTGGCAGGCAATAGTAAGGGCAAGAGAACAGTAACTGTCGGTAATGTGACATTCGGGCAAGAGTTCGTAATGATAGCAGGTCCATGTACAATAGAACAAGAGCAGGACTTATTGACTGTCGCACGTGCTGTCGCTGATAGTGGCGCTAAAGTGTTGCGAGGAGGCGCATACAAGCCTCGTACTAGTCCATACTCTTATCAGGGGCTAGGAAGTGAAGGACTCGCCATGCTAGAAAGGGCAGGCAAAGAGTGTGGACTAATGACGGTATCCGAGATACCGGATGCACAACTGTTATCACAGTTTGACCATATAGACATACTCCAAGTGGGAGCAAGGAATATGCAGAACTACTATTTACTCAAACAACTGGGTAAGTGTAATAAGCCCATTCTACTCAAGAGGGGACTATCAAGTACAGTTGATGAATGGTTATATAGCGCAGAATATATAATGAGCGAGGGCAACTGCAACGTGATTCTGTGTGACAGGGGCATAAGAATGGGAGATCGATGTGTTGTGGATATTGCTCAACTATACAATTCATTAGAAATGACGTGTCTGCCAATTATTGTTGACCCCTCGCACGCATGTGGTAACAGTAATCTAGTGTTGCCGTTGTCGAGGGCTGTTGCCAGTCTAGCGATAGATGGATTAATGATAGAAGTCAATGCCGACTGCCAAAAAACTCTGTGTGATGGCGTACAATCATTAAGTATTACACAGTATCAACAGTTGGTAACTCAAGTGGATACTATAAGAAGGGTGATATAGTAGCGTAAATGCACATTACAACTGTCTATGACTACTATATGAAAATAGAACTAATAGTGAGGTGAATATGAAATCTAATATTAAGTTTTTTTTGTTCGGACAAACGGAAGGTAAGGCGCAGATAATTGTGCGCATTGCCATAATGATGGGTATTACCATACTGATTCAGTATCTTACAGGGCTGGCAGGCATACAGTTGTTGACCGGCTCATTCGTCAACCTACTGTTACTCCTATCTGTACTGCTTAGTGGAATGGTAGGTGGAGCGTGCGTCGGTATAATAACACCGTTTATTGCGCTGTCAATAGGGCTCAACCCTAACGTATTGCTCGTACCGTTTATCGCGCTGTCCAATGCCATATTAATAGTCGCCTTCAGTCTAGTATGCATGCTGTTGAGATTATCTCAGAGAGAGGCCGTATGGCAGAGAATATGTGTGCTGATTGTTGCAGTTATTGTTGGCGCACTACTCAAGTATTTATTTATGTATTTTGTATGTATCAAGCTTGTATTCCCACTACTATTCCCTGCACCAATGGTTAATAAATTATCATTAGCATGGGGATTGCTACAGCTGGCTACTGCGTGTATAGGAGGTGCTGTGGCCACTGCGCTGTACTATCCATTACAAAAGGTTGGATTAATTAGGTCAGTACAAGTGAATAAGGACGGGCTAAATGATAACATTGAACGTTAATGTCGCAATCTTGATAACAACTGTGTAGTCAATAGTACAGATAATAAGTATGCCAATGGCAGTTCAAATATATAGAATGTAAAATGAGGAATTGATAAGGTCAATTCCTCGTTTTAATATATATGAGTCTTAATTCACACTATGCGATTACTGTATTGACGTATCTGAGTGGAAAATTACTAGATGTTGCTCCGGTTCTTATGTAGATTATCTGTTAATGTGATTAATACAGAATGAAATGATATCAACAACACCCTATATATTAGTTATTATCTACTTAACTTACATAGTACTGATTGACAGATTGGTCAATATCCACAAGGCGAGCGCTACTTGCTCAATGTCTGTGTGAGAATAGAATGGAATTGTTGCCAACTGACAGTTTCTATATAACAGTCGGCTATACCGTTAATCAATATTATCTCTAATCCACCATTGCTAGCCTTCTTATCGTTAAGACAGTAATCAATAATATCGTCTGCGCATAGGTGGTCAATATGGGGCATATTGAGTTGAGTGTACATATTAATTAAACTATCATAATCTGCATTCGTCAGTTTACCAACAGCATAAGCGTATTTAACTGTCAATAATACCCCTTGTGCTACTGCCAAACCATGTGGGGTAGTGTAGTTACTCATCCTCTCTATGGCGTGTGCAACCGTATGGCCAAGATTAAGCAGTTTACGCTTGTTGTAATCTAGGAAGTCTTCTTTAACAATGCCTGCCTTATACTCGGCGCAAATGCTAATAATGTTTGACAAGTTAATGCGCCAACTACTCATTAAATGTAATAATGGTTTACCAATCAATAAACAATATTTGAGTAGCTCACCCATACCGTTACTCCACTCGTTACTAGGTAACGTGGATAGAGTAGACGTATCGCAAAGAATAAGTTGTGGATTCGAAATGACACCCAATAGATTCTTGCCTTGAGGTAAATTGATAGCAGTCTTTCCGCCTATGCCTGCATCAATCTGAGCAAGCAGTGTCGTGGGAATATTGATATAAGCAATACCCCTCTTATATGTGCTGGCGCAAAAGCCACCTAGGTCACTAATTGTTCCACCACCTAGATTAACAACTATATCTTCTCTAGTAAAATTGTTGTTCGCAAGAGTATCTATTATTGATAAATAGTTATCTACACATTTGGCGTTCTCGCCCGATTGAACTATGTGAGTAATAACCGTTACACCGCAACTACACAGTTGTGCTGATACTGTATCTGCATACAATGGGGCTACTATGTTATCGGTAATAAGTAGCGCTTTCTTGCCTGCTAATGCTCGTATAGACGGATAACTGCCCAGTGTATGTAGGCAGTTATCTATTATCAACTCGCATGAGTATGCTAAATTAATGTCTAATCTCATTTACTACCTTCCTTATCCATAACAATTGTAGGTATTCGAAGGTTTTTTGTCAAGTGTTGTTTCGTGGCGTCTATGTCTATTGAGTGCTAAATAGTGATTACTACACTGGCTTTATCGTGTGCACTCTGCACATCTAATATGGTGACACCCTTATATTTGCGCATTTCCTTAATAGTTCTGGATAAGATTGTTCTTATTTCGCTGGGTGTTAACTCCAGTTTTGCAAGTTGACCGTTGAGCCTTTCGCCATTATACTTCTTACATGAGCCATTAGCATCATCATCCGTAGAATTATCTTCACTATCTATATGTTTACTAATCAAGTTTGCCACTTGTTTAGGCTTAAGTTTAATGTCTACGCAGTCGCTATTATTAAGCGCGTCGCCGATATTGTCTATTGTGGTTGGTTTTCCGTCAGCGTCTATGCTCAGTATCTCATCAAGTACAGACTTGACATTAGATACAGCCTCGTCTGCATTGGGTTGAAGGTTCTCTGTCGTCTGCGTGTCAGTTAAACATCCAGTACTTTGCCCGTTGGCGCATACATTAGTGGTATTGGCGGACAAATTATCGGTTATGCCCTCTATATCTATACCGAGTTCACGCAGTTTATCCTTCTTCTGTTCAAGCTTAGTTCTGACAGCTTGTTCATTGGCAGTATTTGGACGCTTATTGATAGCCTTAGATAGCAGACGTGAACCAAGTCCTGATGCTAGTAGAAGCAGTGGTATTGCCAACTTGATTTTTTTACTCTTACCCTCGTCATTCACGTAAGTGACGTTAATCTTCATAGTGGTCTCCTTCTATTCTACAGATATCTCTACTTGATCACCGTCTGCGCTATTAACTTCGACTATCTTGCCCAGCATACCCATCTCTACCAACTCGAAAACTTGATCGAAATTGATATCGCCCAACTTGTCGCCGATTGCAGGTATCTTGACGCCAGTTTGAATGGCTACCTTGATGATAGTGTATGGTAGATTAATGTTGACTCTGTCGCCGTCCATTGATAGTACGGATATCTTGAGCATTAAATTGCTCTTCTCCTTGTTAGTCAATGTCTGTGCCTGTTTAGTTAATTCCGGCGTTGCAACACCAAGCAGTTGGTCTGTGGTAATACCGAATATTTCGGCCAGTAGTGGCAACGAACTGATGTCAGGGCAAGTAATATCGTTCTCCCACTTACTTACTGATTGAGCAGTGACGCCCATTTTCTCTGCCAGTTGCTCTTGTACGTAGCCCTTCTGTTTACGATAGTATGCTATACGTTCTCCTAATGATTGCATTGTATAATCTCCTTATGAACAATTATTTATTGTAGTTGCGCAACTTACACTTACAGTATAGTGTGCAAACAACCATAAAGCAATATATTAAATTGATATTTTGTAACTCATGAGTTGATTTATTGAGTTATAAACTAACCCGTTAGTTAAAATGCAACATTTTAGTCACCTTAAATGCTACCGTGCACATGAAATGTGTTCGAACAAAATCCGACTAAATACAGATATTGAGGTACAGTTGACATTGAGTTGACAATTAAGTGATATGGTGCGTTGGTAATACAATCAGTACAGAATGGTAACGAGTTGGACAAATGCACATAATAAGGTGTAATGCGCAGTATTCTTTGTCCAATTACGTACATAGGAGATTAAATGAAAATTACATTAGTAGCAGACATATACGGCGAACAGAATAACGGTACCACTATTACTGCAAGGCGACTGGTGGACAATCTGCGCAAGCGTGGACACACCGTTAAGGTGGTTTCCGCACACGATTGTGGAACGGACTGCGTGGTTCTGCCTAAACGCAGTTTCGGGATATTCAACAATTATATAGAGAAGAAGAATGGCGTAGGTTTCGCTCGACCAGATGAAAATAAGTTGCGCGAGGCTATAGCGGGAAGCGATTGTGTACACTTCTTGTTGCCATTTAAGGTGTGCCAAAAAGGTATCAAGATAGCCAGAGAACTGGGCGTACCTTATACAACTGCTTTTCACTGTCAGCCAGAGAATATAACTTCGCATATGTTCATGGAGAACTTCGCGCCAGTCAACAACTATATATATAGAATGTTTTACCGCGATTTCTATAAATATGCGCACTTCATTCATTGTCCTAGCGAGTTTATTGCAAGTCAGTTGCGCAAGAATGGATATATTGCAGACATAAGGGTAATCAGTAACGGAGTCATACCCACTTATCAACCGTCACCCACACCTAAGCCGGACAACCTCGTCAACAAGATATGTATCCTGTTTATTGGTAGGTATAGTAAGGAAAAACGACACGATTTACTAATAGATGCTGTGGCAAAGAGTAGTTATAGCAAAGATATTCAGTTGATTTTTGCAGGCTGTGGACCACAGCAACAACACATAGAGCAGTTGGGCAAAAAACTGGTCAATCCACCCATACTACGACTGTTCAGTAAGGAGGAGTTAGCCGAGACAATCAATTACTGTGATTTATATGTGCACCCAAGCGATGTAGAGATTGAAGCAATCAGTTGTATTGAGGCATTTACTTGTGGGCTAGTTCCTATAATTAGTGATTCTGCCAGAAGCGCGACCAAACAGTTCGCACTGTGCCCAGAGAGTTTATTCAAACAGGGTGATAGTCAGGATTTAGCGAATAGAATTGACTACTGGTTGACTCATCCGCAGGAAAAAGCTCACAAGTCGGCAGAATATATAGAGTATGGCAAGAACTTTGCAATAGAAAAGTGTATCGACCGAATGGAACAGATGATGATGGATGCAGTCGTTTACTATAAACAGTACTATACTGAACGCAGCGAATTGTATGATACCAATAAGCACTATAGATATATATATCCTGATGACCCTACTCAACACATGATACACATCAAGCACGTCAATAACGCCCCCAAGAAGGATAGCAAATATAAGTTTGTCAACACAGGTGTGCTATATAGTGTGTATGCAACTGCGCTGAGAATATTAGCACTCGTTGCACTGCCAGTATATGCCAAGACTACTACCAAGTACAAGATAGTAGGCAAAAAGAACTTGCGCAAGGTCAAAGGCAAGGGTGCTGTGTTGGTTGCCAATCACGTTCACACAATGGATACAGCAATCATTTGTGCATGTGCCAGTCCGCTAAGAAAAATTAATTATGTGACGTTATCGGACAATGTAGATATACCTATTGCCGGCAGTATAATTAAGGCTCTAGGCGGTATACCGCTTGCAGACTGCATAAGTGGTATGAAAAAGTTCGATATAACGATATGTCGAATGCTAGAGGATAATAAGCCTATTTTGTTCTTCCCAGAGGGTTCGCTATGGCCTGAGTATAAAGGCATTAGACCATTTCACAAGGGTGCGTTCGTTTATGCCATTAAGAGCAACGTTCCTATTGTTCCTTGTATCTACACATTCAGGACGGATATGACGGGCAAAAAACTGATTACATTAACTATATGTGAGCCATTCTACCCACAGACTAGTAGTCCTCAGGGGTTGGCAGATTACACCAAGGCATACTTTGACGAGTTTACTGACAAATACTATCGTGAACACGCATAAGCACACGGATATAGTTAATAAGCGCAGTGTGATAATATACTTAATAAGTTGACCTATGTTTCAAGGATTAATCAGTATAAGTACGGTAGATAACACTCTGGTAACATGTATATATATAAAGTGCATTATATATATAATCAATTATAGACAATTACAAACACATAGCACACGGATATAGTTAATAAGAGCAGTGTGATAATATACTTAATAAGTTGACCTATGTATTGATGATAAACAGCATACGTACGGTAGTGTTGCTTGTACTATGAAATGTAAACATAACTATAGTAAATTAGACAATGGCAGACAAATGCCGTAGTATTGTTGCCGTGCCAATAAAAAAGAGCAACAAAAAAGTGCTATAATTTTGACTTTGATATTGACTTTTGTTAATTGTTGCTGTATGCTAATGCAAGAGGTAAAAATGTTGTTTATCAAACAAAATATTACTGCACTAATCTCAATAGTAGGTGTTTGTTTACATATGATATGCAAGCACTCAGTCGAAGATTTACTTTTTGACTACCATAATAACTCGTGGTAGTTTTTTTTATGTAAATACAAATGATACTGCAATACAATACAAATGGAGGCAAACTATAAATGAAGTTTATTAAAGCAACACAATTGAAGGATAAGCCTGATGCAACCAAACTGAAGTTCGGTCAATTATTCACCGACTACATGCTGGAGATGAATTATGAGAACGGGCAATGGGGCGAACCAGTTATCAGTCCTTATCACGATTTAGTGCTTGCTCCAGAGAGCATGATTCTACACTACGGGCAAGGCATCTTCGAGGGTGCTAAGGCTTTTCGCAATGATGAGGGTAAGATAATCCTATTCAGACTGATGGATAATCTCAAGCGTCTTAATCTATCTGCCGAGAGAATGTGTATGCCACAGATGGACACAGACAAAGTAATGGGTTATATACTGGAACTTATTGATATAGAGAGAGATTGGGTGCCTAGCTCACCGGAGACATCACTATACCTGCGCCCCACAATGATTGCCACAGAGAAGGCAGTGGGCGTGCATGCGTCGAACAGTTACAAGTTCTTCGTCATATTATCTCCAGTTGGGCCATATATCAATGGATTTAATAACCCTGCCAAGATATACGTAGAAGACACTTATACAAGGGCTGCTGTCGGTGGCACAGGCGAAGCAAAGTGCGTTGGCAACTATGCGGGTAGTATATTGGCTGCACATAAGGCCAAGGCAAAAGGTTACAATGAAGTACTGTGGTTAGACGCTAAAGACAGGCAGTATATCGAAGAAGTGGGTGCAATGAACGTGATGTTCGTTGTGGACGGCGAGATAATCACGCCTACTTTAACAGGCAGTATACTAAGAGGTATCACAAGGGATAGTATTATCAAGATGATGAGAGATATAGGATATACTGTCAGAGAGGAGAGAATCAACATCAATGATTTAATTAAATGGTACGATGAGGGCAGAGTGACAGAGATGTTCGGCTGTGGTACAGCAGCAGTCGTTAGCCCAGTTGGAACACTTACTTATAAAGATAAAGTGTGTGTGTTTAACAATGGTAAATCTGGTCCTGTGGCAAGAGTGGCGTTCGACAGGCTAGACGACATACGTAAACTGCGTGTTCCTGATAAATACGGCTGGATAACAGTACTAGGGAAATAATTACGACGTGTCGCAAGGCACATAAGCAGAGAACAAAAGAGTATAATATAAGTTGATAAAATACCTAAAAAAGAGGAAAACAAAATGCAAGTAAAGATTGATTTCGAAAGATGCAAGGGCTGTGGACTATGCGTAAACGCTTGTCCAAAAAAAGTCCTGTGTATCGGCGACAAGAGCAACAAAGGTGGATATTTTGTGGCAAGGGTAGACAAGCCTGAACAATGTATAGGCTGTTGTGCATGTGCTTACATGTGTCCTGACAGTTGTGTGGAGGTGGAATAATAAGATGGCTAAGAAGTTATTCAAGGGCAACGAGGCACTGGGCGAAGCTGCGGTGCTGGGCGGTTGCAGATTTTTCTTCGGTTATCCAATCACACCACAGACAGAATTAAGCGAGTATCTGTCATGGAGATTGTATGATGTCGGTGGCACATTCATACAGAGCGAGAGCGAAGTGTCAGCTATCAATATGGTGTACGGTGCAGCAGGTGCCGGCGCCAGAGCGTTGACAAGTAGTAGCAGTCCGGGAATATCGCTTAAACAAGAGGGGATATCATACATAGCGTGTGCTGAGTTACCTTGCGTAATCGTCAATATGATGAGGTCTGGACCAGGACTAGGCGGTATTATGCCCAGTCAAGCCGATTATTCGCAAGCAACTAAGGGTGGCGGACACGGCGATTACAGAATGTTGGTGTATGGACCAAGCACCATTCAAGAGGCAGTTGACATTATGTATAACGCTTTTGATAAGGCAGAACAATATAGAATACCAGTTATGATACTGGGTGACGGTATGTTAGGTCAGTTAATGGAACCAGTAGAGTTTCCACCACTTAAGCAGATGCCAGATCCAAGTACTAAGGAGTGGGCAACCACAGGTACTCACTATGGTAAGGACAGGAGAATAGTCAACTCACTGTACATAGTGGCCAGCGAAAACGAGGCAGTCAACATTAAACTGCAAGCCAAGTATGACTTACTCAGGAAGAACGAAGTAATGTGCGAAGAGTATATGTGCGAAGATGCCGACATCATCATTACAGCATACGGCACAGTGGCAAGAATATGCAAGTCTGCCGTTAAAGCATTGAGGGAGAAGGGAATCAAAACTGGTCTGATTAGACCTATCACACTGTTCCCATTTCCAACTGAAGTGTTCCATAAGTATGCAAACAGCGACAAGACTAAGAAATTCGTAACCATCGAGTTGTCTACTGGACAATATAACGAGGACGTGTTACTGTCCGTTATGGGCAAGAAACCAGTCGAGTTCTATTGCAGAATGGGTGGCTCGGTAATGACTGTTGAAGAGATTGTCAATAAAGTTAAGGAGGTGTACTAATAACAATGGCTACTTATCATAAATCTAATATGCTAACAGATACACCACTATCATTTTGTCCGGGTTGTACACACGGCATTGCACATAAATTGATTGCAGAGGTTCTGCAAGAATTAGGACAACAAGGTAATGTAATAGGTGTTGCACCTGTTGGTTGCTCGGTATTTGCCTATAAGTTCTTCAACTGCGACATGCAGGAAGCAGCACACGGCAGAGCGCCTGCTGTAGCAACAGGTATCAAGAGAGTTCACCCCGATAAAGTTGTATTTTCCTATCAAGGAGACGGCGATTTGGCATCTATCGGCCTTGCAGAGATTATGCACGCAGGACTGAGAGGGGAGAATATCACAGTAGTATTCATTAACAACGCAATATATGGTATGACTGGCGGGCAAATGGCACCAACATCACTAATTGGACAGAAAACAACCACTTCACCATTCGGTCGTACGGTTGAGCGACAGGGTAACCCAATTAGAATGTGTGAGATGTTGGCTAGCCAAGACGGACCGGCATACCTTGAGAGAGTTATGTTGACAGACTATGCTAACGTACTCAAGGCTAAGAGGGCTATTAAGAAAGCGTTCGAATATCAAATAGCAGGCAAGGGATTCAGCATGGTCGAGTGTCTATCTACTTGTCCAACCAACTGGCATATGACACCTGTACAGGCATGTCAACATATCAAGGACAATATGACCAAGATTTACCCGTTAGGTGTATTTAAGGATGTAGGGGGTGCAAAATAATGGAACAAGGAATTATTTGTGCCGGATTCGGCGGACAGGGTGTGCTGTCGCTGGGCAAAATGATAGTGTATGTTGCAATGGAAAAAGGGTTGCATGTTACTTGGCTACCTAGTTACGGACCAGAAATGCGTGGTGGTACTGCCAACTGTTCCGTTGTTGCAAGCACCGAGGAAGTAGCAAGTCCACTGGTGTCTACGCCTGATTGTCTTATCGCTATGAACAGGCCAAGCCTTGACAAGTTCATTAACGACGTGGTCAGTGGTGGCATGGTGCTGATTAACAGCAGTCTTATAGATATCAAAGTAGACAGGAAGGATATTAACGTGTACTATATACCCGCCAACGATTTAGCATTACAGCACGCTAATGAGCGTTCATCCAATATAGTAATGTATGGTGCTTACGCTAAATTGAATGGCAATATAGGTAGTATGGATGAGTTCGAGAAGATTCTAATTAAACAGTTTGGCAAGAGCGCAGACAAGGACAAGATTATTAGTGCTTTCCATGCAGGTTATGAGGAAATTAAGGTATGAATTATCAAAATAGACTGATTACCACTCAACAAGTATTACAGTTAATACAAGATAACTACACCATAGCGATAGGTGAGGGACAGGGTGCGCCGAGAGGTTTTCTTGGACAATTACATACCCTTAATGACAGACCACTGACCGGAGTTGACGTGTGGTTCTGTCGTATGCCAAGAAGTTTTGAGTTTTTGCAGAGAGAGAGTAATAATTTTACACTTAATACTGTATTTACTACTAAACCATTAAGGGAAGCCAAATGTTTCGTAAATGGCTATGCGCCCACTCATCTGTCTAAGGCCGGTGCCACTATACGTTCACGCAGGGGAGTAGATATGTACGTAGTTACAGTTACCCCACCTGATGAGCGTGGTATGGTGTCTACCGGTATGGCAGGCATTATCAATAAAGAGATGGTAGATAACAGTCGCATGATTATAGGCGAAATAAACGAGAATATGCCCTATATATATGGTGCGACAGAGATACCTGTTGACAAAATCACCTACTTTACGCATGAGAATATACCACTAGACCCTCTGCCCCCAGTTAAGGCTGGCGAGAAAGAGATGGCAATCGCCAAAGAAGTGGCCAAGTACATCAACGATGGCGACTGTCTGCAAGCAGGGATAGGCGGAATACCTGATGCACTGATGACCTGCCTTGCCGATAAGAAGGATTTGGGCGTACATACGGAACTGTTAAGCGACGGATTGATACAACTAATTAAGAGTGGTGCCGTTAACTGTAGCAAGAAGAACTTTAACACGGGCAAAATTGTCGCAGCCACATTCGACGGTTCTCAAGAAGCATTTGACTTTTTCGACCACAACAAGGATATAGTGGCGTATGACAGCAGTTATACTAATAATCTATACATTATGGGGCAGAATGATAACCAAGTGTCCGTCAACACTGCCATAGAGATAGATATAACGGGACAGTGTTGTGCAGAGAGTATAGGTAGCAGACAGTTCAGTGGCACGGGCGGATTCGCAGATACCGCACTGGGAGCACAGAAAAGCAAAGGTGGAAAGTCATTTATCGCACTATGTTCCACTGCTAATGCAACTATTAATGGCAAAAAAACTCTTGTGAGCAAAATAGTGCCCCAATTGAAGGCTGGTGCAACAGTGTCGTTACATAGGGATGATGTACAGTATATTGCCACTGAGTATGGCGTTGTGTGTTTACGAGGACTACCAATTAGAGATAGAGTGCAACTAATGATAAGTATAGCTCACCCAGACTTCAGGGAATATCTACATAAGTCAGCTCAAGAGTTGGGGCTGGAATAAATAATCCAAAGAATGTAAGCGCTACACTAGGGTTAAGAATACGATAAGGCACAACGTGTTAATATTTATAATGATAAATGGGCAGATTGATATCTGCTCATTGTTCTTATACTCTATAAGCCTAATCAAGAGCTAGGGCTTGCAAAAATATTCCAAAAAACATTATGTGCCACACTAACCATTAATAGTAGGGCAAGATACAGTGTGAAATACTTAACAATAAATGGGCAGGATAGATTATCTCTGCCCATTGTTTATACCCTATACAACTCTAATCAAGCGTTAGAACTGGAATAAATATACCAAAAATGTAAGTGCTACACTAGGGATTAAGAATACGATAAGGCGCAACGTGTTAATATTTATCATGATAAGTGGGCAGATATTTATCTGCCCGCTGTTTATCTATAACGATATATATAAGATAACTAAGTGTAATCACATAACATGATAAGCACCTTGTAAATATTTGCAGGAATCAGCGCGTAATTACTTAATTACGTCTGTTACGATGTTCTGACTGCTGACATATGTCATATACAGTTCTTCTAGCGAGGTGCCTTGTTTTTCGAGGTCTGCAAGAGCCCATTCACCTATCAGTTTGCCATGTCCTATGATAAATATTTTGTCACAGATTTTTTCTACTACTTCTATCACGTGAGAGGAGAAGAATACTATGTTGCCCTTATTGGCATGTTCTCTCATACATTCTTTGATTTGCCAACTGCTGGTTGGATCAAGTCCAGTCAATGGTTCATCCAGTACCCATATCTTCGGGTCGTGCATAAGCGATGATATCACAACAATCTTCTGTTTCATGCCGTGTGAGTAACTGCTTATCTCACTGTCAATAGCGTCTGTTAAGGAGAACATCTGTAAATATTTATCAAGTTTACTTTCCCTCTCCTGCTTGGGTACTAGGTATAGGTCTGCGACGTAGTTGACATACTCCCTGCCTGTCAATTTCTCGTAGACTGCATGGTTATCTGATACGTATCCTATGTTGAGCTTAGCCTCTAACGGTTGTTTAGTGATGTCGTAGCCAAAAACCGATATTCTGCCCTGAGTAATTGTCTGTATGCCTACAAGCGATTTGATAGTGGTAGATTTACCGGCACCGTTATGTCCAAGGAATCCATAAACACAACCCTTGTTGATTGTCAGTGATAGATTATCTATAGACGGTTTAGTGCTACCTGCGTAGGTCTTGGTAAAATTAGATATTTTTACCACGTCTGCTAAGTCGGGATACAATGGAGAAGATAGTTTCTTATCCGCCGTGAGTTTGTCAAAATCTGCCATAAATAATAATACCTCTTTAATAGTAATTAGATTATAACGCAGTTTACATTTTTTGGCAACAATATTAAGTTTTATCGGCGTATAATATATGAATGTCGAGTAGTACAAAATGAATATCGCTAAAGTGTTGCATTTTATCACATTTTTTGATACTATAATTAGTGAACTGATGTGTTGGGACATTGGATGCAACTCTATCAGCTTACCTGCAACACTATGTTGTTGGTTTTTTTATTTACTATAGGAGGTTTTCAAATGATATTTGGTTATTCCGCACAGCGTATAATATTCGGTTCGCTAGTTGCCATTGAAATGATCTTCTTCAATATGTTCACCGTGGATAGTTGCTGTCAACGTAAGTACAGCAGATGGGTTACTGCATTACTGACAGCCCTATTTACTTTTGCGATAATTCCCTCCACTGTGTTGGTACTGAAGATGGGAACAAGACTGATGCTTGAGACGGGCAACGGATTGGTATTATTGGTAGGGTGGCTGTACGTACCATTCTGCCAGCTATTATACAGCGGACGATTCATGCGTAAGGTCAGTATAGTATTCACCACTTGGTCTTACACGTATTTCGTATATTACATTGCCGTTGCACTTGTAACGTTGTGTGAATCACAGAATATAATGTTACATATGTTCGTGGTGCAAAGCAGTATATACCTGATATCTGGAATGTTTTTTGCCCGCTTCGTCAAGCGTAATTACATCAAGATGCTTAACACCTTGACCATATCGAACGAGTTTTTCCTCACCGTAGTTACGGGGATATGGTTTATAACCATAATGATTGGCAGTCAAGCGTTTATGTTCGACTTCATTTGGTTGGATACATCACTGGCAATACTAGTAGGTGCGGATGGTATATTAAGTTATGTGGCGTACTACCGACTATCTAATAGCGAGATTAGGAAGGAAGAGTTGGAGAAGTTGGCATACACCGATGCACTATGCCAACTCAACAACAGGACCAAATTATACATTGACATTAAAGAGTTGTTGAATAAACAAGATTCATTTAAGCTCATTTATGTAGATATTAACTGGCTGAAGAACATTAACGATAGTTATGGTCATTCGTATGGAGATAATTACATAGCATTATTCGCATCTAAGGCAGTTAAGTTGCTCGGAGAGTCTGGCAAGATGTATAGGGTATCTGGCGATGAGTTCGTCTGCATATATACAGGTACGCAGGAGCTTAAAGAGATATTCGAGTTGGCGTTGCGCAATCAGTTATGGATGGACACTCATCCCACAATTAAGTATTACGGCTGTGGGATAGGTGAAGCGCACTATCCCAAGGACGGAGATGACATGGACGCACTGCTCAAGGTGGCAGATGCCAATATGTACTTAGACAAGAGCAATAAACCTAAACGGTTCGAATTATAGATTAATATATACAGGTTATCAAACATAGATGAAATACAGCATACAGTCAACGATTAAAAGTTATCCACATCACAGCGCTCGTCAGGACAAAAAAGATTTAACTCAGGGCAACATACTCATACAGTTACTCCTATTCGCACTGCCTATACTGTTTACCAACGTTTTTCATCAGCTATATAATGTAGTTGATTCTATTGTTGTTGGCAGGTATGTCGGTCATGAAGCGCTTGCTGCAGTGGGCGCTAATAACTCTATATCTAATCTGCTAATGTGTCTGTTTCTTGGCCTAGGTGCAGGAGGTGGCGTGATTGTAGCACAGTACTATGGGGCTAAGGATTACGATAACGTGAGCAGAACGGTACACAATATCATTATACTGGCAATAACCTGTGGGGTGGCTATCTCTGTTGCAGGATTTTTCCTAGCTCGCCCCATACTATTGCTCATACAATCTCCCAGTGACGTAATAGATTATTCCACACAATATCTCCAAATATATTTTGTTGGCGCAGTATCGGTGTTGTTCTATAATATGGGATCTGCCATACTGCGTGCGATAGGCAATTCCTTTGCGCCGTTACTATATCTGATTGTATGTGCAATCATTAACTGTGTTCTTGATTTCCTATTCGTTAAGGATTTCGGCTGGGGAATTAAGGGTGCTGCTTGGGCGACAGTAATCGCACAGACAGTATCTGCCATACTGGTGCTACTCAACCTCATTTTAACTAAGTCTCCTTGCAGATTGTCAGCAAAAAAACTTAAACCAGACTCTGTGTTGATTGGCAAGATTATCAAAGTCGGACTGCCCATAGGATTGCAGACAAGTATGTTTTCTATAGCCAATTTGTTACTGCAAGCCAGCCTAGGAGCCAACTTTAATTCAGTCGTTATGGCAGGGTGGGTTGCCGCCAACAAGGTGGATACCCTTACATATGCACCCATACAATCATTCGGCATAGCAGTCAACACGTTCGCAGGACAGAATGTTGGCGCAAGAAAGTACGACAGAGTCAAAAAAGGCGTATTCGTGGGTAGTGCATTGGCTCTGTGTACCGCATTGCTGGTTATAGTTCCTATGCTGATATGGAGAAGGCCGATAATCGGCATATTTAGTGAGGAAAAGGCAGTTATTGACATAGGCGCAAGAGCAATGTGTTATATTATACCTTTCTACACCGTGTTCGGACTGACGGAGGTGTTATCTGGAACATTGAGAGGGGTGGGAAAGACGGTTACATCTGCTAGTATTGCGCTTATTGGGATAGGCGGAGTGAGGGTGTTCTGGCTATATGTGATAGTACCTATATGGCCGACTATAGATGTATTATTCTTCGTACATCCAATATCATGGGTTACCAACTTCTTGCTGTTTTTGATATACTACTTAATCAAAAAATGGAACGGAGTGTTGAATATAGGTGGAAAACAGTTGATAAATACTCAACAACCTGAGGACATAGTAAACACCAGCATTGAGTGTACTTCAACCAGTTGTCAATCTATAGAGTGCAAGGCAGTTGAGTGCGTATCTACTGATATACAAGGGAACGATAATACTAATAATTAATGACAATAAATTACTGCGACGTGAACACTATACAGAATAAGACAATAAGTGGATAGAATTATGAGTAAAACAATTTTTGCAGGCGATATACATGGTAGTACGTTCTATTGCAGAATGCTACTAGACCGAATGTCGAGCGAAAAAGCCGACAAACTGGTTCTATTGGGCGACCTATATTATCATGGCATAAGGAATCCGTTGACCAAGGATTATCTACCCATTACAGTGTGTCAAATGCTCAACGAAATGGCAGACAAGCTGTATGTTGTACAGGGTAACTGCGATAGTCAAGTGGATGTAACGGTATCGAACTTTACATTCAACGACAGTGGCATAATTGAGTGTGCTGGCAAGAGAGTTTTTGTCACTCATGGCCATATCTATAACAGTTATAACGTGCCGCCAGGCGACTATGACATACTGATGTATGCGCATACGCACGAAGGGTGTATATACAGACTACAAGATATAATTGTGTGTAATACTGGCTCTGTATCTATGCCTAGGGGAGACAGTAAGTACTCTTATGCGTGTCTGAGCGAGCACTGTATAGCACTTAAGGATTTATTAACAGGTGAAGTCATACAATCCATAACATTGTAGGAATAACAAGGGAGATAACTATGAAGATAGCAAGGGTATTGACTAAAGAGGGTATTAAGTACTGCAACTACATGGGCGAAACGTATTACTTGATAGATGGTGATATATATGGACAGTATACAGTTACCGACAGGGTAGTCGAAATCGATAAACTGTTGGTGCCGGTACAGCCGAGCAAAATTATATGTATAGGTGTCAACTATGCTGAGCATGCCAAGGAAATGGGCAGAGAATTAAGGCAGGTACCGGCAGTATTTATCAAGCCGAGCACATGCCTACTCGAGCACAATGGAAATATTGTGTATCCGTCTATTGCAACACTTGTGCACTATGAGGGAGAACTTGCCATAGTAATGGGCAGAAAAGCGCATAAAGTCAGTGCAGACAGAGCACTTGAGTACGTATTAGGCTATACGTGTGCTAATGACGTTACCGAGCGCAAGATACAGAGAAGCGATTTTCAGTGGACTCGGGGCAAAGGATTCGATACCTTCTGCCCAGTTGGCCCATATATAGCAACGGATGTTGACAGTAGTAATCTGTCAATCAGCACATATGTCAATGATGTGGCAGTGCAGGCAGGCAACACAGCGGATCTTATCTATAATGTGCCCGACTTAATTGAGTTTATAAGTCAATGGACAACACTGTTGCCTGGTGACATCATCTTGACAGGCACTCCAGCAGGCGTTGGCGAACTTAGAGTTGGCGATAAGGTAGAGGTGAAAATAGAACAGATTGGTAGCCTTATTAATACAGTTGTACAGGACATCGAATAATTATATTATAAAACGATTATCACCCCATACTGACAGCAATATGCGTACCAACTAAATGTAACTGATGATACGATTGCATAACACATTGATTGACAAGTTATGAATGATTATTACACAAGCGCGCTACTACAACGGATAGTAGTGTATGACTAACCGTAATTATCAATGCTATACCGACTGTGTTACTCTAGGGTGCAACTGCATATCTGTTGAATAACATACTCGTTATTAATTATTTACATTATCAAACACTCCTTTAACAAGGGGTGTTTATTCTTATTGTTAGCACTTACATAACAAGAGGTGCGTTTTTTGGCTACAATTAATACTGCGTGGCGAGTTAATAATTGTAGCCGAATGGTAATGCGTTTAACACTTTTACATAGTTGACAATATAATATATTATTATTGATTTATTGGGTGGTTGAATGAATTACTTTGGGACGGATGGTATAAGAGTGATAGCCGATGACGACCTTAATATTCTGGCGTACAAGTGCGGTTATGCACTGTCTGGCGCAGGTAATATTGTGGTCGTCGGGCGAGACAACCGACCAAGTGGGGAACAACTGCTATCATACTTCTGCAAGGGTGTAACAACAGCTGGTGGCAAGGTCCTTAACCTAGGCATTACCTCGACACCCTGCGTGGCATACATGACTAAACAGGCAATATGCGACTGGGGTGTAATGCTGACTGCCAGCCATAACCCTGAGCAGTACAATGGTATCAAGATTTTTGACAATTTAGGCTACAAAATAGCCGGTAATATGGAGCGCAGTATTCAGCAAAAAATGTGCGCTGTCAACTATAAGAAATGTATAAGTATCAACAGTGTTAATATGTGCGATGAGGAATATATTAACTACTGTTTATCTGTAAGTCGCACAAGCCTACAATCTATCAGCGTTGTGGTCGATACTGCCAACGGGAGCACTAGCCAGTTGGCTCATAGAGCATTTGAGAGGCTCTTAATGAATGCAGACTATTATAATGACAGTCTCGACGGCAAAATCAATGAGAATTGTGGTTGTTTATTCGTAGAAAATATAGTAGATAAAGTGTTGAAGAAAAAAGCACAGTTAGGTGTAGCGTTCGACGGCGACGGCGACAGAATAATCGCTGTTGATAACAACGGTCAAGTGCTAGACGGCGATTGTATTCTATACTGTATCGCAGTGTACCTTAAACAGCATAACAGATTACCCAATAATCTGGTTATAGGGACACACCACACGAACATGGGCATACAGAATGCACTGGCAGACAAAGGAATATCGTTACTTCGAACTGACGTTGGTGACAAGTACGTGGTGGAAAAAATGCTTGCTACATTCGCGTGGTTAGGTGGCGAACAGTCCGGACATATTATATGTCTTCCCTCAACTACCGGTGACGGATTATATACTGCTCTGACACTGTGTAAGATGATAGATAATTGTAGTATGCCTATATCTTCTATGTGCGATTACATATTATATCCTCAATGTAACATCGCGCTAGACGTAATAAATAAGGACGAGATTATGCATAATAGTTGGCTAAACAGCGAGATTGATAGCATACGACAGCAATACCAAGGCAGAATACTCGTTCGTGCGTCCGGCACAGAGCCCAAGATAAGAATAATGGCAGAGGGAAGTGACTATCAGCAAACAAGAGAGATAGCAGATTTGCTGGCAACAAAAGTAAATATGGTGGTAAATGGGGGGAGTTAACGGTGTGTGGAATAGTAGGCTACATAGGAAAGGAGAGGGCAAGCACACACATATATGATGGTCTTAGCGCGTTAGAATACAGAGGTTATGATTCTGTAGGCATATCTGTAATAGATGAAAGAATACATACCATCAAAAGGAGTGGACGAGTTAACACACTCAAAGAATACTTGAACATCCTTGAAGGCAGGATAGGTATTGGGCACACTCGATGGGCAACACACGGCAAACCAACTCAAATCAATGCACATCCACACAACTGCGGAGTATTCTCTATCGTGCACAATGGTATAATCGAGAACGCTACGCAAATCAAACATAATTTGATTAACAATGGGCATACATTTATCAGTCAAACAGACACCGAGGTTATGCTCCACTTGATTTGGGACAACTATAATAGTATTTGCAGTGAGAACAGCGCCAACAACAGCACATTTATTGATATGACAGTTGATAGTTCGGCGCATTGCGACATTACTGAACAAGTTACTATCGGTCAACAACCGAATACTGTTATGCAAGAAGGTGATTGCTGTATGGACCCTGCTTATTTAGTGTTACTAGCAATCAACCGAGCTCTTGCGCAGTTAAGTGGTTCATTTGCAATAGCATTATTGTGTGAACACTGTAAAGACTGCATATTCGTGGCCAAACGAAGTGCGCCATTACTGATTGGACTAGGTCAAGATAACGCTGTCGTTGCAAGCGACGTGTGTGCTCTAGGTGGCGGTTGTGACAATGCACTGGTGCTGGCTGATGACTGTGTAGGTGCTGTATATATAGACAAAGTCTGTTGTTATGATATCAACATGGACGCAGTCCAATTGACGAGTATGTCAATTGAGCATAACCGCGTGCAACACATAGATAAACAACAGGACTACATGATTATGGAAATCGGCCAATGTCCCTTGTCTATTCAGGACACAATGGCTGGGTTCGGTCAAGGTGTAGACATGGTATCGTTCAGTCGCTTTTGCCGTACTATAGACAGAATCATGCTAGTGGGATGTGGTACTGCATATCACAGTTGTGTTACAGCCAAGTATCTAATAGAGGCAATGGCAAATGTATCGGTGGAAGTGGATATTGCCAGTGAATATAGATATCGTAACCCTATTATGCACAGCAAAACACTATTTATAGCTGTGTCTCAATCGGGTGAAACGGCAGATACTATATTTGCGCTCAAGTTGGCCAAGAAAGGCGGATTGACTACTATGGTAATAACTAATGCACCCACATCTACTATAACAACGATTGCAGACTACGTATTCATCACCAAATGTGGGCAGGAAGTGGGGGTGGCAGCGACAAAAAGCTATTGTGGGCAACTAGCCGTGTTTATAAGTCTGGCATTGTTACTGGCGAGAATTAAGTTGAATACAGATACCACTTCACTTGAACAGCAGTCAGCCTTAGTGCATGCGCAAGCTAAGTCAATTATTGATAACCAACAAGAATTGAAAGCGTTATCTAACATAGTCGCAGACAGCCAGTCGGTGTTCTACATCGGACGAAACATAGATTACGCCACAGCGTTAGAGGGTAGCCTTAAACTGAAAGAGATAACCTATATGCATAGCGAGGGTTATCCAGCAGGTGAACTAAAGCACGGGACTATTGCGCTGATTAGTGACAAATCTCTTGTTATAGGTATTGTCACGGTTAAGCATGTAGCAGATAAAACAATGACAGCACTGCACGAAGTCAAGGCACGTGGCGCCAAGGTACTGTTGATAACATGTTTTGCACAGTATTTACAGGACGAAGTGGTAGATTATCACTACCTATTACCATATAGCCCTAGCCTATTCATGCCGTTATTGAGTATATTGCCCTTACAACTGATTGCCTATTACGTAGCAAAGGGCAAGAATTATGATGCAGATAAACCTCGAAATCTGGCCAAAAGTGTTACAGTAGAATAGTTGATAATGAGTATATTGCCCTTACAACTGATTGCCTATAACGTAGCAAAGGGCAAGAATTATGATGCAGATAAACCTCGAAATCTGGCCAAAAGTGTTACAGTAGAATAGTTGATATGTAGTAATTTATAGCCGTATTGAGTATATTATAGGAGTATGTGTGAAAAAATGGATGACAAGAAACCTGGACAAGGTTACAATATCCCTACCACACATTCTAGGAGCGAGATAAATGATAGATATACTCAAAGCCATTCTAGTAGGTATTGTTCAGGGGTTAACAGAGTTTTTCCCTGTATCATCAAGTGGGCATCTCGTGTTGGCACAGGAAATACTCAATACCAACTTTGGAGCAGACACGGTTATTTTCGAGTTGATGTTACACCTCGGCACGCTCGTTTCACTCATCATAGTGTTCTTCAAGGATATACTCAACTTGTTTAAGCCACCATTCAAGAAGATAGGATTGCTGATTATTGCAACCATACCGTCTGTTATTGTTATGGCACTGGCAAGAAATCAAATAACTGCTCTATTCAACATACAGTTCGTTACATTCGCATTCTTGTTTACTGCAGGTGTGCTACTTTTAACCAAAATAATTGTGTCAAGACCACATCATAATGAGCTACAACCATTAGGCCTAAAGACGTCCATTGCTATGGGGCTGGCTCAAGCACTGGCAGTATTGCCTGGTGTATCTCGCAGTGGTTGTACTATATCAGCCGGCATAATCAGTGGGGCAGATAGAGATGAAGTTGCCAAGTTTAGCTTCTTCATGAGCGCCATAGTGATAGTTGGCTCCTGTATCGTATCCTTGTTTGATTATCAAAGTGTCAATGTAAACTTCTTGCCAATAATTGCAGGTACTATATCTGCAGGTGTTACTGGATACTTCGCAATCAAAGTGATGATGAAGGTCATCAAGAGCGACAATTATATGGTTTTCGTTATCTACCTACTGGCAGTGTTTATACTATCATTTATTTTCGCATTTATAGTTTAGTGCTAGCTAACAAGTATGCTCAAGGTGTATACGAAACAGGCTCTAGCCGTCAGCGTCTATACATAGTGATAGTGATAATATAACAGGAGATACATTAATTAATAATGCGCACATTCAAGCCGAAACGTAATGGTGCGCATCAAGGAAAATGACGGAAAAGTTACTTAAGCAAATAGGTACAATGTAAATATATGATAATCTACAATATTGCCCACACACTGACTATCTGCTATTGACTAGATAACTCTATAAGCGCTAAATTGTAATGTTAAACTATCAACTTAGATAGTGCCGATACTCGAATTATATTAACGTAATCCGTTAGATGTAGTTATACTATGTGATTGCCTGTAACATTGCCCGTATACTAACTATCCACTATTGACTGGGTAACTGTATAAGCGCTAAATTGTAATGTTAAACTATTAATATAGATAGTGCCGATAGTCGAATTATATTAACTTAATCCGATAGATGTAGTTATATTATGTGATTACCTGTAACATTGCCCGTATACTAACTATCCACTATTGGCAGAGTAACCGTAAAAGTGCTACCTTCACAAGGTTGACTGTTAACTTTGATTGTCCCTCTGACCAGTTGAATTATCTGTTTGACTATAGGTAGTCCTAAACCATTGCCGTTGGTGGTGTGTGAATTATCCTCTTGATAATACTTGTCGAATATGCGTGGAAGGGATTGAGGCTTAATACCACACCCATTATCGCTGAAGATTACCTCAATAGAGTTGGTGGATTGTACCAATGATATGCTTATCCTGCCATTACATGGAGTAAACTTGATTGCATTCGATAATAGATTCAACCACACTTGTTGAAGTACGGCAGGATTACTTTCGTAATTGACCTCCTGCAAGTTAATTTGCATGTCTATCTGTTTATCAGTCCAGTCTTTTTCTAGTAGTAATACACATTGGCGTATCTGTTCAGCGAGCGAAAAAACTGTCTTGTCAGTAATTAAATGCTGACTCTCTAGTTTACTCAATACCAGTGTGTTGGTGGATAGGCGTACCAGTCTATCACACTCATACTGAATGATGTCTAGGTAGTCTTGGCGTTGCTCTTCGGTGAGATTATGATTACTCAATAGTTTAGCAAATCCAGATATAGACACTATGGGAGTCTTCAACTCGTGAGAGTAGTTCTGCACAAAATCTCTGCGCATTGCCTCAATACTGGATAATTCCTTGGTCATGGCATTGAAATTATCATACAAGCCGTTATATATATTACCCTTGGTTGGTGGTATGTATGTATCAAAATTACCACTTGCCACGCTCTGTAGTGCAGTGATTATCTTGTTGATTTGCCTAAATACTAGCATATATGCAAAGGGTGAGAATATCAATACCAGAACCAGTGTGGTAGCCAGTGTGATGATAAGCACACTGTATGGTTGAAGTACGCTTGTTTCGAAATTGACATACTCATACACGAATCCCGTCACCGTCGCAATCAAGGTATATGAGGACAGCATAAGTATGAACACGAAAAGTGTGAACTGCCACATTTGTTTAGTTTTTTGTTTATCCATCAGTTTATTTGACATCTTTCCTTACTCCCTTATACCCTAGTCCGCGAACTGTAACTATGTCAAAGTCGGGGTTATCTGCAAAGCGTGTGCGTAATCTATTGATGTGTACATTGACTGTGTGTTCATCTGTCATGCTGTCCATTCCCCATATCTCATCCATAAGCGCAAGCCGTGTGAATATCTTGTTGGGATAAGATAATAATTTATACAGTAGCAAAAACTCTTTTTGGGGCAACTCCTCAGTATGTTCTCCAGTTGACACTGTAAGGTTGTCATAGATTAGGGTAGTAGTGCCCAACTGAAGTCTCTTCTCTGCGACTATTCTAGATCTGCGCAATAATGCCTTAATGCGCAGTGTCAACTCATCCTGATTGAATGGTTTAGTCATGTAGTCATCTATGCCGACAATGAATCCTTGTTTAACATCGTCAACGCCTTGTTTGGCAGTCAGCATGAGCATGGGAGTCTGATTGTTACACGAGCGTAAACACTCTGTTAACTGGAATCCATCTAGCCTTGGCATCATAGCATCTACAATAATAAGGTCTACATGGTTATGGTCTAGTATATCTAATGCCTGCATGCCATCTTGCGCTGTGATTGCATTATAGTTGTTGGATGCAAGAATAGCGACTAGCAGTTTGCGAGTATTCTTGTCATCCTCGACTATGAGTATAGTAAGCATATGCGTTATCTCCTATTGCGACACATTATACAACATAGTTATCAAAAAATCAACAATTGACCATTATGCCATAAGACAGGTACAGCGAACATATAATGTATTATAGCGCTTAGTGAATCTTCAACTATCATACTAATTAACTAATTGCAGTCTAGTGCGACAACAGTTATCTACACACGATAATTATAGGTATGCCCTCGAACAGTATTGGATAGCATTAGTTAAGCCGATACTATTATATAATAGCGTAACTGCTCCTAAGAATACTTATAGTGATATGAAGCTATTTGGCTTACACAACAGGATAATTGACAATACAAAACTCTGTACAAAACAATGTATATATGTTAGAATACTACAATAACGATTGGCTATCTTACGAGGGGCACCTTGGAGGGAAATGATGAAAAAGAATAAAAGATGGGTTAAGAGGCGCCATGCAGTTGTGCATGGTATGTTGAAGGGCGCTTTTGCACGGGCAATGGCGAGAAACGGGTATAATTATCAAAAGGCTAATCTGCCAAAAGACCAGCAATATCTCATTCTGTCCAATCACCAGACTGGCATGGACCAATTCGTCATTCAATTGATGTTAGACAGACCGCTTTACTTCATCATACGGTCTGAAATGTTGAGCAAAGGACTAGTATCTAAAGCACTATCCTATCTTGTTGCGCCAATCCCCAAAGATAAGTTGAGCAGAGATAATAAACCTATCCGAATCAGTGTACAAGTGGCTAAAGAGGGTGGCAGTATAGTATTATTTCCCGAGGGCAATCGCACAATGTCCGGCACTACCGAGCACATTGACAAGTCCATTGTTACATTTATCAAACTGCTCAAACTTCCAGTAGTATTCATCAATCTTGTGGGTGGATTCGGCAAAAAGGCAAGGTGGTCAAGAGAACAGAAAGACGGACCATTCAATGCATATGTTAAATCGGTTGTGCCGTATGAGGTATATAAAGACTACACTAATGAACAAATATACAATATGGTAGTAGATAACCTAGCTGTAGACGATGTGGCTATGGGGGGACACTATAAGGGTCAATGTATAGCTGAGTATATGGAGTGTATGTTGTTCGTTTGTCCCAAATGTGGTTTAGCACACTTTAACAGCCATGGAGACACCGTAGAGTGCTGTATGTGTCACAGAAAGGCAACGTATGGTGAGGATTTGAGATTTGCTCCCAACGACTTCAATATGACCACTGTCAAACAATGGTTCGATTACCAAAAGGATTATATTCGCAGTTACCTTTTCGACACAGTAGATGAGGATACTATCCTCATGCAAGATGATATTGAGAGCGTCAGCATGGAGGTCAAGAATAAGCGTAAGCGCAAGTTATTGTGCAAGAGCAGGCTGATGTTATACAAGGACAAACTTGTGATTAAGCCTAAGCGCGTCAAGAAACTAGAGATAGAGGTTACACTAGAACATATCGAGGGCATCGCTATGTATGATCGCAATAAAATAGAACTTAAATATGGTCTAGGCAAATATCATATAGTGGGCGGAGACAGGTTCAATGCGCTTAAGTATATTTATACCATGTATCACCGCAGAAATGTGGAAGGTATGCCATTCGATGCATCCAAAAGCGAGGATAAAGAGTTCCTCGGACTATAATAGACGCACGTGCTTGTTGCGTTGATATATTGATTACCCATGTCAATACGACAACCTCAGCTCTTGCATGATTAGGAAATAAGCTAATAAAGTATATGCTTAATAACCACACGCACAAGAAATATCTACATATCTACTCAAGACATATATTGGCCAGGTGCGCAGTAGTTAAACCCATATTTAATAAGCTACAATTTATAATTTGTGCAACTAATTGATATGCTGGTATTCACATAACAATATGTCCGTCTGTAATTACATAGTAGTTAATATGACCTCTCGGTAGACGCCGAGAGGTTACGTCTATATAATAAATACTTATAGCATTACCCATACGCATGCACTGATAGTCATTATCTATGATAGATACTGACTGGCAATGTGTATCGGCTACAACTACACATTCAATTCTACTTGGTATTATATGTGAGTAGAAATGAGTGTGGTGTGGTGAAAAAATAACGATTGTTAAAGTGGAGATGAATGGGTATGCGGTTAACGTAACGGATTGACAAAAGAGGTAATATTTGGTATTATAATCAAAACACAACTATGGAGGCATACTATGGATAAGAATAGAGCATTCGAATTGCTTGGCAAGATAGGCTTTACACGAGTGGGCGGTAGTGCTGAAGAGTTACTATGTGCAGAAATGCTACTAGACGAGATTAAGAGCGCCGGTGGAGATGGGCACATTGAACCTTTTCAAGTCAACCGCCAAACGATTACTAAGCAGACTTTGACTGCCGATAACGTAGAATATCCCGTGGTAGGATATGGCAACAGCGGTAGTACAAGTGCAGAGGGATTGACTGCGCCGTTCTACTATATGGAGCTATGTAAGGATAACGAGGTTGATAAGTTCAAAGCCCAAGGGTGTATAGTCCTGGTCAATGGATATCTAGGCAAGGAAGCTTACAAGGCAGTAGTAGACAGCGGAGCAGTTGGGTTTATTACATTCGGCGGTACCATACTGGACAAAATAGAGGACAGTGACCTTATGCTGAGAGAATTAAGACAGCCACTAAAAGACATCAAAGTACTGCCTGGAGTTAATATAAGAGCAAGCGATGCGCTAAATCTCGTTAAGCAGAACCCTAATTATGTTACCATTAACCTGCAACAGGAGGAAGGTATGTGTGATAGCCGTAATGTCGTTGCATACATTAAAGGCGACATTGCAGAAACCGTTGTGTTTACTGCACACTATGATAGCGTACATTACAGTAAAGGCGTGTATGATAATGGCGCAGGCAGCGTTATACTTATGGAGTTGTACAGATATTTTCTCGCTAATAAGCCACGCAGGAATCTAGTTTTCGTATGGTGTGGGAGCGAAGAGAGAGGACTGCTTGGGAGCAAAGCATATGTTGCTCAACATCAAGACCAACTTGAAGAGATAGTATTTTGCGTTAATGTTGATGTGGCAGCGCCAGTACTGGGGGTGGAAAGCGCAATATGTATAGGCGAATCCAATCTTGCAAGTATTGTAGACTATATGGCCAAAGAGATAGGGCACGTGCTGAAAGTGAGTACTGACATCTACTCATCCGACTGCATACCATTCGCAGACAAAGGTATACCGGCCATCAATTTCATGCGGTTCGGTCCAGCAGGCACGGCATATCTACATGATAGAAATGACACCATGGCATTCTTGTCTGCAGATGCGCTTGCCAAGACGGGCGAGTTCGCCGAGCATTTCTGTAAGCGCATAGTCAACTGTGTCGCATTCCCCATTAAGAAGACTATCCCTAAGGATTTGGTTGAAAAGGTAGATAAATACCTCGGAAAGGACATTAAATAGAATTATTATGAAGCGATATATTAGAACAATAGCCATATTACTCGTGGCAGTGAGTACAATGTGTACGCTGTGTACATGTGCGGTTGGGGATACAATTGACCAACAGTTGTTAATGTCTACACGAAGTATTATAAGGCAGTCCAACATCTATATCGAAACTGCGCTGTATGAACGGAGTCCTCTAGGCATGTTCAACTTCTGTATGAGTAGAGGCTTAGGTTCCGGCGCAGTATTCTTAGAGCTAGACAACTATTACTATGCTATAACTAACTGGCATGTTATCGAGTACGAGGGGTATGATTCTGCTGTATATACCATAACCAACTTCTATGGAGAGAAAACGACCGGTCAAGTTGTCAAACAGGATAAAGACAAGGATTTGGCAGTTATTAAGTTTGCAAAAGTAGAACAACAGTTGACTATTATAGATTATACCACCAGACTGGATAAGCCACTTATTGTAGGAGAGTTGTTACTGGCTGTCGGTAACCCCAGCGGGGTACAGAATAATGTTACATTCGGCGAGTATATGGGACTGGCAAAGATATCCAACGTTGACTACAATGTTGTATATCATAGTGCCTTAATCAGTTCTGGTAACAGCGGCGGGGCGCTATGTGATATCAATGGTAGTCTCGTGGGTATCAACACATGGAGTACTGCAGACAGCGATGAGCGAAATTACTCTATTCCACTATCTATCATATATGACTTCATCAAGTCGTTCATTGCTTAATATACTTAATGGGTTATTTATAATTAACATCTGTGAGTAATGTATGCAAGTTATCAATCTGTCGGGTGGCCGAACAGTCAAGTACATTAGTCATCGGTTGAATACTAGCTACGATAATGCAGACAAATGCAGACAGCGAGGAGCGAAATTACTCTATGCAACTATCTATTAGCTACGCCTTTATTAAGTTGTTTATTGACGGATACAGCAATCGCACTGACTAACACTGACACACATGTGTGCTCAAATTATGTGACTGTAGTTACGACAGCCAACTAGTTTATTATAGGCAAATATTGTTTATTCATGTTCAATAGTATTATGCAATTAATTTAGACTAAGTGGCGATATATGGCTTGTTAATAAGTCTTGATAAACGTATAATGACCGAGAATTAAGAATGTTTATATACAGGACTGTGCCTAGATAATATTACGTGAGCACATCAACTATAATGGATAATAAGAAGTCCCCATAATAATGAGGACTTCTTGCATTCTGTGTTACATTATTGCTCGGTTGATTGCTGTGTCTGCGACAGTATTTGCTCTGCGTTGCTGTCGCCGTGTTTAACGAATATCATGGTAACGAAGGACAGTGCTACGAAAATGGCCCCGTATGGGAACAACACCTCACGCATACTGATAACATCCATAAGTTTGCCCGACAGTATAGGCGTGACTATTTGTGCAGCCATACTTGCTGTGTAATAGTAACCAGTGTATTTACCAACATCTGCGCCGGTTGCTAGTTCTACTACCATAGGTAGACTGTTGACATTTATTGATGCCCAGCCGACACCGGCCAATATGAACAGGGCATTCATCAGCCACACGCTAGTGCCTGCGCCAAGGAATGACGCAGTCAAGAATGCAGCAGTTAGTAGTATAATACCTCCCATTATTGTCTTCTTGCGACCGATTCTGGTTGCCAACATACCTGCCGGTAGGAATGCTATCAAAGCGGCAATTTGAGCGATAAGTAATGTTGTGTTGTAGTCAACTAATAATACTTGTGATGCATAGACTGCATACTTACTGGTAATAGCATTGTAGCCAAAAAACCAAAGTGCGATGGACAACATTAGGAAAATGAAACTAATCTTACGATTCTTTGCCATCTTCTTGTGACCCTGGCTGTCCACTATCATATCTTTTTCTTCATCCAGTCCCAGTCGTTTAGTATCTTGCTCCATTGTCGCGACAAGAGAGGGTTCATTGACTGTAAACATGAATATTATAAGGGCAATTAACATCACAATACAGGTTATTCCTACCATAGGTATATAACTCATCAGAGCATTGGCAGGTTTGCCCGTGCCTATCACCATGCCAACCAGCAGAATAATTGCACCACCGACAACGCCCATTATGTTAATTATGCCGTTAGCCTTACTCCTGAGTGGCTTGATAGTAACTGCCGGCATAAGTGCGACAGCAGGACTGCGGAATGTGGCCATACTAAACAGTGCGAACAGTAGTATAATGATAAATACTATTAGGTTGGTTGGATTCTCATTCGTAATGACCTCAGCATAGGCATTACGCACAGGAATAACTACGTCTGCATAGTCCTGTTTAGCTTGCTTATCGTCATTATTATTATCATTGAGCATGTAGCTGTTGAAGTCATCAAGCGTATATAAATCCTGAAGTTTACCTTTTTCGACCGTAACGCTTGCACGAAATCCCTCTGGTATATCATCTAGCCTATCTGCCTGTTCGGTAGAAGATAGAGAGTCAAAGTTCTTAACGTAATAGGGGTTGTTAATCTCTCTATTCGTGTTCCATAGATTAGTAGCGGCTATCTCGGGATTGGAGTAATCCTGCATGAGTTTAGCTTGATTGGTATCGACTACAGATAGGCAAAAGAAGCAAACTATTGCGATAATGGTGCCTATTAATATGAACGGTGTGCGCTTGCCGAACCGTTGAGCCAGTCTGCCGTTAGCCTTGTCGGATAGGGCGCCGAACAATGGCAACATGAACAGTGCCAACACGTTATCCAGTGCCATAATGACACCTGACCATGATTGTGACATGCCGTACTTGTTGGTTAGAGTTAATGCAACCAGCGTATCATATGATTGCCAAAACACACAGATGAGGAAAAAAGCCAGTCCAACCAAAAAAGTATTTTTATAGTTGAGTTTCATATAATAACCTCCATTGATAATGTTGCTGTTTATTCGGGTATACTATTTTTGAGATAAGTATTGCTGTTTTTGAGTATACTACCATTCGGGTCAAAAGTAAATAGTATTTCTTTAGGTTATTAACTAACATACGCCTGACGGCATAATATATCTAGTGTCAATGTAATTAGAGTGTGCACGAAAGTTGCATTAAATGCAATATTGCTTAGCATAAACAGTTGATTTTTATTGTTGAAAGGACTAGTATAGTTAGGTAAAAAAAACAGGAAAAACAGAGGTGCAACAATATGAAAATGTTCATGATAATTGTCACACGCAACGATGACCACCTTAATAAACTTCTCAATAATCTGCGTGACTACGAGCTCAAGGGCACAGTGATACCTACTACCAGTATAAGACATGCGATACTGGACAACAATATTGAGCCATTGCCCGTGTTCGGTGGATTGCGGCAACTATACAGCAAGAATACCGACCTTAATACGACTATCATGCTGGCAGTAGAACAAGAGGAACTAGAGAATGTTAAACAAGCTGTGCGCGATGTGTATCAAGATGTTGGTCAGCATAAAGCGCTTATGCTTGCCACACCGTTATCTTACTTCGAGGAGTTGACTGACTAAATAACATGAGTACTATATTGATTCTGGGCCTAGCACTCGCTATAGGCCTACTTTTTACACGGATAATGAAATTAGTGCACTTGCCTAACGTTACAGGATACTTAATTGCAGGCGTACTGATTGGCCCTTGCTGTTTCAAGCTGTTCAGCGTGCAATCGCTAGGCACGGTTGAGGCGATTACCGAGGTAGCACTAGGGTTCATCGCTTTTTCGATAGGTGCATCCATTAAACTATCCACAATCAAACAGCTAGGTAAGAGTATCATTACCATTACCTGTTTTCAAGCGCTGACAGCAGTCGCACTTGTAGACCTAGTGTTGTGGATAATAGGCACGCCCATACCGTTAGCAATAACACTGGGCGCTATCGCTACTGCAACAGCACCTGCAGCCACACTTATGGTGGTAAGACAGTACAGGGCAAAGGGCAAGGTTACTGATACATTGTTGCCCGTAGTTGCGCTAGATGATGCCATCGGCTTGATAGTTTTTGCCATATCATTATCTATTGCCAAAGTGCTAGCAGTTGGTGGTACTGTTACCGTTCTAGATGCAGTTGTAATGCCACTACTCGAGATATTGATATCATTCGCTGTGGGTGGAGCGCTGGGATTTATTTGTGCTTACGGGACCAGACTGTTCAAATCTCGTGCCAACAGGTTAACTCTAATTATTGCTATTACCATGTGCGGTGTTGCACTGGCAACGATATGCAAGGCATCATCTCTATTAATATGTATGACGATTGGTTGCATTTACTGTAACTTCTTCAAACAGAATGCAGTACAACTTGATGTATTAGATAGGTGGACGTACCCATTATTTATGCTGTTCTTCATCATATCCGGTGCACAACTAGATATATCGGTGTTGCCAACGGTGGGAATAATCGGTATTATGTATCTTATAGCCAGATCCGTTGGTAAATATTTAGGCGCTTTGGTGGGTGCTAAGATAGTCAAAGCAGATGATAATGTGTGTAAATATCTAGGGTTAACTCTACTCCCTCAGGCTGGCGTTGCCATAGGCATGGCTACGATAGTCATGGTTCAACTGCCACAGTTTGGCGAGCAGGTCAACGCTATCGTGCTAGCAGCCACGCTGGTGTATGAACTGATAGGCCCGTTAGTTACCAAGATTGCTTTAATCAAAGCCGGCGAAATAGACAGACCGACACCCAGAAAACGCGCTAAGGAACTACAGAACAACGAAGATGAACAGACGTTAACAACACCCACGCAAGGTGATGATAAACAAAATATGAATACAATGGACTGTAGTGTGGAGCTGACGAACACTAACCCAGCCACTTTTACACAGAACAGCGAGAGTAATAACGGCGACACAGACGCCAACACCAAGAAGTAATGTAGTTTCTACTTACCGTAATTAGATAATTAGAGACTTATATGTAGGGTAATACTGTGTTAGACTGTAGTGTTAAGCTGACGAACACTAACCCAGCCACTTTTACACAGAACAGCGAGAGCAATAACGGCGACACAGACGCCAACTTCAAGCAGTTATTCTGATATAAATCACTTGGATTGAGCGAATTATATATTTTTTTGTCATTAAATGCCACAGTACATGTGGCATCTGTATATTTAATGGTTAATGCGATGGCTGGTAATGCTTGATGAGCATATTGCGACTATAAGTTGATGTATATAATTATGTCTAGTATCTCTTGTCGTAGTCGCAGTGTATACGTAAATGCAAGTTGTAAGTGTTATCATTAAGTTGTGCTACCAGCCCGTATCCTATTACTAACATAATATTGTTGAATACACCTTTAGACATCTGGCGAACGCATAGCAGTATCTAAGGTGCCAGTTAACTGCATTAACCCATAGCGTATTCCTCCAATGATGTTATAGATTGTTGAATATAGATGTTTAGCAGTACTACTTGACTGTGTTTTCCTATTACCAGCATAATATTGTTGAATATACCTTTAGACATGCTGGTGTGATATACGAAGCATAATACAATGTGACTAACATGCTGTTCTGAATACACCTTGATAGTTAGCGTACTGTTACTTAATGGTTGAGTATGTTAATGAGCTGTACGCATAGACTGTTCGCTAGAGCTATTACTGACATACTATACCAAAAAATATCGCCTACTAAGCTAGTTATATTCGACAATATTCGCCCTGTGCGAATTCAATCAATTTATGTTACAATTTGACGATTACTGGCGTGTAGAAAAATGTAGATAATCATCATTAAATGACTAATGTCATTTATGGTCATATTATGAATAATTTATAATAAATATAGTGAAAAACAAGATGAAGTGTAACAATAACTTATACTTGCGCAGAAAATGTATAAATATAGTGGAATGGTATGATGCGTGGTAAGTATTGATTAATATTGACTACTTTTGTCGGTTGACATAAAGGATTATTCCTAAGGGTGAAAATATGTCGTATATAGGCACAATTAATCGAGCATTAGTCCAATATTGCTGATTTGGACTAATTGTCGGGGAAGTTATCTATTGCTGTCATATGATAGTAAGAATAAGATACGACTAATATATACCGCAGTAGACAGACTATAATTTAACCTATTAATGCAATATTTGACATTTATCTACTGGGCGATTATTTCTGGTTATGATTGGCCTATGGCGAGGTAATTTACACAATTAACGCGCAAGATATTGTTATACCATCTAGATTGACATAAGGTATTGTTGCTTTACTGCTAGCATATAATGGTGTATGCAAGTCAATGACGGCAAGCGCATGGTGGGGGTTGGGTTATTAATCATATATGTGCTGTTCTGCATTCTCTGGGTTATCCCCAAGTTCAGTCAACAGCACGAGAAGTCCAACACCGAGCCCTGTATATTACAGATATGGCATATCGACACTGCCGAGGGAGGCAGTATTTCGCGCGCCAGCTGGCTTAAGAGAATCATATCTGCATATGAACATAATAACAAAAGTACATATGTACATATCAGCACATTGACATATGAGCAGGCATTGTTAAAAGTGCAAAATAAGGAGTCTTTTGACTTATTATCATTTGGGGTAGGAGTTGGGCGCAGTTTTTTGGATTATATTGTCGAACTAGACGTCAACACTGTTGCTAAGGGTGTAAGGAGAGAGTTGATTGAGGGTGGCACGGTGCTTAACAAGTTATATGCAGTTGCTTATATGATGGGTGGCTATTGCTTGTTTACAAGACAGTCTAGCGTACAGCACTTATTGCCAAGTGATATGACTGCAACTAGCAATAGAGTTAACCTTATTGAAGTATTGACCTACAATTATGCACATGACAAGAAGTCAAAAAATGTTTCCTGTGTAACAGGATATGGAAAGTGTAACTTGCCACTGACTTGTCTGTCGCTCAATACAGCGCATAAACTGACTAGTGATAATTTCGTACTACTCGATAATGCCATATCGCAGTATGACGCCTATGCACACTTCATTGATAATGACGGCACAATGCTACTGGGCACCCAGAGAGATATATACAAGTTGGAGAACAGACTGAGTAGCGGTAGCGTGTCCGCATTGGTGTATCAACCGTTAAAGCACTTCACTGATCTAGTTCAGTACATGGCTATTTCTGCGCAGACAATGTATATGGACAAGTGCATTAGTCTGTTGCAGTATCTAGTAAGTCCATCTACGCAGATGTTAATTGATCAAGCATATATGTTGTCTGTGCTGAACATACCCGTATATGTCGATGGTTATATGGCACAACTTCAAGAAGCATTATCTACAGAGATTACCACCATTAATGCGTTCTGCGATATAGAAATACTGTTCAAACAACGGCAAGATGACATAAGTAGCCTTCAAAAAGCTTCAAAAAATAATCTGGATATTTTTTTGCCTATGTTATGGCTAGGAGATTGAAAAAAAACGTTATATGGTATATAATGATTATTACACAAAAAAAGCCGTTGGTATACTCCAAAGTATAGATAACTGCAGATTAGATACTGATGTAAGTCTTAGCAACCTAACGACATTCTCAATAGGTGGCAATGCACTGTTATGTACGCCCACTACTATCAGCGCATTGATGAGGGTCATTACCGCATTGTCTAATAGTGGCATACCATACTTCGTACTGGGTCGTGGCAGTAATTGTTTGGCCGATGATGACGGATATAATGGTGTGATAATTAAACTAGGTGGTCAACTGTGCAGGTGTAGGGTCAGTGGCAATATGCTAATAGCGTATGCAGGAGCGACCACTGGTGCTGTCAGTAATCTGGCAATAAGAAGTGGGCTAAGTGGTGCAGAGTTCTGCGCATGTATACCTGCTAGCATAGGTGGTTGTACAGTGCTTAATAGTGGCTGTTACGGCAGTCAAATGAGCGACATTGTCGACAGCACACTGTTAACTGATGGGAAAAGACTCTTTACATACACTAATGCGCAGATGAAATACTCTTATCGTTCCAGTGTGCTGAAGGGGGACAGGCTAATAGTATTAGCAACCAAGTTGAAACTATCCCCTGCGCCCAGATTAGACATACAGCGCAAGATAAGCGATATATGGGCGAGCAAGAGTAAGACACAGCCACTAGATTTACCCTCGGCAGGTAGTGTGTTCATGAGAGAGGGCAACGTAATACCTGCAAGACTCATTGAACAAGCAGGATTGAAGGGCGCAACAGTGTTCGGTGCACAAGTGTCATACAAGCACAGTGGATTTATAGTTAATGCCGGTAAGGCACGAAGCGTGGATGTAAAAAAACTCATTGACATTATCACCAAGCGAATATATGCTGAATATGGTATAATGCTAAAGAGGGAAATTACGTATATAGAATAAATCAAGACAGGTATTGAATGATAGGAGCAGGACAGGTGGTTCAATACCATATATAAGGACTAAGGAAGATGATTCTAAGCGACTTGCACTGCCACACTAAATACAGCGATGGCAAAGGAACAGTAGAAGAGATGGTAGACGCCGCCAGAAAGGTTGGTCTCAAGCAGTTGGGTATCACCGATCACGGACTCGGCCATATTGCATTTGGTACATCTGTTGCCAAGCTTTATCAGGCTAGGGAGTGCATTGATAGACTCAATGCCCAATATGATGACATAGAGATATTACTGGGAATAGAGGCCAACATATATGACAGTAACGGTGACTTGGATTTACAGAACGCAGACATGGGTGTATTCGACTATATAGTTGCAGGTTTTCACCAGATTGCTAAACCCAAGAATATATTAGATTATTTTAGATATAATTTACGTGGCATTATTCCGCACCACAGAAGCGCAAGGGAAATCAAATCTACAACAAGAGCATTCTGTAACGCTATCAATAATAGCGTTATGAATGCATTCACACACCCATTCTATGGATTGGCTATGGAGATAGCACCAGTTGCCAAGGCTGCAATAAATAACGGGGTATTCATTGAGCTCAATGGTAAGAAAGTAAGCATGACTGATGAGCAAGTGTTAGAGTTCGAGTCTTACGGAGTGGATTTCTTATTGAGTTCGGACGCTCACTCGCCAGATAGAGTGGGAGATGTAAGTGTACCATTAAGCGTGGTTGAGAGAGTCAATCTAGACAAGTCGAGGATTGTTAACTGGGAGAAGACAGTCAAGTTGACAAAACGCTGGTAGACTACACAATATTACTGATATCTACGCAGTAAGAAGATACATCCGTCAAGTCAACGAGTTGACTGGCCCCCAAAAAACACTAGTACGGAATATTAAGAATAGAATAATGGAAAAACTTACTTTTTCGCAACAAGTAAAGAACGAAATACTACTCAACCAACACCAGCCACCATGCTGTCTTAACGCTTTTTTGACTGCAGTCATTATGTCTAGCGAGCTATCTATATCACAGAAGGGTGTTGGTTTCTGCATATCTTCGATTAATTTAGATTTTGTTAAATATATCGCACAAATTGTGGACAAGTTATACGGTCAACAGACTGATATACTTGCTGAGAATGTCAACAAGAATAAGTACCTGTACACAATCACAGTATTCAACCAACAGATACTGTTCGACTGTGGTGTGCTTTATCGTGATGATAATGGATTAACTCAAATCAACAGTAATGTTAGTCCTTACGTTATAGAACAGGAGTGTTGTAAAAAAAGCTTCGTCAGGGCACTGTTTTTATGCTGTGGATCGGTAGTGGTGCCACAGATAACAGACGAAAAACAGTCATTGAGTTATAAAATGGAGTTTGCGCTCAGTAATAGTAACTTAGCATTAACACTCGTGCAGATTATGAGCCAATTCGGTTTTGATTTCAAGAGCATTGACCGCAAGAGCGGTGTCAGTGTGTATATTCAAGAGAGTGACACGTTGAGTGATATACTGACTTTTTTTGGCGCACAACAATGTATGTTCGTACTAGAAGATGTCAAAATAGCCAGAATGTTACGCAATCAAGCCAACAGGCAAGCCAACTGTGACGTAGCAAACATCAACAAGAGTATAGATGCGGCCGAGAAGCAGATAGAGTGTATTAAGAAGCTCATTGAGAGTGGCAAGATGAACCTACTCGATGATAAACTTAAACAAATGGCAGATTTACGCATGGAGAATGCGTCGGCCAGCATTGCAGAGTTAGCGGATATGCTCGGCATTACCAAGAGCGGTGCAGCACACCGTATGAACAAGCTGATAGAGTTTGCTGAGCAGGAGCAACTTGACACTTAGGGCAGTAGTATCAAATGGGTGCATAACCATTCAGTGACTGAATGCCGAAAAACAGTTAATGATGACAACAAGCAAATAGAGGGGTAACTCGTAATCTCATCTTGACCGTCTGAGTTCATAGCACATACATGGTCTACTGAGGTAAACACCTATCTAATATAGAATTACAGATATTGCCACCTGCATGGTAATTGCATATTGCACCACTCGTAAGGTAATTACATTATTCTAGCAGAGGGTATAATAACTTGTAATCTCAACTTAAACGTCGGAGCTCAAAAGCATTTATATTGACAACTTAAGCTAAGGAAAAACAATAGAGAGTTACAAATAGCACCACTATATAGGTACGATACCAGCATAATCAAAGGAAAACATACATAAGGAAAGCGATATAAGAATGGGAGATTTTGTTCATCTACACGTGCATACAGAGTATAGTCTGCTTGACGGTGCATCGAGAATCAAGGATATTTTCGATCGGTGCCACCAGAAGGGGATGAAGGCTGTTGCTATAACCGATCACGGTAATATGTATGGTGCATATCAATTCTATATTGCTGAACAAGAACGTATCAAGGCAATCAAAGAGGAGCAGGGTGATGAGGCTGCGCGGATTGCCAAGGATAATATGGTCAAGCCCATTATCGGTTGCGAGTTCTATGTGGTTGACAATATGCACAGGAAGGAAGGCAAGGTGGACAGAGAGTACTACCACCTTATTCTGCTCGCTAAAGATAACGAAGGATATAGCAATCTCGTTAAACTCAATTCTTGCGCTTTTGTCGATGGATTCTACTATAAACCCCGAATTGATTTTGAATTACTCAAGCAACATAGCCGAGGGCTAATATGCCTGTCTGCCTGTATAGCCGGTGAGGTGCCACAACTTATACTGACTAATAGGGAAAGTGATGCAGAGCAGGTATTACTGGCATATAAACAATTATTCCAAGATGACTATTATTTAGAGTTGCAGGACCATGGTCTTGCAGAGGAAAGGTACGTTAATCCACGCTTAATTGCCCTAGCCAAGAAGCACGATATCGAATTGGTTGCAACCAACGACGTACACTACATTCAGCGAGCAGATGCAGAGGCGCACGACCTACTGCTGTGTGTACAGACAATTAAGGATTACGACGATCCAACCAGACTGAGATTCGAAGGTACTGAGTATTACCTCAAAGAGCCTAAGGAAATGGAGGAATTGTTCTCATACATTCCGTCTGCTATTGAGAATACTGTCAAAATAGCGCAGAAGTGTAATGTTGAGATTAAGAAAGAACAGTTACTCCCTAACTACGTGCCACCGGACGGTAGTACGCCCGAACAGTTCTTGCGCAACCTCATGGAAGAAGGATTGGCAGAAAAATACGGTACGCCACTGCCACAGAACGTATTAGATAGAGCAGAATACGAGTTTCGCGTAATCAAGAAAATGGGCTTCATAGAATACTATCTAATTGTGTGGGATTTCATACACTATGCAGAGAAAAACGGCATAGCTGTCGGCCCTGGTAGGGGAAGCGGTGCAAGTAGTATAGTCGCGTACGCGGTTGGTATAACTAAAGTCGAGCCATTAAGATACGACCTGATTTTCGAGAGATTCCTCAACCCAGAAAGGGTATCTATGCCCGACTTCGATATAGACTTCTGTATGGACAGACGACAGGAAGTTATTAACTATGTAATGGACAAGTACGGTCACGATAACGTGGCGCAGATAATCACATTCGGCACAATGGCATCAAAGAATGCTATAAAGGATGTCGCAAGAGCGCTCAAAGTACCCTACGCTACAGTTGATAAGATAACCAAACTCATACCTAACGGAAGTAAGGCTAATATTAAACAGATGTTAGGACTGGAGAAAGGTAAGAATGATGAAGACTGGACTTTGCCTGAACTCAAAGAGATATATACACAAGACTACCAAATGAAGCGTGCTATTGACCTCGCTATGCAGTTGGAGGGATTGCCCAGACAGTCCAGCATGCATGCTGCCGGCGTCGTTATCTGTAAGGACCCTATAAGTGACCACGTACCACTCCAAAGAAAAGGCGATAGTATCACTACACAGTTCAACATGACGGAGGTAGAAAAGTTGGGATTACTCAAGATTGACTTCTTGGGGTTGACCAACCTTACCGACATAGATAAGGCAATCAGGGCAGTCAAGCAGAACAGAGGTATAGATATAGACTTTTCGACATGCACGTATGACGACCCCAAGGTATTCGAGTTGATATGCAGCGGCGACACGCGTGCTGTATTTCAACTGGAGTCTGGTGGCATGACTAGACTGATGAAGGAGTTGCAACCCACTCATTTAGAGGATATTATAGCAGGAATATCATTATTCCGTCCCGGTCCTATGGCATTCATCCCTGATTACATCAATGGCAAGCGTACACAGGGAGAGGTAACATATCTACACCCAATGCTTAAGAATATACTCAAGACAACGTATGGCTGTATGGTGTATCAAGAGCAAATAATGCAGATATGCAGAGAAATGGCAGGGTTCTCGTACGGGGACGCGGATGTTGTCAGGCGTGCTATGAGTAAGAAGAAGGCTAGCGAAATGGAGATTCAACGCAAATACTTCTTATATGGTAAGCCTGCTACCCCTGCAGAGAGAGCCAGAGGCAAGGCAGATGTTGAGGGTGCCATTGCACGTGGGGTTGATGAGAATATTGCTAACCAAGTGTTCGACAAAATGACCGACTTCGCACGATATGCATTTAATAAACCACATGCAGCAGGCTACGCATATATTGCATATCAAACAGCGTATCTCAAATGCTACTTCTTGCCCGAGTTTATTGCGTCCATCCTTACCAACAGAATGACTAAGATAGACGAGATTAAGAAGTACGTTGCATACGCCCAAGAGAAGGGAATCAAGGTTATAATACCCGATATCAATAAATCGTATGTGGGATTCACCGTTGATAATGGCGACATTCGTTTCGGTCTAGCAGCCATTAAGGGCGTAGGGGAGAATGCCATAGAACTGATTATACAGGAGAGAATGCAACACGGCTTATTCAAAAGTTTTGAGGACTTCTTGACTCGTATGGACAAGTATTCGTATAATAATCAACTGGAAAACCGTGTACTCAACAAGCGTTTAATCGAGAATATGATTAAGGGTGGTGCACTTGATAGCCTTGGGCTCAAGAGGGCGGAGATGATGGCTACCTATGAGCTGGTGCTGGACAGAATCAGCACTCAGCGCAAAGTGCGTGAGACGGGACAATTATCCATTACCGATTTATTGGGTGAGGACACTACTGTTGTTACCACTACCAACGAGAATATAAAGGAATACGGCCAAAAATATCTATTAGCACTAGAAAAAGAATCGCTAGGAATATGTATATCCGGCAATCCACTTATTGAGTACGCTGATAAACTTCGCTCTTACAACTTCAATACATCATACTTGACAGTTGATAACGACGAGGATAGCAGACAACAATTGGAGAGTGATTGGAACAATAAGCGCGTGGTTATGGGCGGGTGTTTAAGTGAAGTCAAGAAGAGTATTACCAGAGCAGGCAAGATGATGTGCTCTGCTAAACTAGAAGACCTATATGGCACCATATCAGTTTTGATTTTTGCTGGCAACTATGATAAGTACAAGAGCGCACTTGTTGATGACAATATGGTAACGATACAAGGCACCATATCTGCTAGAGCAGATGACGAAATCAAACTATTCATAGATAACATTGAAGTGTGGAAGGAAAACGATCACTCTGCGGTAACTTCGCAAAAAACATTGTATTTACGCATAGCCAAGAAGGATGAGGAGTTATATGACCAAATAACCTCCATATTATCTAACTATGAGGGAGATAACAGGGTCATTTTGGTCATAGGGTCTGCAAAGTACAGCATGCCATTTACCGTAAGAGAGTGTGCAGGCATAATATACGAGTTGACTGCAAAACTGGGCGAACAGAATGTCAAGTTCGTTGAGCAAAAATAGTAAGTAGAATGTAGTACAAGGACAGAGCCAACAACGTGATTACGAGATATAATTACACACACCTTGAACATATGTTCAAGGTGCATTTTTTTGCAGTGGTGTGTACGCTCGTAGTCACACCGCAAAAACTGTTAAGTAATTATTAAGATAATACGACCAGTATTAGTATTGTAGTGATTGACTCAGATGACGATTGACTAATTGCGAAATAGATAATTATCAACGACTGAGTCAGCAATTGAGATTGCTGGATATATTAAACACACACCTTGAATATACGTTCAAGGTGTCATAGTAGTCTGTGATTAATAGGCTATTTCCTTCGCACGGTAATCAAATCTGTGATATCTATATAGCTAACGTATACATTGAATATGCCTTCAAGGTGTTCGGCTTAGATTGATTTAATTGATAAGTGTTGCAGTGGCATTCATATCAACACAGCAACAATTTGTGAGTAATACGCATGCTAATTATGGTCAAGGTGTTAAATCGGGCCATAATACTAAAGTGCAAGCTTATTTGCATGATATACTTAATTAAAGGAAATGAGTGGTTATTTCTACCGTATTACTTGGGTTGTTATTGTTAATTATTGTGATTAACTGGTGGGTTGCCCGTGCATAGGTAACCGAGTGAGGTAGTATATCTATCTATTGAGTCTATTGTTAATAAGGCGCAACAGATACTAGCGAAAAAATACCCAATCGTTTTCTATTGAGTGCTTGACACAAAAGTGAACAGTGTTTACAATAAATATCAGACTGTAAAGTATCATAAAAGAGATAATGCTGAAGGCGTGACTGACAACATACTAGTCTAGCGGAATAAATGGTAATCATGCCAATGCTAAGACACATAAATGACAATCAATTAATACTTGAGAGATAGCGACAATGTCGACAAGTGCCGAGTAATGATGCAAACACACTGCGTTAATTTTAATATTGCATATCCACTCGCCTGTTAGTTATTAATAGGCAACATTATCATAGGCGACAACTCAATTATTAAGTAGTGATTACGGTAACGAAACAAATGTAGTCTCCATTAACCACAGTACAACAGGCAGTGGCAATCATAAATTAACGCAATAAATAGTTGATAGAGGTATATAGATGAATACTAAGAGTCAAATAGGCAGGTTATTATCCTGCCTTAAGGGATACAGACTGTCCACTGTGCTGTGTCCGTTGTTTTTGGTAGGGGAGGTAGTACTAGAAATAATCATACCCTACCAGATGAGTCAAATGGTCAATCTTATATCTACGCTAGAAGGTAACATCATTACTGCTGATATTATATGGCAGATAGTACGCATGGGATTGATGATGATAATGTATAGTGTGATATCTTTAACGTGTGGTGCAGTATCCGCATACTTTGCGTCCAAGGCAGGCGTGGGTTTTGCCACCAACATAAGAAGAGAGATATTCGACAAAGTACAGTCATTTAGTTTTGCTAACATTGACGCATTCTCCACTTCTTCATTGATTACAAGGTGTACAACAGATATAGTCAACGTTCAGAACAGTTTCATACAGATACTGCGTACGTGTACACGCTCACCATTAATGTTCATCCTCGCAGTAATTATGTCCTTCAAGGTGGGTGCTAATGTCGCTTGGATTTTCCTGCTGGTGATACCTATCCTGCTAGTTATTGGCGTAGTTGTGTTGAAAAAGGCATTTCCGTTGTTCCAAAGAATGTTAGGTAGTTATGATGAACTCAACTCCAGTGTTCAAGAGAATCTAATAGGCATACGAGTAGTCAAGTCGTTCGTTAGAGAAGATTATGAGTATGACAAGTTCAATGTTAAGGCATCTAACGTTATGGACTTATCCATTAAGGCAGAGAGAGTAATGATAATTCTAATGCCTGCAATGCAGTTTCTAATGTATGTATGTAGAGTGGGAATTGTGGGCATAGGGGGTACTGCAGTTATGGGTGGCACACTGCTGATAGGCAGTATGACGGCAATGCTAACGTTCGCCATACAGATACTTAACAGCCTGTTGATGTTGACAATGGTGTCCGTTGTATATATAACGAGCAAGGCAAGTATCGGCAGAATATGTGAGGTGTTGGATACCGCCAACGATATGCCAGATGGGGATATAGACACACCCATACAGGACGGTTCAGTCGTATTCGAAAATGTCAGCTTTGCATATAACGGCGATAACAGTAATCCAGTATTGACAGACATCAATCTTACTATCAACGGTGGAGAAACGGTGGGTATTATCGGTGGTACGGGCGAAGGCAAGAGCAGCCTTGTTCAACTTATACCTAGACTGTACGAAGTCAGCAGTGGCAGTGTCAAAGTAGGCGGTATTGATGTGCGTAACTATACCATGCATAACCTTAGAGAGAGCGTTGCCATGGTATTGCAAAAGAATGTATTGTTCAGTGGGACTATTATGGATAACTTGCGTTGGGGTAATCCTAATGCGACTTTTGAACAGATTCAAGATGCATGCGAAAGGGCACAAGCGGACAGTTTCATACGGTCATTTCCAGATGGATACAATACCGTTCTCGGTCAAGGGGGAGTCAATGTGTCCGGTGGGCAGAAACAGAGAATATGTATAGCACGAGCATTGCTTAAGAATCCCAGAATACTTATTCTTGATGATTCGACAAGCGCAGTTGATATGAATACCGATAGGAAGATTCGAGAAGCATTCATGAATACTCTGCCCAATACAACCAAGATAATCATTGCTCAGAGAATAGCGTCTGTTATGAATGCAGACAAGATAATTGTGCTAGACGAGGGTAAAGTGGTATCTGTAGGTACGCACGAGCAACTACTGGCTACTAACCATATATATCAGGAAGTGTATTATTCACAGACGCAGGAGGTGGCAGTATGAGGAACATGTTCAGGGGTGGTGGTCGCCAAATGCAGGGATATGTGAATAAACCCAAGCACACCAAGGCGACTTTTGCCAGAATACTGTCTTATCTTAAACCATTTAAGGTCAAATTAATAATAGTTACCCTATTCATCATCATTACTGCAGGAGCCAACATAGCGGGAACATATATGCTTGAACCAATAGTAGACAATGCACTACAAGTGGTCAATCCCAGTTGCGATACATACGCATATTTCGCAAAAATGCTTATGCTCATGTCGGTAATCTATATAATCGGCTCAATATGTAACTATATATACCAGTTACTGATGCTGAATATCAGCAATGGCATACTGCGTAATATACGTTTCGAGCTATTCAAGAATATGGAAAGGCTACCCATTGAGTACTTCGACAAGAGAACGCACGGAGAGATAATGTCCACATACGTTAACGATGTAGGGAGTATGAGGGAGTTGGTGGCAAGGGCTCTGCCGTCCTTCATACAATCAGGATGCATGATAGTAGGATTCTTTATTGCTATGATTGCGCTTAACTGGATGTTACTCATTATCTGTATAGTACAAACAGTAGCCAACATATTGACAATCAAGTTTATAGGCACCAAGAGCAGAGTAAATTACAAAAAACAACAGAAGGCACTCGCTATGGTTAATAGTCAGATTGAAGAGATAATGGAAGGGCAGAAAGTGGTCAAAGTGTTCAATCACGAGGCAAGGGCGAGAGAGCAATTCGAGGTGGTCAACAATCAACTAAGAGAGTGTGGCACCAAGGCCAACGTGTATGCAACAGTTTTGATGCCGATAATGGGCAATCTCGCTCACATATTCTACGCAATTATAGTCACTTTAGGTGTGTTAATGCTCTATAACGCAACTAATGGGCTGTTCTATATGGGCCCTCTGTATGTGAGCATTAGTATAGGTGGATTGGTAACTTTTCTGGAGTTTTCGAGGAGATTCTCTATGCCTATTACCAACCTTTCTCAGCAGTTCAACTCCATTTTCCACGCACTGGCAGGCGCAGAGAGAGTATTCACTCTACTAGACGAGAAGGCCGAAGTAGATGATGGTAGCGTTACCCTAGTCAACGCTGATTACGTAGGTGATTCCCTGGTCGAAAGTGATACCAGGACGGGCATCTGGGCATGGAGAATAAGGGAAAAAGACAATTCAATTAAGTATGTTAAAGTGGAGGGTGATGTCGTAATCGAGAATGTCACTTTTGCATACGAAAAAGATAAAACAGTGCTTGATAACATTTCACTGTATGCATTTAAAGGGCAAAAAATAGCCTTGGTTGGCTCAACAGGTGCGGGCAAGACAACTATAACCAATCTATTAACTAGATTTTATGACATCTCGCAAGGAACAATTACTGTTGACGGTATAGACATCAAGGACATAGCAAAATCAGACTTGCGTAGGTCGCTTGCCATGGTGTTACAAGACACACATTTATTTACAGGTACAGTCATGGAGAACATACGATATGGCAGGCTGAGCGCTACTGATGAGCAGTGTATCAATGCTGCTAAACTGGCTAATGCAGACTTCTTTATCTCACACTTGCCACTGGGATACAATACCATGCTAACTGCAGATGGTGATAACCTCTCACAAGGTCAAAGGCAACTGCTCAACATAGCAAGGGCTGCCGTTGCCGACCCACCCATACTCATCCTTGACGAAGCAACCAGCAGTATCGACACACGCACAGAGAAGCTGATAGAAAAGGGTACTGACAAGTTAATGCAGGGCAGAACGGTGTTCTTAATTGCTCACAGATTGTCCACAGTGCGTAATGCAGACGCAATACTTGTTATGGAACAGGGCAAGAATATTGAGAGAGGTAATCATCAATCACTGCTCGCTCAACGAGGTAAGTACTATGAGTTATATACCGAGAAGGCAGAGTTGGATTAATCACCTACACTAGTTTACCGTCAACCAAGCATAAGAGAAGCGAAATAGTCTTAAGCAACAAAAAAAAACCAAATAATGCCAAAAAATATTTTTTAATATTTTTGGAAAAAACTATTGACATTTGTTTTTGATTGCTATACACTATTTCGCTTTTTGTGTGAAGATTGTGTGAAAATTGAGTTAAAACTTCTTCACAAAATATTTTTTTATTTTTTTAATATTGTTCTACTTTGATCGTTGACACCTTATTTTGTTATAGGCTATACTGAGTTATCGATAGTATTATTATATATACTATCTATGAATTAGTAAATATTATATATAATATATAACCTTACGGAGGGAACTATGAACAGGTTAATCGCTTTTGTTTTAGGAATGCTCTTTGCAGTTATTAGCATCCTCGGCGCTGTTACCGGTGCAATCGCTTTTGTGTATACACAGGTTACCATCGAGATAATCGCTGGCGATGCATTCGACCCAGATGATAACTGGGGCAGTATCAAGTCGATGACGGTAGAAGAACTACAGATGTTAATCAGCGATATGTTGGCCAATCCCAGCATAGGTACGATTAGTTATCTGCAAGAGAATTACGCATTCGACTTGGAGGCTATACTTGACCTCGACAGCATAGATGAGAAACTCTATGACCAGATTAAGGATATCGGCATATTCTACCTGGCGACAGGAGACATTAATGCCTTCTTGGATACTGTAGATGTTGGACTCGGATTGGTATTCATTAAGGATTACGTGTCCGATGGTGCCATGGAGTTGCTGGGAGATATCAGCATCAAGGACATCATTGGAGGAGTCGGTATAGGTAGCCCATTAAGAAATGCACTGTCGCAGTTGAAACTAGGTGCTTTTCTCGTGAAAACCTTCGATGAAACGTACAACCCCGTGACAGGTTCATATACATACACCCTCAAAGAGGGATTAGAAATGACCACTCTAGGACTATTTGCCAATATTCCTCTCGGTGGTTTTTTGACTTTATTCGACAACGGATTCTCACTGTCTAACCTGCTCTATCAGATTAAATATGGCGAGTTGGCAGAATTAGGTGCAGTGAAGTTTGCCGAGATATTCCAGACTCTTGGCTTGCCCTCCGGCATAACCAACATCACCGACAGAGTATTTAGTGTCAAGTGCATTGGCGACTTGATTGCCTATGACGAAACCAGTGATACTTACAAGTTCGATCCAATCAACATTGTAAGGGGTACTCACATTGGTGACGCGCTAGGTTACTATTATGATGATGCAACTCAGCTGTGGTACAAAGACGCCGATATGACTCAGCCCGTAATGTCTGTGCTGAGCGCAGTTAGCGATATTGACGTTGGCGCAGCGATTGACAGTATTATCGCAGGTAGATACGGCGAACCATTCATTTCTATTCAAGTTGGTCACATTATGGGTATGTACTACAACCAAGCAGACCAATGTTGGTATCAGGATGCGGGATTTACCTCAGCACCAGCACAACCATTGATTGCCCTACTTGCTTCCCTCAATGTAGGCGATACAATCGGTTATATAATCAGTAATAATCTACCCGCCATCATAGGTGGCTGGAAAATAGGCACACTGCTTAATCACTATCAGGATACCACAACGGGTATATGGTACAGTGATTCGGCGATGACCAAAGAGATAATACCTGTTCTTGGCGCTCTTGCAGATGTAGACCTTTCACAAGCACTAGAACAGCTGTTAGCTGGTAATTACAACGGAGCCGTTACTGAGGTTACCCAATATGCACAGCTCGGCGAATTGATGAACTGCTATCGCGCTGATGACGGAACATGGTATGTCGACAGTCAAGAGACTCAGGAGTTGATTAACGTTCTGGCTGTGTTTGCCGACCGTGAGCTGACAGACCTGTTATTGCCATTAGTTAACGGTGCTAATTTCTGGGGATTCATCAGTTATCTACTCAATGGTTCTCCCGATACTATGGACGACAACGCAACATTGGGTAGACTGCTGACAGACTTTGTCGATGTGAATGCAAGTTGGTTTGCACCCTTTGCTAGTCTTGAGCCTTACATAATCCTAGACAAAGCAATTAACGAGAATCTGGATGCAATCATGCAATATCTGTTCAGTAATATTACAATTGGTACACTGATTGGGTCTACAACAGTGCCTGTTCTGTCAGCATTCGCAGACAGACAGATATACGAAATTATCTCTAACGCAATAGAGGGCAATTTTGAGTATCTATTGCAATATGTATTCGAGGATATCAGCATTGAACAACTGGTTGACGGTATCAATGGACTTGACAACCTAGATTCTATTCCCGTGCTGGGCGCATTGAAGGATGTAATGCCTTACAATGATATCATAGATGTTATTCTCAACGGAAATGACGACACTATGGTAAACGACATTCTCAACAATGTACTTGCCGGTGAGACCATAAGCAATCTACTTGGTAGTGAACTTACTAATACAGTTGCAGGATTGCCAGTAGTATGCGCATTACTAGATGTAATGCCCTATGACGATATCATAGATGTTATTCTCAACGGAAATGACGACACTATGGTAAACGACATTC
>JAQVWG010000010.1:57634-59596 GCA_028698585.1 Clostridia bacterium | reverse complement strand
CTACGTTAACTATGTCTAGTATCTCACCTATGGTCAGGTCTCCTAGAACATAGACAACTGCACCTAGGATATCGTTATCTTTGAATGCTTGTTCAAAGAATACGTAAGGATACTTAGACTCTATACTATCTGGTATGTATTGAGCTAGGAATGTACCTATTACATAAGCAGAACCTTGTAGACCAGAAGGTTGTGTATCGTTAACTTGGAATACGTGTTGAGCTAGGGCACCGAGGTGTCCGTCTAGGATATGTTTAACGCAGGTTACTGGCTCAATGTGTCCCATAGCCTGTACGAAAGGTATGGTTGAGTAGTCTACGTTAACTATGTCTAGTATCTCACCTATGGTTAGGTCTCCTAGAACATAGACAACTGCGCCTAGGATATCGTTATCTTTGAATGCTTGTTCAAAGAATACGTAAGGATACTTAGACTCTATACTATCTGGTATGTATTGAGCTAGGAATGTATCTATTACATAAGCAGAACCTTGTAGACCAGAAGGTTGTGTATCGTTAACTTGGAATACGTGTTGAGCTAGGGCACCGAGGTGTCCGTCTAGGATATGTTTAACGCAGGTGTATGGCTCAATATGCCCCATTGACTGCAGGAATGGAGTGTTAATATAATTATCGAATAGTTTATATAGTATATCAGCGATTGTGATATCGGCAACTAGATACTCAATCATCTCAGTTATCTGATTATTCAGTATATAGGTTATAATATCATCAGGCTGCACATCTGCGATTAAGTGTAGTATGGGGGTATTAGATGCATCAACGAAGTCGCTAATTATGTCGCCCAGTGTAACGTCATCAAATATATAGTTGATTAGTCCATCTAGGTCTATCTTGGGAGTATCAATAATGTATGTATCAACTGCATGTTGTAAACAAATGTGAGATATCCATTCTAGATAGGAAGGAGCCACTGTCCCCTTGCTCGTATCGGTGTAGTAGAGATCAGAGATAGGGTCATAATAGTATCCCATTAATTCACCAATTGTTTTTGCGCCGAGCACGGTATATACGACAACGTATGCGATTGCACCTACGGCCCCGAGAATTAACACTTTGGTAGGCAACTGCAATACGGGTACGTCAGCATAGTTGCTAAAGAACGGCAAATCATATACATCTAGATCGGGCGCAAGCAAGTTGGCCAATGTCTTGTCGCCTAGCATATTGTCAAGAATTGTTGATAGTTTGTTATCAATATTGTTGTTGAATAATACTGCAAGTATGTCATCATATATCATGATGTCTAGCAGGTTCTTGACTACTATGATATCTAGCGCTTTAGTTGCGTAAGATGGTCCTAACAACGTCAAGATAGTCTCGCCACCTAGTACATTATTGAGGATTGTATTGAGCTTATTGTTATCAAAATCATTGAATATTACAGATAGGATGTCATCATAAGGCATTACATCTAGTAGTGCGCATATTACTGGCAATCCTGCAACTGTATTAGTAAGTTCACTACCCAGTAGATTACTTATGGTCTCACCGGCAAGTACATTGCTGAGAATATTGTCAATCTTATCGGTGTTGCCGTTATCCAATATCACTGCTATGATATCGTCATAGGGCATTACATCTAGTAGTGCACCTATTACTGGCAATCCTGCAACTGTATTAGTAAGTTCACTACCCAGTAGATTACTTATGGTCTCACCGGCAAGTACATTGTTGAGAATGTCGTTTACCATAGTGTCGTCATTTCCGTTGAGAATAACATCTATGATATCGTCATAGGGCATTACATCTAGTAATGCGCATACTACTGGCAATCCTGCAACTGTATTAGTAAGTTCACTACCCAGTAGATTGCTTATGGTCTCACCGGCAAGTACATTGTTGAGAATGTCGTTTACCATAGTGTCGTCATTTCCGTTGAGAATAACATCTATGATATCGTCATAGGGCATTACATCTAGTAATGCGCATACTACTGGCA
>JAQVWG010000010.1:0-57534 GCA_028698585.1 Clostridia bacterium | reverse complement strand
ATCCTGCAACTGTATTAGTAAGTTCACTACCAAGTAGATTGCTTATGGTCTCACCGGCAAGTACATTGTTGAGAATGTCGTTTACCATAGTGTCGTCATTTCCGTTGAGAATAACATCTATGATATCATTGTAAGGCATTACATCCTTCAATGCGCCCAGCACGGGAATAGAATCTAGGTTGTCAAGTCCATTGATACCGTCAACCAGTTGTTCAATGCTGATATCCTCGAATACATATTGCAATAGATACTCAAAATTGCCCTCTATTGCGTTAGAGATAATTTCGTATATCTGTCTGTCTGCGAATGCTGACAGAACAGGCACTGTTGTAGACCCAATCAGTGTACCAATTGTAATATTACTGAACAGATATTGCATGATTGCATCCAGATTCTCGTTAATTGCTTTGTCTAGGATTATGTAAGGCTCAAGACTAGCAAAGGGTGCAAACCAACTTGCATTCACATCGACAAAGTCTGTCAGCAGTCTACCCAATGTTGCGTTGTCGTCCATAGTATCGGGAGAACCATTGAGTAGATAACTGATGAATCCCCAGAAATTAGCACCGTTAACTAATGGCAATAACAGGTCTGTCAGCTCACGGTCGGCAAACACAGCCAGAACGTTAATCAACTCCTGAGTCTCTTGACTGTCGACATACCATGTTCCGTCATCAGCGCGATAGCAGTTCATCAATTCGCCGAGCTGTGCATATTGGGTAACCTCAGTAACGGCTCCGTTGTAATTACCAGCTAACAGCTGTTCTAGTGCTTGTGAAAGGTCTACATCTGCAAGAGCGCCAAGAACAGGTATTATCTCTTTGGTCATCGCCGAATCACTGTACCATATACCCGTTGTGGTATCCTGATAGTGATTAAGCAGTGTGCCTATTTTCCAGCCACCTATGATGGCGGGTAGATTATTACTGATTATATAACCGATTGTATCGCCTACATTGAGGGAAGCAAGTAGGGCAATCAATGGTTGTGCTGGTGCTGAGGTAAATCCCGCATCCTGATACCAACATTGGTCTGCTTGGTTGTAGTACATACCCATAATGTGACCAACTTGAATAGAAATGAATGGTTCGCCGTATCTACCTGCGATAATACTGTCAATCGCTGCGCCAACGTCAATATCGCTAACTGCGCTCAGCACAGACATTACGGGCTGAGTCATATCGGCGTCTTTGTACCACAGCTGAGTTGCATCATCATAATAGTAACCTAGCGCGTCACCAATGTGAGTACCCCTTACAATGTTGATTGGATCGAACTTGTAAGTATCACTGGTTTCGTCATAGGCAATCAAGTCGCCAATGCACTTGACACTAAATACTCTGTCGGTGATGTTGGTTATGCCGGAGGGCAAGCCAAGAGTCTGGAATATCTCGGCAAACTTCACTGCACCTAATTCTGCCAACTCGCCATATTTAATCTGATAGAGCAGGTTAGACAGTGAGAATCCGTTGTCGAATAAAGTCAAAAAACCACCGAGAGGAATATTGGCAAATAGTCCTAGAGTGGTCATTTCTAATCCCTCTTTGAGGGTGTATGTATATGAACCTGTCACGGGGTTGTACGTTTCATCGAAGGTTTTCACGAGAAAAGCACCTAGTTTCAACTGCGACAGTGCATTTCTTAATGGGCTACCTATACCGACTCCTCCAATGATGTCCTTGATGCTGATATCTCCCAGCAACTCCATGGCACCATCGGACACGTAATCCTTAATGAATACCAATCCGAGTCCAACATCTACAGTATCCAAGAAGGCATTAATGTCTCCTGTCGCCAGGTAGAATATGCCGATATCCTTAATCTGGTCATAGAGTTTCTCATCTATGCTGTCGAGGTCAAGTATAGCCTCCAAGTCGAATGCGTAATTCTCTTGCAGATAACTAATCGTACCTATGCTGGGATTGGCCAACATATCGCTGATTAACATCTGTAGTTCTTCTACCGTCATCGACTTGATACTGCCCCAGTTATCATCTGGGTCGAATGCATCGCCAGCGATTATCTCGATGGTAACCTGTGTATACACAAAAGCGATTGCACCGGTAACAGCGCCGAGGATGCTAATAACTGCAAAGAGCATTCCTAAAACAAAAGCGATTAACCTGTTCATAGTTCCCTCCGTAAGGTTATATATTATATATAATATTTACTAATTCATAGATAGTATATATAATAATACTATCGATAACTCAGTATAGCCTATAACAAAATAAGGTGTCAACGATCAAAGTAGAACAATATTAAAAAAATAAAAAAATATTTTGTGAAGAAGTTTTAACTCAATTTTCACACAATCTTCACACAAAAAGCGAAATAGTGTATAGCAATCAAAAACAAATGTCAATAGTTTTTTCCAAAAATATTAAAAAATATTTTTTGGCATTATTTGGTTTTTTTTTGTTGCTTAAGACTATTTCGCTTCTCTTATGCTTGGTTGACGGTAAACTAGTGTAGGTGATTAATCCAACTCTGCCTTCTCGGTATATAACTCATAGTACTTACCTCGTTGAGCGAGCAGTGATTGATGATTACCTCTCTCAATATTCTTGCCCTGTTCCATAACAAGTATTGCGTCTGCATTACGCACTGTGGACAATCTGTGAGCAATTAAGAACACCGTTCTGCCCTGCATTAACTTGTCAGTACCCTTTTCTATCAGCTTCTCTGTGCGTGTGTCGATACTGCTGGTTGCTTCGTCAAGGATGAGTATGGGTGGGTCGGCAACGGCAGCCCTTGCTATGTTGAGCAGTTGCCTTTGACCTTGTGAGAGGTTATCACCATCTGCAGTTAGCATGGTATTGTATCCCAGTGGCAAGTGTGAGATAAAGAAGTCTGCATTAGCCAGTTTAGCAGCATTGATACACTGCTCATCAGTAGCGCTCAGCCTGCCATATCGTATGTTCTCCATGACTGTACCTGTAAATAAATGTGTGTCTTGTAACACCATGGCAAGCGACCTACGCAAGTCTGATTTTGCTATGTCCTTGATGTCTATACCGTCAACAGTAATTGTTCCTTGCGAGATGTCATAAAATCTAGTTAATAGATTGGTTATAGTTGTCTTGCCCGCACCTGTTGAGCCAACCAAGGCTATTTTTTGCCCTTTAAATGCATACAGTGAAATGTTATCAAGCACTGTTTTATCTTTTTCGTATGCAAAAGTGACATTCTCGATTACGACATCACCCTCCACTTTAACATACTTAATTGAATTGTCTTTTTCCCTTATTCTCCATGCCCAGATGCCCGTCCTGGTATCACTTTCGACCAGGGAATCACCTACGTAATCAGCGTTGACTAGGGTAACGCTACCATCATCTACTTCGGCCTTCTCGTCTAGTAGAGTGAATACTCTCTCTGCGCCTGCCAGTGCGTGGAAAATGGAGTTGAACTGCTGAGAAAGGTTGGTAATAGGCATAGAGAATCTCCTCGAAAACTCCAGAAAAGTTACCAATCCACCTATACTAATGCTCACATACAGAGGGCCCATATAGAACAGCCCATTAGTTGCGTTATAGAGCATTAACACACCTAAAGTGACTATAATTGCGTAGAATATGTGAGCGAGATTGCCCATTATCGGCATCAAAACTGTTGCATACACGTTGGCCTTGGTGCCACACTCTCTTAGTTGATTGTTGACCACCTCGAATTGCTCTCTCGCCCTTGCCTCGTGATTGAACACTTTGACCACTTTCTGCCCTTCCATTATCTCTTCAATCTGACTATTAACCATAGCGAGTGCCTTCTGTTGTTTTTTGTAATTTACTCTGCTCTTGGTGCCTATAAACTTGATTGTCAATATGTTGGCTACTGTTTGTACTATACAGATAATGAGTAACATCCAGTTAAGCGCAATCATAGCAATAAAGAATCCTACTATCATGCATCCTGATTGTATGAAGGACGGCAGAGCCCTTGCCACCAACTCCCTCATACTCCCTACATCGTTAACGTATGTGGACATTATCTCTCCGTGCGTTCTCTTGTCGAAGTACTCAATGGGTAGCCTTTCCATATTCTTGAATAGCTCGAAACGTATATTACGCAGTATGCCATTGCTGATATTCAGCATCAGTAACTGGTATATATAGTTACATATTGAGCCGATTATATAGATTACCGACATGAGCATAAGCATTTTTGCGAAATATGCGTATGTATCGCAACTGGGATTGACCACTTGTAGTGCATTGTCTACTATTGGTTCAAGCATATATGTTCCCGCTATGTTGGCTCCTGCAGTAATGATGATGAATAGGGTAACTATTATTAATTTGACCTTAAATGGTTTAAGATAAGACAGTATTCTGGCAAAAGTCGCCTTGGTGTGCTTGGGTTTATTCACATATCCCTGCATTTGGCGACCACCACCCCTGAACATGTTCCTCATACTGCCACCTCCTGCGTCTGTGAATAATACACTTCCTGATATATATGGTTAGTAGCCAGTAGTTGCTCGTGCGTACCTACAGATACCACTTTACCCTCGTCTAGCACAATTATCTTGTCTGCATTCATAACAGACGCTATTCTCTGAGCAATGATTATCTTGGTTGTATTGGGCAGAGTATTCATGAATGCTTCTCGAATCTTCCTATCGGTATTCATATCAACTGCGCTTGTCGAATCATCAAGAATAAGTATTCTGGGATTCTTAAGCAATGCTCGTGCTATACATATTCTCTGTTTCTGCCCACCGGACACATTGACTCCCCCTTGACCGAGAACGGTATTGTATCCATCTGGAAATGACCGTATGAAACTGTCCGCTTGTGCCCTTTCGCATGCATCTTGAATCTGTTCAAAAGTCGCATTAGGATTACCCCAACGCAAGTTATCCATAATAGTCCCACTGAACAATACATTCTTTTGCAATACCATGGCAACGCTCTCTCTAAGGTTATGCATGGTATAGTTACGCACATCAATACCGCCTACTTTGACACTGCCACTGCTGACTTCGTACAGTCTAGGTATAAGTTGAACAAGGCTGCTCTTGCCTTCGCCCGTACCACCGATAATACCCACCGTTTCTCCACCGTTGATAGTAAGATTGATGTCTGTCAATACTGGATTACTGTTATCGCCGTTATATGCAAAGCTGACATTTTCGAATACGACTGAACCGTCCTGTATGGGTGTGTCTATATCCCCATCTGGCATATCGTTGGCGGTATCCAACACCTCACATATTCTGCCGATACTTGCCTTGCTCGTTATATATACAACGGACACCATTGTCAACATCAACAGGCTGTTAAGTATCTGTATGGCGAACGTTAGCATTGCCGTCATACTGCCTATCAGCAGTGTGCCACCCATAACTGCAGTACCCCCTATGCCCACAATTCCCACTCTACATACATACATTAGAAACTGCATTGCAGGCATTAGAATTATCATTACTCTCTCTGCCTTAATGGATAAGTCCATAACGTTAGATGCCTTAACATTGAACTTGTCATACTCATAATCTTCTCTAACGAACGACTTGACTACTCGTATGCCTATTAGATTCTCTTGAACACTGGAGTTGAGTTCATCATAACTACCTAACATTCTTTGGAACAACGGAAATGCCTTTTTCAACACAACTACGCCAATAACTAGCAGGATAGGTATCACCAGCAGGAAAATCCAAGCGACATTAGCACCCACCTTGAAGGACATAATTACTGCGAGGATGAACATTAATGGTGAGCGTGTACACGTACGCAGTATCTGTATGAAACTGTTCTGAACGTTGACTATATCTGTTGTACACCTTGTAATCAATGAAGAAGTGGAGAATGCGTCAATGTTAGCAAAACTAAATGACTGTACTTTGTCGAATATCTCTCTTCTTATGTTGGTGGCAAAACCCACGCCTGCCTTGGACGCAAAGTATGCGGATACTGCACCACACGTTAAAGATATCACACTATACATTATCATCATCAATCCCATGCGTACTATCTGCCATATAATATCAGCAGTAATGATGTTACCTTCTAGCGTAGATATAAGATTGACCATTTGACTCATCTGGTAGGGTATGATTATTTCTAGTACTACCTCCCCTACCAAAAACAACGGACACAGCACAGTGGACAGTCTGTATCCCTTAAGGCAGGATAATAACCTGCCTATTTGACTCTTAGTATTCATCTATATACCTCTATCAACTATTTATTGCGTTAATTTATGATTGCCACTGCCTGTTGTACTGTGGTTAATGGAGACTACATTTGTTTCGTTACCGTAATCACTACTTAATAATTGAGTTGTCGCCTATGATAATGTTGCCTATTAATAACTAACAGGCGAGTGGATATGCAATATTAAAATTAACGCAGTGTGTTTGCATCATTACTCGGCACTTGTCGACATTGTCGCTATCTCTCAAGTATTAATTGATTGTCATTTATGTGTCTTAGCATTGGCATGATTACCATTTATTCCGCTAGACTAGTATGTTGTCAGTCACGCCTTCAGCATTATCTCTTTTATGATACTTTACAGTCTGATATTTATTGTAAACACTGTTCACTTTTGTGTCAAGCACTCAATAGAAAACGATTGGGTATTTTTTCGCTAGTATCTGTTGCGCCTTATTAACAATAGACTCAATAGATAGATATACTACCTCACTCGGTTACCTATGCACGGGCAACCCACCAGTTAATCACAATAATTAACAATAACAACCCAAGTAATACGGTAGAAATAACCACTCATTTCCTTTAATTAAGTATATCATGCAAATAAGCTTGCACTTTAGTATTATGGCCCGATTTAACACCTTGACCATAATTAGCATGCGTATTACTCACAAATTGTTGCTGTGTTGATATGAATGCCACTGCAACACTTATCAATTAAATCAATCTAAGCCGAACACCTTGAAGGCATATTCAATGTATACGTTAGCTATATAGATATCACAGATTTGATTACCGTGCGAAGGAAATAGCCTATTAATCACAGACTACTATGACACCTTGAACGTATATTCAAGGTGTGTGTTTAATATATCCAGCAATCTCAATTGCTGACTCAGTCGTTGATAATTATCTATTTCGCAATTAGTCAATCGTCATCTGAGTCAATCACTACAATACTAATACTGGTCGTATTATCTTAATAATTACTTAACAGTTTTTGCGGTGTGACTACGAGCGTACACACCACTGCAAAAAAATGCACCTTGAACATATGTTCAAGGTGTGTGTAATTATATCTCGTAATCACGTTGTTGGCTCTGTCCTTGTACTACATTCTACTTACTATTTTTGCTCAACGAACTTGACATTCTGTTCGCCCAGTTTTGCAGTCAACTCGTATATTATGCCTGCACACTCTCTTACGGTAAATGGCATGCTGTACTTTGCAGACCCTATGACCAAAATGACCCTGTTATCTCCCTCATAGTTAGATAATATGGAGGTTATTTGGTCATATAACTCCTCATCCTTCTTGGCTATGCGTAAATACAATGTTTTTTGCGAAGTTACCGCAGAGTGATCGTTTTCCTTCCACACTTCAATGTTATCTATGAATAGTTTGATTTCGTCATCTGCTCTAGCAGATATGGTGCCTTGTATCGTTACCATATTGTCATCAACAAGTGCGCTCTTGTACTTATCATAGTTGCCAGCAAAAATCAAAACTGATATGGTGCCATATAGGTCTTCTAGTTTAGCAGAGCACATCATCTTGCCTGCTCTGGTAATACTCTTCTTGACTTCACTTAAACACCCGCCCATAACCACGCGCTTATTGTTCCAATCACTCTCCAATTGTTGTCTGCTATCCTCGTCGTTATCAACTGTCAAGTATGATGTATTGAAGTTGTAAGAGCGAAGTTTATCAGCGTACTCAATAAGTGGATTGCCGGATATACATATTCCTAGCGATTCTTTTTCTAGTGCTAATAGATATTTTTGGCCGTATTCCTTTATATTCTCGTTGGTAGTGGTAACAACAGTAGTGTCCTCACCCAATAAATCGGTAATGGATAATTGTCCCGTCTCACGCACTTTGCGCTGAGTGCTGATTCTGTCCAGCACCAGCTCATAGGTAGCCATCATCTCCGCCCTCTTGAGCCCAAGGCTATCAAGTGCACCACCCTTAATCATATTCTCGATTAAACGCTTGTTGAGTACACGGTTTTCCAGTTGATTATTATACGAATACTTGTCCATACGAGTCAAGAAGTCCTCAAAACTTTTGAATAAGCCGTGTTGCATTCTCTCCTGTATAATCAGTTCTATGGCATTCTCCCCTACGCCCTTAATGGCTGCTAGACCGAAACGAATGTCGCCATTATCAACGGTGAATCCCACATACGATTTATTGATATCGGGTATTATAACCTTGATTCCCTTCTCTTGGGCGTATGCAACGTACTTCTTAATCTCGTCTATCTTAGTCATTCTGTTGGTAAGGATGGACGCAATAAACTCGGGCAAGAAGTAGCATTTGAGATACGCTGTTTGATATGCAATATATGCGTAGCCTGCTGCATGTGGTTTATTAAATGCATATCGTGCGAAGTCGGTCATTTTGTCGAACACTTGGTTAGCAATATTCTCATCAACCCCACGTGCAATGGCACCCTCAACATCTGCCTTGCCTCTGGCTCTCTCTGCAGGGGTAGCAGGCTTACCATATAAGAAGTATTTGCGTTGAATCTCCATTTCGCTAGCCTTCTTCTTACTCATAGCACGCCTGACAACATCCGCGTCCCCGTACGAGAACCCTGCCATTTCTCTGCATATCTGCATTATTTGCTCTTGATACACCATACAGCCATACGTTGTCTTGAGTATATTCTTAAGCATTGGGTGTAGATATGTTACCTCTCCCTGTGTACGCTTGCCATTGATGTAATCAGGGATGAATGCCATAGGACCGGGACGGAATAATGATATTCCTGCTATAATATCCTCTAAATGAGTGGGTTGCAACTCCTTCATCAGTCTAGTCATGCCACCAGACTCCAGTTGAAATACAGCACGCGTGTCGCCGCTGCATATCAACTCGAATACCTTGGGGTCGTCATACGTGCATGTCGAAAAGTCTATATCTATACCTCTGTTCTGCTTGACTGCCCTGATTGCCTTATCTATGTCGGTAAGGTTGGTCAACCCCAAGAAGTCAATCTTGAGTAATCCCAACTTTTCTACCTCCGTCATGTTGAACTGTGTAGTGATACTATCGCCTTTTCTTTGGAGTGGTACGTGGTCACTTATAGGGTCCTTACAGATAACGACGCCGGCAGCATGCATGCTGGACTGTCTGGGCAATCCCTCCAACTGCATAGCGAGGTCAATAGCACGCTTCATTTGGTAGTCTTGTGTATATATCTCTTTGAGTTCAGGCAAAGTCCAGTCTTCATCATTCTTACCTTTCTCCAGTCCTAACATCTGTTTAATATTAGCCTTACTTCCGTTAGGTATGAGTTTGGTTATCTTATCAACTGTAGCGTAGGGTACTTTGAGCGCTCTTGCGACATCCTTTATAGCATTCTTTGATGCCATTGTGCCGAATGTGATTATCTGCGCCACGTTATCGTGACCGTACTTGTCCATTACATAGTTAATAACTTCCTGTCGTCTGTCCATACAGAAGTCTATATCGAAGTCGGGCATAGATACCCTTTCTGGGTTGAGGAATCTCTCGAAAATCAGGTCGTATCTTAATGGCTCGACTTTAGTTATACCAACCGCGTACGCGACTATACTACTTGCACCGCTTCCCCTACCAGGGCCGACAGCTATGCCGTTTTTCTCTGCATAGTGTATGAAATCCCACACAATTAGATAGTATTCTATGAAGCCCATTTTCTTGATTACGCGAAACTCGTATTCTGCTCTATCTAATACGTTCTGTGGCAGTGGCGTACCGTATTTTTCTGCCAATCCTTCTTCCATGAGGTTGCGCAAGAACTGTTCGGGCGTACTACCGTCCGGTGGCACGTAGTTAGGGAGTAACTGTTCTTTCTTAATCTCAACATTACACTTCTGCGCTATTTTGACAGTATTCTCAATAGCAGACGGAATGTATGAGAACAATTCCTCCATTTCCTTAGGCTCTTTGAGGTAATACTCAGTACCTTCGAATCTCAGTCTGGTTGGATCGTCGTAATCCTTAATTGTCTGTACACACAGCAGTAGGTCGTGCGCCTCTGCATCTGCTCGCTGAATGTAGTGTACGTCGTTGGTTGCAACCAATTCGATATCGTGCTTCTTGGCTAGGGCAATTAAGCGTGGATTAACGTACCTTTCCTCTGCAAGACCATGGTCCTGCAACTCTAAATAATAGTCATCTTGGAATAATTGTTTATATGCCAGTAATACCTGCTCTGCATCACTTTCCCTATTAGTCAGTATAAGTTGTGGCACCTCACCGGCTATACAGGCAGACAGGCATATTAGCCCTCGGCTATGTTGCTTGAGTAATTCAAAATCAATTCGGGGTTTATAGTAGAATCCATCGACAAAAGCGCAAGAATTGAGTTTAACGAGATTGCTATATCCTTCGTTATCTTTAGCGAGCAGAATAAGGTGGTAGTACTCTCTGTCCACCTTGCCTTCCTTCCTGTGCATATTGTCAACCACATAGAACTCGCAACCGATAATGGGCTTGACCATATTATCCTTGGCAATCCGCGCAGCCTCATCACCCTGCTCCTCTTTGATTGCCTTGATACGTTCTTGTTCAGCAATATAGAATTGATATGCACCATACATATTACCGTGATCGGTTATAGCAACAGCCTTCATCCCCTTCTGGTGGCACCGATCGAAAATATCCTTGATTCTCGATGCACCGTCAAGCAGACTATACTCTGTATGCACGTGTAGATGAACAAAATCTCCCATTCTTATATCGCTTTCCTTATGTATGTTTTCCTTTGATTATGCTGGTATCGTACCTATATAGTGGTGCTATTTGTAACTCTCTATTGTTTTTCCTTAGCTTAAGTTGTCAATATAAATGCTTTTGAGCTCCGACGTTTAAGTTGAGATTACAAGTTATTATACCCTCTGCTAGAATAATGTAATTACCTTACGAGTGGTGCAATATGCAATTACCATGCAGGTGGCAATATCTGTAATTCTATATTAGATAGGTGTTTACCTCAGTAGACCATGTATGTGCTATGAACTCAGACGGTCAAGATGAGATTACGAGTTACCCCTCTATTTGCTTGTTGTCATCATTAACTGTTTTTCGGCATTCAGTCACTGAATGGTTATGCACCCATTTGATACTACTGCCCTAAGTGTCAAGTTGCTCCTGCTCAGCAAACTCTATCAGCTTGTTCATACGGTGTGCTGCACCGCTCTTGGTAATGCCGAGCATATCCGCTAACTCTGCAATGCTGGCCGACGCATTCTCCATGCGTAAATCTGCCATTTGTTTAAGTTTATCATCGAGTAGGTTCATCTTGCCACTCTCAATGAGCTTCTTAATACACTCTATCTGCTTCTCGGCCGCATCTATACTCTTGTTGATGTTTGCTACGTCACAGTTGGCTTGCCTGTTGGCTTGATTGCGTAACATTCTGGCTATTTTGACATCTTCTAGTACGAACATACATTGTTGTGCGCCAAAAAAAGTCAGTATATCACTCAACGTGTCACTCTCTTGAATATACACACTGACACCGCTCTTGCGGTCAATGCTCTTGAAATCAAAACCGAATTGGCTCATAATCTGCACGAGTGTTAATGCTAAGTTACTATTACTGAGCGCAAACTCCATTTTATAACTCAATGACTGTTTTTCGTCTGTTATCTGTGGCACCACTACCGATCCACAGCATAAAAACAGTGCCCTGACGAAGCTTTTTTTACAACACTCCTGTTCTATAACGTAAGGACTAACATTACTGTTGATTTGAGTTAATCCATTATCATCACGATAAAGCACACCACAGTCGAACAGTATCTGTTGGTTGAATACTGTGATTGTGTACAGGTACTTATTCTTGTTGACATTCTCAGCAAGTATATCAGTCTGTTGACCGTATAACTTGTCCACAATTTGTGCGATATATTTAACAAAATCTAAATTAATCGAAGATATGCAGAAACCAACACCCTTCTGTGATATAGATAGCTCGCTAGACATAATGACTGCAGTCAAAAAAGCGTTAAGACAGCATGGTGGCTGGTGTTGGTTGAGTAGTATTTCGTTCTTTACTTGTTGCGAAAAAGTAAGTTTTTCCATTATTCTATTCTTAATATTCCGTACTAGTGTTTTTTGGGGGCCAGTCAACTCGTTGACTTGACGGATGTATCTTCTTACTGCGTAGATATCAGTAATATTGTGTAGTCTACCAGCGTTTTGTCAACTTGACTGTCTTCTCCCAGTTAACAATCCTCGACTTGTCTAGATTGACTCTCTCAACCACGCTTAATGGTACACTTACATCTCCCACTCTATCTGGCGAGTGAGCGTCCGAACTCAATAAGAAATCCACTCCGTAAGACTCGAACTCTAACACTTGCTCATCAGTCATGCTTACTTTCTTACCATTGAGCTCAATGAATACCCCGTTATTTATTGCAGCCTTGGCAACTGGTGCTATCTCCATAGCCAATCCATAGAATGGGTGTGTGAATGCATTCATAACGCTATTATTGATAGCGTTACAGAATGCTCTTGTTGTAGATTTGATTTCCCTTGCGCTTCTGTGGTGCGGAATAATGCCACGTAAATTATATCTAAAATAATCTAATATATTCTTGGGTTTAGCAATCTGGTGAAAACCTGCAACTATATAGTCGAATACACCCATGTCTGCGTTCTGTAAATCCAAGTCACCGTTACTGTCATATATGTTGGCCTCTATTCCCAGTAATATCTCTATGTCATCATATTGGGCATTGAGTCTATCAATGCACTCCCTAGCCTGATAAAGCTTGGCAACAGATGTACCAAATGCAATATGGCCGAGTCCGTGATCGGTGATACCCAACTGCTTGAGACCAACCTTTCTGGCGGCGTCTACCATCTCTTCTACTGTTCCTTTGCCATCGCTGTATTTAGTGTGGCAGTGCAAGTCGCTTAGAATCATCTTCCTTAGTCCTTATATATGGTATTGAACCACCTGTCCTGCTCCTATCATTCAATACCTGTCTTGATTTATTCTATATACGTAATTTCCCTCTTTAGCATTATACCATATTCAGCATATATTCGCTTGGTGATAATGTCAATGAGTTTTTTTACATCCACGCTTCGTGCCTTACCGGCATTAACTATAAATCCACTGTGCTTGTATGACACTTGTGCACCGAACACTGTTGCGCCCTTCAATCCTGCTTGTTCAATGAGTCTTGCAGGTATTACGTTGCCCTCTCTCATGAACACACTACCTGCCGAGGGTAAATCTAGTGGCTGTGTCTTACTCTTGCTCGCCCATATATCGCTTATCTTGCGCTGTATGTCTAATCTGGGCGCAGGGGATAGTTTCAACTTGGTTGCTAATACTATTAGCCTGTCCCCCTTCAGCACACTGGAACGATAAGAGTATTTCATCTGCGCATTAGTGTATGTAAAGAGTCTTTTCCCATCAGTTAACAGTGTGCTGTCGACAATGTCGCTCATTTGACTGCCGTAACAGCCACTATTAAGCACTGTACAACCACCTATGCTAGCAGGTATACATGCGCAGAACTCTGCACCACTTAGCCCACTTCTTATTGCCAGATTACTGACAGCACCAGTGGTCGCTCCTGCATACGCTATTAGCATATTGCCACTGACCCTACACCTGCACAGTTGACCACCTAGTTTAATTATCACACCATTATATCCGTCATCATCGGCCAAACAATTACTGCCACGACCCAGTACGAAGTATGGTATGCCACTATTAGACAATGCGGTAATGACCCTCATCAATGCGCTGATAGTAGTGGGCGTACATAACAGTGCATTGCCACCTATTGAGAATGTCGTTAGGTTGCTAAGACTTACATCAGTATCTAATCTGCAGTTATCTATACTTTGGAGTATACCAACGGCTTTTTTTGTGTAATAATCATTATATACCATATAACGTTTTTTTTCAATCTCCTAGCCATAACATAGGCAAAAAAATATCCAGATTATTTTTTGAAGCTTTTTGAAGGCTACTTATGTCATCTTGCCGTTGTTTGAACAGTATTTCTATATCGCAGAACGCATTAATGGTGGTAATCTCTGTAGATAATGCTTCTTGAAGTTGTGCCATATAACCATCGACATATACGGGTATGTTCAGCACAGACAACATATATGCTTGATCAATTAACATCTGCGTAGATGGACTTACTAGATACTGCAACAGACTAATGCACTTGTCCATATACATTGTCTGCGCAGAAATAGCCATGTACTGAACTAGATCAGTGAAGTGCTTTAACGGTTGATACACCAATGCGGACACGCTACCGCTACTCAGTCTGTTCTCCAACTTGTATATATCTCTCTGGGTGCCCAGTAGCATTGTGCCGTCATTATCAATGAAGTGTGCATAGGCGTCATACTGCGATATGGCATTATCGAGTAGTACGAAATTATCACTAGTCAGTTTATGCGCTGTATTGAGCGACAGACAAGTCAGTGGCAAGTTACACTTTCCATATCCTGTTACACAGGAAACATTTTTTGACTTCTTGTCATGTGCATAATTGTAGGTCAATACTTCAATAAGGTTAACTCTATTGCTAGTTGCAGTCATATCACTTGGCAATAAGTGCTGTACGCTAGACTGTCTTGTAAACAAGCAATAGCCACCCATCATATAAGCAACTGCATATAACTTGTTAAGCACCGTGCCACCCTCAATCAACTCTCTCCTTACACCCTTAGCAACAGTGTTGACGTCTAGTTCGACAATATAATCCAAAAAACTGCGCCCAACTCCTACCCCAAATGATAATAAGTCAAAAGACTCCTTATTTTGCACTTTTAACAATGCCTGCTCATATGTCAATGTGCTGATATGTACATATGTACTTTTGTTATTATGTTCATATGCAGATATGATTCTCTTAAGCCAGCTGGCGCGCGAAATACTGCCTCCCTCGGCAGTGTCGATATGCCATATCTGTAATATACAGGGCTCGGTGTTGGACTTCTCGTGCTGTTGACTGAACTTGGGGATAACCCAGAGAATGCAGAACAGCACATATATGATTAATAACCCAACCCCCACCATGCGCTTGCCGTCATTGACTTGCATACACCATTATATGCTAGCAGTAAAGCAACAATACCTTATGTCAATCTAGATGGTATAACAATATCTTGCGCGTTAATTGTGTAAATTACCTCGCCATAGGCCAATCATAACCAGAAATAATCGCCCAGTAGATAAATGTCAAATATTGCATTAATAGGTTAAATTATAGTCTGTCTACTGCGGTATATATTAGTCGTATCTTATTCTTACTATCATATGACAGCAATAGATAACTTCCCCGACAATTAGTCCAAATCAGCAATATTGGACTAATGCTCGATTAATTGTGCCTATATACGACATATTTTCACCCTTAGGAATAATCCTTTATGTCAACCGACAAAAGTAGTCAATATTAATCAATACTTACCACGCATCATACCATTCCACTATATTTATACATTTTCTGCGCAAGTATAAGTTATTGTTACACTTCATCTTGTTTTTCACTATATTTATTATAAATTATTCATAATATGACCATAAATGACATTAGTCATTTAATGATGATTATCTACATTTTTCTACACGCCAGTAATCGTCAAATTGTAACATAAATTGATTGAATTCGCACAGGGCGAATATTGTCGAATATAACTAGCTTAGTAGGCGATATTTTTTGGTATAGTATGTCAGTAATAGCTCTAGCGAACAGTCTATGCGTACAGCTCATTAACATACTCAACCATTAAGTAACAGTACGCTAACTATCAAGGTGTATTCAGAACAGCATGTTAGTCACATTGTATTATGCTTCGTATATCACACCAGCATGTCTAAAGGTATATTCAACAATATTATGCTGGTAATAGGAAAACACAGTCAAGTAGTACTGCTAAACATCTATATTCAACAATCTATAACATCATTGGAGGAATACGCTATGGGTTAATGCAGTTAACTGGCACCTTAGATACTGCTATGCGTTCGCCAGATGTCTAAAGGTGTATTCAACAATATTATGTTAGTAATAGGATACGGGCTGGTAGCACAACTTAATGATAACACTTACAACTTGCATTTACGTATACACTGCGACTACGACAAGAGATACTAGACATAATTATATACATCAACTTATAGTCGCAATATGCTCATCAAGCATTACCAGCCATCGCATTAACCATTAAATATACAGATGCCACATGTACTGTGGCATTTAATGACAAAAAAATATATAATTCGCTCAATCCAAGTGATTTATATCAGAATAACTGCTTGAAGTTGGCGTCTGTGTCGCCGTTATTGCTCTCGCTGTTCTGTGTAAAAGTGGCTGGGTTAGTGTTCGTCAGCTTAACACTACAGTCTAACACAGTATTACCCTACATATAAGTCTCTAATTATCTAATTACGGTAAGTAGAAACTACATTACTTCTTGGTGTTGGCGTCTGTGTCGCCGTTATTACTCTCGCTGTTCTGTGTAAAAGTGGCTGGGTTAGTGTTCGTCAGCTCCACACTACAGTCCATTGTATTCATATTTTGTTTATCATCACCTTGCGTGGGTGTTGTTAACGTCTGTTCATCTTCGTTGTTCTGTAGTTCCTTAGCGCGTTTTCTGGGTGTCGGTCTGTCTATTTCGCCGGCTTTGATTAAAGCAATCTTGGTAACTAACGGGCCTATCAGTTCATACACCAGCGTGGCTGCTAGCACGATAGCGTTGACCTGCTCGCCAAACTGTGGCAGTTGAACCATGACTATCGTAGCCATGCCTATGGCAACGCCAGCCTGAGGGAGTAGAGTTAACCCTAGATATTTACACACATTATCATCTGCTTTGACTATCTTAGCACCCACCAAAGCGCCTAAATATTTACCAACGGATCTGGCTATAAGATACATAATACCGATTATTCCCACCGTTGGCAACACCGATATATCTAGTTGTGCACCGGATATGATGAAGAACAGCATAAATAATGGGTACGTCCACCTATCTAATACATCAAGTTGTACTGCATTCTGTTTGAAGAAGTTACAGTAAATGCAACCAATCGTCATACATATTAATAGAGATGATGCCTTGCATATCGTTGCCAGTGCAACACCGCACATGGTAATAGCAATAATTAGAGTTAACCTGTTGGCACGAGATTTGAACAGTCTGGTCCCGTAAGCACAAATAAATCCCAGCGCTCCACCCACAGCGAATGATATCAATATCTCGAGTAGTGGCATTACAACTGCATCTAGAACGGTAACAGTACCACCAACTGCTAGCACTTTGGCAATAGATAATGATATGGCAAAAACTATCAAGCCGATGGCATCATCTAGCGCAACTACGGGCAACAATGTATCAGTAACCTTGCCCTTTGCCCTGTACTGTCTTACCACCATAAGTGTGGCTGCAGGTGCTGTTGCAGTAGCGATAGCGCCCAGTGTTATTGCTAACGGTATGGGCGTGCCTATTATCCACAACACTAGGTCTACAAGTGCGACTGCTGTCAGCGCTTGAAAACAGGTAATGGTAATGATACTCTTACCTAGCTGTTTGATTGTGGATAGTTTAATGGATGCACCTATCGAAAAAGCGATGAACCCTAGTGCTACCTCGGTAATCGCCTCAACCGTGCCTAGCGATTGCACGCTGAACAGCTTGAAACAGCAAGGGCCAATCAGTACGCCTGCAATTAAGTATCCTGTAACGTTAGGCAAGTGCACTAATTTCATTATCCGTGTAAAAAGTAGGCCTATAGCGAGTGCTAGGCCCAGAATCAATATAGTACTCATGTTATTTAGTCAGTCAACTCCTCGAAGTAAGATAACGGTGTGGCAAGCATAAGCGCTTTATGCTGACCAACATCTTGATACACATCGCGCACAGCTTGTTTAACATTCTCTAGTTCCTCTTGTTCTACTGCCAGCATGATAGTCGTATTAAGGTCGGTATTCTTGCTGTATAGTTGCCGCAATCCACCGAACACGGGCAATGGCTCAATATTGTTGTCCAGTATCGCATGTCTTATACTGGTAGTAGGTATCACTGTGCCCTTGAGCTCGTAGTCACGCAGATTATTGAGAAGTTTATTAAGGTGGTCATCGTTGCGTGTGACAATTATCATGAACATTTTCATATTGTTGCACCTCTGTTTTTCCTGTTTTTTTTACCTAACTATACTAGTCCTTTCAACAATAAAAATCAACTGTTTATGCTAAGCAATATTGCATTTAATGCAACTTTCGTGCACACTCTAATTACATTGACACTAGATATATTATGCCGTCAGGCGTATGTTAGTTAATAACCTAAAGAAATACTATTTACTTTTGACCCGAATGGTAGTATACTCAAAAACAGCAATACTTATCTCAAAAATAGTATACCCGAATAAACAGCAACATTATCAATGGAGGTTATTATATGAAACTCAACTATAAAAATACTTTTTTGGTTGGACTGGCTTTTTTCCTCATCTGTGTGTTTTGGCAATCATATGATACGCTGGTTGCATTAACTCTAACCAACAAGTACGGCATGTCACAATCATGGTCAGGTGTCATTATGGCACTGGATAACGTGTTGGCACTGTTCATGTTGCCATTGTTCGGCGCCCTATCCGACAAGGCTAACGGCAGACTGGCTCAACGGTTCGGCAAGCGCACACCGTTCATATTAATAGGCACCATTATCGCAATAGTTTGCTTCTTTTGCCTATCTGTAGTCGATACCAATCAAGCTAAACTCATGCAGGATTACTCCAATCCCGAGATAGCCGCTACTAATCTATGGAACACGAATAGAGAGATTAACAACCCCTATTACGTTAAGAACTTTGACTCTCTATCTTCTACCGAACAGGCAGATAGGCTAGATGATATACCAGAGGGATTTCGTGCAAGCGTTACGGTCGAAAAAGGTAAACTTCAGGATTTATATACGCTTGATGACTTCAACAGCTACATGCTCAATGATAATAATAATGACGATAAGCAAGCTAAACAGGACTATGCAGACGTAGTTATTCCTGTGCGTAATGCCTATGCTGAGGTCATTACGAATGAGAATCCAACCAACCTAATAGTATTTATCATTATACTACTGTTCGCACTGTTTAGTATGGCCACATTCCGCAGTCCTGCTGTCGCACTTATGCCGGCAGTTACTATCAAGCCACTCAGGAGTAAGGCTAACGGCATAATTAACATAATGGGCGTTGTCGGTGGTGCAATTATTCTGCTGGTTGGCATGGTGATAGGCACGGGCAAACCTGCCAATGCTCTGATGAGTTATATACCTATGGTAGGAATAACCTGTATTGTGATGTTAATTGCCCTTATAATATTCATGTTTACAGTCAATGAACCCTCTCTTGTCGCGACAATGGAGCAAGATACTAAACGACTGGGACTGGATGAAGAAAAAGATATGATAGTGGACAGCCAGGGTCACAAGAAGATGGCAAAGAATCGTAAGATTAGTTTCATTTTCCTAATGTTGTCCATCGCACTTTGGTTTTTTGGCTACAATGCTATTACCAGTAAGTATGCAGTCTATGCATCACAAGTATTATTAGTTGACTACAACACAACATTACTTATCGCTCAAATTGCCGCTTTGATAGCATTCCTACCGGCAGGTATGTTGGCAACCAGAATCGGTCGCAAGAAGACAATAATGGGAGGTATTATACTACTAACTGCTGCATTCTTGACTGCGTCATTCCTTGGCGCAGGCACTAGCGTGTGGCTGATGAATGCCCTGTTCATATTGGCCGGTGTCGGCTGGGCATCAATAAATGTCAACAGTCTACCTATGGTAGTAGAACTAGCAACCGGCGCAGATGTTGGTAAATACACTGGTTACTATTACACAGCAAGTATGGCTGCACAAATAGTCACGCCTATACTGTCGGGCAAACTTATGGATGTTATCAGTATGCGTGAGGTGTTGTTCCCATACGGGGCCATTTTCGTAGCACTGTCCTTCGTTACCATGATATTCGTTAAACACGGCGACAGCAACGCAGAGCAAATACTGTCGCAGACACAGCAATCAACCGAGCAATAATGTAACACAGAATGCAAGAAGTCCTCATTATTATGGGGACTTCTTATTATCCATTATAGTTGATGTGCTCACGTAATATTATCTAGGCACAGTCCTGTATATAAACATTCTTAATTCTCGGTCATTATACGTTTATCAAGACTTATTAACAAGCCATATATCGCCACTTAGTCTAAATTAATTGCATAATACTATTGAACATGAATAAACAATATTTGCCTATAATAAACTAGTTGGCTGTCGTAACTACAGTCACATAATTTGAGCACACATGTGTGTCAGTGTTAGTCAGTGCGATTGCTGTATCCGTCAATAAACAACTTAATAAAGGCGTAGCTAATAGATAGTTGCATAGAGTAATTTCGCTCCTCGCTGTCTGCATTTGTCTGCATTATCGTAGCTAGTATTCAACCGATGACTAATGTACTTGACTGTTCGGCCACCCGACAGATTGATAACTTGCATACATTACTCACAGATGTTAATTATAAATAACCCATTAAGTATATTAAGCAATGAACGACTTGATGAAGTCATATATGATAGATAGTGGAATAGAGTAATTTCGCTCATCGCTGTCTGCAGTACTCCATGTGTTGATACCCACGAGACTACCATTGATATCACATAGCGCCCCGCCGCTGTTACCAGAACTGATTAAGGCACTATGATATACAACATTGTAGTCAACGTTGGATATCTTTGCCAGTCCCATATACTCGCCGAATGTAACATTATTCTGTACCCCGCTGGGGTTACCGACAGCCAGTAACAACTCTCCTACAATAAGTGGCTTATCCAGTCTGGTGGTATAATCTATAATAGTCAACTGTTGTTCTACTTTTGCAAACTTAATAACTGCCAAATCCTTGTCTTTATCCTGTTTGACAACTTGACCGGTCGTTTTCTCTCCATAGAAGTTGGTTATGGTATATACAGCAGAATCATACCCCTCGTACTCGATAACATGCCAGTTAGTTATAGCATAGTAATAGTTGTCTAGCTCTAAGAATACTGCGCCGGAACCTAAGCCTCTACTCATACAGAAGTTGAACATGCCTAGAGGACTCCGTTCATACAGCGCAGTTTCGATATAGATGTTGGACTGCCTTATAATACTTCGTGTAGACATTAACAACTGTTGGTCAATTGTATCCCCAACCGCACATGTACACAGCGTACACATTGTACTCACTGCCACGAGTAATATGGCTATTGTTCTAATATATCGCTTCATAATAATTCTATTTAATGTCCTTTCCGAGGTATTTATCTACCTTTTCAACCAAATCCTTAGGGATAGTCTTCTTAATGGGGAATGCGACACAGTTGACTATGCGCTTACAGAAATGCTCGGCGAACTCGCCCGTCTTGGCAAGCGCATCTGCAGACAAGAATGCCATGGTGTCATTTCTATCATGTAGATATGCCGTGCCTGCTGGACCGAACCGCATGAAATTGATGGCCGGTATACCTTTGTCTGCGAATGGTATGCAGTCGGATGAGTAGATGTCAGTACTCACTTTCAGCACGTGCCCTATCTCTTTGGCCATATAGTCTACAATACTTGCAAGATTGGATTCGCCTATACATATTGCGCTTTCCACCCCCAGTACTGGCGCTGCCACATCAACATTAACGCAAAATACTATCTCTTCAAGTTGGTCTTGATGTTGAGCAACATATGCTTTGCTCCCAAGCAGTCCTCTCTCTTCGCTCCCACACCATACGAAAACTAGATTCCTGCGTGGCTTATTAGCGAGAAAATATCTGTACAACTCCATAAGTATAACGCTGCCTGCGCCATTATCATACACGCCTTTACTGTAATGTACGCTATCATAGTGTGCAGTAAACACAACGGTTTCTGCAATGTCGCCTTTAATGTATGCAACGACATTACGGCTATCACACATACCTTCCTCCTGTTGCAGGTTAATGGTAACATAATTAGGGTTCTGCTTAACGAGATTTAGCGCATCGCTTGCTCTTATATTAACTCCAGGCAGTACTTTGATGTCTTTTAGTGGCTGTCTTAATTCTCTCAGCATAAGGTCACTGTCCTCTATTTTGTCCAGTATGGTACCGCCGAATGTAATAAACCCAACTGCTCCGCTGTCTACTACTGCCTTGTAAGCTTCCTTGCCTAGATATCCATTGACCAGGACTATACACCCTTGGGCTTTGAACTTATCAACCTCGTTATCCTTACATAGCTCCATATAGTAGAACGGCGCAGTCAATCCCTCTGCACTTGTACTACCGCTGTTGCCATATCCTACCACGGGATATTCTACGTTATCGGCAGTCAAAGTCTGCTTAGTAATCGTTTGGCGGTTGACTTGAAAAGGTTCAATGTGCCCATCTCCACCGGCGCTCTTAATCTCGTCTAGTAGCATTTCTGCACATAGTAACTCTTCAGCACTACCGCCCACTCGTGTAAAGCCTATCTTGCCAAGCAATTCGAATGCTCTATTCTTATCCATAGTATGCCTCCATAGTTGTGTTTTGATTATAATACCAAATATTACCTCTTTTGTCAATCCGTTACGTTAACCGCATACCCATTCATCTCCACTTTAACAATCGTTATTTTTTCACCACACCACACTCATTTCTACTCACATATAATACCAAGTAGAATTGAATGTGTAGTTGTAGCCGATACACATTGCCAGTCAGTATCTATCATAGATAATGACTATCAGTGCATGCGTATGGGTAATGCTATAAGTATTTATTATATAGACGTAACCTCTCGGCGTCTACCGAGAGGTCATATTAACTACTATGTAATTACAGACGGACATATTGTTATGTGAATACCAGCATATCAATTAGTTGCACAAATTATAAATTGTAGCTTATTAAATATGGGTTTAACTACTGCGCACCTGGCCAATATATGTCTTGAGTAGATATGTAGATATTTCTTGTGCGTGTGGTTATTAAGCATATACTTTATTAGCTTATTTCCTAATCATGCAAGAGCTGAGGTTGTCGTATTGACATGGGTAATCAATATATCAACGCAACAAGCACGTGCGTCTATTATAGTCCGAGGAACTCTTTATCCTCGCTTTTGGATGCATCGAATGGCATACCTTCCACATTTCTGCGGTGATACATGGTATAAATATACTTAAGCGCATTGAACCTGTCTCCGCCCACTATATGATATTTGCCTAGACCATATTTAAGTTCTATTTTATTGCGATCATACATAGCGATGCCCTCGATATGTTCTAGTGTAACCTCTATCTCTAGTTTCTTGACGCGCTTAGGCTTAATCACAAGTTTGTCCTTGTATAACATCAGCCTGCTCTTGCACAATAACTTGCGCTTACGCTTATTCTTGACCTCCATGCTGACGCTCTCAATATCATCTTGCATGAGGATAGTATCCTCATCTACTGTGTCGAAAAGGTAACTGCGAATATAATCCTTTTGGTAATCGAACCATTGTTTGACAGTGGTCATATTGAAGTCGTTGGGAGCAAATCTCAAATCCTCACCATACGTTGCCTTTCTGTGACACATACAGCACTCTACGGTGTCTCCATGGCTGTTAAAGTGTGCTAAACCACATTTGGGACAAACGAACAACATACACTCCATATACTCAGCTATACATTGACCCTTATAGTGTCCCCCCATAGCCACATCGTCTACAGCTAGGTTATCTACTACCATATTGTATATTTGTTCATTAGTGTAGTCTTTATATACCTCATACGGCACAACCGATTTAACATATGCATTGAATGGTCCGTCTTTCTGTTCTCTTGACCACCTTGCCTTTTTGCCGAATCCACCCACAAGATTGATGAATACTACTGGAAGTTTGAGCAGTTTGATAAATGTAACAATGGACTTGTCAATGTGCTCGGTAGTGCCGGACATTGTGCGATTGCCCTCGGGAAATAATACTATACTGCCACCCTCTTTAGCCACTTGTACACTGATTCGGATAGGTTTATTATCTCTGCTCAACTTATCTTTGGGGATTGGCGCAACAAGATAGGATAGTGCTTTAGATACTAGTCCTTTGCTCAACATTTCAGACCGTATGATGAAGTAAAGCGGTCTGTCTAACATCAATTGAATGACGAATTGGTCCATGCCAGTCTGGTGATTGGACAGAATGAGATATTGCTGGTCTTTTGGCAGATTAGCCTTTTGATAATTATACCCGTTTCTCGCCATTGCCCGTGCAAAAGCGCCCTTCAACATACCATGCACAACTGCATGGCGCCTCTTAACCCATCTTTTATTCTTTTTCATCATTTCCCTCCAAGGTGCCCCTCGTAAGATAGCCAATCGTTATTGTAGTATTCTAACATATATACATTGTTTTGTACAGAGTTTTGTATTGTCAATTATCCTGTTGTGTAAGCCAAATAGCTTCATATCACTATAAGTATTCTTAGGAGCAGTTACGCTATTATATAATAGTATCGGCTTAACTAATGCTATCCAATACTGTTCGAGGGCATACCTATAATTATCGTGTGTAGATAACTGTTGTCGCACTAGACTGCAATTAGTTAATTAGTATGATAGTTGAAGATTCACTAAGCGCTATAATACATTATATGTTCGCTGTACCTGTCTTATGGCATAATGGTCAATTGTTGATTTTTTGATAACTATGTTGTATAATGTGTCGCAATAGGAGATAACGCATATGCTTACTATACTCATAGTCGAGGATGACAAGAATACTCGCAAACTGCTAGTCGCTATTCTTGCATCCAACAACTATAATGCAATCACAGCGCAAGATGGCATGCAGGCATTAGATATACTAGACCATAACCATGTAGACCTTATTATTGTAGATGCTATGATGCCAAGGCTAGATGGATTCCAGTTAACAGAGTGTTTACGCTCGTGTAACAATCAGACTCCCATGCTCATGCTGACTGCCAAACAAGGCGTTGACGATGTTAAACAAGGATTCATTGTCGGCATAGATGACTACATGACTAAACCATTCAATCAGGATGAGTTGACACTGCGCATTAAGGCATTATTGCGCAGATCTAGAATAGTCGCAGAGAAGAGACTTCAGTTGGGCACTACTACCCTAATCTATGACAACCTTACAGTGTCAACTGGAGAACATACTGAGGAGTTGCCCCAAAAAGAGTTTTTGCTACTGTATAAATTATTATCTTATCCCAACAAGATATTCACACGGCTTGCGCTTATGGATGAGATATGGGGAATGGACAGCATGACAGATGAACACACAGTCAATGTACACATCAATAGATTACGCACACGCTTTGCAGATAACCCCGACTTTGACATAGTTACAGTTCGCGGACTAGGGTATAAGGGAGTAAGGAAAGATGTCAAATAAACTGATGGATAAACAAAAAACTAAACAAATGTGGCAGTTCACACTTTTCGTGTTCATACTTATGCTGTCCTCATATACCTTGATTGCGACGGTGACGGGATTCGTGTATGAGTATGTCAATTTCGAAACAAGCGTACTTCAACCATACAGTGTGCTTATCATCACACTGGCTACCACACTGGTTCTGGTATTGATATTCTCACCCTTTGCATATATGCTAGTATTTAGGCAAATCAACAAGATAATCACTGCACTACAGAGCGTGGCAAGTGGTAATTTTGATACATACATACCACCAACCAAGGGTAATATATATAACGGCTTGTATGATAATTTCAATGCCATGACCAAGGAATTATCCAGTATTGAGGCAATGCGCAGAGATTTTGTGCAGAACTACTCTCACGAGTTGAAGACTCCCATAGTGTCTATATCTGGATTTGCTAAACTATTGAGTAATCATAATCTCACCGAAGAGCAACGCCAAGACTACCTAGACATCATTCAGTATGAGTGTGATAGACTGGTACGCCTATCCACCAACACACTGGTATTGAGTAAACTAGAGAGTCAGCATTTAATTACTGACAAGACAGTTTTTTCGCTCGCTGAACAGATACGCCAATGTGTATTACTACTAGAAAAAGACTGGACTGATAAACAGATAGACATGCAAATTAACTTGCAGGAGGTCAATTACGAAAGTAATCCTGCCGTACTTCAACAAGTGTGGTTGAATCTATTATCGAATGCAATCAAGTTTACTCCATGTAATGGCAGGATAAGCATATCATTGGTACAATCCACCAACTCTATTGAGGTAATCTTCAGCGATAATGGGTGTGGTATTAAGCCTCAATCCCTTCCACGCATATTCGACAAGTATTATCAAGAGGATAATTCACACACCACCAACGGCAATGGTTTAGGACTACCTATAGTCAAACAGATAATTCAACTGGTCAGAGGGACAATCAAAGTTAACAGTCAACCTTGTGAAGGTAGCACTTTTACGGTTACTCTGCCAATAGTGGATAGTTAGTATACGGGCAATGTTACAGGTAATCACATAATATAACTACATCTATCGGATTAAGTTAATATAATTCGACTATCGGCACTATCTATATTAATAGTTTAACATTACAATTTAGCGCTTATACAGTTACCCAGTCAATAGTGGATAGTTAGTATACGGGCAATGTTACAGGCAATCACATAGTATAACTACATCTAACGGATTACGTTAATATAATTCGAGTATCGGCACTATCTAAGTTGATAGTTTAACATTACAATTTAGCGCTTATAGAGTTATCTAGTCAATAGCAGATAGTCAGTGTGTGGGCAATATTGTAGATTATCATATATTTACATTGTACCTATTTGCTTAAGTAACTTTTCCGTCATTTTCCTTGATGCGCACCATTACGTTTCGGCTTGAATGTGCGCATTATTAATTAATGTATCTCCTGTTATATTATCACTATCACTATGTATAGACGCTGACGGCTAGAGCCTGTTTCGTATACACCTTGAGCATACTTGTTAGCTAGCACTAAACTATAAATGCGAAAATAAATGATAGTATAAACACTGCCAGTAGGTAGATAACGAAAACCATATAATTGTCGCTCTTGATGACCTTCATCATCACTTTGATTGCGAAGTATCCAGTAACACCTGCAGATATAGTACCTGCAATTATTGGCAAGAAGTTTACATTGACACTTTGATAATCAAACAAGGATACGATACAGGAGCCAACTATCACTATGGCGCTCATGAAGAAGCTAAACTTGGCAACTTCATCTCTATCTGCCCCACTGATTATGCCGGCTGATATAGTACAACCACTGCGAGATACACCAGGCAATACTGCCAGTGCTTGAGCCAGCCCCATAGCAATGGACGTCTTTAGGCCTAATGGTTGTAGCTCATTATGATGTGGTCTTGACACAATTATTTTGGTTAAAAGTAGCACACCTGCAGTAAACAAGAATGCGAATGTAACGAACTGTATGTTGAATAGAGCAGTTATTTGATTTCTTGCCAGTGCCATAACAATAACAGACGGTATGGTTGCAATAATCAGCAATCCTATCTTCTTGAATGGTGGCTTAAACAAGTTGAGTATATCCTTGAAGAACACTATGATGAGTGAAACGAGCGTGCCGAGGTGTAACATCAACTCGAAAATAACCGTGTCTGCTCCAAAGTTGGTATTGAGTATTTCCTGTGCCAACACGAGATGCCCACTTGATGATACAGGGAAAAACTCTGTTAACCCCTGAACAATACCTACTAGAATGGCTTTGAGTATATCTATCATTTATCTCGCTCCTAGAATGTGTGGTAGGGATATTGTAACCTTGTCCAGGTTTCTTGTCATCCATTTTTTCACACATACTCCTATAATATACTCAATACGGCTATAAATTACTACATATCAACTATTCTACTGTAACACTTTTGGCCAGATTTCGAGGTTTATCTGCATCATAATTCTTGCCCTTTGCTACGTTATAGGCAATCAGTTGTAAGGGCAATATACTCATTATCAACTATTCTACTGTAACACTTTTGGCCAGATTTCGAGGTTTATCTGCATCATAATTCTTGCCCTTTGCTACGTAATAGGCAATCAGTTGTAAGGGCAATATACTCAATAACGGCATGAATAGGCTAGGGCTATATGGTAATAGGTAGTGATAATCTACCACTTCGTCCTGTAAATACTGTGCAAAACATGTTATCAACAGTACCTTGGCGCCACGTGCCTTGACTTCGTGCAGTGCTGTCATTGTTTTATCTGCTACATGCTTAACCGTGACAATACCTATAACAAGAGATTTGTCACTAATCAGCGCAATAGTCCCGTGCTTTAGTTCACCTGCTGGATAACCCTCGCTATGCATATAGGTTATCTCTTTCAGTTTAAGGCTACCCTCTAACGCTGTGGCGTAATCTATGTTTCGTCCGATGTAGAACACCGACTGGCTGTCTGCGACTATGTTAGATAACGCTTTCAATTCTTGTTGGTTATCAATAATTGACTTAGCTTGCGCATGCACTAAGGCTGACTGCTGTTCAAGTGAAGTGGTATCTGTATTCAACTTAATTCTCGCCAGTAACAATGCCAGACTTATAAACACGGCTAGTTGCCCACAATAGCTTTTTGTCGCTGCCACCCCCACTTCCTGCCCACATTTGGTGATGAATACGTAGTCTGCAATCGTTGTTATAGTAGATGTGGGTGCATTAGTTATTACCATAGTAGTCAATCCGCCTTTCTTGGCCAACTTGAGCGCAAATATAGTATCTGCCGTTTCACCCGATTGAGACACAGCTATAAATAGTGTTTTGCTGTGCATAATAGGGTTACGATATCTATATTCACTGGCAATATCCACTTCCACCGATACATTTGCCATTGCCTCTATTAGATACTTGGCTGTAACACAACTGTGATATGCAGTACCACATCCCACTAGCATGATTCTGTCTATAGTACGGCAAAAGCGACTGAACGATACCATGTCTACACCTTGACCGAACCCAGCCATTGTGTCCTGAATAGACAAGGGACATTGGCCGATTTCCATAATCATGTAGTCCTGTTGTTTATCTATGTGTTGCACGCGGTTATGCTCAATTGACATACTCGTCAATTGGACTGCGTCCATGTTGATATCATAACAACAGACTTTGTCTATATATACAGCACCTACACAGTCATCAGCCAGCACCAGTGCATTGTCACAACCGCCACCTAGAGCACACACGTCGCTTGCAACGACAGCGTTATCTTGACCTAGTCCAATCAGTAATGGCGCACTTCGTTTGGCCACGAATATGCAGTCTTTACAGTGTTCACACAATAATGCTATTGCAAATGAACCACTTAACTGCGCAAGAGCTCGGTTGATTGCTAGTAACACTAAATAAGCAGGGTCCATACAGCAATCACCTTCTTGCATAACAGTATTCGGTTGTTGACCGATAGTAACTTGTTCAGTAATGTCGCAATGCGCCGAACTATCAACTGTCATATCAATAAATGTGCTGTTGTTGGCGCTGTTCTCACTGCAAATACTATTATAGTTGTCCCAAATCAAGTGGAGCATAACCTCGGTGTCTGTTTGACTGATAAATGTATGCCCATTGTTAATCAAATTATGTTTGATTTGCGTAGCGTTCTCGATTATACCATTGTGCACGATAGAGAATACTCCGCAGTTGTGTGGATGTGCATTGATTTGAGTTGGTTTGCCGTGTGTTGCCCATCGAGTGTGCCCAATACCTATCCTGCCTTCAAGGATGTTCAAGTATTCTTTGAGTGTGTTAACTCGTCCACTCCTTTTGATGGTATGTATTCTTTCATCTATTACAGATATGCCTACAGAATCATAACCTCTGTATTCTAACGCGCTAAGACCATCATATATGTGTGTGCTTGCCCTCTCCTTTCCTATGTAGCCTACTATTCCACACACCGTTAACTCCCCCCATTTACCACCATATTTACTTTTGTTGCCAGCAAATCTGCTATCTCTCTTGTTTGCTGATAGTCACTTCCCTCTGCCATTATTCTTATCTTGGGCTCTGTGCCGGACGCACGAACGAGTATTCTGCCTTGGTATTGCTGTCGTATGCTATCAATCTCGCTGTTTAGCCAACTATTATGCATAATCTCGTCCTTATTTATTACGTCTAGCGCGATGTTACATTGAGGATATAATATGTAATCGCACATAGAAGATATAGGCATACTACAATTATCTATCATCTTACACAGTGTCAGAGCAGTATATAATCCGTCACCGGTAGTTGAGGGAAGACATATAATATGTCCGGACTGTTCGCCACCTAACCACGCGAATGTAGCAAGCATTTTTTCCACCACGTACTTGTCACCAACGTCAGTTCGAAGTAACGATATTCCTTTGTCTGCCAGTGCATTCTGTATGCCCATGTTCGTGTGGTGTGTCCCTATAACCAGATTATTGGGTAATCTGTTATGCTGTTTAAGGTACACTGCGATACAGTATAGAATACAATCGCCGTCTAGCACTTGACCGTTGTTATCAACAGCGATTATTCTGTCGCCGTCGCCGTCGAACGCTACACCTAACTGTGCTTTTTTCTTCAACACTTTATCTACTATATTTTCTACGAATAAACAACCACAATTCTCATTGATTTTGCCGTCGAGACTGTCATTATAATAGTCTGCATTCATTAAGAGCCTCTCAAATGCTCTATGAGCCAACTGGCTAGTGCTCCCGTTGGCAGTATCGACCACAACGCTGATAGATTGTAGGCTTGTGCGACTTACAGATAAACAGTAGTTAATATATTCCTCATCGCACATATTAACACTGTTGATACTTATACATTTCTTATAGTTGACAGCGCACATTTTTTGCTGAATACTGCGCTCCATATTACCGGCTATTTTGTAGCCTAAATTGTCAAAAATCTTGATACCATTGTACTGCTCAGGGTTATGGCTGGCAGTCAGCATTACACCCCAGTCGCATATTGCCTGTTTAGTCATGTATGCCACGCAGGGTGTCGAGGTAATGCCTAGGTTAAGGACCTTGCCACCAGCTGTTGTTACACCCTTGCAGAAGTATGATAGCAGTTGTTCCCCACTTGGTCGGTTGTCTCGCCCGACGACCACAATATTACCTGCGCCAGACAGTGCATAACCGCACTTGTACGCCAGAATATTAAGGTCGTCATCGGCTATCACTCTTATACCATCCGTCCCAAAGTAATTCATTCAACCACCCAATAAATCAATAATAATATATTATATTGTCAACTATGTAAAAGTGTTAAACGCATTACCATTCGGCTACAATTATTAACTCGCCACGCAGTATTAATTGTAGCCAAAAAACGCACCTCTTGTTATGTAAGTGCTAACAATAAGAATAAACACCCCTTGTTAAAGGAGTGTTTGATAATGTAAATAATTAATAACGAGTATGTTATTCAACAGATATGCAGTTGCACCCTAGAGTAACACAGTCGGTATAGCATTGATAATTACGGTTAGTCATACACTACTATCCGTTGTAGTAGCGCGCTTGTGTAATAATCATTCATAACTTGTCAATCAATGTGTTATGCAATCGTATCATCAGTTACATTTAGTTGGTACGCATATTGCTGTCAGTATGGGGTGATAATCGTTTTATAATATAATTATTCGATGTCCTGTACAACTGTATTAATAAGGCTACCAATCTGTTCTATTTTCACCTCTACCTTATCGCCAACTCTAAGTTCGCCAACGCCTGCTGGAGTGCCTGTCAAGATGATGTCACCAGGCAACAGTGTTGTCCATTGACTTATAAACTCAATTAAGTCGGGCACATTATAGATAAGATCCGCTGTGTTGCCTGCCTGCACTGCCACATCATTGACATATGTGCTGATTGACAGATTACTACTGTCAACATCCGTTGCTATATATGGGCCAACTGGGCAGAAGGTATCGAATCCTTTGCCCCGAGTCCACTGAAAATCGCTTCTCTGTATCTTGCGCTCGGTAACGTCATTAGCACACGTATAGCCTAATACGTACTCAAGTGCTCTGTCTGCACTGACTTTATGCGCTTTTCTGCCCATTACTATGGCAAGTTCTCCCTCATAGTGCACAAGTGTTGCAATAGACGGATACACAATATTTCCATTGTGCTCGAGTAGGCATGTGCTCGGCTTGATAAATACTGCCGGTACCTGCCTTAATTCTCTGCCCATTTCCTTGGCATGCTCAGCATAGTTGACACCTATACATATAATTTTGCTCGGCTGTACCGGCACCAACAGTTTATCGATTTCGACTACCCTGTCGGTAACTGTATACTGTCCATATATATCACCATCTATCAAGTAATACGTTTCGCCCATGTAGTTGCAGTACTTAATACCCTCTTTAGTCAATACCCTTGCTATCTTCATAGTTATCTCCCTTGTTATTCCTACAATGTTATGGATTGTATGACTTCACCTGTTAATAAATCCTTAAGTGCTATACAGTGCTCGCTCAGACACGCATAAGAGTACTTACTGTCTCCCCTAGGCATAGATACAGAGCCAGTATTACACACAATTATATCTTGTAGTCTGTATATACACCCTTCGTGCGTATGCGCATACATCAGTATGTCATAGTCGCCTGGCGGCACGTTATAACTGTTATAGATATGGCCATGAGTGACAAAAACTCTCTTGCCAGCACACTCAATTATGCCACTGTCGTTGAATGTAAAGTTCGATACCGTTACATCCACTTGACTATCGCAGTTACCCTGTACAACATACAGCTTGTCTGCCATTTCGTTGAGCATTTGACACACTGTAATGGGTAGATAATCCTTGGTCAACGGATTCCTTATGCCATGATAATATAGGTCGCCCAATAGAACCAGTTTGTCGGCTTTTTCGCTCGACATTCGGTCTAGTAGCATTCTGCAATAGAACGTACTACCATGTATATCGCCTGCAAAAATTGTTTTACTCATAATTCTATCCACTTATTGTCTTATTCTGTATAGTGTTCACGTCGCAGTAATTTATTGTCATTAATTATTAGTATTATCGTTCCCTTGTATATCAGTAGATACGCACTCAACTGCCTTGCACTCTATAGATTGACAACTGGTTGAAGTACACTCAATGCTGGTGTTTACTATGTCCTCAGGTTGTTGAGTATTTATCAACTGTTTTCCACCTATATTCAACACTCCGTTCCATTTTTTGATTAAGTAGTATATCAAAAACAGCAAGAAGTTGGTAACCCATGATATTGGATGTACGAAGAATAATACATCTATAGTCGGCCATATAGGTACTATCACATATAGCCAGAACACCCTCACTCCGCCTATCCCAATAAGCGCAATACTAGCAGATGTAACCGTCTTTCCCACCCCTCTCAATGTTCCAGATAACACCTCCGTCAGTCCGAACACGGTGTAGAAAGGTATAATATAACACATTGCTCTTGCGCCTATGTCAATAACTGCCTTTTCCTCACTAAATATGCCGATTATCGGCCTTCTCCATATCAGCATAGGAACTATAACCAGCAATGCGGTACACAGAGCCAATGCACTACCCACGAATACGCCTTTTTTGACTCTGTCGTACTTTCTTGCGCCAACATTCTGTCCTGCGAACGTGTTGACTGCTATGCCGAATGATTGTATGGGTGCATATGTAAGGGTATCCACCTTGTTGGCGGCAACCCACCCTGCCATAACGACTGAATTAAAGTTGGCTCCTAGGCTGGCTTGCAGTAACAAATTGGCTATAGAAAACATACTTGTCTGCAATCCTATGGGCAGTCCGACTTTGATAATCTTGCCAATCAACACAGAGTCTGGTTTAAGTTTTTTTGCTGACAATCTGCAAGGAGACTTAGTTAAAATGAGGTTGAGTAGCACCAGTATGGCAGATACTGTCTGTGCGATTACTGTCGCCCAAGCAGCACCCTTAATTCCCCAGCCGAAATCCTTAACGAATAGGAAATCAAGAACACAGTTAATGATTGCACATACAATCAGATATAGTAACGGCGCAAAGGAATTGCCTATCGCACGCAGTATGGCAGATCCCATATTATAGAACAACACCGATACTGCGCCAACAAAATATATTTGGAGATATTGTGTGGAATAATCTATTACGTCACTGGGAGATTGTATGAGCAATAGTATGGGGCGAGCTAGGAAAAATCCTGCAACAGAGATAGCCACCCCACAGGTTATTGCCAGTATAATGATATTGTGTACCGTTCTGCTCACGTTATCGTAATCCTTAGCCCCATAGTACTGTGCTACAATCACGCCACCTCCTGCACCTAGGCCAAGAAACAGACACATTAGCAGATTAGATATAGAGTTATTAGCGCCCACTGCAGCAAGCGCTTCATGACCGACATACCTGCCAACAACAATAGAATCAACTACATTATATAGCTGATGAAAAACGTTGGTAAACAGTATAGGCAGTGCGAATAGGAGTAACTGTATGAGTATGTTGCCCTGAGTTAAATCTTTTTTGTCCTGACGAGCGCTGTGATGTGGATAACTTTTAATCGTTGACTGTATGCTGTATTTCATCTATGTTTGATAACCTGTATATATTAATCTATAATTCGAACCGTTTAGGTTTATTGCTCTTGTCTAAGTACATATTGGCATCTGCCACCTTGAGCAGTGCGTCCATGTCATCTCCGTCCTTGGGATAGTGCGCTTCACCTATCCCACAGCCGTAATACTTAATTGTGGGATGAGTGTCCATCCATAACTGATTGCGCAACGCCAACTCGAATATCTCTTTAAGCTCCTGCGTACCTGTATATATGCAGACGAACTCATCGCCAGATACCCTATACATCTTGCCAGACTCTCCGAGCAACTTAACTGCCTTAGATGCGAATAATGCTATGTAATTATCTCCATACGAATGACCATAACTATCGTTAATGTTCTTCAGCCAGTTAATATCTACATAAATGAGCTTAAATGAATCTTGTTTATTCAACAACTCTTTAATGTCAATGTATAATTTGGTCCTGTTGTTGAGTTGGCATAGTGCATCGGTGTATGCCAACTTCTCCAACTCTTCCTTCCTAATCTCGCTATTAGATAGTCGGTAGTACGCCACATAACTTAATATACCATCCGCACCTACTAGTATTGCCAGTGATGTATCCAACCAAATGAAGTCGAACATAAACGCTTGACTGCCAATCATTATGGTTATAAACCATATCCCCGTAACTACGGTGAGGAAAAACTCGTTCGATATGGTCAAGGTGTTAAGCATCTTGATGTAATTACGCTTGACGAAGCGGGCAAAAAACATTCCAGATATCAGGTATATACTGCTTTGCACCACGAACATATGTAACATTATATTCTGTGATTCACACAACGTTACAAGTGCAACGGCAATGTAATATACGAAATACGTGTAAGACCAAGTGGTGAATACTATACTGACCTTACGCATGAATCGTCCGCTGTATAATAGCTGGCAGAATGGTACGTACAGCCACCCTACCAATAATACCAATCCGTTGCCCGTCTCAAGCATCAGTCTTGTTCCCATCTTCAGTACCAACACAGTGGAGGGAATTATCGCAAAAGTAAATAGGGCTGTCAGTAATGCAGTAACCCATCTGCTGTACTTACGTTGACAGCAACTATCCACGGTGAACATATTGAAGAAGATCATTTCAATGGCAACTAGCGAACCGAATATTATACGCTGTGCGGAATAACCAAATATCATTTGAAAACCTCCTATAGTAAATAAAAAAACCAACAACATAGTGTTGCAGGTAAGCTGATAGAGTTGCATCCAATGTCCCAACACATCAGTTCACTAATTATAGTATCAAAAAATGTGATAAAATGCAACACTTTAGCGATATTCATTTTGTACTACTCGACATTCATATATTATACGCCGATAAAACTTAATATTGTTGCCAAAAAATGTAAACTGCGTTATAATCTAATTACTATTAAAGAGGTATTATTATTTATGGCAGATTTTGACAAACTCACGGCGGATAAGAAACTATCTTCTCCATTGTATCCCGACTTAGCAGACGTGGTAAAAATATCTAATTTTACCAAGACCTACGCAGGTAGCACTAAACCGTCTATAGATAATCTATCACTGACAATCAACAAGGGTTGTGTTTATGGATTCCTTGGACATAACGGTGCCGGTAAATCTACCACTATCAAATCGCTTGTAGGCATACAGACAATTACTCAGGGCAGAATATCGGTTTTTGGCTACGACATCACTAAACAACCGTTAGAGGCTAAGCTCAACATAGGATACGTATCAGATAACCATGCAGTCTACGAGAAATTGACAGGCAGGGAGTATGTCAACTACGTCGCAGACCTATACCTAGTACCCAAGCAGGAGAGGGAAAGTAAACTTGATAAATATTTACAGATGTTCTCCTTAACAGACGCTATTGACAGTGAGATAAGCAGTTACTCACACGGCATGAAACAGAAGATTGTTGTGATATCATCGCTTATGCACGACCCGAAGATATGGGTACTGGATGAACCATTGACTGGACTTGATCCAACCAGCAGTTGGCAAATCAAAGAATGTATGAGAGAACATGCCAATAAGGGCAACATAGTATTCTTCTCCTCTCACGTGATAGAAGTAGTAGAAAAAATCTGTGACAAAATATTTATCATAGGACATGGCAAACTGATAGGTGAATGGGCTCTTGCAGACCTCGAAAAACAAGGCACCTCGCTAGAAGAACTGTATATGACATATGTCAGCAGTCAGAACATCGTAACAGACGTAATTAAGTAATTACGCGCTGATTCCTGCAAATATTTACAAGGTGCTTATCATGTTATGTGATTACACTTAGTTATCTTATATATATCGTTATAGATAAACAGCGGGCAGATAAATATCTGCCCACTTATCATGATAAATATTAACACGTTGCGCCTTATCGTATTCTTAATCCCTAGTGTAGCACTTACATTTTTGGTATATTTATTCCAGTTCTAACGCTTGATTAGAGTTGTATAGGGTATAAACAATGGGCAGAGATAATCTATCCTGCCCATTTATTGTTAAGTATTTCACACTGTATCTTGCCCTACTATTAATGGTTAGTGTGGCACATAATGTTTTTTGGAATATTTTTGCAAGCCCTAGCTCTTGATTAGGCTTATAGAGTATAAGAACAATGAGCAGATATCAATCTGCCCATTTATCATTATAAATATTAACACGTTGTGCCTTATCGTATTCTTAACCCTAGTGTAGCGCTTACATTCTTTGGATTATTTATTCCAGCCCCAACTCTTGAGCTGACTTATGTAGATATTCCCTGAAGTCTGGGTGAGCTATACTTATCATTAGTTGCACTCTATCTCTAATTGGTAGTCCTCGTAAACACACAACGCCATACTCAGTGGCAATATACTGTACATCATCCCTATGTAACGACACTGTTGCACCAGCCTTCAATTGGGGCACTATTTTGCTCACAAGAGTTTTTTTGCCATTAATAGTTGCATTAGCAGTGGAACATAGTGCGATAAATGACTTTCCACCTTTGCTTTTCTGTGCTCCCAGTGCGGTATCTGCGAATCCGCCCGTGCCACTGAACTGTCTGCTACCTATACTCTCTGCACAACACTGTCCCGTTATATCTATCTCTATGGCAGTGTTGACGGACACTTGGTTATCATTCTGCCCCATAATGTATAGATTATTAGTATAACTGCTGTCATACGCCACTATATCCTTGTTGTGGTCGAAAAAGTCAAATGCTTCTTGAGAACCGTCGAATGTGGCTGCGACAATTTTGCCCGTGTTAAAGTTCTTCTTGCTACAGTTAACGGCACCACTCTTAATTAGTTGTATCAATCCGTCGCTTAACAGTTCCGTATGTACGCCCAAATCCTTCTTATCGGCAAGGCAGGTCATCAGTGCATCAGGTATTCCGCCTATCCCTGCTTGCAGACAGTCGCCATCGTTGATGTACTTGGCCACTTCTTTGGCGATTGCCATCTCTTTCTCGCCAGCCTTAACTGGGGGCAGAGGGTCTAGTGGTATATTCTCATGCGTAAAGTAGGTGATTTTGTCAACAGGTATCTCTGTCGCACCATATATATAGGGCATATTCTCGTTTATTTCGCCTATAATCATGCGACTGTTATCTACCATCTCTTTATTGATAATGCCTGCCATACCGGTAGACACCATACCACGCTCATCAGGTGGGGTAACTGTAACTACGTACATATCTACTCCCCTGCGTGAACGTATAGTGGCACCGGCCTTAGACAGATGAGTGGGCGCATAGCCATTTACGAAACATTTGGCTTCCCTTAATGGTTTAGTAGTAAATACAGTATTAAGTGTAAAATTATTACTCTCTCTCTGCAAAAACTCAAAACTTCTTGGCATACGACAGAACCACACGTCAACTCCGGTCAGTGGTCTGTCATTAAGGGTATGTAATTGTCCAAGAAAACCTCTCGGCGCACCCTGTCCCTCACCTATCGCTATGGTGTAGTTATCTTGTATTAACTGTAATACTTGTTGAGTGGTAATCAGTCTATTTTGATAATTCATACCTTAATTTCCTCATAACCTGCATGGAAAGCACTAATAATCTTGTCCTTGTCTGCGCTCTTGCCAAACTGTTTAATTAGAATCTTCTCGAACTCATCCATACTACCTATATTGCCATTCAATTTAGCGTAAGCACCATACATTACTATATTGGATGAACGCTCATTAGCGTGCTGTAATGCTAAATCGTTGGCGGGTATATAGTACACGTTAATATCCTTCCTGTCTACTTTGATATCTATAAGACTGCTGTTAATCAGCACCATGCCACCACTGACCACGTCGTTAATGAACTTGTCAAGGCTTGGCCTGTTCATAGCGATAAGACAATCAGGCGTAGACACCAGTGGACTTGCTACTTCCTCGGTGCTTGCAACAACGGAACAGTTGGCAGTACCACCACGCATTTCTGGTCCGTAACTAGGTAGCCAAGTAACATGCAACCCTTTTTCCATTGCAACATACACTATCATTTTGCCCAGCGACAGCACACCCTGTCCGCCGAATCCGGCACAAATAATTCCTTGTTCCATTATTTTGCACCCCCTACATCCTTAAATACACCTAACGGGTAAATCTTGGTCATATTGTCCTTGATATGTTGACATGCCTGTACAGGTGTCATATGCCAGTTGGTTGGACAAGTAGATAGACACTCGACCATGCTGAATCCCTTGCCTGCTATTTGATATTCGAACGCTTTCTTAATAGCCCTCTTAGCCTTGAGTACGTTAGCATAGTCTGTCAACATAACTCTCTCAAGGTATGCCGGTCCGTCTTGGCTAGCCAACATCTCACACATTCTAATTGGGTTACCCTGTCGCTCAACCGTACGACCGAATGGTGAAGTGGTTGTTTTCTGTCCAATTAGTGATGTTGGTGCCATTTGCCCGCCAGTCATACCATATATTGCGTTGTTAATGAATACTACTGTGATATTCTCCCCTCTCAGTCCTGCGTGCATAATCTCTGCAAGGCCGATAGATGCCAAATCGCCGTCTCCTTGATAGGAAAATACAACTTTATCGGGGTGAACTCTCTTGATACCTGTTGCTACAGCAGGCGCTCTGCCGTGTGCTGCTTCCTGCATGTCGCAGTTGAAGAACTTATAGGCAAATACCGAGCAACCAACAGGTGCAACACCTATTACATTACCTTGTTGTCCTAATTCTTGCAGAACCTCTGCAATCAATTTATGTGCAATGCCGTGTGTACAACCCGGACAAAATGATAGTGGTGTATCTGTTAGCATATTAGATTTATGATAAGTAGCCATTGTTATTAGTACACCTCCTTAACTTTATTGACAATCTCTTCAACAGTCATTACCGAGCCACCCATTCTGCAATAGAACTCGACTGGTTTCTTGCCCATAACGGACAGTAACACGTCCTCGTTATATTGTCCAGTAGACAACTCGATGGTTACGAATTTCTTAGTCTTGTCGCTGTTTGCATACTTATGGAACACTTCAGTTGGAAATGGGAACAGTGTGATAGGTCTAATCAGACCAGTTTTGATTCCCTTCTCCCTCAATGCTTTAACGGCAGACTTGCATATTCTTGCCACTGTGCCGTATGCTGTAATGATGATGTCGGCATCTTCGCACATATACTCTTCGCACATTACTTCGTTCTTCCTGAGTAAGTCATACTTGGCTTGCAGTTTAATGTTGACTGCCTCGTTTTCGCTGGCCACTATGTACAGTGAGTTGACTATTCTCCTGTCCTTACCATAGTGAGTACCTGTGGTTGCCCACTCCTTAGTACTTGGATCTGGCATCTGCTTAAGTGGTGGAAACTCTACTGGTTCCATTAACTGACCTAACATACCGTCACCCAGTATCATAACTGGTATTCTATATTGTTCTGCCTTATCAAAAGCGTTATACATAATGTCAACTGCCTCTTGAATGGTGCTTGGTCCATACACCAACATTCTGTAATCGCCGTGTCCGCCACCCTTAGTTGCTTGCGAATAATCGGCTTGACTGGGCATAATACCGCCTAGTCCTGGTCCAGACCTCATCATATTGACGATTACGCAAGGTAACTCAGCACACGCTATGTATGATATCCCCTCTTGTTTAAGCGATATTCCCGGACTGCTACTACTTGTCAACGCTCTGGCGCCGGCACCTGCTGCACCGTACACCATATTGATAGCTGACACTTCGCTCTCGCTCTGTATGAATGTGCCACCGACATCATACAATCTCCATGACAGATACTCGCTTAATTCTGTCTGTGGTGTGATTGGATAACCGAAGAAAAATCTGCAACCGCCCAGCACCGCAGCTTCGCCCAGTGCCTCGTTGCCCTTGAATAACTTCTTAGCCATCTTATTATTCCACCTCCACACAACTGTCAGGACACATGTAAGCACATGCACAACAGCCTATACATTGTTCAGGCTTGTCTACCCTTGCCACAAAATATCCACCTTTGTTGCTCTTGTCGCCGATACACAGGACTTTTTTTGGACAAGCGTTTACGCATAGTCCACAGCCCTTGCATCTTTCGAAATCAATCTTTACTTGCATTTTGTTTTCCTCTTTTTTAGGTATTTTATCAACTTATATTATACTCTTTTGTTCTCTGCTTATGTGCCTTGCGACACGTCGTAATTATTTCCCTAGTACTGTTATCCAGCCGTATTTATCAGGAACACGCAGTTTACGTATGTCGTCTAGCCTGTCGAACGCCACTCTTGCCACAGGACCAGATTTACCATTGTTAAACACACACACTTTATCTTTATAAGTAAGTGTTCCAACTGGGCTAACGACTGCTGCTGTACCACAGCCGAACATCTCTGTCACTCTGCCCTCATCGTACCATTTAATTAAATCATTGATGTTGATTCTCTCCTCTCTGACAGTATATCCTATATCTCTCATCATCTTGATAATACTATCCCTTGTGATACCTCTTAGTATACTGCCTGTTAAAGTAGGCGTGATTATCTCGCCGTCCACAACGAACATCACGTTCATTGCACCCACTTCTTCGATATACTGCCTGTCTTTAGCGTCTAACCACAGTACTTCATTGTAACCTTTTGCCTTGGCCTTATGTGCAGCCAATATACTACCCGCATAGTTGCCAACGCACTTTGCTTCGCCTGTGCCACCGACAGCAGCCCTTGTATAAGTGTCTTCTACGTATATCTTGGCAGGGTTATTAAATCCATTGATATATGGCCCAACTGGAGATAATATGACGAAGAACTTGTAACTGTTCGACGCATGCACGCCCACTGCCTTCTCTGTGGCAATCATTGTGGGGCGCAGGTATAGTGATGTCTCCGGTGAGCTAGGCACCCAATCTCTCTCTATATCAATAAGTTCCAGTATATAACCCATTACTTTGTCTGTGTCCATCTGTGGCATACACATTCTCTCGGCAGATAGATTAAGACGCTTGAGATTATCCATCAGTCTGAATAGGATTATCTTACCCTCATCATTGCGAAAAGCCTTAGCACCCTCGAAGATGCCTTGCCCGTAGTGTAGAATCATGCTCTCTGGAGCAAGCACTAAATCGTGATAAGGACTGATAACTGGTTCGCCCCATTGCCCGTTCTCATAATTCATCTCCAGCATGTAGTCGGTGAATAATTGACCGAACTTCAGTTTGGTTGCATCAGGCTTATCCTTCAATTGTGTTGCTTTAATAAACTTCATTTATAGTTTGCCTCCATTTGTATTGTATTGCAGTATCATTTGTATTTACATAAAAAAAACTACCACGAGTTATTATGGTAGTCAAAAAGTAAATCTTCGACTGAGTGCTTGCATATCATATGTAAACAAACACCTACTATTGAGATTAGTGCAGTAATATTTTGTTTGATAAACAACATTTTTACCTCTTGCATTAGCATACAGCAACAATTAACAAAAGTCAATATCAAAGTCAAAATTATAGCACTTTTTTGTTGCTCTTTTTTATTGGCACGGCAACAATACTACGGCATTTGTCTGCCATTGTCTAATTTACTATAGTTATGTTTACATTTCATAGTACAAGCAACACTACCGTACGTATGCTGTTTATCATCAATACATAGGTCAACTTATTAAGTATATTATCACACTGCTCTTATTAACTATATCCGTGTGCTATGTGTTTGTAATTGTCTATAATTGATTATATATATAATGCACTTTATATATATACATGTTACCAGAGTGTTATCTACCGTACTTATACTGATTAATCCTTGAAACATAGGTCAACTTATTAAGTATATTATCACACTGCGCTTATTAACTATATCCGTGTGCTTATGCGTGTTCACGATAGTATTTGTCAGTAAACTCGTCAAAGTATGCCTTGGTGTAATCTGCCAACCCCTGAGGACTACTAGTCTGTGGGTAGAATGGCTCACATATAGTTAATGTAATCAGTTTTTTGCCCGTCATATCCGTCCTGAATGTGTAGATACAAGGAACAATAGGAACGTTGCTCTTAATGGCATAAACGAACGCACCCTTGTGAAATGGTCTAATGCCTTTATACTCAGGCCATAGCGAACCCTCTGGGAAGAACAAAATAGGCTTATTATCCTCTAGCATTCGACATATCGTTATATCGAACTTTTTCATACCACTTATGCAGTCTGCAAGCGGTATACCGCCTAGAGCCTTAATTATACTGCCGGCAATAGGTATATCTACATTGTCCGATAACGTCACATAATTAATTTTTCTTAGCGGACTGGCACATGCACAAATGATTGCTGTATCCATTGTGTGAACGTGATTGGCAACCAACACAGCACCCTTGCCTTTGACCTTGCGCAAGTTCTTTTTGCCTACTATCTTGTACTTGGTAGTAGTCTTGGCATATACTGGCAGTGCAACGAGTGCTAATATTCTCAGCGCAGTTGCATACACACTATATAGCACACCTGTGTTGACAAACTTATATTTGCTATCCTTCTTGGGGGCGTTATTGACGTGCTTGATGTGTATCATGTGTTGAGTAGGGTCATCAGGATATATATATCTATAGTGCTTATTGGTATCATACAATTCGCTGCGTTCAGTATAGTACTGTTTATAGTAAACGACTGCATCCATCATCATCTGTTCCATTCGGTCGATACACTTTTCTATTGCAAAGTTCTTGCCATACTCTATATATTCTGCCGACTTGTGAGCTTTTTCCTGCGGATGAGTCAACCAGTAGTCAATTCTATTCGCTAAATCCTGACTATCACCCTGTTTGAATAAACTCTCTGGGCACAGTGCGAACTGTTTGGTCGCGCTTCTGGCAGAATCACTAATTATAGGAACTAGCCCACAAGTAAATGCCTCAATACAACTGATTGCTTCAATCTCTACATCGCTTGGGTGCACATATAAATCACAGTAATTGATTGTCTCGGCTAACTCCTCCTTACTGAACAGTCGTAGTATGGGTGGATTGACCAGTTTTTTGCCCAACTGCTCTATGTGTTGTTGCTGTGGTCCACAGCCTGCAAAAATCAACTGAATATCTTTGCTATAACTACTCTTTGCCACAGCATCTATTAGTAAATCGTGTCGTTTTTCCTTACTATACCTACCAATAAACAGGATACATATCTTGTTGACGAGGTTGTCCGGCTTAGGTGTGGGTGACGGTTGATAAGTGGGTATGACTCCGTTACTGATTACCCTTATGTCTGCAATATATCCATTCTTGCGCAACTGACTTGCAATAAACTCGCTAGGACAATGAATGAAGTGCGCATATTTATAGAAATCGCGGTAAAACATTCTATATATATAGTTGTTGACTGGCGCGAAGTTCTCCATGAACATATGCGAAGTTATATTCTCTGGCTGACAGTGAAAAGCAGTTGTATAAGGTACGCCCAGTTCTCTGGCTATCTTGATACCTTTTTGGCACACCTTAAATGGCAACAAGAAGTGTACACAATCGCTTCCCGCTATAGCCTCGCGCAACTTATTTTCATCTGGTCGAGCGAAACCTACGCCATTCTTCTTCTCTATATAATTGTTGAATATCCCGAAACTGCGTTTAGGCAGAACCACGCAGTCCGTTCCACAATCGTGTGCGGAAACCACCTTAACGGTGTGTCCACGCTTGCGCAGATTGTCCACCAGTCGCCTTGCAGTAATAGTGGTACCGTTATTCTGTTCGCCGTATATGTCTGCTACTAATGTAATTTTCATTTAATCTCCTATGTACGTAATTGGACAAAGAATACTGCGCATTACACCTTATTATGTGCATTTGTCCAACTCGTTACCATTCTGTACTGATTGTATTACCAACGCACCATATCACTTAATTGTCAACTCAATGTCAACTGTACCTCAATATCTGTATTTAGTCGGATTTTGTTCGAACACATTTCATGTGCACGGTAGCATTTAAGGTGACTAAAATGTTGCATTTTAACTAACGGGTTAGTTTATAACTCAATAAATCAACTCATGAGTTACAAAATATCAATTTAATATATTGCTTTATGGTTGTTTGCACACTATACTGTAAGTGTAAGTTGCGCAACTACAATAAATAATTGTTCATAAGGAGATTATACAATGCAATCATTAGGAGAACGTATAGCATACTATCGTAAACAGAAGGGCTACGTACAAGAGCAACTGGCAGAGAAAATGGGCGTCACTGCTCAATCAGTAAGTAAGTGGGAGAACGATATTACTTGCCCTGACATCAGTTCGTTGCCACTACTGGCCGAAATATTCGGTATTACCACAGACCAACTGCTTGGTGTTGCAACGCCGGAATTAACTAAACAGGCACAGACATTGACTAACAAGGAGAAGAGCAATTTAATGCTCAAGATATCCGTACTATCAATGGACGGCGACAGAGTCAACATTAATCTACCATACACTATCATCAAGGTAGCCATTCAAACTGGCGTCAAGATACCTGCAATCGGCGACAAGTTGGGCGATATCAATTTCGATCAAGTTTTCGAGTTGGTAGAGATGGGTATGCTGGGCAAGATAGTCGAAGTTAATAGCGCAGACGGTGATCAAGTAGAGATATCTGTAGAATAGAAGGAGACCACTATGAAGATTAACGTCACTTACGTGAATGACGAGGGTAAGAGTAAAAAAATCAAGTTGGCAATACCACTGCTTCTACTAGCATCAGGACTTGGTTCACGTCTGCTATCTAAGGCTATCAATAAGCGTCCAAATACTGCCAATGAACAAGCTGTCAGAACTAAGCTTGAACAGAAGAAGGATAAACTGCGTGAACTCGGTATAGATATAGAGGGCATAACCGATAATTTGTCCGCCAATACCACTAATGTATGCGCCAACGGGCAAAGTACTGGATGTTTAACTGACACGCAGACGACAGAGAACCTTCAACCCAATGCAGACGAGGCTGTATCTAATGTCAAGTCTGTACTTGATGAGATACTGAGCATAGACGCTGACGGAAAACCAACCACAATAGACAATATCGGCGACGCGCTTAATAATAGCGACTGCGTAGACATTAAACTTAAGCCTAAACAAGTGGCAAACTTGATTAGTAAACATATAGATAGTGAAGATAATTCTACGGATGATGATGCTAATGGCTCATGTAAGAAGTATAATGGCGAAAGGCTCAACGGTCAACTTGCAAAACTGGAGTTAACACCCAGCGAAATAAGAACAATCTTATCCAGAACTATTAAGGAAATGCGCAAATATAAGGGTGTCACCATATTAGATGTGCAGAGTGCACACGATAAAGCCAGTGTAGTAATCACTATTTAGCACTCAATAGACATAGACGCCACGAAACAACACTTGACAAAAAACCTTCGAATACCTACAATTGTTATGGATAAGGAAGGTAGTAAATGAGATTAGACATTAATTTAGCATACTCATGCGAGTTGATAATAGATAACTGCCTACATACACTGGGCAGTTATCCGTCTATACGAGCATTAGCAGGCAAGAAAGCGCTACTTATTACCGATAACATAGTAGCCCCATTGTATGCAGATACAGTATCAGCACAACTGTGTAGTTGCGGTGTAACGGTTATTACTCACATAGTTCAATCGGGCGAGAACGCCAAATGTGTAGATAACTATTTATCAATAATAGATACTCTTGCGAACAACAATTTTACTAGAGAAGATATAGTTGTTAATCTAGGTGGTGGAACAATTAGTGACCTAGGTGGCTTTTGCGCCAGCACATATAAGAGGGGTATTGCTTATATCAATATTCCCACGACACTGCTTGCTCAGATTGATGCAGGCATAGGCGGAAAGACTGCTATCAATTTACCTCAAGGCAAGAATCTATTGGGTGTCATTTCGAATCCACAACTTATTCTTTGCGATACGTCTACTCTATCCACGTTACCTAGTAACGAGTGGAGTAACGGTATGGGTGAGCTACTCAAATATTGTTTATTGATTGGTAAACCATTATTACATTTAATGAGTAGTTGGCGCATTAACTTGTCAAACATTATTAGCATTTGCGCCGAGTATAAGGCAGGCATTGTTAAAGAAGACTTCCTAGATTACAACAAGCGTAAACTGCTTAATCTTGGCCATACGGTTGCACACGCCATAGAGAGGATGAGTAACTACACTACCCCACATGGTTTGGCAGTAGCACAAGGGGTATTATTGACAGTTAAATACGCTTATGCTGTTGGTAAACTGACGAATGCAGATTATGATAGTTTAATTAATATGTACACTCAACTCAATATGCCCCATATTGACCACCTATGCGCAGACGATATTATTGATTACTGTCTTAACGATAAGAAGGCTAGCAATGGTGGATTAGAGATAATATTGATTAACGGTATAGCCGACTGTTATATAGAAACTGTCAGTTGGCAACAATTCCATTCTATTCTCACACAGACATTGAGCAAGTAGCGCTCGCCTTGTGGATATTGACCAATCTGTCAATCAGTACTATGTAAGTTAAGTAGATAATAACTAATATATAGGGTGTTGTTGATATCATTTCATTCTGTATTAATCACATTAACAGATAATCTACATAAGAACCGGAGCAACATCTAGTAATTTTCCACTCAGATACGTCAATACAGTAATCGCATAGTGTGAATTAAGACTCATATATATTAAAACGAGGAATTGACCTTATCAATTCCTCATTTTACATTCTATATATTTGAACTGCCATTGGCATACTTATTATCTGTACTATTGACTACACAGTTGTTATCAAGATTGCGACATTAACGTTCAATGTTATCATTTAGCCCGTCCTTATTCACTTGTACTGACCTAATTAATCCAACCTTTTGTAATGGATAGTACAGCGCAGTGGCCACAGCACCTCCTATACACGCAGTAGCCAGCTGTAGCAATCCCCATGCTAATGATAATTTATTAACCATTGGTGCAGGGAATAGTAGTGGGAATACAAGCTTGATACATACAAAATACATAAATAAATACTTGAGTAGTGCGCCAACAATAACTGCAACAATCAGCACACATATTCTCTGCCATACGGCCTCTCTCTGAGATAATCTCAACAGCATGCATACTAGACTGAAGGCGACTATTAATATGGCATTGGACAGCGCGATAAACGGTACGAGCAATACGTTAGGGTTGAGCCCTATTGACAGCGCAATAAACGGTGTTATTATACCGACGCACGCTCCACCTACCATTCCACTAAGCAGTACAGATAGGAGTAACAGTAGGTTGACGAATGAGCCGGTCAACAACTGTATGCCTGCCAGCCCTGTAAGATACTGAATCAGTATGGTAATACCCATCATTATGGCAATGCGCACAATTATCTGCGCCTTACCTTCCGTTTGTCCGAACAAAAAAAACTTAATATTAGATTTCATATTCACCTCACTATTAGTTCTATTTTCATATAGTAGTCATAGACAGTTGTAATGTGCATTTACGCTACTATATCACCCTTCTTATAGTATCCACTTGAGTTACCAACTGTTGATACTGTGTAATACTTAATGATTGTACGCCATCACACAGAGTTTTTTGGCAGTCGGCATTGACTTCTATCATTAATCCATCTATCGCTAGACTGGCAACAGCCCTCGACAACGGCAACACTAGATTACTGTTACCACATGCGTGCGAGGGGTCAACAATAATTGGCAGACACGTCATTTCTAATGAATTGTATAGTTGAGCAATATCCACAACACATCGATCTCCCATTCTTATGCCCCTGTCACACAGAATCACGTTGCAGTTGCCCTCGCTCATTATATATTCTGCGCTATATAACCATTCATCAACTGTACTTGATAGTCCCCTCTTGAGTAGAATGGGCTTATTACACTTACCCAGTTGTTTGAGTAAATAGTAGTTCTGCATATTCCTTGCTCCCACTTGGAGTATGTCTATATGGTCAAACTGTGATAACAGTTGTGCATCCGGTATCTCGGATACCGTCATTAGTCCACACTCTTTGCCTGCCCTTTCTAGCATGGCGAGTCCTTCACTTCCTAGCCCCTGATAAGAGTATGGACTAGTACGAGGCTTGTATGCGCCTCCTCGCAACACTTTAGCGCCACTATCAGCGACAGCACGTGCGACAGTCAATAAGTCCTGCTCTTGTTCTATTGTACATGGACCTGCTATCATTACGAACTCTTGCCCGAATGTCACATTACCGACAGTTACTGTTCTCTTGCCCTTACTATTGCCTGCCAGCGCGTGATTGCACTCGGTAGATATAACGTTAATTACACTTTTCCATTCATATAGGAAACGGCTATCAATAGCCTTAATGTTACCATACAGTTTACCGATAATCGTTCCGTCATTGTCGAATATTTGCATGCTCACGCCTTGTTTATTAAGCCATTTAGTCATGCTGTCTATATCTTGCTCATCAATATTGCGAAAAATTACTATCATATACTCCACTCATTTATCCATATATGCTACCTATACGCATTGTTTATCGTACAACCGTTTAGCATACAGGAATGTAGTTATTATCATTCGTTAAACAGATTCTTGACGTAATACTGTTGCCATTTCCAGCCGTCAATCGCCATTTGGTCTATATCGTACTGCGCTTGCCAGCCGAGTTGTTCTCTCGCCTTGTCTACACTTGCGTAACAGATGGCTATATCTCCTGCCCTTCTCTGTACGAACTTGTATGGAATCTTCCTGCCACACGCTCTCTCGAATGCGGCAATAACTTCTAGCACGCTGTATCCTTTACCCCTGCCCAAGTTATAGGTAACAAGACCGCAGTTGGTATTAAGTTTATCCAGAGCATTTATGTGTCCCTTAGCTAGGTCAACCACGTGTATATAATCCCTAACGCCAGTGCCGTCAACGGTATCGTAGTCATTACCGAACACTCTCACATAAGGCAGTTGTCCACTGGCAACTTTGAGCACGTAGGGTGCTAGGTTGCTTGGTATATCGTTAGGACACTCACCTATCAAGCCGCTACTGTGAGCACCTATTGGGTTAAAATATCTTAATAGTGCAATATTGCAATCTTTTCTTGACCGTGCCACATCTCGTAGTATCTGTTCACTCATCAATTTAGTCCAACCGTATGGATTGACGCAACCAGTATCGTTGTCCTCACATAGTGGCATATTAGCATTAGTACCATATACTGTAGCTGATGAAGAAAAAACGATATTAACTACATTATATTTACAGCAACACCTAGCCAGATTGATTGTTGCGCCCACATTGTTCCTGTAATACTCCAACGGCTTTTCTACGCTCTCGCCAACTGCCTTCATGCCTGCTAGGTGTATGACACCGTCGAAGTTATATTGCTCGAAAACAGCGCACAGCCCTTCATAATCTAACATATCTAGGCGTATAAACTGCACAGGCTTGCAGGTGATTTGCGCAATTCTATCAACTACACTTGCTCTGCTGTTGGACAGGTTGTCCAGTAGCACTACTGAATGTCCAGACATGGCCAATTCTACTGCCACATGACTGCCAATATAGCCGGTGCCACCTGTCAATAGTACTGTATTCGTCTTAGCCACCTCCCCTAGATTACTATCCAATTCTATTATATATTAACGGTCCTAAAAAGCAAGTAAAAAATTAACTTATAATAAATATCCACTCAAAACTATTGAAGTAAACCTTAAAATAATATATAATGCTGTTGGCATGCAAGCGCATGCAAAATAATGATTTAATATCACTTACTAGGAGAGACAAAACATAATGATTAATAATGTTACCACGGTAGCGCAAGTGCAAGATTATTGTAAACAACATAACATTGCTATGATTGACTTCAAAATGATTGACATCGATGGTAGATGGCGCCACATAACCATACCTAGCCATAACTTTACTCAGGATACCGTAGTCTACGGTATAGGTTTCGACGGTTCTAACTATGGCTTTAGGGCAGTGGAAAAGAGCGATATGGTATTCATACCAGATATTCAATCTGCTCAAGTCGAGCCATTCGCTCAAGTGCCTACGCTGACTATGCTAGGCGATGTGTGTTCCATAGAACTATCCGCCAACAAGCCTTTTGATCAATATCCCAAGAATGTTGCACTGTCTGCCGAGAGATATATGCAAGAGCAAGGTATCGCAGACGAATATCTTATAGGACCGGAGTTCGAGTTCCACGTATTCGATAATGTTAAATATCAGGTAACACCCAACAGAGTTGCATTCGAGATAGGCGTTTCTCAGGCAGAGTGGAACGGTGGTAGCGAAGATAATAACAACGGATACCAGATACCGCTTAAAGGTGGCTACCACATCTGTCTGCCACAGGATGTCAATAACGACCTACGTTCAGATATCTGTATTCGAATGGAGGAATGGGGAATACCAGTAAAATATCATCACCATGAGGTAGGTGGTCCCGGCCAGTTGGAGATAGAAGTAGAACTAGGCAAAATGAGTTTTATGGCTGACGCAACAATGATTATCAAGTACTTAATTAAGAATTGTGCTGTAGAATATGGCAAGACTGCTACATTCCTGCCTAAACCCTTATATGGCGAGGCAGGCAACGGCATGCACGTTCATATGTTACTTAAGAAGAACGGCCAACCACTGTTCTATGACCAGTCAGGTTATGGTCAACTATCACAGACTGCAATGTATTTTATGGGTGGACTGCTTAGTCACGCTGCCAGCCTATGCGCATTTACTAACCCATCTACTAACTCATACAAGAGACTAGTGCCGGGATTCGAAGCACCAGTTACTATAGGTTATGCAATGAGTAACCGTAGTGCAGTCATAAGAATACCAGCATACGCCAAGTTGCCCAATCATAAGCGATTTGAACTACGCAATCCAGACGCTACATGCAACCCATACTATGCATACTCTGCTATCTTAATGGCAGGACTAGACGGTATCAAGAATAGAATAGACGCCAGTAAGTACGCCTGGGGACCATTCGACTTCAACCTGTTCAACTTGACAGAAGAAGAGAAATCCAAGATAGGTCATCTGCCCACTTCACTTAATGAATCGCTAGACGCACTCAGTAAGGACAACGAGTACTTGCAACAAGGTGGCGTATTCTCTAAGACTCTTATTGAACTATGGATTGCTCGCAAACGCAAGGAAGCGCAAAAAATTAATCAAATCCCCAACCCTGCCGAGTTTGCGCAGTATTATGACTTATAGCATATTCTAGTCATAGCAACAGTTGAGTTAATGCGCTTGTTTACTGGCGTTGGCGATAGCCTAATTGTAGGATATTTAGAACACCCAGTAGGCGACAAGGCTACTATAAATATTAGGGTGGCTAGCCGGTACTACATAACTGACCATAGTTAGTGATTAACCATTACATAATACACATCAATAGGGTGCAAGCATTATACTTGCACCCTATTTTATCTTTATAACACTGGCATGCTATTGATTGTGATATTATCACCAATTATTCTTAACCTTTACTCGAAAGTCAATCCGTACTGCATACTCTTGATATAACACGGATTACCCTAAGACTAGTTTCATTCCTGTAGCCACTACATAAACGCATTTTGTGGTGTGCAATATATGACCACATAATTATCACTAGTCGCCCTTGCACGCCGCTATTATATCATTAACGACACACTGTATAGCCACAGTAATGATACTATTGCGCTACACTTAATAATGTATCGGCGATATAGGTGTCTTTTTCCCAACTGCTTGTAAACTTAACCGTTGGAAACCAGCTCGGCAATTCAACAGGATGAGTAAAGTTAGGATAGTCTGCTTGTGCTGGTATATCTCGCCATTGCTGTTTAACTTGCTCAAGTTCTGTTAAGTGTTCTGCATATTTAGGTTGTAAGTGTATACTATCTGCTACTTTGAAGAATCTTTCTCTATCTTCTCTAAACGCTTCGTTCATTCTTGCTCTTATTTCTTGTTCTGTCATAATTATTTATCTCCTTAATCGCAACTGTCCGTATCCCACTTGGTTATTGTGCCACCTGTTGTAGTAGATAACGCCTTGCAACTGCTTCCATAACTGCAATCTCTATATGAACAAGTATTTCCAGTAGATGAGTTTGTGTTACTAGCGTTCCCTGTACAATTGGACACAAGACTACAAGTATTAAACGCGACCGCAACACCTGTTGCTGTACTGCTTCCTACCTCATTAGCAGTTGTTGCTGTACCAGAACAGTTAGATATATTGGTACAGTTATAGTAAACATAGGCATTTGCATTGTAGTAATTATATTTTAATCCGTTGTAATATACCCGTGCACTATATTTTAACGAGCCACTACAATTGACTAGGTTATTACAATATCCAAACAACACTCTCTGCGGATTAAGATTTTCACTTAATGCCTCACTATATACCATATTACAGTTAATTAAGTTGTTACAGTAACCAACTGCTTGCGCCACACCGCCATAAGTAACCGACGCGAAGGATATTTGGCAGTTTTGCAGATTGTCAAAGTATGATATCGTGGTGGTTTTACCACCCAATAAGAAATTGACTCCGTCACATTTTTTGACAGAATATTGTGTCGCAGAAGTCAAAACACAATCTGTAAATGCAAGTTTCGCACCGTTTATACCGTGCAGTTCTGTTATGTGAGATGGTAGTGTTAAATTACCCGTGCGAGCATATGATGTCGTACCACCATCACCCTTAATTAATATCGAGTGTATACCAGTATCTAATGTGCTATTGTCTATCGCTGTGCAAAAAGTAGTAAAGTCGCTTTGACTTGCAATCACCAAGTCATAAATATCAGTTGTACCATTAGTAACGGTGAATGTACTTGTTGTAGCATCTGTAAAAGTTATCGTATGTGTATCAACTAATCCACTCGTACTTGTTTTCGCTATTGAAGTTATACCCTTTCCAGTGGCACCAGTTGCTCCAGTTGCACCAGTCTCTCCTTGAGGACCAGTCTCTCCTTGAGGTCCGGTTTCTCCCTGAGGACCAGTAGCACCGGTTGTCCCTTGTATTCCTTGCTCACCTTTGAACAGACACCAATTATAACTGCTTTTATCTGTCGGTGCAGATAGTGCCACTACTACACCTATATAGTTTTGTCCACTTGTCCAAGTTGATGTAAAGTCGGTGCCATCAGCATATGCACTATATCTTATCCATACAGGATTACCACTCGCTCCGGTCGGTCCTCGCAATCCTGCTTCACCTTGTAATCCTTGAGCACCAGTAGCACCAGTTTCACCCTGTGGACCTTGTATACCTTGTTCACCTTGTGGACCTTGTGGACCTTGTATACCTTGTTGACCATCTGCGCCAGTATCACCTTGCAATCCTTGTATACCTTGTGGTCCACGTTCACCTTGAGGCCCTGTATCACCAGTGTCCCCTTTTGCACCAGTATCTCCTGTATCACCCTTTTCACCTTGAATACCCTGAATACCCTGTATACCTTGCTCGCCTTGTGCTCCGGTATCACCAGTATCACCTTTTGGCCCTTGAAGCCCTTGTTCGCCCTGTGGGCCTTGAGCACCAGTTTCGCCTGTGTCCCCTTTAACACCTTGTTCACCTTGTACACCTTGCGGACCTTGTTCACCTTGTACACCTTGCGGGCCAGTCGAACCAGTATCACCCTTGTCACCCTTAATACCCGTTACTGACATGTCCACAATATAAGACCAATGTATACTGCCAATACCGCTGGAAGTGCGCATATATACCTTACCATAATCGGTATCTGTCGTTGTGCCTGTATCAATCAGCACAAAGTCCCCAACATCGTATAGGGTAGAAGCATTCATTAAGTCAATGCTAGCAAAAGTTCCACTAATTGAAAAACTGTCACCAGTATCACCCTTATCGCCTTTGACACCTTGTATTCCTTGCTCGCCTTGTACACCTTGTATGCCTTGTATTCCTTGTGCTCCGGTATCACCTTTGTCCCCCTTTATACCTTGTATACCTTGTGGTCCCTGTATCCCTTGTTCGCCAGTGTCACCTTTGTCCCCTTTAGCACCGGTTGTCCCTGTTGCTCCTGTTGCTCCTTGTGGTCCAGTCGCACCTGTTATCACAGTGATATATCCCACAGTAACATTGTCATCTCCTACTGCTGTTACAGAGTATATGTAGGTGGCTGTATGATTGTAATTGTCTGCAATAATTAAGTCACCAACTTTAATGCTCCTATACGCTGGTACATTAATGCTTGTCCTAATAAGTGATGTTGTAGAAACTAATGTTGCCTGTGAGGTGCGATACATACTTAATCCCTCGGCACCGTCATCACCATTAGTAACAGTTAATGTGTTGGTTACATTATCGGTAAATGTGATTGTATAAGTATCAACCAGTCCACTCGTGCCAGTCTTTACAACAGATACTATACCTCTGCCGTCCTGACCGTTTGCACCACTAGTTCCTTGTGCTCCAGTATCACCCTTATCGCCCTTTGGGATAGCGAAGTTTAACACGACGCTGGCGCCAGTGCCACAGTTTGTAACATTAGCGCTGGAGCCTGCATCCCCTGTAGTAACTGTGCCGACAGACACGGTCGCACTTTGTCCGTCTGCACCATTGAATACTCCGTTATTCTTATCCTCAAGCAATTGTTCGCCAATCCCCGCTACAGTCTGTCCTTGCTGTTGCACTTGTTCAATAGCGTTATTGACCTGTCCAACTATGTCGGCAAGTTGCTCTATGCCGTCGAATATCGCACTACTAAGGCTTTGCTCCGTGTATGTACTCACGTTGCCTTGTACTGACGGCAGCACACTGAGCGTACATTGATTGTTAATATTTGATTTGAAAACTATGCTGTTATCACCGCCGTCACGTGCCACCAATTGCAGAGTCAATAGCCCTCTATGTGCAGTAATACAGTTTTCTATATCGTAGAATAGGACCTGCGTATTGTCTGCGTCCTCCTCCCACTCCAATGTCGCCGTTATATACCTGTTTATGGGTGTCTCAATTTCCAACGCAAAACTGTAATCCCAATACTCTATCGGTATGATGAACTTTATGCGAGTCGTAAGATTTTCGCCTTGATTAAGGCTGAAGTTACTCAACAGACTTAGATTCTTATGCTGGTCCAGTTGAGCATAATAGTTAAAAACTGCCATTAATTATACTCCTTTATTTTGTCAAATCCTTTGGGTGCAGGTCAGTAACTCCTGCTTAGGTACAACTGTGGCATGTTACATCTTATCGGCATTATACTATACAATACCGTTTTGTAAAGGTAGCATCTGCCACATATTTACATATAGCAGTCTCTGCGACATAACATGATGTTGGTTAGAAAGTAACATTTACATAAGTCTTACATGAAATGTAGCTCTAATTATTCATTCGCTTAACATACAACAATGTCATTCCACCACTATTATCAACAATTACATTGCCACCGCGAGAAAATCTGTTGACATTTGCACCGTAGCAGTTATAATTATGTGTATAATGCAGCGCAATATCATGTGAGGAGTAACAATTTATGGATAAAAACAAAAAAGCACAGTTATGGCAAATGCTCAAGTTCGTACTATTCAGCATATCTGCTGGCGTTATACAGGCTGTGTCCTTTACCCTACTTAACGAGTTGGTCAACTGGGGACCCAAGTTTGTCGCCACAGAATATGGCCCTAACTATTTCATTGCGCTGGTATTGTCTGTATTGTGGAACTTTACATTTAACCGCAAGTTTACATTCAAATCTGCTAACAACATACCCATTGCCATGCTCAAAATATTCGCATATTACTGCGTGTTTACACCGTTGTCAATATGGTGGGGCGTAGCGCTGACCAAGGCAGTTACATGGAGAGGGTTTGAATATATCGTACTATTAGGCACCATGATAGTCAATATGTTAACAGAGTACTTAGTGTGCAAGTTCTGGGTATATCGCAACAGCGAGAACACTAACGACCTAGCTAAACGCCAACAGCTTGACACGATACAACCAGATTCAACCAACACGCAAGATACTCAACAGAACAATTTACCTAACGCCCAAGTAACGCAGAGTAATAATTCGACCGATGCACAACAAGACAATATATCTAGCACTTAGAGTGTCTACTGGTGTAAATCTGTAGATACGTTAATACCACGATTCAATTTACTGACGCATACTGTATTGACAGCTTGCCATTATCTAAGTACGAGTAAGTTACTTAACTAATGCACAACAAGACAATATATCTAGCACTTAGAGTGTCTACTGGTGTAAATCTGTAGATACGTTAATACCACGATTCAATTTACTGACGCATACTGTATTGACAGCTTGCCATTATCTAAGTACGAG
>JAQVWG010000009.1 GCA_028698585.1 Clostridia bacterium | reverse complement strand
GTATGACCTGTGGCAGGTATCTCTGTCACGTCAGTTGTACTGTCACAACGTGAACAGTGGTGAGACTTACTACCTACTATAGTACAAGTGGCTTGTGTGTCTATAGTAAACTCAGTTGCATAGTCATGACCTAATGCTGCGATTTCTCTTGTTTCCTCGTATCCACACTCGCATACACGTTTCTCACTCCCTACTGTAGTACAAGAAGGAGCTAGTGTTAGTGTCCATTCACCGTATGTATGAGTATGTATATCTGTTGTTACCACTACGGTCAAAGTACAAGTCTTGCCTTTATGGGTAACCGTAATGGTGTGAGTGCCTATTATTGAGAGTTTGGCTATGTCACTATCACTTAGCATATCAGTAGTCAAACTCACCTCATGTGGCTTGCCAATTAATGGAGTCACGATGATAGTTATGGCAGATAGATCATCGATATTCCCTTGAGTAAAAGATACGGGTATGGTATCTTGATTGATCTCAATACTCTTAGTGCCTATTGCTAATCCACCACATGCACTTAGAACTAGTGATGAAAATAACAGCAAAAGAATAATTGCTATACCTAGGATTTTACTTTTTTTGATCATTATAGTCTCCTTTTTTGATGAGTGAGTTTACACTACGCAAAGGAATGTAGCTAATTAGCTAATGGCATTGGTTATTTACACGCTAATTAGTTTACCAAAGATGGAAGAAGCCTAAAAAGTGTATGTAACAATTCTATTTCAAGGCATCTGGTTATAATTATATGTGCAAAGTATACCATAAAGAGGCGTGTTCGTCAATATCTTCCGGGAAAAATAAAAGGGATTTTCACATATCTTTTGTGCGAAAACCCCTCAAAAAGAAAATAAAAAATATCACATAAATCTACCAGACGAAGCTCGTCTTGACAGATATGAAGGTTATCCAATCTACTACTGCAAGAGTGAAATAGAGGTAATTTTTAAACCTGTATAAGGAGACAAACAAAAGATAACAGCTTTCGTGTACACAATGCATGAGGAGTTCGCACTAGGTATTCTTTCTCAGTATTATGTAAGAGCCTGTGTAACTGGTTACCGTTTCCAGTCTTAACACTCAACACTTACACAAAGCATATAATGTTTCAAACTGGATTACGACACAGACAAGAAGTGCATAACTATCCTTATTCGGGAAAGTTATCTTAATTCCAAACGCGTAGTGTTACGGCAAAGCTCTTTTCAAGCCAAATACTGCAATACCAGTAGAAAAATAAAAAGCATATTGGCTATTGGTATGTCTTTTCTGTTTAACCTTGCTGGCGGGATTGGCTCAGTGTCTTAATTGTGATATAATTTTTAACATAGGTTTACTAAAAACAAAAGCAGAGGTATAGCCAATGCAGAATTATCCCTGTGTAGCGCAAGCAAATTACAGCGGGTATAAAAGCGACAATCAATTCTGCCCCTGTGTGGCAACATGCAAATACTTCACATTGTTGAGGAGAGGATTATGGTAAAGTTTCGCAGATATTGTTTTTTAAGCGATTTTTCTAAGGTATATAATTTGTGTGTTAAGTGTTATACCATAGCGGGCGATAACGGAATATGTGCACCCTATTGGGAATACGGACAGTCCTCCGGCGACGCTGACGTGCTTAACTTCCACCGTATAGGTCTTTGGGAGGACGACGGCGAATTAGTTGGTGTAGCAACCTACGAAACTCAGCTTGGCGAGGCGTTTTTTATTCTTGATCCGCAGTATTCTGCTCTTGCCGAAGAAATGTTAATATACGCCGAAACGCAACTATGCGACAAGGAAAACAAACTATGCTTGAATTTATCAAGCGGACAAACGCAATTTATTGCTCTTGCCAAGCAAGGAGGATATTCCCTGCTGGGCAAATATCCCGAAAAAGTTTTCAGCTACGGCAAATGCATAAATTATTCTCTGCCCTGCGGATACCGCTTCCTTGACAATGTAACAGAGCTAATAGATATAGCTAAGCTAGACGTATGCTTGCATTATGGCTTCGACCACGAGGGGGAGCCGGATGGTGATTTGGACTTCAGAATCCACATGAGCGTAACGCCTAATTTCCGATCCGACTTGTGCTGTATTGTGGTAGATAATGACGGCAACTACGTTTGTTATGCAGGCATATGGGTAGTGCCCGATAATAAGCTCGCTTACTTAGAGCCGCTTTGCGTGCATCCCCTGCACCGCAAAAAAGGTATTGCAGCTGCGGCAATAGCCGAGCTTATCCGTCGTACCACTCCCTTAGGGTGTAATCACATAACGGGCGGCTCGGGAGATTTTTATACCGCCATAGGCTACCAAACTGTTGGCTACAGCGAGGTTTGGGGTAAAAAGGTTATCTAGAAAATAACTGCAAATTACCTTCCTAGCTCATAGAACGGAGTAACGGTTTACGCATAACTGTTTCCCTATCTGCGTTCTAAACAGTGCTACTACTTCACTTATGGAACACAGTTCATTATGCTCTTGTGGGGATTGCTCACGAACAGCATTGTTGGGCGTGTTAAGACCTCGATTAATTCATCAAGGTCGACGATATTTCGGTTGCTATTACTGGGCAGTAATTACCCTTTTCTTTATTAAGGTATGCACAAAGCACTTCCTGAGGGCAGTTTCTTCATCTCGGCTCTTAAACAGTGTGAATACACTTGGTATGTGTTTTAATCTTGGAATTAGCATACCAGATAAATGCAATGGGTTTTGAGATAAGTCAAGTATATAAACGAAAGTAGAAAAGATATTCCAATAAAGTGTCAAAAGCAAAATAGTGACCCAGACAGTTGGCATGTGCCAGCTGACAGGAACTATTTCGAAGGAAGCAACCAAGAGAGAAAGAAAAGCCAACACAAAGCATACAGAGGGCTTGTTTGGTATAATAGCAAGAAAAAAGTCACCCTAATTGGGTGACTTATACTTAATGTGGCACTCCTACCGGGAATCGAACCCAGAACTTGTCCTTAGGAGGGACATGTTATATCCATTTAACTACAGGAGCATATTCAGTTATATAAGGTACCAATCGAACACATGTGTTTCCCTTAGTTGCACGAAAAAAACCCAAAAAGTGCCAAAAGGTACCATTTTCATTTTCGTAGGTATCGGGAGTGCCAAAAATCCCTTGTTACTAAGGCTTTTTTCGCCCTTATTTTTTAGAGGTTTCCCTCAGGAAGCGCTAATAATATCCATTTAGCTAAGAGAGCGTATATTAAGTTGTAATTTATCCCGTTCGCTCCCCACAGAGAGAAGTGGATATTGCGGGACAACACTAGCGTGTTGGTGTCGCAGGGCTCACGCACCCCTGCTCGGCTACGAACCCACAACTAACCTCAAGGGAAGCGCTTATAATATCCATTTAGCTAAGAGAGCGTATGTTAAGTTACTTACATTGGGTGTAGTGGACAATTAGATTGATTAGTCCACTCAACCAGTGCGGTGTATATCAAGTAGCTAATATCTCGTTAGTTCGAGTGCAATCGGTTATTTCTTGTCAATATGCTAACTCTAGCCTGTGCAATCATACCATACCATACGTATTGGCTAGCGATAGGGTACAATAGTGGTACTGAATCTTACCCTTACTCTGCCACTTTGTTGGTCTTAACTTACTATCTTGTGGCACGGCAATTACTTAATTCGAATAATTGATTGACTGCGCTCAATACGTCTTATCCACTTAATAGCTTAACTGCTGTGATATTATAACTCACAATGGCTCAAAAAGCAATATATTTGCAGCGATTGTTAGATTTTTATCGTCATCAAGTGTATTGGCAACATTAGTATAATTATGTTTATTTATGTGATATCACAATGCACATTGGAGTGGTATGGCAAATATGCTGTATCTATGCATTAGTAGTGCCGTAACAATGTGATAACTGATAATTAGTAGACTTTAATCTAGGTGTATTGATTCATATTATAACGGATTACGGTCATAAGGAATAATAAATCAAATGCATTTTACTGTAGTGTATTGACAACGGTATTATGAGGGGTTATAATTGGTGTGCTTCAAATTGGTACTTTTGACCTCAAAGTAGTTTAATTTTGAAAAACTTAATATATCTAAGGAGACAATTATGACAGACAAACTCAACGGATTCGTATTGCAGAGTTCGCGACCAATCAAGGAAATCAATGCTATTGGTTACCACTACATTCACGCCAAGACTGGCGCCACCCTAATTCATCTAGCCAACGATGATGACAATAAGGTATTCAGCATTGGTTTCAGGACGCCACCAACAGACGATACAGGCGTGCCACATATTATTGAACACAGCGTATTGTGTGGCTCTGACAAGTATCCAGTCAAGGAACCGTTCGTAGAACTATTGAAAGGCTCTCTCAATACATTCCTTAATGCAATGACATCTGCAGATATTACGATATATCCGTTCGCTAGTCGTAACGAACAAGACTATATGAATATAATGGATATCTATCTCGACGCAGTGTTCAATCCCAGTATTCATTCTATTAAACAGATATTCGAACAAGAGGGCTGGCACTATCATCTAGAACAGCCAACTGACCCATTGACACTTAACGGAGTTGTGTATAGTGAAATGAAGGGTGCATACTCGAGTCCAGAGAGACTGATTGACTTCTATGCAGACAGAGCATTATATGATAACTGTTATCATTATAGTTCGGGCGGTTGGCCAGAGGCTATACCCACCCTTACATATCAAGCATTCTGTGATTTCCACAAGAGATATTATCACCCATCTAACAGTTGCACATTCGTATATGGCGACTGCGATATCAATAAGATTACCAAAGCCATGGATGAACAGTTCTTATCCAAGTACAGTCAACTGGACGTTAGTTATGCATTGATTACTGACACTAAACCCATTCGCAAGTCCAAGGTAATAACCCAAACGTACGCTATAGCAGACACCGATGATGAAGAGGGCAAAACCTACGTGCTACAGAGATGGTTGATTAAACAAAATGATAGTTTACTTAACCTCGGCCTTGACATACTAGCAGACGTGTTAGTTAATACCGACGCATCGCCGTTAAAACAAGCCCTGCTCAAAGAAGGTCTATGTGGCAATGTCACTTGCAATAACAACAGTTGGCTCAAACAACCTGCATTTACCATACTTGTATCTAATGTCAAGAAGGAGAATAAGCAGAGAGTTCAAGACATTATCACCTCCACCCTTGTTGAGCTATCTAAAGGATTAGATAAGAACCTAATCGAAGCATGCCTTAACTCCACAGAGTTCAAACTGCGTGAGGGCGATGGTGGGTATCCTAAGGGACTGGAATATTGTCTACAATGTATTGGACCATGGACTTATGGACTAGATATGATGCAACCATTGATGTACAACACACTGCTTAAGAAACTTCGCTCAGGAGCGAAAAAAGACTATTTCGAGAAACTCCTTGACAAGTATCTAGTTAAGAATAATCATAATGTAGTCATACTCTTAGACCCACAGAAGGGGTTAGGTGCATCACAGAGCAAGACGCTAGAGGATAAACTTGCTAAATATAGGGCCAGTCTTGACCAGTCTGCATTACAACAGATTGTAGATGACACTAATAAACTGCTCGCACGCCAGAACACGCCCGACACACCAGAACAATTAGAGACTATACCTCTGTTATCGCTAGATGATATAGATCGTAAAGTAAAGTATCTAGCCATTAAAGAGACAGAGATTGCCGGTTCACCATTACTGCACCATAACACATTTACATCAGGTATAATATATCTCAATATGATGTTCAAGTCTTGTTGCATTGATAGTGACGATTTGCCATACTTGGGTTTGTTAAAGGATTTATTAGGCAAGATGTCCACGAGTAATCGCTCGTATGAACAGTTGAGTAACGACATATTAACTCATACTGGTGACATTAAGTATTCAACGACCACCTATACAGACAGTAAAGATATCTCCAAGACCAAGTATTTCTTCGAAGTGCAACTCAAGACTCTTGCAAGTAAGACTCCAACTGCGCTAGAGATACTTCAAGACATTCTGACTGCTACCGACTATACAGACAAACAACGTATCAAGCAGATACTTAATATGGTATTCGTGCGTTCGCAACGCTATATGACTGCCGTAGGACACCGTATTGCTGCGTCACGCTTATCATCTTATTATTCTCAAGCCGGCTACTACACCGAGATGACCAACAATTATGGCTACTACGACTTTGTTAAACAACTGATTGACAACTTCGACAACAGAATTGACGGAATTATAGTCAAGATTAAAGAGATAGCCCATATGCTGTTCAGCAGACGCAACCTAACAGTCAATATCACATGCAAAGTGAAGGAGTTGACCAAATACACACCATATATAGCCGACATGATAGGCAACCTTAACAGCATAGAGAGTCAGTGCGCTCTCAAGCCATTCGTTGCCGAGAAGAAGAACGAAGGTTTCTTAACACCTAGCAACGTGCAGTATGTCGCAACCGGATATAACTATATCGACTTAGGACACAAGTACAACGGGAAATTACAGGTGCTTAAGACTATTCTGTCCAACGACTATCTGTGGAATGCAGTGAGGGTTAAAGGCGGTGCATACGGGTGCATGATAGACATACGCAGAACGGGAGCATTCCTGCTGGTATCTTACCGTGACCCACAACTCAAAAATACGTTAAAAGCGTACAAGGAAATTGTGTCCTACCTCAAGTCCTATAAGATAAGTGACAGAGAGATGACCAAGTACATCATAGGCACTTTCCAAGAAGTAGACTATCCACTGCTGGCTGAGAGGGCTGGGACTTATGCCCTTACCAACTATCTGTGTAATATATCTAAGGCCGATATGCAGAGGGCTCGCAACCAGATATTTGATATTAAGCCTAGCGATATTGCCAAGTTTGCCAAGCTAGTTAAGGATGTAATCGCTCAAGGATACATTTGCGTGTTGGGTAATGCAGAAGTGCTCAAGAAGGACGCAGAGTTATTCGGTAAACTTATATAACTCAGTCATAATATACCTTAGGGGAGAACACTAACGTAAACTGTTGGACTCTCCTAGGGAATTATATTGCATGCACGAGGATAATTAATAACATGAAAAAGACGGATTTTTGTTATATAAATTACTGTAAAATATTGACAGAGGAGTTAGTTCCGGCAACAGGGTGTACAGAACCGATTGCCATAGCATATTGTTCTGCCAAAGCAAGGGCAACTCTGGGCAGACTTCCTTCCAGATGCATAGTCGAGGTATCGGGCAATATTATCAAGAATACCAAGAGTGTAGTAGTGCCCAACTGCGGTGGAAATAAAGGTATTGCCTCTGCTGTGCTCGCCGGAATACTACTGGGTAATGCTGACAACATGCTCAATGTATTAGGCTGCGTTACCGAGTGTGATATACGCAAGTTGGACAGTTATGTCAAGGACTGTCCTGTTGAGATTAGAGTTGCTAGCAACAGCGCATTGTTCTACATTAGCGTAACGGTATATGAAGGGCAGGACAGCGCAAGGGTAGTCATTGAGGGCTATCACACTAACATCATATTGATTGAACGCAATAATGACACGCTGTATAAGTCCGGCGAATATATAATGCCTGGTACCAAACAGACGGATAGAGGCAGTTTAACAGTATATGACATACTGGATTTTGCCGATACGCTAGATATACATGACGTATCCCCTGCAATAGAGGGACAGATTGAGTGCAACAGTGCCATATCTAAAGAGGGATTGACTAATGACTGGGGCGCAAGTGTAGGCAAAGTTCTATTGGCAACGTACGGCAACGATATCAATACAAGACTTAAGGCTGCAGCCGCTGCAGGCAGTGACGCTAGAATGTCCGGATGCGAAATGCCCGTCATCATAGTATCTGGCAGTGGCAATCAGGGCATGACAACCAGTATTCCCGTTATCGAGTTTGCTCATTACATCGGTGCTGACAGGGACAGACTTATTCGTGCACTAGTGGTTAGTAACCTCGTTACTATAGAACAGAAGACAGGTATAGGTAGCCTCTCGGCATTCTGTGGCGCAGTGTCGGCAGGATGTGGCGCGGCAGCGGGAATTGCATATCTACGTGGATGTACCTATCGACAGATAGCACAGACAATAACTAATACGCTGGCTATAGCGTCAGGCATGGTGTGCGACGGTGCTAAACCCTCGTGTGCAGCCAAAATTGCCACAGCTGTTGAAGCTGGCATACTTGGTTATAATATGTGCCTATGCAACAAGAAGTTTGATTCAGGAGACGGTATAGTATCCTCGCAAGTGGATGGCACCATTGCCAACATTAGCAAGATTGCCCGCGGAATGAAGCAGACGGACAGCGAAATACTCGAGATTATGACTAAATGTTAACTGCTTGATTTGAGATTGTGTAAGCGTTTAGGCTAACAATAGCGCAAAATATATATTCATTACAGCACCTTCATTCTATCATGGAGCGGAGGTGTTTTTTTACCTTTCGACCTGTTGGGCGCAATAATCCCGCATCACTATTTGCGTCATAAGTTGAATTATTGTTGAAAAATGCAATAATTTTCCTCATTTGTATTGCTTTACTTCTGGTTATGGTTTATAATCTCTATATGCTTGAAATAAGCAAAAATACAACTCTTTTAATGGGAGAAAAGTAATGTTGAAATCAGCATCAGCAGGCACGCTGGAATCGGGAGATATTTATATAGAAGTATCTCCTATTATTGAGCACAAAATCGATGTCAAGTTAACCAGTATCGTAGCACAACAGTTTGGCAAACGAATCAAACAAATCATTATAGATGAGATAGCCAAGCGTGATTTAAACGGAATCAGCGTCAATGTTGTAGATAAGGGCGCCAGAGATTGCACCGTAAAGGCAAGAATCAATGCCGTCTTGAACCGCGCAATGGACACTGAAGTCATCAAGTGGGATTAGGAGGATAAGTGTATAATGAATAAGAATAGATTGCGCAGAACTATGATGTTCGCGCCTGGTAATAACCCCAGTATGATTCAAGATGCACATATATATGGTGCCGATTCTATTATGATGGACCTAGAGGATAGCGTTGCGCTTGCTCAGAAGGACGCCGCTAGACTGCTAGTATATAATGCTTTGAAGTCATGCAATTATGGCAACACGGAGTTGGTAGTGCGTGTTAACCCACTATCTACCCCATACGGCATGCAAGATATAGAGGCAGTAGTTAGAGCAGGAGTACACGTAGTGCGTATGCCCAAGACTGAGACTGCCCAGGATGTCGTAGAATGCGATGAACAGATAACTAGGGTTGAGAGAGAATGTGGCAGAGAAGTCGGTTCGACACTGATTATGGCTGCCATAGAGTCTGCGCTGGGTGTTGTCAACGCCTATGCTATCGCCACTGCATCCCCTCGTATGATGGGTATTGCATTAGGAGCAGAGGACTACTCTGCTAACCTCAAAACTAACCGTAGTAAGGAAGGTATTGAACTCTTACTCGCTCGCCAGACCATAGTGGTAGCTGCAAGAGCTGCAGGCATTGACGCATTGGATACAGTATTCTCCGACCTCAATGATATGGAGGGATTTGCTAACGAAATCAAGTTGATTAAGCAGTTAGGATTCGACGGTAAATCGGTTATCAATCCACGGCAGATACCGATTGTGCATAACATTTTTGCACCTGAGAGTCAACAGATTGAAAAATCTCTCAATATAATAAGAGCAATGCAGGAGGCAACTGCTAAGGGTTCTGGTGTTATATCGCTTAAAGGCAAGATGATTGACAGACCAGTATTACTGCGTGCTCAACGCACCATAGACCTAGCAATAGCAAGCGGTATCATCAGTAAGGATGAATTATATGGTTATGAGGTGGAAAATAATGGATAAACAGCAAGAAATCAAGAATGTTGCACAGAGTCTTAATATGAAACCATACAAGAAGGGTTGGAACAGCGCCACTCATGATAGGAGTTACGTTCCACGCATAGAATTGCAGACACAGAGTAGTAAGTTAGTCGACCTAGAAACAGCTATTATGAAGAGTGGTCTTAAGGACGGCATGACAATATCATTCCACCACCACTTTAGAGAGGGCGACAAGATAATCAATATGGTAGTGGACAAGTTGGCGCAGATGGGTTATAGAGACCTTCAACTGGCCTCATCATCATTATCCGATGTGCACGCGCCATTGATTAAACATATACAGAACGGTGTAATAACTCGTATACAGACATCAGGACTGCGTGGAGAATTAGCAGATGCTATATCACACGGCCTTATGGATAATCCAGTTATATTTCGTTCACACGGTGGCAGAGCAGCAGCCATTGAGAATGGTGAATTACACATAGACGTCGCATTCTTGGGAGCATCCTCCTGTGATTATCTGGGCAACGCTAACGGTTATTCACGCAGCGGTAGAGAGAAGTCAATATGCGGTTCCTTAGGATACGCCAAGGTAGATGCAGAGAACGCAGACAAGGTTATAATTCTAACTGACAACATAGTAACGTATCCAAATGTGCCCGTGACAATATCTGAGGGCGATGTTGACTATATAGTATTGGTTGACGAAGTAGGTGATGCGTCCAAGATATCTAGTGGCGCAATAAGGGACACTAAGAATCCACACGATATACTACTTGCAGAGACTGCAGCCAAGGTAGTAGAACACTCAGGATACTTCTATGATGGTTTTAGTTTACAGACAGGCAGTGGTGGCGCGTCACTTGCCGTTACTAAGTATCTAAGAGAAGCCATGATAACCAAGAACATCAAGGCTAGATACGCACTAGGCGGTATTACCTCTCATATGGTTAAACTGCATGAGGAAGGCTTGATTGATAAACTACTAGATGTACAGAGTTTTGATTTAGTTGCAGCAACTTCACTTAAGAACAACCGTTTCCACCAGCAAATCAGCGCATCGACCTATGCTAACCCTTTCGAGAACGGTTCTGCTATCAACTGGCTGGATGTAGTCATACTATCTGCGTTAGAGGTAGACACCGAGTTCAATGTCAATGTCTTGACGGGTAGCAACGGCGTCATAAGAGGTGCAATTGGCGGTCATCCAGACACCGCAGCAGGCGCAGCGCTATCCATAGTGGTAGTGCCACTAATAAGAGGTAGGATACCGTGCGTTGTGGATAAGGTTACCACATTAATCACCACAGGCGATTGTGTTGATGTGGTAGTTACCGATCAGGGTGTAGCAGTCAATCCTGCAAGACCAGAGATAGAGCAGAGACTTCGCAAGGCTAAATTACCCATTATGTCTATACAGGAGTTGAAGGATAAGGCAGAGAGCGTCATTGGTAAGCCTGATTCACTGGTTTTCGGCGAAAAAATCGTAGGCGTGGTTACTAGTCGTGACGGTGCAGTGCTAGACACAATACATCAGATAATTGATGAACAAATATAATGACAATCTGAATATACCTATTACACTAGAACAACTACTAGAGGCGAAGGAGTGCCGAGCACGCACCCAACGCCTCTTAATTGACAAATATAGATTACCACTCATATCACTAACGATTATGGCTGTAGGACAGGTTAAACTGACAAGCGACACCATATTAGTTGGCGACGCAATACTTGAGCAACTTAAACAATCATTTAATGACAACATCGTATATACGTGTGTCACACAACTACCGACAGGTTATAACGCCATGCTGGTGGTAAATGGAGATGTATTCGATATCAAGAGGACATGTGTTAATATTGAGCATTCTCACCCTTTAGGCAGACTATCAGATATAGATGTGTTGGGACTGGACTATATACCTCTGACTAGACAACAAGTCGGGCAACCGGCACGAACATGTCTTATGTGTCAGCAGGATGCCCATATCTGCGTTAGAGCCAAGACGCATTCGCAACAGCAACTTAATCAATGTATACAGACCATAATTACAGCCTATCAATCAAAGGATAACCATGTATAACACTACATTTACAATCTAGCAATCTAAGGATAACGATGTATAACACTACATTTACAATCTAGCAATCTAAGGATAACGATGTATAACAACTACAATATCGAAGAGATTTCCCTTGAATACGTTAATAACAGAGATAGGGTCAAGCAGTTTTTGACTGCTTGTGGACTGGCTATGGAACAATTGGATTGTTATCTAGGCATATTCGATGGTGACAAATTGATTGGTGGCGGGGGTGTATACAAGAACACTATCAAGTGTGTAGCCATACTGGATGAATATCAGAACGAGCAGTTGACCAACAGTTTAATAACTCAACTCAGACAGATAGTATTCATGCAGGGTTACACCAACGTATTCTTGTTTACTAAGCCCAAGTATAACAATCTTTTCGCTTGGCTATCCTTCTACCCTGTTGGACGCTCTCAAGATGCCGTACTACTAGAGAGTAAGCATAATGGGATACGGGAGTACGTTGAGCAACTACGTCAGTACAGGTGCGTATCGTTGTCTGGCGCTATAGTGATGAATTGCAATCCAATGACTAATGGTCACCTATACTTGATAGAACAAGCACGCAAGCGAGTAGACAGACTACATATATTCATCGTTGCAGAGGAACAGAAGCCATTTACATTCATGCAAAGATTCACGCTGGTTCAAGAAAATTGCAGACAGATGGATAACGTAGTAGTACATAAGGGTACCCAGTATATCATATCTTCTGCTACGTTTCCCGCATATTTTATTAAGGATTCATCTGCTGTGGCGCTCAATCAAATGCAATTAGACCTTAATATATTCGCTACCCACATAGCGCCAGCACTTAATATCAGCCTGAGATTCGTTGGCAGTGAGCCACTGGATAACGCTACTAATAACTATAATCAAATGATGAAGTCCTATCTACCCGAATATGGCATTAACGTAGAAGTAATTGAAAGGATTACTACTGGTGGCGAAGTAATCAGTGCCAGCAGAGTACGAAAACTATTCAATGAGGGCGCATTGGACAGAATAGCGCCACTAGTGCCGAGTAATACAATGCGTTTTTTGACTGAACTACACTCGGGAGTAACCAATAATGGATAGTTTTGCTCGACAGATAGCCGACATGGCTGTGGAGGCGCTATATGCAGAGTTAGATACCACGCCTAAACCAGGATTGATTGACAAGAACAACAGTGGCGCACACCAAGATATGGATTATAACACCATGGCTAAGAGTATTACTGCGCTGACGCCATATTTTGGCAAGTTCGTTCAGGTAGCACAGAACAGCAACGGATTAGAGCAACTTGCCACATCGCTTAAACTAGTGGGTATAAACGCCGAGCGCGCTATGTATAGAGCCACTAATGGGGTCAACACTCACAAGGGAGCCATATTCCTATTCGGGCTATTTATAGGCGCATTATGTTATAAGTACGACAGCGAGATAACGCTAGGACAAGTATCGTTTAGAATGGGCAAGATTGCCGAAGTCCTGTCAAGAATGCATACCCCAGAACGTACGCATGGCAACCTAGCCAGCCAAGAGTACAACATACCAACAGCGCTCGAACAAGCTAAGAGTGGTTTTTTCCCCGTACTGCTTGAGAGCGTATATATACTGTTGATGTGCGATGATGTAGATATGTCTGACAACGAGGCTAGGGTGCGTGCTCTACTCAACATAATGTCATGCATTGAGGACACAACCGTATATTACCGCGGTGGTAAAGCAGGCGCAGACATGGTCAAGAGAGAGGTTAGACAATTAATTAGAGATTTTAGCATCAATGGTGTGGAACGACTTGACAAAAAACTTATTGATAGTAATATTAGTTGTGGTGGTTCTGCCGATTTACTCGCACTGAGCATATTAGTGTATAACTTATATAAACAAGGCCTTATAGATATAGGGCAAGAAAATTAATATGATAATAACCAAGAATATTTTTGGTATAATAGGAGAAGTATCGTGATTCGGTTAATTAATGAACCTGTCTATCTATTAGACGGTAAAACAGTGGTTAAGGATGGCAACAATCTGCCACCACCCGATGAGGCAAGAAAGGGCACTATGGCCCATTCAATCCTGACTAAGCACAATGTGTCAGGCAATAACCAAAAACTTAACATCAAGTTTGATGCCTTAATGTCGCATGACATTACCTATGTCGGCATCATCCAAACAGCGCGTGCAAGTGGGCTTAAAGAGTTTCCACTGCCCTATGCAATGACTAACTGTCATAACTCATTGTGTGCAGTCGGTGGTACAATTAATGAGGACGACCACGTATTCGGCTTATCAGCAGCCAAAAAATACGGTGGTATTTTCGTTCCCACCAATCTATCCATCATTCACTCGTACGCAAGAGAAATGATGACCAAGTGCGGTAGTATGATACTCGGCTCTGACTCTCACACCAGATATGGTGCACTAGGCACTATGGGTGTTGGCGAAGGTGGACCCGAGTTGGTTAAGCAACTGCTCAACAACACATACGATATAGACATGCCACAAGTTGTACTGGTTAAGTTGACCGGTGAAGTGCCACAAGGCGTAGGTCCACACGATATATCTATCGCGCTTGTTAAGGCTGTATTTGACAACGGCTTCGTTAAGAATAAGATACTAGAGTTCGTCGGTGACGGAGTTGCTAATCTATCTGTGGACTTCAGGAACGGCGTAGATTGCATGACCACCGAGACCACCTGTCTATCTTCCATTTGGCAGACAGATGATAAAGTCAAGGAGTTCTATGCTATGCACGGCAGACTGAATGACTACACCGAGTTAAAACCTGCCAAAGTAGCCTATTATGATAGTGTTATAGAGATTGATTTGAGTAAGGCTCAAGCCATGATAGCACTGCCATTCCACCCATCTAACGCATACGCAATAGATGAGCTTAACGCCAATCTCGAAGACATACTGCACGACCTAGATACCAAGACAGCATCTAAGTTCGGCAAGGATGTAGATTTCAATCTGTCCAGTAAGATAATTAATGGCAAACTGCACGTTGACCAAGGCATAATTGCAGGTTGTGCAGGTGGTCTATATGAGAATATATCTCACGCAGCAGCCATACTTGACGGCGCTAATACAGGCAATGGCTATTTCGGACTATCTGTATATCCGTCTAGTCAACCAGTAGCTCTAGCTATTACTAAGGACGGCACAGCGGAGCAACTTATCGAGGCAGGCGCAATTATTAAACCGTCCTTCTGTGGACCATGCTTTGGTGCAGGAGACGTGCCAGCCAACAACGGATTATCAATTAGACACGTTACGAGGAACTTCCCCAACAGAGAGGGTAGTAAGCCCGACCAGAAACAGATATCTTCAGTTGCTCTTATGGATGCCAGAAGCATCGCAGCAACCGCTGCAAACGGTGGTGTACTGACTGCTGCAACTAGTATAGAGTATAGACAACCAACCAATAAATACGTATTCGATGGTAGCGTATATGCCAAGAGAGTGTATAATGGCTGGAAGAAGGCTGACGGCAAAGAGGAACTCAAACTGGGGCCCAATATTACCGACTGGCCAACATTGTATCCACTATCAGATAATATGCTACTCGAACTGACAGCAGTAATCAAGGACGCTGTAACGACAACCGATGAATTGATTCCTTCCGGCGAAACAAGCAGTTATCGTAGTAACCCACTCAAACTATCAACGTTCACACTATCTCGCCGTGTACCGACATATGTTGCAGACAGCCAAGCAGTGCAGAACGAGGATAGACAGAGAAGACAAGGCAACGTGAGCGACAAGATTATCAAGGCGCTATCAACAGTGAGCGATACACCTGATAAACTATCCAAGATTACGTCATTCGGCTCATGCGTATATGCTAATAAACCAGGTGATGGTTCTGCAAGAGAACAGGCAGCAAGTTGTCAAAAAGTGCTGGGAACGGACGCTAATATCTGCTATGCTTATGCAACTAAGAGATATCGTAGCAACTGTATAAATTGGGGTATCGTACCCTTTACCATTGACGAGACAACGCCTTTTGAGTATAATGTACATGATTTTGTATATGTAGAGGGCATACGTGATGCCATAGCTAATGGCGTTGAGGACATACCTGCCAAGGTTATCAGCCAAGGTAAGGCACACGACATACTACTACACGTTAAGGGACTGACAGACGATGAGAAAACTATTCTGTTGACCGGTTGCCTGATGAACTACTATGCTTATATGAATGGCAAGCAATAATAGATAACATATTGAGGAGATATATATGGACAAGATTAAGATGAATACTCCGTTAGTAGAAATGGACGGAGATGAAATGACCAGAATACTTTGGAAAATGATTAAGGACAAGTTGATTCTTCCTTTCGTGGATCTCAAGGCAGAGTACTATGATCTAGGTCTAATTAACAGGAATGATACTAATGACCAAGTTACAGTTGACGCAGCCAACAGGATTAACGAACTGGGCGTAGGCGTCAAGTGTGCCACCATTACTCCAAATGCGGCTAGAATGGTGGAGTACCCCCAACTCAAGGAGATGTGGAAGAGCCCTAACGGCACTATTCGTTCTATACTAGATGGCACAGTATTCCGTGCACCTATCATAATCGATTGCATTAAGCCGGTTGTTAAGAACTGGGAAGCACCTATCACAATCGCTCGTCACGCTTATGGTGACGTGTATAAGGCAAGCGAGATAAGGACTGAGGAGGCTGGCACAGCTTACCTGACATTCAAGGGCGCCAGTGGTAAGGAGACCACTGTCGAAGTGGCCAAAATGAATTGCCCTGGTGTACTTCAAGGTATGCATAATAAGGATACCTCTATTACTTCTTTTGCTCACGCTTGTTTCAAGTATGCTATAGCAACCAAACAAGATTTATGGTTCAGTACTAAAGAGACAATCAGTAAGAAGTATGACGGCAGATTCAAGCAGATATTCGAGGATTTATTCGAGACTCAATATAAACAAGAGTTTGATAAACTGGGCATAACTTACTTCTATACCCTTATAGATGACGCAGTCGCACGCGTTATTCGTAGTAAAGGTGGCTATATATGGGCATGCAAGAACTATGATGGTGATGTTATGTCGGATATGGTGTCCACAGCATTCGGTAGCCTAGCAATGATGACGAGTGTGTTGGTATCTCCAACAGGCAAGTTCGAGTACGAGGCAGCTCACGGAACGGTAACACGCCACTATTATAAGTACCTTAAAGGCGAGGAGACCAGCACTAACCCAGTTGCTACCATTTTCGCATGGTCAGGCGCATTCAAGAAGAGGGGTGAGTTGGACAATCTGCCCGAGCTAGTCAAATATGGCGAATGTGTGGAGAAAGCAACCCTGTGTACGCTAGAAGAGGGCATTATGACCAAAGACTTGGTAGGGCTTGCCGAGGGTATATCACCTATTAGTGTTAACACAGAAGAGTTCTTAACTCAAATCCAAACAAGGTTAGAGAAGTTACTAAAAAATTAATTACACATTGAGCAAATGTGAATATTATCATTAAAGAGTAGGACTATGTTTACAATTACTAAGAGAGTTAGGTTGAACAGTTGTCTTAGCCAAATAACAATTAGTGCCCCTGCAATTGCTCATAAAGCGCTTGCGGGGCAATTCGTTGTATTGAGGATAGACGAAAAGGGCGAGAGAATACCACTGACAATTTCCTGGTGCGACAAGCACCAAGGCACCGTAACGTTAATTTATCAGTTGATAGGCAACACCACTAAACAGCTAGATACCGTAATGGAGGGAGATAGCATACTGGATTTAGTTGGTCCACTAGGTGTACCCACGCACATTGATTCTTATGCCGACAGAGTATGCGTAATAGGTGGTGGCGTGGGCAATGCCATAGCATATCCTGTTGCTAAAGCACACTTCAACAACGACGTACCAGTAGACGTTATCGCAGGATATAAGAATGCTGATTTTGTTATACTCGAAGACAAGATAAGGTCGCATTGTGATAACCTATATCTTGTAACGGATGACGGCTCTGCCGGTGATAAAGGATTCGTTACTGCTAAATTATCACAACTACTGGACGAGGGCGTTAAATACGACCATGTTTTCGCTATAGGCCCTATAATTATGATGAAAAAAGTGTGTGAAATTACTGCTAAACACAATATTAAGACTACAGTATCACTTAACCCTATTATGGTAGACGGCATAGGCATGTGCGGTGGATGTCGTGTAGTAGTGGGAGGTCAAGTCAAGTTTGCGTGCGTGGATGGACCCGATTTTGACGGACATTTGGTTGACTTCGATGGGCTCATTAGTCGTAATTCCATGTACGATAACGTGCACAAGTGCAATCTAACAGGGGAGGTTCACAAATGACGCTTAAACAAAGAGTGCCTATGCCCCTACAGGATGCACAGGAGAGAATACGTAATTTTGACGAAGTAGCATTAGGATATACGATAGAACAGGCACAACAGGAGGCAGATAGATGTCTTAATTGTCGTAATCCACGCTGTGTGACAGGTTGTCCTGTCAATATTAATATACCTGCATTCATACACAAGATAACGCAGGGAGATTATGACGGCGCATACGAGATAATAACTCAATCCAACAGTCTACCAGCAGTATGTGGCAGAGTGTGTCCACAGGAGAATCAATGCGAGGGCAGTTGTTGGCTCGGAATGAAGGGAGGTAGTGTGTCTATTGGCAACCTAGAACGGTTCGTTGCAGATTATTACAACTCTCATTCGCACTGTGCGACTGACCCTGCCATTACTAAGCAGTCCAGAGTAGCCATAGTTGGCGCAGGTCCATCTGGACTAGCATGCGCAGGTGAATTGAACAGACTGGGCTATCCAGTAACTATTTTCGAGGCATTATCAATAGGCGGTGGCGTGCTAAACTACGGAATACCAGAGTTTAGACTGCCCAAGAGGATTGTTAATCAAGAAATTGATTGTCTATTAACTAAAGGTGTACAGTTGATTACCAACAGAGTAATCGGGCGCAACGAGAATATACAGGAGCTGTTCGATGAAGGTTATAAGGCTGTGTTCATTGGCACTGGCGCAGGACTACCGGGATTCCTCGGCATTAAGGGCGAAGAACTGAAGGGTGTGTATTCTGCCAACGAGTACTTGACTAGGGTTAATCTAATGCACGCAGATAAGCCTGACTATGCCACCCCCTTGTTTATTGGCAAAAAAGTGGTTGTAATAGGTGGTGGTAATGTGGCAATGGACGGCGCCAGAGTGGCTCGCAGACTAGGTGCAGAGGTGCACATAGTGTATAGACGAGCGTTCGAACAACTGCCTGCACGACACGAGGAAGTTATACATGCTCAAGAAGAGGGCATTATATTCGACTTGTTGACCAACCCTGTCAGTATAGTGGGGGACGAAAAAGGATTTGTCTCAAGAATCGAGTGCCAGAGAATGACACTTGGACAACCGGACGCGTCCGGAAGAGCAAGGCCAGTAGCTGTTAAGGGTAGTAATTTCTTCATTGACTGCGACTGCATAATAGTCGCTGTGGGCACTACCCCTAATCCACTCATTAGAATGACAACTCCTAATCTGCAGTTTAACAAGCATGGTTGCGTAGTGATACAAGAGAATGGATTGACAAGTATGCAAGGTGTATATGCAGGCGGAGATGCGGTAACCGGTGCAGCCACAGTTATATCTGCTATGGGTGCAGGTAAGATAGCAGCCACATCTATAGACGAGTATCTATCAAGTCTATAATAGATTATCGTACTGTCTGCAAGTAACAATAAACAGAATTAGATTAGTATAACCAATTAGGAGTGCTAATGAAAGTATTATTTATATTCGGCAGTGGAGCAGTAGGCAAGATGACTGTCGGACAGCAACTGACCAAGATAACAGATCTTAAATTGTTCCATAATCATATGACTATAGAGCCTATATTAGAGATATTCGGTGAGTTCAACACAGATGTGATACTCAAACTAAGAGATGTTATATTCGATTCGTTTGCTCATACGGATAAATACGGCCTCATATACACATTCATGTGGGCGTTTAACACAGAAGAGGACTGGCAACATGTAGAGCATGTTAAACAAGTTTTTCGTAACGTCAAGCCGGATACTGAGTTCTACTATGTCGAGTTGGTGGCTGACATTGCCGTTAGACTAATGCGCAACGCCACAGAGAATAGGTTACTTCATAAGTCCTCTAAGAGAGATATTGACACATCCAATAAGCGAATGTTGAGAGAGGAGGGTAAATACCGACTGGAGAGTTTTGAGGGCGAGATACCTTATGACAACTATATCAAGATTAATAATACTGACATTCCTGCAGATGTAGTGGCGCAACGCATTAAGGATAACTTCAATCTGTAATTAATATAATATTGTCGAGGATATTGCGACATATAATAACAAAGGATAACTAATCCACTTACTTACCTCAACATAATGTCATTGTCAAACGAGATATTAAGCAATAAATCCTAGCATAGATTAATTAGAGGCAAACACACCTTAATTAATCAATATCAGTCAAGCAAGATAAACAGCGTATACTCATAACATAACAAAACAAGAGGTAGATATACCTCTTGTTTTACTATACAATTACCGATTAATCATTACTCGCTACGCTGTGACAACTGATGTTATGGCAATAAGGCTATTTGTTAGTATGCATACCGTCAATAACACTATTATTACAGCCTTAATGGTGTGCGTATTACTATTTGTTTTCAATCAGTTATAATAATCATGTCGGTTAAGGCTGTGCACTCAGTTAACTCTATTAGGTGTCGCTGTCGTACCCATACTATCTGCGAGTGCGTGGTCCGTCGATAGTCTCTACCATTACTGCCTTAATTGTGTGCATTCTATTCTCAGCCTCATCGAAGACTTTGCTGTATTTACTCCTGAACACCTCATCAGTAACCTCTTGCTCCGTTAGACCGTATTTCTCATATATCTCTTTACCGACAGAGGTCTCAAGGTCGTGGAATGATGGTAAGCAGTGCAGGAAAATAACATTCTCGTTGCCTGTAGCCTTAATCATATCCATGGTAACACGATATGGTGTTAGCAGTTTAATACGCTGTTCGAACTGAGCCTCCTCGCCCATAGATACCCACACATCTGTATATATTACATCTGCTCCCTTGACTGCTGTGGCGATATCGTCTGTCAATGTGATACTTCCACCAGTCTGCTTGCACAACTCCTGCATTTCCTGTACCAGTTGTGGATTGGGGAATAACTCTTGTGGTGCAAGGGATACGAACTGCATGCCCATTTTGGCTGCGCCTATCATTAGGCTATTGCCCATATTATTGCGTGCATCTCCAACGTAAACGAACTTGATATCATTGAACTCCTTGTCTACCTCTTCCATAACGGTGAGGAAGTCTGCCAGAATCTGTGTTGGGTGATACTTATCAGTCAAGCCGTTCCATACAGGCACCCCTGAATGGCGTGCCAACTCTTCGACAACTTCTTGCTTGAACCCACGGTACTCTATGCCGTCATAGAATCTACCCAGCACTTTAGCCGTGTCCTCTAGACTCTCTTTTTTGCCCATTTGACTGTTGGTTAGGAAAGTCACGCATGCGCCCTCGTCAAACCCCGCCGTCTCGAATGCACACCTTGTTCGTGTGCTGGTTTTATCGAATATGAGCACAATGTTGCGCCCTACAAGACTCTTGCCCACTATACCGTTGTGTTTATCGGTCTTCAACTGTTTGGCTCTTGCCAGTAAGTATTTGATTTCCTCTGGCGTGTAGTCCTTAAGTGTTAATAGATGTCTCCCCTTGAGATTGATTGTCATTTGATTTACTCCTTTATAATACTTGTGTTCATAATATTGTTAATAATTGTTATTTAATGCGAATTATCGGCATACTCATGCAGCGAGGCCCACCTCTGCCCCTTGACAATTCAGAGCAAGGTATCTTGTGCGTCTTAATGCCATGCTGATTAAGTAACTCGTTGGTTACTGTGTTGCGAGAATACACTATAACTTCGTTAGGTGCGACGGCTAAAGTGTTGGCACCGTCACTCCATTGTTCTCGCGAGGCGTCCACAGGGTCATTTCCACCACACTTAATGAGGGTTACATTGTCTAGGTTGAGTACGTCGCCGAGTATTACATCCAGTTGTCCCACTATCTGCTGGGTGTGTAAATTGTTGTTGGCGCCCATTGTTATCAACTGCGTAGTAAACTCCTGTTTGCCACTATCGTGTATGGTGAATACATTATGTCCTACCATCGTAAATACTGTATCGAGGTGCATGGACGCACGCCCTTTAGGTATATCTATGGCAAGTATGGTCTTAAAATTGCTATTGCGTAATAGTTTATGCGCAAGCAGTAGGATAGCTTCATATTGAGTGCGCTGTGATATGCCGATAGCCAGTACATTGTCGCTTAACACCAGCACATCGCCACCCTCTATACTGTATTGTGCATTCCTGTCGTAAAACTGAGGTATATCCTTATATTCGGGATTATAACTGAATATGTATTTGGCAAACAGTGTTTCCCTAGCCCTCTGATGAGTGCTCATTTTGTTAATTATCACACCGTTGCCGACGAATGCGAATGCGTCTCTGCTAAAGTACATATTGGGGATAGGTGGTGCAATATAGGGGTAATCTCGGTCTATGTATTCCTTAACCAATGGATAGTCGCTTAAGGACAATTCATTTTTCCTTATGCCACCTATAAGCATATTAACCAATCTATTAGTAGATTGCCCGAGCAAATAATCCTTAAGCACACTTGATTCTAGCGTGTTATAATTACCTGCTTCGGCAATATATTCATCAATCAACATACATTTGACATCGTCATTGACTATTGACTGTTTAACTAAATCAGTAATATATACTACTTCTACGCCACACTCTCGCAGTGTATGGGCGAAGAAGTCGTGCTCTGTCTGTGCGACATCAAGGTAGGGTATGTCATCAAACAACATTTCCTCCAAGTACTCGGGCACTAGGTTCTGCAACTCTCGTCCGGGACGGTGAAGCATTATGCGTTTAAGATTGTCAATTTCGCTTTTTACATTTACAGTTGTCATAGGTAACCTACTCTTTAATATATATAACGGTCGATATCAACGACCCGATTATTCTTAATAAATACTCTGGGCACTCTTGCCGATATACAGCAGGCAGTTTCGTAGTTAATTGTGCCTATTGAACGACTTAACAACTCCATACTGATGTCTGACGGTGGACCGAAAATGATTACATTGTCTCCCATTCGACAATCAATGTCCGTAACATCAATCATAGTTTGGTCCATGGTAACCCTGCCTACAATGGGAGCAAGGTGTCCATTAACCCACATCTGTCCGTTATTACTCAATAATCTATTATAGCCGTCTGCGTATCCTATAGTGACGGTTGCAACAGACATATCTCTTGTTGAACGATAAGTACGACCGTAACTTATGTACTGATTAGCCTTAATGCCCTTGACATAGGATATAGTGCTCTTTACAGTCATTGACGGCTGTAATGGCAAGTGTGACAAACAATAATTATTGGGATACAGTCCGTACAGACAGATACCGACCCTTATCGCATTACCTATGTGTCGACCATAACAGAATGTACCAGCGCTGTTACAACAATGTATAACTTCGAATTGTAGTCCATATTGCCGTAGTAATTGTTCTACTAACTGCTCGAACCTATCAATCTGCTGGGCGGTAAATTGTTGATTGGCACTATCCTGACTGTCTGCTACGCTAAGGTGCGTATATATTCCCTTAATGCGCAAGTTGGACAACATACTCACATGCAGTATGTGTTTATACACCTGCTCATCGTCGACTAGCCAACCGATTCTACCCATGCCAGTATCTATTTTGATATGAGTATCTATTACGTAACCTAGTTTAGTTGCCTGTTGATTGAGCAATAGCGCATATTCCGTACTGTATACAGTTGCAGTAATATTATATCGTGCGAGCAACCCTACATCCTGCCAATGCACGTATCCTAGCACCAGTATAGTACCTTTAATATTGCCCTTTCGTAAACTAACAGCTTCAGTAATGTTACTGACTGCAAAAGAAGTGCAACCTAGACTGTTAAGGTGATGAGCTATCTGTATAGCACCGTGTCCGTATGCGTTAGCCTTGACAACTGCAATTATCTGCATACGTTCGGGCAGTAAACTCTTGCATAAATTGTAGTTGTGAATTATACTGTCGAGGTTAATTTCTGCCCAGACTCTTGTGGAAAAATCTGTTGTCGCTTGCATCATAGCAAGCCCTCTACCCGTCTGCAAACATTGTAATTGAAGTTTAGCTTATTGTCAATAGCAATAGAGTAATCACAACTGCATATTTTTGCCAATATAATGCAGTAATCGTAGATATTAATCAATGAATGTTTATGGAAATAATTGTAACGGAATTGCACTTGAATAATTGCCTCGTGTGTGATATAATGTTGACAATAATTACTTGGTTATGGTGAGTTATGAGAGCAATACATTGTGCCGATTTACACTTGGACAGCGCACTAAACACCAATATGGATATTGAGCAATCACGCAGACGGCGAAACGAGTTACTTAACAACTTCGACCGACTAATTGACTATGCTAACGAAAATGGTGTTAATGTTATTATTATAGCAGGCGATATGTTCGATATGACTACAACTTCGGCCAAAGCGCTAGATTATGTATGCGACAGGATTGCGCACAATGGGAACATTAACTTTTTCTACTGCATGGGCAATCACGAGAGTGCTGACACATTCTTAGGGTTAGATTTACCCAACCTTGTGGTTTTTAATGACCGATTTACTACCTATAAGTATGACAATATAGCCATTACCGGCATAAGTTGTGCGTCCTGCCAACAGGCACTAACACAGTTAGAGTTAGATAGTAATAATATCAACATAGTTGTTGCTCACGGTCAACTGCGCAAGTATGCTTCTGCACAAGAGGATGGCATACCCCTTGACTTACTGCGCAATAAGAATATCGATTATTTAGCGTTAGGACATGAACATTCTTATTCTCACGGCGATATAGACAGTAGGGGTCAATGGTGCTATTGTGGGTGCCTTGAGGGCAGGGGATTCGATGAGAGTGGTGATAAGGGTTTCGTTTTGCTCGACATAGATAGGAGTGTAAACTACAATTTTGTTCCGTTTGCTTATCGCACGTTGCACAGAATCTATGTAGATATCAGTAGTTTAATCAAGTTTACAGATATAGAGAATGCAATCAACAAGAGTCTACTCGGAATAAGTGTTAATGATATGGTAGAGGTTATTCTGACAGGCGAAGTAGATGAGAACTGCCAAGTGGATACAACACACCTAACTCAGTTGGTTAATGACACTTTCTTTTTCGGACGGATAAAGGATTGTACATCATACGCAGTTAATATTGCTCATTATAAGGACGAGATATCACTTAGAGGAATGTTCATTAAGTGTGTTCTAGGCAGTCAACTAGACCAACGCAAGAAGGACGAGATTATTAAACTGGGTCTGTCTGCATTGTCCGGTCGCAAGGAGGCATTATGAGACTGATTAGTTGTCATATTGTCAATTTCGGCGTGTTAAGCGATGAGCATTTCAACTTTACGCAAGGACTCAATACTATCTGTAAGCCCAACGGATGGGGCAAGACCACATTGGCAATGTTTATTAAGGCCATGTTCTACGGATTAAGTGGTGATAGACTGCAGGGAGTGGACAAGAACGAATATCTCAAGTATCTGCCTTTCAATGGACAGCCGTTCGGTGGTAGTCTAGTTTTTGAACAAGATAATAAGAAATATCGCATAGAGAGATTTTTTGACGCTAGGAACAAGAGTGAGGGACACTATGCCTTGTTCGATGTGCAAAGCAACAGTATCAGTAATGCGTTCTCGGAAAAAACGGGATTAGAAGTGTTTGGTATAGACGCAGACAGTTTCGAGCGCAGTTGCTATCTGCCACAGAAGGACATAAGAGTCAAAAACAGCGATAGTTTGACTGCTAAACTAACTAACTTAATCGAGAATACTAATGATGTAAACAACTGCGAAAGCGCGCTCAAACTGTTGGATGAACAGCGCCAAATATATGAGAAACGAGGAGGTAAAGGTGTTATCAATGCTAGTCAAGAAGCACTTCAATCTGCTCGAAGAAGGCTATTTTCTGCCGAGCAACAGCAAGGGCTAATAAATACTCTAAACCAAGTGCAACAGGCTCTAGAAGGGCAAATAGAGGCTCTAGAAGGGCAAATTATAGGCATTGATGAGCAATTGATACTTGGAGAGAAGTACTCCACGCAGATTGCCAACCGTGACAGTCTGCGCAAAATGCAGGCACAGTATCAAGTCACTAAACAAGAGTATGAGCAACGTGTTAGTCAGCATAATATCAACGATGATACCTACGTCTTACTGCAACAGAATAAGCAGTGTATACATCAAATCAAGGCTCAATCAGCACTGTTAGATGACTTAGATTCTGATAGTAATTTACGTACAGATAAACCCACTCTGCATGCTCGCACAGCCAGAAAACCCGCTATTATTATTTCCATAATTACGGCAGTTATGTCAGTCGCTCTACTATTAATCAGCATATATGGATTTACTATCAACGCAATATTAGGCACAGTGCTAATTGTGTGTGGTGCAATCTGTTTATGCACAACTATTGGCCTATTAATGTATGGCAATGTGTTCAGAATACGCCCATTAACACCTCTCATAGATAACAGTACTGCTAACGACTTACATAGCCAGAGTGCAAGATGGCAAGCTATTAAACAGAGCATAACAGATAACAGGGCCCAAGTGCAAGACTTCTTAATGAGCGTCAACATTGCTGATACCGACATTGATAGAGGCGTGGAGACATTCGAACAGATATACGGTAAGGCTATGGAATTAAAGAGCAGGATGGCTAGCCAGAATGCAATCATCGACCAGTTTATAAGTAGTACCGACCTAACCGCTCAACTACCCGATGATTTTGACGCAGAACAACTGCGCAGTAGTCGCAAGAATAAGGATACTGAATTACAGCAGTACCGTATTAAACTTGAGCAGACTAAGGCGCAGATTGCTAACGCGCAACGAATAGTTGACACTATACCGGATATTTATCAAGAGATAGCAGATTGCACGGATACCCTTGATTGTTATAAAGATAGGCTAGATACGATTCAACTGACTGCGCAGTATCTTAAAGAGGCCAAGAGTAATCTGCAATCTATGTATTTACCCAGAATGCAGGAGTACACCAATAAATATCTCAGTTTGATAGAGGACAATGCCTCGCCCATTATGCTCAATGACCAGTTAGAAGCCATGTTCGTTCACAACGGTCAATCTAGAGAAGTGAGTTATCTGTCGGTAGGATACAGAGATTTAGTTGACTTCTGCATTAGGCTTGCTCTGGTTGACTGTTTATGTGGCAGCGACGGGCAATTGATAATCCTCGATGACCCGTTTGTCAATTTGGATGCTTCTAAACAGCGCACAGCCATTAACCTGCTCAACAGTATCGCAGCTAGATATCAAGTGATATATCTTGTCTGTCATAGCAATAGAGCAGACTTGCCATTAAGTACGTAAGCCATAAGAGTGTTAACAACAGTATGTTAGCATAATAATTAAGTAGCGCATGTGAGTAATGGTGTGATAATCATCGAATATAGAGTACATTGTGATATGTTAATAATCAAAAATAGGGCTATAAAGCCCTATTTTCATTAGATATTTATTAATCTATGAACAACCTATTGGATATTTATTAATCTACGAACAAACAACTGGACAATTTATAATCAGCGACTAAACTATTGGCTAATAAATTATCTGCAAACAAATCTAATTACGCAACAACTAATAAACATTGACAAGTGTTAATCATATCTATGTGGGTAGAAGTGTTGATTAATACTTATGTTTGCTCAATACTGTCAGGGAATGTGCAGTGGTTTAAGAAATAATCTTACTGATATATATTGACTCGGCGTAATAGCGCAACACAGTATAGAGCATTGTGTAATACTACTCGCTTGTGTAACAGCAGTCACATAGACATCCGGCATTGCGTGGGATTATCAGCATGCAGAGTCGTACTTGCACACAATTAGTATTACTTATTTAACCTTTTGTCCTTACCAACCAGTTCCAGCATAAGGGTGTTGGACTTGCCTGCTATGCGAGTAAATATTCTCTCGCCGTACCTAGTCAAAATAGATTTGGGCGTTAAGTTGGTGGATACTATGGTGGATAGATTGTGGTATAGTCGTTGGTTAAACAGAGCGAACAAGTATTCTTCTGTAACGTTGTTGTACATCTGTTCACTCCCTAAGTCATCTATTACCAGCACAGGTATATTCTCCATTGCCTCTGTCAGTATCTGTTTATCCGCAATATCAGCTAGATGTATGCGTAGGAATTGTTTATTGAGGTCGTACGCAGTAATGAACAGCACCTCTTGTTGTAACGAAATCAGCTTATTGACTATGCAACTGGCTAGGTATGTCTTGCCCACACCCGTCATACCGCATATAAGAATGTTCTTATGTGTAACTGTAGGATATTTATCGCACCAACTGGCTGATTTAGCGTATGCTAGAGTATTGACTGTATCCGTTGACGCACTGAATGTGTACTGCGGATATATTATATTGGATTGTTGCGATAACAGTTTAACCACTTCGGCACTGACACATTTACATTGTTGGCCTTGATACATACCTGTATCTTGACATAATGCACAGTGATATTGTGGTGTAAGTGCACCCTTATCATATCCGTAATTGCATATTATCTGCTCTTGCGATATGCGAAGGTTGTCCAGTATAGCCTGTTGCTCACGTTGTCCTGTCTTGGTGGCATAACTACGTGCGACTACTAGTATCTGTTCTTGAATATTATTGTAGTTTGTAAGGAAGTCTGGTTGGGCAAGTAAGCTATACAAATTATCCTCTGCCCTCTGTTGCGCCTGCGTGCGTCTTGCTAATACGGTGCGTTTAGCCTGAGAAAGTACTTTGCCGTTCATTGTCTATACCTCCACATCTTCGAGATTATCGAACAATGCTCGCAACTCTTGGTCGCTGTATTCTCTCTCTGAATAATCTCTCTGCTTGCGCCTTGGTAATATATCTGTGGCGACCGTCGTGTTCCTAGCCATATCGACAGAATTAATACCATTACTGTGATAATTAGATAGCACTTTGTTGAGATATGCCATTGGGTTAGTGGTATTCTGCGCTAAAGTGGTAGCGTACTCTAACAGTTTACTGTCTGTTTTCCAGTCCGTTGTCCAAGTCTTATAACACTGTCTGTCATAACTACTCACACTACGCACTATACCCAGTTGGTCAAGAATGTGCTTGATACTGCTGTCGCTATATAACACCTGCTCTATGTATTGATTTATTGCCTCGATTGATGTTAAACCTCTCTTGTAGAACTTATCAACAACCGTTGCCATGCCTGACAGTGTTCTTATGTTGTTCTTAAAACAATATTTAGCAATCTTGAGCAAAGTAGGGCAGTCATATCCTTTATTAAGCCAAGGTGTTATGTATTCCTCGATTATAGGGTCGACATTCTGGTAGTATATTCCCATGGCCTTGTTGATATCTTTGGCGATAGTTAATAACTCCTGTTTCTGCTCTGCGTAGGCATCTATCTCCTTAATTGACAACAGATTCTTGCGATAGTAGTCCTCCAACAGACTATTAAGTCTAGTCATTCCACCTACCTTACACGTCGACGCAATCTTAATAATGGTGTCTAGGTTAAACGTAAACTCTTTAGTCCACCTATCATACATATCACGGTCATAGTACTCTATCTTGCGTTTGACTCTAAGAGCCTTAAATATCAACATTAAATCTTGATTATATTTAGGATGTTCATTCAGTTTATCCTGTACTGCTTCTAGGGTCTTAATACCACCACTAGATAGACTGCGTGCCACAGTCAGTATGTATTGATATGATATATCTTGCCCTTTGAGGTCAAGACAGTACTGCGCAACATGAACCAATGCTTCGGGCTGGAAGAATGTTGTCTCTAAAAACAGGAAATATTCGTTGAGTTCATTAGGTGTCAACATTCTGTGTTTGAACGTATTCTGCATTTGTTTGCAAAAACTATTGTACTTGCTACTCTTGATTTTCTTAAGAATATTTTGATTCTGCCTAATGGGTAAATAGACTATTTCCAACTCTGCATTGTTGAATATGTTGACCAGTCCCAACTCCTCCCAGTAATAATATGCAGACAATATGTCATCTCTGCTGATGCCTAGAACACGACTCATGACCTCAACGGTATTAGTGGACGGGTGCTCCTTACACAGTGCTAATCCGAACAAATATACCTCTACACAATGGATGGGTGCATCAGGCATATATTGTGTTATGAACCAGTTATCAACAACTGTGAAATTGGTATCGTTCATATCCTGCGAGTAGGTGCAAAAAGGCATTTAATGGCATCTCCTTTAATTTTTTGTCTATCGCCACATCAAATACAAAAAAGTCTTGATTAATTTAATATTTGGCTATATAATTATGACGTATGTGGTACTGTGTAGCAACTAGTCTACCACAGATAGCGTATTAATTCAAGAGATTTTGTCAAGACAATTTCATTTTTTGCACCTATGATATGACAACATCTCACGCCGAGGAGGGGTATATGCAACTACATAGAGTCAAGATAGTAGATACCATCAGCAATGAGGAGTTTACCTATACTATCGGTAAATTGAGTTCTACGGATGACTTGATGCTCAAGCGCACTGCTAAACTACAAAGGATTATTCAAGCCACTTTTCTTACCACCAGATTCTATGAGCCTATTGATTGCTATATAGATTTTAGTTGTGATAACCGTAATTATCGCATAGAAAGGCACGTTAGTGATTCGGGGATAGATTGCTTACTATACGACACCAATAGCACTAACGAAGAATTGATTGCTAAGGATAGCCAGATTGGAGTTTATCTCACTAAATTACTGGGGAGGAACATTAAGTCAGTAATCGATGCATGTTATGTAAGTTTTTACCAACAAGAGAGATTTGAGAAAACGATGGATATCAAGATTTTTGATGATTTTAATAAAGTTGTAGAAGAGATTAAGAAGACGGATTATCAAGCCATAGAGGAGCGCAATCGGGCAGTTATCGAAGAAAAGCGTGCGCTTATAGTTAGACTACAAGCCTTACAAGATGAATTAGAGGCCAGACAAGAGCAGATGCAATCAGTTCTGCCTAAGGCAGTTGCTGTCAATAAATTGCGACAAGTACTGCCTGATTATAAACTGTTGATGGGCAAGCGTGACAACGCCGACAAACTGACGCATGTCGCAGACCTCATAGACCATAGATGTGATAGCATTATTAGGGATTATCTACTTGATAATCCACTGCATGTAAATAGACTGATAAATAAGCCTATCGAGTGCACTAACAGTTTATACGCCGACATAGGTTTAATTAAACAAGCACAGGTTGCACTCGAGATATCTATAGATGAACAGATGGCACTAGCCAAGCAGTTCGGCATTACACAGCGCACGTTAAACGGATTATTGCGCTCACTAGAAATCAATGTTGCGCTAGAAGACACTGATGCTAAAATTGCCAATATCAACCAATTACTGCGCAATGAAGCCAAACGAAAGTGTCCCATATTGTCACACGTGTTAGAGCGTACGGGCGAAGTTATTCCTCCCGACCCCAAGAAGGTGTTGCAACGCGCAATCAACCTCAAGAAGGAGGAGTACAACGCCATCATTTGTCAACTGCAAGGGCAGATTACACGCATAGACAAGGATACCGAGCTATTAGGCACCGAACTTATGCGCACGGAGGCCGAGATAGATAATCTAGGCAATACAGTATCGCAGATGAAAACGCAGTCATACTACAGAGACTTCGTGTTAACAGATCGCGATAAGGATGAACAGGTACTGGACCACAATGCGCAGACTGCCCTAAACCAACTGACACATTATCAAGAAGCAATATCAGATAAGAACGACAGATTGTTACAATTAAGAGAGGAACTGCTACAGCTGATAGGCAGAAAAGAGGCTACAGAACGGCGAATCGACAATACTATTGCAACCTCCACTAACTTCGACTTGCATGCTAAACTTATCTACAACGCATTTGAGTGTGAACTTATCGAGAAGGGCAAAGTTAACATTCTACCCTATCTTAAGGCAATAGAACTGGGGGATAGCGTAGACTTGTTAGGATGCCGTATCAACAGTGCAGATAGCAAGTGGCTTATAGACAACGCCGACAAGACGCCACAGCAGAGAATAGCTGAATTGACAGCCGAGAGAGAGGAGTTATTGACAATTAAGAGCAAACTGGGTGCCAAACGACCCGTTAGCATACTTATTGGCAAGAGAGAGGAGAGAAGGGAGACATTACTCAATACTATTGACAAGCTGTACGTGTTGTTACAGAAGAAACAATCGCTCAAAGACAAGTTGAATGATAAAGTTAATGAGTTCTCGCGCGCTCGTACTATGGCCAATAAGCAAGTCAAATCCATGAGAATGCAGTCGAATAAGTTGAGAGTTGTGGCAACTAAAGAGAATACGGATAGCGACAGAATCAAGAACAAGCTGATAGGCAACATACGAAAGTATAATCCTTACCCACAATGGACGGACGCCCTCTTAGAGGTGTTGGATAGAGAGGACAAGCGCAGGTTCTACCTAGATAAACTGATAGATAAGATATGCACCTATAACAGTCGCACACAGAACGAGTACAAGCGTATGTGTAGACTTAGCACCGAGTTAGATAATGCTATTGATAAGCAAGAGAAATTGATTAGGCGTCTAGTTATACAACAGGAACGCAATAAGCAATTAGACAATAGTAAGGTCAAGGTGATTAGACGCCTTGTAACAGACACCGATAAGATTGACAGATTCATAGTTAATGCTAACGCTAACCTAGCCATGGTCGCTGACCAGTATTCAGTTGAATATAATAATGGTATTATCGTTCGTAAGGAGGATTTAACAATCGAGTACAGTAAACTATCCACTTCTGATAAATGCCTTATCTATATTTGTTTGGAGTTGGCGGTGCCCACTTTGTACACACAATCAGGTAACTGGCTGATTATTGATGATAAGATGTCAAGTCAGAAGGACGTAATCAAGAATGCCATATATAAGTTCAATCAACTTAATGTGGTCAATGCAGTGCAATATACACGTAACTAATAAAGGAGGATATAATATGCTAATAGATGAATTAAAGAAGGCCAATATTCAGGCCCTCAAAGACAAGGATACAGACACAAGAGATATATTAAGTGTGGTGCTTAATAAAGTCAAACTGGCAGAGATTAACCTGCGCACACAGGAAAGGGAACTGAATGACAGTGACGTAGTTGCTATTTTGATGAAAACGCTCAAGGAGTTGAGTGAGGAAAAAGATGGTTATATCAAGGTAGGTAACGCAGAGAGAACGGCCAAGATTCAGGCTCAATACAACTGTGTAGAGAGATTTTTGCCCAAAATGCTAAGCGAACACGAGATAGCTGACATTATTGCATGTCTACCCGATAAGAGTGTTCCCTACGTTATGAAACACTTCAAGAGTCAGTACGCAGGACAGTGCGATATGCGCACAGTTCAAGAAGTGCTCAAGAGGATAAATTAAGTGCACTCTTCAAGCTAATGTGATATCCGTTTGATTGATGCGTGCACTGCTAAGGTAAGTGGCACTAGAGACGTACTGATATAATGTATCAACACAACAAATAGACAATTTTTATGAGTGGTTATTAAATAAGGGCTGTACGTTATTTCATACAGCCCTTTAGATTTGCATTGCGACACTTATGATTATTAGTATGCCCTTGCGAATATTACTTCTTTGGCATCTTCTTTAACTTGCGTGCAGAATATGCACTTGCCCTTGAGGTGTTCGTTAGTAATGACTCTGATGGTTGCTTGAAGTCGCTCCTTAACCATCAATTCACATTCTTGACAGCCACACCATATAGCCTTGACCATATTGCCCTTATCTAGCTGTTCTTTCATCTGCTCCATAGTGTGGACTTTGACAATATGTGCCTGCATGAACTTCTTGGCCTTCACATACATATCCTTCTGTATGGTACTGAGCAGTTTTTTAACGGCCTTTACGTCGAATAGAGTTGCGGTTACCTTATCGTGAGTATCTCTGCGAGTGAGTATCATAGCGCCGTTCTCGATGTCACGAGGTCCAACCTCAATGCGTAGAGATACTCCCTTCATCTCCCATTGATTGTATTTCCAACCAGTGCTGTTCTCGCTATAGTCAGCCTGAGCTCTGATACCTTTACTTTTGAGTAGCGCAACTAATTTTTCGACCGTCTGGGTAACGCTCTCTTTATGTTGAGCGATAGGTATAACGATAACCTGAACGGGTGCTACCATAGGGGGCAGAACGAGTCCTCTCTGATCGCCATGCGCCATAATCAATGCGCCCAATAGTCTTGTCGATACTCCCCAGCTGGTCTGATATGCGTATTCGAGTTTACCCGTCTTATCGAGGAACTTGATATCGTATGCGTGAGAAAAGTTCTGTCCTAGATAGTGTGTTGTACCCGATTGCAGACTCTTGCCGTCTAGCGTCATGCTCTCCATACCGAATGTCGTAACTGCACCAGCGAACTTTTCTTTTTCCGTTTTGCGACCTGTAAGTACTGGTATCGCCAGAATCTCCTTGCAGAACTTCTCATATAATTTCAGTATATCTATAGCCTCGTTAAGTGCCTCCGACTCAGTTGCGTGTACCGTGTGTCCCTCTTGCCATAAGAACTCTCTAGTGCGCAAAAACGGACGAGTCGTCTTCTCCCAGCGCACGACGTTAGCCCACTGATTGATTAGTATCGGTAAATCTCTGTATGACTGCACCCACTTGCTGTACATTGAGCAAATAACCGTCTCGCTGGTGGGTCTTATGACAATGGGTTCATCCAACACTTCCTTGCCAACCTGTGTAATGGTCGCCACCTCCGGTGCAAATCCCTCGACATGCTCGCTCTCTTTAGTTAGCAAAGACATTGGTATGAGCATGGGAAAGTATGCATTGACGTGTCCGGTAGCCTTCAATCGCGTGTCCAACTCGTGTTGTAGATTCTCCCATATAGCATATCCGTATGGGCGAAAAACTATTGTGCCCTTTGCAGGACCATAATCAGCCAGTTCGGCCTTCTTGACTACGTCTGTATACCATTGAGAAAAGTCAGTATTAATGTCTGCTATCTCTTTAACGAACTCTTTTTCCATAATGCTCTCCTTAATCGCCCTACATTAATGTTACTGTATAGGGGCTTATCGAAAAAAACAAGGGACGTGTCTTATATGGGACAGTCCCTATATTGATAGTTTATACTCAACCACTGTCAAGTAGCCTTAACGTTATTCAGTGGGTTGTATCACTTCTGTATAAACAGATAGGTTGAGTTGCTTCTCTGTACTGGCCTCAACGCTGAAGTTATTCTTGTGGGCAACTTTAATAGCGTTGTACTTAAGCTGTCCATCATAGGTGTCGGCAGTCACTGATGTGTTAGAAATGATGAACACATAGTCGCCACACATATCGTACTTGCACCATATAGACTGATTTACGTTGGTAATGATACCCTTCATCAGGTCTACAATGGTCTCATTTACTTCTGTGCCTGTAACGGTAATTGCTCTGTCGCTTGTCCAGTCGATTGTGCTCATATCTATTCTGTATAGTACGTTGGTTGCATAAAAATAGATTACGCCATTATCTATCTTGTCCAGCACTATACCTGTTAGTGCTGAGGTCCTCTTGATTTGTTGTGTGCTCACGTCATATATTGCAACCTTGGTGCTGTTAGTGTCGGGATAGATATAATAACCGTCACACGCTAAATAACTGCTAGGAAGCGTGGCTAACGGTCCAATTATAAGTTCTTTCGTTGCAACGCCGTTATTGTTGTAATAAGCACGATATATAGAATTGTTGGTATCACGAACTACACCTTCTACTAGATAGTACAGTTTACCATCGGCAATGAAGTTGGGCGATAGGGTAACATTGTCAAAGTAATCAGCAGGGGATACATGAATGGCTTCTTTGTTCTCTTTACCTATGGTGTAGCAATATAGCACGCTCTTGTCATCATTAGTGAAGTACACTCTGCAATTCTCTTGGTCGAAAACGTAGTTGTGAATGTCCTGCACGCTCTTGGTTATCTTGGTATTATCACTTACTTCTAGACAATTAAGTGTAGTACCCTCAACATACATAACGTATACGGAATTACCGTTCTGACATAGGCAGGTAATCAGTGTTGCGTCTGTCGAAGTAGATAGATTATATGAATTAAATGTGTAGTGCAGTTTAGTGTCCGTGCCATCTAGTTTACAACTGAGTAATACTGGCCACTGACTCTGTATCTTGCCGTTCTTATCAGTAGTAACACTGGTTGAGAAGTAGTATAGTCTGTCGCCAAAAATATAGATACCATTTAATGATTTATCGCTGGTGTTCTCATAGTGAATGTGTTTAGGTACAACTATTACAGACTTGGCATTAAGGATAGCTGTCCTATCTGCCTCTTCGGCTTGATAGTAAGTGTCCAAGTCGGCAAGTGCCATACGCATAATGCATCCTTCCGTAACTGCGCCATACTTGTTAGATAGCGAGTTGCTGTATGGGAGGTATCCATTGACATAATACAGATAGTTGCCTTTAATAACGGCAATACCACCATTACTGGTAACCTCGCCGGTTGTATCTCCAGTCAACGCAACAAAGTCATAATTCTCTCCGCCACAGCCGACCAAGGTCAGCAATACGCTAAGGAGTAACACCATAACCACAACTATAGAAATCTTTTTTACCATTGTTAGTTCTCCTACTGTCCTGTTCGCCTTCATCTATGCTCTATCAAGGCGATTTTTTTGTCAGCAAGTATTATATAATAATAACGCGAATAAAGCAAGCAAAATTATAATCAAAGTATAAATCCACGTTATTAAGGCGAAGCATAATAAATAAGTGCTATCGTTGTCAAAGTTATTAGATACCCATACTGCCTATCGCAGTCAATATGTATATATAATATCTTGTTGTTGGTGGGAAAGGAAAGGGGCTCTGTTAATTACGGCACTCTATTGATGCGTTATTAATTATAGTTGCGTTGGCATGATGAAAATAGATTTACGTTAAGGCCGTTTATAATAAATTAAAATGATGTTATCATAGTTAGGTTGCGTTTGTCACAGTTAATGTTATAATAAGGTCCAACAGAAAATTACATTAGGTTGATAACACAATAAGTGTGTTGATAGAAACGTTGCTTCCGTTGACAGTTTAACGTATTATAAGTGTTATTGAGTTATGGGTTGATAATCAGTAGTCAGTTTGCCGTCTATGGCACTCTGGTATATGATGTGATAATCGTGTAAATTGGGTGATAAAGCATGCCTTAGGGGTAGTGCATAACAGATATGTGTAGGTACACCCCTATCCGTCAATATACCTAGGCAGAAAAATGCGTCCTTGCGTTGTATTCTTATCCAATATGAGTTGTCTATGAGTTGAATCAATGGGGGATAAGCAGGAAAACTGTCGAATAACTCTATCAAATGCTTCTTAACTTGAACGAAATATCCAGTAGTGCCGTTCTGGTAGAATATATCCAGAGCGCTTCTGTATTGGGAAATTAAATCGGGATTAAATGTGTAGTAGTTATCTGTTGCAACGATGAACTTCTCGTATTGCGAATAACTCGACTGGTGGTCGCCGTAGTCCTGTGCTTGAGCCAGTGTGAGTAATCTGTTGTCGTAGTCTACTAAATGGGTTGATGCGTGAGCAACGGGATACAGTTTGTCTTGTTTAGCAAGTACAATCAATGACACCCTGTCTATCTTGTTCTCAACAATGGTGTGAGTGAAGGTTGTCAAAGAATCCATAGGTAGATAGTGAGCGTTACCACACTGTAATGCCAGTATCCACTGTGCATTAATGCGTGTGTTAACATTATACAACTTCAATTCCACGTTAGTTGTAGTGTTCTCGCAGGTCAGTTTGGCTATACCAGTTATACTGTTCCTGTCCTTACTGAATCTGTTGTCTATCTGCTTGATTATGAGTGTTTGCCTTAACATAATGGTATTCTATATGCTCTTGATTGCGATATATGAGCAAATATTGACTACTATTGACAATTATTGTCCCAGCGTAGTCAATCACTACGCAATATTTGTTGGATTAGTATCACAAATAATAAAACACACTTTGCATATGACAAGGTGTGTCGAATTGTTGTAATGATTTACATATTACCCAGTGATAGATTATTATGTAGTAAGTCATATCGTCTATTGCCAGTGGAGATGCGAAAAAAATACGAAGGTGATTGTACTATCTAACTACGAAATGTGATTGCTATCTAACTACGACTTATCAATTAATCACAGTCAGTGAGGTTACGAAAATACAGTAGTACGTAATGTCTTCTTCTTGATATGAGCCGAATGTGCCCTCGATAGTTATGTTGGCGTCAATACTGGGAAAGTCTGTTGGATATGTCTTGCCATTATATACGAATTCTATGGCTGTTTGACAACACGCAGTACTGTCAATTATGAGTATGTAGTGGTAGTATTGCTGTGTTACATCGTAAAAACTGGCCTTGTAGACACCACTGACTTTGAATGTCTTACCGATATAACCGAGTGGATTTTCCTTGACATTGACAACAGTGGAATAAGCCATGGATTTACCCATTGCTGATAGGTCATAATCGACTTGTTTAGCACCTTGCTGTTGTGGGTTGTTAATAGTATCATTAGGTCGAGTGTTGCCAAACGCAAATATGCAGATTATAACAATACATGCAACGACCAGAATGGATACGATAATGCCAATGATTATTTTTTTCACCTTGAACCTCGTATTATATCTATCAGCCAGAATACGCCGAACACAGCTATGTTGGCAACCACTATTGTAGACCCGACAGGAGTGCCTGCAACAATGGATACTAGCATACCAATTACTGCGCATAATACAGACACTATTGCTGAACATATTACTACTGACTTGAAGCTCTTGAATAGTCTCATTGCCGATAATGTCGGGAAAATAATGAGAGCTGATATCAGTAGAGAACCAACTAGATTCATTGCCAGCACTACCACCACAGCCACTACAACTGCTATAATTAAGTTATATAGTGATGCAGGCGTACCTGTAGCCCGTGCGAAGTTTTCATCGAATGTTACAGCGAATATCTTATTATAGAATATAATAAATACCGCTATCATCAGTGCAGATAACACTATGCACACCCATACCTCGGTGTTGGTTAGCGTCAATATAGATGTCGACCCGAACAATGTACTACATACGTCTCCACTCAAGTTGCCCGATGTTGAGAAGATGTTGACTAATAGATATCCTATAGCCATGCTTGCCACAGATACCATGGCGACAGTTGCATCTCCACTTATCTTGGAACGCTTACCCTTGCGAAGCAATAACACAGCGCAGAGCACAGTAATGGGCATGGTAATCAACATATCCGTTGTTAGTCCTACAACAGTTGCTATTGCCATAGCACCGAATGCTACGTGAGAGAGTCCGTCCCCAATGAATGAGAACCTTTTGAGAACCAGTATGACGCCTAGTAATGATGCACACAGTGCGATAAGTACACCCACAATCATTGCGTATTGTACGAATGGGAATTGGAAATACAGGCTAAGTTTGTGCATTATCTCAACCATTGACCTCTCCCCCTTGATTGTCGTTATGTTCAATTTGCATAGATTGTATATATTCTGTTCTTGTACCGTAGAAGGGACTATCTCCTAGTTTAAGTACCTTATCACAGTACTGCGTCGCAACAGTTAAATCGTGTGATATCATAATCACGGTTATTCCTTCTTTCTGATTGATATCCTTAATTAGTCTGTATAACTCTTGAGTAGCGTCGGGGTCCAATGATGCAGTCGGCTCATCTAATAATAACATCTTGTGCGTTGCACACAGTGCCCTTGCCAACAATACTCTCTGTTGCTGTCCGCCAGACAATTCACGATAACAGCGCTTTGACAGTGGTGTAATCTCCAACATGTCAATGTAGTGATTAGCCCTCTTCTTCTCGTTCGCGTTATAAAATGGGCGTACTCCACACCTGTTAAGACAGCCCGATAACACTATTTCCCACACCGATGCAGGAAAGTCAGCTTGTGCAGGCGTCTGTTGTGGCAAATATCCAACTTCATTCAGTTTAACGCCGTCATCTAGCGTAATACTGCCACTGTTTAATGGCTGTAGCCTAAGTATGGTACGCATTAATGTGCTCTTACCCGTGCCGTTATGTCCTATAATGCACAAGTATTCGCCTGATTCTACTTCAAAACTCAAATTGTCAATGATAGTCTTGCTACCATAACCGATATTCAAGTTTTTGCATGATAATTGGCTCATTAGTCTCCTATGATAATGCAGTTGTCAGTATGGCAAGGTTACTCTGCATTATGGCAAGGTAAGTTGCTCCTGCATCTATAATGCTTCTGTTTGTTGTTTGTAATGAGTTAAGTGTAAGTACAGTTTGATTTTTGGCACTAGTACTGTTGATAATGGACTGGCTAATATTCACCTGTGAACCCTCTAATACAATGAGATACTTAAGTGATAGCTCATCTACTTTACCTGCCAGAAATGCTATGGTCTCGAAACTTGCCTCAGTCTCAGCAGAGCATCCGGAAAATGCTGCATAGTACGTTATATTATAGTCGTGAACAAGATATAGGAATGGGAATCTGTCCGCAAACAACAGCGTGGCAGTTTCGGCGTTGTCCACTACGCTCTGAAACTGAGTATCCAAGTCGTCTAGTTGGGTAACATATGATTGCATATTCGATTGATAGACAGAAGCGTTTGCGCTATCTAATGTGGCAAGTTGCGAAGCGATATAATTGCAACAAACTATAGCATTCTTGAGAGATAACCAGATATGTTCGTCCTTGTCAACATCATGCTCATGGTCGTGTTCATCTGTTCCTGCCAAGTGTTCTTCATCTAGCACCGCATCACCAAGAACATCCATTAGATTGATAACTATCATATCATCGTTAGTCGCTTGGGCTAATGTATCCTCTATCCATTTGTCGCTATTGCCACCTATATAGATTAACATATCACAAGTAGATATAGTTACTATATCATCTGTTGTAGCCTGATAACTGTGTAAATCTACACCACTGTCCATTAGTAGTGTCAGTTGGTAATTATCTATAAGATTACCTATTATTTGCCTTGTCCAGTCATAATTGGGGAAAACTGTACACACAACACTCAGTTTATCGTCGTCATCTGACGTTTTGCAACTGCACATGCTTGTCAGTAATACAATCGCCATTACCAGACATAATAATTTTTTCATTCATTTACCTCTCTTATTAATTGCTATATGTATTCTTGTCTGCGCTCAATACAGGGCAATCAAGCAGTAAGTTTAACACATAGCGCAACAGGAGTTCTGAGCCAAGAGTGAAGTGTAGCACATAGTAGAGATATAAGTAGATAGATTGTCAAACAACACGCCAACATGCACAGATACATACTAACGGAGTGCATCTCGTGCCTTAATACACCAATTATACTGCACACTATACACTGCTCGCTGTCGCAATCATGGTGTAACGAAAGACAGATATTGAAGGTTGTCAGAGAACACAGTACAAGTAGTGTAATAAATAATATAACAAGGTATGACTTGACCCTCATTGTTGCGCTCCCGTGTCGGTGTAATGATAAGTAATAGGCGTTCAGTTAGGGATAATTGACAGGCGAACCTTTATGCTAACGCACCAAAAATACTGTCAACATTCTATACTCAATACCAATTATTGTCAAGTAAATCAGATAATTTGCACAATAAGCATAATACTGTTGAGTATTCGTTATTGGCATAAGCAGAGATATCATAATATCGCAATATATATATCGCCAGATAACAATTCAATCGATTATATCATTGTACTCAAAAACAACTCTTAACACCATGTGCCAAGAGTTGTTCGTAGTTAATATGCCGTTATTGAGGTTGATACTTGAGTATGGGTTGACGGGCTGCTTTGACCTCGTCTACTCTGCCGATAGGCGTAGTTACTGGACTTGCGTGTAAGTCATCTTGACTATCTTTAGCCCTTATAGATATTTTGTGCATAATCTCTGCCACTTCTTCTAATGTTTGCTTGCTCTCCGTTTCGGTTGGCTCGAACATCAAAGCTTCATGCACAATGAGGGGGAAATACATGGTTGGTGGGTGCATACCGTAGTCAATCATTGTCTTAGATATGTCTAGTGCGCTAGTGGAATAATTGTCATGGTAGTCCTTGACATCTAGTACGAACTCGTGCATGCATATCCTATCTATTGCAGTAGTGTAGTCTTGTTGCAGTAATATACGCAGGTAGTTGGCGTTAAGCACTGCCAGTTGACTGGCCTGCTTGAGTCCACTTGAGCCAAGCGTCTTGATATAGGTATATCCACGCAGGATTACAGGGAAATTACCGCAGTAACTCTTGACTTTGCCTAGACTATACTCAACCGTTGGTTGCTTGCCGATTATTGGTGTCGGCAGGAACTTAGCTAACATCTGCTTGCAACCGACCGGACCACTACCTGGGCCACCACCACCGTGTGGTGCCGAGAATGTCTTATGGATGTTAAGGTGTACGCAATCGAATCCCATATCACCCGGTCTGCACATTCCCATTATGGCGTTGAGGTTGGCGCCGTCATAATAACACAGACCACCAGCGTCGTGGATTATCCTAGTTATAGATAGGATATTCTTGTCAAATAGCCCCAGCGTGTTAGGATTAGTTAGCATTAGTCCTGCGGTGTCAGGACCGACTATCTGTTTAAGGTTGTCAATATCAACTCCACCTTCTTTATTGCTGGACACCGTTACAATCTCGAATCCACACATATTGGCACTGGCGGGGTTGGTACCGTGCGCACTGTCTGGTACGATTATTTTCTTGCGCAGAGTGTCTCCTCTGCTCTGGTGATATTTCTTAATGAGTAGCATTCCGCAGAACTCGCCGTGTGCGCCTGCTGCCGGTTGAAGTGTAACATAATCCATACCGGTGATTGCGCATAGGTCCTGTTGCATGTTGGTCATTACTTCGATAGTGCCCTTAGTTTCGCAAGGACATTGAGTGGGGTGTACGTTGTTAAATCCCTCCAACTCGACTACCTGTTCATTCAGTCGTGGGTTATACTTCATTGTACAACTGCCCAACGGATAGAATCCGTTATCCACGCCATACACTTGTTTGCCCAGTCTAGTGTAGTGTCTTACTAAATCAATTTCGCTTATCTCTGATAAATCTGCCTGTGTTTTCCTTGTGGCACACTGTAAAGTGTAACTGGGTACATTACTTGCTGGCAAAGTAATAGCCATTCTACCCTGTACGCTCTGTTCAAATACAAGTTTCATCTACTTTGCCTCCTTATATTGTTCTACTACACAGTCAAGGACTGATTTAGTCGGTTTCTCGGTTACACACCATAATGTGTCATTATCAACGGGCAATCCACCTAGTATATCTTGTTCCTTCAACCGTTCAACGGTATTAATTCCACCTTCTAGCATAAACTCGTCGAAGAACTCACCCTTATACTTGAGTTTACCACCTGACTTACACAACTGTTGAGCTAGATAATGACTCTTATCTATACACTGTTGTGCTATCTGTACTAGCCCAACTTTACCCACGCAGTTGAGGTAAATGCTAGCACGAAGTGCATTGTGTGCTTGATTGGAGCAGATACTAGACAGAGCCTTTTCTCTCCTAATGTGTTGCTCTCTGGCTTGTAATGTCAGTACGAAGCACCTGTTACCTCTATTATCTGTTGTTTGACCAACAATTCTGCCTGGTAGACGCCTGCTCATAGCCTTGGTAGATGTCATTATGCCTAGCGTTGCACCACCATAGCACATGGGCAATCCCAGACATTGACCTTCACCAACAGCCACGTCTGCGTTAACCTCTGCTGGTGTTGGCAGAATACTTGCGCTGATTGGATTGAACACATATACGAACTTGACGCCCTTACTGCTAGTCATCTGTCCTATTGATGCCATGTCTTCTATTAAGCCGACATAGTTGGGGCACTGTGCGACAACGCATGCTACTTGGTCATCAATCATATGGGTTGTCTTGTCTATATCTACTAGCCCGTCCTTATCTTGAACTATTATCAATTCTATCTCGTGAGCATAACAGTATGTCTTAGCTACTTGAATATATTGTGGATTGACTTTGCCAGTGATGATTGCGCGGTTCTTCCTCTCACAGCACATGACTATTGCCTCTGCCATAGCAACAGCGCCGTCATACACCGAAGCGTTAGACACGTCCATGCCTGTTAGCATACACATCTGCGTCTGGTATTCGAATATGCTCTGTAATATACCTTGACTTATCTCTGGCTGATATGGGGTGTATGCCGTTACGAACTCCTCTCTGCTGGCTAGCGAAGTTACTACTGGTGGTATTAAGTGGTCGTATATGCCTGCCCCACGCAAAACGGCAGAATAACACTTGTTCTTGTCTGCGAGGCTCTTGATATGAGCATATACCTCGAATTGGCTGGCACCCTCACCTATATTTATTGTGGGATTGACAATCTCATTGGGTATATCTGCATATAACTCATCAAGACTATTAACGCCCACTTTGGCACACATTTGTGCAATCTCTTGCTCTGTATGTGGAGTGTATTTAGACATTATTTACTCCTTATTAAGCGATTAACTTGTCGTAGTCTGCTTGGCTCAACAGTTCGCCCTCGCTCTCTATCTCCACCTCGATAATCCATGCGTCGTAGGGGTTACTGTTAATGAACTCAGGTTTATCGTTAAGTGCCTCATTGACAGCAACTACTGTGCCTGTTACGGGACTATTAACTTCGCTGACTGCCTTAACGGACTCCACCTCGCAAAATGACTTGCCAGCGTATACCTTGTCGCCTACCTGTGGCAAACTGACATATACGATATCTCCTAATTGGTCTTGTGCATAGTTGGATATGCCTACCTTGTTACCGTTTAGCCACTCATGTGTTTTTAAGAAACGAATACTCATAGTAATTATTCTCCTTGTTATTATATCAATTTAATATGTAATTGCTGTTAATGTGATATGCTTAATAGTTGGCATTAGTTAGTTATCTCTTGTAGAAAGGCATCTTGACGAACTTAGCCTTCAATCTACGCCCACGCACGTCTATCTCGATTGTATCTCCCTTATAACTCTTGAGAATGCGCACCATTGCTATGGCTTTACCCAGTGTGGGGGACATAGTACCAGTTGTAACCTCTCCAATCAAATTATCGCCGTCATAGATAGGGGAATGTTCTCTTGCAATACCACGGTCAATCAATTCTACACCACGTCTGCGATAGATTGGTTCATTCTGCTCTAACGCTTGCCTGCCGATGAACTTCGGTTTAGTCATCTTGATAGCGAATGCCAGTCCTACTTCGGTCGCTAAATAATCCTCCGTCAACTCATGTCCGTACAGTGGCATAGAAGCCTCGAATCTCAATGTATCACGGCAACCTAGTCCACAGCACAGCAGACCATCATCTTTGCCGGCCAGTTCTATTGCCTCTGCTACCTTAATTGCTATACTGCTGGGTATATATATCTCAAAACCGTCCTCGCCAGTATAACCTGTACGAGATAGCACACATTGCTGACCGAATAGCTCCACCCCGTCAATGAACGTGTAGTTCTCTGTTGGTATTCTATCAGTAATCTTGGCAAGTATGTGCTCTGCCTTAGGCCCCTGTAAGGCAACCTGTCCGTACAGGTCAGATTTATCAGTAAAGTTGACGCCCTTAATCAAATGGGAATTAACCCATTCGGCATCCTTATCCTTATTGCCGGCATTGACAATCAGCCAGTACTTATTATCATTAAACTTATAAACCAGTAGGTCATCAACCATGCCACCGTTATCATTGAGCATCAGTGAGTATCGACAGTGATTATTAGTTAGGTCGGTAAAGTCATTGCTCAATAAGTTATTAAGGAACTGCAAGCAATTATCTCCGGTTATCTCGAACTCCCCCATATGGGATACATCGAACAATCCAGCGTTGTTGCGCACTGCGTTATGTTCGGCAACTATGCCGGTTGGATACTGAATGGGCAGGTAATACCCTGCAAACTCGACAATCTTGCCCTCTCTGGTCAAGTGAAAATCATACAAGGGTGTTAGTTTAATCATATAGTTACTCCTTAAAAAAAATGTATATGTTGTTAGAACGGGTATAGCGTAAATCTATCCTATTATCTTCTACATCTTCTGTCGTTGTTTGTCAATTGTTTTGCTGGCAAAGGTGATAAATCTCGGCTGTAATACTATTAGGCAAGTTGGGTGTGACATAGAGAGATTTTCCTACTAGGTTCTGCTTAACGTCGTCGATTATCTGCACCTCTAGACAATCGGTGTATATGACTAACTGAGTTATTATTCCGTTAACGAGCGTATACCTAACTTCTGCCTGTCCCCACGGGAATTGTCCTGTAACGCTGTTGTCATAGGTCTCGAAACTATATAACCATTCAGGACTATGCAAGAATGATTCCTGCTCAGCTATATATTGCTCATCAATGGTTGGTAATGTAATGTCGTTGCCGTATAGTTGTTCAAGACTTGACATTATTGCATGACACAATACCTGTTTAGTAATACTGCTGTCAAACTCAATAAGGTTGCCCACTCTGCTACGAACAGACTGCACGCCGTGTCCAATCAGTTTACGTTTATCCACGGTCAAATATCTCTGCATGCGTTCAATGTCAGTGCTAATGAGTAATGTACCGTGATGTACCTGCGTATTACCCCTAGTGTAATATGCGTTACCAGATATTTTTTTGCCTGACAGTTCTATATCGTTCCTGCCTGTCAGTTGGGCGTTCAGCCCTAGTTTATTAAGTGCATTGAGTATTATAGGATACGTATCATGAGTACTCAATACAGTCTTGTCATATATAAAGGTGTAACACAGGTTATTAATATCGTGATAAACTGCGCCACCTCCCGATAATCTCCTTGCCAGATGACCATTATCTGCATTCAAAGTGGCATAATCGCACTCTTTGCCAGCCAGTTGGTGTTTACCTATGACCACCGTATTGTCATTACTCCATAGATATACAGTCAGCCCACAGATATATGTGTTGGCAAGGTAACACTCAATCGCCAGATTGCGATATATGTTAGTAAATGGAGAATTATATACGCTCAATCTCATACTGCACTATTGAATTACTAGTCGCATTAACTGTTAATATCTATCGTCTTATGCATTGTCTTGACTTGTTTGTTCATTATTAACGTTGTTGTCGGTATCAATACTATCCGTTTCTTCTGTTGTCGTTCGCTCTAGATTATCACATACACTTGCCACCGTTATCGCATCTCTGCACAGATTGTATTGCTTACTGTACTGTGTTCGCTCTCTCTTGGAGCGTTTCTTAACGCCACTGCCCAGCACCTCACCTATATCGTTAATGGTAACAAATGCACTCGGATCAATCTCTGCGACTATGCTCTTAAGCAGTCCAATCTCGAATCTATTTACTACGCAATATACCATTGTTTTCTCTTGGCCTGAGTAGTATCCTTTAGAGTCAATTAATGTAACTCCTCGCATCATCTTGCCACTTATTGCACCTGCGAGAGCATCGCAATGGTCAGTAATGATTATGCATGCCTTAGCCCTGTCAAGACCCTCTACCACGAAGTCAACAGCCTTGAGTCCAATGGCGTACGCCAGTATAGAATACAGCCCTATCTGGAAGTTCATTGTCAGAAAACACGATGTTGTATATAATATGCAGTTAAAAATCATTACGAACTGTCCTACTGTGATAGTCAACCTCTTAGCGAACAGAACAGCCATTACTTCGACACCATCTATTCCACCGCCGTATCTAATCGTCATTCCACTACCGATACCAGACAGTATTGCTCCAAACACAAGGCACAGTATTCTGTCTCCGCCTAGTAGCGCATACATTATGTCGTCCAACCCAGTAAATTGATACAGTGCAGAGAAAAGTGAATAAGACACAATAGCTATTATGGAGTAAATGATGAATCTTATGCCCATTCTCCTCCAACCGAACAGGTAGAAGGGAATATTGATTACAATAATGAATACACTTACGGGCACTTCCGTCAACATCGATAGGAGTACCGACAGACCGGATATACCTCCGTCAAGTACTGTTGCTGGTGTTAGGAACAATGCGACACCCGTTGCGTTAACAAGACCTGCTACTATAAGCATGATAATTTGAATTATTGATAACTTACTCTCTTGACTGTTAATCTTGACCATATTCTACTCCTCGACTTGATTCAATTGTATCATAAATAGCCGTTATTTCATAGCAGATAAGACAAAAAAAAGTTGCATTCTCTTGCGATACTTTGCCTTGTTTGATATAATAGACTACAGATACAACAAGGAGATAATTCTATGAGTAATATTGATTGTCAATCCAATAGGACAGTGGCATTGATGTACGACTTCGACAAGACATTATCCACTAAGGATATGCAGGAATACGTATTCATACCGCAGTTGAATATGACGCCTGAGCAGTTCTGGTTAATGAGCGATCAGATGGCAACCAAGAATAACATGGACGGCATCCTATGTACCATGTTTCTCATGGTCAACAGCGCCAAAAAAGGCAATGTGGACATCACCAAGAATGCACTTATGGCACAGGGGAGCAAAATTAAACTGCACAAGGGCGTTAAAGGCTGGTTCCCCCGTATAACAGAGTATGGTAACCAGTTAGGGCTCAATGTCAAGCACTACGTAATATCTAGTGGCCTTAAGACTATTATTGATGGCACGAGTATAGCCAAGTATTTTGCCAAAATATATGCATCGGATTTCATCTATGATCAGGACGGATTACCCATATGGCCCAGCATGGCAATCAATTACTCCTCTAAAACGCAATTTTTGTATCGCATACATAAGGGCGTAGAGGATACCAACGAGCATTATAAACTCAACAGACGCACCAATCAAGCGGATATACAAGTACCGTTTAGCAATATGATTTACTTCGGCGATGGTTTTACAGACGTGCCCGCAATGAAACTGACACGCATGAATGGTGGCTATTCAATCGGGGTGTATCAGAACAAGAGTAATGACTATCTAGTTCAAGATGATAGAGTATCCTTCTACTGTCCTTCCGATTACTCTGCCGACACATTGCTCGACAGGATAGTAAAAACCATACTGCTCAAAATCAGTGCAGAGGCCGAGTTGACAACGCTAGGCTGGGACAGATTAATTGTCAAGCAATTACCTTAACAGAATATAGCTATCACTATATTTACCGCGTTTGTATATAATATGACTGCGATAGTATAGTCAACAAGTGATATTCCTGCGCATAAACACAAAAATGCCAAAATACTTGAATGTATTCATATTTTGTGCTATAATAATGTGGTAATAGTAATGTAAGAATGGTGGCGAGGAGGCGATTAAGTGAAAAGAATAATATCCTTATTATTGATAATAGTGATGATGCTTAACCTGTTTTGTCTTGTCTGTTGTGGTAAGGATGAGCCTATTGACATCAAGCCCACTCCTACTCCCGCGTGCGTTCATAGCGGGGGTGTTTCTACGTGTACTCAGCAAGCCATATGTGACCAATGCGGTAAACGCTATGGCGAACTTGCACCACACGATTTCGTTAATGGCACATGTTCTATATGTGGCATGTTGCAGGCATACTATTTGGGCGTGGATACCAACTACGAAAGTGAGGATGAGACCTATCCCGTTCATCCAACAGCTGTAGATTATAGTGGTAATTACGTCATGGATGACGAACACAGGGAAAGAGATATGACGGTATCTGCTGGGGCTTTGACGCTATATCTAGTAACTAATAAAGACCAGTTCGATACTAAAGACTTCTGGATTAACAGTTCTGTTACCCTTCAGCGCAATATTCTATCGATAGGAACAGTTGATATAGATATGATGATATCCCTTGCACCTGATTATAATGATATAACTGGTAGAGGCAAGATAAGTGGTAGTGTTATGAGCGTAGTGATAGACTGCTCAATATTCATTAACGGTGGTTATATCTATATTGGACGCACATTCGGTAGTAATAAATGCGCATACAAGCTGTCCATAGAGGAGATAGTCGACTATATCTATGGCAATACCGCATTATCACATGAGCAACAGGGTGATAGTGATGGCACTGTTACAGACCCCAACAGTCCGACAGAACCCGACACGGATAGTCCCAAGAGCGTTTCCGACCTAATTACCGATATGATTGGTATTCTGCAACAGACAGACTTGTACGTAGTCAAGAGTTTTTTGCCGAGTATTATTCCCCCGAGCAAATATAAGTATGTTATGGATGACGAGTTCTTCCGTCAACAGTTCCAACCACTCATGCAATCATATGATATACAGTCTGATGACACAGGTACATCTACGCCCAGCACATTTTCTGGCGCGGTTGAGAATAACGCAGAAACGGTGCTAGTATTGGACAATCTAACGCCGATTGGTATGCAGACCACCTGGCTTGCTACCATTCATCCTGAACAGGGTGACAGCATGGTACTGACAACGGTAGTAGCAATACAAGAGTTTGAATACACTGCGAATAATGGCAATTTTGCACCACCCACACATCAGGACGATTACCCATATATACCACTAGAAGCCTTCTTTGCACTTGTGGCATATGATATTCAGTCTTTGAGCAATAATGCGTCATCGCTAGGTCAATAACTACAACGTAAGGAGATTATCATGTCGCAACTAATTAAGATTACCATGGATAATGGTAAAACAATGACAGCAGAGTTATACCCAGAGTATGCGCCGATAACAGTTAATAACTTTATCGGTCTTGTAAGTAAAGGATTCTACAACGGTTTGATTTTCCATAGAGTTATCAGTGGATTCATGATTCAGGGTGGAGATCCTCTAGGAACGGGTATGGGTGGTAGTAAACATACTATCAAGGGAGAGTTTACCTCTAATGGCGTTGACAACCCGCTTAAACACACAAAAGGTGTGTTGAGTATGGCAAGAACTAACAGACCTAATAGTGCAAGTAGTCAATTTTTTATTATGCATGCAACTTGTCCACACCTTGACGGTCAGTATGCAGCATTCGGTAAGGTTATCGAAGGTTTAGAGGTTATTGATGAGATAGCCAGCACGCCTACGGACAGAGAGGATAAGCCTCTTGCTGAACAGAGAATCAAGGCTATAGAGATTATCTAGATTGTCACAACCGTTGTTTACAACCTGTGTGATTAATGATAATTGTAACAATTGTGCCGATATGAGTACATAATCACATATCACTCACCTTAACGAACTCAATCATGCTGACGCATAAATACAGAAGTGGTCTAGACAGACCACTTCTATTGTTACCTTAATGTGTTATGTTGGGCTAATAATCATAATTATTGCAGTAGTAATAACTACGATAACACTATCGTGATACTGTGTAAATGCAATCTGTCAGCGTGATTATTATTGGCAGATACGCGTGTATACCCCACTAAACATAATTATGTTAACATATAAATAAATAAGTGGTCTGTCTAGACCACTTATTTATCTAGTTATATCTGATATGGGATAATAAACGTTATTATGCTTAGTTATATTGTTGTTACCACATATAGTACTGCATAACGATAATGAGCCAAAGTGATTGCTTGTGTAGATAGTGAGCGTTGCTATTAACGATAGACTATCGTTATTTATCTTCTCTTGGCGTATCTTCGCCCTCAACTCGCTCAGTGTTATGTTCCTGTTCATATTCTGCCTGCGCTAGACTGTTTTCTAGTTTGCTCTCGGCACAGTCAATATTCTCTTGTTCTAGTTGCTGTTGCAGACTAGTATATGGACTCTCGGCGTTATTATCAGTCGACACACTAGTTGTGGTGGTCTCCTCTAGTTGCTCGGACAAATCATTAAGAGAAATATACTGATTGATTTCGGCTATTGCGCTGTTCTCCTCCTGCATAATGGATTTACCGGGCATCTTGAAGTTCATTTTGAGCGACAGTAAATTGATATATTTATCACACAGACGCAGTAGGGCAGGAAGGAATGTGAGACACATTATACCACTTATTAACGCACCTCGTCCCACCATTAAACCTATTTCCGCTACACCCTGAACGGATGAGGAGAAGTAAATAGAGAATCCTGCAGCGCATAATATCAGTGAGGAAGTAAAAATGCTTCCCAGCGATAATCTCATGGCTTCGTACGTGGCTATGTTCTTGTTATGCAATCTTCTACTGTTGACATAATTCTGCGTATATAGGATTGCATAGTCTATGGTAGCACCCAGTTGAATTAATGATACTACCATATATCCCAAGAATGCGATAGTATTGCCTGACAGTGCAGAGATTGTCATATTGATGAATATGCCACACTCAATCGTTGCGACCAATAATATGGGTAGTGCAATAGACCTAAATGTTAGCATAATAACCAGGAAAACTGCAACAATAGCGAATGTATTGACGAATCCATAATCCCTTTGCTCTAATAACCCTTTATCTGCCTCGCCCTTGCTTATGTTCTTGAGGTCGTATGCTGCGACGGTACTACCCGTCATGTAGTAATCGTAACCCATACAGTACTTAGGCAGTATTTCATTCTTAATCTTAGACAACACTTCGAATGATTCAGGCGATTCAGCGATAGCGTTAACGTTAACAAGAATACGGGTGTATCCGTCACTATCGAAGTTTTGTTTAATTACCGAGTCCAGTGCGCCCAGACTAACCCCCTCAACCTGTAGCGATTGATAAGACATCACCCTAGTTATAATAGGTTTGCCATTGACGGTAACACTGCATAATTCATCCACTAGTTTAGCCTCGGCATTACCCGCTTGTTCTCTTAATTGCAAGGGGATAAGTATTATTATGGGATTGTAAATACCGAATGTATCTTGGATTTCCTGTGCGTCCTCGTATGATTTGGTACCTTCACTGGCGCTGATTGCGCTCTCGCCGTAGCTAAAATTGATACCGTCTTGTTGTGTAATGCTCAGTCCGGACAGAACAACAAAGAATATGATTAAGGGCAGTCCGAACTTGATAATCAATCTGGTTAGCGCTTTACCTTGAGGCAACAATAGGCGGTGTTCTGTTCTCTTGGTTAGTTTAGAAAAAACTCCTATTAGGAAGGGCATACAGAGTATTGCCACTACGAAACTTATTATTGTGCCCTTAACGAACACCAGTCCGATGTCCTTACCTATGCCGAACTCCATAAGGGATATTGCAATAAATCCTATCACCGTTGTCAAACAGCTTGCAGCCACAGGCAGGATAGATTTACGCTGCGCTATACGTACGGCAGTTCTCTCGTCCGTGCCGGCCTTAACCTCATCTTGATACCTATGCAGAATGAATATGGAATAATCCATGGATATAGCCATCTGTAACGCTGCGACCATACTGTTGGTTATGAAACTCACTCCGTGTGGTAATATGCCAAGAGATACTAGAAAATAGTTGGTGCCCATATTGATTATTACTGCGAATCCGATAGAAATTAGCAGTACCAACGGGTCAATTATTGATTTGGTCGAAAAAAGCAGTATGACAATAGCTAATGGCAGTACAATAAGCAATATTTTACCTATTTCGGAGACTGTTGTCGTCATGGCCGTTTGGATGCTGACTGCGGTGCCGTCATAGTGGGCGTCCTTACCACATATAGCCTGTATCTCTTTAAGGGCTGATGCTGTGGATAAACTGTAATCGCTATCCTCGAAATATATCTCGATGAGAGCAGTATTCTCCTCGACATTGTAATAATTAGAAAGGCTTATTGCATTATCAAAGTATGTCTTGGTTATTAAGTCTATTATGTCCAGTATCTCCGGATTATCGTTGAGCGACTGAAGAATCTTGGGATTGAGAGCAGTTACACCGTCAATCTCCTGTGTTAAGCCTTCGTCAAGCAATCTGGCGAACTCCATTACTTCATCTGGCATATCCATTGAGGGGACTAATAATCTCAAGCTGTTGAATAAATCCTCGTAGGATGTAACTGTGCCACCTAGGTTCTCTTCTAGCGGTGTCAGTGCCATAAGGATTATATCATCCAGCCATAGAGTGAACTTGACGCCCTCAACATTAGTTATCTTGGCCTTAATAGCTGGCGTACTCTCAATGTATACGTTCTTGAGCATAACTCTTGCATAACTGGCACTGCCGAAGCATTCTTCTACCTTAAGATAACCTTTGGACGTATCGCTGTTAGCAGGCAAGTAGTCTATTAATGAGTAGTTGATGCCTGTCTTGAAGTATCCAACTGCGGATACGGCGACAATAGCTACCATTAGCAGTCCTATGAGAATGCGCACTAGGATAGTTGTCCAGGTCTTGCTCTTAACGTTGAGTGACTTATTGGGTTTTCTAGTTTTCATGGCGCATGTTCTCCATTAGTTTAGTTTTATTAGTTATCAATTTAAATAAGTTGATTAGTTTACTCGAGTTCTCTTCTCCCAAGAAGTCTACAATATAGTTGACATATCTCTCTGCTTGCCTTTGCTTATTAAGAGTATAGGTTATCCCCATATCTGTCAGCTTGACCAACATACGGCGCCTGTCGGCGGGTGATATCTCCATGGTTATGTAGCCCTTCTCTCTCAACAGTGTTAGTGTTGCAGTTGTACGGCCCCGTGATACGTTAAGTGCAGTACTTATCATGGAGGGAATGATTTCTCTGTTGATGTTACAATTGAGATAATATAGTGTCCTAAACTCACCTTGGCATAAGTCCATAAGGTGAGAAAATATCCCGCAGTCATACATTTCCCTGATAGTATCTAGCACCTGTTCTTGTGCTGTCTTAGTCATCATTTTACTCTCCCATACCACTAATAATAGTTAGAATCATGAATAGTTTATAGTGTTAACAATTATATGCTCACAGTGTATTTTTGTCAATGCTTATAGAGAATATTCACACGCTTTTCGTAAAAATTATCATACTTACAGTACTCTGTAATAATGTTGTTGCATGAATGATATAAACTGTCATAATTGACGGTCAGATAGTTTATCTGATAAAAAACAAGGTTGATTACCAACCTTGTTAATATGATAGTTATGGAAAATATATAGAAATTACGATAGGTTGCCATACTTGTGTGGTCGTGAATGTGTTATGTGTCGCCATTCTTCATTTTGTGACTGAACACGACAACTCCCCCTGCGAAAATGACAATAGTATATGCTAACACAATCCATATATGGGGGAGTATACCAGCAAAATCTCCTTGTGAGGCAGACTTGACCATGTCTACTGCATTGGCAAATGGTAGGACATAACATATAGTCTTAAAAACACCGGTAACGACAGATACATCAAACCATGCGCCACTTAATACAGATGCAATGGTTACAATGCCGCCACCACAGATAGCACTCGTCTGTTTATCATTGAGAAAGGATCCCAGCAGAATGCCTATAGATACGTAGAATAGCGACACCAGTATGGATAATGCCAGTGCCACCAGTATGCTAACGGTAATTGTGTAACCGAATATGCACGCAAAACCGAAGCAAATCACAGTCTGTATTAATGCCATTACTACATAGGGGAGTGTATAACTGATGATGAACTCGAATGCTGTCAAGGGGGATGCGAATAGGCGCATTAGAAATGCACTTGTTCTGTCCTTAGATACCATCATACCGCTGAACAGAGAAATGAAGGATAGACTGAACACTGCCATTGCAGGCGCGAAGTTATTGATTATAAACTGTGGCACAACAATTGTGTTGTCAGGCGTCTGTGGTATACTGTGCATAATTAACTGAACAATCAACAGTAGGGCTATGGGCATACCGATACCGAAGCACAGTGTAAGTGGGTCACGCAACAGCTCCTTAATGTTGCGTATAGTAAATGCTCGTATCCTATTCATCAGTTCCACCCTCCGTTGCATATGCGATGAACGCTTCTTCAAAATTAATCGCTTTACTTCGCTCGATTAACTGCTCACTACTGCCCACGGCTGTAATCTTACCCTTATACATAATGCCGATTCTGTCTGCCAAGTGTTCTGCCTCTTCAAGGTAGTGTGTTGTCAAAATAATGGTTATTTTGCCCTTTAATGCCTCGATTGTGCGCCATAACTCACGCCGTGCGATAATATCTAGCCCTAGTGTCGGCTCGTCAAGAAACAGTATCTGTGGGGCTGAAACGAGGGCCATCGCTATTGATAAGCGTCTCTGCATGCCTCCAGAGAGAGTTTTTGCCTTATTGTGTAGTACCTCGGTCAAGCCGAAGTTTGTAGCCAAATCTTGCGTTTTTTGTTCTGCCTCTTGCATGGTAGCACCATGTAGTTGGGCAATCAGTAATAAGTTCTCCTTGACAGATAATCCCTGTGCTATGGCAGTCTCCTGTGGCGAAATGTTGATTAGTTGTTTAACCGCCTGACTGTTGTTAGTGATACTGTGACCCATTATTGTTGCATCGCCATCGTCTGGCTGGGTTAGACAACACAGCATTTTGATTGTTGTAGTCTTGCCTGCACCGTTAATGCCTAATAATGCGAACAACTCACCTTGCTCAATGGTGAGATTGAGATTATCAACAGCTGTCAAGTCCTTATATCTCTTGGTTAAGCCCACTGTCTGTATAGCAATCAATTATTATTCCTCCTTGTTACTGCGAGTATATAACACAAGTGTGCATTTGCGCACTACTGTGCCAAGCGTGGAGTAGCTGTATACCTTAATTCCATGTCTATTCTCAGTGTGATGTAGTTCATTATTTCAGTCACTCGTCCATGGTATTCTTGTCGTATCTGTGGCTAGTCTGCCTCATCAAGTTTAATTTGGTCTGCCTTGATTATGGCTATCCCTCGCTTAATATCGCCTACAACAAGTAGATTGTCGCCTGTCTTAATATCGAATATCTTGCGTGCCTCAGCAGGGATAACGATCTGCCCTTTCTCACCCACCTTGCACACACCGAATAGATATTTACCCTTATTCCCTTGCATTGCACTATCCCCCTTTTTGGTATGAAAAGTATAACTTTGCAAATACTTTACCACCATTTCACACCATTGTCAACCCTTTCTGTCCCTCCCACATCTCTTTTCCCCAAGAATACCTGTACACCTTTACGAAATTTCATATAGTCTAAATACTCAAGTCATTTTCGGTATAAAAAGGGCAAAAATGGCGACTAAACCAATGGACATTTTCAAGGAAATAAGGCTGACGAGTTTAATAACATATTATCAGATATGAAAAAGTAATAAAGGAATCACAAAATCATATAAAAGATAAAGTAGTATTTTAGACTTGTGATGATCTCTGCGAAAGCAATTTATATAAATATTTTACTTTAAATTTTTATTGTTTGCGTTTAAAACTAAATGCTACTTGCTATGATAGTTCGCCAGTTCCTGCACACATACGAACTTATTTGAAGATAATTGCATTATGCTAATAAGAATTGACATCCATACAAATAGTGATTATTAAGTATAAGATTACATCAAGAACAGAGCAACAGACTTATTAGGTGTTGATGTTATGTTGAAAATCAAAACAAATCAAATGACAATGAATTCAAAGATAGAAACTGCGACACTCAATATTTTCTATCACTATACCAAAAGTGTAACACACACGATGCACGACTGATACAGGCAATTTTTATTCGCAAAAATATAATGCAGATTAGTAAAATATGCAAATAATATAAACCATAAATGTCGTATGATTAGTGAAAAAGAATTAAAAAAATCTTCAACGAAGTACAAAAACACACTGATATTACTAATAGATGCACATAAAAAGATTTACATTGTAACACTTTGGAAAATAGCAGCCGAGGCATAAAAACAAACAGAAAAAAACCATTTTATTTGATAGATATACTGTAGATAAGCCAGTTAGCATGTTTTCTTGCATCGGCAAGTCAGATTCATATATTTAGCGACATAAATCAAGCTTTATCATTGGGATAAAATAATTATTTATGTCATTCATATTGTAAAACATTTGGAATATGTGATACAATGTATTATAATCATTTTTGTGGCTTTCTTCGTAAAATAAAATGACAACAAAATTAAGGAGACTCAAGATGAAGGCATATTTTAATGCAGAAGACTTGGCTTATTATACATCACAATCATTTGAGAAGAAATTTAAGGAAAAGATTTCGAGTATTAAATTACAAAAATCTCTTTATTTTCTTTTTGCATACTGGGGAGGCTTCGTGAAGAAAAGCAACCAAGCAAGTAAAGATGACAGAGAGAGCTTCGAAGTAAAAGATTACCGTCCTTACCTGTTTGATAATACTATAGAGGCTTGGATATATGGCCCAGTTGTTCCTAGCGTATTTAAGTCTTTCGATTTAAATAATAAAGAACAAGCTCAAAAAGCCTGCGTCAAAATAAACGGTTTCCCGTTTGTAAAAGCTTTTATTGATGACCTTCTAAATGATTTGTTTCGAGTAAGCGATTTCAAATTGGTTGATTTATCTCATCAAGATAAGAGCTGGAAAGACCAGTTTTGTTATTTAGAGAGTTTCCATAACCACGAAATAAAAAAAGAGGATATATTAGATGAGTATTCAAAACGCATCTAGTAATTTTCGTAATAAAAAATACCATTTTAATAAGGGGTCTATTTTTGGTAGCTTTAGCAATTTTGCGGAAGACGAAAAAGGAACTATCGAGATAAAAAATTATAAATCAGTGAATTATCAAGCTCTTGAGTTTATTAATTATTTACCTGTAGAAGGTAAAAAAGAGATAAAAGATCTTTTACTTATGCTAAAAGAAGCTGTTGGAAAAACCGCAAAATTTTTAGAAAAATCATTCGAAGTGAAAGAACTGAGAGAGGAAAAAACAAATACTGATAGAGTTTTACAAATAATAAATAATCAATCTGATGAGAAAATTGAAGACATTACGGAATTGATAAAATATAAGCATAAGAAAGAAAAAGAGTTCCAGCTTTATATAAAATTAGATGATAATATACTGAATGTTTATTTAATAGACTTGTATCATTTGGGACTACCTGGTGACCTTCGTGTCCAAGATGGGAAGAAAATAATCCCTTATGATAGAAGCAAAATATATAACAAAAATAATAAGCCTTCGCGGAATCTGTGTATTAATTCTATACTAAAAATTATTAGTTCTAATTAGTTACTGATTGCTTGCCTTGGCTTAATATCCAATAATTATAGATGCATACTACTGCTAAGCTAAGAAACAAAAAACCTCTATTCCGGTTGGGATAGAGGTTATTGTTAGTGGAGCTATTGGCGGGATTCGGACCCGCGACCTCGTCCTTACCAAATATCATAATTATTTTTAAGAGTATTTGCACCACCTTGATAAAACTACGATAATTAAAGCAATTTAAGACATTTTTATTTTATTTGCTCTACCTGGTTAAAGTTTTAATGGAGCAATATAGAGCAACCTACCTGTTTTTCACTAATTTTTGAGCAAATTGATATCATTTTTGGCGATTTAGGGCGAATTGAGGACTGAACCAAAATACCCTTTTGCAAATCTCTATGACAAAGTAAGTATAACACAAAAAATTAAGAAAACCAAACACACATTGAGTTATCCAAAGTATTGAGATGGATGATAAATTATTTCAGAATATTTATATCCATAAAAAGTGTCTTGGAAACAGCCTCATTGATCAAAAGAAATCAATCCTATCGTTATCGATGGGATTTTTTAATCCTTAATAATAATTGCCTCTCTTTTTGAAATAAAAGAAATCCTTTTTTTGTCCTTTCGTTATTACGAAAATGATAAAATTTCCAAAATGTTTGTAAAAATTGATACGGATTTCAAATTATTATGTTATAATGAATTAGATTTCAAAGGAGAAAAGGTATGCAATTTGAAGATAAAAAAGTAAATCTTTTATATATCGCAGAAATACTTAATAAGTATACTGATGCAAACCACTCCCTAAGAATGTTTTAGGATTTGATCCTTATAAAGTTTTAACTTATAAAGACAATGACATTAGAAAAAAAGTATCTTTGATGTTATCAAAAGCACAAAATGAAGATGAAGTAATGCAAAGTGATGAAAAAAAAGAAGTTTATTTCTATTACATGAATAGATCTAATATCCCGATGGCAGGTTATTTAAATGAAGAACAAGGAAAATATGTCAAAGGCATTGAAGATTACCTTCCAAACAGCCAATATGAACGCATAGAGCACCGAGAAATGGTTGTTAAAGACATATTAGAGGGCTGGCAAACATTAAGCTATGGTGGCAAATTTCACGCCTTATTTGCAACAAGTAGCATACCTGAAGCGATTCAGTATTATGAATTATTTAAATCTAAAAATACAAACTTAAATATTGTCGCTTTATTTGATCAAAACATAGACAACAATGGAGAAAAAGCACTCATAAAAGAAGATGCGATTGTTCGTATGTTGGAAGATTATAACAAGAAATTTAATCAAAACTATACAATTTCTACTTATGCGAAATATAAAAAAGATATATCTTCAAGGTTGGCACACAAAGAACCCTACATATCCATTGAAAATGATAAAAATAAACAAATTGATATATTAATTGTTGTTGACCAAATGCTAACGGGATTTGACTCTAAATGGATAAATACATTATATCTTGACAAAATTCTTCGTGATGAATCAATTATACAGGCATTTTCAAGAACCAACAGGTTATTCGGTCCTGAAAAGCCGTTCGGAACAATTAAATATTATCGCAGACCTCATACAATGGAGAGAATGATTGATAGGGCTTTAAAAATCTATTCAGGAGATAAACCTTTTGGGATTAAAGCTCAAAAACTAAAAGAAAATCTTAAAAAAATGAATGAGTTGTTTGATGATATTAAGTCATTATTTATTAATGCCGGTATTGAAAACTTTCAAAAATTACCTGAGGAACAATCAGAAAGAGCTAAGTTTGCAAAGTTATTTAATGAGTTTAATAAATACCTAGAAGCTTCTAAAATTCAAGGCTTTATATGGGGTAAAACAAACTATTCTTTTGGAAAAATGGAAATGCATTTAGATGAACAAACATACTTAATTCTTGCAATGCGTTATAAAGAATTGTTTGGTGGAAAAGGTGGTCCATTACCTGCCGATGTTCCTTTTGAAATAAATGGATATTTAACTGAAATAAACACAGGTACAATTGATATAAATTACATGAATACTCGCTTTGAAAAGTATTTAAAACTGTTACATACAAATAACGAATTAGAAAAATCAGCATTATCCGACTTACATAAATCATTTGCTTCTTTAACTCAAGAAGAACAAAAGTTTGCGAATATTTTCATTCACGATATTCAACGAGGCGATATTAAAGTTGAAGCAGGCAAAACAATGCGGGAATACATCACGGAATATCAAATCAAATCAAAAAATGACCAAATGCATAGATTTTCTGAGGCAGTTGGAATTAATGAAGATGCATTAAGAGATTTCATGGCTCTAAATGTTAATGTATCAGATATAAATGAATTTGGAAGATTTGATAAATTAAAAGCAACTATAAACATTGATATTGCCAAACAATATTTTGAGAAAAAAGAAAATCAAACTATCCCAACAAGAAAAATATATATAAAAATGGATAATTTATTGCGAGAATTTGTTCTTAAGGGCGGATTTGAGATAGAATAATTCAATAAACATTAAAAGAGTCATAAATTTATGGCTCTTTTTTATTTTTGCTTGGGAACAGCGTAAGTTGGGAGAAATCGTTAAAATCACGATGGGACAATCGCCTAATGGGAATACATATAGTGATATTCCAAGTGATTATATTCTTGTTCAGGGAAATGCAGATTTAAAAAATGGTTGGGTATGCCCACGCATTTGGACTACACAAGTTACAAAAAAAGCAGATAAAAATGATTTGATTATGAGTGTAAGAGCTCCAGCGGGCGCAATGGGCAAAACAGCCTATAATGCTGTAATTGGGCGTGGTGTAGCCTCTATTAAAGGCAATGAATTTATTTTCCAATCTCTGTCAAAAATGGATGCTGATGGATATTGGAAAAAATTATCATCAGGCTCAACATTTGAATCATTAAACTCAGAAAACATACAAAATGCAGAAATGATTATACCTAAGCTCAAAGAAGAACAAGAACAAATCGGCAACTTATTTTACAACTTAGACAATCTTATCACCCTTCATCAGCGAGAGTAAAAATATAATACAAAAGGAGAAAAAATGCTAACAAAAAATAAATTATTTTATGATTATTACAAAGAGTGGGTTAAAGTTTATAAAGAAGGAGCTGTCAGAAAGATAACAATGAACAAATATATGTTAACAGTTTACAACAGTATTGATAAAAGTTATTATCGTGAAGCTACCAACAAACTTAATAACTTATTTAATAGTGAGAAAATGGCAGAATACAAAGAACTTGAAAAGAAACGTGATGTGCCTGCATTACAAAGACCTATGGAAGAAATTGAAAATGTAGAAACTGATCCTGAAATTTTAATGCTAGAAAAAATGCTTGCAGAAAGACGCTCAAAAAAGAAACAACAAAATGATGAAATGTAAAATAAAAGCCGAGTTTCTCAACTTGGCTTTTTAGTATTTACTGTGGAGCAGTATGGAGCACCGAACCAAATGCTCGACGATTTTTTGGTTAATTTCTTGAAATAGTCTTTTTCTTGGTTTAACCTTGCACAGGATGTTTTCATTTTGTTTCTTAAAACCATATATTTCAATTAGACATAATGTAAAAATTATAAGGGAGAGAAAATATTAAATTTACTCAATAAAATCAGTTCATAAAAAAACTCCAAAAGTTAGGAGCTTTTTATAAGTCATATTTTTTATTTTAAATTTTTTTGAAGACGCCTTCGTATATTCCAAGGTAGTTTCCCAAGATGTCATATTCTTGTGTTTGCCCACTAAACCATGAATCTGGATCGGCATGGAAGATATAAGGACAAGCTTCACCTTCAATATACTCCCATGTGCTTGTGTAAACCAAGGTTGAGTTCTCTGCAGAAGAGCCAACGCAAACATCATATGTGTGGTCTTCATAGACTTTTAGATACAAATTGTTTGTGTTCCAATCGTCATCGTAACCATAGTCATCATCGCACATAACGTTTAACCAACCGTATTCAGGCCAAATAGTACCATCTCTATAAGAAATATATTCCCAAGTTCCTTCAATGTTTGTGTCCACCCCACCAGTTGCACCGATAATTGTTCCAGTTAACAAAAGGCCAAAAGAACAGGCGATAGCAATTACAGCTACAATTTTTGTAGCAGATTTTTTTGTAGATTTTATCCAATATTTAAACTTAGTTGAAATATTTTTTGAACTAGCTTCAGTGATTTGTGTTGTGTTTGGTTTTACTTTTAATTCATTATTCCAAATAGATATTTCTTCATTTGGTATTTCAATTTTCCTTAAATTTAAGAAAAATAACACAATTGCAAAAGCTGTCATTCCTAATGCTACATAAAAACTATAACCTATACCACTTACTATACCAATTATTCCTGCACCAATTCCACAAAAAATCCCAGCCCATAGGTAAATTTTTAGCCATTTTAGAGTTTGAAACAACGAATTAGAGGAAGAAAATGTTCCTTGCTTTATTTCAGTTGGTTTAATATCAGTGGCTTCAATTTTTGTCGCCTTGATATCAGTTGGCTTAATATCGGTTGCCTTTATCTCCGTTGGATTTACATCTGTTGCCTTAATCTCAGTTGGCTTAAGGTTGGCAGTTTTTAAAGTTTCCGCAAGAACTTTACTTTCCTTTGCTTTGCAGATAGCTAAAATTATTATCCAGATCCACCAAGAAAGCAAGATAAATATTACATGTACCCATATAGGTAATCCAACGACCCACTTTTCAAATTTATTCATATTTTCTCCTACTATACCAAAATAATTTTTAAGTATAATATATTTTATAACAATATTATAAAAAAAGAAACTTTATTTACATAATATTTTTAATAATTTTTCATAAAACACTTTCTTCTTTCTTAGAAATTATACTCCTTTAGTATTTTAGCATGGAGCAGTATGGAGCTATTTACCAAGAATTAGAGCTATTTAGACCGACTTAAAACGCATTTTCAAAAAAAATGATAAGTAATGCAACTTAACAATTTGGTTCAGTGTGTTCTCGGGTTCAAAAATAAGTTTAGCTCCATAAAATTATTAAAAATTTCTAAAAAAATAAATCCCTTCAAATATCGTAAAACCACGATAAATAAAGGGATTTAGGTGTTGGAGCTGATGATGAGGCTCGAACTCATGACCTCTGCCTTACCAAGGCAGTGCACTACCACTGTGCTACATCAGCATGATGAGAATAGCTCCATAAAAATTCAATTTTTTTGATTGGGAATTGTAACCCAAAAACTCCTTACCAA
>JAQVWG010000008.1:33676-64898 GCA_028698585.1 Clostridia bacterium | reverse complement strand
ATAACCTAGTAGCACAGAGCCAAGAGATAATAGATAATATGACCTAGTAACACAAAGTTAATTGTTCGTATCCACGCCCAGACAGAACTAGTGATTATGTAACTTGTTAACACATATACAATATTACTTCATTACTTCGCATAGCCTGTAGATTACTATATTAGTATTTAACTGTTTATCTATGTCGGTACAAAATAATGCTGATTACATAAGTAATATAATCAGCGTGTTAATGCAATAATATAACGACAATAATAGATATCATAGGCGCGATGGTGGTATATATAGACATATTATTAGATAGCCAGATTATTAGAATGTTTTGATACAACCTATGACTATGCCGAGAATCTCGATATCGTTAGTCTGGTCAAGGATGATGTCTTGCATGCTATCGTTCTCAGGGTGTAGAATGATTCGAGACTCCTTTCTGAAGAATCGCTTAATAACTGCTTGACCATCAAACCTGGCCAATATTATTTGATTATTGAGAGCGTAATTCTGTTGTTGGATTACAACTAAATCACCATTTGATATCCCTGCATTTATCATGCTGTTACCACTTACCCTAAGCAAAAAAGTGTTGTCTCCCTTAAAAATCTGGTGGGGGATATCATAGTAATCCTCAATATTTTCAACGGCGAGTATTCCCGTACCTGCGCTTACTGTGCCTACTAGCGGGCACTTATGCATAAGCATAGTTCTATCTACGAGTCCTATTGCACGATTCTTATTGCCTTGCTTCTCTAATCTGCCTTGCTCGATTAATCGATCAATATAGGAATATACTAACGAAGTTGAACTAATAGACAGCGCAGAGCATATCTCCCTGACTGTGGGGGGATACGAGTTAGTGGTAATATAGTTACAGATGTATTCGTATACTCGATTAGCTTTTTCTTCAACTTTATTCATGATTATAGTTTAGCACAGCAATGACTTGAACGCAAGCGAAAACAAAACAAATGTTCTGTTATAAAGCAGATATTGATTATGTGACTAATAATACTCTTGATTAAACCAAAATATATAGTTATATTACAGACATAGTAATCTATATAACCATATAATCCGCGAACTTAGTTAGGTATATGCGCTGAACGGTGGTTAAGACCTCTGCTCCTTCGTCATTATAATTAATAGTGGTATTCTTACCGTACTTATTAACTAAGCCTAACACATTAAGTTGACTAAACGGCAACATAAGTTTAATAGTGCAGAATCTATTATTAAGTATGGATACAATTCGCTCCCTCAGTTTATCAAGTCCAGTACGTTTAAGCGCAGACACCGCGATTATGCTACTATCGAGTTGTGTGTTGACGCTACTGATGTCAATCTTATTATAAACGTCAATTATCTCAGCAGTAGTGCCTAACTCTGCTAATAGATTCTTGGTAACCTCAATGTGTTTATTAACCTCAGGTGAGGAGTAGTCGCAGACATTAAGTATGATATCTGCTTGGGTTGCTTCCTCTAGGGTAGATTTGAATGATTCAACAAGGTCATGTGGTAGGTTGCTGATGAATCCAACCGTATCAGTTACTATTGCGTTGGTGCCATTGGGCAGGGTAATACTTCTTGCAGTTGTATCTAATGTTGCGAACAGTTTGTCTTCGACAAGCATGTTTGCGCCGGTGAGAGCATTGAAGAGAGTCGATTTTCCTGCATTAGTATAGCCAACTAGCGATATGGTGGGCACCATATTCTTCTGTCTGGGTAGTCTGAGCACATCTCTCTGTTTTTGGATTTCGAGCAAGCGCTTTTTGAGCATGTCTATCTTAATTCTAATCTTACGCTTATCAGTCTCTAGTTTAGTTTCGCCAGGTCCACGAGTACCAATCCCAACACCCTTAGATCCCGCACCCGCACCTTGTCTGCTCAATTCACCCTGCATTGAGCGGAGCTTGGGCAACGTATACTTGAGTTGAGCGAGTTCGACCTGAATCTTACCTTCTGCAGTTGTGGCGTGTAGTGCGAATATGTCTAGTATGAGGTTGGTTCTATCGAGCACTATACACTCAACCTTATCTTGAATATTGCGGTGTTGAGAGGGCGAGAGTTGATCTTGAAAAACTACAACCTCGATATTGAGTGACTTAACCTGTTGACTTAGTTCATCTAGTTTACCACTACCTATTAAAGAGGCATTATCCATAGTAGCCCTGTTCTGATTGACCACAAGGACGACTTGCCCATTAGCTGTATTAACTAGTTGAGTGAGTTCTTGTATCTGGTACTCATCGGTGCAGTTAACGAAAACGATGGCTACACGCTGGTGGTGGTCAAAGTTAGCATTAGTTGTGTCTATGTTGTTGTTTAGTGTCTTGTCGTTATTCATTTTATTCCTTATATATACCATTACACTCAGTTATAATTACTTAAGTGTATCGTCGTCGCTCTCGGTAATCTCCTGTCGCAAAACAACTTTTTTGCTCGCATTGCGTCTGATATTATCGCTGATTGCAGCATAGTGTTTTTTCGTCGTATTGACGTCCTTATGCCCCAGTACGTCCGCAACCACGTATATATCACCAGTATTCTTATACAACTCGGTACCGAATGTACTCCGCAGTTTATGAGGAGTAATTCTCTTAAGGGGCGTAACTAGGTGACTGTATTTTTTTACAATGTTCTGTATGGCACGAGTGGTCAATCTAGTGTTCTGCAGGCTGAGGAATAATGCTTTTTCCGATTTATCAACACGCTGATTGTGTAAACGTAATTCGTAATACTCATATAGCAGTCCACCGACCTCTTGATTGAAGTACAGCTGAACCCTGTTGCCACCTTTACGCGTTATAACGAATGAACTATCGGCAAAGTTGATATCATCTATGTCTAGTCCGACCAACTCGCTGATTCTTATGCCTGTGCCTAGCATGAGAGAAACCAATGCAGTATCACGGATTGCAGTGTTCTTGTGGTAATTCTGTTGATGTTCGCTCATGCCTGTACCATTCTCTGCGACCTCAATTAAATCTTCTACTTCGCTATGCTCCAACCTAATTATTTCCTTATCTTTAATCTTGGGTTTGCGTATGACTACTGTAGGGTCCCTTGTAATGTACTCTTTTGCCAAAAAAAACTTGATAAACGCTCGTAGTGATGACAGCTTACGTGCTTTACCCTTCTCGCTATTAATCTGGTTTTTACCTTCGCTGTTCTCATAGTAGGATAGGTAACTTAGATATTTTTCTATTTCGTATGAGGCAAGTGTCTCTATATCGTGTAGAGTTATGTCCTTAATTAGTTTGCCGGCATGGGGCGTCTGCTCGGTTGTAAGGTAGTAGAAGAATAGCCTTAGGTCGTATGCATAGTTCAGGCGTGTTAGTACGGTTGTACTACTCTCAATACCCACGAAATATTCTCGGCAAAAGGACGGCATGTTATCCAGTATGTCGTAGAGTTTGCGTAAATTAAACGAATCTCGTTGTGCAAAATAATCATTGTTGGGCATGATTCACTCCTTGGCAACATTATAACAATCAATACTGTAAATGTAAAGATATTTTTAATCTATAGACTGTGCAATAGTAATGACTAGAGGAACACTATATTGGTCAGTAGTCACGCAAAAATAAAATAGAGTGACGTGACAAGTTACCGAGTAATATGTACCTGCTTTCTAGACTTGAACAGGGGTGTGTTGGGTGTTAATAGATATAATATGACAGACATAGTAGTGTAACTATACAGATAAGTAAATAAATATATGATTAACATAGTACATTAGACAAGTGATATCAGTATGACAATAAGGCGGTACGGTATTATCTACCATACGCATGCATGCTACATACTACATGCATTAGGTGTGATAGTCTGTACTTAACAAGGTTACTAGATATCTCCAACAGAACTAGTAGAGTAGTCGTACTAAGAAAGAAGCTTGATTGTAGTTATAGCGTGTAGTTATGGTGTTGGCGACAGAAGCGGTGATTAGTGATAGTGATACGTACTGCTTGCAGTATGGCGCGCAACATACTGTTATAACAGCTCAGACACGCTGTCATACATCACACTCGTGCAGTATTATTAGGGTATGGCTCATTGGCTATATTAGATATAATGATTGATGAATCATGTTAGTGTAGTAGTGCATTGGTCAGTTCTCCATATTTGGTCTTGAGTAAGGTAGTAGTGGACTGTATTAGACTAATAGTGTTATAATAGTCAATATTAGTTACAGTCTACTGGCATTGGTTAGTACTCTAGTGTAATTAGGAATAAGCAGTCAATCGGATTATCTATCACAGTGCGATAAACCATTATTAATTTACGATAAATGACAGAGATAGATAGATAGTTAGATAGAATTAACCCAAATCGCGCTGTAGGTGTCAAAACTGCCCTATTTTTACTATATCTATTCGCAAAATCTGTGTTTTGCGAATAGATATATATATTGTTCGGGTGTGTACTATAACTATAAATTGTGACATTGGGCATTTAGTGCATTACACCCCTAAATTGTAATACTATACATCTATTCACATCGCTATTGATAATCTGTGCATTGTATGTCATACCTGTGATTTTGCGTAATTATTCACTCGTATGATATCTATTGAGTCGATAATAAACAGTTGCCTATGTAAACAACTCTTTAAGGTAGTTATATTTATAGAGTTGACTTTGTATTGCTACGCAATCTTGTTGTAGAATAACATACATTTTATTGTTATATACCTCACTGTTGGGTCTGTGCGCTAGACATATAAGTTGGTGCGCAACTATGTATAACTGTACAACTGCTGGCAACTGGATTGTTTGGTAATCTATTACGATGTGCGTTCCCTGTTCTTTACCCCAACATTCTCGAAGTTGTCTGTAATTAACCGTTGATGGACATAATGACAGTCTAGTGCCAACGACAGAGATGATTTTGGCAATCTTGTCCTTGCACTCTTTCCTAATGAGTGAATATATTGCTTTGCGCCTGCCCTCTATACTGTCATATTGACTCTTGGGAATATATAGCACTCGAGCGTCTGGTCTCCGCTCAACCTCATTGCTCATAGACTGTTGCACATTATAAAGCGTGCCGTATAGTAATACGGACTTGTAGCAATACTGTGACGTTAAGCATTCTTCTCTATTAATGGTCAAATGGTCTTGTTGCGTGGCAGTTGCACGTTGGATTATATTAGGGTTGCCTGTTGTTCTACACCCACTACTGTCGTGTACTGCTGACGGTGAGTGCTTGTTAAGTGCATCCTGCGTATTCTTGCTTGACGAACATGATGATGCAACCTGTCGTGATACCACTGTATCACTGCAGTTATCATTACTGCGTTGAGTGCAACATTCGATATAATCGCCACATTTCTCGACCTCACTCTTGTTATAACACGTTATCGAGTAGTCGCTCTTGCGCAGTTTATTACTGACAAAATACTTAATATAATCCATGTCTGTATCCATAGGTGCAGTAACCATAACCACACTGTTAGGCAGCATTACTATATCTATTCTTTTAACGTTACGGCGAGAGATGATTATTTTCATACCCACAGTTTACTACCCTACGTGCACAAGATAATGGCTGATATTCGAAAATATTGATAAAAATTATCATTTTTACTATATTATGACAATCATAGTAGTTTTTGTTATTGACTTTTCGAGAATAAAGATGTAGAATATTGACAATATTTTGTGAGGTGCTACACATTATGTCTAATTTTGAGTTTTTGAAAGGCAACATAGAGGTTATCATACTTAATGCTCTCTACGATGCAGATAAGTATGGTTACGAGATTGCCAGAGATATCAAGGACAAGACGCATAACTCCTACGAAATTAAACAACCCACGTTATATGCCTACCTTAGACGACTTGAGAGCCAAGGGTTAATCATGCCCTATTGGGGCGAGGAATCCAGCGGTGGCAGGCGAAAATACTTTAAGTTGACATCTGCAGGCAAGCAAGCATGTGAGAACTACAATTCTGAATGGAAATATCACCGAGAGGTGCTAGACAAGCTCGTTGTTGACGATGATGAGATAGAGACGGCAACTCAAGATCAAGTTACACCATTGTTCGGAACCAAAGCAAAAAAAGTCCGTAGACCTCGTGAATTACCCGATTTAGTAGAGCAACTCAATTTGAGCCAAAAGTTGACAGAACTATCTATTAAGTCCGTTGCTCAACACGATACGCACGACCAATCTGGGTTAAAGCAACCACACTCTGCTGTTGGTCTTAATAATGCTGTCAGTACTAAAACCCAATTCGATGATTCTATACTTAATCAATCCACTACTACTGCTACTGCCACTCAATCTGCGCTTGATGAAAAGCGCGCCACGCAGAATGATAGAGAGTATAACGTAGGACTGGAGAGTATTCAGCCAAAACCGTACTTTCCACCCTACACCCCACCAAGAGCAGTTATTGAGCCCAAACAACCCCCTATCAAGCCACAACAGACCAGTTTCTTCGATCAAGTTGAGACTGAGCCGCAGCATAAGCAGGATAGAGTAATTATTGAGACTGACCAGATGCGAACAGCTATGGACAGGCTGTATGGCCGTGATGATACAGTTGATACAGTTAATAAGGAAGCTAGCTTATACACACAGCAACTGGCAGAAGAACAATCTACAGAGGGATTCAAACGTTGCCAGTCTGACGAGCCTGTCAGTGAGATAGACAACTTTTTTTCCCAAAAAATTGAAAGTCCGCCCATTGCTACTCCCATGTCATTTGAGGAGTCGACAGAGGGGGAATATGAGTTCGAAGATTACTTTGCGATAGATAAGTCCAATTTTTTTGAGACATTCAATCGCAGAGCACAGGAGATTATAGATAGGAACTATCAACAAGATTATTCACAAGAGGAGCCGACACAACAACAAGAGCACGAGGAGCAACCCATAATAACTGCAGTTACCGAGGATTCGGCACAACCAGAACAATCTGTGTACACTGAACAGCCGATAACGCCTCAGGAGCGAGAAGTGGTCGAGGAGCAAGAGCCCCCGATAGAGAAGAATTACAAGCATTTCTATAAAAACTTGATAGGTGACCAGCTAGACGATGAATCACTTCGCTCGATAGATGATGAGGAGGAGGAAAAGTCGATAACATCAACCAATCCTGTTGTTCTCGAGGAGTTGGCAGACGACCTTAACAGACAAGGTGTAAAAATCAAGTTGTATAATAAATCAACAGCAGATTACACCCCCCAGTCTATGTTGTTTACTAACAAGATTAACTGTCTTGTAGCTTGGATTACTTACATATCAATTGTTATTGAGATGTTGATTGTTAAACTTATTGTAGCACCCTTGACTGTGGGCACGCTGTTCATTCATTATGGCATAGTGCTTGTCGCGCCTGTCATATTGACCGTTATTTACTTAGTCAATCCTAGTAAGCGAGTTAAACCTAACTTCGATTTCAAGTATCACTTAATCAATGCGATTATTGCATTCTGCATTGCTACCGTGTTGATATTCGCACTTAATGTGCTGTTGGCCAAGATAGTGTTTACTGACGTGGTTGCAGTCGCTGGTCAGATAGTGTTACCCGTTATCACTGCAATAAACATTCCTCTATACATAATCTACTATAAACTGGTGTATAAGAGCGTGCTGAAAAGTTAACGCTAATAATCGTGTAATGATGTTTACTCTATAATATGGTTTATCAATATTAGTTACTGATAATTATGTCAAGAGGTGCAAAGTACTCATTAAGAATGCTTTGCACCTCTTGTGCATATGTAGAATTATTCGATAATTATCCACTACTATGTCTGTGATAGTATATCAACTGAGCTGTTGGGTGTGGTGCTATTGTCAGACGACTTATTAAGCGCTATCTGTGTTGTTGCTAGTTTATCGCACCGTTGATTGAGGATATCTGTTGAATGCCCTTTAACTTTAATAAAAGATACATTATGAGTGTTCAACAAGTCTAGTAGTTTAACCCACAAATCCACATTCTTGACTGGCTTATTGCTAGCGTTCTTCCAGTTCGAGAGTTGCCAGTCTACTATCCATTTATTGTTGATTGCATTAACTACATAGGCAGAATCGCAGTGCATAGCCACCTCGCATGGATACTTAAGCGCTAGCAGAGATTCTATAACGGCAGTCAACTCCATACGATTATTAGTCGTGTTGGGTTGATAACCACTCAGCTCTTTTTCCGTCGAGCCGTATTTAAGTATAGCGCCCCAGCCCCCATCTCCCGGGTTGCCAGAGCATGCGCCATCTGTATATATAATGATTTTTTTCATATTTACCTCACAATGTGCAGACAAATATTTGACATTACACGTATTGTATTCTATAATTAAGTCGCTTATAGGGGAGTGGCTCAACGGTAGAGTAGTGGTCTCCAAAACCATTGGTTGCGTGTTCGAATCGCGTCTCCCCTGCCAGACATAAGAGAGTCTTGTTTAGACAAGATTCTTTTTTTTGCTTAATACTCTGTGAAGTCTATTACTAATTCTTTTAGAGTGCTATCTGAAAACTCTTGAATTATTCTCACCGTTCCTGTCTCTCCCTCTATGTTCTATTGTTATGACAAGTATTATATTTACTATTATAGATAATATAGCATAATCGCGCTACAATGGCAAGGTTGCTGTGCAATAAAAAAAAGACTTGGATGACCAAATCTCTTTTATATCTATAATGTGTTAATCACACTACTTAGCGAACTCGACTGCACGAGTCTCCCTAATAACGTTGACCTTAATTTGTCCTGGGTATTCTAGCTCACTCTCGATTTTCTTAGCAATATCTTTGGCTAGGAAAACTGTGGTCTCGTCATTAATAACTTCGGGTTTGACAATGATACGAATTTCACGACCTGCTTGCACTGCGTATGTTCTCTGTACGCCTTCGAATGAGTTGGATATCTCTTCCAACTTCTCAAGTCGTTTAACATAATTATCCAGTGTCTCGCGCCTTGCACCGGGTCTTGCTGCCGAGATACTGTCTGCTGCTGCTACTAACACGGCTTCGACAGTAAGTGGCTCTACATCGCCGTGGTGAGCCTGAATACAGTTGATAACCTCTTTACTCTCCTTATATTTCTTAGCGAGGTCGGCGCCTATCTCAATGTGTGTCCCCTCGAATTCGTGGTCGACAGCTTTACCTATATCATGGAGCAGTCCCCCACGCTTGGCCAACGCAACATCTACGCCTAGTTCGTCTGCCATTAGCCCTGCCAAGTACGCCACCTCAATAGAGTGGTTGAGTACGTTCTGCCCGTAACTGGTACGATACTTGAGTCTACCGATAAGCTTAATTAACTCAGGGTGCAGTCCGAATACGCCTGTATCGAATGATGCAGCCTCGCCATCTTCTTTGATGCTAGCATCAATCTCTTTCTTGACTTTTTCTACCATCTCTTCAATTCTGGCTGGATGGATACGACCGTCTGCAATGAGTTTCTCAACAGTTATCCGTGCAATCTGTCTGCGCACAGGATCAAACCCAGACAATATTACCACCTCTGGTGTATCGTCCACGATAAGTTCTACGCCTGTAGCATTCTCGAGTGAACGAATATTCCTGCCCTCTCTACCTATCAGGCGTCCCTTCATATCATCATTAGGGAGTGCTATGGTAGATATAGTTGTCTCTGATACTTGATCAGATGCACATCTCTGTATGGCTTGTGTTATTATTTCTTTGGCCTTCTTATCGCCAGTTTCCTTGGCTTCGGCCTCTATCTTTTTGACAAGTGAGGCTGCCTCTTTTTTGGCTTCACCTGTCAGGGTATCTATTAGTTCTTTCTTAGCGTCATCCTTGGATAGAGATGCTACTCTTTCTAGTTCGGCGAGAATCTTCTCGTGGGATTTATCCAGTTCATTCTGTCTCTTTGCCAGTTCGCTCTGTTGCCCACTAATCTGCTTCTGTTGTAGTTCGATTTGATCGCTTTTCTTGGTTAGGGAGTCCTCTTTTTTGTCCAGCGTCTCTTCCTTCTGTTGAAGTCGAGTTTCCAACTTTTGCAGTTCGGTACGCCTCTCCTTGGTCTGCTTCTCAAAATCTGTCTTTAGTCGTAAAGTTTCCTCTTTTGCTTCGAGAATTGCCTCTTTTTTAATGGTTTTTGCTTCAAATATTGCATCGTCTAGCATGTTCTGAGTGTGATTCTTAACGCCCCCGATTTTATTGTCAATTATCTTTTTATAGACAAAAAAAGTGATTGTAGCACTTGCAATTATTCCCAATAGTGTGAACAGAAGGATAAGTCCCACGTCAGCACTACCGCTAAAAAAGAAGAAACTAGATAAGTGATTATACATAATTCCTCCTGTTAATATTGAGTTTTCAATTTTCAAATCAGCATTATATGTATCAATGTAATGATAATTCTGTAACTGTACTTCAATAATATCCTATCAATACTCATAAAGTCAATCATTTATCGAGCCTTTTTGCCAACAAAAGTGAAAACAAAAAAAGACTTATTTGCATACTTGAGCCACAGGGATAAGTTACCCTCTCAGACTATAAGTAATGCTATAAGTCTTATGTGATATCGTTAAGATTGGTTTATATCACGCTTGCTGTTCAGTCTCGTTGAGTGACATCTCTCTTATTATGGCTATAACTCTCGTGCAAGTAATGCTATAAGTCTTATGTGTTATCGTTAAGATAGGTTTATATCACGCTTGCTGTTCAGTCTCGTTGCGTGACATCTCTCTTATTTTGGCCTCTAACTCCTGCATGAACTTGGGATTGGCCTCAATATATGCCTTAACATTCTCTTTTCCTTGACCTATCTTCTCGTCATTATATGCGAACCAAGAGCCACTCTTTTCGATTATATTGTAGGCAATTGCAAGGTCTAATATACAACCACTCTGCGATATCCCTTTACCATACATAATATCAAACTCGGCAGACTTGAAGGGTGGTGCTAGCTTGTTCTTGACTACCTTGACCTTGGTGCGATTACCCGTCAGGTCGGAACCTTCTTTGATTTGGTCAATCTTGCGCACGTCCAGTCTTATACTTGCATAGAACTTGAGCGCTTTACCGCCCGTAGTTGTCTCTGGATTGCCGAACATTACACCTATCTTGTCACGCAGTTGGTTGATGAAAATGACGCAGGTGTTGGATCTACTGATAACACCAGCCAACTTGCGCAGTGCCTGAGACATTAGTCTAGCCTGTAATCCCATATGAGGGTCCCCCATTTCCCCCTCTATCTCTGCCTTGGGCGTTAAGGCGGCAACCGAGTCAACAACTATGATATCTACTGCACTACTCCTAACAAGGTAATCGGCGATATCTAATGCTTGCTCGCCGTTGTCCGGTTGTGACACGTATAGATTCTCGAGGTCTACACCTAGGTTGGCTGCATATACGGGGTCTAGAGCATGCTCGGCATCTATGAATGCCGCTGTTCCGCCTAGTTTCTGCGCTTGTGCGATAACGTGCAGAGATACCGTAGTTTTGCCTGATGATTCTGGCCCGAATATCTCAATAATCCTTCCCCTCGGTATGCCACCTATTCCTAGTGCTAAATCTAGTGTGAGGCAACCGGTGGGTATGACATCGATGTTACGCTGAGATGCAGCTTCGCCTAGCTTCATTATTGAGCCCTTACCGAATTGTTTCTCAATCTGAAGTATGGCTTGGTCTAAGGCTTTTTTCTTGTCTTCTGTCATTTTGTATATTCTCCCTTGTTACGATTTTTTTACTCTTTTGCTTGTCAATTCATTAATTATAGCTTCTGCTTCGCTCGGCGTAATGAACACGGCTCTGTTGGCACTCTCGCTGTAACTACTTATAGCATTCTGTCTCTCCAGCGCGTCAATCAGTCGTCCTGCCCTGCTATATCCTATGTTGAATCTTTTTTGAAGTTGCGATATGGATATGGTCTTGACCTCTGTTATGTATTTAAGCACTTCTACATACATAGAATCTACATCACCCTCTATCTCTATGTGGCTAGAGTTCTGACTCAACTCATCAAGTACATCTATTGCGCCTTGGTGGAAATGTGCCGAGTTGTTGTTAGTAATGTACGTTACCACATTATCAACTTCGGCAATAGTTAAGTATGGTGCTTGCATACGGCTGGGTAGGTCGGCATTAGGGAAAAGGCATAGCATGTCGCCTTTGCCTATGAGTTTCTCTGCACCACCTTGTTCAATTATGTTTCTACTCTGTTTCTTAACCTCTATTCTGAAGGCGATTCTGCAGGGGAAACAAGTCTTGATAGAGTGTGACAGAACATCAGTATTAGGCTTCTTGGTGGCAAATATCATATGAATACCAGTTTGCCTGCCCTTCTGATAAATGCTCTTCATGCACCTTTCCAGTTCGGTACGCTCGTGATTAAGATATGCACTATACTCATCTATCACGAGCACAATGCGTGGAATAATTGGTTTATCGTTATTACTTGCTAGTCTGTTGAAGTCGACAATAGACTTAACCTTATTCTCTTTGAACATGGCCAAGCGCTTGTCTGCTTCTTGAACTAGCCATTGAAGGCCAGTTATACATTCCTCAGCGCTATTAAGTATGTGTCCTGTCAGTAGGTGTGGCTCATTCTTATATGCGAAGAACTCTGTCTGCGTGGCGTCGACCAGCATGAATCGCAGTTGCTCCGGAGAATACTTGTACATTAAACTTATTATTAAGTCGCTCAGGAATACGCTCTTGCCCGAACTGGTATCACCCGCAATCAATATGTTCTGTAACTCGGCGAGGTCGGCTATGGTAATATCACCGTTTAGTTTAACGCCTAAACAGAATGCCAGTTCGCCGAAGAACGTATCGAACTCATCTGATTCTAACAGACTGCGGAGTGTAACTATGCTTATCTTGTTGTTGGGTATCTCTATGCCGAACAAGCCCTCTAATACGTTGGTAACCTCTATCCTAACCACGTCACCCTTGTTGAGTCTGTTGGCAATGTCTTGAGATATCAAGGTTACTTTACTTACGCCATCTGTATCATCTGAGCAGAAGTTATATCTAGTCAGCACGGGACCTGTATGATAGTCTATAAATGTGGCAGTAATATTAAAGTCTGCCATAATGGATAATAATTGCTTGGCTACTTCGTCACGGTCAGTGCCTTGATGAACCATATTGTTAGTTAAACTGTTAAGTAAGTCAACTGTGGGCGCATTATATGGTTGTGCGATATAGTCGAACTCATTCTCAGGTTGAACTGGTTGAATTAACTCCGTTTGTTCTGCTGATGTAGTACATTCAGCAGACTCTGCAGTATCCGTTTGAGCGATAGTGTCTTGCACGGTATCTGCCTGAGGTTGAGTACCATTATGCTCACTGTTCGTTAGCGTATCAGTATCTGCTCGTTGATTATTATCCTGCTGGGCGAATTGTACGTTGGTGACAACCTGTGGTGACTGTTCCGAGTCAACTGTTGGTAGCGATTCTGTGGGCGACGGCTCTAATTCAACAGTTGTGACACGGTCAACTAATTGTCCATTATTACTTTGCGTTGAGTTGACTTGATTGCTGACCTGCTCAGTGCCACCTAGATTGGATGTCATTTTGGGCAAGTCTTCGATATTCTCGTTATCGTGTATGTTGTAGCACACTCCCATTTTGCACTGAGTTAAGGTGGTAACAATTATACAGGTGTTAGTGCCATGAATCAAGTTGGACAACTGTCCTATGTATTCATCTTGTGTTGGATTATCTTGCTGATTATCGAACAGTGAATTAATCGAATCGAAAACAATTAAATCTATGCCTGCATTAGTTATAAGGCTCTCGATTATTTCTCTGGCTTGTGCGTTGTCCTGTGGTTGCGTGACGACTAAATTGTCTATATCAACTCCTAGACTGATAGCGAACTGACTATCCATTCTCTTGGAGCAATCTATGAACGCCACAGTCCCCTCTCTGCGTTGAACCTGTGCAACAAGTCTAAGAGCAACGACAGTTTTGCCGGCGCCACGAGGAGCGTATAACTCAATTAGACGGCCCTTATGATAACCGTCAAGGGTGAATGTAAAGTCGTACGTTTGACTAACTAAAGCGGTCTCAGTATCCTCTTCTTTGTCTATTTCGCTCAACTTGGCTATGGTGCCTTTGCCAAACTTTTTTTGGATTTGCAACATGGCTAACGCCAATGCAAGTTTTTTATCTTCGGCCATAACAATCTCCTAATTGTTTTTGATGAAATTGATAAGCAGGTAAAGACATGTATTAGTCATCTTCTCCCTGACTGTATTGCGATCGCCAGTAAAGTATTGTTTAACAGTCTGGGATTGCTCTCTATCGGTGACGCAAATATAACACATTCCGTTAAAAAAATCAATATTTTTGTCTGCATAGCCAGTAACGGACAAGGCGTAGTCACACTTGGTTGCCTGGAGCAGTCCTCGTGCCATTTCCTGTGCTATCTGTGTGGATACCGCGGTGTAATCCAATAAATCCTTGTTGCTGACATACAGCCTATTACGCTTGGCAATGTCAGTATATGTGACCGCACTCTCAAGCAGAACTTTGCTCGCCCCAGGAACATCAACTATTCGTGAGGCAACCATGCCACCCGTTACCGACTCTGCTAGCGCGACGGTTTTTTGTTTAATCGTCAATAGGTCCACAATAACTTGCTGTGGCGTATAGTTATCACTGCAATATATTCTATCAACAAATCGTTTACTAAATGCGTTAATAATGCGATACTTATTCACCTCTTGGTAACCGTCAAAAGATACTATGCTCACAGTTGTGTCTAGATAGTTAGTTGTGCAGTTCAACTTGATATCGGTTGTGTTGAGAGCGTCAGTCTGCGATTTGACAACACAGTTCTCTACTCCGAACAACTTAATATAATCTATACACGCTATTAGACACTGCTTGTAAAGAACGGGCTTGATATGATTCTCGAACAGTCGTTTAATGCTGTCTAGATTATCAGGTAGCACATAGATATGTTTACCGTTGTAACTACCCACAAGTGCAAAATATCCGTTATGGTCGAGTATGGGCATGAACTCTCTTGGAGTATAGCAGTAACTAGTCGCATCTTGTGCTATCTCCTGCGCAATAGGTATATTGGAATGTAGGTATTGGTTTATGATAGGATTAACTAGTTCGCATGGCAACTGTAGTTTATTCCATTCTCTGTATCCGCCTATAAGAATGATAATATCGTCGCTGTTATATTGATTGGCGTCCATAGTACCGCCTATCTGTAACTGTGCGTCTAGGCAGTCCAGTACGAGTTTATCGAAGAGATATTGAGTGCTTGGACTCTGTTTAAGGGAAAACAGTCTAATCACTATTATACCTCGCTCTGTTTAAGCACTTGAATGTTCTGTATAAGGTATACTACGCCTGACATAATAGTTAATAGAACGGCGATTATGAGAGTAATGTGCCCTGCCATATAGAGAACGTTATATAATACGGGCGATATTGCTGTTATGTCTGTTTGAGCGTTAAGTAGTAATACTATCGGCAAAGCAACAGTTTGGACGAATGTCTTAATTTTACCATATAAGTTGGCTTTCATTATTATGCCTTTCGAGGCCGCTATTTGCCTGAATACGCTAATGATTAACTCTCTTGATATAATTATAGTGCCGTAGACTGCACCTATCCAAGAGGGTTGTAAGACGGCAGAATAACTAATTAAGAATAATGCTGACAACACCAGTATCTTGTCTGCTATCGGGTCCAGTAGTTTACCTAGGTCGGTAACCATATTATACTTGCGTGCTATGTAGCCATCGAGAAAGTCGGTGCAAGCAGCTACGATGAAGATGATTACTGCCAGTAGAGTTAGGTTGAGTAAATAGAACAGTACAACCAGTGGAACAAGGCATATCCTTATTAGTGATAGTGTGTTAGGTATATTCATAATACTTCTCCTACTAGGTCATAACTGTCGCAATCTGTTATGACAACATCTACATATTGACCAATTGATAGTGGTCGAGTAGATATAAGTGTTATCTTGCCATCTATATAAGGACACTGGAACTGTGTGCGCCCGCAGTAGATGTTGGTTATCTCTGTCTGTTCGTCAACAACGCATTGTAAACTCTTGCCTAGTAGTGACGTATTGTTGTGTAGAGATATGTTCTGCTGAAGTTTATACAGTTGTTTAACTCGCTGTTGTTTAATTCTACTAGGTAATTGATTGCTCATAACATAGGACTTGGTGCCCTTCTCTCTAGAATAAGCAAAGAATCCGACATTGGCCAGTTGGTACTTGCGTAGAAACTCCCCTATCATCTCATATTGCGCCTGACTCTCATTGGGGAAACCACATATAAACGTTGAGCGAATGCGTATCTGTGGATAATATTGATTAAGGCGATTGAACAAGTCGGTTACCGTGTCATGTGATGACCTCCTGTTCATTGCTTTGAGAACGTCGCTGTCTACGTGTTGAAGTGGTATGTCTAGGTATTTACACACTTTGTCGTTATTAGCCACCTCATCAAGTAGGGCAGTATCTATCAATTCAGGATAGCAGTACAACAGTCTTATCCACTTAATTTGTGGTATCTTGCTTAGTTCTTGCAGTAGAGGTACCAGCGTCACCTTGCCATACAAGTCCAATCCGTATCTCGTAACATCTTGAGCAACCAGTATTATCTCAGTAACGCCCTGTTGAGTTAGCATAAGCGCCTGCTTAACTACTTCCTCAGTCGGCATAGAACGATATCTGCCCCTTATGTAAGGTATGGTGCAGTATGAACAATAGTTGTTACACCCATCAGCAATCTTGATGTAGGCATAATGAGGCAACGTGGTCAGTACCCTAGGACAACTTGTCATCGCGTCATTAGGTCGAATATATAGTTGACGCACGTTATCATAGTAGCATTGTTTGACAATGTCTACGATGTCGTTATAATTGACACCCACTAGACAGTCTGCCTCAGGTAAATATCGTAATAATTCTTCACCGTGTTTTTGACACAGACAGCCGGTTACTATCAGTTTACTGCACTTGTCTTGCTTATATTGCGACATCTCCAGTATGGTATCTATTGACTCTTTACGGGACGCCTCCAAAAAAGCACAGGTATTGACTATTATGATATCCGCATTTGCAGGATTACTCTCTATGGCGAACCCGTTAGATAGTAGCCTTGCTATCATAACCTCGCTGTCCACTCTGTTCTTGTCGCACCCTAGCGACACGTAGCCGATAGATGGTAGATTACTCATCTGGATATAGTTGGTCGAACTCCTCTTCAGTAATAATCATGGTTCTGGACTTGCTACCGTTATATGCTGACACGAATCCCTTGACTTCGAACGCAGTTATCAGCCTACCAGCACGGTTATAGCCTATATTAAATCTCCTCTGTAATGAAGAGATTGATGCCATATTATTCTCCACACAATAGCGCAACGACTCTATGAATAGTGGGTCCTGTGTATCATCATCCTCTTCTTCCGCAACAGAGTTACCCTTGACTGTAAGAATCTTCCTAGTGGCGCTCTCATCGTAATATGCTTCGTTCTTGGAGGCAATATATTGTATGACATTGTCCACTTCTTGATTGCCTACGAATGCACCTTGTAGTCTAATCGGTTTAGGCGTGTTATCAGACTTGAACAGCATATCGCCCTTGCCGGCTAGTTTGTCCGGTCCACCTGTGTCCATTATTGTCTTGGCATCGTATGAGGATACCACGCGCAGAGCAATACGAGTCGGGAAGTTGGCCTTAATAGTACCTGTCAACACGTCAGTGCTTGGGCGCTGTGTAGCGAATACCAAATGTATTCCTGCTGCACGAGCCTTTTGCGAGAGGGACTTGATTCTATTCTCTAGTTCTACCTTGTTATATGTCATCAAGTCGTTCAACTCATCAATTATGAGCACTATGCGAGGCATTTTGGGTGTAACGGTGGTGTCAATAATCTTGTTGTATGCGTTAATATCCTTAACGGCGCAATCACGTAGTAGAATATATCTCCTTTCCATCTCCTCTATTAACCACGATAGTGCTTGAATGCATTGCTCAGGCTGTGTAATGATACCGTCTATTAACAAGTGTGGAGACTTGGCGTATACGAAAAACTCTACTTGTTTGGGGTCTACCAACAAGAACTTGAGGTCCTCCGGCGAATATTTATACATAAGGCTGACAATCATCGTATTAAGGCATACACTCTTGCCTGCGCCAGTAGAACCTGCTATCAGTAAGTGTGGGAAGGATGCTAAATCTGCGAAGATTCTTTCGTTGCCGATATCTACGCCTAGCGCAAATGATAATGAACCTTTCAAGTTGTCGAACTCGTCAGAGTCTATCATGTTGCGCAATGAAACGGGAGCAGTCTTCTTATTGGGGATTTCGACACCGAATAAGTCCTTACCCGGTATAGGTGCTTCTATTCGTATAGAAGCAACTGCGGACATGCGCATTGCTATATCGTCAGCAATATTAGATACTTTCTTGATTGGTATGCCAGGCGCCATTTTCATCTCATAGCGAGTAACTGTTGGACCGGTAACTATATGTTGTACCTTGGCATCAATCTTGAACTCGGCAAGCATTTCCTCTAGTATTCTTGCGTTGGCCTCATAGTCTTCGGCTAGAGCAGTTGGATTAATCTGAATACTCTTAAGTAGGTCTACAGGTGGTGCCATATATTTGGCATACTTATGAATTGTCGGTGCATGTTTACGCTTGGTGGTATCTTCGAGGTCGAATGCGCCTTGATAACCTCTCTTTCCACCTGCCAACACGACAGGTTTACTGACTATATTGATAGTGTCCTCTTGACTATCCTCTTGAGTTGATTGTTCCTGCTCGTCATCTCTAAGGATTTTGTCTATATACGCCTTAGCCTTGTCAGTAACTTGATTCTTATTTATTCTCTCGTTGATATCCTTGTTGTAGTCGCTACTAAACGGCTTATCGTTGGCGAATAAATCTGCTGGAGATATCCGTTGGTCGAAAGAATCATAATCTTGGCTGTCTTGGTTGCTGTCTATATTATCGCTATAATCGTTATAGGCATTGTCATCGTCATAACCGTTGTAATCGTTCTTCTTAATCTGCTCTTTGGTTGCAGACCTCTGTTGCACGGGAGGGCGAGGCTTAATATAGTCGGTGTCCTCTGTATTATCTGTATCACCCATGTCTAGGTGCGAGTTATCAGCGTAATCACCATTATCAGCTGATGACTTATCGTTCTCTATATATGATTGGTCATTATATTCATTAATATCGATATCATCAGTTGATTGACCTGCTGTTGATGTATTGGTAGATTGGTCCTTATATATTGATGAGTCTTGATTAACGTCACTAGTATGGTGTGCATAATTGCTGGTAAACTTGGGCTCTGGTTCCTCGAATAACACCTTACGTGCAGGTTGCTTGGGCTGTTCGGTAGTTACCGTAGAGGGCGCAATAGAGTCAGTGTGTTGCTGGCTGTAAGGCTGTTGAACGTCTGCGTCCGGTTGTTGTGCGTTGGGATTATCACGTAAACGTTTAGACCACTCGTCTGCATCTAACACATCCGTGTTAGTGATATGACGCACCCTTGTACTACTAACTGTGCGTGTGCCGTCATATGCAGTCTTGGGTGGTACTATAGGGCGAGGTGGAGTGCTGTCGCTTGGGATAGAAGAATGAGCATCTACCTCAGGTAAGTCGTTAATTGTGTCGAACTTACCAACTGGCACATACGGAATGTCGGGTCGTGTCTGAGTGTACTCTGGTGGCGACACAACTGGTGCGTCTAAATCGTCATTCCTGCCAAAGTCTATATTGCCGTATAATATGCGTAGTGATTCATCTCTCTGTAATTGTTCTGCGGTCTTGTGAACGGGTTGAGATTGCTCAGACATACCATTCGGCTTGACTATATTGTCTTGCATATCTCTGGTATGCTGAGTATCACTACTACTCGTGGGTTGTCTAGGTGGAGACGTTCTAGGTTGATTAGATATGTGTTGATAGTTACCTGTTGATATGTCGTTGATTCTGCTTGCAGACAGGTAGACCATAACACAGACAAAAATAAGAAATAATCCGAGTGATAGCCAGTAGTTAACCTTATAGAACGGATACACAATCAACCCAGCCAGCAGTCCTCCAAAAGATGGATAAGTTTGAAATGAATAGCACCAAGTCAAGTATTGTCCATAACTACTTGAGGATTGTAAATATATGTTACTGGATAATAGTTGCACGAACAATAGTATGGAGATATACAGCAGTGTGAAGGTAACTACGAACTTAGGTTGTAGTAATGTTCTTCTGCCAGATAATGTACAAGCGCTGATGACTATTCCTGCGATAACGATACCGTACACTGATAATCCCAGTAGACCCCTAAAGAATCCTCCGATTATTCCACTGATATAAAATGGTGTTATCAAGCACACCAACAGGAAGGAAAAGATAGACAGTATGACTATATTAAGGATTTTGGTGGTTAAGATTTTTCTTTTCTTCGTTTCTTCCATTGGACCGTTCTCCTATCCAATAATTATACAATACTTGGATACATAAAATCAAGTAATAAGTTAACAAGTTGGACAAAAAAATATTTGCGTACCTTAGCCCTTATCTGTAAAGAGTGCTTATGCCATTTAATCAACGTATGCCCATATATGATAGACTATTTTCGGCTAATGCAGTCATACTCATGTATCTTTTTGCCCACATATGCGGATGCGTATTTTTGATTAAAAGTCATGTTGATAACCTCTCTTACCTGTTCGAATGCAACATTCTCTAATTCCAACATGCGTTTATCTATATCGAATATCTCATTGGTGCGCAGAGTGTATGAACCCATGGCTCTCATGACAGACATAGTACTCTCCATGACCAGTTTATTACCGCCTAGCAATTGCTGTTTATTGCGTGTAAACTCTTCTAAAGTGGCGCCGTTAGTGAGAAAATTATCTATCTCATTGAATATGGACTGGACTGCTTGTTTGACTTTTTGGGGGCTTGTCCCACAGTATATTTCGAAATAACCGCAGTCCGCGTACACTGATGGCAAAGAGTAAACTGTGTATGCCAGTCCTTGTTTCTCTCTTATGGACTGAAAAAGTCTGCTAGACATATTGCCGCCGAATATAGATGCCATTATCATTAACGCCTGATATAAAGGGTGATTGGCTGGCAAGGACGGGAATGCCATTGCTACATGGCATTGTTCGACGTCCTTGAACTTATGGCAGAAGTCGAAGTGGTATGTTGGCGCTTGGATAACGAGTTGATTGGCGGTCTTGCACAGGGCAAAACTCGTTTCGAAGTACTTATAAACTAACTCTTGAATATAATGATAGTCTATGTTGCCCACCACTGATATTACGACATTATTGGGAGTGTAATGATGTTGTTTATATTGAATAAGTTTATCTCTGGTAATGCTCTCAACTGCCTTTTGAGTACCGGTAATGGTCTGCCCTAATGGATGGTTACCGAATAAGCCGTGAGCTAACAGGTCTTGACACACTTCGTCCGGCATATCCTCATCTAGTGCTATCTCTTCTAGAACTACATTCTTCTCGTTATCTATGTCACTATCGTTGAATGTGGCATGGAAAAACATATCCGATAGTACATCCATACACAACTCCACATGTTCACTGCTTGTCCGCGTGTGGAAACAAGTTACATCTTTACTGGTGTATGCGTTAAGTGAACCTCCAGTGTCATCTATAGCTTGACTAATCTCAAGCGCTGTGCGCCTGTCTGTGCCTTTGAACAGCATATGTTCGATAAAGTGTGAATACCCGTTATGAGAGGACGTCTCGTGGCGACTGCCGGCGTTAACGAACACCCCGATAGAGACAGAATACATGTTCTTCATCTCTTTGACCACTAGCCTTGCACCACTGTCAAATGTGTAGAAATAATTACCGCTATTATTCATATTATTCTCCGTATATATGTATTAATTATTGTGAGTCAATGTAATGAATTGAGTCATATATGAGCCAATATCACTCTGTTTAGCATTGTTCGTCGTGCAGTCATTGTCAAATTATTCACATATTGCCAGTGTTTTAGCCGTTTGTCCCGTTGATATTTTGACTAACTGTAACTGCTTGAAGGTTATGTTGACCGTAATACGACAGTATGTCTGGAAGTGCCTTGAGTGTGTGCGCAGTCGGGTGCATAAGTATAAGGTCGCCACCTTTTACGTTCTTGGTTGCGCGGGTATAAACTAGAGCACTGTCCTTATCTCGCCAATCAATAGTGTCCTTACTCCACATTATTGTATTATACCCTAGTTGCTGAGCTACCTGTAATGTCAGCGAATTATAACTGCCACTCGGTGGTGCGAACAGCGTCATCGTCTGCCCTAACGTATTCTGTACCAGTTTATGCGTAACATATATCTCATCATATATGCTCTGTCGTCCCAGCGTCTTACAATCGCTGTGGAAATAGCCGTGGTTGGCAATCTCGTGTCCTTTGTCTGCAATAGTGCGCAGTAAATCTATGTTCTTCTCTGCCCAACTGCCACCGATAAAGAATGTTGCCTTAACGCCATATCGTTCCAGTACGGACAATATATTGGTTATGTACTCCGTGCCCCAATAGACATTGAACATCAGTGAAACGTAATTACTGTCGGTGTTACCCTTATATATCGCACGGTCGCCATTCAAAAATACGCTGACTGACTGTCCGCTGAAACTCATTACAGCGACGACTACTATAAGTACTATGATTATACCATTGATTATCACAAAATCAAAGAGTTTTTTACCTGTTTTGTTAGACATAATCCACACACTCCTTACTGTACAGATTATGTTAATTGTCTATTTATTAACACATTAAGTTACACAGTGTGCACATACAGAGTTGTCTAACGGTACTTCAATAGCCCAAATTAACTGTTAATTCATCTAAACTGTGATACTTTTATTAGCATGATGTTAAAATTAAGATAAACTGTGCGCGTATCTAGATTACATATATGTATTAGGATTAACTACATAGTCATAATGCAGTCAGTATAACTTGTTAAGATAGTGGGATATCTTATTAGAAGTTTATTGAAACACTCAGTTAAACTGTGCACGCGTCTAAGTTACATATAAGTATTAGGGTTAACTATATAGTCATAATGCAGTCAGTATAACTTGTTAAGATAGTGGGATATCTTATTAGCAGTTTATTGGAACACTCAAGTAACTGTGCACGCGTCTAAGTTACATATAAGTATTAGGGTTAACTATATAGTCATAACGCAGTCAGTGTTAGCGTACAAGATAATGTGGAAAATCCATATCAATTTGTTAACTCACTAAGTTACACGGCACCATCTCAAAGTTATTCTAATAATTGAATTGTGGCTAGTTTCTACTGTTGTACATTGAGGATACGAAAAAAAATGCACTCGTATGATATCGAGTGCATTTATAATACTATGTCTGTAATATTATATGATGAATTACATTTTTTTGAGAAGTCTTAGGTCAATTCTGCCTTTGTCGTCAATCTTGATAACCTTAACCTTAACCGTGTCGTCAATGTTGACTACATCAGTAACTTTTTCTACACGCTCTTTACTCAGTTTACTTATGTGAATCATACCGTCCTTACCCGGTGCAAACTCAACGAATGCGCCGAAGTCCATTATTCTTACCACCTTGCCAACGAACTCATCTCCCGGCTCGGGGTCCTTTACTATTGCCATTATGATGTTCTTGGCCTTCTGCGACATTTCCGCATCGGCAGTTGCTATGAATACTACGCCGTCATCAGTAATATCAATCTTGACACCTGTCTCCTCAATAATCTTGTTAATAACTTTACCACCGCTACCGATAACCTCCCTAATCTTATCTGTGTCGATAGTGAAACTGATTATCTTGGGTGCATATTTACTTAACTCGGTCCTTGGTTTATCTATTACTTTGGCCATCTCGCCTAGAATGTGTAGTCTCCCAAGTCTAGCTTGCTCTAACGCAGTCCTTAATATATTCTCGTCTATCCCCTTAATCTTGATGTCCATCTGTATAGCAGTGATACCTGTTGATGTTCCTGCTACCTTGAAGTCCATATCGCCAAGGAAGTCCTCTAGTCCTTGAATATCGCTAAGGATAGCAACCTTCTTGCCGTCCTCCGACTTCATCAGTCCCATTGCAATACCGGCAACAGGTGCCTTAATTGGTACACCAGCGTCCATTAGTGATAGCGTGCTACCGCATATACTAGCCTGTGATGTACTGCCGTTACTGGATACTACCTCAGACACTGTACGAATGGCGTACGGAAAATCTGCTTCGCTGGGGATAACTGGCTCAAGTGCCCTTTCTGCTAGCGCACCGTGTCCAATCTCGCGTCTGCCGGGGCTCCTTAGTGGTTTAGCCTCGCCTGTGCTGTATGGTGGGAAATTATAGTGGTGCATGTAGCGCTTGAAGTTCTCATCCTCATCTAGTTGTTCTAACTTCTGCACTTCGGCAATAGTGCCCAGTGTTGCAGTAGTTATAACTTGTGTCATACCTCTGGTAAACACGCCTGAACCGTGTACTCTAGGCAATATACCGACTTCGCACCAAATTGGTCTTATCTGTGTCAGTGTTCTGCCGTCAGGACGGATACCCTTGTTTAATATCTTGGCACGCACTTTTTCCTTCTTCATAGTGTATAGTACGGCAGATACGTATGGTACAACCAATTCGTTGGTGGCTTGGAAATATTCCTTAATTTCCTTTTCGAGTCTTTCCTCGTTGTCCTCTCTCTCTAATCTGTCGAACGTATCTAGTGCTACATCTAGTTTATTGTCGGCATAATCGCGTATTAACTGCTCGATGTCTTGAGGTGTCTTGTGTAGGTCTGGCTCAATCTTGGTCTTGCCAACTTGCTCAGTGATGTACTCAATGAATGCACATTGTTTCTTAATCTCCTCATGACCGAATAGTATAGCGCCTAGCATCTCTTGTTCACTGACTTCGTTGGCTCCTGCCTCTACCATCATTATGGCGTCCTTTGTGCCTGACAAGTTGAGGTTGATTAAACTTCTTTCCTTCTGGTCGTTGTTGGGGTTAATTATATATTGACCGTCAACATATCCCACAACTACACTGCCTGTTGGTCCTGCGAATGGTATGCTAGATATAGACAATGCTATACTACTGCCTATCATACCATACACCTCTGGCTGAACGTTGGGTTCTACAGACATAGCAGTTGCTACTACTGACACATCATTCAAGAATCCCTTGGGGAAAAGCGGTCTAAGGGGCCTATCAATAAGGCGACTGGTAAGAATAGCCTTATCAGTTGGGCGACCTTCTCTTTTCTTAAAACCACCTGGGATTCTACCCACAGAGTACATCTTCTCCTCAAAATCAACTCCTAGAGGAAAATAGTCAATGCCTTCTCTCGGTTCTTTTGCCATTGTAACGTTTACCATAACGGCAGTCTCGCCACATCTAACTATACATGAACCGTTGGTTTGTTCGGCGTATTTACCAATCTCGACTTGCATTGGTCTGCCACCGACTTCCATCTCGAAGATGTGGTAGGTGCGGTTACCGATAGTGTTCTCTTGCATTTTGAAATTACTCATTAAACTCTCCCTTGTTGTCAAAACTCACATCGTTTGACAACGACTAATATTACCTAAAAAAGGGGTGGAATGTTTCCCTCCCCCTTCTTATTGTGCTATGGTTATTTCCTAATATTAAGGCTTGTGATGATTGCTCTGTATCTCTTAATATCGACGGATTTAAGATAATCCAATAGGCCTTTACGGTGACCGACCATCTGTAACAAGCCACGTCTGCTGTGGTGATCCTTCTCGTGGGTCTTAAGGTGTTCTGTCAAGTGATTGATGCGTGCAGTCAAAAGTGCTATTTGCACCTCTGGAGAACCAGTGTCCCCTTCTTTGAGTGCGTGTTGAGCAATAATCTCTTGTTTATTGATTGTTGCCACTTAGTATTTACCTCCTTTAATGTATTTATGCCTATTTCTAAGTAAACCGCCGGAGATGTGCGAGTAAACCTAGGAATAGGACTGTTAATCTGTAATTATTAATCTATTCCTGAACAGGTGTGCTTTGCTCTATACTATCTTGCTCTTCATCAGAATGCTCTTCTGCGTCTGCCTTAGTTCTAGGTTGATCGGGCTTCTCCATTGTAGCCTTCCTTGATAGTGTGATTCTCTTCTCTTCGAGGTCGAACCCGATAACTTGAACATCTATAATATCGCCAACTTTGAGCACTTCGTTAATGTCGCCTAGCCAATCCCAAGATACGTTAGATATGTGTAGTAAACCGTCAATGCCCTTATCTAGCTCGATAAATGCGCCGAATGACAGGATGCGGGCAACTCTGCCCTGTACGACCGTTCCCACTTGGAACTTCTCTGCTGCGACTGTCCAAGGATGTGGTTGCAGTTGTTTATAACCAACGGATACACGCTTAGTCTCTCTGTCTGTCTTAAGTACGACGAACTCGTATGTCTTGCCTAATTCCAGCACTTCTGCAGGATCCTTAACAGGTGTCCAAGAGAGGTCGGATAGGTGCGCTAAGCAGTCGAATCCTCTAACGTTGATAAATGCGCCGAATGGGGAGAATCTCAGTACTTTACCCTCGACTATCTCGTCTACCTCTATGTTGTTCCAGAAATTGTCTTCCTTAGCTTGTTTTTCTCTTACGATTATTTCTCTCTGGCTAGCAACTATCTTCTTCTTGGTATCGTCTACGCCCTCTGGTAGAGCTATTAAGCGTAATTTCTTGCCGACATATTGTTCTAGGTTCTTGACAAATCCATCTCTTATGTGCGAGGACGGTACGAACACTGTGTAACTACCTAACTTGGATAGTAATCCACCCTTAACCGCCTTAGTCATAACAAGCTCGAAAACATCGCCTTCCTTGATGCCTGATACTAGTGCGTCATCCTTGTAGAGTATGTCTATCTCTTTTTTGGACAAGGTAATTATCTTATCTGTGGAAATAACGATACACTCAACTATATCGCCGACCTTCAACTGTGATTTATACTCTTGCCAGTTCTCCTCGGCCAACTCCTCGTTGGGTATGAATCCATCACCCTTGGTGTTGGATAGATTAATCGTAACACCTTCTGGGTCAATCTGGACTACGTGTCCCTTGACTTTTTGTCCTTTCTTGTAACTGCGTTTAGCTGGTATCTTACTGACTGCCTTAGCAAACTCTTCGTTAATCTCTACACTAAGATTGTTTTCTTTTGCTTGTTCGACCATGTGCGACAAAACCTCCTCTGTCAACTCTTGTGGAGTTGAAGCCCCTGCAACTATACATATATTTTGATTATTTGATAAACTTGGAAAATTATCCACACTACTCAACAATGCGACCTGATTGCAATGTTGTTGGGCAATATCTACAAGTTTCTTGGTGTTACTGCTTGCACTGTCGCCAACGACTACTACTAGGTCACACATGCCAGAAATATTGCGAATATAACTCTGCCTATCAACGGTAGTATAGCAAATAGTGTTATAAATTACAAGCGTTTTGACGCCCGTTGTAAAAAGATTTCTCCTCGAAATGGAAACTTTATCCAAATCATAGGTAGTTTGATACATAACCAGTACTTTCTCATACATTGATAGGTCTAATGGACTTGTGCCGTCGGTTATGACAGCAGTGTAATCACACCAACCGTTTATGCCTATAATTTCGTCATGATTCTTATCCCCGATAAGCACTATCTGGTATCCATCTAGGTAATATTTACGCGCACGAGTCTGTATCAATTTGACATTCTTACAGGTAGCGTCAATAATGTTGATATTATTATCCTTGCAGTACTCATAGATACTGCGCGGCACTCCGTGTGCTCTAATAATTATTGTGTCGCCCTGGTTAAGCGTAGTGATGTCGTCTATGGTCTTGATACCTTGATTTTCGAGCCAATTAACAACATTATTATTATGCACCAATTTACCGTAACAGTACACATTGTCGCCCTTGTTCTCGAGCGCTAGCCTGATGGCGTTCTGCACTCCTGCACAGTAGCCGAAATGTTTTCTGTTGATATAAATATTCATGATAACTCCGTTAAAATGGTCTGTGCTTGTTTAATGAGTGCTAGGGGCTTGTAATTGCCAGTAAGTTATGGTCTGTTCAAGCAATATGAAGCGCGTTAATGCGTGGGCGCCCTTACTGTACCTGTCTCAGTCTATTGTTACTATACTGTATTCTGTCTTCCTTAATCAGTGCTAGGGGCGTGTAATTGCCAGTAAGTTATGGTCTGTTCAAGCAATATGAAGCGCGTTAATGCGTGGGCGCCCTTACTGTACCTGTCTCAGTCTATTGTTACTATACTGTATTCTGTCTTCCTTAATCAGTGCTATGGGCGTGTATTTGCCAGTAAGTTATGGTCTGTCTATCAATATGAAGCGCGTTAATGCGTGGGCGCCACAATAATGATGATACGTTGTGAGTTGATAGTAGTAGTATTACTTATGGGCATTTATATCGCCTAGCTACTAAGCTATCCATCTATGCACTGTACAACACATATGCCTGATATGACTGTGTTCTGACAGTAACCAGTTACCGTGACATATTATGCGCATGAAGCAAAAAAAAACAGGCTACATACTGTCTTGAACATGACTTAATTAAGGCAGTCATGGTGAAGTTGTAGCCTATAGTCTATTCATCTGTCGTGGTGCTAATCGGTGCTGCCTGCTCAGTATCGTTATCAGCAGTGGCATGCGTTAGACGCTCTTGTTCCTTTACTGCATTAGCATCTGTTGTGTGTTGTTGTGATGTTGTCTGGTGTGCATTATCTACAGTCGGCTCGGCAAGTGTTGTTGATGAACTGTCGGGGTTAAATGTGTAGTCTAGACGAGATAAATCTAAGTCTTGTTCATCTAATTGTCCTATTTCCTCAACTAGATTCTCATGTTGTTCTCCTTCGAGTCGGATTTTGGCTTGACGCTCAAGTCTATCTTGTTTAAGCCTAAGGAAATGGTCTCGCTGTGCTCTCTCTTTTCTGGTCGGCTTACGTCTGTGTTTACCGGCCTTAGCCATAATCTCGTTAAGTTGTATACGACACTCATCTACTTTATGCCAAATATAGTCCGTTGCTTCTCTCAATGTCGCCTTATCTAGAGGTTTATCATAGAATTGTTCTAGTGTGAACTGTTCGCCAACGTATATGTAGTTCATGCGAAAACATCTGTATCTCTGCCAATTATATAGAGGTCTTATGGGTGAATGAGTCCTTAATGCTATCAGCGCAACGCCTGTCTTGAACTCTTGAATGCAGTCAAAATCTCTGTTGCGTGTGCCTTCTGGGTAGATAGCTAGTATTTTGTCCTGTTCGAGTATATTGATACAGCCCTTAACTGCACCAGTGTCTGTTTCCCCACGCCTGACTGATATGTGTTCTAGTGAACCTAGAACAGAACGCAGGAAACGGCTGTTATTAAATGTTGACTTATACATGAAATGTGCGCGAGACTTGAACCATACAGTATAAGCAATCGGATCCCAACCGGATGCGTGGTTACATGCGAGGATTAAACGCTTGTTGTCTTCAAACTTCCTGGGGCCGAACACCTTGGTGGGAAAAATAATCTTGAACGGTTGTTTGAGGACTTGTGTAATAGCATATAATACTTTGCCCAATACTATCTACTCCTTTATATAAGTAAGCATAAGCTCGATAACTTGTTCTATTGTGAGGTGCGAACTGTCAATCTTGATTGCATCCTCAGCACATCGTAGAGGCGCAACTGGTCGAGTGGCGTCCTTAGTGTCTCGCAGAATTATATCTGCCCGCAACTGATTATAATCGACTGTCTGACCAGTGGCTGTTAATTGATTGAATCTGCGCTGTGTACGAATATCTACACTTGCTGTAAGGAAAAACTTGTACTTGGCGTTAGGCAATACGTACGTGCCTATCTCTCGTCCCTCTAGTACACAGTTGGCGAGAGCAGCCATCTCACGCTGTTTCTGCGCCATTGCTATACGCACTTGTTCATTGGCAGACACTTCACTAGCCATGTTAGATACTGCGTGAGCCCGAATATCTGTTGATACATCCTTACCGTCAAGGAAGATAAGCTGTCGCTTACCGTTGTTTTCTATACGAATATCGGTGTTTGCAAGAAGGTCATTTATTTGCTGTGTATCATTGATGTTAATGTCATGTTGAATCACCTTAAGTCCTAAGCATCTATACATGGCACCGGTATCAAGGTAAGCTACGTTGAGCGTATGCGCCAGTAGCCGTGCGATTGTACTTTTCCCTGCGCCTGCGGGACCATCAATTGCTATGTTGTATACCATATCCTACAAGTTACTCCTGAGTATTTTTGCGCCTTCGAGGTAGCAGTGTTTAATATTATTACCAGTGTTGGCTAGAACCATAATTCTAATGCACATGGGAAGGCTGTTCTCTACGTACATCTCTTGCATGCACATCAGCGCACAACCGTCAAATCCCATTTCTCTGGCTGTCTTAGCAGGATATGCTTGGTCGATATCTCGTGTGCAAGTAAATATAATGCTAACTACGTCTGCAGGTGCAATAGAGTTAACGCTCATTATAGTTGATACTAGTGTGTGAGTGCCTTGAGCTATACACTCAGCAGTGTTATGCGTAATTGTAATAGCGCCTCTGATTGCTTTCATACTGGATAGGTCTGTCCTCTGTGGTAATGTCGCTCTTAATCTGTAATAGTAACTCGACTCTGTTATACCTTATATGCACTTGTTGGTGATGATGATAGGCTTCGACCTGCTACATAACCGGTAGAAAACGCTATCTGCATATTGAATCCACCAGTCAAGGCATCTACATCAATTATCTCGCCACAGAAGTATAGGTTAGATATAACCTTGCTCTGCATAGTGGTTGGATTAATTTGTTTAACATCTACTCCACCACTAGTTACTACTGCGTTGTCAATGCTATCCAGTCCTATTATCTTGAACTGCAATTGCTGAATGGTGTCGCATATACGCTTGCGCTGTTGACTGGTAATGCTGTTAACTTTTGCATTGGCTGATAAACAACATTCTTTTATTATAAAGCAAATAAGATTTTGAGGCAACAGTTTTGATAGTCCATTTACTAAATCTTTGTTAGAAAATTGTGTGAAATCTCTCTGTAATCGTGTGTCGAGTTGCTGTTGAGTCAATGCTGGTTTGAGGTTAATTGAGATAACACAACCATTCAAGTCTATCTTATTGGCGTATGCAGAGATGGTCAATATAGTAGGTCCTGATAGTCCGTTGTGGGTAAATAGTAATTCACCGAACTCTTCTCTCAGCACCTTGCCTTGCTTGTTGA
>JAQVWG010000008.1:0-33576 GCA_028698585.1 Clostridia bacterium | reverse complement strand
AACTGTGCGCAGTCATTAGCCAGTATGCCCACTAAGGATGGTTTGCATTTAATTATATTGTGACCAACACTTTGCGCTAGCGCATAGCCACTACCATTAGAGCCTGTTGTTGGATAACTGCGACCACCTGTTGCTAACACCAGTCTGTCGCATACTACTATGTCTGTCATATTATTTGATAAACTGGCACTTTTGTGTAGTACTGTCAGACTTTTTACCACATTTCCTGCTACGTTAATGCATTGCACATCGCTGTTAAGTAGTACAGTGACACCCAATCGGTTTATTTCTCGCATGAGGGCAGACGTAACATCACTAGCTTTTTGTGAGCTAGGAAAAACTCGTTGTCCCCTTTCGACAACGGTTAACAAGCCTAGTTTATTAAAGTATTCTATTGTGTCTTGAGGGGAAAAAACATTGATACTACTATATAGGAACTTACTGTTGGTTACAACGTTAGTGAGAAAAACGGACGGACTGCATAGGTTGGTTAGATTACACCTACCTTTGCCAGTGATATAGATTTTTTTGCCCACTTTCTCATTGTGTTCGATGATTGTGACTTGACAACCTTGTCTTGCACTCTCAATAGCGCAGATAAGACCGCTGGCGCCACCACCAACTATTATAACTTTCACTTGAGTATATCCTCAACTTGAACTAAATCAATGTAACTGGTGCGATCTAGTGTCAATGGTGTGATTGATATGTAATTACTGTTGACTGCATTGATGTCCCACTCGTTGTCCAAGTCTGTCACAGTAGACATATCACCCTCAAGACAGTATGCAGTTCTGCCGTCCAACTCCTTGACAGAGTAATAATCATTATACGGTCTATTACCCTGTGTGGTAACCTTGACACCCTTAATATTGCACAGTGCAGTACTGGGCACATTGATGTTAAGTGGCCCATTCTTATAATCATAGGCAAGTAGTCGAGTTAAGTTATTAAGTATATAATCACAACAACCAGAATAATCTACATCTGTAGAAGCGCAACAAGACAGAGCTATAGATTTGAATCCGAGGATGGCTCCCTCTTGAGCAGCACCCACCGTGCCTGAATAGATAATGTCACAGGCAAGATTGGGCCCACGGTTAGGGCCAGATATTATGACATCCGGTCGTAGTTTAAGATACCGTATGGCGAACATAACACAGTCAGCAGGAGCACCGTCGATTGCATATGCTAATTCAACACCCTCTATCTGCCTGCACTCAGCATATATGGGCTTACGGAATCTAAGATAGTGTGAGTAACCCGACCTCTCTCGATCAGGTGCACATATGTAAATGTTATGTATGGGTGCAAGCGTTCTAACTAATTGTAAGAATCCGACTGCGTCTATGCCGTCGTCATTTGTCAATAGAATATTCAATGGTGTTCTCCGTTGTGTTGTTATTAACTGTATACAGTGTATATGTCTATGCCAACCGTAGTCACTTGAGTGAGTTGAGGTATTCTAGCTCCTTCTTGTTAAGATCTCTATACGTGCCACGAGTTAATCCACCCAGTTTAATCTCGCCGATAGCGATTCTCTTAAGGAACTCGACTTGATGTCCAACAGCATCGAACATCTTCTTGATTTGGTGATTCTTGCCCTCGAATATAGTTATGTTCAACCTAGTATTATGCACATCGCCAGATATTATATCTACTATGGCGGGTTGAGTAGTCTCTCCGTCTATAATTACACCTTTCTCTAGTTGCTGTATGCTGTCTGTTGATAGTTGACCAGATAGCCTGACTAGGTATGTTTTGCCTATTCTGTGTTTAGGATGGGTTAGTATATTCGCTAGTTTTCCATCATTAGTCAACAGTAGTAGTCCCTCCGTGTCGTAGTCTAATCTGCCTATGGGAAACAGTCTGGCTTTGATATCTATCAATTGCATAACTGTTTTCCTGCCCAGTTCGTCCTTGGCAGAGGTAATATACCCCTTAGGCTTATGCAACATAATGTAGTATTGCTTCTTAATCGGTTTAACAGTGTTGCCGTCAACTGATACGGTGTCATTATCATTAACTGGTATATTGATGTCAGTGATTGTTTTGCCATTAATTTTGACTCTGCCACTGGTTACTATCCGTTCACTCTCCCTACGACTGCTAACGCCACTGTCTGCTAAATACTTATTTAATCTCATTTATCCCTGCCTTGTAATAATAGTTGTCGTTAGTGTTGACAATGTGCCATTATTGGTCGTTTGAACGCTAATCAAACTGACATTTAAGCTCGTAAATCTTGACTAAAGCACACACTATTTAGATTTTAACTAATTTGCTGGAATAAATCAACTGTTTGTCAAGATAAAGGTCAATTTTACCTTGCACATCTTTATCGGGTAGTGTTATATGCCGTGATATGAGTTTATCCTCTGAGCCGTTTTTCAACATCGGATAGTTGAATGCGCCCTCATGCATGTAGTACGTTGGGTGACCTCTCTCGAACACTACACCACACATCTTGTCCTTGCAGATAAGTGCCTTCAATTGATAGTTGGCAAAACCGTATTCAAGTAATCTATGAGCGTCTTCGAACATTGGCCCACAATTAAGCACGACAGCTACTAGTTGCATGTTATCACGGTTAGCACTACCAACAAAACATCGCCCAGCTCGTTTGGTATAGCCAGTCTTGACACCGTTAGCGTCATCCATTATATTGAGCAGTTTATTCTTATTATTGATTATTCTAGGGTTATCTTGTTCGCCGTTGGCAATCTTGATACTTTTGGTGCTGACAATGCAAGAGAACTCAGGCAGTTTAATAGCAGCACAAGTGATTAGTCCTAAATCGCTTGCAGTGGTGTAGTGGCTATCATCATGAAGACCGTGAGGATTACAAAAATTACTGTTGGTTGCGCCCAGCGCTACTGCTTCTTTATTCATCAGTATAGCAAAGTCTTCGATACTACCACTTACATGCAGTGCCAGTGCCACAGCGCTATCGTTACCACTCTGTAACATTAGCCCATACAGAAGTTCTCTTACAGATAACTTTTCGCCTGCTCTTAGATAGATTGACGAACCCTCTATACCCACTGCTCGGCTGTCTATTGTAACTATTTGATCCAAGTCGCTATTCTTGATTACCGTATATGCAGTCATTATTTTGGTGGTGCTCGCCATGGGTAGTTTTTGATGTGCGTTCTTGCTATACAAGACCCTATTACTCCCTGACTCCATTAGTATTGCAGACTGGGCAGAAGTAGACAGTGTGACATTAGTTGGAATGACCCCCAATCTCCCCATGCCTCTGTATGAGTTAGGGGACAGCAAAGTACGGCCCTTATATCCGCTATCCAACGAATCTGACAGTCCGTTGATTGCGCGCCCGGTTATACCAATGTGATTGTTGATAACAGGCATATGTGCGTGCGGTAATGCATAGTGCACAGTAGGAAGGGCAACCGACGTTAATGAGTATTGTTGAGCAGTTGATTGACAAGACACATTAGCGTACCCGTGGCAAGTGATTGTTAGACACGCCGATACTACAAGTACAATGGCTATAAAAGCCAGCTTAACTCTATTAGACAGTGATTGTGTTCTCATTGTTTGTCCTTACCTATTTCCTTGAGCATATCTACTGCTACGTCAACAATTTTGGACAAGTTGCTTTGTTGGTCGGTCTTGAGTATCTTAATACCGTCGTTGTTGATGACTAGGAATCCTACTGGTGACAGTGTTGCTCCCCCACCTGTACCGCCAGCGAACTGATTATCTAATTTGACTTTCTTTTTTTTGCCGTATTCACCGCCACCTGCTATGAATGCCAATGTTACTTGAGATATGGGCAATATAGTGTCGCCCTGAACAGTCATCATGGGCTTGCCTATTATGGTATTGACCTCTGCTAAGCTTCTTAGATTCCTTACAGCGCTGTCTACTATCTGTTTAATTTGCTCGTTTTCCATTAAATTGCTCCTCTAATAAGTGATAATACTACTTTTGCTATGCTTGTCTGTATTACAAGTCGCACCGTGTAACTATCATTACCTAACCAGTATTCTGTGTTAATGTGTATGTTCTTAGGTGTGGTAATACTGATAATGTTACCGGTAAGTGCTTGTACCTGATTAAGGTAAAGGTTAGAGTTGAGTATGGACACTTGTCTATTAATGTCAACCCGTTTAATTGTGATTGATTTCATTAGTGCCAACTGTTGTTTATCGGGCAGGGTAAACTGAGAGTATAAATATACTTTGTTGATACTGCCACGCAACTGTATGCCTTTGTCGGTAATCCACGCTCTTGCGATAACCAGTGGAATCAATCCATATAAGAACATTTTTATTGCTGTAGGCTGAGATTCGACAATTGATATGCTTACAGCTAAGCGTATTGGTAACACCACTATGATAAACACAATCATAGCAATACCTGTCGTAATTAGTGCTAACTTCATATAGATATTGTCAGTAAAAAGGAAAAAAATATACACCCGATAACTAGTATGTGCAGTATAGAATATGATATATTTTCACGAGATTATACTTATTCAATAATGCACAATTAGGGTTACGTTTAACGTGTAATGCGAACACAATGAAGGTGTATAACTGCAAAAAAACAAGTGAAAACGTGTGCAGAATAGTAATGAATTACCTAATTATTTAACTTGATATAGTAGCCTATGTAATATATATTATATGCAAATTGACTTGCTATATCAGTAGGATTATACGGTGTATGATTAAGCAGTATTAAGAACGTCCCATACGTCCTTGTTGTCGGCGCTTAAATTATGGTTGTTGCCATATTGTATTATGCTGTGTAGTTAGCTGTTAACAGTAATGACGTATGTTCGTCGGCTAGTCGGTAAATTGAATTGATACTATGCCATTCGGCTCGTCTGTTCTAACGTTGTGCCGTTGAGATAGTCTGCGTGTTGCCAAACTATACGGTTGGGCCAATCTGTGTTATCTTAACCGTGGCGTGTGGCTAGTCGGTAAATTGAATTGATACTATGCCATTCGGCTCGTCCGTTCTAACGTTGTGCCGTTAAGTTGGTCTGCGTGTTGCCAAACTATATGGTTGGGCTAATCTGTGTTATCTTAACCGTGGCGTGTGGCTAGTCGGTAAATTGAATTGATACTATGCCATTCGGCTCGTCCGTTCTAACGTTGCGCAGTTGAGATAGTCTGTGATATTCATTTCTTACTATTTATGATGTCTACCTGAGTTTCTTTAAGAAAATCCGGTATCTCCTCATTGTCCTCTTGAGCGTCATAATCAGTATCTCTATTGCTATTATACAGGTCAACATTGGGCGTTGCTATACCCGTAATTGTCTGTATGCGGTCGAGCAAATTATCGTAATCGGGTAGCTGATCTAATCCAGACAGCGAAAATCTCTTGAGAAACTCATCTGTTGTGCCGAACAAAAGTGGTTTACCAACTGCGTCCTTACGCCCTAATACCTTGACCATTTGGAGCTTAGAGAGTGTTTGGAGTGCATAAGAACAATCCACTGCCCTCACTTCCTCTATCTCTAGTCGGGTAATAGGTTGCTTATAGGCAACAATAGCCAACGTCTCTAGCATAGCCTTGGTTAACTCCTTTTCCCTTATTGGACTCAGCACGGCAGATACTTGCTCAACATAGGCGGGATTACTGGATAGTTGTAGTTTATCTGCAAATCTCAGTACAACAACCCCACTCTCGCCATAATACTTATCCATCAATTCTCGTGCGCTAATGTCTACGTCTTCGACAGATACCCCCAGTTTAGTTGCTATGTCGTCTATTGCTACTTCCTTACCAGACACGAACAGTATTGCCTCAAGTATATTAGTTAGATTCTTCATAATGCATTTCTCCATAAAAGTTATCGAACTTATAGATATTGATGTCATCGAATAGCTCTGTCTGCTCTACTACTATTGACTGATTCTTTTCCAGCTCTAGCATGGCGATAAAAGTTACGATTACCTCAGTTCTGGTAACATCAGCATCGAAAAGTTGACTGAATTTGACATTCTCGACGTCAAGTAACCTTTGCTTAATGTACTTAATCTTATCAGCGACGGTGTAACTGTCCTTTTTGATTAAGCGAGGTGTTCTGCGAGACGTTCTTGTAACTTCGAACTTGTGCATAATGTTGGCGAATGCGTCCAATAAGTTATTCAATGACACATCCTTAACCTTGAGCACCTCTGCGTTGATACCGAGGTCGGGTTGCTTAAATAATCTGTTCACATTCTCGCCTTGCTTGAGTTTCTCCGACACTTCCTTGAACAGTTTATACTCCTCTAACTGTCTTATCAACATTTTTTCCGGATTATCGAATAGATTGTCAAATCCCGGCATGGTGGGTAGTAAAGAGCGAGATTTAATCTCTAGTAGAGTTGCAGCCATATCAACGTATTCGCTGGCCTTCTCGACATCCAGCGTGTCTAGTTGAGTCATATACTCGAGGAACTGTGCTGTAACCTGAGACACGAAAATGTCCTTAATCTCAATCTTCTCTTCTTTGACAAGGTGTAGGAGCAAATCTAACGGACCGTCAAAGCTAACCAACTCTAATTTAACTTGTAACTCTGTGCTCATAGTGATAGTAATACTCCTATATCCACTCCGAATAATCCCCAGAACTTGTTGAATAGCCAAAGTATACCTTGCCTTCCGTAGCCGAAATAATAATCTAGTGGATTGATAGCGTTGAACAGGTTGAGGTTGCCTAGCAGTATCAACACAATGAGTATTACAAAACTGTATTTGCGCATAAAGGACATGAATGGGTTATCACTGGGTACGAAACAGTTAATCAGTCTATACCCATCTAGTGGATACAATGGCAGTATGTTAAACAGTAGTAAATTAATATTAATCAATACAGAGTATAATGTAAAATATGTTAAGAACGTTACAATGTAAAACGAGATAATAGTCTTGACATTGATAAGAATGACAAGGCCGAACAGCAGAGAGAATACGAATGCCAGCGCAAAGTTGGTAATCACACCAGCCACGGATACTAGTATTGAAGCCTTCTTGTAATTGCGGAAATTGTCTGGGTTGATAGGTACGGGATTGGCAAAACCAAATCCAACAAGCACTAACATCAAAAATCCCAGTATATTGAAATGTCTGGCAGGGTTAAGAGATAGCCTACCCATTCTTTTGGCAGTATCGTCACCGTTCCATAACGCGACATATCCGTGCGATAACTCATGTAGTATGATTGCAACAAGAATGGCTAGCAGTAGTGCTGCTATTGTTATGACTGCCGTTGGGGCACTCTCGCTACTTTGAATAATATAAAGTAATCCCATTTTTTTTACCAAAGCACATTCTAACAAACAACGACAGACTTGTCAAACAATAAAGCGACTTTATGCAAAGTCGCTCGCAAAAATAAACTGCTTCTATTGTCAGTGCTGATAGCCCATTACATCAAGTCGGTATTAATTAAGAACAGCGCAGAGATAGATCTCATATAGGGATAGTCGTTGTGCCAGTGTATAGCGTTAGGTTGTGGGTTATCCTCTAGATGTTTATTGTTAATATTTGATAACGATGTGTCATCACTTAGTCTATATGATATATAATTCATGTCAAAAACTCCTAATAATATCTCTAACGCAATCGAAGTAACTCTTGCTATCTATGTCCGTCGTAGCCACAATTTCTGTTTCGGCGATAATGTTGCCGTCCTTCATAAGGTAAGCCATACCGACAATGTCACCTTGTTTAATGGGCGCAGATATGCGGGTGGGTAGGTCGAACTTGACTTCGGCATTAGTATCACCTTTCCTGCCAAATATGGCTAGGCTGTTACTGGCACTCAATGGGCAAGTTTCACTTTTGCCTCCCTTGACTTCGGTCTGCATATTAAGAGCACCCATTGGTAATAGCACTTTGCACTCATAGTTGGCAAAGGCGTAATCAAGTAATCTACCGACTTCTGCAAAACGGGTTTTACTGTCAGGTGCGCCTATAACGACTGCTATATAGCGAGTGCTACCTCTTATTGCTGTAGCACAAAGGCAGTGCATGGCTTCGGATGTATAGCCCGTCTTTCCCCCATCACAACCACTGTAGAACCTGGACAGACGATTAGTATTAGTCATACCCGTTATTCTGCCGTCAGGGTGTACATAATCCTCCATCCATACAGAAGCATAGGAGAAGAAATTGGGGTACTTGATAAGTTGTTGCATCATAACTGCTACGTCTACAGCGCAAGAGAACTGACCAACAGCAGGTAGACCTGTACAATTGACGAAGTAGGTATTAACTAAATTGAGTTGACGTGCTTTAGCATTCATGTCGCGAACAAAATTATCTACACTGCCACTGATATGTTCGGCCATAGCCACGCAAGAATCGTTTGCAGAACAGATTATAATTGATTTGACTAGCTGGCTGGCCTTATGAACCGTGTTGGCGTCAAGAAAAACTTGAGACCCGCCCATGCCTGATGCATTACTGCTAATACTAACGTCATCATCCAGAGATATTTTGCCACTCTGTACATTGTCATAGATACATAATAAAGTCATTATTTTGACCATGCTGGCAATAGGCCTGGCAACTGTAGAATTATGCTCGAATATGACATGACCTGTCTCTGCGTCCATAATAAGGCCTGCTTTACTCGTAAGGCTGACTGCACTACCTTGTTGGGCGAAAACTGCCATAGGCGCAATCACAGCCAACAGTAAGGCAATTAGAACAACCAGTATTACTAATAGTTTCTTCATTATTACCACCTCGTTGAATTGATAAGTTTAGTGTGCGCATGCCTAAATAGAATTATGTATCAATAACGGTAGAGATAGACGAGCACGATTAGCATTTGGTGAAATAATATCGAGACGTAATTACTATATAAGCGTTCGTGAGTAATTACAGCCAGTAGTCTAGTAGAGTAGTAAACAGCAGTAAGTGGGAAACAACATACTCAATATGCTAGGCAGTAACTGTCAAAAATGAAGGTAGAAGCTCTAACCAAAAAAAAGACATACTTAATACAATGTGTAGAACGGTCATATAGGATAGTAAGCAATATACTATGAAATAAATATCTCATTATACTGAGCGACTACGGTTAACTAGAAAGGTAGATAAGTTTACCCAAAAGCCTACTTGATACAGTATGTAGTAACGGTCATACAGGATAGTAAGCAATATACTATGAAATAAATATCTCATTATACTGAGCGACAACGGTTAACTAGAAAGGTAGATAAGTTTACCCAAAAGCCTACTTGATACAGTATGTAGTAACGGTCATACAGGATAGTTAAAGATGATAACTGAGGAATAGCCTACTCTATAAGCTAGTTGCCGACAAACAACAGAATCGATATACTGTAATTGAGACATCTCAACTTGATAACATATGTTAATGTTGCATTACACTTACAGTAATTAGTTGGAATTATGCGTATCAAGAGTAAGCGCAGTGCATAAGCAATACTCGCCTATACATAACAGAGTCAAGCGAATACATATTTAACTCAGGCTGCCGAGCGCCCATTTATCTGCGTGAATTAGGTCTATATATGCAAAAACATCACTAAAAAGTGATGCTAATAGACAATTAATGTATATTTACGTGCAATCTACCGTGATTAGCCGACAACTGATTAAATGCTTATAAGATAAATGGTTAGACAGAGATTCTGTCCCAGACAGAGTTGTCGCCGTGAGGCATATTGAACTGGTCTCTAACAGTGTTGGCAATTGTATCTAATCCCTGCAATGTGCCGAGGTTGGTAGGCAGGATTCTATTGCCGAATATCATTAATGGAGTGTATTCTCTAGTGTGGTCCGTGTGCTCCTTGTGACAGGGGTCATTTCCGTGATCGCTTGTTAGATAGACTATGTCATCATGTCGTAGACAGGAGCGAAGTATACCCAGTTGAGTGTCTAATTCTTCTAGCGATTGCGCATAGCCGAATACATCTCTGCGATGACCATATAACATATCTGTATCAATTAGATTGACGAATACCAGTCCATCGAAGTCAGTCTTGACCAACTGGATAGTTTTATCCATAGATTCCTTATTATTGTGAGTGTGATAACTCTGCGTTAGTCCATGGGAATTAAATATGTCTTCAATTTTGCCAACACCTATACTACAGTATCCATTATCGGCAAAGTCATCAAGGAGAGTCTTGGTCGGAGGAGATACAGAGTAGTCTTTTCGCTGGGAGGTACGCACGTAAGGATATTCACCGCTAAACGGTCTAGCAATAACCCGACCTACATTATAAGCGCCAATACATAGACTGCGTGCTTGTTCACACCAACTATACAACTGTTCAATAGACACTATATCTGTGTGACAAGCAATCTGCAATACGCTGTCTGCCGAAGTGTAGATTATAGGGCATCCAGTGGCTATGTGTTCTTTGCCATAATCCTTAATGACTTCTGTGCCACTGTAAGGCTTATTACACAGCACTTTCTTGCCGAATACATTCTCTAATTGTTTAATTAACGAGTCAGGGAAACCATTAGGAAAAGTGGGAAATGCGTTATGTGTGACAACGCCGGCTATCTCCCAATGACCTACGGTGGTGTCCTTAGCAGTTGAAGACTCTGCAACCCGACCGTATGCGCTACGCTCAGTATTGCTGTTGCCATAAACGCCATCAATGGAAAATAGACCGAGTGATTCCATCACCGGCAAACGCATATCATAGTTATTGATGATGTTCTTAAGCGTGTTGGCGCCCGAGTCGTTAAACTTCTTGGCATCTGGCAATTCGCCGATACCGAAGCCGTCAATCACAATAATAAATGCCCTCATGTGCACCTCTTTTGTCAAAATAACTACCTATGATATAATAGCAAATCGCAACGAATATGGCAATCAAATAGAGTAGGTTATACATTATTTTTTGGCAAAAATCTAGCACGCTACGTATCAACTGCACATTGCTATCGCTAAACGCCACTTGATATCAATTAGACTCTGCAGGTATATTGTCGGTAATCTTGCTAGACTGTTGTCAAAGAGCGAAGACGGGTTTAAATACTATTACCACGACAATGGCGCTGACAATCGAGAATGCTAGGCACAGCAATAGTATGAAGCCATAGAATGGAATATTAGACCTGAGTTTTCGGAGCAACAAGCCTGAACGCGTACAACTAATACTGACAGTGCAGACAGATATGCCCACAATAAGCACGTTTTGGGCCAAGATTATCGGTAAATACAACATGGTTGCAATGCCGAACAGTTGCGTACCAGACTTGAGGAAGAGTGTGAACGATATGCCTCTTGCAACAGCTACCACAGTTGACGGCACAAGAGCATTATTAAGTGCTGACAATAAGAAGAGCAGGAACGTTATAGAAGCCGTAGTCCACAGTAATTGCCAAAGCGTGTTCCAAAAACTTGCCTTACAGATAATCGTTATATTAATTAGGTAATTGCCAATAAGCTGATTTTCTAGGTCTATGCGCAGGAATATCATCGACAGCAGGAAAGACGCACCGAACACTGAGTATAACAGTATCAACGGTAATTTTTTGCGCGTTAAGTGGTGCAATATGTCGCCTAAACAATGTTTTAGCCAGTTAATAAATGCCATATAATAATCTATGTTGGCAGATACAACATTATTCGCTAGTCCGTTCTTAACAGCATAACTTCGAGCATTGCTCGTATAGATATTGACACAATCGTTACACTGTCAGCTTACCCAAGACAACATATATTCACGCATATTTCTAGCCGTTCTTAACAGCATAACTTCGAGCATTGCTCGTATAGATATTGACACAATCGTTACACTGTCAGCTTACCCAAGACAACATATATTCACGCATATTTTTAGCCGTTCTTAACAGCATAACCTAGACTGCATGATATCTATTGATACCTATGCAAACGAATACAACATATGCTGAATGCACCAGTGTGGTAATGAAGGTAGTCATTCGCTAACTGCGTTTTTCGGCTAGTCTGTTGCAGTTAATTACCGAATGTTATCGGTTGACGCCTGCTCAGATGAACGAAATACATGTCAAAAGCACCTTGTGATATATCGGTCGCAGTTACCTAACTCAACTACTAGGCGAGTCTGTTGTGGGTACTTACCTTATTCATCTGATAACCTGTGAGTGATAATGCACATAACTATAACAGTACTCATTATTAGTTAAGATTATCATTGACCTAACTCAACTACTAGGCGAGTCTGTTGTGGGTACTTATTGAATGCTATTATGTCGACGCCTGCTTAGAAGTACGAAACAAATGTTAATTGCACCACTGTGGCAATGAAGGTATTAATTCTCTAACATCCATTCAGCCAATATGCCATATCCTCTCGTTGGGTCATTAATGAATACGTGCGTTACTGCACCGACGAATATGCCGTCTTGAATTATTGGACTACCACTCATACCTTGCACTATTCCACCTGTGGCTTGCAGAAGAAGTTTATCGGTAATACGTAGGACTATACCCTTGTCGGATACACTTGTTTGAGGTACGACCTTGATGATTTCTACATCGTACAACTTGGGTGTGTTTCCCTCTATTGTTGTTAGTATCTGTGCTTTGCCCGGTCTCACCTTATATGCTGGCGCTACCGAGTATAGATTATCCTTGAAGTCATCAGGTAATGTGCTCATGTTACCATAAACACCATATCTGTTATTAATATACAGAGTACCTATCTTGTCCTCAATATCGAACTGCCCTCTTAATTCACCCGCTTTTCCCTTCTCGCCAACTACTATGTCAGTAATAGTACAATCATATATTGAACCTTGTGTAATACTAAGCGTGTCATTGGTTGTCACATCTATGATTGGATGCCCTAGACAGCCGAACTGCATGTTGCTCCTAATGTATGTCAATGTGCCTACTCCGCTTGCACCGTCTTTAACCCATACACCAATCTTATATGTGTTACTCAGTATGTCTAGTGCTGGCGTAATAGTCGTATTATGCTCTTTGCCATCACGGATATATACAATTGAAGTCGCTGTACCGTGGCTGTCGTCGGACAGGCGAATTAGCGTGTTGACATTATCAATTGCGACACCGCCAAAACTAACGATTTTGTCACCTACCTGTATCCCAGCTAAACTGGCTGGACATACAACGCCGTTATCACTGACGAATTCATTAAGGCGAATGACCATAACCCCCTCACCATCAACAGTGATACCTACAGGCTTACCGGAGAGGTAAACTTTTTCTTTGATTTCATAGTTAGGGCTGGGGAAAAACAAGTCCCCAACCTTATCAAACAATGGAATGCTCTGCTCGGCGGTCTGCGACATGGCGAATGCGCTCTTGGGTAGTAGCATTGCGCAACATAGTACGAGTAGCGCAATAGCAATACATATTTTTCTTCTCATGTGATATATATCCTTTTTTTACTTATTTGCTTAGATGAGATTAGTTTGTCGCATCAGCACGTGGAATATTTATTGTCATAACACATTTTGGGTTGAAATATATCCCTTAGATGTCAATAAGACCCTAACAATTAATGCATGCCACTAAGTGACTTACTCTAAGCCCGTAATGAATAATAGTATGTACGCATTAACTCATATTGGAGTGATTCATAACATTCTGTTCATTGCAAATGTGCATAAATCGGTAGTACAAGGAACCGTTTTCCAGTTTAATCTACTGCACGTAATCGCGTTGAAGTTAAGAGAACACATAGAATGGTAATGCTGATAAGTTACGGTAAACAAAGGCATTAAGTGATGTGTATCGTTGTGGATAGACCTGTGGGTTTATGCGTAGCATCTAATGGTGAGAGCGCGTATGCGACGATAATTTATTAATGCAGAAGGTGTGAATAGTCAATAATTGTAATTCATCTATCGTTACCTGTAACATTGAGTGGAGACAATATAAGTACAATAACAGTATTTGTTCAAGCAACTAATAGAAGTGATAATAAATTACGAGTAACACTTGGTTGTATTACTGATGTCCGTGAGTCCAGATTAGTTGCATGGATAACTACTGCGTATTAATTATCTAACGTAGAACTCTGTGCAGAAGATGTAGAAGCGCCGTTGTCAATAGTGTAGACTAAGGCGTTACACAACACGCGATATAATATGATTGAGGGTACGCTGGGTATAACAGAAGTATATATCATTGCCATTAATGGTGATATATTACACCTAAGCTAATCACTTGTGAAGTACAAAAAAATGGATAATCCATAACTGATTTTCCAAATAGATATCTATATAACCACCATTTGTCTATAGACATTGTTAATAGAACTCTTAATAAGGATACAGTAAGTTCAATTGTAATGTATATCATTGACATTAAGGGTAATGTATTACACCTATAGTTAATCACTTGTGAAGTACAAAAAAATGGATAATCCATAACTGATTATCCAAATAGATATCTATATAACCACCATTTATCTATACTAGTTGATAGTAACTACTCTTAATTATGTTTCAATTCTACTATGTCTAGTCAGTAGTCGGGAGCCAGAAGAACGCAAAGGAATACCATGCAGTTAATTGCTATTGTTCTTGATATTGTCTGCCCAATCAATCATTTGTGATGCGTATAGCAGGGAATATTCACTGAGATTCTCGCCACCTGCAAGGCGTGCTACTTCTTTTTCCTTGCCAGTGCGTGATAATTTCTGCACATTTGTGACTGTGCGTTGCGACACTACGGATTTAGAAATGAGCAGATTGTGGTCGCTTATTGCTACGACCTGCGGTAAGTGTGTTACGACTATGGTCTGATAATTGCTAGACACGTTAGACAGCTTAATTGCCAGCATTTGAGCAACTTTGCCAGAGATACCTATGTCGATTTCGTCGAATACCATTGTAGGAATCTGCTCGATATTGGCAGTTATATTCTTAATTGCCAGCATAAACCTAGACATCTCGCCACCACTGATAACCTTGGCGAGAGATTTGAGTGGCTCGCCGGTGTTGGCAGATAACAGGAACTCTGTCTTGTCGAATCCCCTGCTGGATACTTCGTCGACGTATTGTTCGAATGAAGGTTGGCTCGAAAAAGATACGTCGAAAGTGGCACCCTTCATACCAAGGTCGGCTAGTTGACTTTCAACATCTTTTTTTAACTGTTGAGCGCATAAGCGTCTATGCTGAGATAATAATAGTGCTGTATCATACATCTGCCTAGCGATTGATACGCGCTGACTATTCAGTTTATCAATCTGTTCGGTCGCATTCGACAATGACTCATACTGCTCCTGCGCTTGACACAAAAAAGTCAAAACGTTTTCTACGCTACCACCGTATTTTCTCTTGAGCAATTTATACGTGTCTAGGCGCTGTTCAATATAGTCGACGGTGGATGGTTGATAATCCAGCTCATTAAGCAAGTCATCAAGGCTACTGGCTATATCATCAACTTCGATTTGACTCTGTTTAAGCCTGTCGTGCAGTTGATTAACCTGTTCATCTATACGTGTAATACTGAGTAAACTGTTATTGGCTTGATAAAGCAAGCTGAGTGCGCCCTTGTCGCCGTTGAGATGGGACAAGCTATCACTAAGCGATTGTGCAATCTTGGCCGTGTTGGCAATGCGTGATTTCTTATTAGTCAGATCAATTTCCTCTGCCTCGTCTAGGTGAGCTTTATTAATCTCGTCAATCTGATACTTGAGCATATCCAGAGTACGAGTGCGCTCTGCCTCTGTACCACCGAACTGCTTAAGTTGGCTGATAATACCCCTGTGTTGCGTGTTGAGTGTGCCCATATGAACTAGGTATTGACTGCTGTCCGTTAGAACATTATTAATCGACACTTTATAGCCGTCTAATACCTTAATATGGTTGTCGGTCTTAAATAGATTGAGGTGCTGGCTCTGTCCGAAAACATCCACCAAATGGATAGTAATCTCCTTAAGAGTGGATGGTGCAATGTTACGCCCATTGAGTCGACATTCATTCTTACCCTCGATAGCCAACCTGCGTGTAATAATTATAGTGGTATCTGGTGTATATCCGTACTCGTCTAACACTTCGAGCACTCTACTGTGGTCGTCCACCTCGAACACAATCTCAACTGACGCCGACTCTTGTCCGTGTTTAATCAACGACTTATCGGCTCTCTCGCCCAGTACGAACTGAAGTGCATCAATAATAATTGACTTACCTGCACCGGTCTCGCCAGATAGACAGTTAAGCCCTTTACCAAACTCTATTGATAGTTGATCTATCAACGCAATATTCTCGATGTATAAACTCTTAATCATATTATGTGTTTAATAGTATTCTCTATAATCAGTATTGCTGATGTATTCTTATAATCATAGGTTATATCACTTAAGCAGACTGTCTAACTTATCTTGTACTTGTTTAGCGTCCTGTTCTCTATGCGTGATAATCAGCACTGTATCAGCGCCCTCTACCTTACCTACTATCTGTTGTATTGACAGTTGACCTATGATAGAGGATACAATCTGCGTACTACCCTCTACTACCTTAACAACAACATCATTATTGATACAGAACACGCCTATCACAGTCTCGCGAAAAACATTAATAAGTTTACTTGATACCTTAACATCAACATCCTTGATACTAGCATAGCGATATACACCGCTGTCTGCCAACACTTTGACCAGCCCCAATTCCTTGATATCTCTAGATACTGTTGCCTGCGTGACATTATAACCAGAGGCAATAAGAAGTCTAGCCAACTCCTCCTGAGTCTCTATATCGTCTTGAGCAATTAACTCAAGTATTCTACTCTGTCTGCTAGACCTAATCATACAATATCTCCCCCTATCTTGCCTACTCTGTTAAGTTTATAAAAATAGTTATCTTTTAATTGAACGATGGAAAGTCGCTTGTCGCTCAACCGAACATTAACCGTGCAAGGACAGGATAATTCCTGCAATATGCCGTCAACGTACATGCAGGTGTTGGCACTGGTACATTCAACCGTAATAACATTAGTGTTGTTAAGAACTAAAGGCGAACTATGTGTTAAACTGGCAACAGCCATATAGACCAAACATTCTGTATCGGGCATGAGCGTAGGACCGCCTAGAGATGAACAGTATCCCGTGGAGCCAGTTGGTGTTGCAATGAGTGCGCCATCACCTGTTAACTTGTCAAGTCTATCACCGTTAATATTGACAGTTAATGCAATGGTGTTACCCCTGTTGCTATTACATATGAGTAATTCATTGAGAGCAGTGAATTGCTGGCTGTCATTTACACTGATAGATAACAGACTACGTTGTGAGAGTGTGTACTTACCTTTTTTTAATAACTTGACACTTGATTCGAAACTCTTAATATCTCTGTCAATCTGCGAAATGAAGCCGACTTTACCCATATTAACTGGTACGAGTGGGACAATGCCTGCATATATCTTGCCATAGAACAGGGTAGTGCCGTCACCACCAAATGACATTAACATGTCAAAATCTTGGCTCTGACTCTCAAGACAATAATCGACTCCCACTCGATTCAGACAATCGAGATAAGGTTGCATATCATTCAGTTTATGTTTCTTAGAAAAAGCTAATCCTAGTTTCATATAACACCTGTAAATATTATACAGCGTTACTTATATTTATGCAATACATAGTATCATAAAAAAATAAAATTATTTTATCCTTTAATCTTGAACATGGCTGTTATAATAAGTCAAAAAGTCCTTAACAACGGTAGTGCGACCGAGCAATTTTGTGCTGTAAGTACGTGACGTGAATTGATTCTTCGAATTGCCAGTAACTACCTAGTTGTGAGGACCATTATCACATTGTGCACAGACTAGCAATCAAGTTGGCATAATTGCAGTTACTAATGATGGTTGTGCGTGGTGTGATTAAGTAATATAGTGTTGTATGTGTGTTGATATGCTTGTTCTTTTATATACTTAATGATTACCTGCTATTAGAGACTGCTATCTTGCAGTAAACGCTGGGCAGGTACGAGAATAGGCGTAATATAGTCAGCCTCGCAATTATATGGGAGTGGAGTAGTTATCGCACAGTGAAAAGCATAAGTATATATAAATTAGAGTTAAATTAGAACAAGGCGTGTGTAATGGGCTGGACAGATTATTCACGTTACTAGTTAATTCTTGATTATAAAGTCTAATATCTCGTTGAACACAGACTGACAATCGAGGTGACACACCTTAAGTTGTTGACTAACAGTTGCGTGAGGCAGAATTATATCTGGGACGCATAGATTAAGAACTTTGGTGTTGCTGTTAGTATAGTAGTTGGATACCATACTCCCAAAACCACCGACCAGTACATTCTCCTCTAGAGTAATTACTCTAGAGCTATTCAATAAGGCTAGTTGACTATGGTTGAACGGCTTAATTACGCATGCATTAATAACATTGACCTTAATACCTTGACCACTGAGTCTGTTAGCAACAGCCACAGCAGTATCTAGCATTCTGTTGCCCACTGCCAGTATGGTAGTATAACTGTTATTGTCTATAACGCGGTTCCATTGACATGATGCAAAATCTAGTCCGTACTCTGCTATTATGTCCTTACTATAGCGCATAGCGATAGGTCCCATATCACGACCTGCTGACCACTCTATCATCTGGGCCAGCTGTGTGCTATCGGCTGGGGCTAGTATGGTCATATTGGGCATTAGCGACAGATAAGATAGGTCGAATACACCCTGATGAGTCTTGCCGTCCTCCCCCACTACACCTGCTCTATCAATACAGAATGTAACAGGCAAGTTCTGTAAACAGACGTCATGTAGTATCTGGTCGAATGCTCTCTGCAAAAAAGTAGAGTATATACAGACGAAGGGCTTAAGACCTTGTGTGGCTAGTCCGGCAGCGAATGTAACAGCATGTTGCTCGGCAATCCCCACGTCAAAAAACTTGTTAGGGTGTGCCCTAGAAAAGCAATCTAGTCCAGTGCCGTCCGTCATAGCAGCAGTCAACGCCACTATCCGATTATCGCTATCTGCTAATTTTGTCAGCGTTTGGCCTACCACTCTAGACATTGATATATGCGTAGCAGTGTCCTCATGTGGTGCTATGCCGTGGTAGAACTGTGGCTCTGTCTGCGCAGGCAGATACCCATAGCCTTTAGTCGTCTTAATGTGAAAAACCGTCGTGCAGTCTACGTTGTTCTTGATTTTGTCTAGATACTTGACCAGCTTTAGCACATCGTTACCATGCTTAAGTGCTGTATACTTGATATTAAAACTGTTAAAATATAGATTATTATTGATTATACCAAACTTAAGTATGCGCTTAAAAAACCTGCATACGTCAACGAGAGGTTTACCAATTACGGGGATTTTGAGTAAAAACTGCTTAGTTTTCTCCTTGTTGCGACTGTATTTACCTATTCTAAACTGCGACATTCCGCCAGTTATGTTGCCTATGCTCTTATTGATGGACATGTTGTTGTCGTTGACAATTATCAACATCTTTTCGCCATTGATGTTGTTGAGTGCCTCAAAAGACATTCCACCTGTCAATGCGCCGTCTCCGACCACAGCAACGCAGTTGTAGTTGAGTCCTTGGATATCGCGCGCCTTAGCCATACCCATACAAGCAGATATGGCAGTACTGGCGTGTCCCGTCCCGAAGTAGTCACAATTACTCTCACCTCGGTCGCAGAACCCGCTGATTCCCCCCATAGTGCGCAGACTCTTGAAAACATCTTTGCGCCCTGTCAATATCTTGTATATGTAACTTTGGTGTCCTACGTCAAAAACAATCTTGTCTTGCTCATCGAATACATACAGTAGCGCAACTGTCAACTCCACTACGCCTAAGTTGCTCGCTAGATGTCCACCATTATTCATTACAATGGGTATCATATAATCCCTTATGTCCTGACATAAAGCTGGTAATTCTTGAACTGATAATCTCTTGAGGTCGGTGATGTTGTTGACTTTTTCTAACATAATATTCCTGTGATTGAATGAGTAATTAACTAATAATCTGTGTGATGAGTTGTACATTATTCTGTCTGTTCATACGCTGGCGAGTCAGTTGACCGGCATTAACTTGTGTGAACAATGGTGAGTCTAGTAAGATTATTACGCACTCTTATATTGTTACGACAGTTGGCATGCTTGTTACCTAATTAAGACTGCAATTATTCGCAAGGCGCTGACTCTGTGACAGTTACCATGCGATAACCCTGACAACTCGGTTAATTGTCTAGTATGCTTACTCTATGGCGGTTGTCACATATGTGTTAGCCTATGCTTAACTTGTACGTGTAACGCGCATCCGTCATGATAGTGTGCCTCATTATAGTATGCATGCCAATCTACACAAGTTAACATTAGCATAATACATGCATTAACTACTATATGCTCTATTGATATCGTTCTAGTAGTTAAGGTAACCCCTATACTCAGGTTATGTACGCAATGTACTAAACCGTATTATGTATGGGTAGATATGACCAGTCTCCTTGGCAGAACCAATAATGGTCTGATTACTTATTATCAAACACCGAGAGTAGTTTAGCAAGGGTATATACTATTCTCTCTGCGTTGTGGATTGCCAGTTTCTTACACAATGCTTTACCACCTATTGTGATTGCTGCAATAATGGCAGACACTAACGCACTTATCAATATGCGGGCAAACCCAGTAGTGGTGTCGCTGATTAGTATGAATGCTATGGTTGCGCCTGACGCACCCGACACTATACTGCACACGTCCCCTATGATGTCGGCAAATATTGAGGATACCTTGTCCGAGTTCTTGCAGAGAAAAACCGCTCTTTTGGCACCCTTAACCTTGCGTGACGCCATTGCCAAGAATGGCTGGACATCACACGAGGTGGCTGCTACACCTATCACATCTGCAATAATTGCTATAACCAGTATAATCAGCACCAGCATAATGGCCACAATCAACTCTAATGTCTCGTTGGTACTGAGGAAACTATACACTAATTCAGTAACGACCGAAAAACAGGTGGACAACATAAGCGCCAGCACGAGCACCGTTACGACCCAGCGCTTATATTTGTTATTGATTGGTTTGTCTTTATCTTTGGTCTTTAAGTTTTTTTGAGATAACTCTTCCTTGGAAGAATCACTTTTGTCATTCATTGGTTTACTCCAAAAAAAAAGTATAAAAATAAGGTGGTAATAATTCGGATAAACCTTACGGCATAGGTTCAGTAGGTTTTCCCTATCTCTCACTCATCGTCACCGAATGAGCAGTTTCCTTTTAAGAGGGACAGTGCATTGTTGCCAATGTCACAACTGAATCGCCACTTAGTCCGTACTATAATCTCCGCACTATCTTGTTACAAGCAGTCTAGAAGATTTCCTTAACAGACACTGATGCATTTAGTTTCTTTTGCAAAGCATATTTCATGAAGCAATCATAGTTCACGTTGTTGGCCAACAAGAGAACTTGTTCTTCAATCCCGAGTACTTCACTCAAAACAGGCTACTCTGTACACAGCTTTATGGCCGCATAGCAGGTTCATATCTCAGAGAGTAATGTAACTTGTGTACACTACCCTATTGAGTCTCCGCGGATGATGGGACGGCGGTCGTATGCCATTACAACTTGCCCAGCAACCTTAACTCCCAGCACCAGCCCTTGTTTGGGCAACGAAGGCCAGCACCAGGAACTTCATAGATGTGCCCTTTGACGATAGTTTAACCCCGTCTTCAATACACCAGCATCTGACTAGAATACTGCACCACCTAATCGTGTTTACTATATCATATAATTATAGAATTGTCAAATATGTTTAACGGTATTTTTAACATATCTGCGTTATCGGTACATATCTACCAATAAAATGTGTACATATTGTGTTCTATTAGCCAACATACGCTGTGCTGATTAGTTATGGAATGATGTTGAGTATTGCGGACTAGAAGCAATATGAGTCGTACACTCTGTATAATCAGTGTATTATTAGTTATATTATATAACTATATCTGTTCACGTGCCACTAATTGTGCTGTTGGTGTGGTTAGTGCCATCTAACAGATTGAACAGGTCATAATAATAACCCTTATGTATACCCAGTTGAGATAAGCAATCTTTGGCGTTATCTATATGAGTTGTACACTCTGTATAATCAGTGCATTATTAGTTATAATATATAACTATATATGTTCATGTGCCACTAATTGTGCTGTTGGTGTGGTTAGTGCCATCGAGCAGATTGAACAGGTCATAATAATAACCCTTATGTATACCCAGTTGAGATAAGCAATCTTTGGCGTTATCTATATAGGCGTTTATTTGAGCCTTAACGATAGATTCGTTTGCCCTATTATCCACAACGTCATCATACAGTTGAAAGGCATATCCGTAGTTAATTGCATACTGCTCTAACAGTTGACGAGTTGTAGTATCTAAGTTGAGATAAATTGCGACAGAGACAGTAGAAGCGCAGAACATTCTACAGGTCTTGAGCAAGGTAACACTCTCAAAATCTCTTGTACCTTCAAGGTCATATTCTTGCCCGAGAACCATTCCTTGAGCGCCCGAACAATCTAATATGTATTTGACTGCATTAGCATATGAATCACTCATAGGTTGACTAACCAGCACACGCATTGCTTGATTGAGTAGCCCGTCGCCTGCCAGTACTGCCGTAGGGAAATCAAACGCTCTGTGACAACTGGGCTTGCCTCTGCGATAATCATCATCATCCATACAAGGTAAGTCATCATGTATTAGAGAGTATGTGTGAATCATCTCTACAGCAACAGCCATCGCCTCCGTGTTACTATCATAGGCGTTGAAGTGGTCGGCAAGATTGCAGACCATATTGAACCTAATTCGTTTGCCACCACCCAATAGACTGTATCTCATTGCGTCATTGACACGGCTGTTCACTCTCGGCAAATAGCTGTCGAGTAGTATATCGATGTCAGTCTTTGTCCTCATATTTATCCATTCTTTCCTTTAATATCATTAGTTTACCGTTACTTGCAGAGAGTAGTTCGAAACATTTGGCAGAGATGTCAAGTCCTTTTTGGAATAACTCCGTACTCTTGTCTATTGGCAAGTCTTCATCTTCCATTCGTTCAACAAGGTTAGTAAGTTCTGCTAGCAGTTGCTCTAAGTTCATATATTACCTCTTGGTTATTAGGTTGACGGTTGTCGATACTCTGCCGTCAATCAAATCTATATCTAATGTGTTACCTGCCGATAATTGATTGACAGTTGTTATCTTGTTGCCATTACTGGATATATAGCCTAATCCTTTATGATACTGTTTAAGTATACTGCAATTATCTAGTCGTGCAGTAAGGTTGTTATACTTAATCGTTACGCGTGATTGAGATGTGCAACAGCTGTTGTACATAGCATAGAGTCGTAGCATAATCTCTTGTTTAGTATTAACTATTCTGGCGCTGGACAGAGCGTACATTCTGCGCAACAGTTGAACAACTGTCTTTTTCTGCTCCCTGACGTCGATAGTAACGACCTCAGCGCTCTGAGAGGGCGTTGCCACTCTTAGGTCGCAGGCATAATCACACAGCGTATAATTGATTCCATGCCCTATGGCAGACACTGTTGGTTTAGTGCAACGATTGACTGCCCTAACAACTTGCTCGGTATTAAAGCAGGATAAATCTTCGTCACTGCCACCGCCCCTAGCGACAATAACCACATCTACGTCATAGTTAGAAAAAAACTCGAGCCCATTAACTACCTCTCGCCAACTGCCTTCACCCTGCACTTTGGCAGGATATAGATAAATATCAACATTAGGGTTACGCCTCTTAACCACCTGCTCAATGTCGGTGATGACGGCGCCCTTTACACTGCTTATAACGCCTATTCTGGTGCAGTTGTTGGGAACGGGCTTCTTGTTGGCTAGGTCAAAACAGCCTTCTTTTTCTAGCCTCTCCTTTAGCGCAAGTAGTTTAAGCTGTTGTGTGCCAATAGCATTAACTAACTCTATCTTGCGCACCACGTAGGTGAACCTGCCACCTGCTACGTAGAAGTTGGGATTGCCACTGGCAATCACCTCAATACCGTTAGTTAGAGGTATCTTAATAGAAGTCTTATAAATAAAACAATCGAGAAGTGCAGAGCCGTCACTTAATGAAAAATAGTAGCAATCATAACTATCCTTGAGGTTGACAACCTCTCCCTTAACGCTAACGTTATAAAGCATACTCTCGCTATCGAGTACGCCTTTCACAAAATTATTGAACTGAGAAACGGAAATAATCATTATTGGCGACTATTGGTCTGATGTGTTGATGCATTCCTCGCGTATATACTCGGCCAGTATGCCGTTAACGTATGATACGCTTTTCGGGGTGGAAAACTTCTTAGCCATGCTGACTGCCTCGTTAACGCATATAGGTACAGTGGTGCCATACACGGATAACTCATACATGGCTAGCATAATTATGGCTAAATCTATCTTGAAAATACGCTCCAACTTGAATCCGCGAGAATACTGGGCAACCTTGGATTTATAGTAATCGTAGTTGTCAATTACTCCGTCATAGAGCGTTTTGATGAATATCAAGTCCTCATCTGTCAACTCCACAGTGCCGAATATCTCAGTATCCAACTCTGTGTTCTTAATCTGTGTGAACATATATTCAAACACAAGTGCAAATGCAATCTCTCTTGCTTGTCTTCTCATTTATCCCTCTGTTGCCGATTACTACGGTATATGGTTAATTATTCTGTTCCAAGAAGTCGACGTCTATGACGTGGACATTTATGTCCTTTACTCTAAACTCCGTCATCGTTTCTAGGGCATTCTTGATAGTCTTCTGTATGCGACTGGCAACCTCACCTACATTGACATTAAATGCGAGTTTAACGAATACGTCGATATATAGGAAATCATCAATATAATCTATGCGAATGTTGTTGTGATTGAGCTTCTGCTCCTTCTTGTCATTGTAGTCAAACGGGCATATACCATCAATCTCGCATATAGCGCACTCGACAACTCCTTTGACTATCTCACTACTATAACTGACTTTTCCTGTTGAGTCCTTAATAGAAACTACTTTCATAATCTAACTCCTCGTTAATTATGAAAGTAGTATAGCACATTAATTATTAAATTACAATTATTTCTGCATAAGTATTGCGTGCTGTACTCAATACCAACAGTTGACTTAACTATATAGCCAGTATGCGTATGTAGTCTGTTGTGGTTGATGTTTCGCTGGTAATAATGTTGTAAATAATCGCAGTCTGCTCTCTAGTCAGTTCATCGGCAGTAACAATGATATTGATGTTGTCACTCGTGGTGCCAATGCTCACAACTGCATCCTCGAACCCCTGTGCTATCAATAGCGTTTCGAGTATCATTTCCAACTCTGTTACTTGGACTAAACGCAATTTCTGGTCCATGGCGTCTGCTCGTGCGTCGCTGTACTCATCTCCCTCGATATTGATAATCTCGTCCAGTTGCTCAATCTCGTAACTGCGAGTTGCCTGCCTATTAGTTCGATAGGTACTGAAGAAGTTAGCACTAGCAGCTGCAGTGGGATCCTCATCAAGTGTCTTATTACTTAACACTTTAATATTGATGTAAACTGCCACCACCAATACTGCTATCATGGATACGAGCAGGATAATTTTCTTTTTCTTTGACATGATTGTCAACCTCCTATATTTTGCCTTAATCTATATATATTGCACAGCATCGGCTTTTATTATAACTACAGACACTTTTTTTCGAGCTTAATGTAATGACTGTAAACTATAGTAATGTGTCTATACCTGTAATTAACTTAATGTAGCACTATATATTAGTACTAGCGATAACTGTCAATTTGGATTTGGTGCTCCTCTACTCCTAGGAGTACTTTAAGTGCATTGATAACTTTGAGTTTAACCAGCCAACTGTCGCCACCTTCGATTACGAGTACTATGCCCTTAATTTGGGGCTGTAGCTGACACTCAATTAGCGCCTCGCCACCCACCATTACTATCTCCTCGTTGGTCGTGAGTGTTCCATCTGCAGAGGTCTTGTGCGTTGTTTCTTTAGCATAGACAGTGCGAGCGCCGCTCTCGTATGTAATGGCAATTTCTACCTTGCCTACACCATCTATTTTGGAGAGCGTTTTAACAATCTGTTGCCTAAGTGCGCTATCATAACTGCTCAGGTCATCAGTCTCGCCACTAGCGCCCTTGAAAAAGTCAAAGTCTGCAAGGAACACAACAAGGACAATCACGCCCAGTATAATAGCGATAATAATTTCGATGTTTTTCTTGTTCCTTATATTGTCAAAAAAGTTAGATATCTTGGACATCTACTAAACTTACCTCCTTGCTAGTTATAATAGTTGCATTGATTCACAGTGTTGGGCGAAGCGTGATAAGGTCGAACAAGCATTACTAAATTGTATTCGATTGTAGTGTCAGTGATACCTAGTTCTTATCTAATAATGTTCTATTGCACTCAGTAATCAAGTGGTCGCGTGGGCTGTGCAGAACGATTACGTTTATGTACATCGACTAGGTTAACAGCCAATAGTATTCAATACAACTAGAATAATCTACTGTGTATGCAATTATCGGTCTAAGTGAGGTGAACCAATCCATATCTTGCGCACCGATAGACATACTCTTATTAGCAGGTTAACCTCACTATGCTCATGTGTCCTGTTGGTATGTATCTGTCAGTTTTAGCACAACGACTGCTTGCGTTCTGTTATATTATTAAATGTGTTTAATAGTCAACTGTATGAGGAGTCCTATTACTGTTGCATTAAACTATAAATATGTAATCTACACTTTACGTGTTAGCATCACTATGCTCATTGTGTCCTGTCGGTATGTATCTGTCAGTTTTAGCACAACGACTGCTTGCGTTATGCTATATTGTTAAATGTGATTAATAGTCAAATGTATGAGTGCACAATCCATAACTTGCGTACTGATAGACACACGCTCTGTATTACGAGTAACCGCTATGTTATCACCTCCTGCACTGTGTGAATGTGTGTTGCATGGTCTATTTATCCGTTAGCCACTTCACGGGGTATACTATTAACTCGGGCGACACAGAATAGTGTTCAGCGTTGTCTAGTAGCTCAAGATAAATCTGTAATCATTCCAGTATGACCACTTGGCTACTGGATAGCCCCATCGTTATTACTGCCAGTGATATTATTGATTCATTTATACTACTGTCGGGTGTATTGCTGGTTATAACCATATTGCGCAAGTCTAATAACACTGTATCAACTATAGGGTAATTGCTATAGACAGTGTACTCAACTTGAATGATGATACCCGTATATCCGTTATCATTAAGAACTTGTTCTAAGTTATCGGTAATTGCATCGATTCTATTATTAACGATAGAGTCAGTAAATGATTGGTCAACTACCACTTGACTGGTTGAGTTATCATTGTACTTGCTAAACAGCGAGTCAATGCTATCTGTAGCCTTGTCACCACTCCACAGCAATACCAAGGGAGACATTATGATATAGGCTATAACTATTGCCATAACACCTTTGATATACTTCCTCATCTTGCCCTCGGGCATAATGACATCAACGATTAGACTGAGAATCGACACGCCCACTATTGAGATTACCCACTGTGATATAGATTGCATATTCACAACTCCTTCATACTATAATGAGTTGGCTGTGCACATCACCAGTAGAATAATGATGAACAGCATGAACGTAATGGCAAGCACCGAGACATATAGAATGGTTAAGTTCTTGGACGTACTGGACAAGAATGCAACAACTCGTTTATCAGTCACAGGCTCAATGAATCCGGCAACAAGACTAAGTGCCAGCGAATACAACAGCACTTTAAGTACCGGTTTAACAACTATAGTCAGTAGTATAATCAACCCTATTATTCCAAACGCGTTCTTAATTAGTACACTGCTGGCTATGATAAAGTCGAATCCCTCTGCCAGATACCCGCCGACTACTGGGATATAGTTCCTTGTAGCATACTTAACTGCTCGTATGGAGATATTATCTGTCGCAGATGCTGTTATACCCTTAATAGTAAGGAATGATGTAAAGATTGAGAATACTATGCCTATCATAGTAGTAGATAGTTTATGTATAAATGAAGATATTTTGTCTAACCTAATATTCTCGCTAATGTTAGATACGACGGAGAACACAATAGCAAGCAGACACAGTGGCAGTATAACAATGCAGAACAGTTCTATAATCCCACTGCTTAATAGAGCAACTGACGGTTGGTACGCTGTAACACTGCTACTTGCGCCTATTGCAGACATAAGTGTGAGCAGTATTGGCATAAGCACGTTAATAAGTGTTTTGATACTATATATTGTATTGCGAGTAATATCTGCAAGGTTAATAACACTGACTAATACGACAGATATTATCAAGCAGTAGCATGCCAGATATATTATTTCGCCTCGACTCTTGTTATCGGCATAATCCTTATTTGCTACCACTCCAATCAATACTGCTACTACAATAACTATGGACAGCGAAGAAATGGTGCCCAGCATACTACTCAATAGGTTATTGCCTATGTACGTTAGAAATGTACCCTCATCAACGACTAGGCTACCGTCAAGTATAGACTTGAGCATATCAACTATTCCCCCACCGTAAATGCTGTCCTCATCACCTACGCTCCTATAGAACGCATCCAGTAAGGATAAATCCAGCTTATCAACCTGTTCGTCAATCTGGTCATCAAGTTGTTGCTGATACTGCTCAGTTGTCTGCTGGTCATGTTGGGCATAAGACTGAGCTGGCTTGATGTACGTAATTATCAGACTAATTAACAGTAACAGTATACAGACCGACACTTTAAGCGCAGGCGAATGTGAGTGCCTAACAGTTGGAGTACGTAGCAAGACAGTGTTTATCATGGCAGTAATTCGACAATCAACTCTATCAAGTTGGTGAGTAATGGAAGCGAGAGTAATAATATGAACACCTTTCCTGCGAACGATATTTTCTGTCCAATAGATTTACAATCAGCGTCAATACAGATGTCGCTGGCAAACTCTGTGAGATAACCAACACCGACTATCTTGACGAACACAGTAAGTATTTGATTGTCTATCCCTGTTTTTTCTGCAAGATTATAGAATGTATATACAACGTCGAACAACTCGTCTAGAATAGATAACAGAATGATAGTACCACAGCCTATCCCGAGTAGAGTTGATATATCTCTGTTATGCTCGCGAAGTGTAATCACTGCAACAACTGATATAATGGAAAAAACAATTATGCCGATAATGTTCATCTCAAAAATCGAATAGTGACTGAATAGATGAGAATAGGTGGAAAACCATATCAAGCACAATAATTAAACTGAGGATAAGTCCTGCAATAGTAACAAGTGTAGCAATCTCCTCCTTTCCAACTTTTTTTAACAACATAGATATGACTGCTGTCAGTAATCCTATCGCTGCTATTTTGTAAATAATGCTTATGTCCATATCCTAATTACCTTTCCCGTTATGATTACACTAAGGTTACTATATGCGATATATACATAATGACCTTGTGCTCGTTAGATTATCAGTATGCACAGCAGTAGCCCTACGATTATGCCTAGTTTTTGCGACATTTTCCCCTTGTTTTTACTCTCCTGTTGACATTCAATGAGTCTTTGACTCGCATAAGTCGAAAAAAACTGCAGTTGAACTGCCTGTGTCTGAGCGTCACTCCGACCAATCGATGCAAAAAAATCTTGTATGTATCCTTTATCAGTGTCGTTTAGGAATCGAATGGTGTGCAGCCGTTCAGTTGATTGATTAGACGACATACTAATCAATGCACAATCAACGAAATGTTTACTGTAGTTGCCTTGACTAAGTATCTGATCGATAGTATGTTGCTGGTAGCCGAGATTAGCGCTGAATTGTTGACAAAACATACTGAATGAGTAGAAAAACTTTTCGGCGTCAACGTACTTGCTCGCATACATGAATCCCAGTAGAACACAACTACCCATTACTATGATACACGCTATTGATGTCATTAACCCTCCCTTATCAACACTTCTTATGACTGCTTAACTATACTATTAACACTCTAACATACCTACGTATACATACCTTGATATACACAATAGAAATGTCAGTATAAATGTAAGTAAAGAATCCGTTAACAGCCTATCTGTGTATGAGTACATATTAGGATAATCAGTTAATAATTTTCACTTGTCTGACAACCTGCTAATTAACATCAGTGGTCATTATAAGTAGACAACAGTTTACCCTGACCATCAAACACTGCGACAATCTCACCGAGATGATGTGTTCTATCTAACAACACCAGTCTATCAAAGCAATAATAATTAGCCACTCTACTTAAGGCGGTTTCAACACACCCAGCGTGCATTGTAGCGTAGAGCGTGACGCCACAACCTATACACTGCTTAACTCTAGGTAATTCGTGCGCCTGTAATTCATCACATACTATGCAATCAGGCGCTAGTGAGCGAATGCCTATATCGAATGCGTAACTCTTGTCGAATCCACTCAGCACGTCACAGTTGGGCAATAAGTACTGCGAAACACCGTTAGTTACCGAGGCTATCTCACACCGTTCATCTACTATTAAACAGTTATAACTATGTTCCCCCAGCCACCTAGCTATATCTCTGACCAACGTAGTTTTACCTGCTAACGGTGGAGAAATTATCAGTGTGTTATAAGGTGGAGCAATCAGTCGCATTATCTTATCGCAGGCGTGTTTAACTTCATATGGTATCCTTACTACTAGACTGCACACGTCCTTAATTGCAGTTACTACGCCTTTACAGTGAACCAACATCCCACACACACCTATGCGTACACCCTGTTCAATAGTTAAGTAACCATTAACTATCTGTTCGTTATATGCGTAGACTGACTTCTGGCAGGCTAGGTATAGAATGTCATGCAACTGATGTTCATCAACTACAATCGCGCTAGTCATACTACTGGACAAACCACTTGTAGATAAATAGCACCATTGGTTGCCACATAAGGCTCTAATAGGTTGTCCAACTCTCAATCGCAATTCATTGACATGGTCATTATCCACAATGTTCGCCCACACTGGTGGTAGTACCTTGTCCAATTTCATATTATATGTATATTGTGATTCGGACAAAGTAGAACAGTTACTAATAACCCAGTTGAATCAGCTAGAGCTGAATAGTATTCTACTGATTAGTGGAGTTTCTAGATAATCGTCGCACGATATTGCTCGGCATAAGATGTAAGTTGTTCATTATGTAACTTACGCTATAGATAGAATACAGCTCGTGCAACACGTTCAGTAGCAATGGTAATGTATAACAGTTAGAGATTAAATGTGAACTATAATAGCACAACAGATTAAAGGTAGTTACCGTTGGCAATTACTCGGCAACATAAGTGTATGTAGTTAATTAAGTTGCGGTAAATTAGAAGGAATCCTGCTCGTGCGACAGATTCAATAGAATGTATATCAATTAGGTATTAAATGTGCACTAAGAAACTAAGTGTAAGTTAAGAGCAATTATAGCACACAATCGTAATCACGTATAGATAGGGGTGGTAATAAAGCCACTAACGCCGCGAGCAGATACCGTTTCATTCTATTCAATCGCGAATCAATTCAGCTGTGCTCTATTATACCGTTCAGTGCGAAGTTATATATTAAACAATCTAGCAGCGCACCTTAGCTACGGCAGTAATAAATTAATAGTCGAGTTCGTATCAACTCAGCACTTGACTCGTGGTAACAACAGGCATCTTGCATAAGACTACATAATCTGACTGACAATATAACTATTGTGCAATAAAAAGAGCCTTGCACATACGTACGGTGTAAGGCTTAATCTAATAATGACTCGATATCAGCTATCTAATAATCTAATCTTAACGATGTGTGACATAATCTTAGTTGTACAGCAACTGCATTATTGCGCAACAACGCAGTATCGACAATCACTCGAGTGCTGTCAGTCAGCACACTATCGTTAATGTTATATATTGATTAACGATATATTACTTCTTAATACGCTCCATGTATTCGCCGGTGCGTGTATCGATTCTTATAGTATCGCCCTCGTTGACGAACATAGGTACATATAGCTCGTACCCTGTCTCTAGTGTTGCAGGCTTGGTAACGTTAGTGGCAGTATTACCCACAGCACCCGGGTCGCACTTAGTGATGAGTAATTCTACGAAGTTAGGTGGCTCAACGGAGAAGGCGTCTCCCTTGTAGAACTTGATGGTTGCCGGCATATTCTCGGTGATGTACTTAAGCGTATCTCCAACTTTATCCTCATTTAGTGGTATCAATTCGTATGTCTCATTGTCCATGAAATAGACTAGGCCGTCTGCGCTGTAAGAATATGTCATTTCCTTGGTCTCTATGCGTGCTTTCTCATACTTCTCCGAAGGGTTGAAATTACGCTCTAGTACAGAACCAGTAACTATGTTCTTAATCTTGGTATGAACGAATGCTGCGCCCTTACCAGGTTTAACATGCTGAAACTCTACTACAATGTATAGCTTATCATCCATGACGAATGTCGTACCTTTCCTAAAATCTCCTGCGAAAATCATTTATGTGTTCCTCCGTTATTGTTTACTATAATACTATAATCTCTTTAGACGAAGTTGTCAAATCAATAATCTTATCTTGCTTAACAATTACTAAATCTTCGATTCTGACACCGCCAAAATCCGGTACGTATATACCCGGTTCAACCGTCATCAGCATATTCTCCATTAGTACCTCCTCACTGACAGGGTTACAACTGGGACTCTCGTGAATGTCAATGCCGACGCTGTGCCCTAGACCGTGGTTAAAGTGTTTAGTATAACCTGCAGACACGATAACTTGTCTTGCAAGTGCATCTACCTCTTTACCTATCATACCACAGCGCATATTAGTGATAGTGTTCAGCTGTGCCTTGAGTACAGTGTTGTAGATGTTCTTCATCTCATCATTCGGCTTGCCATAGAATACCGTTCTTGTCATATCTGCACAATAGCCCTTATATCTAGCGCCAAAATCCATAGTGATAGCGTCGCCGTTCTTAATCTTCTTGCTGGTTGGGTGTGCGTGTGGCTTGCTAGAATTACTACCTGAGGCGATAATCGTCTCGAATGCCAGTCCCTCTGCGCCGTTCTTTCTCAATTGATACTCCAACTCCACAGATACATCATACTCAGTCATATCGCCTTTGATAATGGTAAGGATTTTGGAAAAAGCCTTATCGGTTATCTGCTGTGCTTTGGCAATTAAATCTAACTCTCTGTCATCCTTAACCTGTCTAACGGTCAGGATTGCCTTACCTGCAGGCGTAAACTCGAAGTCAGGTAAACGATCGAACAGTATCTTGGCTGCCGATACGGTCGTCTCTGTGTCCTCATAACCGACTTTCTTAGCATTAATATTGTGCAGCAGGTCAGATGCAATTTCGTATGCCTTGGCTCCATTCTCGCACAGCAGAACATCTATACCGCTGTTCTGCATGGCTTCTCTTGCCATCTCAAAATATCTAAAGTCGGTGATATAACTAGCGTCATCCCTAGTAAGTACCAGTACGCCGAACGTGCCATTGAACTCGGTAAAATACAGTCTGTTATTCTGTGATGTTATAACTACTGCATCAACATCTGGCAGAATATCGAATAATTTGTCTTTTTTAATCATGTGCTACTCCTTA
>JAQVWG010000007.1:58138-65438 GCA_028698585.1 Clostridia bacterium | reverse complement strand
ATATATTCTCTTAACAGACAGTGTGTGATTGCGCTACCACATACTCTAATTAACTGTTGCACTATCTGTTGGTATGTCAGCATATATAGGTATGGCTACTTATTCTTCCTTTCCTTCATACTGTCTTGCCAACTTACCTAGATATGACAGTCTATTGCCTATCACTTGATTGGAAGTGTTATATATTCTCTTAACAGACAGTGTGTGATTGCGCTACCACATACTCTAATTAACTGTTGCACTATCTGTTGGTATGTCAGCATAAATCTGTACAAGAAAAAACCCCTGTTGAACAGGGGTAACGTTCCGCGTTATTTCTTGACGCTCTCAATGTAGCGTACAACATCGCCTACAGATATAATCTTGTCTGCTACCTCGTCTGGTACCTCTATACCAAACTCGTCATTGATTGCGAAAATCATCTCTACGACACCTATTGAGTCGGCACCCAGGTCTCTAACGAATTCGCTATCCATTTTAATGCAATCCAGTGACTTCTCTAGTACTTTGGCAACTATGCTTCTTACTTTTTCAAATACCATCGGTATTCCCTCCATGTATGTTTATTATATATTACTATATTATCTCAATGATTACTAGTGTTTTGACCACCAAAAGTCGAAAAACTAGAATTGCGCATTATATACTGTCCGTGGGAAAGGTATTGCATCACGGATATTATTAACTCCGGTGAGATACATAACTAACCTCTCGAAACCTAGTCCGAATCCGGCGTGCTTGTTGGTACCATATTTTCTCAAGTCTAGGTACCACCAGTAGTCTTCTTCTTTGAGGTTGAGTTGTTTCATCCTCTCAAGCAACATATCTAGTCGTTCCTCTCTCTGTGAGCCACCTATCATCTCTCCAACGCCCGGCACTAACATATCCATAGCACTGACAGTCTCGCCGTCATCATTTATGCGCATATAGAATGACTTAATATCCTTAGGATAATCAGTAACGAATACAGGCCCATTATATATCTTCTCTGTCAAAAACTTCTCGTGCTCGGTAGCCAACTCCAGTCCCCACTTGACTGGGAACTCGAACTGTGATGCATAAGGTGTCAGCAACTCAATAGCCTTGGTGTACGTTATACGGACGAAATTGCTGTTTACTAATTGCTCCAATCTCTCTTTGAGCGTCTTATCAATAAAACTGTTGAAGAACTCTATCTCTTGTGAACAGGTGTCAAGCACATACCCGATAACGTACTTAATCATATCCTCAGCCAGTTGCATATCGTCTGTTAAGTCTGCGAATGCTATCTCCGGTTCTATCTGCCAGAACTCGGCTGCGTGCCTTGCAGTATTACTATGCTCAGCACGAAACGTAGGTCCAAACGTATAGACATTAGAAAAAGCCATACAGTATGTCTCCACCTCTAATTGACCGGACACAGTCAAACCAGCTGACTTACCGAAGAAGTCTTTACTGTAATCGACCTTACCTTCATTAGTCTTGGGGATATTATCTAGGTCGAGAGTAGTTATCTGGAACATCTCGCCTGCACCCTCGCAGTCCGAACAAGTAACTATAGGAGTATGCACGTAGACGAATCTTCTCTCGTTAAAAAACTTGTGTATTGCAAATGCGGCTTGAGAACGCACCCTCATCGTCGCATTGAACAGGTTGGTTCTTGGGCGCAGGTGTGCCACTTCTCGTAAGAACTCTAATGAGTGCCTTTTCTTCTGCATGGGATAATCTGGTGTAGATTTACCCTCGACTCTTATACTCTCTGCCTTAATCTCGAATGGTTGAGGCATTTTAGGTGTCAATTCTACCTTACCGTATATAGATAGGGCGCAACCGACGTTCTGTTTAACTACGTCATCGAAGTTAGACAGTACGTCCTTCTCGAACACTACTTGAACACTCTTGAATGATGTTCCATCGTTAAGTTCAATGAAGGCAAATGCTTTCATGTCTCTAATAGTTCTAGCCCAGCCACATACACTAACCGATACGCCGTCATAGGACTGTGTGTCACTATATAGTTGTGATAAATATGTTCTCTTCATAGTATTACTTCTTAAGTCTCCTTAGGAATGCCGGTACATTACTGTCTTCCTTCACTTTAATAACTGACTCGGTAACGGATTGAGGTTTTTTGTCGCCTTTTTGCTCTTTGGTTGCCACTGTCATTGGTGCCTTCTCATATACTTGCGATAATCTGCTACCATACAAGTCCTTAGTCTGCTCCCTTATGTCTTCTGGGGTCATACTGTTGGGTTCGGTAAAGAAGTTGTTCCCCCTAGACTTGTTTACAATACTCTTGGCGTCGAATCCGGTTGCTATTATGGTAACCTGTACTTCACCAGTCATATTCTCTCTTATATCTGCACCGAATATCAGTGTTGCCGACTCATCGACAACTCCTTTAATCAAGTTGACGCCCTCATACACTTCATACATCAATAGGTCCTCGCCACCGGTGATGTTGACAATTAATCCGGTAGAGCCTTGTATTGTTGTTTCCAGTAGTGGGCTGTACACTGCCTGTTTAATTGCATCTATGGTCTTATTCTTGCCCTTACCGATACCTAGTCCCATATGTGCAAGACCACGGTTCTTCATAACAGTGCGAACATCAGCAAAGTCTAGATTAATCATGGCTGGGAATACGATTAAGTCGGATATACCACTTATACCCTGTCTTAACACGTCATCTGCTCGGTTGAAGGCCTCCACCATAGTTATATCTCTAGAAAAACTGCTGACCAACTTATCGTTAGGTATGATAACTAGTGTATCAACGGACTTACGCAGGTTGGCAAGACCCAGTTCGGCATTGCGCATCCTTGTTGCACCCTCGAAACTGAATGGTTTAGTAACAACTGCTACTGTTAGTATGCCCATTTCCTTGGCAATAGACGCAATAACAGGTGCAGCTCCGGTGCCAGTGCCACCACCCATACCAGCAGTAATGAACAGTAAATCAGTATCCTTAAGTACAGCTGTAATGGCCTCCCTGCTCTCTTCGGCAGCCAGTTTACCCACCTCGGGATCTGCGCCACAGCCTAGACCTCTTGTCAAGGTATTACCTATTTGAATCTTCCTGTTCTTGTCTTCAATTAAAGACAGGAAGAGTGCTTGCTTATCAGTATTTATAGCATAGAACTCGGCACTCTTAATGCCTGCTTGTATCATCCTATTAACTGCGTTGTTACCGCCACCGCCAATACCAAACACTTTGATACTAACTACGCGATTACGCTCAATGCTGTTACTCTCGTTTTGTTCGAACATAGTCATTCCTCCAATATTAGTAAACTAAAAAAATCTAAAAAACTTCTTCTTGGGCACTGCGTGTGCAACGGCCAAGTCCATCAAACCATACGCAGACATATGCTCATGTTTATCACATGATGCGTTGGTAGGCTTGGGGATAGTAATCTGCTTATGAAGACTCTTGGCTAGATAATCTACTCCCCCTCTAATGTAAGTCATTCCGCCACCGGTAATGTATACTGGCGTATTGGACGGTATTGCGAAGTCACACTCTGCAAAACACTTGACAATGAACTGTGCTATATCCTCTATTCGTGCCATTACTATTTGGTTGGTTTGCAGGGCATTGACTTCTACGCCGTCCTTAAGTGTATATATGTCTTTAGGTCCGACCTCGAGATTAAGATTAACACGGCTTAACAGTTGCTCTGCCACGGGAAAAGCAACATCCAACACCTGAGATAAATCTGCGCATACGTGCCCACTGCCTAGGGAAAATGATTTCATGAAAACTAATCCGTCTCCGCCAACTAGCATGACGCTTGACGAGATATAACCTACGTCGATAAGAAGGGCGAACTTGTCTCTTGTCTGTTTGGGCAGTAGGAATAATGCCTCTGCAAGACAGCCAGACACATATTCTGTAACTGTTATACCTAACTGAGAGAGTATCTTGCCAACGGGTTTTTTGAATGTATCTGTTACGAAAATAAAGGATACCAGTCCCATAACTTTTTTGGCTACTAAGCCTACGGGATCTATAACTTTCTGTTCATTATTAATGACGTAGTAAATAGAAGAACGGTTAATGGCAGTCAATCCCTTGGTATCGGCATAAATATTGGCTTTGTTGAATATGTCTGCCAAATCATCTCTAGTGACCTTCTTCTTAAAATGAAAATTAATGCTGGCCTCTCCTGATATAACGGTGGTAAACTCACCAGGCACACCAACAAAAACGGAGTTAATCTTACTGCCTAGGGTGTGGTTAGCCTGCTGAATTGCAACAGATACGGCATCCTTAAGTTTAGAGGGTTCTAACCATTCGCCGTTGAGGTAACCGTCATATTTACTCGTACCAGTGGCTTTGATAACGAATCCGTCATCCGTCTTGACTCCAACGAAACAAGTAATCTTACTTGAGCCAAAATCCAGTATTGCAACATGCTCATTTCTTAATATCATATGTAATCTTCCTTAATTCTGCGTATTTGTGATAACTTTGCCGTCATCATTAACAATAATCTGTGTAATACCAGTAGTCGTGTCTAATAGTTGATAATAATACACCCCAATAGAACTGTCTATCTTTTGAGCTAAATTGTTGTTGACGCCCTTAATAACAATACTCGCACCGTTATCGGTTAGTATCGTCATTGTGTCAGCGTCGAAACTGAACTCGTCTACCAACAGATAAACTTGATTATAGTTGAAATTGTGTTGCCATAACTGGTTAACAGTTGCTCTAATTAGCGCAAAATTGCTCGTCCACGTATCGCTAGCCCAAGTAACTTGAGCACCCTCTTGAATGGTGGCTACATACTCAGCAAGATTAGTAATATCTACATATCCGAGGCTTGATGTTGCACTATCGCTGACTACATAGCCGAACACATCTATCAGATAGGATATGCTATCCTTCATGATGTAGAAGACTGGATTGCGCTTAGCCATGTGGACTTGAACACTGTTAGGAAATATTCTCACAATCTGTATTACGTAGTCTTGACCGAATTGCGCATTGATACTGTCTATCATATCTTGCTCGCTTAAGAAAAAAATGCTCTTGCCGAAGAAGTCGCCGACTACTGCGTCAGATGTGAGGTAAGCGGGTGTTAATGACTTACTGCCGTCTTCGTTGTAGTAATAAATCTCAGCCTTCTGTAATGTAAAAATTGCGCTGGTCAATATGATTATCAGCACTACGAAAATTAGTATGGAAAAAATTACAATCAAGCGTTTGTTCATATTCCCACCCTGCAAGTAGGTATATTATACTTATAATAGTTGAATAAGTCAATAAAAGAATTATAAAAAAAACACCAACATTTGCTGATGTTTTGAATCAAATGGACACTAATCAAGTTAAGATGATTAAGCACTACTACTAATACTCAGTGTAAAACCTGCCTAAACAACCATGTTATCAACTGTTAAACGCAATCAATCCGCTATGGTGCGTCGGCTGACTAACAAACCAAACATATATACTACCACTCCATGTGATAATCATAAGTCCACTTCGCGTACAATATCAGCCCCGACACTATTGAGTGCTTCGTCCAGTTTATAGTATCCTCTATCAATATGCCTAATGTTGTTAATAACTGTCTGGCCTTCTGCACGTAGACCTGCCAACACAAGTGCGGCACCACCACGCAAATCATGTGCGAACACTTCAGCGCCGCGCAGAGTCTTAACTCCTCTAACCAAGGCAACTCTATCTCTTACGACTATATCTGCGCCCAGTTTGGTCAGTTCTGCAACATGTTTGAACCTGGTTTCGAATATGTTCTCTACTATCATGCTAACGCCATTAGAAATAGTCTGCAATGCGAGTATCTGCGTCTGAAGATCAGTGGGGAATCCGGGAAAAGGCTGTGTTTCTATAGCCTTGATACTTGTTGGGCGTGGCACAGATTTAATATGTATGCAATCGTGATATTCTGTGATTCTGCCACAGCAGTCATCCATTTTGCTTATGAGGGCTTTCATGTCTTGAGGTCGACAGTTCTTAATCAGCAAGTCACCACCTGTGAATGCCCCCGCAATAAGATATGTACCGGCAATAATGCGATCAGGAATAGGTGTAAACTCAACTCCGTGTAGTTTCTTGACGCCTTCCACAACTATAGTAGATGTGCCTGCGCCAGATATGTGAGCACCCATGGCAACAAGAAAATCTTGTAGTGCGACTATTTCTGGCTCTTTGGCAACGTTAGTTATGACAGTTATGCCATCTAGCAATACCGAAGCCAGTATGATATTCTCCGTAGCGCCAACGCTGGGGAAATCGAGGTGGACAGCGCCACCGTGAGCAGATTGACCATCACAGTATAGATAACCACCATACTCCTGAATGGATATGTTAAGTGCGCGTAACCCTTTAAGGTGCAGGTCAATGGGTCTTAATCCTATATCGCACCCACCAGGGAATACCGCATTAACTTTTTTTAACCGTCCCAGAATTGAGCCCATGAGAAATATCGAACTTCTTACTTCTTTGGCGTAGTTAGGCGAAATCTCATACCTATTAAGTAGTTGACTATCAATTAACAGGCTGTCGTTCTGCCACTCTACCTTAACACCGATGTCATCCAGTATTTTTATCATGCTGTAGACGTCGGCTATCATTGGGCACTTGTGCAAAATGACTTTTTCCTCTGTAAGTATGGATGCGGCAAGGAGCGCCAATACACAATTCTTGGCGTTGTATACTTCTAACTCACCTTGCAGTTTAGTACCACCTCGTACTATAAGTCTACTCACTATATTTTTCTCCTATCATCTCTAGGTAACTCGATGTATTGCCTAAGTACATATACAGTCCAGTCTTACCAACTCTACTCTCGCAGTGGCATAAGCAGTCGTATCTAACCATTAATGCATCAGTAATCTCATTCATACTACCATTATCATTCATACTACCATTAATAGCATTCGCTTATTATATTTTATTGTAATTAACATATAATTGCTCTCTACACTCACAAGTTTTATTTTCGGGCTTGTCAACGCAACTTTTATACACCCATCATACCCAATAATTGCCTACAGCATATACGCCTTACTAACAATGTCCTATAGTACACCATGCACAGCAATACTATTTTTTTTGTGTTCATACCCGAATATACGGTTATTCTTCTGTATTTACATAACCAGCTAGAACTACTCTACCGTCATAATCGTACACTCGCACTTGACAATGGTATCCAACTAGATAGAATGCCATGATAGTTGTCGGACTCGAACGCGCACGCATGACGATTATAATTACTGATTGCCATTGATAATCCTTCTGTATAACTTACTTGTGCACAGTGTGCTCTTATATGATGTGATTATG
>JAQVWG010000007.1:0-58038 GCA_028698585.1 Clostridia bacterium | reverse complement strand
CATAGACTACATTCTTACATACACCTCTCCAATATGAACCACTCTTTTGGTCGGCTCACACATGGCAATGGTATCCAACTAGATAGAATGCCATGATAGTTGTCAGACTCGAACGCGCACGCATGACGATTATGATTACTGATTGCCATTGATAATCCTTCTGTATAACTTACTTGTGCACAGTGTGCTCTTATATGATGTACTTATGCATAGACTACATTCTTACATACACCTCTCCAATATGAACCACTCTTTTGGTCGGCTCACACATGGCAATGGTATCCAACTAGATAGAATGCCATGATAGTTGTCAGACTCGAACGCGCACGCATGACAATTATGATTAATGCTCGCCATGATTGCCCGTTGCCTAGTCGTCCGTTGACGACCTTAATTTATATCCTAATCGGTCAATTACAACATACTTATGTATATCCTACCTAGTCAATATAGTGCTTCCCGCATGCATATCCACACTGAGTCAATATAGTGCTTCCCGCATGCATATCCACACTGAATAATTCTTATGGACTTATGTGCTAATTATCAATGCGTAATCGGTTAATGACTATCTTTGCTGTTGTTATGATAGCACTTTATTAGGCAACCCTATGTGATAATAACTCTACCATATACATCGTTCATCACCTGCACAACCTTAATACTTAATGACATTACACCCTGTTGTGAATGTGAATATATGTATCGGTAATACATAATATCAGTACAGTGCGTCTGCACGATAGCTGGAGAATGGTGTAGCCAACCATGTTCTGCCAGGGATTGTGTTTAGGTCGATTATTTGCGCACCCTCTTGTTTATAATATGGGGTTTAGCGATATTCTGTTCACTTGCGCATAAGCTGGACACATTCAACAATATACCAACTGCACTCATGAACATAACAAGTGACGTTCCACCATAACTAATAAATGGCAACGGTATGCCAGTAGGTGGAATACAGCCAGACACCACGGCCAGATTAATAAGAGTCTGAATGGCGATAACAAATGTGATTCCTCCAGATAGTAATGACAGATACCTGTTAGGCGCTTTGGTAGCCAATTTAACGCCCTTAAGTATCAGCGTTACATATATGCAGAAGAGGATAAAACAGCCTACAATACCCGTTTCTTCTCCTATAATAGACAGTATGAAGTCGCTCTCTGCAAAAGGTAAAAACTCGTACTTCTGCCTGCTGTTGAATAGCCCTACTCCGAACCATCCACCGTTACCTAGGGCATATAATGATTGAATTAGTTGATAGCCTTCTTCCTTGGGAGTGGCCCACGGATCAATAAACGCCATTAACCTAGCCAGTCTATACGGCTCGATAAGTATTAAGATGGGCACGGCAATAACTGCGGGTATTAGACATAATAGCAAGTGCTTAATGGGAACACCACCTATGAATAGCATACACACCATTAACATCGCTACGCAGACCGTGACAGACATGTTAGGCTCCATTATGATGAGTGCACATATGATAATCCCAACTACTATGACAGGTATAGTATGATGTAATTTAGTAATATTGACATTACTATTAGACAAATATACTGCACAGAAGAGTACAAAAGCGAATTTGGCTATCTCTGATGGTTGAAACGAGAAATGACCAATCCCAATCCACCGTTTAGCGCCATAACTCTCTATGCTAAAAAAAGGTATGAATACCAGTACAAGCAACAGAATACTGACAACTATTAACGGCAAGTACAGTTTTTTAAGAATGTTGATGTCAATTAGAATTACTGCATTCATACATATGAGGCCTGTAATTGCGCCAATGACCTGCTTATTGAGGTAGTAGAACTTGTTGCCGAAATCCTCCTCTGCAGTATAGTAGCTCGCACTGAACACGAACACTAGTCCAATGATGACTAGTGTTAAGCAACTGAACAACAATATGTAATCAATTTTTTTGTACTTTGTCAGCAATCGATTGGACAATATGGACAAAACATTCTCCTCTATGCGCATAATCTGTATAATGGTCGAAACTAGCACATGCTGGCGAGAACAGGACTGGACAGGGGTAATTGCAAGCTTGCTCATAGCATGCATATACTGCGTCGCACAAGCAGTCATATAACATCACATCACAGCCAATATTGCGTAATGCATCTCGTATTGCGCTACCTGTCTGCCCGTAGCATGCGACAAAAACGCATTTATCCAGTTGATTCCTTAACTGTGTATAATCCTCATTTTTATCACTCCCACCCAGTATTAAACAATATGTAGCGAAGTTCTCAATAGCAGATATTGTAGATGCGCAATTAGTAGACTTAGAATCATTAACAAAATCTACGCCGTTGACAGTAGCCACCCTACTCAATCTGTGAGGAGGGTATACGAATGATGATACAGCTTGTTCCACAATGCTTGGTTCTATTCCCATTATGGACGAGGCAGTTATACAGCATGCGATATTACTTACATTATGTTTATACTCTTGTCTATGTAGCTGGACAGTTTGTAGACTATTATTACTGTCATAGTAGTTGATACAATTATCAATTGTAGAATACTGTGTGCCCTTATCGCACGTTAATCCATAGTAATGCACCTGCGCTAGGCAAATATTAGATAACTCGCGCACCACAGTATCATCATAGTTAAATATGGCGTGATTGTTAGACGATTGATGAGCGAACACATTGCACTTGCACCGAATATACTCTTCTATACTGCCATGTCTGTCAATATGGTCCTGTTTAACGTTAAGTAGAGCACTTATATACGGATTGAAATCGTCATAACGCTCTAATTGAAAACTGGATAATTCTAGTACGACAATATCACTAGGAAGAAGTGTCCTTAACACAGTGGAAACGGGCGAACCAATATTACCCAGCAGATAACTGTTTACCCCACTGCACAGTAGAATATGGTGTAGTAGACTCGCAGTGGTTGTTTTACCATTAGTCCCAGTTATAGCAATTACCTTGGGCTGACATCGTTTAAGACAGAATTGGACCTCGCCGTAGACAGGTATACCTTTATTATGGCACATTCTAACGAGCTGAGACTGTCGTGGTACCCCGGGAGAGAGTATCAAGCACTCAATCCTGTCCAATAACTGTATACATTGGCTAATGGATATGGCATTAACAATGCTTTGATTATCATCATATATGTACGCAGTATCTTTATCATTGTTAAGTGCTCGATACAGTGCTTGACCACTCCGCCCACCACCGTATATCATGTATACGCTCATATAACCACCTCTAATACCTTGAGTCCGACAAGTAGTAATGCCATTACTACAGTAATTAGGAAATATATATAGGAGATTCTACTTTCGGATAACCCTTTTTTTTGCAAGTGGTGGTGATACGGCGCCATAAGAAAAACTCTGTTACCTTTAGTCGCCTTGAAATAAGTAACCTGTATAACAACAGATGCGCAGGACACGACGAACATTACGCCCATTATGGGAATGAACAAACTCATTCTGGTATATATTGAGACACACGCCACGCTGGCACCTAAGGCAAGCGAACCGACATCCCCCATGAACACTTTAGCAGGAAAACAGTTAAGTAGAAGAAATGCCAGCAATGCACCACTCATAATTAGGCAATACGTAAGCATATTACCGTACTCAATAGCCAGGAGTGTATCACCTGCACTTTGCGCTTGAACAATCTCTAACGCAATTAATGCCGAAGTACCTAGCATATAGGCTATGGTGGTCCAACTAGCCAATCCGTCGAGTCCATCAGTCAAATTAACGCCGTTCGTAACTGCTAAGAAAATGAATATATTAAGTGGTATTATCCAATATGATATGTCAATGTCATGTCCATAAGGGAGAACTAACGTATGTCCCACGATAGAATCTCTATAGCAGAAAACTGCAATTATAATAGCAATACTTAACTGCATCATAATCTTCTGATATGGCTTAAGCCCTTCGTTCTGGTGACGTTTAACCTTAATGTAATCATCAAGCAATCCAACTATGCCATATGCAAGAGTTACAAGCAGTGTCAAGCATGCCAGTCTGGAATTATTCCTAATAAACAGTGGACAGCACATAAGGAGCGTAATTATTATACCTATTCCACCCATAGTGGGTGTCCCACTCTTAGACTGGTGTTCGGTCACGTACTTAAGCACTTCTTGTCCAGCCTTGGCCTTACGCAGTAAAGAAAGCACGATATTATTAATTACAATGCCAACCACTATTGACGTCAAGATTGCTATCAAATTGTGTAATACTGTCGTTATTGTTTATACCCCCACTGTGCACTTCTGGTGTACGATATAGTAACTACACCACTTCAATTGACTGCTTTAACGCACTGCTAGTAGTCATCAATAGTCAATCAAATTACTGCGTTAGCCGTGTTATTAGCTCAAGTCTAGTTGTCAAGCATATAGAGAATCCTACCCTTTATTGATATCTGCACTGATTAGCGATTGAACTGTATCAATGTCACTATAGGGTATCTTATCACCGCTAATTTCTTGATAAGACTCTGCACCTTTACCAAGTATAGCTACAGTATCGCCATCGTTTGCCATGTCAAGCGCCTGCAATATGGCCGATTTTCGGTCATAAACTATATTATGCTCTATTGTCAACCCACACACTATCTCGTTAATTATCTGATCTTGAGGCTCTTGGCGTGGATTGTCATTAGTTAGTATGGCGTAATCTGCCAGCGTTGATACGACTTTACCCATGAGCGGTCGCTTGAATCTATCTCTATCGCCACCGCACCCGAACACTACTATCAGTTTTCCTTTTGTGATTGACTTAAGATACTCCAGTATATTGACGAATCCGTCGGGCGTATGTGCAAAGTCTACCACCACCTTAGCACCATTCTTGGCAATAAACGTTTCGTTTCTGCCCTCTATTCTCCTGACAGCCAATATTCCCTCATATATCTGTTCCATTCTAATGCCGAACACTCTGGCAAGCGCAGACACACACAGCGTATTGTATATATTAAACTGTCCTTGCAAGTTATAATCCACCTTATACACGTCATCAAGTAGATTGATTACATAGTGAATGCCATCATTATCACACGCACAATTGATTGCGAATACATCAGCAGGACATGTTAATCCGTAGGTTATACAGGGCAATTTTTCTTCGAAAATTATTTTTTGGCCCAATGCGTCGTCGGCGTTAATAACGCATATTCGGGTATAAGCAGTGGTAAAATACCCCTTCTTGACACTCGCATAATGCTCCATATCTCCAAAAAAATCTAGGTGGTCTTGAGAAAAGTTGGTAAAAACGGTTGCCGTTGATATTATACCTTCCATTTTTTTGTAGTAAATGGCATGCGCAGATACTTCGATAAAAACATATTTTACACCCATATCTACCATCAAAGCGAAATACCTATGTAACTCAATGGGATCCGGAGTTGTTAAAGAGGTTATGTAGTGTTGACCATTGATGAATATACCGTTACTGCCTACGATTGCAGTTATGTAGCCTGCATGTGCGAACACTGATGATGCAAGATAGGTAGTTGATGTCTTGCCATTAGTGCCAATAACGCTAATAACTCTTAACTTATCCACGGCATTATTATAGAAGTGCTTGGCGATAAGCGCCATACATGCTCTGCTATCACTCACAATTACTTGCGTTACGTTTATATGCGGCAGAATCCTTTCTACAACCAGTGCTATAGCACCACTCTCGACAGCTTTATACGCATATTCGTGCCCATCTGCTTGTCCACCACATAAGCATATGAACATACAGTTAGGGGATGCTTCGCTAGACTTACAACACAGACTATCGATAACTATATCGGCATTGCCGATGACCTTACAACATATCCCATTAAGCAGTTGAGTTAAATGCATAAAATACTCTCCCTTAAATGCCAACCATTCCTATGAAGTATTCTATTATTCTCTACACGCCATTATGATAGCAAGCGCGTTATCGACTCCATAAGACTATAGATAAGTTGCGTGAATGCTCACTACGGCTGAATAGGCGCTATGTCATAATAATCGATGATAGATTGGAAAATCATTCTAGTATACGGTGCAGCAACAACAGACCCGTAAGTTACTCCAACAGGTTCATCTACGATAAATAGGCACAGATACTTGGGTGCGCTTGCAGGGAAGAAGCCTACGAATGATGATATGTTCTTACCAGTAGCTACAGCGCCGTTTACGTACTTCTGCGCCGTACCAGTCTTGCCTCCTACCTGATAGCCTTCAATATACGCTTGTTTACCACTGCCCTCTGTTACCACGCCTTGTAACATAGTAGCCAGCAACTTGCTAGTCTCTTGACTGATTGGTCTATTGATAAGAGTAGGATACATGGTTTTTACCACATTACCTGTAACTGGGTCGATAATTTGCTTGACGAAATATGGCTGATAAAGGTATCCACCATTCACGCATGCAGCAGTTGCAACTGCCAATTGAAGAGCTGTAACTGCTATGGTTTGACCGAATCCTATTCTCGCTAGGTCATTAACAGTTACTGATTGTTCATCAACTAGCAATCCCGCTTGCTCACCAAGGAAATCCACTCCAGTCTTGCTTCCATAACCGAATGCTTGCAGGTAACCATAGAATGTCTGCGTGCCCAGCGCCAATGCAATGTCTGTAAAAATCGGGTTACAACTGTGATTAAGAGCCATGGCGAGCGTTTGATTGGCGTGTTTATTCCCTATATGTTTGGTCCAACACTTAATTTTGGTTCCGTCAAGATACCTAACGTCACTGTTATTAGTAAAAACATGATTTTCGTCGAATGCCTTAGGATTGCCCTTACGTGATTCTTCTAGCGTGGCAGCAGCGGTCAGCACCTTAAAAGTCGAGCCCGGTTCATATATATCAGTAATTATAGTGTTACGAGACAATTCCATAAGTGTAGAAATATCATCTCTCGGGATGTCGTTGAGGTTGTAACTTGGGTTCTGCGCCATTGCCAGTATCTGTCCATTGGTCACATCAAGTACCACACATTGAACGTGTTTAGGCGAATGCGCTTGCATGGCCACCTTTAACACATTTTCGACTATCTGTTGTATAATACAGTCAATAGTCAACTGGATAGTAAATCCATCTATCGGTGCAACATACTGCATACTCGTATCATACAACTCCTTGCCAACCAGGTCAGACTGGGTGAGTAGTGCGCCGTCAATACCAGATAGATATTTGTCATAATATGCTTCAATCCCAGTCTGTCCAACACTGTCTACAGATACGAAACCTAGAACTTGGGTAAGAAAATCCCCATAGACATAGTTGCGTACAGATTGGGTTGCATAATATACTCCTTCGAGATTATACTCCCTCAGTGCCGACACTGTATCTGCTGACACCTGACGCTTAATTGTCCACTCCGATGAACTCTTATCAGTCACCTTAGAATATATACGGTCATAATCTATGTTAAGGTGCTGACTAAGTATCGTTGATACCTTGTCGGCGTCTACTACATTCTTGGCTCTTACATACACTGTATAAGCAGTTACGTTATTTACTATCACATTACCATTACAATCTGTAATTAATCCCCTATCAGCAGTTATGGGTAAATCTCTTGTCCACTGGTCTACCGCTTTTTGACGCAGTTGCTTGCCCCAAACTACTTGTATATAAAAAAATCTGGTAAATATGCCCAAAAAAAGAAAGATTGCTGTAATCAGTGCTACAAGCAATCTTTTTCGAACCGTTAAGTTGGTTATATGCAAATACTAGCCTCCAAACATTCTAGATATGGAATCACATAGTTCATCGAACCAATTACTCTCTATGTCGTATGACACAGCAGGCCTCTTGGTCGGGACTTCATAAAGCACGGTGTTACTGCTGTCCGGCACAGAGTATCCTAGCGCATTGGCGAGAGATAGTACTGTTGCCTCGTCAACGTTTGCTGATTGTTCGTTCAGCGTATTGATAACTTCGCTCTGCGCAATCAGTTGACTCTCTGCAACAGCAATTTCGCCGTAAACTGCGTTAACGCCAACCGACGCAAATGCAATCAGCATAGCCAACACTAGCACAACAATGCCGAATGACGCCAGCGCTATCTTAATCTGTGCATTGGTCAGAGATGACTTCTTGACTATTACGCTGGAATTATCTGTTGGTAGAGTTGCACGCCGTATTCCGTCATCTGCATAGCTCATTGTTTTATTAGAAGGTGCATACATTGGATTATTGTCTACAACTTCATCATATTCATTGGGTAGCGTTGTTGAATCACCCAGTATCTTTTTGGTTATCTCAGCCAGTGAGTATTCATTCTCCATATCACTCTGTACCGGTGAGAATGAGCGTTGAAGCGTAGCAGATGGCAGCTCTTGATTATAAGATTGACCACCATATAAGTTATTATCTACTATAACTTGTCCTCTGCTAGTTGTTAACATTATACTCTACCTCCTCGTTATTTATTACAGCCTTTGAGCCACCCTGAGTTTAGCACTCCCTGCCCGTGAGTTTTTCATCAATTCTTCAAAACTCGCTATTATTGGTTTCTTGGTTATTATCTTAACCTTGGCTCTGTGCCCACATATACATATTGGAAAATCCTTGGGACATATACAATCTATAGCGTTATCTCTAAAACAATCTTTGACAGTCTTGTCTTCTAATGAGTGGAATGATATAATTACAATGCGTCCTTGAGGATTAAGTCTGTCTATAAGTTTCTGGACTATTTCTCTCAGCCCTTCCATTTCTTGATTGACTTCTATTCTTATTGCTTGGAATGTCTTTTTGGCGACATGTCCTCTCTTGTGATAGGATTGAGGCACTGCATCATCAATTATCTTGACCAAATCAAGTGTTGACTTAATCTCGCCGAATCTTCTCTGCAGCTCTATGCCCTGCGCTATCCTTTTGGCATATTCTTCGTCACCATACTTATATATGATATCGGTTAATTTCTCTACGCTGTAGTTATTAACTACCTCATACGCTGATAGGCGTTGTTCTACGTTCATGCGCATATCAAGCGGACCGTCGTGCATATACGAGAATCCTCTGTCGTAGTTATCAATCTGCCAACTTGAGATGCCTAAGTCCATCAATACGCCGTCAACGTTGCCGATACCATTATTGTTCAGCACCTCAATGGCGTTCTTATAATCATCCTGAACGATGAGCATCTTGTCGCCGTAATTCCTGAACTCGTACTCACAGTGCTTAATGGCGTCCTTGTCTTTATCGATACCTATCAATCTACCCGTTGTTAGCCTTTGTAGAATACAACAGCTGTGTCCACCCGCACCGAGCGTACAGTCTAGATACGTACCCTCAGGATTAATGTTAAGAGCATTAATGCATTCATCCCTCAACACGGGCACATGTATGTATTCCATTGTTATACTCCGTATTTGGTTAGACTGCTAAACGCACTTTCATAGGACTCAATCTGGTCATTAGCATACTGTTGATTCCATATCTCTTGCGCCCATATCTCCACCTTAGACCCTGCGCCGATTATACTTACGTTCTTCTCTATTCGAGCATATTGCTTGAGGTGTGCAGGGAGTGTGAATCTTCCCTGCTCATCGAACTCAACCTTAACAGCAGACGCAGTAAATCTCCTAAGTGCATTGCCCGCATCTATATCTGATATGGGGATAGCGTCTATCTTGGCATTAAGTTTATCCATAGCCTGACTATCGAACACGAATAGACATCCGCCGGTGCCCTTGGCAATCAGGCACTCGCTACCCATCTCTAAACGAAACTTAGCAGGCATTCTCATCCTACACTTGGCATCTAGTTGATAGGTGTTTTCGCCGTAGTAGTGTCCCAAGACATTAGTCCTCCCCTATTTTTGCTTGCGTTAAGTATAGCACACATTTTAACCACTTTCAACCTATTTTAACCATTTTTTTAATTTTTTTTTATAAAATGCTAATCTATTGTCCATTAGATAGGTAATCCTACCTCTTGCACATTCGTATTGGCCTCGTTTACATACGTTCTAGGCAATAGCTTAAGCTCACAGTATCACGCAGGGACTGTTAACTAAGAATGATAGTTACGTTACACGCGAGAATTGTGCTGTAGCAATGGTCGAATAACACGATATAATAACAATTCTATCCTACTCTTACATGCTAGAATACCTACATTGTCAATATAAGAGTTAACGGCATCTATATAACGCTAGTAATTAAAATACAATTAGTTAAGCACAACTAGTATACGAAACAACTAGTAACATTGGCAAGTTACTTAACCATATCATGCACTAAGAACATATCGAACAATGCATAATAGTGGTCCCCCCTCTACACATTCGTCTCAACATATTTACCCGTATTCTCAGAAAAAAATCATAGTATCAGTAGACACTATGACTCCATATACACGTAATATAAACAATGCTGTTATACTATGTTAAAACTATATCAACTAATTTACGTAATCTCAACGAGTTTATTGCACAGTAAGTCGCAAGAGGTCAGGTAGAATGTGATACCGTATTTTTTGACAATCAACTCTGCCCTGCAATCCTTGCCATGTAGATGACCATACACAACCGTATCTACATCGTTCTCAATAAGCAGTCTAATAAATGCTGAGTCTTGATAACGAGAATTAAAGGGTGGAAAGTGCATCATGCATATCACTCTGTCGTTTGGCAATCTCTGCCCGTTCATACTATTAAGTGATAACTTGAATCGCTCTATCTCACGCAGATATATCTTGTTGTCGTGTTCGCTCATGGGGTTATTATCCTCAGGACATATCCATCCACGAGTGCCGAAGAGAAGTACATTACCTAGCCTTAAACAATCGTTCTGAATGGCAAAAAAATTGTTAGGCAATAGCGCCCTAACTTGACTAATCGTATTCCACCAGTAATCATGATTGCCCCTAATTATTACCTTACTACCCTTGAGTCCGTCAAAAACTGCAAAATCGGCCAATACATCCTGACCCTGCATTGCCCAACTAAAATCACCACATATTAATACGATGTCATCATCGGCCACCTTATTAATCCAGTCTTGTTTAATAGCGCTAAAGTGATTCTCCCAGCTAGCACCGAATAAATCCATAGGTTTATTGACTACATTTGATAAATGAAAATCTGAAATAGCGAAAACTTTCATTGTCCTCACCTCAGTTAAATATTAACACAGTTGACAACTTAAGTCTATAGTTTTTGCTTCCCTTGATATTTTCTTTTCCTTTGACAACTGGCACACATAATGTCATCGTAGCCAATAACATTCTTGAAACATATAGGACATATCATATCGCTTTCTTCTATCGAGTACTCCCCCCGCAGTTCTTTTTGACATACACTGCAGTATTGCTCATCTATCAGTTTATAGTTGAGATCACACCTTGGGCATCTGTTGTATTCCATATCACTCCCCTGTACAATATGGTATGAATTAATTCCTGTCTGTGTTAATGGATATTCCTTATTTCATGGTAATAATTTTGCGCTGTGTATTGCTTGAGAATATCGGCAGTTCGAAGTAGACCCGACATAGTCACTGTGGGTACCCAGTCAGGTAACACGCATTTAGGACTGTCTGTGTAAATAGACAGTCCTTGATGTTGAGATGATTTATTATGGTTAGTCGCTACTTGGGAATATCGGCAGTTCGAAGTAGACCCGACATAGTCACTGTGAGTACCCAGTCAGGTAACACGCATTTAGGACTGTCTGTGTAAATAGACAGTCCTTGATGTTGAGATGATTTATTATGGTTAGTCGCTACTTGGGAATATCGGCAGTTCGAAGAAACCTTGACAGACCTCCTGCGAGTACTCAGTACAAGGAGGAAGCACTGCATATCCGTATATTGGGATTACGATATCAACCAGCACTATTACTTTAATGATTATCGTTGCGCAAATACTGATATCAAATATGTAGAATGTTTGATCATCAATAACCTCCGTCCCCGTAAACTCGCCGGCAGTCAACACGCCCGAACCAACTGCCCTAATCTCATAAGGTAGGATTGACGGCTGAGGCAGATTAACTATTATGTCAAATGGTATTGTAACAGTCGCACTTCCACTACCTGCTACGTCATTATCATCTGTATAATGTACCGTGACAGGCAGAACGATGTTACCTCTTGCCCTTCCACACCGTGGAGTTGTTGATATAACGTCTACTACTAAATCGGTAATTTCGGCCTCTACATTATTAGTTCTTCCACTGACGAATGTCAATGGTACAACTGGATCTTCAGGCGTTACATCGGTAACCTGTATCGTCTGCTCCAGATTGACTATCTGCTTAACACAGGCATCAAAAACTCTGCGAGTCTCTATACATATCTTCTCTTTACAACTGTTGTTGTTCACATCACATAATGACATTTTGGCTACCTCTCTAATACTCATTGTATGACATTGATTTAATAAAAGTGCAACAAAATAGCCCAACTGTTAAGTTGAGCTATACAGATTCAATTCTGCATAATACGTAAATTAGATGTTTGTCCGTGGAGTAAGTATCTGCTCCAACCTATCTAGCACCTTATCCTTGCCGTATTGCGTGATAGCAGATACAGCGTAAACGTTGTTTAGTCCAATCTTAAGTAATGTGCAACAAAATAGCCCAACTGTTAAGTTGAGCTATACAGATTCAATTCTGCATAATACGTAAATTAGATGTCTGTCCGTGGAGTAAGTATCTGCTCCAACCTATCTAGCACCTTATCCTTGCCGTATTGCGTGATAGCAGATACAGCGTAAACGTTGTTTAATCCAATCTTAAGTGTAGTAGATATACTGCGAAGTGAGTTCTGAGCTTGACTCCTCGATATCTTGTCGCTCTTGGTGGCAATCACGGTAAAAGGAATATTGCGACTGACTATGTAATTATACATTAATTTATCGTTGACGCCCAACTCGTGTCGTATGTCTACAAGCATAATTATGTGGACAAGATTCTCTTCCTTATCTAAGTAATCCTCTATCATGTCTGCCCACTTGGATTTCTCTTCCTGCGACACGTTAGCGAATCCGTATCCGGGCAAGTCAGTTAAATAGAAGTTGTCATTAACAAGGAAATAATTAATCAATCGAGTGCGACCAGGCGACTTACTCGTTCTTGCTAGTTTCTTGTTATCACAAATGAAGTTGATAAACGTACTCTTACCAACGTTACTCTTGCCGACTATGGCTATCTGTGGGATATCATCCCCATGCAAATGCTCATATTTGGCCTTAGAAAAGGTAAAAAACGCTTTTTTGATTATCATAATCTTGCGAGTGCGTTGTCGAACACAGTAGTAATATCGTTGGCTAGCACAATATCTATGTCCCCTAGCACTTCCTTGGGTATTTCCTTCAAGTCAGGTTGGTTATCCTCTGGCACTATTATCTTGCGAATGCCCGCTCTATATGCTGCTAGCGTTTTTTCCTTAAGTCCACCTATGGGCAGTACCTTACCTCTCAGAGTGGTTTCGCCAGTCATTGCGACCTTCTTGATAACTGCACGGTGTGAAAAAGCAGACATAATAGCAGTTGCCATAGTTATACCTGCACTTGGACCGTCCTTAGGTATAGCGCCTTCTGGGATATGAATGTGTATATCTGTCTTTTGGAAAACTGCTGGATCTATTCCATATTCTCTTGCCCTACTTTTGACGAGGCTGATTGCCGTGCGCGCAGACTCTTTCATCACATCTCCCAGCATACCGGTAAGTGTTATCTCGCCCTTGCCGTCGAACAGAGTAACATCTATAGTGAGCGTTGTGCCACCAACTGCAGTCCATGCCAGTCCTGTTGCGGAGCCGACCTCGTCCTTAGTGTCAATGTAATCGTTCTTGAACTTGGCAATGCCTAAATAACTCTCGAGGTTATCGTCGCTTATCTCGAACCCCGTAATACCTTCGTTAACTATTCCTAATGCCACTTTGCGACATATCGTTGCAATCTCTCGCTCTAATGAGCGGACGCCTGACTCTCTAGTGTATCTAGTTATTATTCCTCGTAGTGCATCATCAGTAATACGGACACTATGTTCCTGTATGCCATGCAACTTCTCTTGCTTGGGCAGTAGGAACTGTTTAGCTATCTGTATCTTTTCCTCTTCGGCATAGCCAGACAACTCAATGATTTCCATACGATCTAGGAGTGGTGCAGGGATACTCTCAACAGTATTGGCAGTACATACGAATAGCACGTTAGATAAATCGTAGGGTACTTCAAGATAGTGATCTACGAAAGAGAAGTTCTGTTCAGGGTCTAACACTTCTAGCATAGCGCTGGCCGGATCCCCTCTAAAATCACTGCTCATCTTATCTATCTCATCGAATAACAGTACCGGATTGATACACTGAGCCTGTTTCATCATATAGATTACCTTGCCGGGTATTGCGCCAATATATGTTCTGCGATGTCCCCTAATTTCTGCTTCATCACGGACACCGCCTAGGCTCATACGAACGTACTTGCGGTCAAGCGCCCTTGCGATAGACTTGACAATTGACGTTTTACCAACTCCAGGTGGTCCTACAAAACACAGTATTGGACCATGCAGTCCACCTGTCAGTTGCATAACTGCAAGGTACTCAATTATCCTCTGTTTGATTTTTTCTAGTCCAAAGTGATCGCAGTCCAGTATTTCCTTAGCTTTTTTGAGGTCCTTATTGTCATCTGTCTTGTTATTCCAACTTAGATCTGTCAACCATTCGACATAGTTGCGTATCACTGCTGAGTCTGGTGATGATGGTGCCATCTTAGACAGCCTTCGCACCTCTTTGAGCGCCTTTTCCTCAATCTCTGCCGGCATCTTAGCCTTCTTGACTAAGTCTTCTAACTCTGCTATTTCGTCCTCGTCCTCGCCTAATTCCTTAGATATGGCTCTTATCTGTTCTTTGAGGTAGTATTCCTTCTGTCCTTTGTCTATCTGCCTTCTCACGCGTGTGGCAATCTTGCGATCTATTCTAGCTATCTCAACTTCCTTATTGAGTATAGAGCATAGTTTGGCGAGCCTCTGGGCAGTATCTAGAGTCTGAAGAATATCTTGCTTCTCATCATCTTTATATACTATCTCATTGGCAACCATATTGACGTATTCGTTAGGTGAATAAATGCCTGCAATCCGTATAAGGAAATCCTTGTCAGTCTTGGTTGAACTCAACCCTAATTGAGCCATTAACTCTCTCGCCCTACGCAAGAGAGCCTCGACCTCTATGCTGTCAGCTACAGCATACTCTTGTTTACTGACTGTAACATAGAAAAACTTATCGGTGTTTATATAGTCTATAATCTCTGCCGTTTCCAGCCCATTTATTATAATGCGCACACTGTCGTTGGCTACCTCTGTAACTTGGACGACACGACAAATAACCCCAACTTTATTGATATCTTGAGGAGTGGGATTGTCCACTGATAAGTCTTTTTGGGTTGCAACAAAAACGCTACTACCTTTATCAACAGCATTTTTAAGCGCAGCAATAGACTTTTTTCGCCCTAAATCCAACTGTATAGTAGTATCGGGGAATGCAACTAAGCCTCTTAAGGCAATCATAGGCAAACTTATTACTTTTTCTTCCACTCAGTGTACCTCTCTGTCGACTTCTTTTTCGTCAACCTTTATTGTATTAGTATTATAATTTGTTTAACATTTTATTGCAAGTATTAGCCAAAAAAATAGTCGATTATCCAAAACCGACTACTTGAACATTATGCTGATTTTTGAGCATGAGTAATCTTGGGTTTTGATTTTCCCTCTATGCAATTCTTGTCCACAACTATCTTGGTTATCGTTTTGTCACTAGGTGCGTCGAACATGAACTCCAACAGTACGTTCTCAATAATAGAACGCAGACCTCTAGCACCTGTTTTGAGCGCAATAGACTTCTGCGCAATTGATACTATTGCTTCCTTAGTAAAGTGGAGGTCAATATTATCTATCTTGAATAACTTCTGGTACTGCTTGACCAGTGAGTTCTTGGGCTGAGTTAGTATGCTAACCAACGCGTCTGTGTCAAGTGGCGACAACCCAACAACTATAGGTAATCTGCCAACGAACTCAGGTATAAGGCCGTACTTGATATAATCCTGAGGCTGACTTACTTCTACAAGTTGAGCCATGTCAATGCTCTCTTGGTCGACTATTTGACTGCCAAAACCGAGTGCCTTATCCTGTATACGCTTCTCGACTATCTTGTCTAGTCTAATGAAGGCACCACCACAGATGAACAGAATATCGGTAGTATCTATAGTAATAAACTCTTGTTGTGGATGCTTACGACCGCCCTGAGGTGGCACGCTGGCAATCGTTCCCTCGATTATCTTGAGTAATGCCTGTTGAACGCCTTCACCAGATACATCTCTAGTTACAGATACATTCTCGGATTTTTTGGCTATCTTGTCAATCTCATCAATGTATACTATACCTTTTTGCGCTCTCTCTATGTCGTAATTGGCATTCTTGATAAGTTTAAGCAGAATATTCTCAACGTCCTCGCCTACATATCCAGCCTCTGTCAGAGTCGTGGCATCTGCAATGGCGAACGGTACATTAAGTATTCTCGCAAGAGTTTTGGCAAGCAAAGTTTTGCCACAGCCTGTAGGTCCGAGCATTAAGATATTGCTCTTTTCTAACTCTACATCATCCTGAGTCTTATCAGACTGAATCCTCTTATAATGATTATACACTGCAACGGATAGTATGCGTTTGGCCTTGTCTTGACCTACTACATACTGGTCTAATTGCTGTTTGATTTGACTGGGTGTGGGGAGGTCATCCAACACTGTCTTTGACGCTGGCCCCTTCTCCTTATCTAGTAGCGCCTGACAGATATTGATACAATCCTCGCAGATAAAAACGTCGTTCGGACCTGCAATCAATGGACTGGCCTTATCCTCCGTCCTGCCACAAAAAGAACACTTCTCCATTATCTACTCCTAAGATTTACTTGGATTTCCTTGAACTGAATATCTTATCAACAAGACCGTAGTCCAACGCTTCTTTTGCAGACATGTAAAAATCTCTGTCGGTGTCAATTCTTATTTTGGCAATAGGCTGGTTCGTATTATCAGCCAGTATCTTGTTAATCTTATCCTTAGCCTTAAGTATCTGTTGAGCCTGTATCTCTATATCGCTGGCTTGACCCTGTGCACCGCCGAGTGGTTGATGAATCATTACTTCGCTATTGGGCAGGGCATACCTCTTGCCCTTGGTGCCACTTGATAGCAAGAATGCGCCCATACTGGCTGCCATACCCACGCAAATTGTGGATACATCACACTTGACATAATTCATTGTGTCATATATTGCCATGCCAGCCGTTATAACGCCACCGGGTGAATTGATGTATATACTTATGTCCTTATCGGGATTCTTACCTTCTAGATAGATTAACTGAGCTACAACGGTGTTAGCGACTTCATCAGTTATTGTTCCGGACAGGAATATAATTCTGTCCTCCAGTAAACGAGAATATAAGTCATACGCTCTTTCACCCATATCTGTCTTCTCTACCACCATAGGTATAAGCATTCTATTCATACTTATCTAACCTCCCAACTATTCTACTCTATGCCAGCTAGTCTATAATACTGTTCTCTTTTTTCAAGAACGCTAATACTTTTTCGACCAACAACTGGTTCTCGATATACTCAAGGTAACTAGCATTCATTGATTCCTTGAACTCATCTGTAGACTTCTGCGCTTCTTTAGCCAACTTGGCAATCTTGCTATCTGTCTCTTTCTTGGTAACCTTAATCTTCTCCGCCTTAACAATTGCCTCTAATACGAGTCTTGTCTGCACTGCCTTGTTAGCACGCTCGGCATACTGCTTGCGTAAATCCTCTTTAGTGGTATTAGTGTACTTGAGATAATCGTCCATATTAAGACCTTGATACTTGAGACTGTATTCGAACTCCTCAATATAAGAATCAATCTGCGTCTCAATCATGCACTGTGGTATATCCATACGTGCCTGCTTGACTATCTCTTCGAGCAACTTGTTCTCTTCTTCGGTATCTGCACTCTTGCGCTTCCTCTCAAACAAGTTTTTCCTAATATCCTCTTTATATTCATTTAGCGTGTCGAATTCGCTGAAATCCTTAGCAAAGTCATCATTTATCTCTTGCAACTCCTTGCATTTAATGTCGTGTACAACTACAGTGAACACTGCGTCTTTATCTGCCAATTCTTTAGCATGATACTCCTTAGGAAACTTGACATTGATATCCTTAGTCTCGCCCTTATTAACACCTATCAGTTGCTCCTCGAATCCTGGTATAAATGTCTTGGAGCCTATAACTAGGTGTTGATTCTGAGCTGTACCTCCGTCAAACTTGACACCGTCTACAGCGCCAGAATAGTCAAGACTAATCTCATCACCATCTTGAACGGGTCTATCAACGTCAATCAAGCGAGCATTCTTATCCTGCACGGATTTCAACTCACTGTCTATCATATCATCAGTTATCTCAACCTTAACCTTAGGTATGCTAAGACCGGTATATTTACCTAGCGTTACCTCTGGTTTAAGTGTTACGGTAGCACTGAACTTGAATCCATCATCATTCAACGCATCGAAATCAACGCTCGGCATCTCAACAGGGAACAAGTCCTTATTCTCATCTAGTACAGCGCCATAGAATTGTAGAAAAGAATCGTTGAATGCGTCCTCAACGAATACTTGAGGGCCATATATGTTCTCTATCACCTTGCGTGGGACGTGTCCCTTCCTGAATCCCTGATGTGAATACTTGTTCTTGTTCTTCTGGTAAGCATTTTCCATACATTCTTCCCATTTATCCATAGGAATTGTGAACTTGATTATGGCTTTACCGTCTTGTCTTTTGATTGTGTACTTCATTGATATGCCTCCGTTTAGTTAATGACTAGCCTTTTAATATTATCATAAGGAGTGTAAATAATCAATCTTTTTAGTTGAGTATTTAGTCAATATATTGTAAAATGTTAATATAAGGTGGTGCAAAATGGCATTTGATTCTTTGTCGCTCAGCATTATTGTTAGTGAATTATCTAGCGTCCTAATCGGTGGCAAAATAACGAAAATACAGCAACCCGAGAAGGACGAAATCACGCTATCAATCTATAACAAGGGCAATTATAGACTGCTCATTAGTGCCAATGCATCAATTAATCGTATTCATTTAACATCTCAATTCAAGGATAATCCACAAGTTGCACCCAACTTCTGTATGCTTTTGCGTAAGCACCTCACCAACGCGCAGATAATAGACATTAAGCAGATGCCGTATGAAAGGGTCGTGGAGTTGGTTATAGACGCCAAGAACGAGTTGGGCTATAAACAGACTAAACGCTTAATATATGAGTTGACAGGCAAGACTGCCAATATAATACTTACAGATGAGGACTACAGAATAATTGACATGCTTAAACACTTACCCACCAACATAGATGCACAACGCATACTGTTAGTGGGCGCAACGTATAAGTTCTTTTGTGACAGAGGCCTAGTCAGTATTGACCAGAGCGCAAGAATCGCACAATTAGTAACGGATTATCAACAACCAATAGATGAAGTGTTGACCAACAACATACTCGGTATCTCCAAGGAGACGGTGCGCGAATTGCTCTACGGTATCGATTGTAATAACCACAGCCCATTCAACGCAGATAGAGTTGTGCAGGCAATGGAATTGCTTATAACTAATATAGCTCGTCCTATCCCTAATATATTGTTCGTTAATAACACTCCCGTCGAGGTCTATCCATTCGATTACGTGAGTGTTAAGGGACAGAAGAAGTATTATGATACGCTTAACCAAGCGCATGAGAGTTATTATGTACTCAAGGATAGGGCGATGCGATTCTGCCAAAAATCCAAGGTTATTAACACAACTATCAAGAATACCGTCGCACGGCTAGAGAAGAAGATTGCCCTGCAAATGCAAGATTTGCATGAAGCACAGGACTGCACTGAGAATAGAATCAAGGGTGATTTAATTATCGCTAACCTGCACTGCATACCTAAAGGCTTATCAACACTAAATGCAGTCAACTATTATCAACCTGACTGTCCAACCATTGCTATAGCGCTTGATAAGGGCAAGACAGCGCAACAGAATGCTCAGGATTATTATAAGAAGTATCATAAGCAGAAGAATACGATTATTCACGTAACGAAACTGATAGAGGAGAATACTGCTTTCCTTGATTATGTCAAGAGTATAGCACAATCAATCAAAATGTGCCAGACCAACGATGAACTGGCAGAGATATACGAGGAAATGGTATCGCAAGGGATAATTAAGGGCAAGCGAACTGCAGATAAGAGTAACAGACCCTCACAGCCCCTCAAGTATCTAGTAGGTGATTACACACTGCTGGTCGGTAAGAATAACTGCCAGAATGATTTACTTGTAAGGCGGTTGTCTAAGGCTGACGATTTATGGTTGCACACCCACCAGATACACTCAGCGCACGGAATTATTCTAACGCAAGGCCGAGTCGTACCGGATGCAGTATTAGTTACATGCGCTGAGATTATTGCACATTATTCTGAAGCAGCTGATAGTGGCAAGACAGTCATAGATTACACCAAGCGCAAGTATCTCAATCGTCCGCCAGCCTCACCACTGGGCTATGTGATATACACTCAGTACAACACTATCATAGTAGAACCCAACGCGCATAAGGAGCTTCTTTCACATTAAAATATGGTTTTGCACTAACCATGTTGACAATATACTCATAGTAGAACTCAACGACATAAGGAGCTTCTTTCACAATATAATGTTGACAATATACTCATAGTAGAACCCAACGACATAAGGAGCTTCTTTCACATTAAAATATGGTTTTGCACTAACCATGTTGACAATATACTCATAGTAGAACCCAACGACATAAGGAGCTTCTTTCACAATATAATGTTGACAATATACTCATAGTAGAACCCAACGCATATAAGGAGCTTCTTTCACATTAAAATATGGTTTTGCACTAACCATGTTGACAATAAACTTATAGTAGAACCCAACGACATAAGGAGCTTCTTTCACATTAAAATAAGGTTTTGCACTAACTATGTTGACAATAAGCGCAAGTATCTCAATCATCCGCCAGCTTCACCACTAGGCTATGTGATATACACTCAGTACAACACTATCGTAGTAGAACCCAACGCGCATATGGATTTACTATCACAATAAATAAGGTTATGCATTAACTATGTTGACAATATACTCATAGTAGAACCCAACGACATAAGGAGCTTCTTTCACATTATAATAAGGTTTTGCACTAACTATGTTGACAATATACTCATAGTAGACCCAACGCATATAAGGAGCTTCTTTACATTAAAATAAGGTTTTGCACTAACCATGTTGACAATAAACTTATAGTAGAACCCAACGACATAAGGAGCTTCTTTCACATTAAAATAAGGTTTTGCACTAACTATGTTGACATTCTATGCATAACCTTAGATTCAATAAATGATTATTCGTTATTTTCCTTAAGCGGGAATAAGCTTGATATAATTATTGTTACACACGTTATTCTTATAAGCCTAGTTCCCTTGACAATGCTATTTATTCTCTTTTCTCAATATGTTGATAACCTTGTCGAAGTAATCAGGTAAAGGCACAGTAAAATGCATTAGTTGCTCGTTTGATGGATGTAAGAACTCTATCTCGCTGGCATGTAGTAGTTGGCCGTCTAGGCTGAACCTTTGATTCTTATAACCATAGGTCTTATCGCCCACTACGGGGTGCCCCATATATTGAGCATGTACTCGTATCTGGTGTGTCCTACCCGTCTTCAATTCGAACTTGACTAGCGTGTACTTATCGAATCGTTCTAGTACAGTATAGTGCGTTATTGCAGACCTGCCTGAGTAGTCGATAGTCATCTTCTTCCTGTCATTCTTGCTACGACCGATAGGCTTATCTATCACACCACTGTCTTCTTTTACCACGCCTTCTAGTAGCGCGGTATATATTCTCCTGCATTGCTTGGACTGTATTTGATTAGCTAAGCTTATGTGTGCCGAGTCGCATTTAGCAACCATCATCAATCCTGAAGTATCCTTGTCTAGCCTATGAACAATGCCGGGGCGCAACACTCCGTTAATTCCGCTGAGGTCCTTAATATGATACAGTAAGGCATTGACTAGCGTGTTGACATATATACCACTTGCGGGGTGAACGGTGAGCCCTTGTTGCTTATTAATCACTGCCAGATATGAATCTTGATAGACTATATCTAAAGGGATATTCTGCGGCAGAACCTCAAGTGTGATGGCATCTTTTCTGTCAAGAGTAATATTATCCCCCTCTCTAACGGCATAAGATGACTTACTAGCCACTTTGCCACCTATTCTGCATAAACCCTCGTCTATCATATTAGCCACTGCAGAGCGTGAGCAATCAGCCATAACGGTGCTCAAATATACATCTAATCTAAGTCCGGCGTGCTCCTCTTCTACAACGAAACTGAGTGTCATTAACCTATCATTTCCCATTATTTTGACTGTCCGCGGTATCGCGCGTACCGTTATCCGTGCTCTCTATTGTGATTGAAGAATTGTTATCGGGTGAGTTTCCTGCAACTTCTCTCTTCTTGATATTGCGAAATAGTGCGTCGTCATCTAGGAATAATAGAGCGAGGAATACGCTTATCGTTCCACATACAAGTAAACAATCTGCCACATTAAACACCGGAAACCATGATCCAACAGATAGAAAATCTCTAACTGCACCATCAAAGAAAGTCTCAGCTCCCAGTGCCCTATCCAGCGCATTACCAATCGAACCCGAGATAATAGAAGCATAACCGAATATGCCAAATAGACTCTTGTTGCGTCCCATGTACATCAACACGATAAATATGGGTAAGGCCAGTAAGTTTAGTACGAAAAAAATAATGTTTCGATTGTTTAGCTCAGCCATTATGCTCCATGCCCCACCGTAGTTCAACCTATATTCGAATCCAACGTCAGCAAATAGGTACATGGGTAGTTTGCCCTGAATGAATAAGTTCTCGAAGAACATTTTAGTCAGTTGATCCAATACGATGCCAACTGCAATAATCAGGCATATAATAATAATGGTAGTTTTCTTGCTTAATTTATTCATAGTATCTCTCTCCGAATATACATCTGCCCAGCCTAACCATGTTGGCACCAGAACGGACAGCCACTTGATAATCACTAGACATGCCCATAGACAACAGGTCGAAGTTAACTAGATTAAGCATATCAGCAGTACTGTCGAACAGTGACTTCATCTGCGCATACAAACTAATTGGAGCATCTATCGGCATAACTGTCATCAACCCACGCAGTGCGACGTTAGGCAACGTGATAATACTAGACAATAATTGAGGGAGCTCATTTACCGACACGCCACTCTTCTGTACTTCGCCACCTATATTGACTTCGACCAGTATGGGCATGACTTTACCAATGAGTCTGCATCGTTTATCAATCTCTGTTGCCAACTCTATACTGTCAACGGACTGAATCATATCAACCTTATCTACGATATACTTGACTTTATTTCTCTGTAGTGAGCCAATAAAATGCCAACTGAGTCCTTCTATCTGCTCATATTTAAGCAATAACTCTTGCACCCGATTCTCGCCAACAGTATTTACGCCGTTAACCAATAACTGTTTAATTGTGTCTATACTGCGTGTTTTTGTCGCTGCGACAATACACACATCTGCACTGTTATTTCCCGCCGACTTAGCAACGGCGATATTGTGTAGTACTTGTTGTATCTGCTCTTTCATATTGATTATACAATTAAAGGCTACCATTATTAAGGTAGCCTTTGGTTGGTGGTCTGGGTGACAAGAATTGAACTTGCGACCTCTTGAACCCCATTCAAGCGCGCTACCAAGCTGCGCCACACCCAGAAAGAAATCTACAGTTTATATATATCGTCCGGCGGAACACTCTTGAATAGGGTATCCGTCTTGACTTCGTAGTCATCAAGTATTGCCTGTTTCCTCAACTTATTAAGATGTCTCAATGCGATAACCATGCTTACAATGAATAACAAAGCCACTACTATGCAGACAGGCCATGTCTGTAACCAGAACCAACCTACCATATGTTCTCTAGCAGTAGATATTATAGTAGCATTTTGAGGTGATGTCAAGGTTTTTGTGATTGATTGCACGACAGTTTCCATCTTGAGAACGTGTGATATGCCTAATTTCTCATTAATGTAAGATAGCGTGTCGCTAGACGTGTGCATAACTTCGTTGGTTGATTGACTGCTTACTTGATAACCTAGTGACACATCATAGTTGCCCGAAAAGAAGAATACCGTTGGTATGCTAGCCGACCTAAAACTGCTATGGTCGCTCAGTTGTGCAGTTTGATAATATGGATAACCACCGTAGCCGGTATATGCTAGCTGTATATCCTTATATAACGGCTTGGATTTAACAGTAACATCATAGTCGTTGTTCTGTCCTGCATTTACGAATAATTGAGTGTAATCCGTCTTGACATCCTCACCGTACACATAGATATAATCTCCAACGGATACGCTGTCAATGTTAATAACCAGCAGGGTATTACCTATGTCGGCTTGAGTCATTTGAGATACGTAGTACTGCGAGCCATACATACCCGCCTCTTCAGCTCCCATGGCAACGAAAACCACATCGAAAGGTAAGTCTTGAGCAACCAGTGAGTCAGCAACTGCCAACAGTACTGCCACACCACTGCCGTTGTCGAATACTCCTTCTCCTGTCATCACACAATCATAGTGAGCACATATAATCACTTGCGTATCGGTTGCTTGAGATGACTGCTTGATTGCTATGACATTAGATGAAGATGCCTTAGCATTGTCTTCATCGGTATAATCAAACGGCTGAACGGACACTTCTAATCCACTCATAGATGCGAACTCTGTTCTCAGCCAGTTGCTGGCCGTTACTTCTCCAGATGTTCCAGCTACGCGCTTACCACACTGGTTAATGAATCGACTCAAGTAATCATACGTAGAGTAAGTACTCCAATCCGCAGTCTGAGCGTATGCTGTGAGTGGCAACAGTGATGATATTAGACACACTATTAAGATAATAAAAATTAATTTTCTCATTCTAGATATACATTACCACCCTTATTACTATGAATATGCTATACAACACTAGCAGTGATTTGAAGAAGAATGGTGCAGTTTGGTTGGTTAAATACAGTTTACGGGATACAATATATATCAATGCGAACATCACTGTGACGCCTAAACACTCGAACAGCAGTCCACCCCATACACTAATTAATGGCGTTATGAAATATAGGCAGTTGAGAATACCCAACAGTAAATGTTTAATTGCGACAATACCAGTAATGACAGTGGCGAACTCACTGCGTGGTAGATAGTACACATGAGTAACGTTGAGCAGAATGACTAAGAGCAGGTTGAGTATCAATAGAGCAACCACACCAGACAGTATACCTGTCAGTAGAACAAGCCAGAAACTCGCATACATAGGTGTACTCATGACGGCATTATTAGTCTGTACTACAGAGATAACACTGCTTTTTAATAACTGCCAGTTACCAAAAGTATAGCATAATACGTACAGTATCCGCGCTAACCACTTGCTTAATGTGTAGTTGTTTCTTAATCTTTGTATCAATTATGTTCTCCCATGCTAGATGTTGAGCAGTTCTAGCACTACTTGTTTAACATCATCATCAGTTATCATAACAGAATAACGGCTTTTGTCAACTCTATAGAACAAGTCTAACGCTTTTCTAAGTTGTACCGGCGTATATCTCCTTGCAGACTCCTTAGCCTTGACTACGGCATATTCCTTAACATTAAGTTGGCTTGCCAGTTCTGCATTGGTTTGCTTGCTAATCAACGAATAGAACATTCTGCGATATGTACCGTATAGCCTTACGAACACTTCCCTCGGCTTCTCCTTATCGCTCAACATCTTATCCAACAACAGAAGAGCTCGTTTGCTGTTCTTTAAGCATACACAGTTGGCGAGGTCGAATGCTGTATACTCTATGTCTTGATATACCAGTTGCTCTACCAGTTCCTGCGTTATACTCTGCTTAAGTGCAACCAGTTTCTCTACCTCTTTACTTATTCTTGACATATCTGCTAGACAATAATCGGCAATAAGTCCGGCTGATTGCTTGTCTATATCTACGCTCTCAATGCGACACTTGGTCATTATCCACTTGATTATAACTATCTTCTCTAGCCTATTGCAGTCAACAGTAATTATGCCATCTAGATTAAAGAAGTCGTTGACCTTGCTAGTGATAAAGACCAGACAGCAGTCTGTACTGGGATTCTTAATGTACGCTGTCATTTTGTTAATTAGTTTGGGTTCATTTGCCAGTTGCTTTGGGGGTGTGTATTGCTCCACGACTACCAGTTTCTTATCACTGCATAACGGCATAGTACGACAGGCAATCAGTATATCATCTAGATTAGCATCACTGCCGAAGTAATGGATATTCATCTCCTCAAAAGCAATCTTAAGGCTCTGTCGTATGAACTCAATTCCCTTAGATAGCAGATAAAGGTCTTCACCTGCCAGCACTATAACGGGAAAGAAATTATTCTCCAATTTACTTTTGAGCTGTGCGAACTTCATTAATACTGGTCTACCTCTACGCTAAATGTCTATGCTGATTATACCTCTTTTCTGCCAACATGTAAAGTTGCCACAACTAGAAAGGAGCAAAATATTCTCGTTCTCCTCGTAGTAATCACTGATAACTACGCTGTTACTATATATTCCGGCTACCTCGACAGCATTCTCGCTGGCTACGACCACATCAACGCCGTATATCTGTCTATAGAGCACATTTTCCACTCTTGTAGCTACCATTAATGTCATTTCGCCACATTTAACAATATAACCAACGATACCACACTGACTAACCTTGTTGACAACTACTTCGTCATATCCTACATAGCCTATAGATATGTCATAATAGTCTAGTATGCCCTTAACACTCTCATTTCCCTCTTCTTGCAGTAATGCAACACGCTTAATATGAATCTCCTGCAACAGCATATTTACACAACCTGCATCTGTATTGCCAAAATGTGGTATATATAGATAACACGGTGAATTAGTGTAGTTGTCAATTACTTCTAGTATCGATACCACATCATCTAGGGAGGCCACGTCGCTCACAATGTGTATCTGTCCTTCATCTATAACGGCAACAATGCAGTCACCGCTGTATGTATCCAGATAATACAGCCTGTCGGTCATTCTGAGTGGTATGGCGTTGATTATCATACCAACAGCCACGACTATAGACATTATGCTACAGAGTATAACTTTACTCTTGCCTCTAACATTAACGTAACCGCCAACAATAAATAATAATATTATCACTACAATAAACTCTAATCCAACAATAGGCACACGCACAGAAGCAAATGGGAGTTTAAATACCAACAGCACCATATTGCGTATTAGCCACACCAACTTATCAACTGCCCACAGTATATATCCCAGTAACGGTATGGGTAGTAGAGTTACCATAGTTATAATGAAACAAGCTGTTGCAAGTGGGATTACGATAATATTGACAATTACACCTAGTAGTGCCACCTCTCCATAGAAAAATGCAACGGCAGGCAATGTACCTATAGTTGCACCGAGAGATACCGATATGGCAGATAAAACGTTAACAAGTAACCCGGTTGTGCCCAATTTTCTTATGTAGGAATTGAGTATTCTTGACACGGTAGCTATACCATAGACTGCAGAGAATGATAGTAAGAATCCGGCATCGAATATATAGAACGGTTGTATCGCCAGTATGATTAAACCAGCAATAAACAGCGAAGTTAATATATCTCTCGGTCCGGACATCGCCCTTAGTATCATCAACACACTTGTCATAATCAATGCGCGCATTACAGATGGTGTGAATCCTACGATGTACGAATAAATTATCAGCGGTGGCAGTACAATCAAGAGCCGTTTAATGTGTCTAACCTTCAACTTGCGCAATAATTGATCCAGCACAGTTACAATGAAGCCTAAATGCAGTCCAGACACAGCCAGTATATGCGATATACCACTGGTCCTAAACGCCTGTATATCCTCGCTACTCATATTGCTTGTGTCGCCAATAATCATACCAAGCATTACTGATGCACTTTTGGCACTCATATATGTATAGAGTTTATTCACTACATACATTCGTATCCTCTCATTCAGTCGTGCTTTACCACTCTGTATAGATATAATCTTGGAATGTTCGCCCAGATATAACACATTGGATTTACATGCATAAGTGTCCACGCCATCGGCAAATATGTCAATGTCAGTTAATGTACACCTAGCATCCACGCTATATCCGACTACGTATTCATCAACATCCGTTGTACTGTACAGTAGTAACCTGACCTGACTATTAAGTTTACTCGTGCTTTGGTCGTCTAGCGTTATTGTGCAGTTGCGCAAGATAAGATAGTAATTTTCGATGTTGCTCTTGTCAGTAATATATCCAGTCAACTGTACTTGCTGGCAACCAATTCTATTGCGCGTGTTAACTATATATGACCGTTGATATGTCAAGAATCCCCCGACACAAGATACAATTAGTGCTAGCAATAATAACCATATAGACTGCTTCTTGAGAAATAAGAACACTAGAAAGAACGCTATAATGACTGTCAGGCAAAGTATACATATCCAGTATCGCCCACACATGAATGCATAACCTAGTAGTATACCTATAGCGAAAAGTAGCGAAACGAGTACGCTAGGTCTAACGTTAATCAATCTCTTCATGATTCACCTACGTAAATCATATAATGCACCTGTTCATATAGCGTACCGAATAACTGCCGTAGTTGAGTTTTGCTTGTAAATGCACCTGATGTTTTGCATTGTTCTATCTGGTCAGATGTAATCCCGTATTGACTGGCAAAGTCATCAAAGAATATTCCGTTGGCGTTAATAGAGTAATAGAGTTCACCGTTAATCATGTAATCAATAATTAGCGTTGTCGAAGAGAAATCATACTGATCATAATAACTGGCATGACAATAACTACAACTTAACAGTCCCGCCCTGCTCAATAAGTCATAATATGTATCACCCTCGGTGCATACGTAATATCCCTCATTAATAACTGCCCCACCGATATACACCGTGTGCTGTTGCTTAGACTGTTGAACGAGTTTAATTGTGGAGTAATCGCTCGCTATGGTATAAGGACGGTTAAGTGCAATAACGATAACGGAGATTACAACTAGACTTGTCATTATAACAATATAAATAACTGCCAAAGACTTCTTCATTAGTATTCCTTGTAACTGTGTAAAGAAAAATGCCGTGCAGAACACGGCAAAAGACTACTATAATATGTTCTTGGTTGCGACTAAATCAACACCTAGATTGCATATGTTGGCAACTATGCAGTCCCCTATGTGGATAGGTGGCGCTACGATAACATCCTTAAGACTATTAAGGCAATGGATTATCTTGTCCTTGGGGATAGAATCACTTGTCTTGACTGATAACACTCTGCCGTCATTTACTCTTACAAGAGAGGTTACCATTCGCTTGGGCAATGTATACTCCTGTATACCATAGGTTCTGCCTCTTGGGCAGGTATTACCTTTAACGGTTACTACGCCGTCTATCTTATCGACTACCATCTGACATCCCATTGGACAATTAATGCACGTTATATTCATTGTTGCACCTCCAACTCTATGACAACGTCACCGACAATCTTCTCCTTATCCAGTTCGACACTCTCCATTTCGCCCGGTGCCATTATCATATATCGCCTAGAATATAATTCCTCGCCATTACACTTGACAACAACCCGAGGTGCCTTGTATATATTGTCCACCCTATAATAAACTTTAACCTTGCCCTCGCCAGCGATTATCCTCTGTGGAAGGGCGTATCTTACTCCATTCTGTGGAATAACTCTATATGATTGTCCGTGTGGTAGTTCTCCCTTGGCGTATTTTGTAGCGCTTGCTCCAGCTATAAATGCCTCAGCGGACACGTTGTCAACTAAATCATGTACATGCAGTACGTTGCCACAGGAGAATATGCCCTCGACGCTTGTATGACGGTAGTCATCTACCTCTGCACCGGTGGTTACGGGGCTCATCTTGATACCCAGTCCATTTACAAGGTCGTTTTCTGGGATAAGTCCAACGGATAACAGTACACAATCACACTCGACATATTTCCTTGTACTTGAGATAATCTGCATTCTATCATCTACTTGAGCGATAACTACACCCTCTACCCTATCTTTGCCCACAATCTCGGCTATAGTTGTCTTGAAATACAGTGGGATATTATAATCATTTAGACATTGTACTATGTTCCTCTTGAGTCCACTGGAGTAGGGCATAACCTCACATACCATTATGACATTGGCACCTTCATACGTCATACGACGTGCCATAATCAGACCTATATCACCCGAGCCAAGCACCACTACATTCTTGCCAACAAGATAACCGTCAATATTGCATAGTTTCTGTGCCAGTCCGGCAGTCCACACTCCGGCAGGGCGATCCCCACCTAGTTGAATAGCACCTGCCGTTCTCTCACGGCAACCCATGGCAAGCACTATTGCCTTGGCGGATATTTCCACTATACCCTCTGTCGCACTAACTGCAGTTAACATTCTATCGGCTGTGATATTGATAACGAATGTCTGTGTCATTACATCTATCTGCAACTCTTGAACACGTTGTATGAAACGGTCAGCGTATTCTGGACCAGTAAGTTCGACGTGGAAGTAATGTAGTCCAAAACCATTGTGGATACATTGGTTAAGTATACCGCCCAACTTGTCATCTCTCTCTATAATCAGTACGTTGGCCCCGTTCTCCTTAGCGGATATTGCAGCTCCCATTCCTGCAGGACCACCACCAATAACTACTACATCATAATTAATCATTGATTATGGCCTCCTTAATCGCACTGACAACCACCTCACTGCCCTTGCCTTTCTTAGTGATGTCGTCAAAATGGATACCTTTCTCTCTGGCGATTATCTCCATTACCCTCGCAGTACAGAAGCCTCCTTGACAGCGCCCCATACCTACTCTGACTCTGCGTTTAAGTGCGTCAAGTGAACTAGGCGATAGTGGGCTATTAATGGCATCCAGTATCTCGCCCTCGGTAATGCGCTCGCAACGACACACCATTCTGCCGTATGCTGGGTTGACTCGAATTAACTCTTGCCACTGTTGATTAGACATATCGCGAGTAATTATGGGTTTCTTTCTATCAATCAACACATCCTTCTTGCGCAATTCTAGACCTGTTTGGGCTACTAATTCTTCTACTACATACTCAGCGATTGCCGGCGCAGAGGTAAGTCCGGGTGAACATATACCTGCGACTGTGACGAAGTTGTTATTTCTATTGATAATAAAATCGTCGCCCGCCACGGCACGCACTCCAGCGAATACCCTGATGACCTTGCGTAGGTTGACATTCTTCAGCATAGTGTTGACGCTCTGCTTGATATAATCCAGTCCATCCTTCTTAACGGCAGTATCCGTTCCGTTCTCAACTCTCATTGATGTTGGCCCTGCAATTACGTTACCGTCAGCAGTCGGCGCAACAAGAACGCCCTTGCCCTTCTCGTTAGGTAAAGGGAAACATATATGATTAAAAATAGGTCTCTCGGTACTGTCGAGTACGTAATAGTCCCCGCGAGAGAATACATAGTCAATCCTTGCTTGGTTGGCAAGGCGATTGATAGTGTCTGCGCCGTATCCACTGGCGTTAATCAACACTCGTGCACGGTACTCTCCATTCTGCGTGTTGATTACATAACTGCCGTTGATATTCTTAATACCCACTACTTCGCTGTCAGTGATTATTAGAGAACCATTTAGTACAGCACGCTCGGCAAGTGCAATAGTCATCTCATAGGGCGAAACAACTCCTGCGCTCTTGGCGTATAACCCATACATAATATTGTCAGCTATATTATGCTCGAAATTATACAGTTGATTCCTGTCTAGTATCTGCATATCAGTAACGCCGTTATTAATTCCGCGAGTATACAACTTGCGTAGTTGCTCAAGCCCACTTTCGTTGGCAAGTACGAGCGAACCACACTTGTTAATCGGTACGCCTAATTGCTCTGCAAGTGGGTAATACATAGTATTGCCACGCACATTAAATCTTGCCTTAAGCGTGTTGGGAAGGGCATCATACCCTGCGTGAACAATTCCACTGTTAGCCTTAGAACAGCCACAGGATACATCCTCCTCCTTCTCCAACAATAGGCAGTCGAGTTGATATGTGCTCAACTTATCTAGTATTGCACAACCAACTATTCCACCACCGATTACAATAACGTCGTACATCAGTTACTATCTCCTAACTCAATGATTACTCGATTAATTATATCAAGTATGGTACATTTAGTAAAGAATATTGACAAAATATATAAATAAATAGTACATCTATTGACATATAGAACACAAAAAAACCCCGCCGTGGCCGTCATCTTGCTTAACTCAACCTGTTTCAACAGGGGGGTAATCAGCCTTTTCAATCTGTCTTCCACCGAGGGCAAATGCCCTTCTAACTCCATATTGAGCCGTCGAGGCCTGGCATATGAAAAACGGACAAGATTTCCCATTTTTATAATGTGGTTGACGCACGTACAAGATTAACGCACCCGGCAGGACCATTTACAATGTGATTATATCATAAAGGATAGGTAATTACACTAATAATTAAAAAAAAGGTAAAAAATTGCTAATCACTGTATCATACCAATGCACTGACTTTCATAAAGGAAACGATACCTATTGTCAACAGAATGATGTTAGCAATGAGTATCAGTAGCACTATCCATAGCACCACGCCCTCGGTCTTGACTCTATACCAGTACCACTTGAATGCCTCAGTCTTAGATATAGATAAATCCTCTATCAGTTCCTTAACTCTACTAACCACCGTTTTGAATGGTTTTGCTAAACCACCCGATACTATAAACCCAAGGATAACGAATGTACCGATGAGACCTGCGAGCGCAAGTGATTCACTTTGGATGAATTCTGTAGGATATACTCTCCAAGCATTGTTGGTAAGTGTCCAACTGAACACGAAATACATTAGCGCTGGATATCCTAGCCCGAATACTATAAGTATCCACAGTCCATGGTACGGACCTTTTCTTTCGTTGTAATCCATAATTTTCTCCTAATTAGGACGACATTATATCACAATGTAATTGGCTTGGCAAGAGTATGCCGCTGTTTAAGACGTTTTTTATGTCGATTGATATATTTTTTTGCGAATATCAGTCAAAAACTACTTGCGAAAATACAACATCTATGATATAGTAGCAAAGCAATTTGGTATTTGCCCCCATGGTCAAGCGGTTAAGACGTTGCCCTCTCACGGCAGAATCAGGGGTTCGAGTCCCCTTGGGGGTACCACATTTCTAGCGAGGTTTGATCAATAGAGATATTGTTCAAGCCTTTTTGATAGCTAATACATTATCTGTCACAACATAGCCCTACTCATCTAGCCTTAACACTGCATTAATGTATTGAATACGGACGAGCACCCTGCGTATAGTCAACTGGCTATTAGTTGCACGTAGCCATTGATTGAATAATCGACGTCAGTCCATATGAGAGCAAGAACAATACGTCATTATTGTCGCTTTAACGGTTACTAATAAGTGATTAGTAATCACTTTAATGCTCGAAGAATAAACTGATTGCATATTTAGTCAATTATGATATAATATACTATAGTCGCAGATGTGATTGCCTGCGACAGTTAAATAAAGTAATTACAAGAGGTAAATATTAATATGATAACAATTAAGTTCAATGGTAAAACTTATCAAGTTGAGCCCAACACTAGAGTAATAGACTTACTCACACAAGAACAACAACACGACTATATAGTCTGTCAAATAGGAGCCCAAATCAAGGAGCTCAAATACAAACTGACAGAACGAAATGACGGTATGGAGATAACGCTTAAAGGATTAGAACACATCGAGGGTGGCAAGGCATACGAGGCTAGCCTGCGTTTTATTATCGCTATGGCTTTTCGCAATATTTATCCTGACGTCCATATTAAGTTCAGTTACAATGTATCACGCTCGATATTCTGTCAGGCTCTAACACCACATAATTTCAATATGTACAAGGCAGTAGAGAGTATCACGCAAGAAGCTAGACGCATAATTGACGCAGATTTACCTATCGAAAGGGTAACGCTACCCGTTGAGGAGGCAATGCAGATATATAGAGACTATGACCATCCGGACAAGGCCGAAATGCTCAAATATCGTCCCGAAAAAACTGCTCACTTATACAAGTGTGACGGATATTATAACTACATGCACTCCTACATGGTGGCGTCCACTGGTTGTATTAAGAACTACCGCATAGTGCCGTACAGTCCCGGTATTATTATCCAATACCCCAGATATGAACTTAATGCTACTATCCCAGAGTTTGTCGAAGAGACCACTTATGGTAGGACCCTACAGAAGGTTCATACTTGGTCGCAGAAGACTAAGACACAGACAATAGCCGAGATTAACCATAAGATCGAAGATGACAGTATAGTGGACTTCATACAGATGTGCGAGTGCAAACACAATGATATGCTATCACAACTGGGTTCTTCTATCGAAGAAGATATAGACAATCTTAGATTACTGTGCATTGCCGGACCTAGTTCTAGTGGCAAGACTACCTTCTGCAACAGACTTAAGATTGAATTATTATCTAGGGGTATCAATCCTGTAACGATATCTATGGATGACTACTACCTAGAGAAGAGCAAGATATGTGACCTGCAGAACTTGCCCATAGAACAACTAGACCTCGAACATGTCGATTGCCTTGATGTGCAACTATTCAACAGAGACCTGTTCAACTTAATTAACGGCGAAGAAGTAACTTTGCCACGGTTTAACTTCGTAACTGGCAAGCGTGAAGTGGGCAGAACAATCAGAACAGACCATAACAATCCAATAATTATTGAGGGTATACACGCGCTCAACGAAAAACTGACTTCGTCCATTCCCAAGCACCAGAAGTATAAGATATATATTGCTCCACAAATGCAGGTCAATATCGACAACCATTCACCGCTTAACATTACCGACTTGCGACTGATTCGCCGTATTGTTCGGGATATGAGTTTCCGTAATTGTCCGGCATCCACTACTATTGATATGTGGCAATCAGTACGTAACGGCGAGTTCAAGTGGATATATCCCAATCAAGAGGGAGCCAACTTCGTTTTCAACTCAGCGCTACCGTACGAATTGTGTGTACTACGCAACAGAGCATTACCTGCTCTGCGTGAGATAGCGTATGATGACCCACATTTCCTTGTTGCCAACAGATTGATTAAGTATCTTAAGTACTTCAAGTCTATAGAGGATGAGTCTATTATACCCTGTAACTCACTAATTAGGGAGTTCATTGGTGGCAGTTGTTTCAAGCTATAATAATAGCCCCCATGAACACTCCACAGGGGCTACATAGTACTAATAATTAGATACCCATAAGCCAGCGAGATATGATGTTGAGGAACTCGGCTGGCTTTTCTTGTATGACGGAATGACCACAGTTCTCAACAACAACCAGTTTAGCATCAGGCAATCTATCACATATATCCTGTTGTTTATTAACGGGGACAAGTATATCCTTATCACAACCGATAACCAACACTGGGCAGGAAATTGATTTAAGGTTGGCAAGTTGATTATAGTCTACAGCACTGCGCGTCAATCGTGCTAATGCACTGCTCATAGCCCTATTAGACAAGTATGTTACCAGCGCCCTGTAATGCTTCTTGATATAGAAACTATTAACGAGGAAGTCCTTAGAATATAGTAATGGCATTAAGGTATCATAACATTCTAGTCCGTTACCGGTCTTGGCGGTTTTGCTAAAAATAAGGTTCAACATATCGTATGCTTCGGTATAGACCGCTGCAGTGTTAGACAGTATTAGACCTATCACCCTGTCTGGATATGTAGTTGCATACTCAATGGCGATATTACCGCCATAAGACACACCGAGCATATAGAATGATATAATATCAAGGCTAATTAATAATTGATTGATGGCCTCTACCTGTAATGTGTGCGAGTAGTTGCTGGGCATACGACTACTTCTGCCTTGATCCAACATATCTATAATGATAACCTTATGATTCTTGGACAATACGTTCTTGGCGTATCGCCAGTTGGTCGTGGACATCAGTAGACCATTAAGTATCACCAGTGGCCTGCCCTTACCATAGACTTCATAATACAGTGTCTTTTGCTCGAAAATAAACTCGCTCATTTTCACTCCGTCACTTTAACTGTAGCTGTATTGTATCAAAATCTCATTAGAATGTCAATGTTATTTTTTTGTCCAATGACCACAAAATCATTGTATTTATGACGCTGATTGTATAGTAATTTACTGATAATGCCTGTTAATGGTAATTAAATCGGTAATATTATATAATAATTAAGGATTATTCACTTGCCAACGACATTGCAGTGTGATAGAATACGCTTGGTTAGATGCAAGGAGAATACGAGTTAGATGGAATATGTGAATACAGATACTAAAGGGGTTAACTTCCCAAAAACACTGGTTGGCAAACGTAAACTCGACATAATATGTAATACTTGTCTTGATTTATTTTACAAGAACGGTATTTTTGATACGCAAATACAAGACATATGCAAGTCAGCCAACATAGCTGTCGGTACTTTTTATATCTACTTTCAAGACAGAGTAACGCTGTTTAGATTTCTCATTGACAACATCAAGTACCATTTAGGAGAATACCTCAAGACAGAATTACAAGGAACGCAAGAATTGTTACTCAACCAGAAACTTATGCTCTTCGCCAAGACATATATGAGATACATGCTGGATTATAAGTTCGCTTACATGGTAGCTATGGGCTGTGCCGGCATAGATAGACTGATACATAACGATTATATGAGGTGTATTGCCAAGATGTATGAAGAGTACGTTACACAGGGCGAGCATCCGTTGAATGGCTCACGCAATACCGCTCCGTGGTATTTTCTGCTAGGTGGCATCAACCTGCTATATCTTAAACTGGCAGATGAAGAGATTGCAGATAATGACATAGACCGTGCACTAGAAGACATTATTAATAGGGCAAGCACATTAACTTCAGCACTCAATAAGTAAACATACTCACCATTTAAGTTGATTTGATTGATATTAAGATTACTGACAACGGTATAGACAGTAACTATTACTATTAAGATTCAAGTTAAGACTTGAATCTTTTAATATTTTTGCCAATTGATATATGTAACAACTGCTAATAATTGAACGTTGAGATTGGGGTTTTTGCCTGAACATTTATTGTCGCACTTTAACCGAACGCTATATATTGACGGCTAATAAAGGAAGGTTGAGGTTCAAGTTGTGTTGAACCTTTTTTATGTTATTACCAACACTGTTCATATAGTTATATACAAAATTGTAAAATAAATAGCGAGGTTACCATAGCAAACTAAATTACAGAAGAAAGGGCAAGACTATGTAGCCTTGCCCCTATAGGTAATAATTGTTATTCTAGTTAATGGTCAAATCTATCTTCCATAGACCGTGCAAATTACAATAAGAGTACACTGATATATCCTTCTTGACTGTGTTGGGAAAAACCCACGTTGGTTTATCGCCGGGCATTAACTTATGCATCAATATACCGTCTGGAGACACTAGTATTATCCACATAATGTAGTGTTCCTCGGTCATTGGATGCTCAATCTGTCCCACACTAGCCGTTATGGTGTTACCCTCCTTCTTAACGACTGGCAAGTGTTTTTCTGCTGATGCACTATTGACATTGGGTAGTAACCTCTGCATGTTCTCGCCACAGCACACCATATCAACGCCACTATTGTTCATCTTGACAATTAGGTTGCCACAGTGACGACAAAAAAATAGTTCTAGTTCCATCATTTACCTCCGTTGAGAGCAGTTTATATACTACTGTTCTCTTAATAATTATATCATAGTACCGTGCCAAAGTAAATAGTTTTTCTACATTATTCGACTGCCGTCCATACTATGTTACAACCAGTTTATGGACAGATTATCTATACAATCCCTAGTTGTTAATCGGTTCTGGAACACCCTCAAGTTATCCTGTTGAGTTGGTTTATGAATAAATGCGCTAGATAGACGGAGTCAAAACATAATAGATTCTTTATCGATCATAATGTCACCGATATTAACCAATACTACTATATAACATCATTTTTATACAATCCAACAATCTAGTCAAACAATCAAGCATTATTTATTAATTAACTACCATTACATTAATTACTGATCGAGCAACTGGCCAATTGATATCTTGAATCCAAGTATAAAAATCTAGTTAAACTCAATCTCGGTATCATTTAACTCTATCTAATCATCGATATGGCTGTCATTGAATATATCTTATGGTACCAACTCATTCATGTCCTTATGTCTTCTCTCCTTGGGCAGTAAGATTATAATGCGTTATCACGAAAAATGCTTTCCCATCATAGTCAAGTTGTTAGCACAATAATACCCGAGTTTATTGTAAAAATGCTCGTGATGTTCATCCTTTACGCTAATTAACTCTATATGCTGAGCACCATTATTCCTGACTATTTTTTCCAACTCTAGTAAGAATGCTGTTCCATATCCTTTGTTTTGATATTCTGAAAAAATAACAATCTCCTCTAAGAAATAAGCTTTTAGATCATCAAACTGCTTATAATAGCCCATATAAAATCCAACAAGATTATTATTATCGTATAATACCCTACATTCGGAATCCTCTATTGTCATTACTTGATGTATTCTTATATGTGCCTTTTCATATGTCCAACAACCATTTTCACATTCATTGTAATACTTGATATATTGATGAACTACATCATCTAAATTGTCTTTCGTAAGAAGTTTACTCTCCATATCATTTTCTCCACTTTAATTTTATATTTTTTCAACAATAAATCACAATTCTTATAGTATTCACAGAACAACCATGCTTGCACTATCCCATCAACTTACAGTGCCCGAATACACATTGGACACTCGCCGAACTCAGTTTGAGTAAGGCACTTTTTTGACATATTTTTTTTAGTTTCTGCGTCTGTTAATTCGATGTTGCCTCCATTCATCATAGATAATATTATATCAAGTATTTTTCAATAAGTCCAATTAAACTACCTTTGATTTCCCTGATTAATCTCTATTATATCAGAATATTAACTGCTCAATTGCTCGTTATATCTCGCCTGCTCTCAGTTTAGGCAAATCAACAACCTTTCGGTTATTCTTTAAACTTACTATTAATTGTTAACCTTTCGATTGTTCGTTGAGATATCTATTATTCGTCGGCTTTTCGATTGCTCGTTATATCTCGTCTGCACTCAATTTAGGCAAATCAGAAGCCTTTCGAGTGTTCGTTGAGATTTCATATTTGTTAACCTTTCGAGTGTTCGTTTGGATTTCTATATTTGTTAAACTTTCGAGTGTTCGTTGAGATATCTATTATTCGTTAGCTTTTCGATTGCTCGTTATATCTCGTCTGCTCTCAGTTTAGGCAAATCAGTAGCCTTTCGGTTATTCGTTAAACTTACTATTAATTGTTAAACTTTCGATTGTTCGTTGAGATATCTATTATTCGTAAGCATTTCGATTGCTCATTATATCTCGCCTGCTCTCAGTTTAGGCAAATCAGTAGCCTTTCGAGTGTTCGTTGGGATTTCTATATTTGTTAACCTTTCGATTGTTCGTTGAGATATCTATTGTTCGTCGGCTTTTCGATTGTTCGTTATATCTCGCCTGCACTCAATTTAGGCAAATCAGTAGCCTTTCGAGTGCTCGTTGGGATTTCTATATTTGTTAAACTTTCGATTGTTCGTTGAGATATCTATTGTTCGTCGGCTTTTCGATTGTTCGTTATATCTCGCCTGCACTCAATTTAGGCAAATCAGTAGCCTTTCGAGTGCTCGTTGGGATTTCTATATTTGTTAAACTTTCGATTGTTCGTTGAGATATCTATTGTTCGTAAGCTTTTCGATTGCTCATTATATCTCGCCTATGTTATAACTGACTCACAAATGCCAGCAAACACTCAATACAAAAAAAGCTCACATAAGGCCCACAAGGAGCCAAATGTGTGCAAATAATCACAGTATATAAAAAAGGTTTGATATGTATTCCTACTTTATCAAACCTATATCTATTGGTGCGAGGAATGAGACTTGAACTCACATGGTAATACCACACGCCCCTCAAACGTGCGCGTCTGCCAATTCCGCCACCCTCGCTTGCTGATAAATTATATATCTGTTGACACTGGTTTGTCAAGGCAAAAAAAACAAAAAATGTTTTATCTAAAAACTATTTATTATTGGTTGATTTTTTTTGAGTATTAAGCTATAATTCCACTTGCGTATTGTCGCTATATGCTATGCGGATGTGGCGAAATTGGCAGACGCGCTAGATTCAGGTTCTAGTGGGGTTAAATCCATGCAGGTTCAAGTCCTGTCATCCGCACCATCGTTTGACACAAGACCAATACAATAGCGTTTTTGGTCTTTTTTGATAGAAAAATTAGGTGTTTCTAATTATACATTAGAGTTTTATTGTTGATTCAAGTGATAAAGATGACGAAATTGATATTTGGAGATGATTTGGTTTCTTTAGCAACTCTGTTTTGAATCATATGCACACCATAACGCGACAATGCTTCTGATTTTGATTTCAAATCGTAAATTGTGCTTAAATCGTTAAGCTATCATTTTGAGAATACAAGGGATTCTAAATACGGTGTTTTACAATTCCTTCAAATGAACAACATCCACATGCCCTTGGTTTAATTTTGCGAAGAGCAAAATGAAAAAGAAAGCTTATGCATAGAAGCTTTATTTTATCAGTTTATAATAGAGTATTATCCAGACTCGTGTATTTACAATAGAGTAATAATAAAAATTAAAAACTATTTACCTCTTGATTGTTATACGCAGAATCACTCTTATTGTCAGTAGGCTTAGAATAGATTGTGACATCTGCCTTATGCTTGTTGCGTGTGATAAGTAGCACGTTGCGGTACCATAATTATCGTGTATATCAACAAGCTCGCCATTATTCAAATATAAACGAGCCGTCTCAAATATATCATGAAACAACTCGCCGTTGACGTTCTGTAGTAGGCTAACTTGCTTGTTGGTCTTTGGGTTTAATAGAGTCCTGACGCTATAATGCCTGCTGCTCCTCGCGGAGTGCAATTCCAACTCAAAAGCTCTGGCAAGTCGTCCTCGTAGAGTTTCATCAACCTGTCGTTCTCCTCTTTGATAAGCGGAAACATCTGATTTAGACATTCCTCTACTTGCTTCTTGAAGTCTTCTAAACTCATCTGTTCGTTCATACTCTAATACCTCTTTATTATTATACGCAGCGTCACTTTTATTGTCAATAGGCTTAGAATAGATTGTGACATCTGCCTTTTCTTGTGGAACAATACATCTTGTGACCTCTGCACTCAGTAATCTCTCACCTGTGCGCTGTACAACATATGCACTCTCATGGTCAGTAATGACACAATCTTAAGTTGCCAATAACTGCATAAATGCGCTTTATTGGATTGACTTATAATGAACATTATTTATTTAACATCACGATTAAATCTGGCACTTTTAACACTTTACCCATAGACATTACCTTATCGTTAATGACAAGTGCAGGCATGCTCATAACGCCGTATGACATTATTATCTGTATATCGGTTATATATTCGACATCAACGGATAGTCCGAGTTCTTTGACGGCATCTTGACAGTTCTCGTACAACGCGTGGCACGAAGGGCAACCCGAACCTAGCACTTTAATGCTGTGTATAGACTCTTCTCTATGCCCACAAGCGCAAACACGCGCATCATTAGAACAGCTCGCATTGCACGAACAAGCTGTAGTTTGTTTTTCGGGATTCTTTTTGAATAATGACATATTAATACCTCCATAATAGTTGTTGTTATACGAATAAAAAATTAAAAACGTTAAACACATATCCGATAATGATTATGCCCGTCGTTACTATACCGATAAAACTAGCAAGTAACTTGGGTTTAACCACTTTTGATAACATAACCATAGACGGCAATGATAAAGCAGTTACACTCATCATAAAGGATAGGATTGTTCCAACGCCGACTCCTTTAGCAAACAGCGCTTCTGCAACGGGAATGGTGCCGAATATGTCTGCATACATAGGAACACCTACAACAGATGCGACCAACACGGAATACCATTTATCTTGACCTAACACCATTCGAATCCATTCGGTAGGTATAAAATTGTGTATTGTCGCACCGATGCCAACGCCGATAAGAATGTATATCCACACTTTTTTTAGAGTTATCGCCACTTGCTCTTTTGCATATATTAAACGCTCTTTCCTCGTAATCGTCTCCACCCGTACATCCACATTAGAGCCTTCCAGCACGAAGTCCTGAACGCTCCTACCTACACCGGTTTTTTCGATAATCGTGCCTCCAATCACTGCGAGTATAAGGCCGACAACTACGTATGCTAACGCAATAGGAAACCCAAAAGTCGAAGCAAGCATAATCAGTGCACCTAGGTCTACGAGTGGACTGCTTATCAAAAAACTGAATGTAACCCCACTTGTAAGCCCAGCCCGAGTGAATCCCATAAAGATAGGTATTGATGAACAAGAGCAAAAAGGTGTTACTGTACCGAGTAATGCACCCATTATATTAGCGCCTATACCATGAAACTTGCCTAGTATCTGTTTGGTCTTATGCGGTGGAAAATAACTCTGTATATACGAAATGACATATATAAGCAGGCACAGTAAGAAAAAGATTTTTATCGTGTCGTATATGAAAAACTGTATAGCATTCCCCCAGTGTGTAGCCATAAAATCTGCACCACACATTGCGGTAAGAGCAAGGCCAATAAGTCTACTTAGCCATTTCATACCCAATACTTCATCAGATATGAACTCACCCATTACCTTAAGCCCATTTATGCCGTCCACCAATAATGCGATGCCAATTGTTATACCTATCACCGCAATAATGCTTATTGCCCATACTAGTGCTTTTTGCTTACCGCTCAACCCTTTATTGTGTCTCATATATACTCCTCATATTAACATATTTACATTTATCTATATTAAGACCAAAAAATATATGAGTATTTCACTCACATACTGTGTCCCTGTTGCATGGCGTATTGCTCAAAAACTCCGTCAACTCATTAAGCAATGCGCAGTTGATAGAATAGTGTATCCATTTGCCTTCCTTATTGGCTATTACGATACCGCTGTCACATAGTATTCTCATATGGTGGGAAAGGGTTGGCTGGGTAATATTGAACTTATCGAGTATCTTGCATGCACACAGCGAACCGTTTCGCAATAGTTCGAATATCTCAAGACGCGTATCATCGCCTAATGCTTTCATAATCAGGGCACATTTAGAAGTCATACCGTAACCTCATATATTAATGATTATCTATATTATACACATCCGTAGATGATTGTCAATGTATTAATGGTCATATCTCACTTAGTCGGCGATAACGCACACGGATGTCTTAATTGTCTAGATGGATTGGTGACATTATACACCTCATTAGTGGTGATTGACAGTGTAAGGCGCTCAACCTAGTCGTAAGACACTTATATTAAGCCCAATAAATTATGTTAATATACAATTATGGCAGAACGCAGCCGTCACAGACAAACATCTCTGTGCACTCATGTTATCAATATTATCAGGCTAGATAGCTCAACGGTGTGTCGTCTAGTAGAGAATAGATATCCTTTTTTGTGTGCTAATATGCACACAAGATAGAATAGGTTTAGTATCGTTTACATTGTTAATCTCTATAGCTCAATGGTGTATCATCTAGTAGAAATTGTGCGTATTTGTTAGGTAAATGCTATAAATTACTCTGGTTATCTAGTTGTCGTGCTAACCCTACAATATCAACTAATAACTCAATCGTTTATTGTCTATAAGAGATTGCATATATTGATTTGCATATATTATGGCTGAGGATAGATTCTGGTCGCTGTAATTACCACATTCTCTAGGCGTTGCACCCACAATATCTCCCTCGTATTGAACAATGAACTTACACATATCAATAACTAAATCAAATACATCAGTGCTGTTGAGTTCGCCGAACATCAGCAGGTAGAATCCTGTTCGACAACCCATAGGCCCGAAGTAGACAATATCAGCCGACCTATTGCTGTTACGCAGGTAAGTCGCTCCCAAGTGCTCAATTGTGTGCATTGTGCCGGTGTCTATAGGTTGCTCTACGTTAGGGCGAGTTAATCTAAGGTCGAATGTGGTAACTGTAACACCGTTATGTCTATCTCTCCTAGATACGTATAATCCGCTCTGAAGCGTCAAGTGATTAACCAAGAAACTATCTATATTTTTCATTTGTTCCCCCTCCCTAATCAATCTCATTAGATTAATATTACCACATAGCTTAACAGATATCAATAGGTGAATGGTTGACGCGGTTAAGTAATCAAAAAAAGAGTCATTTTATACTATATATTTATTAGGCAGATATTGACAAAACGCCCTGTAAGTGATTAAATTAGTATGCGATTATTAATATAAGGTGGTTATAAGATTATGGCGGTTTTAGTTCAAGAGTACCGTAACAATATTGTAGAAAATTATCACAATGGTAGGATATGCATAGTAGATTATAACGGTAAAGTTATACACTCAATAGGCGACACAGAACAACTTACATATTTTCGCTCGGCTTCTAAACCGATTCAGCTACTGCCCCTTTTCGAGTACCAACTAGATAGGAAATACGGCCTAACAGAAGAAGAACTGACCATAATGGCTGCCTCTCACGCAGGGGAGAGTTATCATATCAAGACTATAGAGTCCATTATGAATAAGTGTGATATACAAGAGCAAGACTTCATTACTAAACCGACTTATCCTGCTCGCCTAGAGGATAGGATAGCCATGTATGCAAGTGGCACTCAACCACGCAGAATACACCATAACTGTTCAGGTAAACACCTTGCCTTGATGCTCATTGCACGGCACCTAGGTAATTATACTAAGGATGCTCACAAGAACTACTGGCAAGTGGACTGCCCTGCCCAATTGGAAGTTAGAAGAGTTATATCAAAATTGACTGATTATCCGTCTCAACAGATAGGTATAGGCGTTGACGGCTGTGGTGTGCCTGTTTTTGCCACACCTATGCGCAATATCTCCCTTGCGTACTTACGTTTGGCTCGCCCTGAACTTATCGAAGAACAGGCACTGCGGGAGGGAGCAAGGAAAATCGCCAGTTATTATAACAGGCACCCCCTATTCGTGCGTGGGACCAACTACCTGTGCAGTATATTCAATACGGATGATAACATAATCGCCAAAGGGGGCGCGCAAGGCGTGTACTGCTTCGGCATGAAAAAGGAGAAGTTGGGCGTGAGCGTTAAAGTCGAGGATGGTTCTGAGCATACAATGGCGCAGATAGTTGAACAGATACTTATTCAACTGGGCTACGATAATCAATCTACTATAGACAAAATTGATTCTATATGCTCTAAAACGATTATTAACGATAACGATACCCCTGTAGGCAAGTTAATAACCTGCTTCAACTTGAAATAACATATGACCGCACTCTGTATGAGCGTTTCTCCCACAGTTATGTATAAGGGTTATCACAGTATCCACAACTAAACAACACAATCCCACTCTTATAGATTATCAAATAAGCAATATTTGACCTCACTGCTGGCGCGGGGTTGAGTATAAGTAAAAACGACTGTTATAAACAGTCATTTATCATACTATGGTTGATCTACTAGATTATCATATATTGCTGAGTAAACCTTAGCAGCCTTATCGCCCCAGTTCTTATCTATGTATTTAGCAGTGCTACGGTTAGGCACATTCATTTTCAACTCTAGCGTTTATGCACATTCATTTTCACTGCTGGCGCGGGGTTGAGTATAAGTAAAAACGACTGTTATAAACAGTCATTTATCATACTATGGTTGATCTACTAGATTATCATATATTGCCAAGTAAACCTTAGCAGCCTTATCGCCCCAGTTCTTATCTATGTATTTAGCAGTGCTACGGTTAGGCACATTCATTTTCAACTCTAGCGTTTATGCACATTCATTTTCACTGCTGGCGCGGGGTTGAGTATAAGTAAAAACGACTGTTATAAACAGTCGTTTATCATAATACTATGGTTGATCTACTAGATTATCATATATTGCTGAGTAAACCTTAGCAGCCTTATCGCCCCAGTTCTTATCTATGTATTTAGCAGTGCTACGGTTAGGCACATTCATTTTCAACTCCAGCACCACTTGCATAGAATCAGTAATACATAATGTAACATCATATGTTCCGTCATCACACTTCTCATACTTGCTACTATACTCCTGCCGTCTGCGATAATTCATACGGCTGTTCTTAATATAATTACTAATCATCTCTCTGGATGAAGAAGGTATCCTAACAAAAAAATGCGCCAGACACACTCTGCCCTCAACCGTTATGTTATAGAAGGGCTCACCGGTGCCGTTGGGCATTTTGCACACAAAATTGGCTTCTAGCAGTTGTTCAAGGGCGATTTTGAGGTCAACATACTCAATCCAGTTGTTCTTATTCTTACACAGATCTATTATTGTGTTCTCCGACAAGGGCATCTCCATCTTGTCAAAAATAAACAATAGAATCAACTTATTAAGTGTGCTATCCTGAGTTAAGCCTGCCATAGTCCCCCTGCATAGACCGCCATTGTCGTTAAGTAATTATACAACATAATAACTTTTTAGACAATCTTTTTAGCATTTTTTTAATAAAAAATTAAAATAGATTGATAATTCTTACCGTGTATGCTATAATCATGAAAACGAGGATAACCAATGACAAATACCCAGAGTCTTAAGGTGTTCACTACCAAGGCCAACCAACTGATTACATCTAAAGTCATATTGAGCGATATGGCTATCTCTGCCGTGCTTAAATGCGTTGCATCTAATAAACTGCTGGTGGATTGTGCCATGCAATCGCTGAGCGAATACTCTTACCCTAGCGAGTTTGCCCGTGCCAAAACTATCCTCACTTCACCTGACGGAGTCAATCAGTACAGACTTAAGACTCCTCCTACGCCAATCAGGATTTTTGCATTCGTTATGTGCCTTTTGACCGAGTTCGATAGTGGCAGACGCAATTTAACTGATTTTTTGTACCAGTATTACAGCAATCCCAACGTGGACACATCGTACCAGTTATTTGCAGAGCAGTTTCTTCGTCCATTCAAGCGTGCAGGAGAGAATATTCTGCGCAGTATAGATCCTTCCAGTTTTAACAAAGAACAGGAGCAGACAGCCAACAGATATTTTAGCGCCGAGAGGATATATATCAATAGTTATGTGCTTGAGCAATTAAGTGATGAGAATGAATCAATAATAATTAAGTTGCAGAACGATACATACCACTCTGCGCAAGACAAGATAGACTGTACCGAGATCGCGAAAGCATTCCAAATGGCGCTATACAGTAAGAACCCACGCCTTATTAAACTGCTCTGGGTTGCATTGAATTACGCAACAGTTAACACTAAGTCAACCGATACGCACCTTCGCAAGATGAAACAATTACTAGTCGATAACAATATTATCTAGCATAATGCGACATATTGAATGACAATAAGGTTGTCCACAATTACTAGTTGTGGACATTATTATACCATAATTCACTATAATTTATTGGTGTTCAGAAGTTGATTGATGACACTATGCAGTTGCTCCACTGTGCCGTTATTATCTATTATCTCGTCAACAGCGCTGGGGATAGTCTGTGCCTTAATGAGTTGTTTAGTATGCTTAATGGTAACGTTATCCCTGAACACGACTCTCTTAATCCTGTTGTTTTCGCTACACTCAACAAGCCATTTAGCGCTAAACATATCGTCAAGCAATCCAGTATAATTGGTTATCTCAACGAACACCACATCTGTTTCGCTGTGCTCTATCCGTTCTTTGAGCACGCGCGCAATTCTATTAAGGAAAATATTATTCAGCTGTTCTACTCTGCTCATATCAGCAAACACATATTGCCTTAATGCCTTACGGTTGAGTTGACCGTCGACTACATATTGATTGCCAAAAACAGATGCAATCTGTGTTAATACTTCGTCACAGTCTGCTACACCTCTCGATATGTCATCAGCAGATATTACGTAGTATCCCTTACCTTTCAAGTAATTGCACACTTGCGTTTTTCCACTGCCGATACCACCTATTATGGCTATCACACGTTTATTTTGCGTCATATAGATTGCTCCCACTTCCTACACTGACAGTCAACTTGACATTAAGTTGTATGGCATTCTCCATTTCCTCTTTGAGCAGTGTCTTAACTTGCTCTGTCTCCTCACTATAACAGTCAATTACCAGCTCATCATGTATCTGCATAATCAGGCTACTCTTAAGGTTGTCTCGCTTCAACCTATTGTCTACGTTAATCATGGCTATCTTAATGATGTCTGCCGCAGTCCCCTGTAAAGGCATATTCATAGCAGCCCTTCGCCCAAACTGTCTTAGCTGATAATTACTGGATTTCAACTCAGGTATCTGCCTTCTCCTGCCAGTCAGCGTGGTAACATATCCCAGTTCTTCGGCTTGATGAATACTGCTATCCAGATATGCCTTGATACGTGGGTAACTTGAAAAATACTTCTTAATATACTCCCTTGCCTTGCTGGGTGCGATACCTATACCTTCTGCCAAGCCATATTCGGATATGCCATAGATTATGCCAAAATTGACAGCCTTTGCCGTTCTTCTCATCTTGTCTGTTACCAGCTCAGGTTGAACATTATATATCTCACTGGCAACCTTAGCATGTATATCCTCACCGGAATTGAATGCATGTAACATGTTCTCATCTTGCGAAAAATGCGCAAGCAATCTCAGTTCTATTTGACTGTAATCTGCCGAAACAAGTGTGTCATTGCGTGGAATGAATAACTTGCGTATCTTCCTGCCCTCTTCATCTCTAATGGGTATGTTTTGCAGATTGGGCTCACTGCTAGATAGTCTGCCAGTACTGGTTAGCGTTTGATTATACTGGGTATGGATAAGGTTGCCACTCTTAATGTGTTGTTTCATACCCACTATATATGTGCCGTTTAACTTGGATAACTGCCTTATCTTGATAATCAACGGTACTATTGGGTGCATTGACTTGAGGGTATCTAGGACTTCGCTGTCGGTAGAATAACCCGTCTTAGTCTTCTTCATTGCAGGCAAACCTAGTTTATCGAACAGCACGACTGCCAACTGTTGTGTGCTGGCTATATTAAATCGCTCACCTGCTATTTGATACACCTGCTCGTTAAGTTGGTCAATCTCGATACTAAACTGCTCATTTAGTGTATTAAGTGCGTCCAAGTCTATCTTGACGCCCGTCTTTTCCATTTCGAACAAAACACGGTTGAGTGGTAACTCTATGTTGTCGTACAGGTCTATAAGTCCGTCATTGATTAGTTGAGTTTTGAGCAGTTGACTGACAGCCATAAGGCCACTGGCCCTCTGTTGATAATTGTACTGATGTAGTAATGCATCCAAGTCTTTATACACCCTATATTCTATCAAATACTGCATTATACTTACATCTGCAACCACATTATTAAGGTTAATTCCGTTGTCGTCAAGTACGTGCCTTGTTGCCTTAGCGTCATACAGTATCTTACCACATTGTCCCTCGAACACGTTGCGTAAACAATTCAATGCCCAAGCATAACTAACTCCATCCAACAAGTTGTTAGATATCTTGATAACGTACTCCCTCTGCGTACTGTTACTTAAACATATGTCCTCGCCTAGGTTAATGCTAACTTGCTCGCAACGTGACAGTTTATCGGCAAGTTGAGTCAACTGGTCCATGCTGACTACCTCTACTATATCAACACTTGGAGTTGTAGCCTGCGTATCATCATGAGCCTGACCAACGAAATGTAACTTGGCTAGAACGGATTTGAATCGTAGTTTCTCAAGCAGTCTGCGTGTACTGTCGTCATACTCTGTGGGCACAGGGCAATTATCTAACGTGCAGTCGATGTCCACTTGAGTATCTATGGTAGCCAGTTGCTTAGATAGATAACACATATCTCGGTCTGCTAGTAGTTTATCTCTAACACTTGATTTAATGCTGTCGATATTAGCATATACTCCGTCTATACTACGGTACGTTGCTATCAACTCCCTTGCAGTTATCTCACCCACTCCCTTAACTCCGGGAATACAATCTGCCGTATCACCCCTTAGTGCCTTGAACTCAATAACTTGTTCAGGCGACAACCCATATTTATCTTTGAGCAGACACACATCAACAGTCTCTATCTCACTGACGCCCTTAATTGTCAATAGTACTGTCGTGCTGTCATCTATCAGCTGGAACAAGTCTTTATCGCCAGAAAACAACATAGTTTGACAGTCGAATCGTTTAGACAACGTACCAATTATGTCATCAGCCTCGAATCCTTCCTTGGATAACATTTTGATTTTCATGGCGGACAGTAACTCCTTAAGAATGGGTAGTTGAACTGCTAGGTCATCTGGCATTCCCTTGCGAGTTGACTTATATCCGTCATACATATTATGTCTGAATGTCTTCGCCCTCTCGTCGAAAGCAACGACGATATTAGTAGGCTGGTGTTCGGCAATAATTTTGAACAGTATATTAATAAAGCCGTACACAGCGCTAACGTTCTGCCCCGTACTATCGGTCAGAGGATTCTTACTCATGGCAAAATATGCTCTATTAAGTATAGAGTTACCGTCAATTAAAACTAGTTTATGTGGATTATCACTCATTAATCTGCTCCGTTAGTCCGCTCTTGCGCGCTCTCTCGGCATAGGTGGCTACTAAATGGCTTTGGAGTGTGGTATCTATAAATGTAAGTCCCTGGTGCGTAGATTGACCATCTAATAGCGCTATGAACTGTTTGACAGTATTGCTGTCACAACTGCCATGAATGGATATGGACTTGCGACTTGTCCTAATTCTACGAGATTGACCACCGAATGTGTTGATGGTAAACGCGCCGTCAGTATCATTGCCATATATCTCGCCTTTAGTTCCATATATATGCGTCTTACGATACATTCTCTTAGAAAAAGCAGTCATATTCAATGTTGCAGTTACTCCGTCTTGAAGAACGAGGTTGACCACTTGCTCTTCCATAACGTCATTATCGCATGCAAAAACACATCTGCCATAGGGTGATGTGGCTAATTTATCCTTAATCTCCCTTAGTGTAGGGTGTGGACTATCAGTTACTAAAAAAGCATTTACTATCATTTTGGGTAAAGTGTGTCTAGTTATGCGATAGTAAATGTTTGGCGCATAATATGGACATTTGACGCTATAATCACAGCCGTCCACACAATGGGATGGCGCGTCTACAGGTCTGTTCTTGGAGGTAAAAAAATCAAGTCTACCATAACTTGAAACCGTCACGGCCTTTTTGCCTGACCACCAGTATATCATATCTAGGTCATGACAGCACTTGGCCAGAATGCTCGGACTACTCTCTGATTCTTTACGCCAATTACCCCTAACGTATGAATGAGCGAAGTGCCAGTAACCTACATTCTCGGTGTGATTAATATGAACCACATCACCTATTAAACCGTCATCTATGGCTTTCTTAATTGCTACATAGAATGGTGAGTAGCGCAGAACATGGCATACTACTACTTGTAGATTTTTTTGTTTAGCTAACCGAGCTATTTCGACACATTCGTCATAGTTGGGCGAAACGGGTTTCTCTAGCAGTACGTGGTATCCCTTATTAAGTGCTAATACGGCGTGTCGATAGTGGTCACGGTCTTGCGTGCAAATGAACACAGCGTCTGCCAACTTGCCCTCGCCAAAAAACTGGCTGTCACTAGTATAACAATTAGACTTGTCTACGCCCCATTTCTGCGCATATGCGTTCAAGAACTGCTCCTTCGATTCGCACAGCGCAACTATGCTAACATTCTTAAGTTTGCTTGCAATATTGCCGTACTTTTGACCTCTTTTGCCTATGCCAAGGATTGCTATCTTAACCACTAATTATCACCTCTTACATTTATTCTAGCCTATATCCGTGCAAAAAACAAGGGAATAGCCCAAAAATGTACACTTTGTTTAATGCACCTTAAAAAGAATTGACATTATGTCAAAAATTGTTAAAATGTAGTTGTATGCATATATGCGGTATGGAAAAACTCTCATTAGTAGACTTCGACAGATATACAGCCTGCACAATATTCCTTGGTGGGTGCAATTACCGTTGTCCATTCTGCCATAATGCGCATCTGGTATGCGACCACACTAGTCAACCTAACATCACAATAGAATCAGTATTAGATTACCTTAAACTGCGCCGTAATTGTATAGATGCCCTGTGCATTAGTGGTGGAGAGCCCACACTCAATGCTGATTTACCTGTATTCATTCAGCGTGTCAAACAACTGGGTGTCAAGGTCAAGCTAGATACAAATGGTTCTAACCCCAGAATGCTCAATCAACTGATTAAAACAGACTTATTGGACTACGTAGCAATGGATATCAAGAATTGCACTAGTAAGTACAGCTTAACTGCTGGTGCAAGTGTAGATATATCTAATATTAACGCAAGCATTGAGTTACTCAAGTTGGGGGCCATACCTTACGAGTTAAGAACAACTCTCGTGCTCCAGTTACATAACACAGAGGATATTATGGAATTATCTGACTGGCTTACTGGCGTAGATAAGTTGTATTTACAGAAGTTTATTGATGTTGGTAATTGTATTCAGAGTGGATTAACTGCCGTAGATATGGAACAAGCGCTCGAATACAAGCGCTTATTAAGTAAAACTATTGATAATGTGTACCTAAGAGGATATTAATCAGCTCTACTGTCCTAGGTGCTCAATATAGTCGCAGGCATTCATCGCTGCAATTGCGCCGTCACTTGTCGCAGTGGTGAGTTGCCTGATTTTTTTTGTACGGCAGTCCCCTGCTACGAATATTCCTTCACACGTTGTTCTGCAGTCTTCCATAGCTACAATAAATCCTTCTTGGTCTAGTTTTACAAGGTCTGCAAATATCTTATTGTCTGCCACCTGCCCAATAGCCACGAACAATGCATCTGTATTGTAAGTACATACCTTTCCATCTTGATTTCGATAGGTAAATCCACTTAGTTTATCTTCGCCGACATAGGATAATAGACATGTATTGTGTTTAATCTCAACGTTGCGCCTTGCACTAACTAATTTTTCTAGACAGGTATCACCGAAAAACTTATCAAACAATGTAAACACCGTTACTCTATTGCAGTAGTTAGCCAATAGAAGAATGTATTGTAATGCCGTGTTTCCGTCACCCACCAGGGAAACATCCTGCCCTTTATAGAATGCACCGTCACATATAGCGCAGTAAGACACTCCGTCTAGGAGTCTACCCCCTCTCTCGAATGGCAGGTGCTTGTGTTTAACGCCGACAGCTATTACAATACTCTTGGCTGTATATGTGTTGTAGTCAGTCTGCACAGTGAATAGTTTATCGTTCTTGATTACTCTCTCCACTGTTTCCAGTTCCAGTGCCACACCCAGTGATAACACTTGATTGAACAGATTATCAGCAAAATCCTGTCCGCTTATCTGCTGAATGGAGGGATAATTCTCCACCTTGGGAGAGTAAGCAATCTGTCCACCGACATTCTCTTTTTCGAGTACCAGCACGCTCTTACCATTGCGAACTGAGTACAGTGCGCAGGTTAGTCCCGCAGTGCCACCACCTATTACAATAACATCGTACACTATGATGCCCTCGCAGACTCAATATATCTCTTAATTTCGCTGGCATTATCATATCGCTCAATATGATCACTCAACGGAACAAGCAGTGTCGGAGCCTTACTCACCTTGTATTTAATAGTGGTGTCCCTGTCCACTTCTGCGTCAACCAACTGGTAATCAATGCCTGCTCTGTCCAACATCATTTTGGCCATCTTACAGTTGGGACAGGTTGGAGAGGTAAAGAGCATGGGCTTGCCAAAATCTACCTTCTGAGTATCACACTTCTGTTGAGATGTAACACTCTTGCCCTTTAGTGTGGACGACTCCACAGTATATACTCTGCGATGTTCGAACTCCTCTCTCTTACCGTCATTCCAGTTCTGCACAGGACGATAATAACCTGTAATTCTACTATACACCTCTGTCTTGGAATCACAGATCGGACATACGAAATGTTCTCCCTCTAGGTAACCGTGCTGAGCACAGACAGAGTATGTGGGCGACAACGTGTAGTATGGCAATCTATAATTCTCAGCAATTTTCTTGACCAAATTAGCTGCAGAACGCCAGTCGGGCAGTTTCTGTCCCAAGAAAACGTGGAAAACAGTGCCTGACGTATACAACTGCTGTAATTCATCTTGAATATCAAGAGCAGTGAAAATGTCATCGGTATAACCGACGGGCAAGTGCGAGCTATTGGTATAATATGGCCTTGAATCATTACTCGACGCAGTGATAATATCGGGATACTTCTTCTTATCGTGCTTGGCAAGGCGATAGGATGTAGACTCTGCCGGCGTAGCCTCAAGGTTATATAAATCGCCGTACAACTCCTGATAATCGCTCAACTTATTCCGCATGAAATTGAGTACGTTCTTGGTAAACTCTTGACTTACTTTATGTGTGAGGTCTTGACCTATCCACTTGGCATTAAGACAGGCTTCATTCATGCCTAATAATCCTATTGTCGAGAAGTGGTTGTCAAAACTACCTAGGTATCTCTTGGTGTATGGATACAGACCAGCATTAAGTAACGTAGTGATGGTGTCTCTCTTAACCTTCAATGAGCGTGCCGAAATATCCATCATATGAGTCAAGCGCTGATAGAACTCATCCTCGTCCTTAGACAGATAGGCAATCTTGGGCATATTGATAGTCACGACACCGATACTGCCGGTACTCTCGCCACTGCCAAAATATCCGCCGGACTTCTTACGCAGTTCTCTCAAGTCTAGTCTGAGCCTACAACACATACTGCGCACATCACTTGGCTCCATATCGCTATTGATGTAGTTGCTAAAGTACGGTGTTCCGTACTTGGCAGTCATCTCGAACAACAGTTTATTATTCTCAGTTTCCGACCAGTCGAAGTCTTTAGTAATAGAATATGTAGGTATTGGATACTGGAAACCTCTGCCGTTGGCGTCTCCCTCAAGCATAATATCAATGAATGCCTTATTAATCATAGCCATTTCTTGGGCGCAGTCCTTATACTTGAAATCCATCTCCTTGCCACCCACAATAGCGTTGAGTTCGGCCAGGTCACTCGGCACCACCCAGTCGAGCGTTATATTGGTAAAGGGCGCTTGAGTTCCCCACCTGCTGGGCGTGTTAACCCCATAGATGAAAGACTGTATGCATTGTTTAACATCCTTATATGACAGGTTGTCTGCCTTAACGAAGGGTGCGAGGTAGGTATCAAAAGAGGAAAAAGCCTGTGCACCTGCCCACTCATTCTGCATTATACCTAGAAAATTGACCATTTGGTTGCACAGAGTGGACAAATGAGAGGATGGTAGACTAGTTATCTTGCCAACCACACCACCTAAGCCGTCCTTAATCAACTGTTTAAGCGACCAACCGGCACAGTAACCAGTCAACATAGATAGGTCGTGTATGTGAATGTCTGCTTCCTTATGCGCTCTCTCTATATCGTCATCATACACCTCAGACAGCCAGTAGTTGGCAGTGATAGCGCCAGAGTTATTGAGAATGAGTCCACCTACAGAATATGTGACAGTGGAGTTCTCCTTGACGCGCCAGTCCTCAATCTTGACATAGTTGTTGACTAAATCCTTATAGTTGAGTAGCGTTGTGCTGAGATTACGAGCATTCTCTCGAATCTTACGATAGAGAATGTAACTCTTGGCGACATCTACATAGCCAGCCTGTATCAACACCACTTCTACGCTATCCTGTATATCTTCGACGGACACTATGCCGTCTATTATCTTTTTGTCAAAATCAGCTGCGACACGCAGTGCTAACATATTAAGTATGTCATCATTGTAATTGGCTTGTCTTGCTATGAATGTTTTCTCTATTGCCTTGACTATCTTGCTGATGTCAAAATCAACTATCTTATCATCCCTCTTGCGTACTCTAAACATCTTCTTCTCCACTAGGCGTTGAGCCCATAATACTATATATTGTGTTCTATACGAGAGTATCACTCTATATGTTGTGTTGTCAACACTATTTTGAGTTAACAATACAGTAATTTTTCACTATTAAATAGCGTGTATGTTTATACATTCAATTAGCGCATTATCACATTTCCCAATCATTACCTGTGAATAATTATTAGTTAATACGCTCCATTAGGTCGAGCGCGGTTCGGGTACTGCACTATTATCGTTGACGGAAGTGTATCTATACACCCGATACCTTACGTAATAAGTATGTACATTGCACCTATATTGTGAATTGTGAGTGTGTCTAGTACGCTTATAATTTAACACAACAATAAACAGGAACACACCAACTTGCAACGAAATCTATTGGTTACTGATTATTCCACCATTGATAGTTATAAAGAGTGGCATACGATAAGTATCGCTTTTCGCAGAATTACTATATCACATAGCACAATGAGTGACAGAATACACCTATGGTCAAAAACACAATGCAAGGCTGGACTCAGTTACACCCAACCGAATGCTGTTGTTAAGTAATACCGTTGACTATCTCGGTTGTTTGATAACATATCTAAGTAACTGATTGCTGTTAGTCGAATAGGACACAGTACTTCTTATCATAAGCATAGAATGATGAATCTGTCAGTAATACCTTGAGAATCATGAGAAGCGACACCGACTTGTATCACAAGACAAGCGCATGCCAGAACCCAAAGAACTTTTTGAGAGGCTTTTTTGCGTTTTTGGTTTTTATTTGTTTTTTGCCTATATACCAATTTGAGATTTCGACATAAATATGATATAATTTATCCGTGATGGTGAGAATTATCATAATAAATTGTGCCACGATTTATTATGAGTGATGCGTTCCATGTAAGGAACGCGACGCACACTTCGTGCGTGATACAGATTTCGTCTGTAATGCACGCCTTCGGTATGTGAGATGGAATACACTGACGTGGGAGACTGATAGCCGTATACATCACAGTGGGTGAAATGAGCGACGTCACAGTACATAGCACTGCATCACTTAATAAATGGAGGAAATACTATGGCTGAATCAAAACTAAAAGAATTATCTATGGAATTTTTCGAAGTTAATACTGCTTATTTTGAGGAGATAAAAAGGTTACAACAGGCATAAAAATTAGAAATCGGTGAACAACTTCCCACGGACGGGAATATTATAAGTTTACGCGAAGCTATAGAACAGGGACATATTCATTTTTATGGTTGCATTTGTGGGGAATCATTAGTTGCCTGTTGCTCAATATGTTTTACCTATTCCACTTATAATTACGAAAAGGCAGGTATATTTGAGGATTTTTTTATCTTGCCAGATTTTCGGCATAAAGGAATAGCACGAAAGCTTGTAGCTTATGCATATGAAAAAAGCGAGGTATGCTCTCTGACGGTCGGATGTGCAAACTGTGATGTTGAAATGTACAAGTCAATTGGTTTTAAGATTCCATTGGGAAATATGTTAGCATACGTAGAGTAGATGTGAGTGTTGTTCAATTACTTATCGGTAGTACAGCATATTACATAATTCGCCCTATATATTGTCGATATTTCGGTGGGTAAAGTTATGTTCAATTTAACATCTTTAAGGGTGGGAGTGATTTTCGCATATTACGCTCACCTTATTGTTTGAGCATAAAAAACCACCAAACTAAACTGAATTATAGAAGCATTTCAGAATAGTTCCATTATCGCGAATTAATGATACTTATTATACATGTAGGTAGCGTCAGAAAAGTTCCATTAATTATTGCCACAGTA
>JAQVWG010000006.1 GCA_028698585.1 Clostridia bacterium | reverse complement strand
TTATGTATATATTCTTGATATATTCTCATCATAGTGCGTGCGTCCTGTGACTGAGTACCTGCTGATTCGCTAATGACAACTGGCGACAATTTACGTTGTGCGAGTAGCTTGGCTAACGGCGTAAAGTCAGGGCCGAACTGGACATTATCTAATGTTAGATGTCTTATCTCCCCACTCTTGCCGTACTCTATCTTGGAAAAATGTATATGCAACTTACTACATTTATCCTCGCCCAATTCTGCACTGATGTAGTCTAAAATGTCTTTATAATCCTGCTCATTGTTAACTGCTCCGAGCGTTCTGGCATATAGATGACCAAAATCAATCGTAGGAATATATATCTTATCAATTTTGCAGAAATCTACAACTTCCTCTAATGAGCCTATCTGGTTGAACTTGCCCATTGTCTCCGGACAGAAGTATAGGTTATCTAATCCCTCATTGTATATCGCTTCGGTCAATTTGAGCAGTCGTTCTCTAGTAAGAGTGACGGCATGCGATCTATCTAGTTTACCTACGGTAGAAGCGTGAAAAACAACTCGGTTGCCACCAAGTTTAACTAGTTTTCGGGCGCTTGTCAATATATAGTTAATAGATTTATCTATGTTCTCATCTTGCGTGTTGGCAAAATTGACATAATATGGAGCATGTACAGATACTTGTACGCCGTGTTCCTGAGCCTGTCTGCCTATTGATAGAGCAGTATCATCGCTCAAGTTAATACCTCTACCGAATGAGTATTCGTATGCTGTCAGTCCTTGTTGTGCTAACCATTGTGGCGCTTGTGTTGTGTGCAGATACCCCTGCTCATAGAACTCTATGCTGTTACCACTTGGGCCGAACCGTATGCTATCCATTGTGAATAACCTCGTAATCTTGAATTAATTGTAGTATTAATTGTTGTTTGGTATCGAACTTGATGATATTGCGTATGAACTTGGTGATAAATACCGTGAGCTCATTGTCGTAAAGGTTACCATTGTAGCCATCAATATACGCTTCGATACTGGCATTATCTATGCCGAATGTCGGTATACTGCCTATATTGAGCATAACAGGATAAGTAGTGTTCTCTATAACGCAATACCCACCGAATACACCAATAGGCAACAGTTTACTACTGTCTACACACATGTTGGCAGTAGGAAATCCTAGTCCTGTACCAACACCTCTACCGTGTATTACTTGACCGTGTATGAAATACGGTTGAACAAGCAATGCGTTGGCTAGTTGTACATCATTATCTAACAGAGCATTCCGTATGCGTGTAGCGCTGACTCTTATATCTTGATATTGAGCATAATCAACACATATCATATCAATATCGGCATTAGCGCAGTATCGGGATAGCGTGTTAACATCTCCTTTATCAATGCCGAATGTGTAATCTTGACCACATACAATGCATTTGGCTCCTAGAGCAACTAATCTATCGAAATATTGCTTAGATGTAAGGCAAGCCAACTGCTCGTCGAACTTGTCAGCAATAACCACTTGCACTCCATTCTGCTCGAACAATCTACATCTCTCTGTAAATGTATAGATAAGCTTATCATCTCTGCCAAGCACGCTATGGAAGTTGTTATCAAATGTGGTTAGGGCAACTGCGCAATCAAGAGCTGATGCTTTACGCTTGACCATATCTAGAATTAATCTATGACCTAGGTGTAGACAATCGAAGAATCCAACTCCTATAACCATACCGTTATCTATATGTGAATTACTATTGCTGTCAATTACTCTTAACATCGAACAGATTATACTCCAATACCACTTTGCCCTCTCTCTGTCTTGCGATACCGAACAACTTGTCGTTACAGTACAGCAGGAAACGGCCAACAGGGGCATTCTTGGCTGATATCCTAACGCCGTTTGATAGTGACTTGAACTGCGTGCTAGGTGCACTGAACTTGGGTAAGGTTAATAATGGATATGTAATATCAAGCAGGTATCTATCCACATTACTCTCTAGTTGCTCAACAGTTACAGCCTTATCAAGCGTAAACACTCCGCTGGCTGTACGTAGTAGTGCACTCATCAAGCCAACAGTAGATAGAGATTGAGCGACGTCTCGTGCTAACGACCTTATGTATGTGCCTGCGCTACACTCTATCTCGAACGTGAACTTGTCTATAGACAACTGGTCAAGCAGACTAAACTTATATATCTCTATTTCGCGCTCAGTCAGTTGCACTTCTTGACCTTGGCGTGCCAACTTGTATGCCCGTACGCCATTTACTGACAGTGCGCTAAACTGAGGTGGCAACTGCATAATCTTGCCTGTAAATGTTGGCAGAACTGCGATAATTTGCTCTCTAGTTGGCAATATCGAACATTGGTCGGTTACTACGCCCTCACAATCTAGCGTATCGGACGTAATGCCGAAAGTGAACTCGGCTATATACGTCTTGCGTTTAGTTGCTAAATAATCGAATAGTTTAGTCGCTTGTCCAAGTGCCAGCGGTAACACACCTTGTGCTAACGGATCAAGTGTGCCGAAGTGTCCAACCTTGCAATTAGTCATTCTCTTGACTACGTTTACTACGTGATTGCTCGTTACTCCGCTGGGCTTATTGATATTGATAAATCCGTTCATAGTAGTTTATCCCCAACAGCCTTGACCAACTTGTCGACTACATCCTCGAATAATCCGCTTATTTGACATCCTGATGCCATATCGTGTCCACCCCCACCGAAGTACTCTGCGATGTCACGAACCAAGTAGTTGTTACCCCTAATGCTTATTTTATACACGTTCTGCGCCCACTCAGCGAGAGATACTCCTACAATGCAACCCTTAACATTGATTGCATAGTTGACTATCTCTGTAGTATCCTGCATATCGCACCCGAAGAACTGTAAATCCTGTTTATCTACGTACACAAGACACATCTTGCCGTCGTAGTACGTGCGCATACGAGACAACATTCTGCCTATCATCCTAGTGCGTTGTAATGATACCTCGCGAAAAAATACTCTGTTAATTTCACCGATGTCAATATTGTTGACAAGCAATTTACTAGCAATTAAGAATGAGTGTTGAGATGTATTGCGATACGAAAAATTGCCCGTATCAGTTGATAATCCTATATATAACTGTGTCGCTATCTTGTCGCTTAGCGGTAAATTGAGTTGTTCAAGTATAAGGTATATAAGCTCTGCTGTGCTGGACAAGTCCATTATTAAGTTGTTGACTGCGAATGGTGTTGTTCTGTGGTGATCAATGCATAGAGTATTACTGTGGTTGTCGAAGATACCACTGAACTCACCTAGTCTATAAACGTCGCCACTATCGACAGAAATCAATAGGTCGTAACTGCCAAAGAATTGATTATGAATAGGCGTATCGACTGGTAGAAATGTGTCTATTCTCCAATCTGTCTCTCCGTCACAGAATATCGTAGCTGTTTTGCCCATAGATATAAGTGCAAGTGCAAGTGCCGTTGCAGAACAGATAGTGTCGGCATCCGGTCTAGTGTGACAAAAAAGTGCTACATTGTTAGCAGATTGGATAATGTCAGCACTTAGTTTAGTATCTACTCTATTCTTCTTGGTCGTTGTGTATCTCATTGAGTATCCTAGTTATCTTATCTTGATTCTGCATCCTATCATCCATAACGAATACCAGTTGTGGGACAGTGCGTATTCTCATAGTCTTAAGTAGACAAGACTTAATATATCCTGTTGCACTCTGAATAGCGGAAAAAGTCCTCTGACTAGCATTAATATCATTAGAAAATATGCTAACGTACACTTTGGCAAGAGTCAGGTCGCTGTCGCATGTAACTGCTGTTATTGTAAACATCTCGGTCAGGTTGGGATTCTTAACCTTGGTCGAGATGATAGTCTGTATGTTTTTCCTAAACTCACTGTTGAGTTTATCCACTCTGATTGATGACATAGTTATTATCCTCTTATATGTATATATAAGTATGCACTATAGTGTACAAGTTTATTTCTGGCTAAGAGTCAAGACGACTGACTTATAGTCGAATGTATAGTATAGACTATATAAGAACGTGACGTGGCTATTGTTGAATCTGTTCCATATCGTACACTTCGAACACGTCATCAACCTTAATGTCGTTGAAGTTTTCTAACGATATACCACATTCGTAACCAGTATTGACTTCTTTGACATCATCCTTGAATCGTTTGAGCGCAGCGATATTACTCTCGTTCACCACTATATTGTTGCGGAATAGTCTAACCTTACCATTGCGTATGACCTTGCCACTGTTGACATAGCATCCAGCAACGGTGCCAATACTACTTATCTTGAATATCTCTCTGACTGTCGCAGTGCCTACAACTACTTCCTTATACTTGGGGGCTAACATGCCTTTCATAGCGCTGGTGATATCATCAACTGCGTCATATATAACGCTGTATAGTCTTATGTCCACACCCTCACGCTCGGCGTTAACCTTGGCCTCGTTGTCTGCACGGACATTAAACCCGATGATTATTGCGTCACTTGCCTTGGCCAACATAACGTCTGTCTCGTTGATACCGCCTACACCACCATGAATAGGATTGATGTTGACTTCATCGTTGCTTATCTTCTTGAGAGACTCCCTCACTGCATCCAAACTACCTTGGACGTCAGTCTTAATTATTAAGTTAAGTGTCTTGAGCTTACCTTCGTTGATACGACCGAATAAATCACCCAGTGATACTAGTGGCGCTGATTGAGTGGCTTCTATCTTAATATTAGTCTTCCTTTCCTCTGCTACTTTCCTGACTAGCTTCTCATCTGCGACATACATATAGTCGCCGGCATTAGGTACGTCCGAAAACCCTAATACTTCGACCGGACAGGACGGACCTGCGGACTTAATACTACGGCCTTTATCATCGAACATAGCTCTAATTTTGCCCGTGCATACACCAGCAATTAAACTATCGCCAACTCGTAATGTGCCGTTACTGACGAGTATGGTTGCTACTGGTCCCTTGCTCTTGTGGACCTTAGACTCAATAACAGTACCAACCGCCTTCTTCTTGGGGTTAGCGCGCAACTCCTTAATCTCGGTTACAAGCAGAATGGATTCGAGCAATACGTCTAGTCCTAATTTAGATTTAGCTGAAACTGGAACCATGATAATGTCTCCGCCCCAGTCCTCTGCTAACAGGTCATACTCTGCTAATTGTTGTTTGACTTTATCTATATTCGCCTCGGGTTTATCCATCTTATTAATGGCGACAATTATTGATACGCCCGCTGCCTTAGAGTGGTTTATAGCCTCGACAGTCTGTGGCATAACACCGTCATCTGCAGCAACTACGATAATGGAAACGTCAGTAACCTTAGCGCCACGAGCACGCATTTTGGTAAATGCAGCGTGACCGGGGGTGTCAATAAACGTAATCTGTTCGCCGTTGACAGTAACGGTGTACGCACCTATGTGCTGTGTAATACCACCTGCCTCAGACGAGGTAACATCGGTTTTCCTAATTGCGTCCAACAGTGATGTCTTACCGTGGTCAACGTGTCCCATTACTGTGACGATAGGTGGGCGTTTAGTGTCATCTGGCAATCCAACATTCTGATCTGCCATTGTCATAATGTCTTCGGCGGTTTTTTCTATCTTGAGTTCCAACTCTACACCGAGAAGGTTTGCAATATATGCTGCGTATTCATACTCAATACTATCGTTTATCCTCTTGACAATGCCCTCCTTAAATAGCGCTTTGACAATTTCTGTTGCAGGCTTGCCGATTTTTTCACTCAATATCTTAATTGGCACAATCTGGGTATTGACAGTTGCACTCTCGATTTTTTTGATAACCGTTTGTGTCTGCGTATCCTGCTTCTTGGGTGTACGAAGGCGTGTACGTACTTTCTCATCATCGTCAAGTCCGGTAAAAGTTTTGGTGATTAAGGTCTTCTTGGTGGGTAGTTTTTTCTCATCTGGTTTCTCATGAGACTTGTTCTTGTTACCGTACGTCTTGCCCTCTTTTGTTGGTGGCACAATTGCTGGGGTGTAAGACTTCTTGGTAGTAGTCTGAGTGCGCGTATAGGTGGAGTTTCCGTCCTTATCCTTTGGCGCAAAATGCTTATCACCCGTTGACGGCGTTCTGCTCATAGACGGCTTAGTATTGGGCTTGAATGGTCTATCTGTAGGTCTATTACCTTGAGGATGATAATCTCGCTTGTCTGTTCTTGCTGTGTTACTGCGTTGAGGAATAACAGGTGTTGGAGTTTGAAGGAACTTACGCACCTTAACTACGCCTTTCTCATCTGTGTATGTCTTCTGTGAAATGCCTCCACTACTGGCAGGAATAGTGCTAGTAATTGTCGGCTTAGTCACAGTAATCTTAACAGTGTTAGTGGGTACACTAGGCTTATTAACGGTCTTGGGCGGTTTTTGAGGCGGTTCAACAACGGGAACAGCAGTCTGTTGAGTAGACTGAGTTTCTGGTGGCTGTTGCACCTGCTCCTTATCGTCTTGAGGTTGCGCACTACTTACGTTAACAGCAGGCCGAGTAGTTGCGCCAGTATCAGGTGTACTCTCAATGAATGGTTGACCCTCAACGGACTGTTGCACCTGCGTGTCGACAGATACTTTCTCTTGCTTATCCTGTGCTTCTTGCGTTTTTTTCAACTCTGCCTCGTACTTCTGTTGTTCGACAAGCATATACTCACTACGCTTGGCGTCCAGTCTAACACTAACTTGGTTTATTTGGCCCCATATCTCATCCAGCATAGTCAATAGTGACTGTGCTTTACTCCTAGTATAAGTTTTGAGATTCTTGAGGTTTCCCCAACTTTGGTTTTGATTCCGGTCTGCAGTGTTGTTAGTTTTGGTTGTAGTCAATGGTATTCCTCCATATTATTCTTGCAGATTGACAATAACTGTCTGTATGCTGTCAATCGTCTGTTGGCTGATTGTAGTGTCTAGATGCCGTGCGAGTGCCTTATTCTTAATACACGTGGCTAGACAGTGGGCATTCTTGCATAGATATGCCCCTCGACCATTTGCTTTGCCCGTGACATCTACTATTACTTCGCCTTGCCCATTCTTGACGACTCTAATAAGTGTGTTCTTGGCAAACATCTGGTGGCAACCGATACACATGCGCATCGGCGTTTTTTTAATCATTGTCCCTTGTCGTGGGCTGTTCTTGTTGCTCATCTTGATTAATCTCTTCGGTCTGTTTCTGTATTATCTTCTTCTGTGCTTCTCTGCGATCCTCAACTAGTCTACTGATATCATCTAGACTAAAGTCACCCGATTCCAAACTCTGTGTAGGAGTTGGATTATCTGATAACTCTTGTGCAGTGTTCTCGTCAAACAGACCACTTGCCAGTGCGGCACTGTAAGACTTAACGTCTATTTTCCACCCAGTCAAGCGAGCGGCCAAGCGAGCATTCTGTCCTTCTTTACCGATAGCTAAAGACAATTTATCATCAGGTACGATTACTCTTGCCTCCTTAGTGTTCTCGTCTGCTTGTACCATGAGCACTTTTGCTGGCGAGATGGAGCGAGCGAGAAAGTCCAGTATGTCTTCACTCCATGGAATAATGTCGATTTTTTCCCCACCAATCTCGTTGACAATGGCATTGACACGCGTACCCTTATTACCTACGCACGCACCCACTGCGTCTATCTCTGGGTCACTAGAATAGACTGCTATCTTGGTGCGAAAACCTGCTTCTCTGACAATGCCCTTGATGACCACGATACCGTCTCTTATCTCCGGCACTTCATTCTCGAACATTCTCTTGATTAGGCCGAAACTTGCCCTAGATAGTGTAACTTGTGTACCCTTGGTGCCTTCCTTGACCTTCTTAACATAGACTTTAATCCTATCGCCGGGTGCGAACTTCTCGTTGGGTATCTGGTCTGATGGAAGCAATATGCCCTCCATTTGATTCTTGCCTATTTCGACGAAGATTGTTCCGTCCTCCTTAAGCCTAGACACGATACCTATTAGCAACTCGTTTTCCTTCTGGATGAATTGATTGTAGGTAATATTCTTCTCTGCTTGTTGCAGTAAGTTCATAATTGTGTTCTTGGCAGTCTGAGCAGCAATTCTGCCGAAGTCCTTAGGGAATATCTCGTTCATCACTTGGTCGCCCAACTCGTACGTCTTCTTGATAATTTGGGCGTCTTCTAGCGAAATCTCTTTATCAGGGTCATTGACCTCTTCAACAACGGTCTTGTACGAGAATATCCTTATAGATGATTGCTCAGCGTTAAGTCTAACTGATACGTTGAGCGCCTCGCCAAAACTTTTTTTGCACGCAGACGTGAGTGCCTGCTCGAGCGCAGACATAAAGACATCTTGGTCAATGCCTTTTTCTCTTTGCAAGTCTTCTAGTGCGAGAAAAAAGTCTCTGTTTTTCATGTTATATATTTCCTCCGGTTAGTTTATCGATATTAGAACTTGATGACAGGACAGACAAGTGCAGTCTTCTTAATCTCGAACTGCATAATCTGCGGTTGTTTACCCATTGTCGTAATGGTAATATTGTTGCCATCGTAGGATGTCAATACACCCTCGAATGTCTTCTTACCCTCTATTGGGGTGTAAAGTCTAACACTGATTGGTTTACCCATGTGTTTATTATAATCCCATTCAGTGCTCAGCGGTCTATCAATGCCAGTTGATGACACATCTAGTATATATGGCTGGTCATTGGTTGGATTAATATCATCAAGTGGTAAATCGATAGCACGGTGAAGTGCCTCGCAATCATTGATACTTACTCCGCCTTGTTTATCAATGGTTACAATGAGGTGCATACCATCATTCTTCTTAACGTAGACAAGCTCTACAATGTGTAGTCCCAGCGAGTCCGCTATCGGTTGAATAACAGTGCGTGCAGTATCTGCAATTTTGCTCATATTTACCCCCTACAAGAACATGAGAGCGGGACAACCCACTCTCAGTCAAGACATATCTATTGAGATTGTATCACGACAGGTTTAATTATGCAAGCACTTTTGTGCAGTTTTCGTCAATACTGACGATTTTAATAAAAATATGTGCCATTTTTGCCACTTTATTCAGTCTGCGCGTAGTGTTGACCTTAATTGATAATTTATCTGCTAGTGAATCTATGGAATAGTTGCTAGGGCGTTCTGCAGAATACTTCTGGTTGCTGTAGTGCCCTCTGGCTATCGCCTCGAATGTGACAGCCTGATTAGACCAATAATAGCCGGAAGGATTAGCATAGTAACGCAGGAAACTCATGACAAGGTCATAATCTTCTACGACTAGTAAGCAGTCTGCACAGAACTTGTACAAGTCTGGCATTACCTCTTGTATTGTCGGACTCTTGGCGATAGATTTGGCGCTGATACCCTCTGGAAGTGTTATTTGAGCGTCTGCTGACAATTCTGGATTAATGTAAGTGGAAAAGACTTCCTTAATTATGCCATTACGAATCTTGAGAGCGTCCACACTGACTATCTTATCCTGTACGACTTTATTACCCGTGGTAATGATGTCCATAACAACTATGTCATTCTCAGCCAGAAAAGTACTCAAGAATATCTGCTCTTTTTCGTACATCTCTAGTTGCCTGTCCATTGTAAACGGTTTAGGTCTAATTAAGGCATATGATGTGGGCGCCTTCTTGGTATAATCAGGTTGTTTATCTAGTGGCAACACCGAACAACGACTGATGTCGAAAACCTTAATCTGCAAGTTCTTACTGTATGAATCTATCTCGGCGATACCACTCACTATTATCTCATCACCTGATACCAGTCGCTCGAACTTTTTGACGCTGTCCCCCTTAGCGAATAGCACGCAAGGTATCTGTGCTGTAGTATCAATCAAGTTAAACAAGCAAATAGTAGATGAAATCTTGTCTGACACCTTGACTCTGGGCGCAGACACTTCTCCGCACAAGGTAACCTTACGCATAGGTGAGGTGATGTCTTGAATGAACTTAGCCTTGGTTAGAGTAATCTCCTTGCCAATCAGTTGCGTTACTTTATCCACCTTCATATAGCGTGTGGGTTTAGATATCTCCTTGTTAACTTGTAACTGCTGGTAGTTCTCTATCTTGTGCAGTAACTGGTCAAAATCCTGCTTTTTCGCACAAGTATTAATAGTAAACTCGTACTTATAACAAGAATAGGTAGCGAAATGATGTGCAATCTGGTCAATATACTGAGCATTCTGCAGAATGTTTGCTGTCAGCTCATCAACACAGAATGTAACTGTAATTGACTGGTCGGCACTGTCTGGTTGACCTTTAACACATATCTCAATCTTATCCTTAACACGCAGAGATAATGAGGGTAAACACTCGTCAATGTAGCGATACAATTCTTCCTCTACTGCCTGTTCTGTTGCTAGGTCTAATTGATACAGTATGCACGCGCCATAGTCATGGTCGCTGTGTTGAGTTACTAGTTGGAACAGTTCGCCCTGTTGCTCCTTGGATAATCTATACGGAGAAGAGAAGGTATAAACAATCTCCTTGCGAAGTTTATCCAGTACTGTACTCCTTAAACGCAAGCTGACGTATTTATTGGTTATGGCATTGATTTCTTCTAATATCATCTACTAGTTGGTCAATTTCTTGGATGAAGAGATTGACTGCCTCCTCTTTTGCGACCTTCTTGTATATAACACCTTTTCTAAAAAAACTGATTTGTGTTCCGCCTGCGAGTCCTATATCAGCATCGGCGCATTCGCCAGGACCATTCACCTCGCAACCCATTACTGCTACCTTAATGGGCACATCTAGACGACTTACATAGTCATATACCTGTTTAGCCACTGATTGTAAATCTATTCTACACCTACCACACATAGGACAGGAAACGAAGTCTACAGCATTAGTATATCCTAACTGTTGCAGAATGCTTTTGCCTACCAGCACCTCGTTGACAGGATCATCAGTTAAGGATACTCGAATAGTGTCGCCAATACCGTTAGACAACAGCGTAGATATGGCAAGAGTATTTTTTACTATGCCAACTTGTGGCAAACCTGCTTCTGTCAAACCGATATGTAACGGATAATCTAACTGTTTAGAGATAAGCTCATTAATCTTAATGGTGTCAGCAACGCTACTACTCTTGGCTGATAAGACAATGGAGTCTAGTCCTCTATCCTCGAAATAGTGGCAATAGCGAGTTAAACTATCAATCAGCGCACCGCTCTTGTCACCGTTGTACTTAGTCAGCAGTTGCCTGTCTATTGAACCGCTATTGACTCCAATGCGAATAGTAGTGCCGTGCATCAGAGCGCAATCAATTACTCTGTCTAACATTGTAGTTGACATATTGCCTGGGTTAATTCTAATCTTACACACACCTTGTTCTATGCATGAGATAGCAAAGTTGGCATTATAATGGATATCTGCAACTAATGGTAACGGGCTGGCAGATACCAGAGCGCGCATACTGTCGCAGTCTGCCTTATCAAAGATTGCAACACGAACTATGTCACAGCCTACTTGATGTAATCGCTCAATCTGTTGTAGAGTAGCAATTACATCCTGAGTGTGAGTGTTGGTCATGGACTGAATAGTTATCCGTTGTCCACCACCTATAGGCAGTCCGTTAATAACAACTTGTTTAGTTATTTTTCTCTTAATGTTCATATCAATTATTGTTGTGTTCTATACCAAGTAGCAATAATAATTAGCGCTGGCGCTGTTCTGAGCCCGTCAAATGGGTTGTAGAGCCGAGTAGATGTTGATTGTTCCTTCTTTATAGAAGATAGTGCGTGACAGGCTAACAGTACTCGTTCTGCACTCTAAATAGCACTATAAGACACTTCATTCTGTCTATCGGCAACCGTAATTGTGCATATCCAAACGCTAATTATGTTAATACACTTAATATGTGCCCATTTACTTACTCAGAGCCTTTCTGAGCCCGTCAAATGGGTTGTAGAGCCGAGTATATATTGATTGTTCTCCTTTATCGAAGATAGTGCGTGACAGGCTAACAGTACTCGTTCTGCACTCTTAATCGTATTATGAGCACACTTCGTTCTGTCTATCGGCAACCGTAATTGTGCATATCCAAACGCTAATTATGTTAATACACTTAATATGTGCCCATTTACTTACTCAGAGCCTTTCTGAGCCCGTCAAATGGGTTGTAGAGCCGAGTATATATTGATTGTTCTCCTTTATCGAAGATAGTGCGTGACAGGCTAACAGTACTCGTTCTGCACTCTTAATCGTATTATGAGCACACTTCGTTCTGTCTATCGGCAACCGTAATTGTGCATATATAAACACTAATTATGTTATTACACTTAATATGTGCCCATTTACCTACTCATTAGTCAATGTATAAGTCTCGTACTGTAGTAGCACACTACTATGTCAGTGATAGTATATAATAATACTAGAACCATTTAAGCACATCTATCAGCACCACGAATGCAAGCAGTAGCATAATGCCGATGAAGTGTACCCACCCCTCTATCTTGCGATTAACTGGCTTACCCCTTATCCATTCGATAATGACGAACACCATTCGACAACCGTCCAGTGCCGGTACGGGTAATAAGTTAAACACGGCTAGGTTGACAGATATAAGAACAATTAGGTATAGCACGCTTGCAAACCCCATCTCTATTACCTGAGTGGCTATGCTGATGGTGGTAATCGGTCCACCGACCTCATCCAGTCCGACAACTCCAGTAATCAGTCCACCTAACGTTTTGAGTACTAGCGTGGCAGTCTCTCCACAAGCCGAGAATGAGCGACCAATAGCGCCAAAGAATCCGTATGTTTGGTGATAAGTGTAATAACCTAGCGAGATACCCCACCCAGTATATTCTTCATCAACACCCTCGATATCAGTGGTGTACGTTGCCCTGCGAACATTATTAAGGGTCACCACTTGCCCTTGGTCGCTGTTATTAATGTCAGTTATTCTTGTTATGCCATCGTTAGGTCTGAACACTTCAAAAGTGCTTATATCGCCTACGCTAGCCGTTATCTGAGCGAACTCATCATCACTAATCGGCTTGCCTAACTCATCGAACAATGAGTGCCCATCGATACTAAGTATGACATCTCCACTCTCAAGCGTGTTATCCTGCTCATAGTTGACAGAATACTCGAACACGTTCAGCACGACTCTATAGTTATAGTTGGGCAGATTCTCGCCGAAAGTGCCAAATAGGATAATTCCAATTAGTAATGCCGACACAAAATTGAAAAAAGCCCCTGCGAACAGCACTATTAGTCGTTTCCACGGTTTTTGATTATTGAAAGCATCTGGATTCTCGACGTCCTCATCCTCTCCTTCGAATGCGCAGAATCCACCCAAAGGGATAGCACGAATAGAGAATATCTCGCCAGTGGTCTTGTTGGTGCGCGAGAATAGTTTGGGCCCCATACCGATTGCGAACTCTCTAATCTTGAACTTCAACAGTTTACCTAGACAGTAATGCCCCAGTTCGTGTATGGTTATCATGAACATTAGTATCAAAAAGGCAATGATAATGTAGAGTATTTTCAACATAACATCGCCCGCTGTAGCCATAGATAATAATAAATGCATTAGTTTCTCCTATAATTGCATGGCATACTGCTTGGAGTAGTTGTATGCCTCATATATGCTATCAAGCGTAACATCTGTGCCCTTATATCTGTCGTAAAGAGCTGTTGCGACCTTGTCAATCAGCCAATAAATATGGTTAAAATCTATTCTGCACTGCCTGAAATGCGTCCGCGCAATTTCGTTAGCCCCTATCAGTACTGTGGGCATTAAACCGTTGTTATATATAGGATTGTAGCATAGATTGACACAGGGAAATCTGCCACTATTAGGCTTCTCGAATGTTAATCTGCTAACTGTTGCCATATCTAGTTGGGGTAAATTAGCTAGTAGTCTAATTGGATAGTCAAGCGCATACTTGATGGGCAATCTCATATCGGGATAGGATAATTGAGCTAGTGTGCTACCGTCGTTAAACGTAACTAGAGAATGAACTATACTCTGTCTATGCACAACTATGTTAATCCTGTCAATAGGCACATTAAACAGCCATCTAGCCTCTAACACTTCTAGAGTCTTATTGAACATCGTATTGCTATCAAGTGTTATGTCTGCACCCATAGACCACTTGGGGTGTGTCTGCGCTTGAAGGGGTGTTACAGTAGATAACTTCCGCTTACTGTAGTCCACAAAAGCTCCACCGCTTGCAGTCAACGTGATAGCAGAAGGAGCGCAATCAGTACCTTGTAGACATTGCCAGATAGCAGAGTGCTCGCTATCTATGGGGATAAGTCTGCTACTGCTAGTTTGTAACATGGACATAATCAGTTGACCAGCACACACTAGTGCTTCCTTGTTGGCCAATGCTATATCTATATTGTGCTCAATACAGTATATTATTGCGGGCAAACTATCTATACCACCTGTCAGCACTACTGCCATATCAATATCTTGTTGCACAGCAGTCAATAGACATCTATTATCAGTACTAGATAAACCCCAACACTGTGGTCTGTACGTGCTTACCTGTTGATTAAGTAATTGTTCATTATGGTGCGCTGTTAAGGACACAACGGAATATAAGTCAGTATTATCACTTATAACTTGAAGCGCCTGTCTGCCCAGCGAGCCGGTACTGCCTAGTATTGCCAGTTTTTTCATAGTAATACGAATGCCCACATTATAGCGACGAAACAACCATTAAGCATGATACCGTCGAATCTGTCCATGAATCCACCGTGCTCGCCCAGTAGTCGACTAAAATCCTTACGACCACATTGGCGCTTAATTAGACTGGCAGTAAGGTCACCTATCTGCGTACATACAGAGCCGAATATACCTATAATTATGTAGAGCAATATCTTGGTGTCACCAAGTGGTAGACCTGCCTTGAACAATTGCACGCCCATCATAGGCAACACTTCGAACAGGAAGTAAACTAAACCTGCACCTATCACACCACCCAGTATGCCACCCAATGCGCCTTCAATAGATTTCTTGGGGGATACTAGCGGAGCTAACTTATGCTTGCCGAATAGTTTACCGAATAGCAGTGCGAACATATCCGAAAAACTAGATACAGAGAACACCAATCCTAGTCCTATGGTGTTATATGGTAGTAATGTCTCGCCCAGTATGGAGTAGTCTACTCCGGGCATAGTAGCAGGGTCAACCGGTACATAACTTGCTGAGCGATTAATAAACAGCAGTGATGATAACAGCAATGCGGGATAGACTAATATGAGTGTAAAGTTCTGTAATGCTCCGCCGGGCTGATTAGTTACAACTGCTACCGCACATCCAACTATGAAAATGATAAGAGTAAACAACACCACTCCGACATAGCCAAAGAAGTAATAAGGAACACCGAATAATAATGCATACATCCACACAAGCCAACTGAACTGCTTGGGTATGCGTTCGCCTAGAGCGTTACGTGTCTCGACAACGCACACGGCAATAACGACGTATAAGAATATAGATACTATCGTTCTTGTGAAAAACTCTCCAAGTAGTATCATGCCTACGAATACAAGTGCAATCACACCAGTCATAATCAAGCGTTTCTTGGATACTATCTCTATGGGTGGTTGATGATTGGCTATCCGTATACGGTTTACTTCGGCAAGGTTACTGTCCGGTTCAATTTGGGTGTCTGTAACATTGTCTGAATTGATATCATGGTTGGTTGACCGAACTCCACCTTCATCATTTGGTAGATTAGGCATTTATTTAACTCCTCCAAAGTTTCTCACTCTGTTATTATATATCGTAAGTACACTATCGAATGCTCTCCTATCGAAGTCCGGCCATAGACAGTCCATAAATATTAACTCTGCATAGGCGCATTGATATAACATAAAATTGGATAACCTTTGTTGTCCCCCCGTTCTAACAACTAAATCTATCTCGGGCAACTGGGCAAAAAACTCGTTATCAAGACTATCAGTAGTTATCTGTCTGCCAGAGGAGGCCAACTTCGACGCAATTGTCGCTATCTGCGCTTTACCCCCGTAGTTAATGCACAGGTTGACAGTACATACTGTGTTATCCTTAGTGCTGTTGACCAGCGCATTCAATTTCCTCACGAATGCTCTAGGTAAACCCTCTTGGCTACCACTAAATATCAGCCTTAATTGGCTTTGGTTGTCAAATCTATCGAGGTAACTATTAGCAAGGGAGAATAGTCCGTCTACCTCCACTTTAGGCCTTTTCCAGTTCTCCGTGGAAAACACGAACAACGAAATGTACTTGATGCCGACTTCGACACAATAATCTACGATACTCTGTGCGACCTTGACTCCCTGAACGTGTCCCTCCTTACGAGGCAGTCCCCTCATGGTAGCCCATCTACCATTGCCGTCCATTATTATACCTATGTGGTTAGGTAACATATTATATCCCCTCTAATACAGGTTATGCCGTGTAAAGGGTTGCTCAACACGGCACACAGATAATGTCAGTCTCTAGTTACACAGTTATAAGTCTTAAGTTTAGATAGTCAGTATCTCTGTCTCTTTTTCCTTGGACAGTTTATCGACTACCTCAATTTGCTTGGTAATAATCTTGTCAACCTCTTGCTCATAAACGGATATACTGTCCTCACTGATTGTCTTTTCATTCTTGACTTTTTTGAGACTCTCTAAACAATCTCTCCTGATGTTACGTATAGATACCTTGGCTTCTTCACCCAGTTTACGCACCGTCTTGACTAGTTCTTGACGCCTTTCTTGGTTTAGTTCTGGGAATACCATACGAATGACTACTCCGTCATTCTGTGGGGTTACACCGACGTTAGACGCAAGTATTGCCTTCTCTACCTTAGACAACATGGACTTGTCCCATACAGATATGACTAGTAGTCTAGCCTCAGGATTGGCAATATTGGCCATCTGGTTAATGGGAGTAGGCGCACCATAGTAGTCTACAGTTATTTTCTCGATAAGTTTAGGATTGGCTCTGCCTGCACGGAGCAGAGAGTACTCATTCTTCATATGTTCTATGGACTTGTCAATTCTGTCTTCGAGGTCCATAAATATAAGTTCTATTGTTTCGTTCTCGTAATGCATAAGCTATCTCCAATAATATTGTTGACAATATTATACTGCTTTTGGGCAAATAATTCAACTGTTATTCGATTATTGTACCAACTTTTTCACCGGTTACAGCATTGATAATACCATGCTTGTCATGTTTACCGAATACTAATACAGGGATATGATTCTCTTTACAGATAGAGATAGCAGTCACGTCCATTGCTTGGAGATTGCGATTGATTACTTCCATATAACTTATTCTATCGAATCTCACTGCGTTGGTATTTAGTACTGGGTCACTGTCGTATATGCCATCGCTTGCCTTAGCACATAGCATACAGTCTGCCTTAATCTCCGCTGCGCGTAATGCAGCTGCAGTGTCTGTAGTAAAGAACGGACTACCCGTCCCCCCTGCGAATATCACTATGCAACCATTCTGTAAATGTTTAATTGCCTTCTTGACAACAAGCGTCTCTGCCACCTGTTCAATCTTGACTGCAGATTGCACCATTGCCGGAACACCTGCCATCTCGAGGTGGCTTTGGAGCGCAAGCGCATTGATTACAGTTGCCAACATTCCCATGTGGTCGCAGGTAACCTTATCCATTACGTCACTCTGTCTGCCACGCCATATATTGCCACCGCCCACAACTATGCCCACCTGCACGCCTAATGCGACTACCTCCTTAAGTTGACATACAAGATTGTCTATTGACTGCTCACTTATGCCATAGCCACTCTGGTCTGCAAGTGCCTCTCCACTAATTTTGAGTAAAACTCGTGCGTATTTTGGTTGTGCCATAAACTACTCCTAGAAAAAAGGAACAAAAAAACTTCTTGTTCCTTCATTGTCATTATATAGATTACTTATTCATTGATTGCAACTGCTCGGCAATCTCGTCAACAAAATTATCTTTTCTCTTCTCGATGCCCTCTCCCATCTCGTAGCGAGTAAATCGTCTAACGCTGATTTTTTCACCGATTGATGATACCGTTTCGTTGATAAGTTGTTTTACTGTGATGTCTGGGTTCTTTACATAATTCTGTTCTAGCAGGCATACTTCCGTGTAATACTTCTTGATTCTGCCTTCGACCATTTTCTCAATGACTGCGTCAGGCTTAGGCTTGGGCTCGTTGCGTGCTTGATTGTAGAGTATCTCTTTTTCGCTCTCAATCTTCTCTTGAGGTATCTCTTCTATAGATACCACTTCAGGCTTGGCTGCTGCAATCTGCATACACAGATTATGAACTAACTCCTTGAATTGATCGCTTCTTGCAACGAAGTCTGTCTCACAGTTAACTTCAAGTAGAACGCCTATCTTGCCGCCCATATGAATGTAACTGTCTACAATGCCTTCTGCTGCAACTCTACCGGCCTTCTTGGCTGCCTGCGCCATTCCCTTCTCTCTTAAGAACTTGACTGCTTCATCCATGTTGCCTTTGGTCTCGATAAGTGCCTTCTTGCAATCCATCATGCCAACACCGGTCATCTCACGAAGTTTCATAACGTCTTGATTGGAAAAATCTGCCATACATCTAATCTCCTTATATACTATAGTAGTTAATCAGCCTTATATTAGCCTTGCTCAGATTGCTCTGCGTTAGTTACTTCATCTTGTTTTAATTCAACGTTCTCAACTTGATCTGCGCCCACATCTATCTCAACCTTATTAATCTTGACTGGAATGGGCTCCTCCTCAACCTGATAGACAATGCCTTCTCTTGCCTCGATAACAGCATTAGCGATAACGCTAGCGATAGTCTTGATAGCGCCGATAGCGTCATCATTACCGGGGATAACGCAGTCTACTTCATCAGGATCACAGTTAGTGTCGACTATTGCAACAATTGGGATATTGAGTTTATGCGCTTCGGCTACGGCAATAGCCTCCTTCTTGATGTCAACTATGAACATGCATCCAGGCAATCCCTTCATGTCCTTAATGCCACCTATGTTGGCTTGTAACTTGTCACGCTCAGCCTTAAGTCCTGCCACTTCCTTCTTGGGGAGTAGTTCGAACTCGCCCATCTGTTCCATCTGGTTGATGTGATTAAGTCTCTCGATACGAGCCTTAATGGTCTTCTGGTTGGTAAGTGTGCCACCTAGCCAACGATTGTTGACATAGAACATACCACACCTTTCTGCCTCTGCTTGAATGGCGACTTGTGCTTGCTTCTTGGTGCCAACGAATAAAATAGGCTTACCTTCTTTTGCTATATCTCTAACAAAACTGTAAGCTTGTTCGGTCAAAAGTACAGTCTGTTGCAGGTCGATAATGTGAATCTCATTTCTTGCCTGATAGATGTACTTCCTCATTTTGGGGTTCCATCTCCTTGTCTGGTGGCCGAAGTGCACACCGGACTCAAGGAGTTGTTTCATTGTTACAACTGCCATGTTTTAATCTCCTTATAATAAGTATTTATTGTTTTGGTCCCTCCTCGCCGTCACCGGTCAGCACAAACCCACGATTAAAAATGGGCACAATTTACTGACGACAATGCGAGTGCGTATTAAACCTTTAAGATTATAGCACAAGAGTTGAGTTGTGGCAAACATTTTGATAATGTTTTTTTGGGTAATAATAACCAGTACTAGGTTGGTTATGCACAATATATGTTACTTATGCGTGGTTATTACCAACCACTATGTTGACACAATATTAGTAATCAGTTGCACCGTGCGACTCGATACTTGCTTTTGTTAGTGTATCTATTATGTGCTTCATCCGTTGGATAGATTGATCTATATCGCTATTTAGTTGCGCTGAATAAACTCACGGTGACTTATTACCGTATTACTGTCGCTAAACCTATTCGGTATAGTTATGCATACCACATTATTGTTAATGAGCATAGATAAAGGGTGACCAACGAGTCACCCATATGTGATTAATTATTACTTAACTAAGTATCATCTACATAATTATTGTTATAAATGCGTTACTTCTTATGACAATCACACTTGCCGTCCTCACAATCGCAATCCTCGGTGCAGTCGCACTCGCCTTCTGAACAATCGCAATCGTCGGTGCAGTCGCACTTGCCCTCTGTACAATCGCAATCGTCCCCACAATTACAATCATGTGCATGGTGCTCGTGTCCGCAACTACAATGACCTTCTTCCTCAGATTCGTCATTCTCAAGCATTTTCTCGAACTCGGCATATACAGCGTCCAGTATGGCATCATCCTCAATGGGCATAAATAGCACTTCGCCCTCTTTATCCTTGTCCACCTCGAAAATCAGCACTTCGTCATCGCCTACATCCTCGATATAATCCAGTGGCTGAAGCACAACATACCACTTATTCTGGTATTCTACCGTGGCATTATGCACGAATCTAATCTCATTATCATTCTCATCAAGTAGTGTAACTATATCGTCCTCGACTAGTTGGCTCTCATCTACTTCTGTTTTGGTTGAATCTTTTGCCATAATTGTTCCTCCGTTATAATTATTGTATGTATAGATTATGCAATATCCAAATATGGTAAATATGATGTTATTTGTAGTAATCTAGGTAGTTTTGAAGTATGATTGTTGCAGCAACCTTGTCAACCACATTCTTCCTATCCTCACGCCTAACGTTACCCTCTATCAACACTCGTTGTGCGGATACGGTGGTTAACCTCTCATCAATAAACTTGATTGGTATGTCTGTGTATTGAGTCAGTTGGTCAACGAAGTATCTCGTCTTGACACTCTGCTCATTCTCGGTGTTGTTCATGCTAATGGGCAGCCCACAGACAATCAGCTCTACCTCTTGCTGTTTAGCGGTACTGAGTATACTGGCAATGTCTGATTGTAGGTTAGTGCGCACTAACACATTAAGTGGGTTAGCGATAATCTTGAGTAAATCGGATAGCGCAATACCTATACGCCTGTCACCTATATCTAATGCCATAATTCTTCCCATGACACCAGTCTACCATACAAATGTATAAAATGATAGCAATATGTAGCAAAAAAGTAAATCCTTTTCCCATACATTAGATTAATCGGCTTCATGAGACAGCGTAATATATTGACAATATTACTGTCTGTATAACAGTGTCATATAGCAACCAGTTCTTACGCAACCTATCATATCTTAATCTATATTAAGTTTCTTCAATAAGATAGTGTGATACATACTGATAATTCTGCCGTCAATATTGAGTATTGTATAACAATAAGGCTTGCATACCTTACGATATTGATGTACGGTATGGTTAGATTAGGGTATAAACAGCCAGAAAAAAGCACCTACGTATACAGTAGGTGCTGTTTAACATTAAGTCAAAACTGAGAGCGACAGGCCCGACAATTATGTTGATTAACCGTTCTGTTGATTAGCCTGATTGGTTTGATTACCTTGACTGTCTTGGTTGCATTTAACTTTGTCAATCATCTGCTTGACCTTGTCCTTACCCTTCTGTACTGCTTGCTTAAAAGGTGGACAGGTCTGCACCAACACGGAGCCAGCCATTACACCCACTAACATGCCTATCGCAAGACACTTAACGCAATTCATTTTCATAATACTACCTTTCCTTTTTTTATCTTAGTATGTGCTCGAATTATATACTCATACGATAAGGTAATTCTTGGCAATAAATGGTAATAGCGTTAAATTAACGGGTGATTGCGTGTAATTGTGACACATATAAATATAACTATCACACCATTCGACAGTTCTGCTCGTCAACCACGGTTCTTTGACCTGACTGACGGTTACGATAATCCTCGATAGCTGCCTTAATGGCCTCTTCGGCAAGCACAGAGCAATGAATCTTCTGTGGTGGTAATCCCTCTAAGTACTCTACTATCTGCGCATTCTTAAGGGCAAGGGCATCATCTATGGATTTACCTATTATCATCTGTGTTGCTGTCGAACTGGTTGCGATAGCTGCTGTACAGCCGTATGTCATGAACTTGGCATCAGTAATGATGTCGTTGTCAATCTTCAGAGTAATTTTCATAATGTCGCCACACGTTGCGTTACCCACCATACCTACGCCATCTGCGTTTACTATCTCGCCCACATTCTTGGGGTTCTTGAATGCTTCCATAACTCTATCATTATACATTTTTTATTTCTCCTTCTTTCAAGACGAAAAGTGGTGACATCAGTCTTAGTTTCGCTATGCTCTCCTTGAGTACATCAACGGTGTAATCTGCTTCAGCAAGGGTGTTATACTTACCGAAACTGAATCTGATTGAACCATGAGCCAATACTATGTCTACCCCCATTGCCAGTAACACGTGGGAGGGCAGTAGACTCTGTGAGGAACATGCAGAACCTGACGACACGGCAATTTTGGCAAAGTCTAACAACATAAGTATTCCCTCTCCCTCAATGAACTCGAAAGAAAAGTTGGCGTTACCAGGCAATCTGTCCGTAGGGTGACCATTAAGTGTTACGTATGGTATCTCAGCCATGACCCTATCAATGAAGTGATTGCGAACATTAGATATATTGTTACTGTTCTGTATTAGATTGCGTTGAGCCTTCTCAATAGCCACTCCCATACCTACAATGGCAGGCGTATTGGTAGTGCCACCTCGCTGGTTGCGCTCTTGCTCGCCACCTATTATCAGTCTGTCTATTTTGACGCCGTTCCTAATGAATAATGCACCGACGCCCTTGGGACCGTAGAACTTGTGTGCAGATATTGTGGCAAAATCTACATCTAGTTCACGGACATCTACTGGGATACTGCCTACAGCCTGAACGCAGTCACTGTGCAGTAGCACGTTGTGTCTGTGAGCTATCTCTGCTATCTGCTTGATAGGTTGAATTGTTCCCACTTCGTTATTAGCATACATAATGCTTATCAGTATGGTGTCGGGGCAGATTGCCTGTTCTAGTTCATCGAGATTAACCTTGCCATACTTGTCAACGGACAGATATGTTACTCTGTATCCGCAACTAGCCAGATACTTAGCTGTATTAAGTACACTTGGGTGCTCAATGCTAGTGGTTATTATGTGATTGCCTTTACTGTTCTTAGCCTGTGCAACGCCTCTTAACACCCAGTTGTTGGCCTCAGTGCCACAGGATGTAAAGAATATCTCGCTGGGTTTAGCGTTGAGTGCGGTGGCAACCTGCTGTCTAGCGTGAGCAACAGCCTTATTAGCCTGCCTTCCGTAGTCATGCAGACTGTTGGCGTTACCGAATATTTGACCAAAAAACGGCGTCATAGCAGACAGTACATCAGCATCTACAGGTGTAGTAGCCGAATTATCTAGGTATACGCGTTTATCCCTAGTTGCAAGTTGTTCTAGGGTGATATTGTCCAAAAACCCATTAATACTGTCATATAATGTGCTAAATAGGTACCTAGTAGGACAATCTTTACCAGACGCACAGTTGCTGTCTATACAGTCTGCTATGCGCAGGTTGTCCTCTACTGCACGCAGCACTTGACCCACAGTAGTATTAGAGGGCGAATTAACTAGCGAGTATCCACCGCTCTTGCCCCTATTGGCTATTATAATGTTACCTTTTTTGAGTAAAGAAAAAATCTGCTCAATGTACTTCTCCCCTACACCTATGCAGTGGGCAATCTCGGTAATGCTAACGAGTTTTTTATTATAGTTCTGGGCTAATTGAATACAGGAGTAAAGTCCGTATCTGCCCTTAGTTGACATCTTCATATTAAATCCTACCTTTTTACTAGGAATAGTTTACAACAACATGCGTATCATGTCAACAATTAATGCACAGATATAACCAATATTTACATAATAACATTTATTTTTCAACAAAAAAACACCTAGTAAACAGGTGTAGCGTATATTCTATGCGTAATGAACGTGAATATATAGTGCATGATTGCCTTGATGTACAATAGGGCAATACGTACATGTCGCAACAACTACATAGCAGATGGTACCCCCAACTGTCGGCAGTAGTTGTTAGTGAATGATAAACGTACATCAGGCAACGTAGTATGACAATTATATGGACTCAGATAATCGAGAGTCGAAAGCGCGTTATTAACCCTCTTTAACAACGGCTTCTTGATAGGTAATAGCATGCGTGTTTGACTTCTGTAATCATCGTAACCTTGCTTGCGTGATTGCCGTCTGTCAATAAGTAGGATACTAACACAGATAGTAAGGTAGGTATACTGTGTATGCTCTTATCTAACCAATTAAAGGCAATCAAGTGACATTTTCTACTTGAACAATGGTTTCTTGATAGGTAATAGCATGCGTGTTTGACTTCTGTAATCATCATAACCTTGCTTGCGTGATTGCCGTCCGTCTGCCAAGGGAATACTGATGCAAAGGAACAGCACTGTGTTAGCAACTGCGCCGATAAGCAGCAAAGGGTACTGTGGTAACACGCTGACCACGCTTATGGCAACACCATACCACATAATTATCTCACACAAGTAGTTGGGGTGTCGTGAATATTTCCAGAGACCTGTGCGCATGAATGCTTGATTAGTTTTCCCCAGTTGTCTATGTAGCCTATAACGATGCATCTGTATATCAGCTATGCCCTGCACACTAAATGCCACAACGGATACAACGAACCCGATAATACTGCCAGCGTTAAAAGGTGTATCGAAGTTAAATAGATACACTGCAGGTAATATACAGCCATATACAACCAGTGTCGGTATTAAATGAATACCGATAAAGTTGACTATAGGATATAGCTGTTTAGTCTTATCATGCAACTCGGTGTAACGCCAATCTTGATACAATAATCCTTTGAATGTATATGCCCAGTTAGTTGTCAATCTAATACCCCACAGACATACAGCGAGCAGAATTAACAGTCGCCCCACCGTCAGCGAGCTGTCAATAGCCAGTGCTACCACGATAATTATCGGTTGTACACTCCAATAGGGATCGTACACCGAGGCATTATTAAATATCAGGCTGAAAATAAAGATGAATATGGTTACGCATATATCCGCTATAAGTAAATTAAATGCGAAGTGGAATGGCAACAGTTTATAAGTAGCGATTCCTATGACTGCACCCAGCACGTATAGCAGTGCTATAGTAACGAAACTGGCTACTCGTGATTGTTTGATTGCTAACATTACGCAACTCCTTAATACAGATGCTATTAACAGGACGATATTGATTGAACACACTAACCACACAGAGGTACTGCTTATTATGTCGATAATAATCACAATAAGACTCATTCTGTCGGAAGTAATTGTATCACACTGTGCGCACATATTCAACCGTTTAACATAATTATTGACAGTAACTAGATAGCGAGATAATGCATATCAAGAAAAGACACACGACCCTGTCTTGATGTATGAGTTAATAGATAATGTTATCAGGTACTACTCAAGAATATCGTCCTTATAGAGTGGATTTACTGGCTCGTTTTTAGTACTTGCTCCATTTACCCGACCAGACACGATTTATATCCCTAATAACCATAAGAATCTAGAAAAAAATCAAGATAAGATATATAACCCTGTCTTGATATAAGCTATTAGATTATATTATCGGGTACTACTCAAGAATATCGTCCTTATAGAGTGGATATACTGGCTCGTTTTTAGTACTTGCTCCATTTACCCGACCAGACACGATTTATATCCCTAATAACCATAAGAATCTAGAAAAAAAATCAAGACAAGATATATAACCCTGTCTTGATATAAGCTATTAGATTAACTTATCGGGTACTACTCAAGAATATCGTCCTTATAGAGTGGGAATCGCTGAGTCATATCTAGTACCTGTTGTAAGCACTGGTCTAGGCATGCTTCCTTCTCCTTAATCACTCTGGAAATAGTTTTGGCAATCTGTACCATTTCGGCACTGCCCATACCGCGTGTCGTAACGCTGGCCGTACCAATACGGATACCACTGGCTACTTTTGGTGGCAGTGGATCGAAAGGTATTGTGTTAGCATTAACAGTGATATGTATACTGTCTAATACCTGTGTCATAGACTTACCAGTAAATCCTGTATTAGTCAAGTCAACAAGAATTAGGTGATTATCCGTGCCACCTGACACCAATCTCAGGCCGTCCGCAGATAGCGTACGAGCCAGTATCTGACAATTATCCAGTACTGCCTGTTGATAGGTAACGAACTCTGGTTGCATAGCCTCCTTAAGACATACTGCCTTAGCTCCGATAATGTGCATCAATGGCCCACCTTGTGTGCCTGGGAAAACTGCAGAATCTATCTTCTTGGCCCACTTCTGCTTACACAGTATCATACCGCCACGAGGCCCACGAAGAGTCTTATGTGTGGTTGTCGTAACAACATCAGCATAAGGCACAGGGCTTGGATGCAGTTTAGCGGCAACTAGTCCGGCAATGTGAGCCATATCAACCATAAGAATAGCGCCAACTTTGTCAGCAATCTCCCTGAATCGTGCAAAATCTATATGACGTGAATATGCAGATGCACCTGCTACGATAATTTTGGGGTTATTAGCAAGTGCTATCTCCTCGAGTTGATCGTAGTCAATGCGCTCCGTCTTATCATTAACGCCGTAAGGCACAATGTTGAAATACTTACCAGAGATGTTAACCGGACTGCCGTGGCTCAAGTGCCCGCCATGCGACAGATTCATTGCCATAATGGTATCGCCAGGTTTAAGAAAAGCAAGATATACTGCCGTGTTGGCATTGGCGCCACAGTGAGGTTGAACGTTGGCGTGTTCGGCACCGAACAACTGCTTGGCCCTATCTCTTGCCAGATTCTCTGCGATGTCTACCATTTCGCAACCACCATAGTAACGATTATCAGGATAACCTTCTGCATACTTGTTGGTCAAATGACTGCCCATAGCAGCCATAACTGCCGGTGAAGCAAAGTTTTCACTTGCTATCAACTCGATGTTCTGTCTTTGGCGATTGAGTTCTTTGGTATAAGCCTCATACAACTCTGGATCCGCTTGTTTAATGGTCCTAAAATCAATCATTGTGAGTATTCTCCTGTTTATAGATATTTATTAAGTGTTTGGGTTATCTCATCTTGCGAATGGACGCCGATTATCCTGTCTACCAGCTTGCCGTCCTTATATATGCACATGTTCGGTATAGCCGATACTTGCGCATTGACTGCCAACTCTTTGTTAGTGTCTACGTCGACTTTGCCAAACTTGACCTGTGGCATAGCGACTGACATTTGATCTAGCACTGGTGCCATCATTCTACATGGTCCACACCAATTAGCCCAGTAGTCTACTAGGCTAACGCCCTTGGCTATAAATTGCTCGAATGTTGCTTGTGTTAACTCAGTTAGGTTATTACTCATTATTTTTCTCCTTATTGTCATTATTTTCCTCTATTATTACTGCAGTATTATCACTTATAATGCTCGTCATGGTGGCTTTGACACCCAGTTTTTTGCCCAACTTCTTATCAAGGAGCCAGATTGCAAAATACCCTAGTGCCAGTCCCAATACGAATACTATTGCCAGCACCCAATCATTAGCACCACACAACAGTGCTACTGCCATAGCACAGAGCGCCAACACTAGTGGCATAAGGTAGGCAATAAGTGATGTACGAGTGGCTGACGAACCGATTATCTCTAGTTGTACTACATCGCCGTTCTCGGCATGTAAAACGTTGTCAACATAGAGGTCTACATGCTTCTTTTCCTCGCTCATACCACACATATTGCAATTACCGCAGGCAGATGACCTGCCTATACGCACAGTTGCAACGTTATTCTCAATATTAACTACTATACCTTTCTCTGTCATTTCTGATCTATTGACCTAATTCCTAACTCGTCTAATTGCTTCTTCTCAACCCTTGCCGGTGCGCCAGACATTAAACAGGTTGCCTGTTGAGTCTTGGGGAATGCGATTACCTCTCTTATGTTGTCGACTCGACCCATAACCATAGTCATTCTGTCTAGACCGAATGCTAGTCCACCATGTGGAGGCGTGCCGTAGTTGAATGCATTAACGAAGAAGCCGAACTTGTCCTTAATTGCCTGTTCATCGAATCCTAATACATTGAACATCTTGCGTTGAAGGTCATTATTATATATCCTCATACTACCACCGCCCATCTCATCACCATTGATAACGATGTCATACGCCTTGGCACGTACAAGTGCAGGATTGGTATCTAATAGGTGTAAATCTTCTTCCTTAGGGCTGGTAAATGGATGATGTTTAGCAACGTAGCGCCCTTCTTCCTCGCTGTATTCTAGCAGTGGGAAGTCGACAACCCACAGTCCCTTATAATCATTCTTGTCGTAGAGATTGAACTTGTCAGCTAGGTGGCAACGCAGAGCGCCCATGGCAATCTGTACCGTCTCCTCGTTATTGTCTGCACATATAAAGGAAATATCCCCTTGTTGCAGTTGTAAATGAGCAATTAAGTTGTCAAGCGACTTTTCGCGCATAGCCTTGGCAAAACTACTGCGTAATCCTGTCTGATTGAGCCCTAACCATGCTAGGCCCTTGACCTTATATGTCTTAACAAAATCTACTAGTTTATCTAAATCTTTTCTTGAAAGGTTGCTCTCGTTCTGTCTTAACACTATGGCATACACCTTGCCCCCAGCAGACAGACAGTTATCGAACATAGCACAACCACTGTCAGTTACTACGCTGGATATATTGCATAGCTGCATATCGTATCTTGTGTCAGGCTTATCAGAACCGTACAGTCTCATAGCATCAGCATACGCAAGTCGAGGAAAATCAGGTAGTTGAATATTGAGTATATTGGCAAAAAGGCGTTTAACCAACCCTTCTGCTATACCCATTACTTCCTCCTCTTTATCAACGAAGGACATTTCCATATCAATCTGCGTAAACTCGGGTTGTCTGTTAGCACGCAAGTCCTCATCTCTAAAACATCTTGCTATCTGGTAATACCTGTCCATACCACCTATCATAAGTAGTTGCTTGTATAACTGTGGAGACTGAGGCAGAGCATAGTAATCGCCTGTATGAACACGGCTAGGCACTAGGTAATCCCTCGCTCCCTCTGGAGTTGATCTGCCCATCATTGGCGTCTCAATCTCGCAGAAGCCTTGTTCTGCTAAGTAGTTGCGAACCTCATGGCAGATACGACTGCGCAACAGCAGATTGTTTTGTAATGCACTCCTGCGTAAGTCCAAGTATCTGTATGTCAATCGCAGGCTCTCGTTGGCAGAATCATCACCGATTGAGAATGGCGTGGTGTTGGCCTCGGATAATATTAATAATTGCTCTGCACACACCTCAATATAGCCAGTGCTCATATTGGGGTTAATATTCTCTTGAGTACGCATCCTTACTTGACCAGTTATTGCGACAACGTATTCTAATTTAAGTTGACTTGCCTTATCTAGTAGACTCTTATCACACACATCGGTGTCAAAAACAATCTGGCATATCCCGCTCAAATCTCTAAGTTGAGCGAATATCAATCCACCTAAGTCACGCCTACGGTGTATCCACCCCATCAACGTAACTTGTTTACCATTGTCGGCCTGTGACAACTCGCCACACATATTGGTTCTCTTTAATCCTGCTAGAAATTCTGTCATACACTTGTCCTCTGTTATATTATATACTTCTTCAAATTAAGTGATTTTGCCTGATTGATGTAGTAATCCCTAACGTATTTAGCGTCGATAACAATGTGCTGTTCTTTATTCTCCTCTTCGACATTATAGGATATATCCTCTGTAATATGTTCGAGGATACTTTGAAGTCGCCTTGCACCTATATCCTCTTGAGTGTTATTCATCTCCACTGCGAGCTCCGCTATCTCTGCGATGCCGTCCTTAGTGAACTGCAGATAAATATTGTCGACTGCGAGAAGTCTACTATACTGCTCAGTAATTGCATTCTCCGTCTCAGTTAGTATCTTAACGAAATCGTTCTTGTCTAAGCTATTCAACTCGACAAGTATAGGGAAACGGCCTTGTAATTCCGGTATCAGGTCGGATACGCTACTAACGTGAAATGCGCCACTGGCAATAAACAGAATGTGGTCGGTCTTAATGTTGCCATATTTTGTCGACACCGAGCAACCCTCTATTATGGGCAATATATCTCTCTGCACGCCCTCTCGTGATACATCTGGGCCGTTAGTTGAACCCTTGCCAGCAATCTTGTCTATCTCATCTATAAATATCAGTCCGTCATTCTCGGCTCTCCTGATAGCCTCGGCATTAACCGAATCGGCATCAATTAATTTCTCTGAAGCCTCCGAAGACAGTAATCTCAATGCCTCTTTAACGCTAACACGCCTTTTCTTGGTTCTATTGGGAATTATACCGCCGAATATACTGCCGAGGTTGATTTCGTTACCTGAGCCAGGTTGAAGTTCTATAGATTGGGGTTTTTCCGCAATTACTACGTCAACAGTCAGGTGGTCTAGGTTACCGGTTACTATCTCATCCTTTAATGTAGCCTTGTTTACCCCCTCTGGGAAACTGTCCTTATTGGCCAGTAGTAACTCTGCTACCTTATCTACCGCTATCTGGTTAGCCCTATCTTCGACTGTCTTGTAGCGCTCTTCCTTAACTAGGCGAATTGCCACGCTCACTAGGTCTCTAACCATAGACTCGACATCTCTGCCTACATAGCCCACTTCTGTGTACTTGGTTGCCTCAACCTTGACGAAAGGTGCGTTAACCAGCTTAGCCAGTCTGCGGGCTATCTCCGTTTTGCCTACACCTGTAGGTCCTTTGAGAATTATGTTCTTGGGAGTAATTTCCTCTCTATCCTCTTCGCTCAAGCGACTTCTACGGTAGCGGTTGCGCAGTGCTATTGCAACTGCCTTCTTAGCCTCGTCTTGACTAATGATATACTTATCGAGTTGTGCCACAATCTGCTTGGGTGTCATATTATATCTCCTCCACAGTTATGTTGGTATTGGTAAAAACGCAAATCTCGCTTGCTATCAACAAGGACTTATGGGCTATCTCTCTTGCTGACAAGTCGGTGTTGTTATATAGCGCCCTTGCTGCCGACAGAGCATAGTTACCACCACTACCTATAGCGCATATACCATTCTCTGGCTCTATTACGTCGCCTGCGCCGGAAAGTATCAGCATATCTGAGCCATCAGCAACTATCATCATAGCATCTAGTTTACGCAGTACCTTATCGTTGCGCCATAGTTGTGCTAGTTCAACAGCACTGCGCAATAGGTTACCCATGTACTTCTGTAGCATAGCCTCGAACTTGTCAGTAAGTGTAAATGCGTCTGCGACAGTGCCAGCGAATCCGACAATTACCTTATCTCCGTATATTCGGCGAACTTTGACTGCGTTGCTCTTGAATATTACATTCTGCCCTAGCGTTATCTGTCCGTCCCCTGCAACAGCAACTCTGCCGTTACGCTTGACAGCGCATATTGTCGTACCCTTCATATTATCTGCTATAGTTCTGTCATCCATAATTTATCTCCTACATACTATCTACATATTGTTTAATTCTAGCCAGTGATATGTCTGCTAGCATAGAATACTTGACTTTTTTGTCACGCACATTGTTGGCTAGAGGTGGTAGTAAACCAAAGTTAGCATTCATTGGCTGATAGCTCACGCACGGCGTACTTACATGTCTAGCTAACGCACCAATCATAGTGCAATTATCCATTTCTGTCAATCGTTTAGACTGTACCAAGCGACTGACATTTATGCCTGCGACCAGCCCACTGGCTATGCTCTCAACATACCCTTCGACACCCGTCAGTTGCCCTGCAAAGAATAGGTTGGGATATGTAATCGACTGATAGAATTGATTGAGTAATGTGGGTGAATTGATGTAGGTGTTGCGATGCATTACTCCATATCTCACGAAATCTGCATTGGCAAGCGCAGGTATGAGAGAAAAGACTCTTTTTTGGTCTCCGAACGTTAAGTGAGTTTGACAACCGACCAGATTGTATAATGTACCTTGCGTGTTCTCTCTGCGCAGTTGTAGCACTGCGTAAGGTCTGTACCCTGTACGTTTGTCCGTTAAACCGACAGGCTTGAACATGCCGTATCGTATAGTGTCGATTCCCCTACTCGCCATTACTTCTATGGGCATACAACCCTCGAAAACGTTATTCTCATAATGTTTAATAGGCACAGTGTTAGCTGTGGTCAACTGTTGCCAAAAATTGATAAACTCATCCTTATTCATAGGACAATTAAGGTAATCAGCATCACCCTTATCATATCTACTCTGTGAGAATGCGCTATTATAATCTATACTTTCGCCCGTTACTATGGGCGCTACAGCGTCATAAAAGTGTAAGAAGTCACCACAGAACTGTCGTAGAGAGGGTAGCATATCATCTAGTGTTAATGGTCCGGTCGCTACTATATTGATTTGGTCGCGACTACTCGGGACGAAATCCTTTACGATTGCGTGCGAGACTGTTACGTGTGGCATATTCTCTAGTTGCTGTGTTACCATAACAGAGAACTGTTCCCTCTGTACTGCAAGAGCACTACCTGCTGGCACTCTACAACTATCGGCACATCTAACAAGTAGACTATCCAGTAATCTCAACTCCTGCTTGAGCAGACCACTGGCAACAGTTATGTCATTCGATTTGAGCGAATTAGAGCATACCAACTCAGCAAGAGTGTCATACTTATGCGCAGGAGACTTAACGATAGGCTTAGCATCTATTAGTATAACGTCTATTCCTCTCTTGGCTATCTGGTAGGTTGCTTCACACCCTGCTAGTCCACCACCGATTACCGTTACTCTCATTTATTGATAATGTCCTCTGTATAGTCGCAATCCTTATTGGTACACTTATATTGGTCGCATTTATCGCCGTTCTTGATTGACAGATTAGTACCACATATCGGGCATGCTTTATCTATCGGCAAATCCCAACTGGCATAATCGCACTTAGGGTAATTACTGCAACCATAGAATATTTTACCTCGTTTCGTGGTCTTTTCCATTATTTGACCGCCACACTTGGCACATACTGCCACTGATTTGGGTTGCTTCTTGCTAATAGGCATAGTATTCTTACATTCTGGATAGTTAGGGCAAGCATAGAACTTGCCGAATCTACCCGTTTTCTCAACCATGAATGCACCACACTTATCGCACACGATATCGGTAACTCTAGGTTGCTCTTGATGTTCTATCAATTGAGTGTCCTTACAATCGACATTGGTGCACTTGAGATATCTACCAAACTTGCCAACCATAACAACCATCGGACTGCCACATTTAGAACAAACTGGGTTGATTGGGTCGTCAGCTGTTGTGTATGCCTTATCGCGTAATGCTGTATCAATGTTCTTCATCATAGGATAGTAGAAGTCGCCTACAACATTCTGCCACTGCACTTTATTATCTTCTTCGATTAAATCCAGCTTGTCCTCAAGACCGGATGTAAACTCCACGTTGACGATGTCGGCAAAGTATTTTTCCATATACTCGGTTACAATCGAGCCCAACTCAGTAGGCAGGAAACTCTTGGAGTCCTTCTGCACGTATTTCCTGTTAAGTATAGTAGATATAATTGTTGCGAATGTAGACGGTCTGCCTATCCCGTTCTCCTCCATTGTCTTTATAAGCGATGCTTCGGTGTACCTAGACGGTGCCTTAGTAAACTTCTGTTCGCTGTCAATTGAATGTAAGGTCAGTATATCACCCTCATTCATAATAGGTAGTTTGCCCTCTTCGGTGTCCTCATCACCCTTAACTGCGTTACTGTAGAATCTGGTATAACCGTCGAATAAGACAGTCTTACCATTGGCCTTAAATCCATAATTATCACAGTCAATTACCACTGCTACGCTGTCATACTTGGCCTTAGACGCACAACTTGCCAGGAATCTATCATATATCAACTTGTAGAGTTTATACTGATCAGCAGATATGGATGCCTTAATACTGTCTGGCGTAAGTGCGACGTTGATAGGTCTTATTGCCTCGTGCGCATCCTGAGCAGACTTCTTGGTTGCATAATAGTTGGGCGTTGACGGCACATAATCTGCGCCAAAGTTGACTTGTATATATGCACGCGCATCATTATGAGCGTCAGTAGATATTCTGACAGAGTCGGTACGTATATATGTTACCAGTGCCATGTGTTCGCCCTTGATGTCTACGCCCTCATATAATTGCTGTGCAACCTGCATGCACTTGTTAGATGACATCCTCAACTTGTTAACGGCGTCCTGTTGCATAGTGCTAGTGGTAAAGGGTGGATATGGTGAAGAGTAGTTAATGCTCTTCTTGAGACTGGCAACGGTGAAAGGCTTAGAGTCTATCACGGTCAGTACATTCTTGGCATCTTGTTCACAAGTAATCTTGATTTTCTTACCCTTACAGGTGGCAAGCAGAGCCTTAAAAGTGGGCTTATTATTACCATTCTGCAATAGAGCAGATATGTTCCAATATTCTTCGGGTACAAATGATTTAATCTCACGCTCCCTGTCTACTATCAGTTTGAGGGCAGCGGACTGTACTCTGCCTGCACTGAGTTTAGGTTGAATCTTCTTACACAACACGGGTGATAGTTTATAACCAACCAGCCTGTCTAGCACCCTGCGTGCCTGTTGAGCGTTGACTAAGTTCTGATTGATGTAGTCGGGATTGGCTATAGACTTTTCCACTGCTTTCTTAGATATCTCGTTGAATGTTATTCTGTTCTTGGCATTAACAGGTAATCCTAGCACTGTCTGTAAATGCCACGATATTGCCTCTCCTTCTCTGTCTGGGTCGGTTGCGAGCAGAACGCTCTCGCTCTTCTTGACTTTCTCTTTGAGCCTCTTTACTGCGTCCTTCTTGGTAGCGATTATCTCGTAATGTGGTTCGAAGTTGTTATTTACATCGACATTGAGATTCTTTTCGGGCAGTTCCCTTATATGACCACCGGAAGCGTCAACGATATAGTCATTCCCTAGATATTTGGCTACAGTCTTGGCCTTAGATGGTGATTCTACTATTACTAATTTCATTATTATGTCAGTCCTCCGAGTATGTGTATTGATAGTAGTTGCCTTGCAGTTTGATTACCAACCCTTTAAGTTCAAGATTGGATAATGTATAATTGAGTGTGCCTGCATTGATTGAAGTCATCTTGATTAATTGGTCGAAATGGAGTTTATTCTCCTCCTGAAGCAGTTGAACAACTGCTTGCTCATCCATATCTAGCTGGATGACGACCTTCTTGCGGTCTACACTCATATAAAATGAATCATATATATCTTTAGGCGTGGTAACCAGTGCGCCCTGCGTGCGTTTAATGAGCATATTACTGCCCTTATAATTGGAGTCGAATATGTCACCCGGAACAACGAATACTTCTCTGCCCTGTTCTAATGCGTACTCGAATGTCGAGAACACACCACTTTTTTCCGGTGCTTCCGTAATAAGTATGCCCTTAGAGAGCCCAGATATTATCCTGTTACGCAAGGGAAAGTTATAGTGACTGGGTTCGGTATAACTCTGATGTTCGCTGATAATCAACCCACCCTTAGCAATTATCTCCTTGGCGAGCGAAATGTTAGAGGATGGATATATGTTGAGCAACCCACTTCCGAGTACGGCGATTGTTCTGCCTGAGGTGTCAAGCGTTGTTATATGTGCCATCGTATCGACGCCATATGCTAGACCAGACACTATCGTAAACTTGGTCGCCAGTTCGCTGACGAAGTAGGTAGTTACTCGTTTACCGTATGCAGACATCTTGCGTGTACCCACAACACCAAGGCAATCACTAGAGAGCAGTGACACATCGCCCATACAGAATAAGGTCATCGGGGCATCATATATGTTGGCTAGTTTCTCCGGATACTCCTTTGAATAGTATGTAATGGGGATGATATTCTTTTCCGACAAGTCATTCTCGATGTCTCTAACGAAGTCCTCTCGTAGTGAATATTTGAGTCGGCTATATCCACTGGCACCAACGAGTGATTCAATGTCGATTCTTCGACTCTCTAACTGACTCCACATATCCTCTGGGTGTTGGAACAAGTCAATCAACTGCTTCTGCTTATTGGCGCAACACGGCGCCAGCGTGGACAGTACTAAACATACTTTTTGTCTAAGGTTAAGCATATTACACTCTATATTTCCTATCTAGTGAGCGATACTGTATTGCTTCGGATATATGTGCAGGCAGTATCTGCTCACAGCAGGCTAAGTCTGCTATTGTTCGAGCAACCTTAAGTATCCTGTTGTATGCTCGAGCAGATAAGTTAAGTTTATCGAACGCTTGCTCTATCAGTTGAGTGGAGCGTACGTCAAGTTTACAATATGTCTTGATTTCGGCAGAAGTCATATGTGCATTACAATAGTGATTGCTACTGTCGAATCTCTCAATTTGAATACTCCTTGCCTTATTAACTCGCTGGCGTACGACTTGACTGCACTCCTCATCATTATTGTCGTTTAATTGATAGAACTCCACGTTACCCACTTCGACATGTATATCAATACGGTCCAGAAGTGGTCCCGAGAGTTTGGTTAAGTACCTATGTATTTGAGATGCTGTACACGTACATAGATTGGTTGTACTACCATAGTTGCCACAAGGACATGGATTCATACTGGCTATGAGCATAAAATCGGCAGGGTAAGCAACAGTGTGTGATGCCCTAGCAACAGTTATCGTACCATCCTCTAACGGCTGACGCAGTGCTTCGAGCGTCTGGCGAGGATACTCCGGCAACTCATCTAGGAATAACACACCGTTATGTGCAAGACTGATTTCGCCCGGGCGTGCCTTGGTGCCACCGCCTGTTAATGCTACCATTGTGGCTGTGTGGTGTGGTGAGCGAAAAGGCCTAGTATATATGAATCCTTCATTAAGCAGTCCAACTACAGAGTATATTTTGGCGACTTCGAGCGCTTCGTCGAAGGTAATATCCGGCATAATCGACGGGACTGCACGAGCTAGCATAGTTTTGCCTGCGCCGGGTGGACCTATGAGTAGTATGTTATGTCCGCCTGCAACGGCAATCTCTAGTGCTCTCTTAGCAGAAAACTGCCCTTTAACATATTTAATGTCATTGCTGTTATATATTGGTTGACTGCCCTGCCAACTGAGTGGTTTGATTGGTTCTAGTTGCTCTTGCTCGGTTAAGAATAGCACTGCCTCCTTTAATGACGATATTCCATATACCTGGATACCCTCCGTATGTAATGCTTCTTTATAATTATCTGACGGCACAATTACTTTAGTAAATCCCTGTTGTCTAGCAGATATCAGCATGGGAAGCAGACCGTTAACCCTCCTAACGTCGCCATTAAGAGATAGCTCGCCCAGTATAATATAATCCTTAATTATGGCAGAGGTAATCTGTTGATTTGACGTTAACACGCCTAGTGCAATAGGCAAGTCATACATGCTACCTTCTTTTCTAGTATCTGCTGGCGCAAGATTGACTAGCACAGAAGCTAAGGGGAACTTGAATCCGCTGTTTTTGATTGCAGATCTAACCCTCTCCTTGCTCTCCTTAATTATAGTATCTGCCAGCCCTACTATATCGACTGAGGGCAGTCCGGAGCGAATGTCTACTTCGATTGTGATTGGATATCCTTCTAGTCCGTTAAGTGCAAAACTCTTGACATTAGTAAGCAACTGGTTATGCCCTCCTTTGTGTGTAGCAGTGATTTGTTAACGTTTTAATTAATTAATGCAGTTTATTTGTTAATGTAGACTATCCTGCGACAATTCTCGCACTTTAATAATCCCTTTTCATTGAGGGTGAACACTTGCGCACTCGGTATTTCCATCGAGCACCCACCGCACTGATTAGCACCAATAAGTGGGACGAACGGCGGGAAAATACCTTGATTCTTAAGTTTCTTATACTCCTCGATTATCTCAGGCTGGATTTTTCCCTCTAGCTGTTCCAGTTGCTTTTTGAGTTCGTCCATCTCTGCCTGTCTAGTGGAGAGCAGCGTGCGAAAAGCTGTCCTAGCGTCATCAGTCTGTTTCTTGGCTGTGGGATAGTTCTGCCTGAAATTATCATATTTCTTAGACATATCCTCTATCTGTACAGTAACGGCATTTATTTCCTTCTCGTATCCATTGACAGTCTTGCCTAAATCAGAGACTTTCTTAGTCAAATATTCTAATTCTTGTAGGTCAATACAATGGTCGACATTGCTTGCGAACTCATTCATTGACAACTTACTTGATTGCAGTTTCTTTTCCAGATTGGTAAGCATAATATTGAGTTCGTTGGTCTTAATCTCCATCTTGCGCACGGTGTCCTCTGCGCTTTTGAGATTCTCTGCCAGTTTCTTATATCTAATTCGCTCGGCAGAATTATTGAGCTCTTTCTCAATTGCACGGAGTTTACCATCAGTCTGTTGGTATTCTAGTACGTAATTCATTATTTATCTCCTTGTTGATAAACTCGCTCGTAATCTATGAGTTTATCCACTAATTCTTTTTTGTTGGTTTGTTTAGTGATTATCTTGTATTTCCTTATCTCGTTATGTAAGTATTTAACAAAATCTTCGCTACGGTCAGATAGATTGGTGCGACCATACAGTAACTCGTCTCGAGATAGCGTATCAGTGCCACTCGTCAGCAAAATTATATTATAATACTTCTTGTCATAGATGATTCTGTCTACCATTATGCGGTAGTTGTTACACACATATTGTCTAACGTCTATTACGTCCCTCATGGGTTGAAGCAGTAACGTAGGTGGTAAATGAGAGGCAGTTGACAGTATGTTAATTATTTCGAGACCACCCATACCGGCAATAACTGCGCAATCGCACTCTATATTGCCTAGTCCGTCTTGACAGATGAATGTGGTTTTGTCTAGTCCCAGCTTATTACACAGAATGCGCGCCTTATCAAGACTAGGTGCTGATATATCAACGAACACTACTTGATTAACCTTATGCTGTACAAGTGCCTGAGTGCCGATTATCCCATGGTCGCAACCGACATCACACAATATATTGCATTGCGGTATGAGGTTGAGTAATTCTCTCTGGCGTTTAGTCATCAGTCCAAAAAGTCCTTTAACGGTCTACTGCGACTAGGATTGCGTAGTTTCCGTAATGCCTTGGCCTCAATCTGACGTATGCGCTCACGAGTCACATTGAACTCCTTACCCACCTCTTCTAGCGTGCGAGGCCTGCCGTCATCTATACCATACCTCAGTCTCAACACCATCTCTTCACGCGGAGTCAACTTATGAAGTACGCAGATGAGTTGCTCTCTCAGCATAGTGTACGCTGCCACATCACTGGGCGCAATTGTCTTATTATCCTCAATGAAGTCAACTAGATGAGAATCTTCTTCTTCGCCAATAGGCGTTTCTAAACTTACTGGGTCTTGAGCAATTTTTTGGATTTCGACAACCTTCTCTTCACTAATCTGCATAGCATATGCAATCTCTGCAGGCGTTGGCTCTCTGCCATACTCCTGAAGCAAGTCTCTAGATACTCTTGTCAATCTGTTGATTGTCTCTACCATATGAACGGGTATGCGAATTGTCCTTGCTTGGTCCGCTATTGCACGGGTAATGGCTTGTCTTATCCACCAAGTAGCATAGGTGGAGAACTTGAATCCCTTGGTGTGATCGAACTTCTCTACTGCTTTCATCAATCCTATATTACCCTCTTGAATGAGATCGAGCAGTAACATCCCCCTGCCGACATATCTCTTGGCTATGGACACGACAAGGCGAAGATTGGCCTCGCACAGTTGTGCTTTAGCATCCTCATCGCCAGACTGCATTCGCTGTGCCAGAGCAGTCTCTTCATCAGCAGACAGAAGCGGTACCTTACCTATGTCCTTAAGGTACATCTTGACTGGATCGTCAATGGGCACATCTGCCACAGCCATAAGTAAATCTGGCTCCTTAATGTCGAGGATATCAGATTGTGTTATGTTGTTATCCTCTAGGTACTTATAAACTTCGGCATTCTGCTCTGCAGTCAGGTCTAGCTTATCTAGTCTAGAATCTAGTTCTGAGCTACTGATGAATCCGCCATTGACATCTGCCAACGCTTTGAGTTCCTCACAGAGGTTCCTCAATATATCCTGTACTTCTGCCAAAATTATTCCTCCCTTTTCATCTGCAATTCTTTGAGTTGAAGTGTATATTTCTTAATTTGGTCTAATATCTCTCTTTGTTCTTGACTGGTAGCTGACTGTAGACGGCTCTTGAGCACTTCAATCTGCGCTACTACCTCGGCCTGCTGTATGACACTTACACAGTCTAGGTATCGTACTTGATCCACTAATTGATTGACAAAACTATCCTCGTCAATAATCAGTTGCGCTATCTCGTCTTCGCCGGTAGTGTTAAGCGTAAGTACCATAGAGGGATTAAGTTTAGTGTTACTCTGCTTACACCTTAATATGTAATCGAATACCGCAGAGAGTAACGCACTGTCTATACAGTCTGGTTTACTGTCTATTTTGGCGAATGGTTTAGCGTACAATAGACATGTTGCTATATATGCCAGCGCCCTAGTAATCTTATTGAGCGTCCTTTCGGTATTGATTACGTTAGTGCTGTTATTAACGGGCATACTAGATATATCTGCACCCTTGTTATTTATCTGCCTAACAATGAAATCCTTATCAAATCCTGTTTCTTTACTCAGTTGCAAGCAATATGCCTCTCTCTCTATTTCGTCAAGTGGTCTAAGTACGTTTATGACATTCTGGAGATACTTGGTGCGTGCCTGCTTACGCTCCACTAGATTAGGGTTATCTAAATCATAGTTAGCACGAAGTATATTCAACTTGTAGTCAATTAAGGGTAGAGCGCGTTGAATCAATTTATCGAACGACTGTTTGCCTCGCTGTTTAATATAGTCATCAGGATCGAGATTGTCGGGAAGACTAACTACTCTTACTTCGAGTTGTTCCTCGCGCAGTATGTCTAGCCCTCTCAGTGTCGCATTACGCCCTGCGCTATCTCCGTCATAACAGATGTATACTGAGTCAGTGAACTTCTTGAGTAGTTTGGCTTGCTCCTTGGTGAGCGCCGTACCCATACTAGCAACACAGTTATAGTAGCCTGCTTGATACATAGATATTACATCCATATAGCCCTCAAGCACGATTAAACAGTCAACCTTAAGTTTAGACCTGTTCTTCTTGACTAGGTTAAGGCCGAACAACTGTTTACTCTTGCTAAACAGCGGAGTCTCCGTTGTATTCTTATATTTGGCTACGTTGTCAACGCTAGTTAATATGCGACCGCCGAATGCCACAACTTGTCCATTAGCGTCTATCAACGGAATAATCAATCTACTATACATAGCGTCATAGTAATCTTTAGCAGAACGTATAAGCACCCCTGCCATAACGCTGTCATCTAGTGACACGTTATTAGCGGTTAAGTGGTCTCTTAGCTGATTGTACCCGAGGGAGTAGCCTAACCCGAACTCAGTTGCAGTTGCCATAGTTATACCACGGCTTGCCAAATAGTTGCGTGCTGACAACCCCTTATCACTGACTAAATTACCTCTGTAATGTCTGGCTGACTGTGTACATATAGAAGCACATATCTCTCGACTACGTTTTTTCTGTAAAAGTGCCTTGTCATCTATATTGCTCTGTGGCATGGTCATATTGGCACGCTTGGCTAATATCTCAACAGCCTCCATAAAAGAGCAGTTCTCAATCTCTTGTATGAACTTGATTACATCTCCACCCTTACCACAGCCGAAACACTTATAATATTGTCCATTAGGGCGAATGGAGAGCGAAGCGTCCTTCTCGCCGTGGAATGGACATCTTGCCCAGTAACTGCTACCCCTGTGCGTTACCGTTACATAACTAGAGATAACACTAACTATGTCAGTGCGGTTTTTAAGCTCTTCTATGAATCTGCTTAATTCTTGAAAGTCTGCCATGCAACTCCTGTTGTGTTATAACTCTACTTGCTATAACTCTACTATTATATATTCTACACGAAAATCCACTTTCCCCTAAAAACCTTTTAATATTTTTCCTTTCAGGTAGATAAACCTATGCTGTATCAGTAACAATTACTAGTCTTAATCGAACTATACTGTAACACAAGCACTAGAATGCTAATGCTACCAGTATATTGTGCAAACCAATATGCCATATTATATAATAATGACTATACTCGTTTATCCCCTACTGTTATGCACAGCACAATCTCAACGGGCCTGTTCTAGAGGTGCGCGCATTACATCGCTATATAAGCAATATACCTTATCTTAAGCACTACACCATCTAAACAGTCCAATTCTATCGGTGCGTGCAATACACTTAACGCATTTAACAGACCTAATACTAGGCACTAACCATCACATAAGCCCGATTCTATAGGAGCATAATATGTCGCTACACAATAAATAGACCTTGTTGAACTACTCCAACAAGGTCTATACCGTAAATACTATTCTTAATTAACTCTAATGATCCAACTTACTACTGCTGTTCTGCTACTTGCGTGGATATTTAATAGCGGCTTGAGCTGCGGCTAACCGCGCAATCGGCACGCGGAAAGGAGAACAAGATACGTAGTTGAGACCTATTCTATGGCAGAACTCAACAGAACTAGGGTCGCCACCGTGCTCACCACATATACCTGTCTTGAGGTTAGGGCGAGTCTCTCTACCCTCGGTTACTGATAGCTTCATCAGTCTGCCGACACCTACTTGGTCAACTCTAGCGAATGGGTCGGACTCGAATATCTTCTTGTCATAATAATCGGGCAAGAACTTACCTGCGTCATCGCGAGAGAATCCGTATGTCATCTGTGTCAAGTCGTTAGTGCCGAAACTGAAAAACTGTGCAACTTGAGCAATCTCGCCTGATGTTAAGGCTGCTCTTGGTATCTCTATCATGGTGCCAACCATATAGTCTATGGTAGTATTCTGTTCTGTAAACACTTGCTGAGCTGTTTGGTCGACGAACTCCTTAACATATTTCAACTCCTTGACTTCGCCAACTAGCGGTATCATTATCTCTGGATGAACGGCTATACCCTCTCTGCTTACATTGATTGCTGCCTCTATAACTGCTCTTGTCTGCATTTTAGCTATCTCTGGGTATGTTATTGTTAGACGGCAACCACGGTGACCGAGCATTGGGTTGAACTCGTGTAGTCCATCAACAATCTGGTGTAACTTATCCGCCGTTATTCCCATGACCTTAGCGATAACTTGAATGTCTTCTTCCTTCTGTGGTAGGAACTCGTGTAGTGGTGGATCCAAGAAACGAATTGTTACTGGTCTGCCGTCCATAGCACGGAATATGCCCTCGAAGTCTGCTCTCTGGAACTTGAGCAACTTGTCAAGTGCCTTCTCTCTGCCCTCTAGTGTGTCGGCAACTATCATCTCTCTCATTGCCTGTATTCTGTCCTCAGCGAAGAACATATGCTCTGTACGGGTTAAGCCGATACCCTCAGCGCCAAAATTAACCGCAACTCTTGCGTCCTTAGGCGTGTCGGCATTCGTCCTCACATTCAGTACGCGGTATTTATCTGCTAGTTGCATAATTACGCCGAAGTCGCCACTTATCTGGGCGTCAACAGTAGGAATAGCGCCGTTGTATACCTTACCAGTAGAGCCGTCAAGTGAAATAATGTCGCCCTCTACGAATTTCTTGTCTCCGATACAGAAGTGGTCTGCGTCGTGTTCTATCTTGAGGTCGGCACATCCAGCAACACAACATGTGCCCATACCACGTGCCACAACTGCAGCGTGTGATGTCATACCACCTCTTGCTGTCAATACGCCTTGAGATACTGCCATGCCCTCGATATCCTCAGGGGAGGTCTCTAATCTAACTATAATAATCTTGGCCTTACTGTCAGCCTTCTTCATCTCTGCTGCCCTCTTGGCTGACAGAGCAATTCGACCACATGCAGCACCCGGTGAAGCAGGTAAACCTACTGCTATAGGTGTAGCGTTCTTGAGTGCATTGACATCGAATGTCGGGTGCAGTAATGCGTCTAGGTTGCGAGGCTCTATTCTCTCGACTGCTTGTTTCTCGTCAATCAGTTTCTCATTTAGCATATCGACTGCTATCTTAAGTGAAGCTGCTGCAGTGCGCTTGCCATTACGTGTCTGTAACATATAGAGCTTACCCCTCTCGATAGTGAACTCCATATCTTGCATGTCCTTATAGTGATTCTCCAATATATTGCATATCTTAACGAACTGCTCATAAACAGACTTATTCTGCTCGTTCAAGTGGGAGATAGGTTGAGGTGTGCGAATACCGGCAACTACGTCTTCGCCCTGAGCATTCATTAGATACTCACCGAATAGTACCTTCTCGCCAGTAGCAGGGTTACGAGTGAATGCAACGCCTGTGCCACTGTCATCACCCATATTACCATATACCATTGACTGCACATTGACTGCCGTACCCCAACTAGATGGAATGTCATTAATTCTTCTGTAATAGACAGCGCGTGGGTTGTCCCAAGAACGAAAAACTGCTTTGACTGCTTCGATTAACTGCTCTTTAGGATTCTGTGGAAAATCTACGCCCAACTTGGACTTATAGAATGCCTTGAACTGAAGAACAACTTGTTTAAGGTCATCTGCTGTAAGCTCGGTATCTAGTTTAACATTCTTGCTCTGCTTGATATTGCCAAGAATTATCTCGAACTCGCTCTTAGGCAGTTCCATAACCACGTCAGCGAACATCTGAATGAATCTGCGGTAACTGTCATATGCAAAACGAGGGTTACTAGTTAACTTGGCCATGACTTCGGCAGTCTGGTCGTTGAGTCCTAGGTTAAGTATAGTGTCCATCATACCAGGCATTGATGCTCTTGCTCCTGAGCGAACGGATACTAGTAGTGGATTGGTCATATCGCCCAGTTTCTTGCCTAGTTTCTTCTCAGTCTTATCTAGCGCGTCGAATATCTGTGTCAAAACCTCATCACTGATAGTCTTGTTATCATCATAGTATTTATTGCATGCCTCGGTTGTAACAGTAAATCCGTCAGGCACTGGCAGACCCAGATTAATCATTTCGGCTAGGTTGGCGCCTTTGCCACCCAGTAATTCTCTCATTGTACTGTTGCCTTCGCTAAATAGGTAAACGTACTTTCCCATTAAATCTTTTCCTCCAAAATAGTGTTTATATAGTGTAGTGTATAATTATCTGTCAATTACCGTATGACATTTTACAATAAAAAGGATTTTTTAACAAATGAATTGTAGGTGTATTTACAACTTTTTTAACTTTTGATTATAAGCCGCTGACTATTAGCCAACTAACGAGCAGATTGAAGTATCTGGACATACTGGACGAGACTCTTAATTTTGACCAAACTGTATGTAAAATATTCGTTAAGTGCAACAAGAGAAGCAGTCAAATATTCTTGCTTGATTTTGACACGGGATATGTGGTCTAAATCCATTTTTTGAATTATATCTAGGGTGGACTGAGTAATCGGTGCCAGAACTGTCGCGCTGTTGCTACGGCAGTTGACGCAAACAACCCCACCGGCAGAGTAATCTAAGTAAAGTTTAGTAAATGAAGTATTCTGACATATATTGCACTTGTCAAAACTTAATCCGTAGCCTTCTAGTTGCAAAAAAGTCAATAAAAACTTGATGATTAACGTATCATTGTCAATGTCGCCGCTGAGCAGTTGTTGTAAGTGCTTAAGAAGTGACAGGAAGAGGGGTGAGTTGGGTTGATTCTCCTGTACAAGTGTTGATACGGTGTCCAACATAATGCAACCAGCGTAGTAACAGTTGATATTGGAGCGTAACTCGTAGAAACTCTCGACCTGACTGCAACCAGTGAGAATATTTCTGCCCTTACTGTTGGTTAGCATAAACTCGCCAAAACAAAAAGGCTGGCTGGCGTACTTCAGTTTCGCCCCTGCCTTCTTGACTCCTTTAGCTATAGCAGTTATTCTGCCTTCCTCTAGGGTATATAACCATAGCAGTTTATCATTCTCTTGAAAATCTACTGATTTGAGTACTATTGCTTGTCTTTTTTCTTCCATTGTTCTTGGTTAGATTGTTCTAATAAATACCTATAATAAGAATAGTATTGTACCTTACCTGTCCGTCTAAATAACTCCCACGCCTGTTTAACATCATTCATGCCCTATGCCTCCCTAAGTGGTAGACTTAGTATGTGCAAAAATGCATTCTGTATGCCGTATAGTCAAGACTAGAATGAGTTATAACATATAATAATGACAACTTAATCTAGGTCTTTTTTGTCGTATCCTATCTCGGTAACAAGGTACTGGTTGTTGCGCCAGTCTGGTTTAACCTTGACCCATAGTTCTAGGTAGACTCTGGATTGCAACAGTTTCTCTATGGATGCTCGCGCCCTAATAGATATCTCTTTGAGCATTTGACCGTTCTTACCCAGAATGATGGGCTTGTGCGACTGTTTCTCGGCAATAATATTGGCATCTATTATCCATATCATCTTATCTTCATCATACTCCATCTTGTTGAGCATGACACCTATGCCGTGTGGCACCTCGTTATCTAGAACCAACATCATTTTCTCCCTTATCTGCTCACATACAAGGAATCTAAGTGACTTGTTGGTAACTTCGTCTTCTGGATAATATGGTGGGCCTTCCTTGAGATATTTTTTGAGATGTTCTTTGAGAACGTCTATGTTCTTGTTGCGTTTTGCAGACACACAGAATATTTCTGCTATGCCCTCTATGCCATTAAGTCTGGCCAACTCCGGCATAAGCCGTTCAGGCTGAGTAATGTCTGTCTTGCTTATGACAACTACGAGTGGTATGTCCCTATTGGCATACTTATATATTAGTTGAATGTCGCGCTCCTTAATGCCATCATGTCCGTCAATGACTAGCATAATGCAGTCTACTCCAACGACGGCCCTGTCAATGCTCTTCTGCATATACTCGCCCAGTACATTCTTGGGCTTCAACCAGCCGGGCGTATCGACGAACACCATTTGGCAGTCGTCGGTAGACCATATACCTATTATGCTATCCCGAGTTGTCTGTGGTTTAGGACTGACAATGGATACCTTCTGTTCTATAAGACTGTTAAGAAGGGTTGATTTACCGGCATTAGCCCAACCCACTATTGCAATGTAACCTACTATGTGTGTCATATTAGTTTATAATACCTACTTTATCTAGAATAATATCTTGTGTATTTTCCATAACTGAACGTTGCTCATCATCTACATGGTCATAGCCCAATAAGTGCAGTAGTCCATGAAGCGCTAGGAAACACACTTCTCTCTTGAGCGAATGGCCATACTCCACTGCCTGTTGCTTAGCGACTGTTGAGCAGAGGTATACCTCACCTATCATCACATTACCTGTCTGTACGTCTACGTCAAGCGAATACTTATTGCTGTCTATTACTTCGCCCTGCGCAAGGTTGAGCATGGGAAAAGAGAGCACGTCAGTAACAGCGTCGATATTGCGGTACAGTCTATTAAGACGCCTAATCTGTGTGGTGCTGACAAAATTGACTTCGCACTCTATACACTGTGGTTGTGTAAGGGTGCTGACGGCACAATCAAATGTACTAATAATATCATCATTATGTATGTTATCTCTATTAAAAACTACTTTCATACTTAATTAAGTTTAACGTTGGGATAGACTATCCTGTCATGCTTAACACCAACGAATGTCGATATAATAGTCTTCTTGATAGTCTCTATCTCTTTCATAGATAAATCGCAATCAACGAACTGGTTAAGATCCATGCGCTCCTTAACAACTGCGTTAACCATCTCCTCCGCATTACTACTGTTGCCTGAGGCACGCAGTGCAGCCTCGCATGCATCACATATCATAAGAATGGCTGACGTCTTAGTGGTCGGCGTTGGACCATCATAGTGGAACTGGTCATAGGATAATTCGCCGTCGGTCATTTTCTTGGCTCGCAGGTAGAACACTTTGAGTGGCATTGTGCCGTGGTGTTCTATTATGGCACGGCATATCTCTTCTGGTAGATTATATTCCTTAGCAAGAGAGTAGCCTAGAATACAGTGCTTCTTAATTGCTAGTACCGAGGCTTCGGGGGTTAATTCATCGTGTGGGTTGGGGCCGCCACCTTGATTCTCTATGAAATATTGAGGATTCTTACACTTGCCGATATCGTGATAATACGCAGCAGCCTTAACTAAGAACGGATTAGCTCCTATTGCAGTCGCACATGCCTCGGCGTATATCGCCACCACCATGCTGTGATTATACGTGCCCGGTGCCTCATCGAACAGCTTACGCAGTAATGGTGCGCTTGTACGAGTTAACTCGACGAGTCGAAAATCTGTTGCGAGATTAAATAATGCCTCTAGTAATGGTATAAACAAGAATAGACACATAATCAATACCAGTCCACCGCCAAAGCACAGCAGTATCTCGGTAAGGAATGTCTTAAATACGAACACGCCATTAAATAGTGCGAATGACAGCGCATAGAATATAGCATTAGTGATTCCCAGTATCACACCCAACAGCACCAGCCTTGCCCTAGTAAAGTGTCTATTAGTTGAGTACGAGCATATCACACAGCAGAATACGCCATCGAACAAGATATAATATAGTAGTTGTTGCGACGCATTACCGACGAACAACAACTGCGATGCGAAGTAGATAATAAGTAGATTGACACTGACAAGAAAAGTAATTTTGCTGTCTAGCAGGTTAGCACACATTAGTGCGCATAGTGCATACGGTACTAGGTATGGCAGATTGATGTAATCCTTACCGAACATGACCATAATTGCCATATTAATTACCAGAACAACTGCTAAAGCACAACACTTGCGTATATCGTATATAATCGTGCTTCTGGTCCAGATGAGAAAACTGGTCAAGCATACGAATAGTAGAGCAATTAGTGCGACGAATCCCCCTCTAGTCATCAATGGCGCATCACGTATTATTAATAGTCTAATCATTAGATAAATTACAACGTAGGAAGCGAATATGATTGCAAGTCCCCTTGACGCAGACTTGACAACGGCTTTCTTAATCTTTTTCATTCTTTCTCCTGTTCTCGGCAAGTTCATAGGCCTTGACTATAATCTGTACTAATGGATGTCTAACTACATCTCTCTCAGTCAATACGGTAATGCCGATATCCGGTATGTCCTTGAGTATTTTCGTGGCAACTCTTAACCCACTAGACTTGCCCTCCGGTAAATCCACTTGTGTTAAGTCGCCATTAATAACCATTCTACTATTTTCGCCCAGTCTTGTCAAAAACATTTTAATCTGCTCTTGAGTAGTGTTCTGAGCCTCGTCCAGTATAATGAAGGCGTTGCTGAGCGTCCTACCACGCATATAGGCTAGAGGGGCAATCTCAATAATGCCCTTCTCTATCATCTTACTATAACCCTCTACGCCTAACATCTCTTGAAGTGCATCATACAGCGGCCTGAGATACGGATTGACTTTTTCTTGTAGGTCACCCGGCAAGAATCCTAGCTTCTCCCCAGCCTCTACTGCTGGACGAGTTAGAATAATTTTGTCAACTTGTTTACGTTTATATGCAACAACAGCCAATGCAACGGCTAAATATGTCTTACCCGTGCCTGCAGGACCGACAGAAATGCTAATGGTATTCTTGTTAATGGAGTTGACGTATCTACGCTGTCCCACTGTCTTACACTTGATAAGTTTACCACGATTAGTTATGGCTACTACATCGGTGAACAGTTGGTCGATCTCGGCGAGCTTACCCTCCTTAGCGCATGCACACACGTAGTTAACTCTACCTAGGTCTACTATGTCACCATTGCGAGAGAATGTCGCTAGCTTGTCCACCACGGCAAGTGCTAAATCTACATTAGCACTCTCTCCCATGAAATAATTCTCTCCGAGCTTGCACATCAACTCGACGTCTAATGCCTTGGTAATGACGTTAAGGTTCTCATCAAATGACCCAAATATGGTCATCAGTGTGTCTATATTGTCAATTTCAATCTTCTTCGTTACTCTGCTCAAACTATCCTCCCTAGTCAGTGCTGATGAGTATCTCGGCGCTGGCCGTTACGGTTATTATATCCCCATCAACAGTATATGTAAAGCATTCTATCTCAAAGTCTGCTTGCTCTACAAGTTGACTCATAAGGCTATCAACAATGTCTTCTAGCACCTCGTCAATAGTGACCGTATAGGTATATTGCTCCAACTCATAGATAGTTGTCGAAACTACTTGAATGTTAAGTGGGGTAATGTAATAGTAATCCGTTTGGCTCTCAAAGAATGCATAATCGGGTTGATTATTACCCTGCCAAGTGTTGCCTAACAGGATAAGAGAATTACTCACTTGACACTTACCAGTACGCCTGTATGCCACCTGTGAGGGCGTAAAACGTTCTGTGAGCGACAGCGTTACTTTACCGTATATTTGACCGATTGCATAAGTAGGCTGTGTGGTGCCGTCCTTAAATGTCCTTAAACCGACAATTAATGTCTGTCCTGCGCTCACAGTATCACCAATAGATATCACGCTAGTGCCACTCAATAATGCTACCCTAGTTACCACTGCATCATACCTAGCGAGTACGTCATGGGGCGAATCGAAGTCTATGGGTGGCGTCGGGAGTGCCTTGTCGATTATTTTGACTCGTAGTACACTGCCGTCTATCTCTACTACAGCGTATGCGCAATTAAGATGGTTACAGAGGTAGTTCTCTAATTCATCTATCTGTACGTTACCCATGAAACTGCCCTTGACTATACCATAATCATTCACTACCTGCACTACAGTATGTGCGTCTCCAGCCCAGTCAACGTCAATGCGTAAACATAGTCTACTGCAAATAAGCAAGCTAATTAAGAAAATCAGTGCGATTAAGCTGAGTGCTATATTGCGCCTAAACCAAGTCAATATTGCTCTGTATCCAATCGGTTTAACTATATAATTATTATAGCACTTTTGGTGTAAATAATCAACTACCTTTTGCTTGTCTATGGCGCTGACCACTAAGGAGCATTGTTTAGCATTATTGCGACAAACACATTTCAGTGGCATTTGTTTAGCAAGTTGATTGATTAACCTGTCGAGGTTAACACCGTCAATGATTACTTCATACGATTTCATTTACGCTGTACCCCTGCCCACGTGATAGTGCCTGTTATAAGTGCATAGTTTTTGGTGAGTTGCTTAATGGTAAGGTTCTCCCCCTCAACGACCAGCGTGCTTTTGCCAACAGCAAATGTTATGTAGGTGGACGAAAAAACTTTGATTCCCCTATGTCCCTCCACCTCTAATGCGAAATCTGCATAGACCGTGTACTTATAATTGAGCAGGGACAACATCTCCTCACCCAGTATGTTGCCTATGCTTTGGTTTATTGTCAAGTGTCAATCCCCTACGAACATTTGATATATTCTATGCGCTGAGGGTATGTGTTTAGCAGTTGACAAGACATAATCATTAAGAGTAATGTTAATTGTTTATCATCCAATAACAGTTAAGATACGCTTAACACGGCATACGGTTATTGTTCTCTAACCAATATACAATGTACCAAGTTAATAGATGTAGTGTACGGATTCGGTAACGATATGCACTACACTGTGTTATGGACATATAACTACGGATGTATTTTGCGGTTGGCTAGTGGAACATTATGCTTATCATATGATAAAGAAGTATCAGCATAAGATTAATTCGTTACATAATACGTATTGACAGACTTATCTAGTCACTCAGCAAGTGCTAGTCGTTAATTATAAACGCTAGTCATAATGCTTATAAACTTATGTCTAACACAAGCTAATATAATTAATCAGTCATCCATATGTCGTACCATAAAAAGGCAGCGACAGAGTAGCAACGGCAGTTTATCACAATCAACAGTCATTAAGTAGTATATAAACTCAGGCACCTCAATAATGCGAGAGGTAGACTACACCCATAATTTATAACAGTGTATACCTAATGGTGATTCGATACGAGCGTAGCTAGCGTATACAGAAAAAGTATGAGTAGCCAGATAATATATCCGAACATTGAGTTGTTGGATGCAATTATTAGTACAGTAGCAACAGAAGTATATCACAATCAACAGTTATTAAGTAGCATGTAAACTCGGGCACCTCAATAATGCGAGAGGTAGACTACACCCATAATTTATAACAGTGTATAACTTATGGCAATTCAATATGAGCGTAGCCAGCGTATACAGAAAAAATATGAGAAGCCAGATAATATATCTGAACATTGAGTTGTTGAATGCAATTATTAATACAGTAGCAACAGAAGTATATCACAATCAACAGTTATTAAGTAGCATGTAAACTCAGGCACCTCAATAATGCGAGAGGTAGACTACACCCATAATTTATAACAGTGTATAACTTATGGCAATTCGATATGAGCGTAGCTAGCGCATACAGAATAGGTATGAGAAGCCAGATAATATATCTGAACATTGAGTTGTTGAATGCAATCAGTTAATATAGCGATGTGTGTGTATCATCAATAATTCAAAGTAATAGAATTGTCAACAATAGTAATATGTGCGGCAAAATGATTATAAGTAAACAAAAAAAGCACCTAGACGGTGTGTAACCCTCTAGGTGCAATTAATCAATATAATGCTATTCTTCTTCCTTGAACTTGTCCAGTAATCCTTTGATTTCTTGTAACAACTCTTCGTTACCCTTGTCGATGTTCTCCTCTGTGTTGGGGCGCTCAGCCACTTCCTTGATTGTCTGGAGTTCTTCAGTAGCAGCAACTTGAGGTTCTGTCTTAGTTGGGGCGACTGGTGTCTTGGCCTTCTTGGGTGGAGGGACGGCCTTAGCTGGCTTAACGGGTTCCGGAGCCTTCTTGGGTGCCGGATCTGGCTCATGCAGTCCCAAATGAATAACCTCGTCAACTAGGTTCCTGTTCTCCTCATCGTTGTTGTCAAGTGCGATAACCTTAATGTTATAACTGTTCAGTTTACTATATAGCCATACAAGATCAGTTGGACAAGCGATAATAACTACTGTGTTGATGTTATTATTCTGCAGTACATCCTCCATCACGTCAACTATAATACGATAATCGAACTGCTTAGGCCTTCTCTTGCGCATAACGGGTGCCATATCGTACCCTCTATCCATTATGGAGGAAATTATCTCCTTGTGTCTTCTGTCCGAAACGCCATACACCTTACAGTGTAGGATGTCTCCAGCCATTTCTAGTTGTTTTATGGCGTCGTCATACTCGTTATAGCCAATTTTCAAATTGTCAATATCGATGTAGAGTGATATTTTTCTCTCTCCTTGCATTGTATAAGTACCTCCTAGTTGTTATCAATAAATCATTTTTCTTTAGTCTACTACACGAAAACATTTTTGTCTATTCTTTTCGTTAAAAATTACCTGCCCTTTGATAATAAAAAAGGTATTGTTGGGCATAACCAGAGAGCTTAAGATACTTATTGACGAAAAAAGTGGCTATATCAGTACATTTATTACCATCACCGTAATTCTGCTCGTACACCTTCTTAATCCAAGTGTCTGTTGGAAACACGTCATATCTGCCCATGCCGAATAGAAGTATACAGTCGGCAACTTTACCGCCTACACCCTTGAGTTTAAGCAGTTGTTGTTTAGCATCCTGAGTGTCGAGTAAATGCAGCGAATTGATGTCTAATTGTCCATTATGTATTGCTTGAACGGTATCGAATAAATATTGAGACCGATATCCACATCCTACCTGCCTGTAAATGTCCACCGAACAACAAGATAACTGTTCAAGGGTGGGAAAGGCGTATCCGTACGCAGTCTTATCACCAGCATAGGTGCATAGACGCTCGACTATGCCCTGTATTCGTTTGATATTATTATTGGCAGAGATAATGAAACATATTATGGTCTCTAATGTATTCTGTCGGAGTATCCTGATACCTTGACCATACTCAGTAGCTTTGCGCATACAGTCATCAGTGTCGTGCAACGTCAGGTATATTCTCTCATAATCAGTATCGAGGTCTAGGTAGTTATAGAAGTAATCAATATCGTCACTTACAATTACGCATTGATTACCTATAGTTGTTGCTGTTGCGCACTTATCAAGAGAATAGAATACGTACCCGTTATCTATCTTGTGATAGCGGAATATCTGCCCACATTCTAACACTTTCTGTATGTCGAACTGTGGTTCATCTGTAATAACTATACTGTCCTTTATTCTGGTAATCATTGGTAATAATTAAAAAGGGCTGAATATATCAGCCCATGTAAACATAATTAGTTGGGATATACGCTAACTTGTTTTTTGGTCTTGCCTTTATGCTCGAACTTGACTACACCGTCAATCAGTGCGAATAAAGTGTCATCCTTACCTATGCCGACGTTATTGCCGGGATGGATTGCAGTACCCCTTTGGCGCACTATGATGTTGCCGGCTAGAACGAATTGACCATCAGCACGCTTAGCACCCAATCTCTGGGCCTGACTATCTCTACCGTTCTTTGTCGAACCGCCACCTTTTTTATGAGCAAAAAGTTGAATATTAATAAACATTTTTTACCTCCAAATTCATAAAATCCGAATACTCGGTATTGAGATCGGATAATCCACATAACATTGTCTTAAGAATTAATTGACAATCATGCATTTTGGACTCATCCATATCACTACTTATGGCAAAAGTTAATTGTCCATTCCGTTCATCACGAGCAAAATCTACGTTCACACATACTACGTCTAGTATCCCCAGCAGTGCCGTCTGCACTATGCTCGATATTGCCGAGCATAATATATCACTTCCACTGGTACCATACCCTGTATGTCCACTTACAGATACTTGGACTATATTGCCATTATTCTTGGTTAAGACGATATCTGTCATTATTTAGCAGTTATACTAGTAACCTTTAACTTGGTGTATGGCTGTCTGTGACCTTGCTTATGTCTTACATTCTTCTTGGCTTTGTAAGTAAAGATAGTCAACTTCTTGCCTTTGCCATGCTCGACAACCTCAGCCATTACTTTGACGTTATTGGTCCCCTCGCCAGCAATAACCTTATCATCATCTGCAAAAAGCAGTGCGTTAAGTTCAATAACTGAACCAACCTGTGCATCCAACAACTCGGTAGAGAATATAGTGCCTTGCTCTACTTTGTATTGTTTACCACCTGTTTTTACTATTGCGTACATTTGTTTACCTCCCCTCTCCAATCTCGCTAGGTTGTTATAGTAGGCGACAACTGATGTTGTTCTTATAAGCCACTCCTAAGCGGTCGCTTATCAATTTAACACAAAAGCACTTGGCTGTCAAATATATAATGTCAAAAAAGTGGTATTTGTTTATATTTTTGTCCATTGATGCCCATAATAATAGCACTACAATAGGAGGTAAACAACCGTTATGACAAAATCCAAGCAATGCAAGGAAGAATACCTTGCCAACGCCGAAACAAGTCGCAACTGCAAGGACTTCAACACAACAGAGAACAGTAAACGACCAAGCAGTAAACAACAGGAGAACAGGAATGCAAGAAAGCCGTCAAACTGCAAATAACCACGAAAGTACCAAGGAGGACGCATATCACGTCAACTGTCAACAGAACAGTTTGGCACTGTACACAGCCATATATGAGAATGCTCTAATGGCTAAAGAGTGTACTGATGTGCTACTTGGATACACAGACAATCTAGAGTTCAGCGACCTCATACGCAAGCAAGTGGCTAGATATGATGATTTCGTGCAGTCATGTCAAATCGAGGCGAATGCACTCGGTACGAGCATTAAGGATAAGACCAAGACTGGCCGCACCATGGCCAAAATGAATGCTAAACTTAAATTAACTGCGAACAAGTCGCTATCTACAATGGCAGAAATGTTGATTCAGGGTGCCACAATGGGTGTCATTGATATCAAGAGAACCTTATCCCAAAGTGCAGACTGTCTAGATAAGTCGGTTGCGCTTGCTGAGGAGCTGCTCAAGTATGAGGAGAAAGTAGTTGAAGAGATGAAGTATTACCTATAGATTACAGGTTAATTGCCGATATTATAGGTGCCTTCACAATGTAATACCTCATTAAACGGAGAGAGTAGTATTAGTACTACTCTCTCCTGCTATTATTGTGGAGAGTATAGAATCAAGTGGATATTTCTCGTAGTACTTTTGCAGTGTATTATAATCAATTATAGCACGCTTTACCATATCATCTCCCACTACTTCGATACAATACAGAGTGTTGCTCTCCATTCTAGTAAGTAGCATCTGCAGTGTAGCTCTATGTGAAATAACAATGGTCTGTTTACGCACACCTCTTAACAGCCGAGTGCTATTAACTAACGCAATAGGCAGTTTACTATAATGCGCTCCCTGCGTTGTAGTCAACGAACAACCGAACAGAAAAACTGCGAACATGCCTAGGCTGAATAGGTTGATAGAAAATAAGAATGCCAGTACAAAAGTACAGAATGCTGTCAACGCTAGAAAGACAGTTATAGTGCAAACAATGCTCATACTGCGCTTATATGTATGTCGCTTAGACAGTATGCCAACCAGCACTTTACCACCGTCTAATGGGTAACAGGGCAATAGATTAATTAATCCTATCACAAGGTTGGCGACTGCAAAATCCAATGAGTAGAGATAGAATTGAGGATAGATATACCATATTACGACAGTCAGTCCTGCCATGAATAGGTTGAACAATGGCGCAGACAATGCGATTAGTATCTGTTGCCTGCCTACTGCTTGCTCGAAATCGCCATACAGTACGGCGCCGAATGCGGTCAAATGTATAGCACTGCAACTGTAATGAAACTTGCGCGCAACAAGAAAGTGCGTTACCTCATGCAGTAACACACTTATGCAGTAACATAATAGAACTGTTAGTTGACCAATTAACGCCACGAACAGACATAGGATGACGAAGGAGGGTCTAATACTAAACTTTAACTTTGCCATTCAAATGAGTATAGACTACCAATTACTTGGTTAACAGGCTGATTATTGTAAACAATCTGTACAGTCATACTCTGTTCGTATCTACCCAGTACGCCATATTGTGCTACTGTATCACCAGTCTGCACCAATACCTCACTAACATTGGCATATATCATTACCGTGTTATCACCTGTCTTAACGGTGACTGTGTGCTCCGTAGTTGAAGCGACTGTTCCGGCAACTAGGCAAGTCGCTATTTTACCACCATTGAGTGTCACTATACCGTCATCCGAGATACTCTCTATCTGCATATTGACAGGCATAACCACTGTGTTAGTCTTAGTTTTGCTTGTTTTGCCCTCAATAAGACTATCGAAAATTGTAGAAGTATATGCCAGTTTAGCAGTAGTGAACACGCCATCACCCTCTACGCCTACGATTAACATACCCGCTACTGCAACAACAAGTAGCATTATGGCAACTATGTACTTAGCATTAGTCTTGATAAACTCGAGTGGTCGGCGTTTGCGTTTAAAATTACTGAGTTGTTGTTCCTCTTGAATATAGTTTCGCTGAGTGTACGTAATGTCTAGCCAGTCATTTTCTACGGCAGTACAAGAGTAGTTATTCACTCCCACATTACTTTGCATATTAATCCCTCCATTATTATATATCTTACTATATGGCAAGGCTTGTTTAATTATGTCTACCCGTTACTGATAATAATATCTGTTGGTATATCGCTTAACTACCATTCTGTTGCCTTTCCCAATCACTATATCTGTTGTATTGTTGTGAATATTGCTTGCGACAATGTCAAGGCAATTATCAACTATCTCTTGTCTTGCGAACTGGTCTAGTCTACCTCTTAGTTGGTGTACCGTCCCTAGGGGCACAGCGAGTATATGCTCAAAAAAAACATTCACATCCATATCCTTTTGGCGCCCCAACTTATGAGAACACAGTGCAACAACACCTTGCATTAATGAACATTTACTAAATACGTTAAGGATAGATTGTGCCTGTTCAACTGACTGCCACGTGCATGCAGTAAATAGAATATACTCATAAGAATTATCTGTTATCGGTATAGGACAGGCGTCATCATAGGCTATTAAACAGTAGTCGAATATCGTTTCAAGCTGACTGATACTGGTCGCAATATATTCATTGGACAAGTTTTGTGCTTTGAGCCTGTCAATACTACCCAATCTAGCAATGAACAGAGAGGGTTGTTTATCCTGTTGAAGTGTTTGCTTGAGTCTGCATTTGTTAAGTATATGGTCAACGATATCAAGACTGCTTCTACCATAGGGTGCATTGATATCCATTACCTCGGCATTGCTACAGTCAACTATAACAACCCTAAGAGATTTTCTCGCTAGCGCTCTGCCGAAGTCTAATAACAACTGCTTGTTGTCTGCCCAACGTTGGCTGTTCATAACTAGTATTTTTCTCGCCATAGTGATTACACACTCCCAATAACAGATATTATACTAGCCTTCGCACTGTTAGTGCCAACTATGCAAAAATAGACAAAAAAAGCAGAAGAGTTAAACAATCACTTGTCACACTTCTGCATTGTATATCTGGTTGTTATGTAGTTAGTGTAGAGATTAACGATACTAAACGAGTAATCGTTTGACCAGTATCTGCCCACCCTTAATGGTTACTTCCTGTGGGTTACTCGCAATGCGTGCGCCGAACTTGAGTACGTCGATAAAATATCTGTCAATGCCAGTCAGTTTAGCACCACCACCGCATAAGAATACTCCCTCACTGCGCAACATGGCTGATGTCTGTGTGTCTATTGACGTGAGTATGCTCTTGATAACTTGGCAATACTTGGCATTGATTGAAGCTATGGTATTATATATCTCTCGTGAGGAAAAGTTAATCTCCTCAATAGTACCCTTCTGTATGTTGACCCCACTGGTTATGTATGTAGAATTATCGTTAGGATATAGACTGCCACAGTTACACTTAATTTCCTCTGCATCCTGCATTGTAATCTTGACATTATATTTATCTAATACGAACTGCACGATGTCCCTTTCTATCTGTCTGCTTCCATAGAACAGCGTGCAACCTGCTATAATGTTGTCATTTACTACTGCACTAATGTCAGTTGTATCCCCACCTATGTTACAGATAATACCGCAGTTGGTGTCGAACTCGTTGAATACCTTGGTACTGTCTGCAAGTGGCATTAATAAGAACTTGGATTGTCTTACGCCTACTTGATTGAGAACATTCTCTATTGTGGACTTATCCTTCTTAGACATGCCTAGAGGCAACACGCAATACACGTTGACGTTAGAGAATAGTCTCCCCCCTGTCATCTTGACCATCAAGTCTGTCAATATCTGCGTAACTCCCTGACTGTCTACGGGCACGCCATTCTTGATAGGTCTGAACAATACGACGTTAGCCATGTTACTGTTAAGTAATTTATACGCCATATTACCAACGGCTTTGACCTGCTTAGTCTCCTCGTCCAGTGCAAGAAGATTCGGTTCCTTGATAATGTATGCGTCTTTCATACTCACGGCCCTTATATACTGCGAGCCCAATTCTAATACAATATTATAGTGAGTCATTGTTTACCTCTTATAAATATTTGGCAATGTAGTCTGTCAACTTCTCAACGGGCAATCCCATTACATTATAATAACTGCCTTCGATGTTACTGATGAATCCACAGTCTTGCACTCCGTATCCGCCTGCCTTATCATAGGGAGAGCCTGTGGCTATATACTCCTTAACGCCTATCGGCAACAGCCTAGTGAATGATACAGTGGATACATCATAGAATGTTTGGCTCTTACCCTTATTACAAATACACACGCCTGTATATACCAAGTGATCTCGACCAGATAAGGACATAAGCATATCGTATGCTTGTTCAGCAGTCTTTGGCTTCCCTAGCACAGTGCCGTCAAGCACAACGATTGTGTCGGCGCCTATTACTACACTATCATAGTGTTGGCTGGCAACCGCACAAGCCTTCTGCGTCGCCAACTCGATAACCATATCTCGTGGGTTGGTGCAGGTAGTATTCTCAACAGTATTAGACGCAATTACGTCGAAGTTGTCAATGATGTTCTTGAGCAACTGTCTCCTGCGCGGAGAGGTAGATGCCAGTATGAAATTATTACTCATCGTTCTATAGTACAGCAAAGTGCAATTATTGTCAAAATAAAGCAAACCTCTTTTGTAATTCAAAAGAGGTTGTTGTGTTATATACTTATAATATCTCTAGGTTCTTCTTGAACACTCTTTTGAAATCTAATGTGTAGCGATTGGCCTCTCTTATCTCCAGACTAGAATCACCGTCTGTCTCCGTCTTAAGTATCACTGAGTCGCCGAGTACATCACAGTTGATTTCCTTAATAACTCTCTTGCGCGAAATGTCGAATGCTACTGCCAGTTGAAGCATTACAGAGAGTTTATTAACTGCCTCGATATCCTCAGGTGTTAACATACTGTTGAACTTACTCCAGTCGGTGTAACTAAAATCCTCTTTACTGAACACATTACACACATATGCAGCCAGTACTATGTCAGAGTGAGATACGCCCTGAAGATTAGAGCGAAGTAGCATGTATGATGTATGACGAGGATAATCGTAGTACTTGACCTGTCTACCTGCCTCATACAGCATACTGGCTATGCGTAACACTCTAACATAAGCGCGAGGGAACTTATGTAGTACGCGCAGTTGCTTGAACAACTGAATACACAGTCCGAATACTTGCTCTGCATGCTCGCCGTCTATGTTCCACTGTCTTATCTTGGTCTGTATAGAGTAACCCAGTACGTCAACAATGGGTTTCTCTATGGTTATAGGATGTGCATAGTTATACATAATACCTTCTCTAATGCCACTACCACAACAGCATATTATCCCGAAACTGCAGTAGTCGATGAATGCCTTAAGGGCTGCCATGGCACAAGGGAACACATCAGCGCGTGCAGAAGATAAGCCCTTGATTTTGCTTGCTTTTTCTAGATCGAAGGGTTTAATCATATTATAGACATAATCAAAGTCTTCTTTCTCGATACGGTAGTTATGCACCATTTCGAGAGGATATCTCCTTATCTTGCGCACAATCCTTGCTAATGAACGTATAGAACCGCCAACGCCGACCAACTGATAGTCTGGTTCTAGCGTAGACAGCCAATCTATCATGGACAGTTTCTCTTTAACGTATTCCTCTATCTGAAGACAGGCTACTTCGGGCTTGACATCATCCTTAACGAATAATCCAGCGAGTGTCACTGCGCCAAAAGGTAGAACTGTCTTGTTCATTACGTTGCGCCTATTATACTGCACCAGTTTAATACTGCCACCACCTATCTCACATATCACACCCTTAGGCACCTCTATGCTGTTGATAACTCCGTGATAGTCGTGCATTGTCTCTTCCTCCTCGCTGAGTACTTGAAATCTCAGTCCGGTAGCAGAGAAAACGTCGTTGAGGAACGACTTCTGATTCTTGGCATTGCGCACGGCTGCAGTAGTAAATGGGATAATCTTGTCCACATTATAGACCGCGCATACCTTCTTGAAGGACTTAATCGTGCTGATTGCTTGTAATACTCTTGTTTGTTTAAGGTTACCGTCTTTTTCGGTGTCACCTAGTTTAGTTTGCTCCTTGGTCTCGTCTACGGTGACGAAGTATCCACCCTCGTACACATCATATATGGTTAAACGAGCAGTATTGGAGCCTAAATCAATTAGACCTATTCTTTCCATTGATAATCTATCCTTGTTATAATATGCTAAATCTGGTTTCATACGATATGATACCGAGTTTATTGTAGCATAGTTTTATTGTCTTGTATATACCCTTTGAAAAAATTGTTTACACATTTTGGCAATCTTTTTACAGTTTCTGACAAATAAAGTTACTCATTCATTATAGCGACGATTACGTTAATAAGCTACAATTATAGCCTTAGCGATATCTGTATGCAACTTAACCTACCTTGTGAATAACGTTCTTAGGGCACTTATCTACGCACAGACCACAGCCAGTACACTTGCCGTAATCTATTATGGGGAGATTGTTTTCTAGGTGAATTGCAGCGTGTGGACATACCCTTGCGCACAATCCACAGGCTATACAACCTACCTTACATATATCCATTACCTCTTTGCCCTTGCATTCATTACAGCACGCTACGATCACTTGAGCGGACTTAGGGATACTCTTGATTATGCTCTTGGGGCACGTCTTAATGCATAAGCCACATGCAATACAGCGGTCCCTATCAACTACTGCCACTTCATCAATAATCTTGATAGCCTCGACTGGGCAGACAGACGCACAGTTGCCCAGACCTATACAACCGCTGTTACAAGCCTTAGGACCGGATGAGTGCATATTGGCGTATGCACAATCACAGTATCCTTTATATTCGAACTTGTCTGCACAGTTGATACCACCATTACAGGCAACAACGCTAATCATCTCCTCGCCCGAGAACTGTTTACCGAGGATGCTCGCAATCTTAATCTTGTTATCCTTATTAGTAGCACCGCAGTCGTTTATCTCTGCCTTGCCCTCTACCAATGCCTTGGCAAAATCTGAACAACCAGCATATCCACATCCACCGCAGTTGGCACCAGCGAGGTTCTCCTTTACATCATCTATGCGTGGGTCCTGTCCTTTAATGGTGAATACGTTGGCAATAACCATAATGATTACTCCCATAAGCAGAGCGACACCTGCAGTAATACCTATGCTGATTATGACTATTCGCCAATTTATCTGTATCAACAACATTAAACTTTCCATAGCTTACTCCCCCAATTTAATGTAAGTAAAAACGACAAAGGCCATTGCCATAAACCCTGCCAGTATCATAGAGATAGGAAAACCTTTAAGGTGTTTATTGAGTGGTTGTTTGTCTAATTTCTCACGCATGCCTGCTAATATTACTATTGCGAGCGTAAATCCTAGCCCGCTGAATAGACCATTAAGTAATGCTGTTGCAAGCCCTGTAACTAGCTCTGATTCTAGATTAAGAGTAGCAACACCTAACACGGCACAGTTAGTAGTAATTAGTGGCAGGTATACACCCATAGCACTGTACAGCGAAGGGCTGATTTTCTTAATAACCGTTTCGAGTACCTGCACAATAGATGCAATTACAAAAATGAAAACTATTGTTCGCAAGTATTCTATACCCAACTTGACCATAAGTTGATAGAGTGGATACGTTAACAATGATGCAACGACCATAACAAATGTAACAGCTATTCCCATGCCGACAGCAGAGTCGACTTTTTTGGACAGCCCTAGGAAAGGACACATACCGAGGAATCTAGCGACAACATAGTTGCCCACGAATAGGCCTGTTAGTAGTAAAGCGACGAATGCACTATCCATTGACTGCGCCCTCCTCTGTCACTTGATTGGACAGTGTAACACTGGCCTTGCGTTTACGATTGGCGTTGTTTTGCTCAATCTTCTCATAGGTAATGTTGAAAAGGCATATCAACAAACCATAGGTTATAAATGCGCCCGCTGGTTGTGAAAAAAATGTGATTCTAAACCCACCCAGTATCTGTAGTCCAAATATCGAGCCAGAACCAAGTAACTCACGCACAATGCCTAATAGTGTCAGCCCGATAGTGTAACCCATACCTACGAACAGTCCATCTATTGCAGAAGCGCCAACGGTATTCTTGCTAGCAAAAGCCTCAGCCCTAGCAAGGATTATACAGTTGACCACAATAAGTGGTAAGAATACGCCCATTGCGTCACCTATCTGCGCAATTGCAGAACTCTTAGCAGATAAGTACTTAATCAACAATTCCACTACAGTAACGAATGTGGCAATCACTAATACATAACAAGGTATGCGTACCTTATTAGGCACAACTCTCTTGAGCAACGAAATAACAACGTTACTGCATACCAGAACGAATGTTACAGCCACGCCCATACCTAATCCATTGATTGCTTTATTGGATAGAGCAAGTATAGAGCACAGGCCCAGCAGCATTCTAAAAACTGCGTTTTCTTTAATAAGACCATTTACAGCGACATCTCTGGTTTTCATTATTCCTGCCCTCCTTGTAAGTAATTGATATAATAATACTCTGCAACAGCCTGCATGGCATTACGACATGCCTTAGTAGAGTAAGTTGCACCTGCTTGCACAACGAAGTTGTCACTGTCGAATACTGTACTGCCGTCAATGACTGTTCCCATTAAACTACGCAGATTATCATCAAGATACTCATATCCAACGTCACCACCGTCTACCAGTTTACGCACACCTAGAATCTCTCCAGTAGCCTTATGAATAATCACAACCAGTGTGAATGACCCTGCTGGACTACTGCCCTTTCCCTCAACGTACAGACCAACCACAGCCTCGCCATTAAGCATCTCGCCCTCAGCAACCATCTTGACAATTCCGTTGGTCATCTTGACATTCTGTTCTACTAGGGTGTAGCCACTCTTGGATTTAGCGGTTCGGTCAAAAGAATCCATATCGGGCGCCACATATAACACGTCATTAAGAATGGCTAATAGTGCGACGCAGATAATGGTAATGGCAACCAGAATACATATGGTCTTAATAGATTCTCTTACTTTGTCATTCATTGCTTGGCCACCTCCTTGTTAGAATTGACCTTCTTCTGCGTGCCGAAAGGCTTATTAACAATGAACTTGTCAATCAGCGGTACCAGTAGATTCATGAACAGAATTACGAATGATACCACTTCCATACCTGTTGCCTTGCGTAGTAGCGCAGTCAATATACCCAGTAGCGCAAAGTATAGATAATTACCTACCTTAGTGTTAGGCGTAGTTACGTAGTCGGTAGACATGAATATAGCGCCAAGGAATAGCCCACCGGAGAGTATGCTGGGCAAGAAATAGTAGAAATTGAATCCGTTAATAATCACAGTAACTAATCCCGTCATGCCAATGTACACTAGTGGCAACCTTATATCGATAACACTGCGTATTACTAAGTAAATGCCACCCAGTAGAAGGGCTACTTTACATGTCTCTCCTATGACACCCTGAATACCGGTGCCTAGGAATAAGTCGAGATTGCTCAAACCCATACTATGTACGGCTGTGTAACTGGACTGAGAGAGCATCTGTGATAATGGCGTTGCACCAGCAGGTATTATCTCATTGGAGAACGCAGGTAGATTGGGTTGAACCCATTGAGTCATTACTCTAGTAAAGGACAACACCGCGAATATTCTGCCGACAATGGCAGGATTAACTAGATTGCGTCCTGTACCACCGAATATCATTTTGGCAATTATTATGGAGAACATGCTTGCAAGGATAGGCACATACCACCCTTGGGCATAATTAAATGCTGGCATATTGACGCCTAGCAACATTCCGGTTACTAGACTGGTAAAGTCGAACTCTTGCATTATCTGTTTAAACGGCACTCTCGCGATTAGACGATATACCACTTCTGCCAGCACTGCACTGACCGAAGCTGTAATTATAATCCATAGAGCATTCCAGCCGAACAGCACACATCCCATAATACATACTGGAAGCATAGCAATGCACACATCTATCATTATTCTGCGTGTTGACAGCGGACTCCTAATATGAGGAGATGTAGAATACTTAAGTTTCTGCATTATTTTTTTGCCTCCCTTACGCGTTTTTTGGTCAAGCGTATGCTCTGCAGTAGGTGTCGCTTGGCAGGACAGATGTATGCGCAACAACCACACTCGAAACAATCCATAGCGCCATACTTGACTGCATTCTCTGTGTCATCGGCTAACGTGTACAAGTCTATATACATAGGCATCAAGTGCATGGGACACACTTCGGCGCATTTACCACAGTTAAGACAGTTGGTAGTGTTGGCGTCTCCTAGTTCCTCAGCCGTTAAACATAACAGTCCAGACTCTGCCTTGACAGTAGCGCCTGAGTCGTCCGCTAGTGCTACGCCCATCATAGGTCCACCTGACACTATCTTGACGGTATCTGGTTGAATCCCACCACAGAACGTAAAAATGTCGTGATGTAACGTGCCGTTGAGTACCCATAGATTCTCGTCATTGGGTATTCCTTTGCCTGAAACTGTCAACACCCTCTTATACAGTGGATTTCCGTTGGCTATTGCGTCCCACGTAGCGTATGCAGTAGCGACATTATTGACTACTACGCCTACATCCATAGGCAGTCCACCCTTGTTGGGTACCCTACGACCGGTACATGAGTAAATCAATACCTTTTCGGCGCCCTGTGGATATCGAGTCTTAAGCAACATAACTGCGAATCCATAGTCTGTGAACTTATGGTATGCGTCAATCTTGTTGTCTTCTATCCCTATTATTACTCTATTAACTCCGAGCGCTTGAGCGAGCAGTTTAATGCCTTCGGCAACTTGATCAGTGTGTTCTAGTATCAGCCTGTTGTCGCAATTAAGGTATGGCTCGCACTCTGCTGCGTTAATAATCAGAGTATCTACTGGCTTATTGGGAGATATTTTTACTGCCGATGAGAATCCGGCGCCACCTAATCCTACTATACCAGCGTCCTCTACTCTCTTGATTATATCCTCACGAGTAGGATTGACAAGAGGTGGAAATGTGAATGGTTGGCCACTCTGGTCGGCGTCTGCCTTAATGTGTATATAATCGCCGACTATACCCGAGTTGTTCTTTCTCTTGACGATGCCATCAATTTTGCCGAATACGGGTGAAAAGATATTGGCAGATATTTTGCCCTTGGCAGATGCTACCATTTGACCTGCAATAACGCAATCTCCGACCTCTACTATACACACCGCAGGGGCGCCTATGTGTTGAGACAAAGCAACATAATAATCAGTGCATGGTGGCATAACTTGGATACTGGAGTTACTAGTTAAACTCTTGTTGTCCTTAGGGTGTACACCCTTAGTGAACCTAAACTGTTTTAGTTCCAAAAAAAACTCCCTCCCACTTATCAAAAAAGTACATTATCTATAATAACTCTTTTTACTAACATAATCTAGCATAAAATGAAAAAAAAGTAAATAAAATTATGAAGATATATTCGTTTTTTTGTTCGAGTTACCGGATTTTACCAGTTGCTTAATTGCGAGAATAAACTGCCATACCCCTATTGCAAGCAACAGCACGCCGAAGCATATCCTCAGCAGTGATTGTGACACGCACTTAGTGAGTAAAGAACCTGCTGTAGCCAACAGTACAGCAGGTATAATCATGTAGAGCACTTTATTCTTGCATACCAGACCGTTACGCGAGTGCACTATTAAGGCAACAATTGCCATTGGCAAAAAACTAATTAGGTTGATAGCCTGGATAGTGTGTTGGGTCATGTCGAGGAAGGATAATAATGGTATCAACAGTGTGCCACCTCCCATACCCATTCCACCGAGTATTCCTGAAAGAAAACCAAATAATATAAGTAAAAATATCTCCACCTTGATAGTTATACCTCCTAAACATATTGATAATGCTCTTATAATCAGCAAGACTGTGTGATAATAAGCGCTAAATAGGTGTTATATATGGCAATCTGCAGTTAAGTGAGTTGCTGACGGTGCCGGTTGTCCGTTAAACACATCTATCACAGCCTTCTACACATTTCTGGCTCAGTTCGTTACACGTACCTAGCAAGTTCTTTACACGTACCTAGCACCCTATGTTTACTAACTCTAATTGTTTACTCTGTATCCCATAGCATTGTGCACTTCGATTACTTGAGTCAACTGTTCATAGATTCTATGCCGTTCGTTACACATAACTGGCTCAGTTCGTTACACGTACCTAGCAAGTTCTTTACACGTACCTAGCACCCTATGTTTACTAACTCTAATTGTTTACTCTGTATCCCATAGCATTGTGCACTTCGATTAC
>JAQVWG010000005.1 GCA_028698585.1 Clostridia bacterium | reverse complement strand
TTACTGGCTTCCTTGTTATCATATGTGTTGTATACGTTCTTATAACTACATTAGCAACAATCTTGCAACTGTAGTAGCGCTTATGTCAGTTTCTGATTGAACAACAACTCAATCAATTATCTGCTTGCCTGTTCTAATTGACAAAATAATAGATGCTAGTACCACTTGTTCAACCGTTTATTATGCGACTGCGTATCGCCGAGCGCAGACAATCTAGCGTAGTTATATCGCAGGGGTTGTCAAAGTACTCCATTATTATGTTTTCGCCTAGTAGTAGAGCACCACTCAACACCATTTCTACCATTTCGTCTACATCTACTGTACCGAAGTAACCTTGCATTAGCAGTTTATCAAAATGGAATAAGTCTAACACAAACAGTGCATGTTCTACACATACTGGCGCCAGCAGGGCGTCTGCATAGTCGATGAGATAGATTTCCCCACTGCCGTCTACTATTACGTTATCGCTAAAAATGTCTGCATGGATAAACACGTTGGGGGTGTACTGATGTGTTGCCTTATATGATTGTCGTTCTAATATGAAACTGTCAGGAAAAGAGCAAAAATTAGAATACTCATCGCTAAAAATATCAAGGTTATTAAAAGCCTCGCAAGGAGTATTCAACCTATCTGTGTATTGCCTTAATCTTCGCCCGAAGTTCAACTTGAGTTCTGCACTCAATGTATGGTATATATCTTCGAAACTTTTGCCGTCTATGAAACGAGTGATTATGTAACCGAAACGGTATTTATCTTGAATATAACCACAGCCAACAATCTCCGGCAAATGCACACCTAGCTCAACAGCCCTTGTTGATGCATATATCTCCGTGTTCATATCCGGCGTTTGATCCTTACCACTCTGGTAGGGTGCGTAAATCTTGACTACATACTCCCCCGCTCTAAAAACTGCGTTAGTGCCTGCCATTAGCAGTTCTAGTTGCGCTATGGGCAGAGAGTGTCGTAACAGTATCTCTTGCGATAATAGAGTAAATGCATTAATGCTCCTGTACACTTGTGTCCAGTCTTGCCAATTATTAATCTCTTCAGTAAATAAACTCATACCACCTGCAATTGTCTGCACAATGCCTAATGCATTAATAAAATGAACGCATTAGTGCTCCTATACACTTGTGTCCAGTCTTGCCAATTATTAACCTCTTCAGTAAATAAACTCATACAATGCACTACGTATGTATGCCCTATCTTACCTATCACACAATTATTTCGTATAACATAACCATATTGTGTAGTCTATTACGCTTGCATGAGTGCCTTAATTTACATTTCATTTATGCGTCCATGCCTTATGTAGCTTACTACATATTACTCATAATATCAATTCATTTTCATCGATTGATTACTTATAATAAACAGCCAAAGGCAAGCGATAGAGGTTGCTCGCCTTTGGCTTATGCTGGCGGAGAGGAAGGGATTCGAACCCCCGTGCCAACAAAGTTGACAAACTGATTTCGAGTCAGCCCCGTTACGACCACTTCGGTACCTCTCCATATAGAATCGCTTGATTATTCTATCATAACGAGCGTTGAATGGCAAGTGTATATACGCTTTTTAGCGGCGAGAGTTATGGGCGCAGTAAGAAACGTGGTTATTGGTTGCTTAACAATAATATTGCATAAGTATAATTACCATACGGTAGCGAAGTCGTGCCTTAGAATTGACCTATTGTTGCGATAATTGATTGGCATAAAGGTAATATTGCCCTTAGGTAAGAAATGCCGCACAGTAATGCATGGTTATACATCTATTAGTTCAATGTAGGCCGTTGACAACAGCGACAAAAAATGCGACAATTAATGCGCGACCACTTACATTGCCATAGTAAACATAACTGAAGCATTTGCATATTGTTGTTAAACAGTCTGTGGTGATAAACAGTAGAATAAATTAGTTGGCGCTGACGCTATTTAACAGTAATCCAAGAGACAGTACTATCTCAAAATTAAGGCTCATTGTCGTGATGGCAAAATGACTGCAACGTGTTTATCTTGTATGTTTGAGGGCGACAACATGTAACGGATAACAGAAATATATGTAGTGTTCTTCACGCAGATACACTACCCTACTGTGGACACATATCTTACCATTGATGTGCGTGTGTCTTGTTGGTTGAGTAATTGGCGTATTAAACAGCAGAATGAATTGGTTGAGTACTGACGATATATAACAGATACTAAACAGATAATTTCACCATATAACTTACGATTATACCACCACTACTGTGGTAACATTAACTGCTAGTAACGTTATTAGTAATATGTCTTGGGTATATCAACCAAGGCTAACTGCACGACAATATATGGGCTGTTAATCTCGCAATCACATTACTACGATGATAACAGACTACTGGTAACATACTATATGCTACTGCTCAAGTGCTAGTGGCACCAGATGATAATACAGACTAGATACAGTGTTAATCGCTTAAATACATTAATACGAAGGACGACAGACATTTGAACGTACTTATATGCTATTTCTCAGGTACAGGCAACACAGAACTGGTAGCGCAGATGTATGCCCGGTGCTTATCTAACAGTTGCACAGTTACATTACACGATATGACTTCCTCAGCGCTACCCTCACTCGAAGGAGTAGATTGGGTAGGGATAGGTTACCCCATACACGCGTTCAATCAGCCTGCTCTGGTGAGAAACTTCGTCAAATCTTTACCACTTAATAGCACGCACAAAGTATTCATATTCAAGGTATCCGGCGAACCGTTAGCCCTTAACAATGCTTCATCCACACTGATATGGCGAATATTGCGCAAGAAACACACACAATTACTGGGTGAGATACACTTGCTTATGCCCTATAATATCATGTTTAAGCACGGCGACAGACTAGCCAAAAAAATGTACCTGACCACAAGCGCACTCGTTCCAATCAACGTAGAGCAGCTGATTACCGGTAGCGCACCAACAATACGTGCCAGCCTGCTTGCACACTTGATGAGAGTGCTATGCAGTATAGAACTACGTGGTTGCAGGTTGATTGGTAAGTCCTTCCACACAACAAGCGCATGCACAGGGTGTGGTAAATGTGCGCGTAATTGTCCGCTAGATAACATCACCATTACAGCAAAAAAAGAAGTTAAGTTTAATAATAAGTGTAATCTATGTATGAGATGTGTATGTAACTGTCCTGTAGACGCTATCAACATAGGCTTACTTAACCATTGGCGTGTCAACGGCACGTATAACTACGCAAGACTACTATCAGATGACACAATAACTACTAACTTTACCACTGCTGACACCGAGAGATATTATTCAAGTTATGTTACGTACTTTGACTATGCTGATAGTACTATCACACAGTATATCAATAACTTGCACTCCTAACTAGCATTGATTGCATTGCTGTTCAGGTAAATTAACAGCAAAACGATAACAATATTACTAAGGGAATCTCGAAAGTTACACTTTCGAGATTTTGCGTATAGTCGATATATCAATAATTAGAATGCTAATAGGTGTATTAGTTTGTGGGTGGTGTTAGATTATTACTACCCTTGTCTGTATAGTTGTAATGGGTATATAGATTATTCTGTACGCAGTCGAATGTGCCGTCTGTGTTGACAGTAATGACAACACATCCACGCTGATAGCCACGCTTGGCTATATTAAAGTATGCCAGATAGTCTATTGAGTACCCATACGTCAATCTTATAGCATCCTTATCATCATCTATGTTGGGATCATAGGTTATGGAGAAATTATTATCATGATCATGTCCACAGAATATACCTTGAGTAGAGCCTAGATTATACATACGTTCGAATGTTGGGTCGTTCTCATCCATTCCACTGAACACAATTTTACCTGTCTCCCATGCATAACCAAAGTGATATTTATAACTGTACTTAAGTTCTGTATTGACGCCCTCCGTAGCACGCTGGTTGTCAATATATGCATTATATGCAGACAGATATTCAGCAACCGGTATGTGCCAAAAAGCAAGAGATTTGACAGTGCCTTCGGTGCTCTCTATCGCCTGATTCTCTGCTGTTATTCGATTGATTTCGCTCTCGTACCAATCTAACTGATTAGTAGTTATATTCTCGTATTGCCACTTGATACCCAGTGGGTCGCTATCTGTGTAGGAATGACTATCAAGTAGCACCAACACCTGCGTCACTATACCAATACCATTCTCTGTTTTCTGTCTCACCTTAATCATAGTGTTGCCGTTGCCATTAATATCCTCTCTGCCGTTCTGGAACAAACAGTGTCCACCGTCCTCGGGGTGAGGCACAGATGCGTATATTTGACTGATTTGGTCTGCGTTGAGCGTACTATATATTTCTTGGTCGTGATTGCCGAATGTGAACGTCCAATAGACGCCTAGATTCTCCATAAACTCAATGAACAGTTTAGTTGAGCGTTTATTGTTGTTGGTGCCAGCTACGTATGGCGCGGGAAAAGTAACATCTCCAGTAATAATGATTAAATCGGGACGCTCGGCACGAACCATCCTCTCTATAGCCTTAAGTGCTAGTCTGTCATTCTCTACCGACAATATGCCACCACCAAGGTGTACATCCGTTAGATGCATTATCTTAAGCGGCCTGTCAGTATCAAACGTATAGTAGCCATCTGTATCAATAACGGGCTTAATCTGCCCTTCTACTTGCACTGATTCGATTAACTTGGCATAGCGCATATTTACTGCCGAGCCTATATAGTTAAGTAGTGTCACCACTAGATATAATGCAACTATGCCAATGACTATACCTAGTAATATTTTCCACCAGCGCCCTTTCTTTACCTTCCGTTGCTCCATAATCTGCCTCCACATGTTGTATTGTTGTGCGCATAGACCACTATATAGCAAACGCGCGTTGAGAATACATCGCAACATAGAACACATTACATACACATATAACGACAGTCACATAATGACTATAGTACTGAGTCTATTTATTGTGTGTGCTACTACATCACCAAAAAATGCCTGTATTCAAGTATTGCGCATAACTCCAACTGGCATTGTATCACATGTATAAAAGAATTACCATATTTTTTTGAGATTAATAAAAGTATTGTGGGCTGGATGTCTACGTGATTAGCAGTATGCACCGAGTAACTAACGGCTGAGTATACTACTCAGCCGAACAGTTCAATATCTAATGCAAAAGTAGAGCTATCTAATCGTATGTGGCGCCGAATGGGAAGAAACTGAGTTGTGCTAGTTTGAAACACTGTTTACCGAATGGTATGCCAATAATTGTGATACACCATAGTGCACCGATGACGAAGAATCCAATGGCCATTTCCCAGCCGAAAAAGATAATCCATAGAATATTAGCTACAGGATACTTGTTATAATCAGTATTGATTGTCTTGCCGAACGGTGTCAAGACAAAACCTGCTAGTTTGAAACACTGTTTACCGAATGGTATGCCAATAATTGTGATACATAATATAATACCACATAAGAAATATGCAATAGCAGACCATAATCCTGTCAGTATAAGCCATAGTATGTTACCAAGTGTTTTCATGATTTAATCACCCCTAATCAGTTATATATTATCATTTTATACTGTAATTACATCATAAGTCAATATATTATCTAATTGTATGTAAGTAATATCATAATATTGTCTGGCGCAAAAGAATACCTATATTTATAAGTTACCAGCCCATTCTCACTATTTAACTGCTGTGATTGTCTGGTTGTTCATCAGTGCAGTTAGTTATATTGTCGAGTTGCTCTTGATTGTCATCTACCGAGTCTTGAGTAATCAGTTGATAATCAACCTCGTCGTCAATGGGTATTCCATTCTTGATTATGCTGTGCTTAACTGCTGTTTGTTTCATTTTGACTACACTATTGAGTAGTTTACGCGGGACATCCTTGTTAATGCGAAAAATATTAAAAAAATCACTATAAGGATATGGGTGTTTATAATAATCACTGCCTACTTCAATTGTAAAAGCTGGTATTCCCAGTTGGTGAATGCACCAGTCCTTATATCCGCCCACACTGCCCTTATCATGCGCTAGTGCATATCCCGTATCCTCTGCTATGGCTTTAGCCAATCGATAATGCATCCATAATTTATTCATGGTTTGACCGAAACGCCAGTATATTACCTCTCCTTTACAGTGATAGGACAGCGTAGCCAACGGATTAACCTCACGAGTAAAATTGACAAGACACCTAGTCTCCTTCTCGCTCTCTGGCTTACTGCCTATGTAATTAGCAGTTGCAGGATAATCAACGTTCTGCTCTCCCTTACCCCAACTTGCGTCAAAGTTGACATTGAGATCCACCCCTCTTATGTTGGCCTTCCATAGCGAGAAGTCTATGCTACCGCCATTTAGGTCTATCAACTCTTGTCTGCGCTTACTACTCTTAACAAAATCTAGTCCTTCTTGAGCCAGTCTTACCCCGTCTACATTAACCATGGGCAGGAAGTATATACCACCGAGCAATAGTAAATCGTTGCGTTTAAGTAGGTGTTTGGCCATATTAACTACCAACAGCGAGGTTATGTGTTCTCTTGCATGTATTCCACCTTGAACAATAATGCAGTTACTCTTATCATTGCCGATATATACGTATGGTATGCGCTGATGTAGCGTACTTTCGCCGACCACACCCACTTCGCACCCGTATGCAGAAAACATTTCTATCTCCTGTAATAAGTCTCGATAATAAAACACCCACTCTTTCCCCCTTATATACAACTCGGCCTTATATAGAATATGCAAGAATTATTGCAAGTGTGTTGCAATTATGGTATAATAATAATCAATAATGGTCCAAGGGGTAACTAAATGAAATCTAAGCTTGCAGAGTTCTACCGAGTGTCGGCAGAGCAATACATAAGCGATGGCGGTGCAGAACAAGACTATAATAACATTGTCCTGCCGTTGCGTGCAACGAGCGGTTCTGCCGGATATGACTTTTTCGCACCGTGTGATATAGAGCTGTGTGCAGGACATAAGCTGAAAGTGCCAACAGGTATTCGGATTAAACTGACCAATTGGCACCTGTTGATGATTGTACCCAAGAGTGGACTAGGGTGTAAATATAGTTTAGGACTTGCCAACACTGTAGGCATTATCGACAGTGACTATTATAACGCAGATAATGAAGGACACATTATTGTTTGGATTGTTAATAACGGCAATGAACATATATCAATTGCCAAGGGCAAAGCATTCGTACAAGGATTACTGCTATCGCATTCCATTACAGAGGAGTTGCCCATAACTAACAATCGCAAGGGTGGATTCGGCAGTACTAAGGTGTAGTCACTTAGTAAACGACCACACATTGATATATCAATTTATTAAGACAACAGTTGTATGTTGTCTTTTGTTATACATAGACTTATTCATTTAATGCACGGCAAGTTAATGATAAAGTGAATAACAAGTAAATAAGCGTCATTGTGTATTAGTTTATCGCAATAATGTCAATTGTTCATTCCGTATCCTTGTTAGCAGTCTGCATAACGGTACGTATAACACTGCTATCAACGTGCAGTTGGACACAATATGCACAACATAGAACCATGCCCCCTTAATATAGGTAAGGACGAACACGCGAACGAATGCGTGCAGTTGACCGCTACTCAATATGGCTAGTGATGTGTCAATAAGGGTACTTAGCAGGCCAAATAACGCCGTTGACAGTAATGCCAGTAGAATTGCCACCCAGAGTTTTTTGTTCCTAAGCAGGATAGAGGCAGTTATTCCTAGTAATGGCCAATAGAGTGTATAGGTAATGAACCAGTAGCCGAATCCGTACAACAACACTTCGATTAGACAGAACACTATGGTGGCAGGAAGAATGTACCATATACCGAATACACTGGCGTATACTATAATGAGTAGTGTTACAATCTCAACATTTGGGATAAACGACAGCGCAAACTTGCCACCAGAGAGTGTAGCAGTGAACAGCGCCATATAACATAGTTTAATAGCTGTGTTGGTGTGCTTGTTAATTGGTCTATTGTTAGCGCACACGATATTCGTCGTCATTTTCTCACTATGTTGCTCACTATCTACTAATGCAGAGTCGTTAGGGTGCTCGACGCTCGTTTCGTCGCTAGTTATGCTGGCTTGACAGTCAATATCATTTGGCGAATTGACAAAGTCGTGCCCGTCATTGTCTGTAGTGCCTTTACATTCAGTTGTGAAATTATTATTAGTTATCACTATATTATTACTCTCCGCTATAACTATCAATGAATATATAGTAAGTAGCGCCGTCTACTATAGGAAGCATTGACACCCCAACGCCCGAACAATATAGCGTCTTATCCCCCACTACTACATTATCCACACCATACATCTTAAGTCCGTCATCATCTATGCTATGAAAAACGGTGATAAACTCGTTGCTGGCAACCGTAGGAGTTAACTCGTCTATCTGCGTTATGTAGACAGAATAGGTACTGCCGGAGTATACATAAGATGATATCTTGTTACCGTCCAGCAGTTCTACGAGCACCATGTGTAGATTACTCTCCATTGTATCGACACTTAGTTCATTCTCACCAATAATAACCGTAATACTGACTTGATTTCTTGTTCTGCTACTGGTTAACTGGCAACCGTATAACGTACACACACTTGTTGCTAATAGTAACAATGTCATAATAATTGATAATAATTTTTTCACACTTATTCTCCTTCTATATAATACATTTATTTAATTGTTGATTAGATGCAGTAATAGTAGCATTACTTGTGCGTTGCGCAATAAAAAACTCCTCAGTATTCTCTGCATACATAAGGAGTATGTCGACACTTATATAGTATCGACCTTACTGCGTTAACTCCCACCGAGCAAAGCATTGATTGTCTTGAGGCAGGTCTCCTGACTATGACACCTATATTATGTCTTTGCTTGCCTTCTCATCCGCAATATACGGACAATGACTAATAAACGCAAAGAGCAGGTGCGTAACAGTAGCGGGGGCTGTTGCAGATTAACTGCATTCCCTTTTAATGCGCCGTCTTAATTAATAACACAAGCGCAACCACCAAGACTATTTAACTAACATAATTATACTATATATTGTGGTCGTTGTCAAGAACAAGAAGATACTTATTCAGCTGTAAAGTAAACATATACCTATGTGTTTACACGCTAATACACACCAATATATTATCTATTCGAGGTATTACTTATAACTATTGCATTAAATATTGGTTAACATAAATAAAATGAAAACGTTATCACAAACTATATTTGATATGAATGCACTTAATCAATTAGTTAAAGAAAGCACGCCCGACATGCGCATAAGACACCTGTCAGGAGTCAAACAGATTACCGTACTCAGCCTTGATGGTATGAGTGATGACACCTACGTTTCTACGCAGGTTGTTCAACCCATTGTAGAAATGGGACTCAACTGCAAGACGACACATCAGTTGTCTCAAAAAGTCATATTCGCAATCAAATGCGACTCCGTAACGCTTGTCGACAAAATGCGCGAACTTTTCTACAACGGCTACACTTTAGTATTCATTTCGCCAGACGAATGCCTGGCTCTAGACACGCGAACTACACTGGGCCGTAACATTGTCCAACCCCCCACAAGTAACGTCACTAAGGGGCCCAGAGAAGGGTTCGTTGAAAGTATCAAGGTTAATATAACTCTGCTCAGGAAGCGAATTAAGGGCCCAGAACTGCATATAGAATATGTAACAGTCGGAAAACACACCAATACAATGGTTGCAATCTGCTACATTTCCTCAATTGCTTCGCAAGAAATTGCGGACAAAATTGTGCAAAGAATCAAGGCTATTACCGTAGACGGAGTGCTCGATAGCAGTTACATTTCTAGTTACCTTGATCACCGAGGAATAACTCTCTTTCGCATGGTGGGAACGACAGAAAAGCCAGATGTAGTGGCAGGCAAAATGCTCGAGGGTAGAATAGCGGTTATTGTAGACGGTTCGCCTATTGTACTGACTATACCTTATCTATTCGTTGAGGATATACAGGGGCCGGAAGACTACTATGGTTCGCCTGAGATAATAACAGTCAACAGGATATTGCGCAGTTTATCAGCTGTAATATGCGTGATACTGCCCTCACTATATGTGTCCTTACAGTTGTTTAACTATCAGATAATACCACTCAAGTTCTTAATTACTATTTTTGACGCAACTCAGAACATTCCATTCAATCCGTTGGTTGAGATGGTGGTAGTGTTGGTTATCTTCGACATATTGAGAGAGGCAAATGCTCGCATGCCCTCAATAGCAGGCCTGTCGCTATCGCTCATTGGCGCTGTTGTGCTGGGGGACGCCGCAGTAAGGGCAGGGCTACTGGGTGCACCAGCAGTTATGATTGGTGCATTATCTGGCATAGGCCTATACACTATGCCTAATAATACATTGCTACTAACGCTTGTGAGGTTGGTTCTAACATTTATTGGTGGCATAATGGGATTGTTTGGCTTAAGTTTGGCAGTTGTTGCTATCCTCGCATATATGGTGTCGCTGTCATCGTTTGGTGCACCCTACCTAGCGCCCTTTGCACCCGATATATCTAGCGACAGAAAGGACGCACTGATAAAAGTGCCCTTGTCCAAAATGTACAAGCGCCCTCAATCCATTAAACAAAAGAATGATACCCGAATTAAATAAAGCAAAACTAATGCATAACACCAACTGAATGCTTGCGACAATATGATAATAGGTGATTAGATGATAGGTGATAACAATATCAAAATCAAACAACTGATGCTACTAATAATACTAATAATCCCTGGCGGTAAATATCTATCTTTGCCCATAGTTATGGCTCGAGGCATAGGCAGGGATAGCCCTTATGCTTGCCTTATCTTATTCGCAATTGATCTACTAATGTTGTTATGTATAGTCTGGGCACTCAATCTTAATACCTATCGCAAGAGTGTGTACGAAATAATTAGTTCTACCCTATCACCAATCGTTGCCAAAATAATTATGGGTATATTTGCACTGTTTTTACTCGTAAGACTGTCATATCTGATGGTATACAGTATAGATATATTCTCGTCAACATTTTCTATTAAGACCAACTGGCTTGCATTCATCATACCTGTCGCAATAGCTGTCATATTCATGATAAGCAGGGGCATGACTGCAGTTGCCAGACTGGCTCAGATACTTTTTGCATTTATTATAATCGCACAGTTGACAATGCTAATACTCAGTATACCACAGACAGATATCGGTAACCTGCAACCAGTTCTGGATAAAGGTATAGGTGGCGTGTTGAGGAAGTTGCCCGATTATACGTTGTGGTACGGCGATTGTTTGATACTGCTATTTTTTGCCGACTGCATACCCAAGAATGAAGAAAAATACGGAATATTGGTTGCCGGATTCGGTATATCTGCAGCTATTTGCATAGGATTATCCGTTGTGTATATTGGACTGTTCGGCAGTTACGCAAAATATAACAATCTAGCTATGTCAAAAGTTAGTCAGTTCATTATACAGCAGACTACACTGGGCAGGTTGGACTGGCTAATGTTAGTTATATGGTCTGTGTCTGTGTTGATTAAGATAGTTATGTTCAGTTTTTGCTGTATGCGAAGCATCAATCATATATTAAACATCACTACACAAATAGGTAAATATATCTCACTAATTGCGGTTATGGTGATAATAGTCGTGCTTCCATTATTAACCGACGTCAAACAACTGGTGTCGGATGCATTTTCTACTGGCTGGGGCAAATATGTATTCTGGGTATGTCAGTATCTATTGCCACCCTTACTACCTCTATTGGTATGTCGCACTAACAAGCGAGAACAAGCAGATAATAATATAATTCTTAACAGTAAATCCAAATTAAAAAAACTTGTTGATGGCGACGCTCAGCAACAAACCAATATGGCAGATTCAATCATGAGGGGACAACCATGAGCGCATTGAAACGAATCGGTATCATTCTAATAGTGGGTACAGTGTTGGCATTAATATCATCATCTTTCCTTGTTGTGCCAATATCTAAACGAGCAATAATTGTCGGCATGGGTATAGACTACGTGGACAATCAATATGTCGTTATGTGTGAAGTGCTGTCTGCAGAATCCTCTAGCGATACCCCCGGCACATCAACTACCATAGTTATCTCCGGCGTGGGCGAAACCATAACTGATGCGCTAGAAGACATTCATGTTAAGACAGGACAGTTGCCCTCCCTAGGACAGTGTTGCGTTGTATTGTTGGGCGAAAGTATCTATAAGTACCAGCAGATGAACTTACCACTTTCTCTATTTACCCATTCCGTAGCATTCAAGGATAACACTGTAATCGCCTGCTTTGATGGTAATGCGTGTCAAGCCATTTCAGCCACAACTGCGGTTACCCCAAGCCCATCATTTGCGCTGTCACAATTAATTCAGGGCAGTCAACAACGCACTTCTATCCCTAAGAGCACCTTAATCAAGTTTATCAGTAAACAACACGACAATCCATCTATGAGCGGATACTTAAGCGTTGTTACATTTACGCCAGACCAACAGATAAACGATGACAAGACCAAACACACACAAGGGTACTTTGACTGTAAATCCATTGCAGTATTTACCGATTATATGTATGCAGGGACGGTAAGCGGTGATGAGTATCACGGATTCGGATTAGTTACCGATAAAACATTCCACTCTTATATAGTGAACGATGAACAAGGTGGAAGTGTATTTCCCCCTAAAGCGTCTGTAGGTATATTTACTAAACGCCTTAATAAAGATGTCGAGTGGCAAGGACAGTCCATTACATTTACAATTAAGTGTAATCTGCGCATTGATAGAACCAACACGGACGAAACAGGCAAACTGTTCAAGTTTATCAATAAATCCACTCTGCCCATTGACAATAGCGTGCTAGTCAATACACGGGATAGGGTTACAGAACAAATTAACAAGACATATCAGTTTAGCCAACAACTTAAGTGTGATTATCTGGAAATATCCAATATGTTGTATCAGAAATATGGTTCAGAGTGGCTGGACTACGTAATTAACCACCCCAACAGCGTGTTCGAGGACGTTACTCTGGACGTTCAAGTAGAAGTAACTAGATAGTTACTAACTGTAAATGATTAAGTATCAGCTTGCCTCAATATAACATTAACGACATTAGTATAATCAATATGAATATAATAATAGCCAAAGTTGTAATAACAACTTCGGCTATTTATCATTTACTATATAGTTAATAAACTGTCAGGGGAACTACTAGTCTCCTACATAGGGCAGTAATGCTATTTGTCTTGCTCTCTTGATAGCAAGTGTCAATTCTCTCTGATGTTTACTGCATACACCACTCATTCTGCGAGGAATAATCTTGCCTTTTTCTGTGACGTATTTTCTCAGTTTTGCAATGTCTTTATAGTCAATACTCTCGACTTTGTCCACGCAAAAACTACATACCTTTCGGCGAGCAGGTCTCTTTATGGGCTTCTTAGCCACTAATTTATCTTCCATTTCTCAATCTCCTTTAATAATTATTAGAATGGCAGTTGACTATCGTCATCAATTGGATCAAGGGTGTCTATGCCACCGCTTGGTGCACTACCATTGCCACTGGGTCTGCCCAGAAACTCAACATTCTCGGCATTTATCTCTGTTACATATCTTGTTTGACCTTCTTTCTCGTATGTACGAGTTTGAATTGAACCAACAACACAACACTGACTACCTTTCTTAAGATATGTAGAGCAACTCTGTGCTTGCCCACGCCACACTATAATGTTGATATAGTCTGCATCTATACCGTCAGCAGTCTTGTATGCCCTATTAACGGCAAGTCTAAAACGACAAACAGGAGTACCATTGCTAGTGTTAGATAATTCGGGGTCGGCTGTCAATCTACCGATTAAAAATGCTTTGTTCATCTTCTCTCCCTTAATGTGCGCTACGGCGTACTACTTCTTAATAACGATAAAACGTATTATTGTGTCTGTGATATTCATTACTCTCTCAATCTCTGCTGGGACAGTAGAATCTGCTGTGAAATTAAATAAGCAGTAGTATCCGTCGTTCTTGCGCGCGATTGGGTAAGCGAGTTTCTTAACTCCCCATCTGTCAATAGTATCAATAGTGCCGTTGGCATCTGTTACTATTGCGCTAAACTTGGCTATTATTGCCTCCTTGGCTTCATCAGTTAGAGTGCTGTCCATAATGAATAATAACTCATAATTGTTCATTACTATTACCTCCTGGTCTTATTAGTCGGCCCTTAATCTAGTTAAGAGCAAGGTCTTGTTGCTTAAAGCCTAGATATTATATCAAAAGAAGGGTTTTTTAGCAACCGTTTTCCCCCCTTTTTTGCTGTAACAATACAAAAACTTTGCGATATCGTTACTCACTCTGTCTTAACTAGCTCCCCTATTGACTGGTGTCTCATATCTTGATATATAACTTCTTCGCTATTGATTAAGTATTTGCCAACGTTGTGCTAAACTGTCATAATGACACAATAACCATTCTGTTGTACTAACAGCGATAATTCTATGATAACCTTTAGGTAGTTTGTGTCTGGGCAGTTGCTCATACAACTCTGAACACTCATAGTTGAGTAGCTTGATACTGTCAAAATGCTTATAACTGGATAGAAACTAAGTATATCAATAACTGCTCTCTTCATACTTGTCTACTACGTCAAGTATTATGTAGCAATATACTGTATGACTAAACTAGCTCTCTATTTATTATTAGAATTACCAGTTGATTTCTCTGTTGAAGTTGGATAGAAAAGTATTGGCCTTGCTGAAATGCTTACACCCAAAAAAGCCTTGATAACTTGATAATGGACTGGGGTGAGGTGCAGTCAGTATTAAGTGAGGCGTAGGAGAACAGGTGATGAACTTCTTCTTACCCTGCGCATAGTTGCCCCACAGCATGAATACCAGAGGTCTATCCCCCATTGCCAGCCCATTGATTACACTATCTGTAAATGTTTCCCATCCATGGTTAGCATGAGATGCGCTCTGTCCCGCCCTAACTGACATAACGCTATTGAGTAATAGCACTCCTTGGTTAGCCCATGGGGTAAGATTGCCGTCCTTTATTATGCTGGCATATCCAGTATCGGTCTTGACTTCTGTTAATATGTTGATGAGGCTGGGTGGCGGTCTAACGCCCGTTGGCACAGAGAATGCCAATCCCATAGCCTGTCCAGGGTTGGCATATGGATCCTGTCCCAGAATAACTACCCTTACATCATCTCTCGCAGTAGTGTCGAATGCGTTAAACAGTAGTTTCTTATCTGGATAAACTGCATAATTATTATACTCATCTACAAGAAAAGCCTTAAGTTGAGCAAAATATGGTTGCTCAAATTGTGGCAAAAAAATATCTTCCCAGCCGTTGTAGTCTCTTTGCATATATATACCAGACGGTTACTATAAATCTGCAATCAGCACTAACGTATCGGACACACAGCACAGGCTGTCGCCATTACCTAACACAATTTTCTGGTTGTTAATAAACTCGCTCACCAGTCCATTGTAGCGTATGTTGAAACTCTCTTTCCCCCTACTGCTACGCACAATATAACTGCCGGGCTTAATTGGACTATCCTTATCCTCGCCGACATTATATGTAACGTTACGCACAAGAGAAATGAACATTTCGTTGTCCTTATTGAGTTGTGGGTTGACGAACTCTGGTTGTTGAATGTCGAGATTCTTGCGTGGGTCCTTGTGTTTCCTTAACTTATATACCAATATGCCCACTAGTAATATTACTACTGCAATTAGGATAAGTATGGTCAATACAAGACCGTCATTGTTGCCCCCGCTGACTAAACACAACATCTCTGTTACCTCCTTATGGGTATGTTAATAATAATTATTTCTGTATTAGTCGTTTACTCTTGTCAATAATATCCTTAACAGTCATAGAATAAAACGATTTTAATTCGTCAAGATTGCCCACTTCGCCTAACTTATCCTCACTAGATATATGGTCACAATAGGTGGGGTGGTTTATTGCCAGACATTCGCATACCGCACCATATAATCCACCCTTGTAGTTGCTATTCTCTACCACAAGAACTCTGCCTGTCTTGGTTGCACTGTCTATTATTGTCTTGTTGTCAAGTGGCTTAACTGTGTGCACGCTAATTAAATCTACACTCACTCCTTCTTGCGCCAGTTGTTGACAGGCTGTAACACAATCAGGCGTGTTAATTCCACATACAATCATTGTTAAATCATTACCCTCTCGTACAATGTCTGCCTTATATAGGTCGAAAATGTAGTCTTGACCGAATACGGATAAATCATCCTTACGAGTCATTCTTATATAACAAGCACCCTCGTGTGCGACTATTTGTGGTAGTGCCTTAATTAGTTGATTACAATCGGTGGGCTCATATATGAGCATGTTAGGTATTGCCCTCATTGCCGACACGTCCTCGAATGACATGTGTGTACCACCGTTCAACGTGGCGCATATTCCAGGGTCTGTACCAACAATCTTGACGTTAGCCCTGCCGTATGCCACACCCATTGCTATCTGGTCATACGCTCTGCGCACGGCAAACGGTGCGAATGAATGGACGAACGGTATATATCCATAATATGATAGACCAACAGCTACACTCATCATATTCTGCTCGCATATACCTAGGTCATAACTTCGATTGGGGAATTGTGCGTGTAGTGTCGTAGTTGCGCATGCCTTAGCAAGGTCTGCATCCAGTATAACAATCTTATCATTCTGTTTCATTAACTCTGCCATAGTGACGGAGTATGCTTTTCTCATTTCCATAACAGTAACCCTCCTATACCAACTCGGCTAGCGCCTTTTCAAGTTGCTCGTCACTAACAGATACAGAGTGGTTAGATACGCCCATTTGTTCGAATATGCTGACACCCTTACCCTTAACAGTATTACCTATAATCGCTGTCGGTATGCCTTTGACTGTCTTTGCCATATTAAGCGCATTATCTAATTGTTCGTGATTGTGACCATCTATCCTTATGGTGTGGAATCCAAATGCCGACCATTTGGCGTCTAGGTCCTCTACCTTACTTACGTTATCTGTATAATCGTCTATCTGCATGCGATTATTGTCTACGAATACGCATAGATTATCTAGTCCCTTATTAGACGCTGTCAATGCTGCTTCCCATACTTGCCCTTCTTGACATTCGCCGTCGCCAACTATTATATATATTCGAGCATTGTCATTGGACATTTTACTACCTAGCGCCAGTCCTACTCCACCACTTATACCCTGTCCTAGACTGCCAGCAGTCATATCTACACCGGGTGTCAAATTGGCATTGGTATGGCTGGGAAGAGCAGTGCCCAGTCTATTGAGAGTAAGTAACTGTTGCTCTGGAAAATACCCAAAATGGCACAGTGTGGCATAAAGCGCAGGTCCTGCGTGTCCTTTGCTCAGCACTATTCTGTCTCTGCCCTGCATTCTGGGATTGGTGCTATCAAAATTGAAGTGTTTAGCATACAATACAGCTAAAAAATCTACAATGGATAGACATCCCCCTACGTGTCCCGAGCCTATACTATTGATACATTTAAGTGTCAATCTCCTTATATCTCGTGCTATGCTAAGTGTGTCCATTGATATCCTCCTGTTATTGCTTGTTATCTCTAAATTGCGTTAGACTCTCCGTCCTTTGGGATAGGTCGTATAACTTCTTGTATAATCCATTATTCTTAATTAACTGGTCGTGCGTGCCTGTTTCCACGATACCCTTGTCTGTCAGTACTATTATATTGTCGGCATTCCTTATAGTAGACAATCTGTGTGCTATGACTATACTTGTTCTGCCCATTGCCAGTTGGTCTAGGGAACGCTGTATCTTGACCTCACTCTCGTTATCAAGCGAACTCGTGGCTTCGTCTAGGATAAGTATGGGTGGATTCTTAAGAAATACTCTTGCTATACTGACTCGTTGTTTCTGCCCACCAGAGAGCTTAATTCCTCGTTCACCTACATAGCTGTCGTATCCATTAGGTAAGGACTGAATGAAGTCGTCAACGCCTGCCATCTTGGCAGCCTGAATTATCTCCTCTCTGCTTGCTCCCACTCTGCCATACTCAATATTATCGGCAACTGTACCCCAGAACAGATACACATCTTGCGCTACTACACCGATATTCTGTCGCAGTTGGCTGACTTTGACGTCCTTAACATCCTTACCATCAATCATCACCCTGCCACCTGTACAGTCATAGAATCGAGGTATAAGATTGGCTATTGTGGTCTTGCCCCCACCGGATGGCCCGACTATTGCAACAGTCTGCCCTTTATTTACGCTGAAACTCAAGTTATTAAGCACGTTACGGTCTGTGCCCTTATATGCAAATGTTACATTGTCAAACTCAATATTGCCCTCGACTTGACCAATATCCTGTGCATCTACCTTATCTGCCAGCTCTATTGGGGTGTCTATTATCTGTTGGTATCTGGCGAATGCCGTGATACCCTTCTGAAACTGTTCAGAGTAGTCTGCGAATGATACCAAAGAATTGAGCAGACTGGCAGCGTACAATAGATACATTACGAACTCCACTGCACTTATCTTGAACAACGCACCGAGTATAATGATAGATATATACATTATGGCGTCCATTGCCCTTATGCTACCGACAAACGTACCCATATAGTGATATGTCTGCGACTTACTCTTGACGAATGCTTGATTGCCCTTCTCGAACTTGCTCTGCTCTAATTCCTCGTTGGCGAATGACTTGACCACTCTTATGCCTGCCAACGTGTCCTCGACTTGAGCATTAATATTAGCCATGTTGACTCTATTCTCTTGATAGTTATTATCCCATTTATTATTGAAGTTGACGACCAACCAAGCCATAATGGGTATAAGTACAAAGAAGCATAGAGTCATAGGTGCATTAACTGTAATCAGAACAATAAATATGCCTATTATTCTTGTTCCTGCTATCAACAGCGTTTCTGGACAGTGGTGGCTAAACTCCGTTATCTCGAACAGGTCTGTCGTTATACGAGACATCAACGAGCCGACCTTCTGATTGTCATAGAAACTATTAGATAATCTCTGTAAGTGCCTGAACATATTAGAACGCAGGTCACTCTCTATCTTGACACCCATAATATGGCCATACTTAGATATAAAAAATCGACAGCAAATCTCTACTATCCTTAGTGCTACCAGTATAATTGCGTACTTAAGTGCAGTAGTAATCATTAGATATCCTGTCAGCTCTGCACTGTCCATAATCTTGGTGACGAATATAGGAAATATTAAATCTACGCCGGCAGCTACTAAACTGAAGAACAGATCGAAGAATAGCAGTGCCTTGTATGGATTATAGTATGGTATGAAGTCCTTTACGTAGGACCAACTCTTGCGCCTTGTTGCCAGTGTTTCTTTTGATTCGTAATTCATTAAATTGTATCCTCTTGATGCTCTCTTGGGTATATACATTAAACTGATTGTCTTAACAGTCTTAGGGACATAACAGTTCAATCACTTGCCCTCTCTTGTGGTGCGTTTAGCAATCTCCCTCGCCTTAATCTCTCGTCTAGTTCTCTTAATTAGCTCTAACTTCTCCTTTCTTTGTTGAGCGCTCTCCTCTCTCCGTTTGGCTATATCTGCGCGGCGCATAGCCACTCGCTCTGAAGATACCCTCACGGTTACTAGAACGATGACGATATTGATTATGGTCTGAGTAACCCACAGTATAGTCAACACTAATATCATGATAAGGCTACCTTCCTTAAGACCTCTCACAATGAGTACGGTGATAACTATAATAGCATCAATCACTGCTAGATAATGGCCACCCTTCTGCATGTAATACATAGGATATATAATACCATACATCTCTTGTGGTAAATTATTGAGTGGACGCAAGAATACTTTACCTCTGGTTATCCTCTTCTTCTTGAACGCAGTATCATCTATGTATTTACCAAGGAAAGACTGTACAAAAACTGGCAACCAAGCAGTCAATAGTACGATTATTAGACTTAATATGAAGAATAGAACGTCAACTAGTTTAATCCCCACGTGTAATAACTCTCCTTGTTACAATAAAATACCACATGAACTGGTCTTTGTCCACTCTTTTGCCAAATAATAGGGCTATATTGACCCTCATCAAGCATAAAATCTGTCGATTAACATTTATTACAATGCATTAGTAATCATACAGGCAGTTAGGATGAGTAGATGTGCAAAAATAAGACTACTCAAATCTTGAGTAGTCTTAATTGCAAGAAACTAATGCACAACGAATGTGCAATTATAGTATTACTAATTGCAGGCTTCGTTGAGTTTAGCAACTAATTCATCTACGTCTACACCGTGTGCTTGAGCGGCTTCTTCTACTGTCTCGCCACGTGCTGCCATACAACCCACGCAACCCATATTATATGACATAAATACTACTGCGGTCTTACGATTGGTATCGAGCACTTCGATTATTTTCATATCTTTGGTTATCATAGTTTATCTCCTTATTATATTGTTATTTAAGCTGATTTCCACACTGTGGGCAGAACTTCTGGCCCTTGGACACGGTCGCACCACACTTGGGACACACATTATTAGCAACATCGAACTTATTACCGCACTGCGGGCAGAACTTGGCGTCAGCATTAACTTTACACCCACACTCTGGACAAAACTTACTTCTCTCGTCCTTACTAGGTGCCTTGTCATCATCAACTGCCTGATTAATTGTACCCATGGTACCACCCATAGCATTACCCATAGTGTTGCCCATCTGTTGCCCTACGCCTATACCCATAAACGTGCCTACCGTTCCGGTGTTGCGTGCTGCATCACCGATAGCGTCTGCTGCCTTCTTCTGCGTGTATGTGCCCATCTTATCTGATAGGATACCGAGGCTAGCTCTCTCATCTATTGCATCTTCGACTGCCTTGGGCAGTGAGATGCTCTCAATAATGAAGTTGGTAATCTCTAGCCCTAGTGTTCTTAATTGTTCTTGTTCCTTATCTTGGCACATTTCTCCGAACTCGCCTAGGTTGGCGTAGATTTGAAGTGCAGATACCTTGTTCTCTGCGATAGTGTCTGTTACTACCGAGACAAGTTTACTGCGCAAGAACTCGCTTACATCAGCTACGGTGAATGAGCTCTTGGTGCCGAATAGCTCTTGCATGAATGCTTTGGCGTCGACCACCTTGAATCCATATGTACCTCTCGCGCCAATGCGTATGAACTTGAACTCCGGATCATTAATAATCAGCGGTGAAGGAGTGCCCCACTTCTGATTGACGAACTGCTTGGTATTGACGAAATAGATTTCGGTCTGAAAGCGTGACTTGTGCTCTCTGTAGAATAGGTTGGTTATCTCTGTTAATATTGGTAGGTTATCGGTATCCAACTTATATTTACCCGGCTGGAAAACATCTGCAACCTGACCGTTGGCAACGAACAATGCTACCTGTGATGGTCTAACGGTTAAAGAAGAACCTTTCATTATCTCCTTGCCTAGGTGGGGATAGCGATAGACAATAGTATCACTGCTACTGTCCTCCCATTCGATTACTTGCCACATTTGATTCCTTAATGACATATTCATATACTTCCTTATGTTTATATTAGTTGACTATATATTATCACAGTGTGTGAGTTTATGCAATCTATTTGGTCAATACTACGCCCTTAACTGACTGCCAGTCGAAGTCACCCTTAACTCTGCTATCAATAGAGTTGTTGCGATTGTCTCCCAACAAATACAGCCCATGGACCTCGTAAGCGCAATCAGTTGATAGATTGCCCAAGTTATATTCTATGCCCACTACTTGATAGTTGTCATATTGTTCGTAGATAACTTGTCCAGATGAAGTAGTTATCTTAAGATAGTATAAATTATCCTCTCTTATAACAAGCAGTATGCTATCTCCCTCTATTGCTACCACTCTCTTGATTAGCAGTATATCACCGTCCTTATCTTGAACAATAACAACATCGCCTCTATCGGGCTTAGACAGCTTGCTGACAAGCACCAATTGTCCCGATTCGTAGGTGGGCATCATACTGGATTCTACTATCTCTATGGGATAGATTACGAACAATCTCAGCCCTATAATGATTAAGAATATAACAACGGAAACGCACAGGAAAATAATGTTACTTCTTCGTGCCCTCTTATCCTGCTCTTCTTGATCAAGCATATTGCTGCTATTATTCGTCAATGTGTTGTCTGACATAGTACACTTACCGCCTAGACAAATATTACGTTATTAATGCACACTTCTTGGGGCGCATTGATAATAAGCACGGATATATTACTTGATGATTGCACATCACCAACTTTGCCTATCTTAGTCTTGAACTCTCTGGGTTGCAATATTATTTTTTGCCAGAGTTGTCCTCCTACAAGGTTGACTGTCTTAGTAAATATCTCTTGATTGCTCTCCCCCCAGTTGACAACATAAGATATCTCTATATCTTGCGGTTGGGCAGAATAGATATCCATCGACAGCGAGCAGTCCTTAATCGTATCGAATGCATACTGCCCTAGTGCGAATGTAGCAATGTTTCGGCCTGCACAACCCTTAATGTTAAATGCTCCCTTCTTTATTTTGAGTGTTTGGTCGACAGTATATACCTGATTATTGTCTATTACTATCGGCATAAACTGTGTGATGTCCTGTGTATTGGCATATAACAGTTTAGGTAACTTCTGTTCGACTAAATTGCTGTAATTGCCGAGCTTGATTGACAACGGCTCGCTCGAACAGGTGAATCCATTATTAGTGGTGTTGGCGAATATAGTCAGTGTTGCGTTACTATCATACACTACTATGTCCGTCTTGACACAGTCCTCTTCGGTATCTAATGCTGGTGTTATCCAGTACTTGCCCTTCTTATCGTCTAGCGACAATGCATAACTAATGGACGTATTATCTACACTGCCCTGTGCTACTGCAGTTATTCTGCCCTCTTTGCGCTTGATACTGACCTTAGGCTCTGGAGGAACGGGTCTGGAATGCATAGTCAGTTGGAACCATTCTTGAAGATTCTTCCTCACTTCATCCACAATATTGTCAATTAAATTGGGTACAAACCAACTACGACTGTATCTGTTGGGACATCTTGACATACCTGCACGGTTGTCTAGCATATTAGTTTTGGTACTGTTAGCGCCGGTTATTAAGAAGACAGGCTGATGAACGTCTACTAGGTAGGTCTGCGTGCAAATGCCTGCTAACCACCTTTCCTCCTCCTCCATTTTCTCGATGCTGTCCGTTAATTGAGATGCAGTCATACCGTCTATCTCTCGCCTGTTGCCGTTGTACTCCTCCCACACGTTTCCGAATGCTATGGCACCAGAACAGATGTTACTGTTAAATGCCAGCGTGTGAACGGCCACTTTACTAGCCTTACCACCTTGAGAACATAATACTATCTTATCTGCTCCGTATTCTTTCTCAAGTAAACTTATAGCACGCAGGGTATTATAGTCGTACTCGTACCATGTAGTTCTCTTGGCATCATAATCTACGTAGCGCAGGTATCTACCTGCTTGGTTGAGGTTAGCGTAGAATATAGAGTCGGGATATATTGTGTGCGCACCTTGTCCCATGTCGCCCGCATAGTCTATGCAAATGGTTGTGTATCCCTGCCTTGCCCAATATATTAGGTTGTCCTCATCAATCCGTTTGCCTATCTCCCCTATGAATATAATGGCAGGTTGATTGAGTTTCTGATAGGCGATAACACCGTAGATAATGCTAATGCCGTCCTCACATTTCCTACCTGTAAAGTAAATATACTCTACTGTAACACCCTTAGTTCTGTGGCTCTTAACCACCTGCTTATCGAAGGGTAGTTGACCTATGTCGGTGTCGGTAAATAGAGATTTAGGCGTGTAATTGTTTTTCATAATCGTCCGTTAGTTTCTGCAACTCTTATTAGAGATTGCTTAATTATAGTGTCCTTTCTCGTAATAATCAGCATAATCATAATAATTATAACGATTGGTTATAGTTACGCTTATATAGTCTAATGTGTCACGTTATCTAGTGGTGATACTTGCCATTATTGATTATAGTATATGCTCTGTATAATTGTTCGGCCAAAACCACCTTGGCTAGAGAATGTGGCAGAGTCATGGGCGAAAAGGATAACAGCAAGTCTGCCCGTTTCTTGACATTGTCGTCAAGGCCGTCAGTTGAGCCTATTACTACAGTTATTGTTGAATTACTTAGCCCAATTTTGTCAATTCGCTGTGCCAACTCAATGCTATCTAATTGAGTTCCCAATCTATCCAGTACTATTACATATCCATTAAGTTTGGGTAACAATTTCTGCCCTTCCTTGTACAGATTGTTATCACATGTCATCTCGGTAATAACAGTCTGTTCCACCACGCAATAGGCAGATAATCGTTTAATGTACTCTTCTATGGCAGATAAATAATACTGTTCTTTAATTCTGCCAACGCTAACTATATTAATTTTCATGTCATTAGTGATGATATCCATAAGACAGCGCAGAGCACGACTGACAGCGCAAAGAATATTATGGCAACTATATTAATCTTCTCTAACGGTTGGACTTGGATTGCTTGCGTGTCGCAGGCGCCATTATCAACATTATAAATGGCTTGATTATAATCAGTTTGATTGTTAAGTAGCGTCAATTCGCTGTCCTTATCATATGCGTCCTGCCCTACAACTCGCTTGTACAGTATAATGCCAACTATGACAATAATGATACCAAAAATGACTGATACATACCACATATTAGCGAAAAGTATCTCCTGCAACTGTAGTGGCATCAGAGAGCTCAATGCGAGAGAGAGGAAATTGTTGGTAAAGTGCATGATTACGCATACCCATATATTGCCACCGGATAACATAATGTAGGCGAGTATTACACCGAAGAATGTTTGATGTACCGTTTGGAGTGCATTCATGTGAAATAGCATGAATAATATGCCACAGATAATAGACGCCTTAATTTTGCCGAACCGTGCAAGACCAATGGCTATGACTCCACGCATGAATAATTCCTCACACAATGCAGGCAATATACATACTCCAACGAGTAGGAACATTACATCACCCGCGCTCAATACTTCGCCAACAGGAATGTTCAGTCCTCGGCTGTCAATGTTGAGCCACCTAGAAAACATGTTAGATAAAGGTATGCCTATGGCAAGCACACCTAGCAGTATCAGCGCCATACAGGCCAATTGACTCCATTTAGGCGCTCGGCTGACTCCTGTAATAGTAACTAAGTCTATTCTGCGTACTAGAGCATACACAATGACAGTCAATCCAATGGACAGAGTGCTCAGCATGATTGTCCACTGTGTACTCATATTGGCAGGCAATGGCAGTAATGTCTCCAACACGGTGGAAGCAAACAGACATACTACTTGCACGAGAATAAACACTGCTACCACAATGGGAAACAGTATGAATACATCATTGGGCGTTAAATACTTACGACTCTTAATCATATCAATCAACCTCTATACTAGGCGCGCTCTGTGTTGCTACCACTAGATTGACAGTCAGCCCCATATCATCTATCACTTTGCGAGCGCTCTTCAAAGCAATTGAAGGTAAATTATTATTCTCGGATAGATGGGCAAGTATTACTGATTTAGTGTTACCGTTTAAGGTCTTACTCATCAGTTCGCCTGCTTGGTCGTTAGACAGGTGTCCGCATACCGAAAGAATCCTTCTCTTGAGCATGGGTGAATAGATACCCGATATCAACATATTCTTGTCGTGATTGCTCTCTAATACTAACACGTTGGTTCCCTTAATGAACTCCACCATAGCATCATCATAGCAACCCGTATCGGTTACATAGCATATACGCTGACCGTTTTGACTGAATGAATAACCGTTACAATAATCCACATCGTGATAACACTGGCAGAAGTCAACCTGTAATCCCTTATAGTCGAATGCACTGTTGAATGTATCAGCGTGGCAACCCGTCCTTGATTTGAACTCATTATACCCCTCGTTATGTACGAATATGTTGACAGTGGGATTGAAGTGTACGTAATTATATATACCATTGATATGGTCGCCATGCGCATGGGTAATAAAAATTGCGTCAATACTCCTAGGATTAATTCCCTTACTATTGAGTGCGCTTACTGTGGAACGATATCCCACTCCACAATCTATCAGTATGTTACAGTTATCAGCCTTGAGCAATGCTACATTGCCACTACTACCAGAATACAGGGTGCATATTTTCATATTCTACATTATATACCAACTGTCGTAAAATGAAAAGAAAAAAAAGATATTTGTTTTTTTGGCCCCAGTATCTGTGCATTATGAATACTGGGAATAACAACCTCAATCTAATAATCAAACTAATCCATAATGCCATATTATAGAATAATTATAGAGGAATTATATTGACAATTAACTTATATTACAATGCGGTTTCCTTTTTACTGTAATAAGTGCTGGTTTTGAATGCATAAATAATAGTCTCTCTATAGTAGTCTAGCCAACTCGAATACGTATATTTAGCTATTATTAAGCAGGTCGAGATTGATTGGTATTAATATGTTCAGGACTCATTTGGCACTCGATATCGGTGTGTTATGAATGCATAAGTAACTACCTCGATTGAGTAGTCTAGTAACATCACAAATAATAACTCAAAAGCCTATGTAAGTTACAGTTGTATAAGCGTTAAGCGATAATGAAAAATCCCTGCTCATATACACAAGCAGGGTTATTACTGAATATTAGGAGATAATTGATTGATTAGCACACTAACGCTATCATAACTACATTCTCAACTGTGTACAGACTCCATGTTGCCAGCCTATATCACGCTAAACAGGGATAATAAATCGCAGTTATACATTGAACCTGAACAACACCACATCACCGTCTTTGATTACGTAGTCTTTACCCTCGCTACGCACTTTACCCTGCTCCTTGGCGTTGTTATATCCACGGTATTCCATAAGCGTTTCGTAGGGGACAACTTCGGCTCGGATAAAACCTTTTTCGAAGTCTGTATGAATCTTCCCTGCGGCCTGTGGAGCGCGTGTTCCTTGCAGTATAGTCCAAGCCCTAGTCTCCTTTTCGCCGGCTGTGAGGTAAGATATGAGCCCCAGAAGGGCATATCCTTTCTCGACCAAGAGGTCTAAGCCACTTCTAGTTATGCCATAACTCTCGCAAAAAAACGTTTTTTCTTCGGCATTAAGGTGAGTTAATTCCTCCTCTACCTTAGCGCACAATACGATATATTGTGTGTTCTCCTTCTGTGCTTGAATGCGCACTGCCTTGACTAAACTACTTTCACTTTTGCCCAGCATATCTTCGCTAATATTGGCAACGTACATCATGGGTTTAGCGGTTAATAACCACATACTGTCAACGAACTCTCTATCGTCCTTATCAATAGTCATAGTGCGCACAGGTTGACCTTGTTCAAGATGGGACATAATACTCTCACACACCTTAACTTGCTGATAGTATTTTTTCTCTCCCGTCTTAATCATATTCCTTGCCTTATCTAAGCGCGCCATTACGGTGTCAATGTCTGCAAAAATTAATTCCAGATTGATTGTCTCCATATCATTAGCTGGGTCGACCTTCTCATTGACATGGGCAACGTTGCTGTCAATAAAACATCTAACAACGTGTACAATGGCGTCTACTTCCCTTATGTGGGAGAGGAATTTGTTGCCTAGACCTTCACCCTTACTCGCACCCTTAACCAGTCCTGCTATATCCACGAACTTGATTACTGCAGGTGTGACCTTCTTGCTATCATATAGGCTGGCAAGCCGGTCTAGTCGATAATCAGGTACGGCCACCACACCGACATTGGCTTCGATTGTGCAGAAAGGGTAATTGGCGCACTCTGCACCTGCTTGCGTGATTGCATTGAATAACGTGCTTTTGCCAACATTTGGTAGTCCTACGACTCCTAATTTCATAACAACACCTCTACTGTATCTATAATGTTAATCATTCTATTGTCAATAATTTTACATCAACAACTGTTATTTGTAAATAAAAAAGGAATAATTTACGCAATTAACCACATATTGTTGAGTCATTGGTCAATAATAGCATTGAACAGTATGTTAAGTTGTTAGCGCGGAAGAACAACGGTATTCAAGTTAATTTGCACCTAGGGGCACTATAGGCAAAACTATATTACACATAAGCTCATAAGAAGTAATACACGGGAATCTACAGACCGAACATACGGTTATCAGGCATCAACAGTATATGTATTCACGTTAATTGTGCATACGAGAGCATTGGTGCGCTAAATAAGTATTGATATGATGCGTTGAGTAGTGATAACGAGATGATTTACACAGATTGTATGTTGTGCAAGTGCCAACAGCACCAGCTCGTAAACAGAATCTACGCTGAGATAATGCCACTAGCGACTATTCCTTAGACTGATTGCGTATTAAATAACGCCATATAGTAATAATGCGTAGATACTATCGTGGGATTGTTGTGATACTAAAGAACACTTCAACTATTATACATAGATAACACATCAAGAACTGATATCTATTGCAAAACGAGAGATTAAGGGAGGTGATAATTATGAACAAACAAGAGATTAAGAGGTGTTCAGTATGTAAGGAGCATTTACTGACCGAATATTCGGCAATATGCCCTAACTGTCGCAACACTGTATGTACCAAGTGTTGTGGCGAAAAAGATTATATCTGTCAAAACTGTGGAGAACAACTGCAACTTATGAGTTGATTGGTGTTTTCGTTAGGATTTATCTGCCATTTAATAGGCATTAAGCAGAGTTTAGAACAAAATAATTGTCAAAAACTTATGCGCTGTGTTATACTGTCGCTAATATGGAAATGGATTATGGTCAACTCAACAAGCAGAGCGTGGTACTAGCAGTGTCAGGTGGTGTAGATTCTATGGTTATGCTGGACTTGTTCGCCAAGCAATACGAGGGTACATTCTGCGTAGCGACGGTCAATCACCTAATACGGGACAATGCATTACACGACTGCAATTTAGTCAAGCAGTATTGCGATAAACTGTGCGTTGACTGCACTATACTGACAGTTGACGTGCCTACGCATGCAAGAGATAATAAACTCAGTTTAGAGACTTCTGCCAGAATACTGCGCAGGAATGTTTTACGACAATTCGCAGGGGGTAGAGTGTTGTGCCTTGCACACAACAAGAACGACCAAGTAGAAACCATACTTATGCACATACTGCGTGGGAGTGGAGTTAAAGGTGGTGTGGGCATGAGTTATTATGCAGATGATATATATCGACCGCTATTACTCACTTCTAGACAGGATATCGAACAATATGCACAAGATAACAATGTACCCTATGCGCACGATTATACTAATGACGACACGTCATATAAGCGTAACTACGTCAGACATCAGGTACTACCAATCCTTACTCAAGTCAATCCTAACGCACTAGATAATATTGCCAAGTTCGGCAGACACCTAGGCGAGGATGAGGAAATGTTCCGTAACATAATAGGCGTAATCTATGTCAATAATCCGCCCACTTTCTTTCCTGGTGGCGTTACATTCGATGTCAAACTATTAACACTTGCTCGCTCATTATCCACTCGAATCCTGTTCGATATGTTCCAACAACTAGGGTACTGCGTAGATATAGAGGCTAAACATATTGAGGATATAATTGGCCTTGCCAATAAGCAAGTGAGCAAAAGCATAGATTTACCATTCGGTTTAACTGCCACACGGGGCTATGACGATGTAACTATCGAAAAGCGCCAAGAAGCAATACTATATTGTGATAGCGTCGCATTCGGGATAGGCAAGGTTGCGGTTGGCAACAGCATAATAGCTGTATCCAAGCAGGGCACTGGACATCAGTTCGACATAGCTAAGGTACCTAGCGATAGTTGTTTTCGCACTAGGCGCGAGGGAGATATGTTCACCAAGTTCGGTGGTGGCACCAAGAAACTTAAGGATTACTTGATTGACAAGAAGATACCAGTTAATATGCGTGATCAACTGATACTGCTAGCACACGGACAGGACATACTGGCAATAGTTGGTGTAGAGATAAGCGACAGCATTAGGACGGATAATAATAGCGATATATATAAGTTGACACTAGACAAGAAGGAGTAGAGTATGCCTTGCGATGATGTAAAGAAGATTTTACTTACGGAAACACAGATACAAGAGAGAGTTAAACAGATAGGACAGCAGATTACTAAGGACTTCAAGGGTAAAGAGGTACTAATGGTGGGCGTGCTTAAAGGGTGCTATCTGTTCTTTGCCGACCTCATAAGACAGATTGACTTAGGAGTTATGGTGGACTTCATAGATATATCTACATACGGCATGGGTATGCGCAGTAGCGGTGAAGTGCGTTTTCTTAAGGATATTGGCACTTCGGTCAACGGAAAACACATCATTCTGGTAGAGGATATAATTGATACGGGCATTACGATGAAATACGTACAGCAGTTGTTATACACTCGTGGTGCACAGAGTGTCAGCATAGCCTCTCTGTTGTCCAAGCCCTCTCGCAGAAGTGTATCTATAATTATAGACTACCTAGGATTTGAGATACCAGATGAGTTTGTTGTTGGGTACGGCCTAGATTATGCCGAAAAATATCGTGGTTTACCCTACATAGGCGTACTTAAGGACGATTTATACAAGTAACCACTAACTGATTATTAACCAACAATCAAGACGTATAAGGCAATACTTAGCATAGGTGTTGCCTAATTCTATGTTGACAAATATCGTTAGTATGATACAATAAACAGATATAGATTGAACAAGGAGATAATATATGGATTATCAGTCAATTATCGATATGCAGACAAAACTATTCAATAGTGGCGTTACTCGTAGTATCTCTTGGCGCAAGCAAGCATTATTAAGGCTTAAACAAGAGGTGCTAGCACGGGAAACAGAATTGTGTAATGCATTATATACAGATTTAGGCAAGAGTGCCAAGGACAGTTATATGACGGAGATAGGGCTAGTAATTAGCGAGATTAACTATTCACTTAAGCATTTATCTCGGTGGGTTAAGGTCAAGAGAGTACCCACGCCGTTATATATGACAGCCAGAAGTTATATCGTTCCCGAACCATACGGGCGAGTACTGATTATGAGTCCGTGGAATTATCCTGTGATGCTCACGCTTTGTCCGTTGGTGGGTGTATTATCTGCCGGCAACACTGCCGTTATTAAGCCCAGCAACTACTCTCCTGCAACGAGTAATGTAATAAGGCAACTATTAACTGCGTGCTTCTCCCCCGACTATGTGGCAGTAACCACCGGTGGCAGAGATGTCAATGCGCAGTTACTGGACTGTAAGTGGGACTATATATTCTTTACCGGTGGCAAAGACGTCGGCAAACTGGTTATGCAAAAAGCCGTTCAATACTTGACTCCCGTTACTCTAGAGCTGGGTGGCAAGAGTCCTTGTATAGTTGATAGTAGCGCAGACATCGATTTATCAGCCAAGAGCATAATGTTCGGTAAACTTATTAACGCTGGACAGACTTGCGTTGCGCCTGATTACTGCCTTGTTCATAGCGGTGTTAAGGATAGGTTGATTGAGTCAATGAAAGGCTACATTAATCATTTCTATGGCGATAACGCATTAGATAACGCTAATTATGGCAAGATAGTTAATGCTAAACACTTCGATAGGTTGAACAGAATGATAGACGCCAGTAAAGTGGTGTATGGTGGCCTATGCGACAGCACAGCGCTCAAAATACAACCTACCCTACTAGACAATGTAACGCTTGACGACAAATGTATGAGCGAAGAAATATTCGGCCCAATCCTACCCATAATCACATTCGACAACTTTGACGATATCTACAATATAATAGATGTGAACACTCACCCACTTGCACTGTATATCTATAGTAATGACAAGACCCATATTAGGCAGGTAATCAGTACTGTGCCGTTCGGTGGCGGTTGTGTAAACGACAGTTTAATACATGTGTCCTCCCCATATCTGCCATTCGGTGGAGTGGGACAATCCGGCATGGGCAGTTATCACGGCAAGGCTAGTTATGACTTGTTCACTCACCACAAGAGCATAGTGCAGAGACTGGGCAAAATGGATTTACCATTTAGATATGCCGATCATAATAACACAAGAATAATCAAAATGTTTGTCAAATAATACTCGTTTACAGTAAGCCTGTATCAAGAATATTAGGCAGGATTATTGACTTATGATATACTACGTTATATAATATCAATGGATTATAGTAAGGGAGGCGGATGATAATGCCAAGAGATACTCATCATATCGTACCCAACCCTGACGGAGGCTGGGATATTAAACGAGGCGGTGGCAAGAGAGCCAGCAAACACACCGATACCAAGGAAGAGGCAGTTAAGATTGGCCGTCAAATCAGCAAGAATCAAGAGACAGAGTTCTTAATTCATGGTAAGAACGGCAAAATACAGGTATCTAACAGTCATGGAAACGATTCCAAGAGTTCCAAGGGCTAACCGTTAGTTCCATATATCGTTAATTCACAAAGGACAAGATTAACTCTTGTCCCTTTTTATTTGAATATTAGTTATGTTATCTGCAATTGACTCTTAATAGCCCTATAACCAGTATAACCAATAGCAGCTATATTACCACTTGTATTCTACATTATGTAATAAGTGTTGCACTTGTTAGATTGTTTAATGTCTACATTTTCTAACTGTGCTCCTATTGACAACTAGTTAACTGCAGGCTATAATTTACGTATAGACAGTGTTTATACAATATTCACTATAACAATCATTCGATTCTATCAATTAAACAAACACACACTGTCTTCAATCAACACAGGGGAGATACATTATGGATAACGCAACAGTCATTGTGCGACACATTGACGCACCATACCAGCAGGAAAGTTTGACCAAGTTTATGCCTCTAGGCGAGGAAATGAAACAAGAGGTTAAGAAAACCGTTTACGAGATATTCGACGCTGCAGGTGGCAGTGCACTACTTAAGCAAAGTAAGGAAGTGTTCATTAAACCCAACGGTATAGACGGTCAACCATATTGCTACACTAGGCCGGAACTGGTCGAAGCAGTAATTGAATACTGGAACGAGCATGGTGCCAGTAAAGTATACCTGTTCGAGAACTCAACGCAGAGCAACGCAACTCGTCTGGTATATGCTATCACCGGCTATGACAAGGTATGTAAGCGCACCGATGCCACACCTGTATACCTAGATGAAGAAAAGACGGTAGATTATACGTTTAGAGGACGACCATCAGTTAATGACAACGCCGACGGATATATTAACACTACATTGCCCATGCCCAAGTTTATCGTCAAGAATCTGTGCGAGAATAAGGATAAGAACCTGTATATTAGTCTGCCCAAACTCAAAACGCACTCCATGGCTGGTGTAACGCTGGGGGTTAAGAACCAATGGGCTTTTCCTGCACATAATGCAAGAGGGTGGGACCATAACTATAATCTAGCATATAAACTGGTAGACGTGCTTGGATATATCAAGCCGGACTTTACGCTGATAGAGGGTATTGAAGGTACTATATACGGACATTACCCAGTAACTGCGCTGGCAGACAAGGCAGTCTTACCACTTAAATTACTTATAGCGGGCAGTAATGTAGTCGCAACGGATATAGTGGGCGCCAGTATCTTCGGCCTTACTCTAGATGATGTTCCCCACCTTAGAATAGCAGTTGAGAGAGGTTATTCGGAGGGCATTACAGGTCTACAAGACATATCAATAGATGGCGACGTATCTATGTACACAACTAGGTATCCCTATGACTTATACGACTGTTATCCACCAGATGTCAAGGTGATTATGGGCAAAGAGAGGTGTTGCAAGCAAGGTTGCCAGAACAATCCGTTGACATTGTTGCAGGTGTTATATAACGACCATAACGGCAAGGGTGGGTGGACAATGGTTATGGGTAAAGGACACGACAGCGCAGAGATAGACAGTATAGAGGGTCAAGTGCTCATTGTGGGCGACTGCGCTATTAACGAAGTCGGGCAACGCCTAATAGACAGACTGGGCAAGAAAAACGTTTTTTTGAGCCACAAGTGTAACAGTTTGGCATCGACTGCCGCAGCGATGTTCAACCTTATGAAGGTTAATCCTATGGTTTTCGTGCCTATCAATCCTATCAAGGCACTCTATTGTCTGATATTGTCTAAATTGCACGGTTCTACAGCGTTAGTGCCTTCACCCTTCTCTAATATTTTCAAGACTGTATAGGGTAGATAGGTACAGCGGACTGTCCGAGTTTACCTAGATATGCTAAGTTGATGCGTGTTAACAACATTGTTTAACTAGAATGTTTTTTTTGCATTATACCTTGACATAAGCCACTGCATATCCTATATTAGCAAATAGCGCAATTACATCACTATCAAAGGAGTATACTATGGAATACCTGATACAGGGCATTACACAGGTTACTTGGCAACAAGTAATCATGTGGTTAATAGGTGGAGTGCTTATCTATCTAGCAATAAGGAAAGAGATAGAACCTGCATTATTACTACCTATTGGATTCGGCGCAATACTAGTAAACATTCCGCTGTCTAACGTCATCGATTCTCTTGCAACGGACGGTAGCACAGTCAAAGGAATTATAGATTGGATGTTTTCGGTGGGCATTGAGGCATCAGAGGCACTACCCATTCTACTCTTTATCGGAATAGGCGCAATGATTGATTTTGGACCACTGCTTGCTAACCCCAAGTTATTTTTCCTAGGCGGTGCGGCTCAACTGGGAATATTCATCACCAAAGTATTAGCTACGCTGTGTGGATTTAACATTTTTGATGCATCGTCTGCAGGTATAATAGGCGCTGCGGACGGCCCTACATCTATACTGGTGGCAACTCAGTTGAATAGTCAATATTTGGGCGCTATAGTGGTAGTCGCATACTCGTATATGGCTCTGGTGCCCATAATTCAACCAGCTGTAATTAAGTGTGTAACGACCAAGAAAGAACGTTTAATCCGTATGGATTACGATGTGGGTACGGTAAGCAAAACTACCAAGATACTTTTCCCCATTATCGTTACATTGATAGCTGGATTGATTGCTCCAGCCTCCCTTGCACTTGTTGGGTTCTTAATGTTTGGCAACTTAATTAACGAATGTGGCGTACTCAAAACCATGTCTGACACTGCCAAGAACACTCTGTCCAACTTAATAACATTACTGCTGGGCATAACCATAGCAGCACAGATGAAGGCAGAGAGTTTCGTAACACTGGAAACACTCTTAATTATGGGACTTGGATTATTCGCATTCGTATTCGACACTATATTCGGTGTACTGTGTGCCAAAATAATGAATCTATTCAGCAAAAAGAAGATTAACCCCATGGTTGGCGCCGCCGGCATATCCGCATTCCCTATGGCAGCAAGAGTGGTGCAGAAGATGGGTATCAAGGAAGACCCAACCAATCACTTGCTTATGCACGCAGCAGGTGCCAATGTGTCTGGTCAAATTGCGTCTGCGATAGTTGGCGGTCTAATCATTCAGTTGGTACTGGGTTAGGAGGATAGTATGAATAAGTTTATTTGTTTGTTACAACCTGCACCTTCTATAAAGGAAAATCTACTTAAGGCACTAGATATATCCTGGAAAGGCATACTGGCCATATTTATTGTCATATCTATAGTGTGTATAGCGTCCGTTGGACTCAACGCTATATGCAGAAGAGTTGCAACTAGAAAAGCCCAGAAAGATGCTGAAAATCAGAACAAGAATTAACACTTAAGTTCGACCAATAATAGTATCTACACAAGCAGGACGATTAGCAGGTTATTTGTACTAATGACTCTGTCACATTGTACTTATTGCCATAGGCGCACAACTCAACAGAATTGATTATTACTATAATACAAAAGTCGCTCAATCTAATTCGAGCGACTTTTGAAAACTATTGTCTACATACCAACATTCTTATCTACCTGTCGGCTTATGTGTCACTCAACACACTGTAGGCATATTGTTGTCATAGAGGGCGTATTGCCAACAGTTCGATATACCCCCTCTTACCACGAGGTTCTAGTTGTATGCGTGGATTGCGTTCATCCCAGGCATAACCTATTACTGACGGGTCGTAACGCTCAATAGCAGTCTTTAAGGCTCCTATAGCCTGACAATAATCCTCTTCCTCGAAAGGCTCTCCTTGAAACATTAGATATTTAGCTGACGGTAAAGTTATGATGTCGAATCCCTCCGGAACTACTCCAGTATAGTTAACATCCACTTCCACACCTTGTACATACAGCGATGTGCCCTGCTTAATGTACTTATCGGGTAGCCACAAGCACACGGGCTCGCCACAGAGAGATTTCATACTGGTCAGCAATCCCCACACATCACAACCTACTTCTTGGCAATAACTCCAATACTCATCTGCCTTGATACCACGCTTAATGATTACTTTGCGCTCTGGCTTGTCGATAACTTGAATAAACACACTTGATACATTTTCCATTGCTTGATACTCCTTAACTAGATTTCTAAACTTGACGCCATAGGTAATGAACAGAGATATGGGTATGGGCGCCTTAGCGTACTCACTGGGATTACAACCGAACTCGTTTCTAAATGCTCTTTGATACCCATCGACACTGTCATAGCCGACTTCGTACGCTAGGTCAATTACTTTACAGGTTTCATCACGCAGTTTAAGAGCCGAGTGAGATAGGCGTAGTCTTCTTATATAATCTGCCGGTGCAAACCCTGTCATTTCCTTGAATATTCGCGCGCAATAAAAAGGAGAGTACATCGCCACATCGGCTAAATCACATAAGGTTATTTTTTCCGTTAGATGCAACTGTATATAGTCTTGCATTCGTTGAACTGCCATCATTTTCTCTGTCACTATATTACCTCTTGACAATACACATTATAACAGGCGCAGAGTAAATGCGCTCGACTTTTCTTGCTATCTTTAGCAACATGCGTTAGGTTGCCACTCAATATATCTTTTCTAGTTAGCTCTACAGACATCCGTTGTATTTTTGCATAATTTATCTTAATGTGCTCATACAATCAATTTACAATCTCCACTTAATTTGCTGATAAACTGTCACGCTATTAAGAGCAATATCAGTACAATACATCCCTATTCAATACAAGGTAGTTACCATTATATTGATATTATAACACCAACTAAATCGATATACCAACTGATAACAAGATTTTTTTCGTAGTGCTGTGGAGTAATACGTCACATAATAGTCATTATACTGCATTTATGTAACATAAAAATTATTATTGAACGTAACATATTGCGTGTATTATTGGTTCAATAACAATACCAAGCAACATTAACATTCGTATTTGTAGATTGAATCTGTTCTTAATAATTATCAGTATCGATGAATTGATAGCAAAAATGTATAACCAATAACGAGTCACTACGGACATGATACACACAGATTGAGTCTTTAATAGCTGTTAATCATACCTGTTATGGTCAAAAAAGAGCTAATTTGCACCGATTTTGACCTCACTTAGGCCAAAAAAAGACAAAAAATTGCTTTTTTTCCAAAAAGGTATTGACAAAGGTTTATACATGGTAAAATCAAATTATCTTTTATGGTAGTTTGTTTTGATTGCCACCTCTATTTCAACAGATATCGCCTTAGCGTGCATTCTGTTTTTTTTGTACCCAATTATTGATGATTATAATAAACGCAACAAAATAAACACTATATATTGTGTATGTTGACGTTAATACAATGAAATACTAGTAGGCCAAACAATGAAAATTAACAAACTACTAGCGCTACTTCTTGCCATAGTTATGATGTGTGGTTGCCTTGCTACCTTTGCTGGTTGCGATGGTAATACGAACGGTACTAGGGTAAGGACCAAGACAATTACAACTCTCAATGATGAAGAAGTTACCATCCCAGTTAAGCCACAGAGAATTGTTGCGCTAACAGGACTAGGCGACCTGTGGATGTTGGACATTAAACCAGTTGCTTTTATGAACTTCTACCGTAATGAAGAGATGGGATTTGCATTCGAAGGTTGCGAAGAACTAGTCAATACTCAGCCGTTTGACGAGGAGGAAATCCTGTCATACGACCCCGACCTGATTCTGGTTTATGAGTAGATGAGCGCAGAGAACATTGCTAAACTATCGGTTATTGCTCCTGTCGTACCAATCAAGTCAGAGACTACAGACTATGCCGAAAGATTGAATTATCTTGGTGAACTGTTCGACATCGAAACAAAAGCTACTGACGCCATCAACAGTATCAACAATGCAATTGCATCTGCTAAGGCTAAGTACAATTCACTTAACATTGCCGACAAAGAGGTCAATGTATTCAGTTACTACAATGGACTTGAGATACTCATCGGCAACTACTACTTCTTCAACACAATTCTGTACAATCAACTATGTGTAAGGGTACCACAACCTGTTCAAGATGTATTTGATGAGGGTGGATTCTTCTTCTCAATTTCCAATGAGTTCCTGCCAGACTATTGTGGCGACTACATTTACCTACTGATGGATGCTATTCCAAGCGACTTAGCCGAGAACGAAGTATGGCAATCACTTGAAGCCGTACAGGCAGGGCGTGTTGGATTGCTCGATATGATGCTGTATGTGTCTGCAGATGCAATCTATATTGAAACTCAATACACATATCTGGTTAACGCACTAGAGCTAGCTTTTGCAGATTAATCAATGTAACAATTGTAAACGCAAACAGACAAGTTTTTTTTGTCATTGTGATAAATCTAAATCACAACTAAGGAAAATATGCAAGTAAAGATTAAGAAAAACAATCTCCAAAAATTTATGATACTGATGGTCGGTGGAGGCATACTCCTACTGATCGTCAGTGTCCTGTTTGTGATTTTTGGCGCAAAGAGTATTGATATGAAGACCATTTGCGATGCCTTCCTTCATTATGATCCTACTGACCAGAATCACATTATAATTATTGGATTGAGATTACCGAGGCTTATCGCCAACATTATGGTTGGCAGTTCACTTGCACTTACAGGTGCAATCATGCAAGGTAGTACTAAGAACCCCATGGCAGATAGTGGCTTGATGGGTATATCTGGTGGCGCAATCTTTGCCATGACCATTATGTTGGTATTCGTTCCTGGACTAGGAAAATTAGAATCTATTGGATTATCTTGTATCGGTGCAGGAGTGGCAACTTTTCTAACCTATTTTATCGCTGCGGCGAGCAAAAAAGGTATGACGCCTGAACGTCTTGTATTATCAGGTATGTCGGTGTCTATGTTGTTCTCCTCATTATCCAGTGCGCTCGTGCTCAAGTTCGACATGAGCAGAGAACTTGCCCTCTACATGGCAGGTACAACTTCAACCGTTAACTGGATGGATGTTAAACTGTGCCTTCCAGTATACGTTGTGGGCGTAGTTATCTCGTTACTAATGTCTCGCAGTCTTACTGTGATGAATCTAGGCGATGACGTCGCAACAGGGCTAGGCATAAATGTTAAATTAATTAAGACATTAAACACAATTGTGGTCTTACTACTAACTGCCATGGCTGTTATCATTATTGGTCCGGTATCCTACATAGGGCTGATGGTACCGCACATTGCACGTATGTTGGTGGGGACAGACTATCGTCTGGTATTGCCTACTTCGGCATTACTAGGTGGATCTTTCGTGGTATTAGTGGACTTTATCGGTAAACTGATTATGAGTCCATACGAAATGCCTATAGGAATATTGTTGTCTATAATCGGCGTTCCTTTCTTTATCTATGTTTCTAGAAAACAAAGGAGGGAATTCGGTCAATGATAAAAAGAAAATTAACAACTAGACAAAGGGGCATACTTGTGCTCAGCGTATCTACAGCACTTGCAATAATGCTGTTGCTGGTCAGCATCTGCTTCGGGCCGACAAAACTGGCTCTGGGCAGAGTATTCGCCACATTGTTTGGATTCGGAACTAAACTCGAAAATATTATCGTATTTACTTATCGACTGCCACGCCTTGTACTCTGTTTGCTCGTGGGCATAGGCATGGGCGTATCGGGCGCGATTATGCAGAGTATACTTAGAAATGATATGGCAAGTCCGGGCACATTAGGTATCAGCAGTGGCTCAGGTTTGTTTATGATAATCTATGTCATACTGTTCTTCGGAGACGATTATAGCGATTTAATGCTACCCATACTAGCATTCATGGGTGGTGTTACAAGCGCAGGCATAATATTTTTGTTAAGCAAGCATAAGGGAACAACAATTAGCCCTACCAAACTGGTACTGACCGGCGTTGCAGTATCTGGTGCTTATGGCTCGGCTCAAGTTTTCCTCACACTGACGTTAGAGGAAAACAAAATCGATTTCGTTCAGAAATGGTTGGCAGGCGACCTATGGGGCACGCAATGGAAATACTGCTTAATTCTATTGGTATGGCTGGCAATATTCATATCCTACGCCTACTATAAGTCTAATACACTTAACGCAATTAATCTAGGCTACGACATAGCAACAGGTATAGGTGTCAATATGAACAAGGAGTTTACCACCATATCATTAGCATGCGTTGCAATATCGTCTGCTACTGTTGCTTATGGAGGAAACTTCTTCTTCCTTGGCTTGATTGCACCGCACATTACTCGTAAACTGGTTGGTAGCAATGCCAAGATTGTCTTACCTGTCTCTGCAATGATAGCCTCATGTATAGTTCTACTGGGCAATTTAATAGCACGCAACATAGCATTCCTCACCGGTGTGCCGGTGGGCATAATCATTACAATAATCAGCATTCCTTATTTCTTGTATTTGTTGAGTAAGGTATAGGAGAATTATGAATAGCATTACAACACAAAATCTAAAAATTGGTTATCAAGACCATATAGTAGTGCCCGACCTTAATATCGTATTGAATAAGGGCAAAATAACTTCATAGTAGTGCCCGACCTTAATATCGTATTGAATAAGGGCAAAATAACTTCTATCATAGGACCTAACGGCTGTGGTAAATCTACAGTATTGAAAACCATTAGTCGTCTACTTAAGGCTAAGGGCGGAACCGTTCTAATCAATGACACTGATATGAAGGAGTTGTCAACTAAAGATATAGCCAAGTTATTGGCTATCCTTCCCCAGACCCCCACTGCACCATCTGGCCTCACTGTGGAAGAACTGGTGGCTTATGGCCGTTTCCCTTATCAAAAAGGATTCGGCAGACTGAGTCCAGAGGACAAGATGGTCATATCGTGGGCATTACAGGTAACTCACCTTGAGCAGTTTGCAGATAGAGAGATAGGTAGTCTTTCGGGTGGACAGAGACAGAAGGTATGGATTGCTATGGCGCTGGCACAGCAGACAGGTACAATTCTACTTGACGAACCCACCACATATCTGGACTTAGCACATCAGGTTGAAGTGCTCGAATTACTTGCCGACCTCAATAGAGAGCAGAATTGCACCATAGTAATGGTTCTGCACGACTTGAACCTCGCTTCTAGGTTTTCCGACTATCTATTAGCCATGAAGGATGGACATGTTGTCAAGTACGGTGGTCCAGAAGAGGTAATGACTAACGATATACTGCGTGAATGCTTCAACATAGATGCAAAAATAATCAAAGAAGAGCATACAGGCAAGTACACATGTGTAACATATGATCTGATTAGAGATATTAAGGAGTAAGTCGTGAAAAAAATAGCGTTTTATGGAAAAGGTGGAATAGGTAAATCAACCACTGTAGCCAACATAGCCTCAGCATTGACCAGAATGGGTTACCGAGTAATGCAGATAGGTTGTGACCCTAAATCAGACTCAACCGTCAACCACAATGACGGACAACGAATACCAACCGTGTTGGATGCTATGAGGGACAAGGAGAACTTTACTCTTGACGACATTGTTAAGGTTACATATAATGGAGTTATATGTATTGAGGCAGGTGGGCCCGTCCCGGGCACCGGTTGTGCAGGCAGGGGAATAATTGTAGCATTCGAACAACTACAAGAACTAGATGCGTACGATGTATATAAGCCTGATTTTATACTCTATGATGTACTGGGCGATGTGGTGTGCGGTGGTTTTGCCATGCCTATTAGGAACGGGTTTGCAGATGAAGTATATATTGTAACCTCAGGCGAAATGATGTCGCTGTACGCAGCAACCAATATTGCCAACGCAGTCAAGAACTTCGGCAAATACGGCTATGCTATGCTTAAGGGGTTAATTCTAAATGAGAAGAATGTCGAGAACGAGAAACAACTGACACAGAAGGCGTGTGATGAGATGCAGAGCAAGATTGCATACTGCATACCACGAAGCGGATTGGTTCAACTTGCAGAGAATCAGCACAAGACAGTCGTTGATGCTTATCCCGATAGCGAACTAACGGCTAAGTATATGCAACTTGCCAAGCAACTGGTGTAGGCAAATGAAAATTGTTAAAACATACAATTCCAAAAAACTCAAAAAAGAAGCCATTCTGTGCAGTTATGCTATGGACATAGGTAACCATTGTCCAATGGACTATATGCTAGAAGAAGCGCAGATGTTCGACGACCTGAACACTCTCGTCGTTGGTATAGGCGAATGTGCATTCTATAGCAAGCTAATCACGTTCGGCAATCGTAGCAAGCACTACTCCTATCGTTTACTGGATAATGACCTTGTGTTCGGTTGTGAGAAATCCATTCGCCAGTGCGTGACGTCAATGCTTGCTGATAACGATGATAGTCTACTCGTGCTCGTTACGTGTATACCCAACATTGCCAATCTAGATATCGCTAGTTATCTGTCCGGACTGGATGGCTCTGATAGAGTTTACCTACTGGCAGTCCCCCATTTCATAGGGTTTTCTCCCAGCGACAGTGTCTATGACTTCTACTCTCTGTTGGCCAAGAGGTTACCCAAAAAATCTATCAAGAATGGACTGGCCCTATGGACAACATTAGATGTAGATATGCCTCTACAAGGTGAACGTCTGGGCGACAAATTATCACTTGACAAGTTATCTAATATGTTATGTTATTCTGACCAAGTAGTCCTCAAGAAAAAATATCTTAAGGGCGTTAGCGAGTTTTGTGAAAGGAACAATCGCCGTTTCTACGACTTTACAGATATCAAGACGAGCGCTGAATATCGTGCATACTATGAACAACTAGGGATAGATACTACCATATGTGACACAGTCAAGCATTATGAAGACCAACTTGCATGTAACAAACTATCCGTTGCCGTCAAGAGTCGCTGGGGAGTAGAGGTAGCCAAGTTTTTGAGTAATCTGGGCATTAAAACTTCGCTACTGATCGTAGATGACTTTAACAGTAACAGTTATGACCAAATAACGTCAGTTCAAGACGAAATAACTATTGTAAACAGTTATTCCAGCACTCTTGAACAAATAAGCAACCACACATATAAGTATGACTTCGCATTAGACCTGTCCAAGTTAGATTATGCATTATCGCAACTATACGGTTGTCAAAGGACTGCTAGATTATGCACCGAGATACTCAATATCATCAACAACGGAGGTAATAAGTAATATGCCGATAGAAAAGTACGTATCCCCCATTACTTCCAGAATGGCGGTATTCGAAAACTTAATCAATCTCAAGAACTGTGCAGTAATAGATTACAGCACAATGGGACACGGATTATATAACTACGGATATATTCCTCGCTTGACCAGTCAGGACACCCCCATTAAGTCATTCATGACGCACATCAGTGAAACAGACATCGTGCTCGGTAGTACCAAGAAATTATATCAGGCTGTCGAGGAATTAATCAGTGAATACAATTTCGACGCAATATTCATTATGCCCTCAGCAATAGCGAGCGTTATAGGATTCGACCTCAAGGGCGTATCGCGTGATTTAACGGCTAAGTTTAATAAACCCATTATCTCCTTCGATGTAGGACTTGCAGAGGACTATTATCAAGGTAACTGTGTGGCATGCGCACAACTTATCCAGACTTTTTGTAAACAATCTAAGAGGAAGACTAACACCTATAACATTCTGGGCAATTTTGCAAATGAGTTCAACTATAAGCCTGACACAGCAGAGATTATTCGCATTATGGAAAACGCACTGGGGCAAAAAGTCAATTTCGTATATAATGAAGAGAACAGCCTTGACGATTTTGCGTCAATAACACGCGCTAGATACAATCTAGTCACTAGCAAGGAGGCTACCAAGACTGCAGAATACCTGAAACAAGAGTATAATATGCCCTACTTCTATTTTCGCCCATACGGGTTCGAGGGCACAGTAAACGCCATTGAGGACTTGCGCAAGAGGTTGAATGTTAAAGCGAATGATGAGTTCTTAAGAAGCGAGGAGAAGAGATACACTAACATATTTGCTCAAATGCGCAATATAGTTAAGTTTCAGGGAAGCAAAATCAGTATATATGCTAAATACGATGTAGCTTATGGCATAAATGAGTTCTTGGTTAATGAGTTGAACGCTCAAGCCGAGGCGTACTGCGATTTACCAGATAGCAACATTCCTTATTGCACCTATGACAACTACATCGATTCTAATAGAGAGTTTAATGGAGTTATACTGAGCAGTGACCCAGTATTGAGAATACTGGGCAGAGATGATAGATTACAGATAGATAACCCAATTCAATCATATAAGATGATTAGCCCATACGATAAACCATTGGTTGGGTTTAGTGGCGCATGTCATCTGTGTCAAATGCTAGCAAGCCAAATGATGAAGTAATAACAGACCAACATATAGATAAGGCACGTAGTGTGCGAACAGTAACGAAGAACAGACATCGATTTAATTAATGTCTGTTCTTATTTATTCTGTTATTTGATGTGCGAATAGCAAGTACAACTGTGGCACAATAGAACACATCAATTATCCCTGATTAATCGTTTATACTCTGTATATAACAACAAGTGTGGTTGAAGAACAATAATGTTGCCCTCATAATTGGTACCAGCCTGTAACTAATGAACCTATATTTCGCCATCAATAGAGTGTGAGTTAGCAGACAGAACGTAGTATATCTGGGCTTGTTTCAATTCCTGTTATGTACCAATACCATTTAGACAACAATAAGCCAGTCGTTCAAGACATGCTTTATCTCCGTTACGATACCCACGCAGATACCATTCGTACGCTTTTCTATACGAGTCCTTATTATTATCACTAGTAGCCATGTCGAAGAACTCATCAGCGAGTATTTTCATTACTGGCTTATAATCCGTTCCCCCCGCCATTAGAAACCACTTTAGTCTGCTCTTAACGGCTTTTTCCTGCAATGCTATCTTCTGACTGCCCACTGCACGTTCTGCTTGCTTCATAGCCGTGTCATATGCATTCTGCCCCATTATCATCATAGCCTCGCCGTTGCCCCTCTTGACTGCCATCCTAACCAGCCTATTGATAGTCCCAGTATCTGCATTAGATTTTTTCATCATCTGTTTAGCGACTAGCAACAATGCGTCTTTTTGCTTATTATCATACGCCAGTTTCAAGTAGTTAAGGGCAATATCATTCTGGTCATTGTTCTTATACATGGTGTATAGGGAGAAGAGAGCATCGATATTACCCTGCTCAACATCCTCTTCTGCTAATTGATAGGGAGTCTTATCGAACCCTTCTAGTAGCCTTTTGCGCGCATAGGGAACGAATAATCCGCCTAGTTCCTCATTGCTCTCGTCGAAATTAGACAGCAATTCTAAGAAGTGTCTAGCCTCATCTACAGATATGGCAGTATAGCCATCATCATATAGTAATGTCAACTCCACGCAAGCATACGGAGAATACTGCCTTGCAGAGTGCTTAATATACTCTAATCCTGTCTTAATGTCTTTAGGCAGATATATGCCCATTACGTACATGATGCCAATATATAGGAAAGCCTCCCGATGCCCGAGGTTAGCAGACTGTATGAACAGTTCAAGCGCTTCTTTTCGCTTCTTTGCCACGTATAACGAAACGGCTTCCATAAACAACTTATGGGAAGCATTCTGCTCGTCAATGGTGGCATATATACCATCATAGTATTCTTTAGACTTATAATCTGTATTGAACTTCATTTTAACATCATTATACCACAATATGTCCGTCGTTAGCAATCATGCAATTAACATTATTGTGTAATGTTAATAACGTACTACATCATTACCATAAACCATCTTAAGGATAATGGCGTTAGTATAATGGAGGTAACCAGTATATGCCATTAGCGCTCGGTAATAACAATAGAATGTAATACATAACATAACTACGATATCAAGCGACTGCGCAATACTACGATTAATGAGTGACATACTGAACGCACAGCATTAATATATACATATATACATACGGGCAGAGGCATTTATTAACTGTGTTGATAATTATTCGTTGCTTATTTCGTATACGGTTATTTTGTCACTGTTAATAATAACACATATTTAACGGATAACATGCAGGAATACCACATAGCATAAACGCTCGTACAACACCATAGCTATGTATGCAACGCGTTAATGTGGATATAAGTATACGTTGCTTATTATATATGTTTTTTGTCACCACTAGGATAAACCTATATCTAACGAATGAAATGTGGGAATACCACATAGCATAAACGCTCGTACAACACCATAGCTATGTATGCAACGCGTTAATGTGGATATAAGTATACGTTGCTTATTATATATGTTTTTTGTCACCACTAGGATAAACCTATATCTAACGAATGAAATGTGGGAATACCACATAGCATAAACGCTCGTACAACACTAAATGCGATTAATCACATATCTATAAGCGTAATCAATATGCGCTTAATTATAGCCCAGAATGTATTCTATTTCTACACACGGAACAAGTTTAATATATGAACCTTAAATTGGGATTATATCAATAAACGAAGAACTCGGTTCGAGTATGCTTATTCGGTTTTGACCTTACTTGGGGTATACCTAAGATGTATGTTGAGCTGCGCTGTGAACGCTTATAATAAAGAAAGTTATACAATCTTAGGGTAATTCTATTGCACATATAAGCACCTTACGCATGTGTGATAATGTGAGAAACGCTAAACTTGAGATATTATATTAACTATTCTACTGTCATAAGCTCATAAATCACAACATTGAACGTGCACTCGAATGAATTGCCTAATAGCGTAATGATTGCTCCTTAGTTATATTAGACAGTTCAATTATAAAGCAATAAATTACATAATTAAACAGGCAACAAGTGCAATGCGTATGACAATTTGTAAATCTGTTTCACGCTATGCAACAAATTTTCGTTTTTTTGTTGAAATATTAGTTTTATATGCTAGAATAAAAAATATAAAGAGAACTAAAACAAACCCGGAGGGCGTTTATGAAACTTACAGGTGGGGAAATTGTAGTAAAGCAACTGGTCGAAGAAAAGGTTCCATATGTGTTGGGCATTCCAGGACACGGTATCCTTTGCTTTTTCGACGCATTAAGAAAAGAAGAGGAGAAAGGAAACATTAAATACATACAGGTCAAGCATGAACAAGCAGCGACAGCAATCGCAGACGGCTACTATCGAATGAGCGGAAAACCGCTTGTCACCTTTTCTTCAATCGGACCCGGCACACTTAATACGACAATCGGTCTAGGCACTGCATACGCCGACAGTACCGCGTTTTTGCAACTGTGCGGTGACACTCACACACATATGAAGGGAGTGGGTGTCTTACAGGAGATAGAGCGCTATGCTGACAGTAATATCATTCGTGCATTAGAACCTCTTTCTAAGCGCTGCTGGCGTGCAGAAAACGTAAGACAGCTACCCAAAATAATGCATCGTGCATTTAGTCAGATGACGACCGGCAGAAGCGGACCATGTGTGGTAACTTTACCGATGGATGTTCAGGCTGATGCTTGTGATTGTGATATAGTTGTTTCAAAAGCTTACAGTGCAGAGTCTCTTCCGAGCGCAGACGGCGAATACATACGAAAGGCTGTTGAGCTCATGAAAACGGCAAAGCGCCCAGTCATACTGTGCGGTGGCGGTGCACTCAGGGCAAAGGTCAGTGACCAAATTATTGCGCTTGCAAAAGCTTGGGGAGCAGGGGTCATCACGACTTTGGCGGCAAAGGGCGCTGTGAGCGAAGACTTCGACCAATACTGTTTTCACACGGGAAGCAAGGGAACCGCTATCGGGGTGGAAATCGCAAGACAAGCCGACGTGATATTAGCACTCGGCACAAGGTTTGCAGATGAGACGTGCTGTTCGTATCGCAAGGGCAAAGCATTCAATTTCCCTGACACAAAACTAATTCAGGTCGATATAGACGCTGGAGAAATCGGCAAGAACTATCAAGTTAACGTTGGAATTATTGCGGACGTAAAATCTGCTCTAGATATGTTAATCGAATACTCGGCAGAGTTTACGCCAAAGATTGAATATGTAAACGAAATTAAGGCGCTGAGAAAAAGTTGGTTTGATTATCTAAGGGACATTCGTAAGGTTAGTCATAATAAAATGACCATATCACAACTTATTGGCATAATGAACGAGATTCTGCCCGACGATACTGTGATTGCCACTTCGTCCGGAAACACCCAGGCACAATTGTTCCAGGAGTATGTATACAAACAGCCTTACTGTAACCTCACGACGGGTGGTTTCTCCACAATGGGTTGGGCGATGCCTGCAGGTATGGGTGCCAAACTTGCCTGTCCGGATAGAACCGTGATTTCCCTAATGGGAGACGGCGACTTCATGATGATTATGCAAGAACTCTCAACGATGGCGCAGTACAATATTCCGCTGATTGTGGTTATGGCAAACAACAACGGGTGGATGGCTATCAAGGATTTACAGTTGGACGTACTTGGCGAATCTGCCGCTTATGGCAATGATTTCACGAAGGACGGCAATGTATATTCGCCCGATTTTTGCCAAATTGCTCGTTCATTTGACATTGACGGGTACAGAGTGGACACCGAGGACGAACTCAAAACCGCGCTTATGTCGGCAGTACATAATTGCCGTCCTGCGTTTATTGAGGTATGTGTTACGCGTGAGTATCCATATACCGGAGGAAAAACCTTCGGTTGGTGGGACGTACCTATCCCAGCATATATGGCGGAAAAGCGCAAAATATATCTTGAAAGTATAAATGAGGAGACATTATAGAAAGGAAATGGAAAAACTAAGATTTTTTACCAACAATGAATATATAGAAAGCAGAACGGCAATCTACACAGACGCTTACAATCCCTCAACGGGAGAGATTATTGCAAAGGTACCATGTTGCACCCACGAAGAAGTAATGCTTGCCGTGAGTAATGCAAAAAAAGCATTTCCCGCTTGGTCGGCAACCCCTGTGATTAAAAGGGTGCAGATTCTGTATAAAGTGCGGGAGCTGTTGTTACGCGATATGGACGAACTCACCAAACTTGTCGCATATGAAAACGGTAAGAACCTAGAGGAGGCAAGGGGAGACGTGCTGAAGGCACAGGAGGGAACGGAGCAGGCTATTGCCGCACCGAGCCTTATGATGGGCGAAAGTTTGTCAGATGCATCCTCTGGATACGATGTCGTATCTTACCGCGAACCGCTGGGCGTATTCGTAGGAATTGTACCATTCAATTTTCCCGCAATGATACCGTTTGGGTGGATGGCGCCTATCTGTGTGGCTTGTGGGAACACAATCGTTTTGAAAGCGGCAATGCCTACGCCACAGAGTGCACTAAAAATCGCTGGTCTGTATAAAGAAGCAGGCATGCCAGACGGCGTAATAAACGTCATAACTTGCGATAACGCAGAGTCCGAAAATCTAATAACACACCCAGACGTTAAGGGCGTCACTTTTGTGGGCAGTACGAAAGTTGGCTTAAAAGTGTACGGTACCGCTACCACCGCTGGAAAAAGAGTTCAGGCACTGTGTCAAGCTAAGAATCATGCGCTTGTGCTTGCCGACGCACCTGTCAAAAGAGTTGCCGCCGGTATAATCAACTCCGCATTTGGCTGTGCAGGCGAGAGGTGCATGGCACTGCCGGTTGTCGTAGTTGAAAGGAGTATCGCAAATAACCTTGTTGCTGAGATCGTCGCGCAGGCAAAAGCGTTAAAAGTGGGACCTGCATATATAGTGGACACGAAACTCGGGCCCGTTGCCACTCCCGAAAGGGAAAAATCTGTTCGTGACTGGATTCAAAAAGGCATTAACGAGGGAGCTAAACTCGTGCTTGACGGCAGAAATGTAGCAGTCAAAAATTACGAAAACGGCTTCTACATTGGACCTACAATTTTCGATGAGGTTAGCGAGGATATGAGTATCGGGCGCGAGGAGATATTCGGACCTGTATTGTGCATAAAAAGAGTCGATTCGTTTGGAGAGGGGATCAACGTGATGAATGCTAACCCGTACGCTAACGGCAGTATAATTTTTACGCAGAACGGTTATTACGCACGCGAGTTTGTTCGTCGCACGGACGGTGGCATGGTGGGTGTAAATGTCGGAATCCCCGTGCCTGTCGGCATGTTCCCCTTTAACGGTCACAAGCTGAGTTTTTTCGGAGACAATCATGTACTGGGAAAGGACGGCTACAAGTTCTATACAGAGGCTAAAGTTGTTACGACACGATGGTTTGACGAAGACGAAAAGAAGTCTACAATGATTACAACATGGGACGGTACTATATAGTTAGAAAAGGAGGGGCAGATGAATAACAAAGCAAAATTCGTACTTGTAGGTTGCGGTAGAATTGCAACGGTCCACGTTGCCGGCTATAAAGACAGGGAGGACGCCGAGCTCTACGGAGTATATGACAAGAAGAAGTCAGTCGCCGTTGCATTTGCTAATAAACATGGTATCAATAAGGTTTATGACAGTTATGAGGAATTACTCGATGACAAGGACGTTGTAGGAATTGAGTTACTCGTACCCCACAATCTGCATGCAGAAATGGCGATTACAGCGCTCAAAGCGAAGAAGCATGTAGCTGTACAGAAGCCGATGGCAATGAATATTGAAGAGTGCGACAGAATGATTGCCGCCGCGAAGGAAAACGGCGTCATCCTGAAGGTGTCAGAGAACTTCGTGCACTATCCGCCTTACATCAAGCTTAAAGAGCTCATTAGAAATGGTGAAATCGGCAAGGTTCAGGGAATACGTTACAAAATGAACAACTCTGCGTTAAACTCCATCAATACTCCCGGCGTCAAGCTTAGAGCAAGGGGTGTCGATAGTGCTAAAGAGCTCCCTCAAACGGGTTGGCGTGTTGACCCACTCAGTTGGGTGTGGCGACTCAATGATACGTTATCGGGTGGTGGACCACTGATATTTGACGATGGATATCACAAGTTTTCGCTGTTTTACGACCTGTTCGGCGCAGTAGAAAAGGTGAACGCATGGATAGATGAAACGACGGTAGTGGGTGGTATTACGCAGGATTGTCCCGCAGTTGTAATGTGGAAATATGCGGATAAAAAATTATATGGCGTATGGGATATAACGTCGTCGAGTGAAATGTATATTGAATCTAAGTATTATACTTGCGACGAGCGAATGGAAATTACGGGTTCACGTGGCGTGTTGTGGCTGACTAGATGCACCGCAACTCTGCTACCGGAGGTTGCTCCGGTCATTATGTACAGGGACGGTAAGGTCACGGAGTTTTGGGTGGAAGCCAATGATTGGCAGGATTCCTTCATAAACAGTACGCACAACTTTATCGACGCCGTCCTTCATGGTGCGGAACCCATATTATCTGGTGAGTGTGGAAGAGAGGTGCTGAGATTCGCGCTTGCGGCTATTGAGTCGTCAAATAAGGGCGAAACTATTTACCTTGACAGATACGAGGATAAGGCAGTACCGAAAAAGAAAGGTTTTCTTAAACTGCTGTTCGGAAAATGAAAGAAGAATTAAACAGACAATTGATTATCGATGCAGCAGAAATTCGCAAGCTGACAATCGATGCTATGGCTGCCGCCGGTTATGGTCACATAGGCGGGAGCATGTCGATATGCGACTTACTTGCTGTTCTATATGGCGGTGTTATGAGAGATGACCCGCACAACCCATATGTAGAATGTAGAGATTGGCTTGTTTTGAGTAAAGGACACTGTGGACCTGCGCTATATGCGACGCTTGCGTATAAAGGGTTCTTTGATATAGAACTTATGTCAACATTAAATCAGGGTGGAACTACCTTGCCCAGCCATTGCGACAGGCTCAAAACCGTTGGAATTGATATTAGTACGGGCTCGCTCGGACAAGGGCTGTCAGTTGCCTGCGGTGTGGCATACGCCAACCAAATTAAAGGACTTAAGAGTACGGTATACTGCATAGTCGGCGATGGTGAGCTACAGGAGGGTCAGAATTGGGAAGCGGTGCAGTTCATAGCCCATCGCTGTATGCACAACATCGTACTACTAGTCGACAATAATAAACGGCAGCTTGACGGCTATACTGAGGATATCTGTAAACCGTTCTCATTACTTGATAAGTTCTCCGCATTCGGTTTTTGCACTCAAGAGGTAGATGGACACAACACCGCAGAGATATTTGACGCACTTACTGTAAATCGTCAGGAAAAACCTTATGCGCTTATTCTTAATACCGAGAAAGGACATGGATGCAATTTTGCCGAAACAAGTGGCTTTAATCACTATATGGTGATAAATGAGGAGATGGCTGAGTCCGCTAGAGCGGAAATCGATCGCAAGGTTAAGGAGGCATTATGGTAAAACTTGCTTCAAGAATCAGTCTTGATACGAAAGAGATGCGTGCCTACTATTGCGACGCCTTGATTCGTTCTGCAGAGCAAGACGACAGAATAATTGCTGTGGAAGTAGATGTGCGTAATTCAATGGGGACAAAACGTTTTTTTGAACAATTCCCCGATAGAAGCGTTAATTGTGGTATAATGGAAGCACATGCAGTTGGTTTTTCTGCAGGACTCTCGGCGGTTGGTTTCGTACCCTTCGTGCACGCTTTTGGCACATTTATCACGCGTCGCGCTTACGACCAGTTGTTTCTATCTGCGGGGTACCAGAAACTGAATATCAAGGTTGTGGGTGGTGACGCAGGCGTTACGGCGACAACAAACGGTGGCACACATATGCCGTTTGAAGACATTGCACTTGTAAACGCCATTCCGAATTACACTATTGTGGAGCCTGCCGACGGCACAATGTTCAGTACACTTGTACCATATGTCGCAAGAACCTACGGCAACTTCTATATTCGGACATGTCGAAAAAAGGTTATGAAGATTTATGACGAAAACTCACTGTTTGAGATAGGAAAGGGAAACGTGTTGCGCCTTGGGAACGACGTTGCTTTGATTGCTTCGGGTATTATGGTATATGAAGCCCTTGTCGCTGCTGAGAAGCTGAGACAGGAAAATATTGAGGCTACCGTAATCGACATGCACACGATAAAGCCTATTGACGCACCTTTGATTGTTAAAACGGCAAAAAGATGTCGCGCAATCGTCACCTGCGAAAATCATAATATTATTGGGGGTTTGGGTGCTGCAGTGGATAACATTGTCACGGCGAATTGCCTCGTACCCGTCGAAAAAGTGGGAGTTCATGACCGATTTGGTGAGGTCGGTACTCAAGAATACTTAATGAAAACGCTTAAATTAACGGCTGACGACATAGTAATAAGTGCAAAAACAGCTATTAGGAGGAAAACCAGATGAAAATTGCGGTTATCAGTGAGGTGTCCGCAGGCGACAAAAATTCATTCATTGTAAATGCGCTTGCAAAAACCGAAAATGAGATTTTTAACGTAGGAATGGAAACGGGCGAGGGCTATCCTGTGCTTACCTATATCCACACCGGACTTATGGCTGGTATATTGCTTAATCTAGGCGCGGTGGACTTTGTTATAGGTGGTTGTGGGACGGGCGAGGGCTTTTTGATTTCGGCAATGCAATACCCAAACGTTTTTTGCGGACTTATTACAGAACCACTTGACGCATTCTTGTTCGGTCAGATTAATGGAGGAAACTGTATTTCACTTGCGCTGAACAAAGGCTTCGGTTGGGCTGGGGACGTCAATCTTGAGTATGTATTCGAAAAGCTTATGAGCGCAGAGTTTGGAAAGGGCTATCCAGAATCTCGCAAGGCAAGTCAGCAGGCGTCAAGGAGAACATTAATGGGAATATCTAAGGCAACGCATAAGAGTTTCATTGAGATATTATCTACGATTGATAAAGAACTGGTTGAAACAGCAATGAAAAGCGTAAGATTCAAACAGGCGATTTTAGGTGAGTGTAAAGACAAAGTACTACAGCAATACATTATTAAGGAGTTCATTAAGTGAGCAAGGCACTGCAAAAGGGTATAGATGCCCTATCGTTTCTGTCTACAAGGGTGAGCGCTAGGGTTACCGACATTGCAAGGGCAATCGGAGTGAATAAGAGTACGGCTTATCGTATTATGGAAACGTTGAAGGAGTCCAACTTCGTTGAGAAGAATCCTGACACGCATAAATACAAGATAGGTCCCGCAATACTTAATCTTTCCAGTCATTTCTACTCGAGCAGACTGGTTATAAACGTCGCACGCATAAATATGAAAAAGCTGTCTGAAGAGACGCAAGAATCTACACACTTGGCTGTGCTCTCCAATAATTGCGCCATAATCATCGAGCAAATGCTTGTTGATTCGCGTGTTGTTGTAAACGCACAGATAGGCAAGGTCGAACCATTACATTGCTCATCTGTAGGTAAGTGTATTTTGGCTTATATGGAAGATGACGAGCGCGAAAAAACGATGGCTGAGATAAGCTATGATATATACACGGAGAATACGATAAGGAATGCAGATATGATGCGCAATGAGGCAGCAGCAATACGCAAGTGCGGTTATGCCGTCGATAACCGCGAAGTGAGTAACAACGTTGTTTGCGTAGCGGTTCCCATCTTCAACGGTAATGGGAAATGCATATATAGCCTCGGTATTTCCGGCACGGCACAAAGGATGAAAAACGAGCATTTGAAGACTGTCATTGACAAGATGATAGTTGCGGGACGGGCAATCTCTTACAATCTGGGTTACGATTCAAATTAAATAAGAATAAAGCGAGGATTGAATATGAACAACTCTAAATTAGGTAAACTGAAAGCAAAGCTCTCATACGGCGCCGGTGATATGTACGGCGGTGGTGCATTTTTGGTATTTAGTCTCTTATATATGAATTTCCTTACCCTAGTCGAGGGATTACCTGTGGCAACTGCCACGGTAATAATCTTTATTGGGAAAATATGGGATGCCGTAACCGATCCGCTTGTCGGCAGACTGTCCGACAAGACACGGTCGAGATTCGGCAGAAGAAGGTTATACTTCTTATTAGGTATACTGCCAGTATTCATTTCCTTCGTGATGCTCTTCTACTCATTTGGCATTTCGAGTGAGCTGGGAAAGGCAATTTATCATACGCTAGCATACATGTTGTTCGGCACGGCGTTCACAATTGTTATGGTGCCCTATAATGCAATATTATCCGATATAACGTCCGACTATAATGAGAGGACGAGCTTTACGACGGTACGTATGGTCATTTCGGGTGCGTCTTCGCTATTGTGCGCTGTGCTTCCGAGCGCAATAATCAAACTTGTAGGTGGCAATGTTAACGGCGAGGCACAAAAGAACGGCTATCTCATTATGGCACTGATATTAGGCGTATTTTTTGCGCTTGCCTGGGTAATCGTCTTTTTGGGCACTAAAGAGAAATCCAACTTGGAGACTCCGCAAAAAATAACGTTAAGGGATTGGTTCGGGGTATTCAAAAATAAAGCATACTGTAATTTTCTGGGAATATTTTTAAGTTTCCAAATTGCTGTCGATTTGGTGTTGGCTATATTTGTTTTTTACGTTGATTTGGTAATATTAAAATATCAATATTATGAGGTATTGGTCGGAATACTGTTGGTGTTTCAAGTGATTTTTATGCTGGTGAACGGCGCACTGGCACAAAAGAAGGGCAAAGTGTTCCCACTGTTTATAGGTTTGCCACTTTGGATTATTACGTCACTGCTATTCATCTTCGTTTACACGGACACACAGCTGTGGGTACTATGCATTTTTTCTGTCTTGATCGCGGTGGGCTCCTCGGCGGGTAATCTCTCAACATGGTCAATGCTTTCGGATATCTACGACATAGACGAAATTGTAACCGGCAAACGTCATGAGGGTATATATAGTGGCGTTACTACGTTTTTACGCAAGTTTGCGAGTGGCGTAGCCGTACTCGTGTTGGGTATAGGACTGAAGGGGTTGGGATTCGATAAAGATACATATAACATGATTAAGAGCTCTGCAATCGACTTTGATCCACATCAGTACGCAACGGAAGGCTTAGTTCTTGGAATCAAGTGGATGTTTATTGCAATACCAATCGCTCTCTGCTTGATATGTCTAGTGTTTGCTTGCTTCAATAAGGTCAACAAGAAGCGTTTCGACTCAGTAATTGCAGGCATAGACGCTTATAAGACGGACGGTAATCTTGACAAGTTGCCACAAGAGATGATTAATAATATCGAGACGATAACGGGTAAAAACAAAGAAGAATTGTGGGCTAACGGCATAGAGCAGTCAAAGGACGAAACAGAAGCTAGTCATATTGACGAGTCCGCACAAAAGGAATAGCTGTAGCATGTGGGGTAAGGCAGAATGGAAAACTAGCTTATTATCGTGCAGATAACGTAGAGATGCCACTGTAGTGTATTTTTTTCTGGCTAGCCCGATGGCACTTGAAAGGTGAGCATTGTAGCAGTAACGCATTCTATTTACGGTTCGCCTAGCGGGCACACTATATCTGCAACTCCGCTACTAATATGTACAGTCGCCGTGACTTATTATATGTAAAAAACAATCGCGTTTAAACGTAAGTTCAAACGCGATTGTCACTGGCGGGGCGGTTGGTGCGAAATTCGAATATTGTTAACGATTGAATATTTGCGATACCATTGTCCCAATTTTGAAAAGTTTTTTGATTTATTGAAAAAGTTTTCACTTTGCTATTGCCTTTTATATTTTACTGATGTATAATAACATTAGCATAATAAAGAGGTAACATAATGCAATTAATACAACGTAATGAATATGTGGATTGGCTGTTGACCTATAAAGATAAGAAAATAATCAAGGTTTTGACCGGGTTAAGGCGCGCGGGAAAGTCAACCATATTTATTTTATATATTAAAGAATTAAAAAAGAAAGGCGTCAGTGATTCGCAAATTGTTTCTATAAACTTTGAGGAAATGGAAAATGAAGCGTTTTTAGATAAACACGCATTATACAATTATATTATTTCAAAGCGTAATGGGAAGAAACTCTATGTATTTTTGGATGAAATACAAAGAGTGGCAAATTTTGAAGAAGTTGTAAACAGTCTTTTTGTTAAGGATGATATAGACGTTTATTTGACCGGTTCTAACGCAAAATTTTTATCTTCCGAAATAGCGACCTTTTTAACCGGACGTTATGTAGAAATAAATGTACTGCCTATTTCTTTCAAAGAGTATTACGACCACTATAATGACGGCAACAAAAATAAACGTGATTTGTTTATGGAGTATATAACCTACGGCGCAATGCCCGGCTCTTATATGTTTGACAACGGCTCGTCTGCACAAAGGGAATATATTCAAGGCGTTTACAAAACCATACTTGAAAAAGATGTTTTAAAGCGCAACTCTGCCGCAACGAGGCAAATTGTTGAAAATATATTGAGCTATATCGTTTATAATATCGGCTGCCTTAGCTCAGCAAAGAAAATCACCGATACCCTAAACAGCAATGGAACACGAGTTGCCTACAATACTGTTGCAAGTTATTTTGATACTTTGCAAGATTGTTATTTTATTTATAAGGCGGATCGCTATGACGTTGTAGGCAAAGAGTATTTGAAACTGATAAATAAATATTATGTTACCGATTTCGGATTCAAATATTATATTCTTAACAATAAAACCGTAGAGCTTTCGCAACTACTGGAAAATCTCGTGTTTTTTGAACTTAAACGCAGGCGTTATAAAATAGCTACAGGCAAGGTTGATGACAAGGAAGTGGATTTTATTGTAAAAGGCGATGATGACAGTTTAAAATACATTCAGGTTGCCGTAACCGTTTTAAGTGATGATAAGCTTAAACAAGAGTTGGCTGTTTTTAGTGAAATCAAAGATAACTACCCTAAATACATTATTACTTTGGATGATTTTTTCACAAAAGACCACGACGGGGTAACCACTATAAATGCAATAGATTTTTTATTGGGATATTATCTATAAATATGAAACATTAAAATCTTATGCGCTAATTGCTCAATGGGGGGGGAATTTAGAATGTCATTACTTCAAGATAAAATTATTAAGGCATTAAATAGCGACTTTATTGGAGATGTTTATTTTGATTCAGACGAAATTAAGTCTATGTGCCAAGAGTGTCAAATTTTTTATAAAAGTGTTAACCAAAGTTGGTCAAAGACATACACAAATTCTCAGATTGAACTATTAATAGTAACCATCGTTAATGTGGCTAGAAAATGGGGCGAAGGTGATGAGGGACGGTTTTGGGTTAAAATTTTCAGTGAGGTATTTGATGACCCCAGTATCAGTCCTACTAGGTTTTATAATGAATTTGAGGTTGTTCTAAAGAAATACAACAAAACCATCTTTATATCGAAAGGTGGGAAAAGAATGTTTCGAGAAATATTTCTTCTGAATGCTTTTGCCCCTGCTATTTCGGTAGAAGCATTCATTAAGTTACTATGGGATTTATTCATTGATGAAGATGTTTTAGATTTTTCATATCAGCCTCAAAATGATATGTATTTACAAATAGCGAAGATGCTTGCCCGTAAGTTTGCTGGAAATGAAAATACACTTGATGATGATGTGAGCTTTGATGGTAAAACATACTCTATCCGAGCAGCTATGAAATATGCGTGTAGTCAATGTCCCGAGCAGGTAGCTAAAATCATTGACAGGACAATTCGGGAATTCGATAGTATATATTTCAATGGACAACAAGCGGAAAATAACTATTATTCTGACATATGTAATTCTATAGTAACCAAACTTTTTGCTATAGAACACGTCAATAAGGGACGTCGACGTTCTCAATGCAAGGAACAAGTCATAACAGATTTAACAAAAATATATGCAGGATACGAACTAAATGAAGATAATCAAGTATGTGTGTTTATTCCCGAAATCCGTATCTTTAATGAAGATAAGTGCGAAGTAAAAGTTCACCTATATCGCAATTCCATTCCTATCGATGACTTTGAATATAATGTTGTTGGAAAAGATATTCGTAGAAAAATTAAAAAAATCGATATTTCATTAACTTCTTATGCAGAAGAATTTGAAGATCAAATTGACCTCCGTATTACGATGGAAATAGACGGCATCGAAGTCTACGATTCAAAAGAAAAGCTTTTCAGGGATTATGTTTTATTCAAGTCAACTCGCGAGATTAAATCAAGCTGTAAGCCTGGACAATATTTCCTATTCTATCCATACAATCTACAAATAATCGATTATACCAATATACGGAATATTTCAGGACCAAAAGGTTTCGCAGTTTTAGATGCTCTTGAAGACGATTATATTTCTTACAAATCTAAAACAGTTTTTTTCAATACAGAAATTCACAATTCCAGATTTAATTTAGGATATAATCCTGTTCCTTATTCGACTATGATTTTGAACGAGGATGAGTATGACATTTACTATAAAGTCGGCAATTGCAAAATGATATTGGTGGAATATGATACCAGCAAATTAGTGGTCATTCATAATGAAAAACCTACGCCCATGAACTTGTTAATTCAAAAAGTTGAAGGAAATGAAATTACTATTGACCTTTCTGCCATACAAGCTAACGGAATCGGGTTTCATAAGTTAGTTATAAGCGAAATAACTGCTCTAAAAAAACCTCTGCATCGAATAAACTACTATATAAATCCACAATTGCATATAAATTTTGATAAAGATTATTATTTTGATAACGACGTAGGAAGTTTGTCAATAAATTATTATGGGGAAATTTTGTCGGCAACTCGTGTAGACGCTTCTATTGATGAATTTAAGGTAGCTGTAGAAGATGCACTTTTAATGGTAAAAGTTTCATATCTGCATTGGCGTATCGATGACGGTGAATGGCTTTCTGTATGCAGGCGAAAACCCTTATGGCATGAATCCATTCATAGCGGTTCTATAATTGAGATTGACAATCAAAGCAACATTGATATTGATATTACTATTGGCGGTGAAAAGCTTCAACAATCCGCACATGATAATAATAAATTCCTTCTCGGTTCGATGCTAACTCAAATATCTTCGAACAGAAGCTTTTCTAAAGTAAATATACAACTACAAATATCTAAAAAAAATTATTGTTTGACTCAAATTGATTTTGATGCTGAAATGATAGGTGAACCTTTTATTTTCTTCGATGAAAAAATACTATCTGTAGATTTCGGCAATAGCTTTATTGGCCCCAACAATGCACGTTTTTCATTAGAGTTCGAAGATAAAAACGTAACTAACACGTTTAATTGCGGATTGGTAGATAAATTGGAAACAGACGATATTCATGACGGTTATTACAATTTGCGAATAAGCCTTATATCTGATCAAATCTATGAAACCAATTTTAAAATATTGCGAACATATGAGGATTACATTGTTGGCAATTTAGATAAATTCTACTTCGACGGCGTTAGCATTATTGTAAAAAGCACTAAAACCGAAAAAGGAAAGATTAAGTTTGACCGGCATGTAATAGAAAACATAATCTATGTGCGTGAAGAATTGTATCCCGTTTATCAGGGAGTATTACATATTCCAAAGCGTAAAACTATGCAAGTTGAAATCGAGCGCAAAGGAATTAATTCAATAAAAATATATGCGCTTAGCGAACCAATAACTTTATTGAACGTCAACACTGTCAGTAAAGAATTAACTAACGAAGCTCAAAACTTTAAAGATATTATTTCTTGTAGCTCTTGCTATTTTGATAAGGAGGACAAATAATGTTTAACCCAGCCAATGTTTCTCAAAAGATTAAATCTGAGTTCATAGACTACATTACTACTACTTTTAATTTTGCGGATGAAGAATTGCAAAACCAATTTAGGGAAGCGTTGCATTTTTCTATTTCAAAAGGTCCTTATGTTGATATAAAGGATGTTTTCAATCCGTCTGTTTCTATAAACGACTTAATTAACCGAAAAATATTATCCCCATTATTTAGGGAGATTGAACAGAATAAGCCTACAGATAGAATACATAAGAGAAAACTTCCATTAGACCGCAAACTTTACTCACATCAGGAAAAAGCCATAGAAAAAATCAATGCCGGAAAAAACGTCGTTATTACGACAGGCACCGGTTCTGGAAAAACGGAATGCTTCCTTATTCCGATTATAAACGAATTACTACGAGAAAAAGAACAAGGTTCACTTGATGACGGTGTTTGTGCTATTCTGATATATCCGATGAATGCACTAGCAAACGATCAGATGAAGCGCTTGCGTGAAATCTTAATGTACTATCCAAGTATAACCTTCGGTGTATATAACGGAGATACAAAAGAAACCGAAAAAGATGCAAAAGCCGTATACGATGATTTACACTTTAATGAAGATTGCGAAGAGATAAGATCGTCACTTGAAAATGAACGGATTTCACGTGAACAGATGAGGGAGAGGCCTCCTCATATTTTATGCACAAACTACGCAATGCTTGAACATATGTTACTGCGCCCCGAAAACGACGTGATTTTTTCCAACTCCAAGTTTAAATTTGTAGTATTGGACGAGGCTCATATCTATAGCGGCGCAACTGGTATGGAAACCGCACTTCTTCTGCGTAGGCTAAAAGCGAGAATACAAAACGGAAAAAATAAAGCGCAGTTTATTCTTACGAGCGCCACCCTTGGCGAAAAAGGTAAATCAGAAGGAAACATAATAAAATTTGCAGAAAATCTATGCGGAGAGGACTTTGATAATAGCAGTATTGTCTTTGGAGAAAGAATCAATGAGGATTTCACGGGCGTAAAAGAGTGCTCCATAGATAGTGCTATTTTTGCGGAATTGGTGAATTGTTGTACTGCTGAAGAATTTCGGTCCGTTTTTACCGATTTCGACGTACCATATGATTTATCATTAGCCACGGAAGAGAACTTGTATAACTTATGCTATTCTTCGCCATTTTATCGCAGGATGCGAAATAGCATTCATGAACCAACAAATATAAAAGATTTTGCTTCAATGCTAAACATTAATATAAGAGATGCTGTTGCTTTCATCTTTATCTGCACACAGGCCTATAAGAATAATCGAGCATTGCTTGATGCACGGTATCATTTTTTTATGAGAGCATTAGAAGGCGTATATGCACCACTTTATGGCGTAAAGGAAATCTATTTAGAAAGAAAAATATCTAAAACAGTCGGCAAAACCGAATGTAAGGTTTTTGAACTAGCTCTATGTAAAAATTGCGGAGAAATAGCAATTGTCGGTACGGTTAAGGACGGGGCTATTGAACAAGTCGGTCAATATCCCAAAGGAGATGAAAAAATACGTTATTTTCATATATGTAAAGAAGATGATGCGGATTTTGATGAAGTAGAATATGACGATTTGGAAGAAATCGACGATGAAGGCGAAAATCAGTATAAATTACCTAAAGACAGTAGTATAGAGAAATATTACCTATGCCCTATATGCGGAAAAATATCAATGTTCGATGATGGTAAACCCAGGTGCGATTGCGGAGTTCCTTATATCCTTCTTAAGGAATATAAAAACAATGCGGATAATTGTGTATATTGTCAGAACGGCAAATACAATAGGTTTTATTTAGGTAATGAGGCTGCTACCGCTGTTATTGCAACATCGCTTTTTGAGGAGTTGCCTTCAAAAACAGTATTTGAGCGTGAAGACGATATCGAATATGAGCGAGAAGGAGGCAAACAGTTTTTAGCTTTTTCCGACAGCAGAAGTGAAGCTGCGTTTTTTGCTTCGTATATGGATAAGTCCTATAAAGAATTTTTGCGAAGACGTGGTATCATTCAACTTATAGAGAAAAACAGAACTGACATGGTTGACGAATCTTGGACGGCTGAGCATATTGTTGAAGTACTATCAAAACTTTTTTACAACAAAGAAACCTTCAAGGAAAAGCTAATATCAAATTATAGCCGTGCGGAATTAAAAACTCAATCGAATAAAAACGCTTGGATAGCGGTATTAACAGAATTGGTTAATAGCCGTCGCCCCGGTAGTTTAACATCCTTGGGCTTTTTACAGTTTAAATATGCAGGTAATGATAAAAGAACGGTAGACTATTTTTGTAGGATGTATGGCATTCAACCCAATATATGCAAGTCGATTTTGGATGAACTTGCTATGACATTCGCATATTTCGGTGCCATTGGTGTAGATGACAGCGAAATAGACCAAGAAGATAGAAAATATATTTTTTATACATATAGGCAAAAAGCGATATACAAAATAAAAGCTACTGGTGCATCACCTGAATTTTCAGGCTGGATAGCACGCAATCGTGAGGGAAAAGCCGATGCGTGGTATAAAAATTACAGGCAGCAACTATTAATAGAACGCTTGGGCGTTGATGGGAAAACTGCAAATCAGATTCTTGAGGAATATTTTGATAATGTCATAGTCAATAGACGCAATGAATATCATGCCAAAAAAGGCAATGGTAATTTTTACTACATGCCTGCGAAATGCTTTGTTGTGAAAGTTTTTGGAGATGAATCAATAAAATGGTATAAGTGCAAGAGCTGTGGAAGAATTACGACCATAAACATAGCTGATAAATGTCCTATTTTGCGATGCAATGGTGAACTAGAAGAAGTTGACATCAAAAATGCATATAGTAATAACCACTATATTGACTTGTATAAGAAAACCGAACTGACGGCTTTATGTATTAGAGAGCACACTGCGCAACTTAGCAGAGAGGAAGGACTTCTTTATCAAGAAGATTTTGAAAAGAACCGTATTCATGCGTTGTCTTGCTCCACTACGTTTGAAATGGGAGTGGACGTCGGTGAATTAGAAACGGTTTTTTTGAGAAACGTACCGCCAACTTCTGCAAATTATGCTCAGAGAGCCGGGCGTGCCGGCAGAAGTAAAAACGCGGCAGCATATGCAGTGACTTATGCCAAACTAAGCTCGCATGATTTCAATTACTTTAAAGATCCGAGACGAATGATTAGCGGGAGTATATGTCCGCCATTGTTTAAAGTAGACAACGAAAAGGTTGTTTTGCGACATATTTTTGCCGTAGCATTAAGTTATTGCTTTAAGAAAAATCCTGATTTGTTTAACAAAAACAGTGCGGATAAAATATTAAACCAAGGCGGTTATGATGAAATCTGTAATATACTGCGCACTAAGCCTGCTGATTTGGGTGATTTACTAAAGAAATCATTCCCGACTTTAAATAACGAGTTTGGAATAAGTAATTATACTTGGTTAGATAAGTTTATTGGAGACGAAGGCATTTTCAACTTGCTAATCAAGGACTATAACAATACTGTTAGTGAATTTGAAGAAATACAAGCTACTTATGTCGCGCATGAAGATTATGCGGCTGCAGGTCGGATAAAATATCGACTGGGACAGTTTAAAGATAAAAGAATAATTGATTTTCTTGCACGTGGCAATGTTTTGCCTAAATACGGATTTCCAGTTGATACTGTAGAATTAGATGTAAATAATGATGATAATAAGAAAAAGGAATTGCAATTAGCCAGAGACCTGAAACTTGCCATATCAGAGTATGCACCAGGAGAAAAGGTCGTTGCGAACAATAAAATGTATACTAGTAGGTATCTAAAACAGTCGATTCGCAACGGTAAACCAGATTTTTATTATTCTTATGTTTGCGAGTGCAGTAAGTGTCATACATGGAATTACTGTGATACGGAAATTGACAGGAATTCCCGCAAAACATGCGTTGCTTGCAATGCCGATTTGCCATATACGAATTGGGACAAAGCAATAGAACCAAGGGCAGGTTTTATTTCTGACGGCCGCGAAGATGAAGTTCCTATGCGCAAACCGGATCGTATATATAAAAATGACGATTCTTATATCGGAAACGGTAAAACGATAAATAAGCATAAGTATTTGGTCGGCGATAGAGAAATAATATTGCGCTCTACAGAAAACGATAAAATAATGGTTACATCAAAAACTCTGTTTTACGTTTGCCCGTGGTGCGGATTTTCATATGGTATTCTAGATAAAATCAGAGATGAAAATGGAAAACTAGACAAGGAAGCCATGAAAGGAATGCAGTCCGGACAACTCTATATTACGCCCAAAAAGAAGCATAAGAGCGCCAAAGGAAAAGTTTGCGGTTGCAACAATTTAAATAAAAATGTACTTAATCATTTATTCAGTACAGATGTAGTTCAAATGGATTTTATGAATTCACATTGCGATTATAATACAATGATTTCCGTTATGTATGCGGTTTTGAATGCTTTATCTGACGAAATGGATATTGAAAGGTCGGATATCAACGGATGCTTAAAGTATATCAACGCAGACATAGACTTGAATTACTCCTTAATTCTTTATGATGCTGTAGCCGGCGGGGCAGGACATGTTCGTCGACTATTGGATGAAAATGGCAAAAACCTGCAAAATGTTTTGCATAGAGCATTCAGAAATATGGAATGTAGCTGCGATACTTCATGCTACAATTGCTTGCGTAGCTATCAAAATCAAAAATTCCATGACATATTGGACCATAAGATTGCTCATGCTTTTTTAGCGGATTATCAGGGTGCTGTACAGCTCATTGCTGATATTACGGATGAGACATCGGAAAACATTGGTGATCAAGTAGCCGCTACGGTATTACATGAGGTTCGAATTATAGATATAGGTACATCATTAAGAAATCATACTATAGAAGAAGCGCTAAATTACGTTAGAGATGAAATTGAAGAATCTGAATTGCCTGTTCTTGACAAAGTAATTGATAAAGTAAGAGAAACAGATTCATGCGTTTCTCCGGATGGTTTCGCTTCGCAAATTAGAATTGATGGCGAAAGGATATGTCAAGCCGATTTATTGTGGAAACGCAAGAAAATAATACTATTCTTCACAGATAAAAATGAAGAATATCAAATGCTTTCTGCATCAAGTGAATATAGATGTTTTTGTTTAAATTCCGCTATGGATGTCGAAGAATTTGTAAACACTATAAAGGAGTAATACTATGGCAAAAATGTTTCCTGATGTACCAAAAGAAATTCAGGTTGGGTCGCAAGAAGACATTATGTTTGAGAGCTTGAAAAGACTGCCCGATGATTATTATGTTTTCCATTCTTTTAAGATAGTTAAAACAGTAACAAATACTTTATACGAGAGTGAAACTGATTTCGTGATATTTAATGCGACAAAAGGCCTTTTATGTATAGAGGCTAAGAGTGGCAGCGGTATTGCATATAGAAATGGAACGTGGTATTACGGTAGCGGAAGAAAAATGCATGGAGATGGACCATACGCTCAAGCCGATCATAATAAATGGAAATTGTTTAGCTATATACAAGAAATGAATTCAGATATCGCAACAAGTATTCTAGCACATTGTAAATTTCTACATGCCGTATGGTTTCCGAGCATAAGTAAAGCGCAGTTTAATTCGGTCTCAATTCCTGCTGAGGGAGATAAACGGATAACCCTTTTGAGGGAAACTTTGGATTCTCCGCAAAAAGATATCAACGCAATATTTGATATAGATTTACCCAATGGGGTGCAAACTAATTTATCAAAGAGAGAGGTCCAGTATATATTGGATAATGCATTATGCCCTAGCTTCAATCTTATACCTTCTATGTCTATTGATATAGATAATCGAAGGAAAGCATTTAATCGTCTTTTGGAAGAACAATCTAATATTCTAAACTACCTTGAAGATCAAAATAGCGCTGTAATTAATGGCGTAGCGGGAACAGGGAAGACTATGATTGCGTTAGAAAAAGCTCGCAGACATTCAGAAAATGGTGAGAAGGTGCTTTTTTTATGCTTTAACAATAAGCTTAAGGATTTTTTATCTGAAAATTATCATTATGAAAACGTTGCATTCTATACTATTGATGGTTTTGCCTGTAAAATGTGCGGAACTCGCAGCACTGATTTTTCTCTGCTTAAAGAAAAATTGATTGAAATATACTGTAATAAATGTTTTGAATACAAACACATAATTATAGATGAAGGACAGGATTTTGGACAAGACCGCATAGAAGAAGAATCAATAATCGAATTGCTTGAGCAAATCATTCTTGATAATGATAATCCAGGTTCGTTTTACTTGTTTTATGATAAATTACAGTTGATACAAGGCAGAATTATACCCAAATACATATCCGATGCAGATTGTCGACTCACCTTATATAAAAACTGTAGAAATACTGAAAGTATAGCTACGACATCAATGAAGCCCTTAAACTGCAAGCCAAAAATATTTACAGGAGTAATAGAAGGCGATACACCCAAACTATATTTTGCCGATGGTCAAGACACAATCAACTATTTAAACTATATCTTATCAACGTATATAGAAGCAAATGTGAAAAATATCGTAATTCTATCTTGCAAGACGAATTCTGAAAGTATTATTTGCTCCTATTTGGATGATGATAGTCTATATCCATTTAGAAATAAAAGATTTATTTTTTCAACTTGCAGAAAATTCAAAGGCTTGGAAGCAGATGCGATAATTATGATCGATGTGGATAAAATGACTTTTTTGCAAAACGAAAAGTTGTTTTATGTTGGGGCTTCGCGAGCTCGCCTTTTCTTAAATATCATAGCACAAATGACAGATGAAGATTGTACTGAAGTTTTAACGAAATATAACGATACTCGTAGAAGTAAAAATATTAAAAAAACTTTTGCAGCCGCAATTAATACAATTGAATGTAAATTGTAAATAGATATTTGGCACTATGGCGTGTGCTTGTCTTGAACAAGCGGCGTCGCTTCGCTCCGCCGGACAAGCACACGCCTCAGTCTAACAGATAGCGCAAACCGATAAACCGAATTGCAAAAGCTATCGGAGATAAAGCGGTTGCTCAAAGACGGCAGAACAACTTAGTCAAGCCGAGCCGCGGCAGAAAGGGGCGTTCGCGCTAAGCCGCTTTGCGAATCGCCCCCTTTTCCGCTTGCCGGCGAACATCGGCTTTTGTACTTTCGTTTTTTCTCCGCCGTTTCATTTTTGTCGCAATCTCGCCTGTTCTTAAAAAACGGTTTAGGTTTTTATACTAAATAATTTTAATTTAAAAATACGAAGTAATACGGCACAATTTTTGCGTTACGGCGTTATTTATGTTGATAACTCTATTCTGAAATGATAAAATTACAGGGTGAAATTTAATTTATGGTGTAGGGATTTGAACCTATGAAAAACAAAGGATACGGCTATTTTCGTTTTAGGGATAAAAACGGAAACGAATATGTACGGAAGCCGACGCCGAAACAAAGAAAAATTATGCTTTTATACTATATCCGCCGAAGAAGCGGTCGTACATTGACTGTCAAAAGCATTGCAAAGGCATTTTGCGTATCGGAGCGGACCATACAGAAACTGCTGAAAGAGCTTGAAACGGAAAAAGTAATAGTGAGGACACCCGTATTTAACGGCAACGGACTTCAAACGGCGAACAAAATTGTATATATCGGGGACAAACCCAGACTGAGCGGCAAAGAATGCACAATAGACAAGGTTTACGCGGCAGATAATCCATTAAAGTTGCGTTATTTTGAATGGACGGGCTTTTGGCTATTCAAAGATGACGAGTATTGCTTTTTTCATTATGAAGAAGAATACGGGTGTAACGGCCCGTCCGATGAACTGAACGATTTGGCGGAAAAACATGGTTACAGAGCGACAGACCCGTATACCAGTGAGAAATTACCAAAGATGAACAGCAAAAGATTTACAAAGAAAAAATAAAAGCGTATAGAGAAAACGGCAAGCCGGGATTTCCCATCGGGAACAGCGGTTGCGTTTTACGGGCGCAGTACGAGATATGAAAGTATCTTATACTGCGTTTTTTTGTTGGGGAATAACTGCGGTTTATCCCCGATAGGACTACTCACACTTTTTTGTTACGGGTATATATACTGAAAAACGCAAGGCAAAATACCACCGCAAAAGCGGCTTGCCTTGTAGAAAACAGAATAAAAAAGGCGTACATATAAGTTTGCGTATAGAAAGGTTGACAAGCCGAGATTCCCGATTGAGGGACAGGGGTTGCACACTATAGGCGCGGTACGAAAATTAAAAATTTTCGACTGCGCTTTTTTTGTTCCCAAAATCAAAAGGAGAACAAATGCAACAGTCAAGAAACATTATTACAATCGAAGAACCGCGTATCGATATTTTGCCCGAAGAAACGGCAGATTTCTTTTACACGACACTTCTATCGCGGATAACCGAGCTTATCCAAGAAGACCGAAAGGCTAACGAAACGCCGAGCGAAAGTAGCGACAGCGAGGGGGAAAAACTATGAATTATCCCAAAGCAAAAATATATACGGACGGCAGTCATTATATTGCCATACCTCACGAAGAACACCCCGAACGGCGAAAGAAAAACATTGCACATTCAACCTCAGACGATAAAAAGGCGGCGTTTGAAACGGCGTATGACGAGAACAAAACCAAGAAAAAAGCCGAAAGAACGGAAAGCGTTGTCGAAAACATAAAGGAGAATTTTGACAGCGAAACGGAAGCGGAAGAGTTTGTCGCGCAAAAATATGGAGCGCAAGCAAAGAAACCTTATAGCAAAGCGCGTAAGACTTTGACGCAAAGTAAATCTGCAAACGTGGGACTATTTCGCAACGTTCACATACGACGATAAAAAGCATAACGAAGTTTCATTCAGAAGTTCGCTCTCAAACTGTCTGAAGCATTTATCGTCCCGAAAAGGATGGAAATATGCGGGCGTTTGGGAGCGTGCACCTAAAACCGAACGGCTTCATTTCCATTCTCTGCTGTAAATACCCGACGGCGCGATGAAGGGCGAGCTTATCGAAAAGAATGATTACAGTTTCAGCGATCACAAACGTCAAACGACCTATCAAAACACATTCTTCAACGAAAGGTACGGCAGGACTGATTTCAAACAGATTGTGCCGCAGGATATAACGAATACGGTGAGATACCTGACGAAAAATATGGAAAAGACGGGTGAACGAATAGTTTATTCAAAGAATCTGCCGCAATATTTTGTTTCCGATATAATGGAAAACGATATTGCTTGTCCCTACGGAGTGGAAGACCGCAAACTGTTGCTGTTTGATAAATTCGGGTGTTGGGACGAGGGCGAATATATCGGGCAAGTCGGTCCCGAGGTAATCGAGAAAATGCCTAAAAGTACTGACTGAAACGAAGTCTTTCTCGTTGGGGAGCGTAAACGGAAACACACTTGCCGTCAAGGGTAAAATGAATTGCTTTGCAACCCTTGACCGCAAGAAACCAAAACAAATATAAAACCAAATTGTAGTTGTGTTTCCGTTTTGATTCGTCCCCGTCGAAAGACAAATCTAATAATAAAAGGAGAATTAATCTATGAAGACAGCAGTGATATATGCAAGATACAGCTCCGATAATCAAACGGAGCAGTCTATCGAGGGACAGCTCCGCGTCTGCCAAGAATTTGCGACAAGGAACGATATTTGTGTTCTGGACACTTATATCGACAGAGCAATGACAGGAACAAACGATAACCGTCCCGCATTTCTGAAAATGATAAAGGACAGCGTTTGTAAAGAGTGGGACTATGTTTTAGTCTATAAACTTGACCGCTTTTCGCGTGACAAATATGAAACCGCAATCCATAAAAAGGAATTGAAAGACAACGGAGTTAAGGTGTTGTCCGCAACGGAAAATATACCCGATACGCCGGAGGGCATTATATTCGAGTCGATAATCGAGGGTTACGCGCAATACTATTCCGCAGAATTATCCCATAAGGTTAAACGCGGTATGAACGAAACAAGGCTTAAAGGCAATTATACAGGCGGTACGCTGATATACGGTTATAAGGTGGTTGACCATAAAGTACTGATAGACGAAGCCAAAGCCGAGATAGTACGCTTTATATTCGAGGAATACGCCAAAGACACTTACGTTAAAGACATAATTGCGGCATTGACGGAACGCGGCATACTTAACAGAGGAAAGCCGTTTGCCAAGAATACGATACATAACATCTTGAAAAACGAAAAGTATTCGGGAATATACAGGTATAATGACGAGGTATTTACAAACATATATCCGCAGATTGTCCCGACAGTGGTTTACGAAAAAGTTAGAGCAAAAAGCGAACGGAACATAAAAGGCTCACGCAGTCCCGAAGAAGTATATGTACTACGCGGCAAATTGAAATGCGGATATTGCGGAAAACCGATAACCGCCGAAACAGGCACGGCAAAGAACGGCAAGAAAATCCGTTACTACAAATGCAGCGGACGAAAATCAGGCAGCGGCTGCGAAAGCAAAGCCATACGCAAAGATACGCTTGAAAACCTTATAATCGAAGTAATCACGGAAGCCATGACGAAAAAAGAAAAACTTAATGCGTTCGTTGACGGAGCAATGAAAATCCAAGAAGAAAACGCCCGTATAAAGACGATGATTGCGGTTCTGACCAGACAAAAGGTTGATCTCGAAACTTCCCTCGACAATATTATGAAAGCCGTTGAAAAAGGCGTTGTAACCAACACCACTACAAAACGCATACAAGAGTTGGAAGTGAAGATCGAAGAATCGGAACGTAAAATACTGATCGAAAAGAGCAAAACGGTTGTAATAATATCACGGGAAGAAATCGAACATTATTTAAAAGCGGCGTTGAAATCGGAACCGAAGTTGCTGTTGAATACGCTTATACGCGAAGTGAAAATGTATAATGACCGAATAGAGATATACTTCAACTATTCTGACAAAAAGAGTTCTGACGAAAGTCGGGACTTTTCTTTTTACAAGAAGAACTACATAATCGAAATAGCCAATACTTGCAGTTTAATCCCGTTGATACACGAAATAGAAATCGAAATGTATGTGTGAAAGCGAATTATTTATACCCTTCGTCGGTGCTTATCGTAGCACACTCACAATGAAGTCAACGGAAAAAATTATCTAAAAATAAATCGAATAATAAGCCACTCAACGCCGTGTTTTTGTCACGGCTGTTTTTATATCAACTTTATCGAATGGCAACGATAATTTGTTTCTTTATCGTTGACACTTTTGCTTTATTTGAATTTTTTGTGTGCTGTTTCGGCCCCGCCGAAGGGCAAAAATAAATATTCGAGGTAAAGAAAAATGGAAAACAGAAGAGTTGAAGAAAAACGATTTAGCAAATGCTTTGGCAGAAACACGGTTATTACCGCCGAAAACGTAAAAGATATAGGCGAAATCATAGCCGTTTCCGCGACGAAAAAAGTTATGGCTTTTACGGGCAGAGCGTTAGACGATTTATATGCCGGATTGGTGCACGACGTTTTTGATTGTAAACCTGTTGACGAGCCGTACTCGGACGGTTACGATCTTGCCTGTGAAGCCGTAACATACCTTTGCGGACACATTGGCGAGAGCCTTGACAAAATGATCAAGACGGACAAGAAATGACGCGGAATAACGGTTATGTGGGCTTGTTATCGCACCGTTTTTAATTATTTGGAAATATTTAAGTCCGATATATACAATTGTGTAAGTTTAGATAATCTGCCGCTTAGCCGGGAACCTGCAATCGCTTTTGACGATATAGAAGAAACGAATGAAGCAGCAGATTATTTGGAAACCATATTAGAGAAAATGCAGCTTAACAAAGGACAGCTTGAAACCTTAAATTGCTATATGTCGGAAATGGGTTTTGTTGAAACGGCAAGATTTTTATCCGTCAATCTTTCGACTGTATGGCGCAGAAGACTTCAACTGCAACAAATATACATTCAGAAGATAGCAGCTGTAAATTATTAAACTTTTAGCCGCTTAACAGACCTGTTGAAAATCATAGGCGGCTTTATTTTTGTCGTAATGGTATTCCAAATAGCTTTAAAGCAAAGCCTTATCCTGTCTTTTTATATGCATTGTATGTTTCAAAAACTATTCGGCGCGATATTATCTTAGATGCAAAAAAAGAACCAAACACGAATAATTTTAGTTATTCGAATTTGGCTCTTAATGG
>JAQVWG010000015.1 GCA_028698585.1 Clostridia bacterium | reverse complement strand
TTCGTTACACATAACTGGCTCAGTTCGTTACACGTACCTAGCAAGTTCTTTACACGTACCTAGCACCCTATGTTTACTAACTCTAATTGTTTACTCTGTATCCCATAGCATTGTGCACTTCGATTACTTGAGTTAACTGTTCGATATACTCTGTGCTGTCAATAAATGGTATAAATAGTATGTCTTGCATAGCAGAACGCTAAAGGCACAAAAACCAGATTAATTACACTGCGACGAACATTCTAATCGCTGACAGAATAGTTATCAGTGCAAAAATCAGTTTGACCACACCACCCTTAATCTTGTTGAGTAGCAGTGAGCCCACAACGCCACCACCTATCACGCCTATTGTCGCCATCAATGTTGGCTTCCATTCAAAATAACCGTTTATTAGATAGACAACTGCCGACACTAGAGATATGGGCAGAATAATCAACAGTGCAGTAGCGTGCGCTTGTTTCTGGGACAAGGCTAGGATTGAGAGTAGCGCCACCACTACTAATGTCCCGCCACCTCCACCGAGAAACCCATTAATGAATCCCACACCGATTCCGGACAATATTAGGAATAATTTTTGTTTACCATTACTCAGCATGAATAGTGTTATTGCCAATACTGGCGATAAATTATCACCATCATTCAAATTGGAGCAGAGAAATGTTAAAAAAATCTGTATTTAATGCAAGAGCAAGCGTAAAAAGTGTATTAATTGATATAGATTTATCTCTGCATGTAGGCAACGGGTATAATTGGATAATAAGTGCAAAGCGTTATCACATAATGTGCTAGAGAAGTAGAAGTGCATGCGTATAGAGTCTTGCGCACTGACAGTCTATCAGGCGCAACTGTATTGAGTGTACAGAAGCATATATCTGATAAATACATCAACTGTGACAATGACGGTACCAAGGTAAAGAAATACAAGTATAGATAAGCGCTAATTACCATGTTGCATATGGGTGCACGCAGACAGATTATTGGTCTAAGTGCAAGACATGGCTGATAGATAACAATACTGCTTGGGCATATAGCCGAGTATAAGGTGTCTAACAACACTTGTTATGGGATAAATTGAGTGTGTCTTCTATAAGAATAAGCGTTAGAATCACAGTGATACAACCACAGATAGGTGCTAATTATACGGTCAAGAATACATACGTTATAAATATTGGACAGACTGTAATAAATAGTAACTCGAACTGTTAACAAATAGGTAAGTATATAATCCTAACAACGCTTGTTGAGTAGTGAATTAAATGTGCTATCTATAAGAACAAGCGTTAAATCACAGTGATACAAAATCACAGATAGTCTAATTGTGCTTAAGTAAACGAATGAGTGCCTATATTTATAACGATTCTAGTATTTGCCCTGCTACTTGTTCGACAGTCAAATTGTCAGTATCAATGGTAAGGTCTGCGTTACCCTCATACATAAGTCGGCGTTGAGCATATATCAATTCCAGTTGTTCCTTAACATCATCGCAGAGCAACGGTCTATCAGCGTTACCTTTGACACGGTTATACAGTGTGGCTGTACTAGTGCGCAGGTAAATAATAATGCAGTTTTCGTCTAGGCAATCGTTGTTGCGTCTGCTCAGCACTATGCCACCACCTGTTGATATTACAGATCTCTTCTGTTTGACTGCCAACTGTAATACCTGACTCTCTACGGAACGGAAGTATTCAACTCCCTTATCGTTAATTAGGTCGGCAATGGAACAGTCCTCTAGTTTTTCTATCAGCGTATCAGTATCAATGAACTTGCATTTAAGTGTCTGTGCTAGCAGTTTACCAACAATAGTTTTACCACTACCAGGCATGCCGATTAAGGCTAGATTCTTCATTTGAACAACTCCTTATAGTAGTCAACAGCACGAAAATAACTCTCTTGTTTACCACCGCTATACAATTGAGCTACTACGCCGTCAAAGACACGCACCTTGCGAAAATCCTCTCTGGCGTTAATGTCTGATAGATGAACTTCGACAACGGGAATGTCAATGCACTCTATACAATCTCTTATGGCATAAGAGTAGTGCGAAAGTGCGCCAGCGTTAAGAATAATACCGTTTACCTTAGCGTGCTCTAGCTTATTGATAATATCACCCTCGTACGATGACTGATAGAACTGACATGATATACCCCTGTCCTTGGCATAGCGCCTGACTTGATTATTGAGTTGCTTAAGCGTCAACTCTCCATAGTGCTCTTGACTGCGCTTGGATAACATATTAAGGTTAGGGCCGTTTATTATCAATAACTTCATTTATATACTCCTCATACAGGGCATCAATATTATCTAGCTTAATTCCTGTGAAATAATAATAACTACATACCCCTTGGAAAAACAGCATAGATTCACCACTAATGGCTGTCTTATTATGCCGTCTGGCAGTATTCAGCAGTACTGTCGGTCTATCATATAGTGCGTCTAGTACGAAATCAGCGCACTCTATCTGTGTGTCATTGACACCGAACAGATAATCATATACTGGCACGAAGGACAGTATACCGTCATATATACACTCGTAGTTGAGTAGAGTAAACTCCTTCTTAAGTAAATCTATACCGTGTTGATTTCTGTTGACAACGAATACGTTTGCGCCTTGCTCGGTTAACGACTTGACTGCAGAATGAGATGCCCCACCGGCACCTATCACAAGTAGGTTCTTGCCGAACACTTGTATGCCATAGTGTCTGAGTGCGAGCATCACGCCCATACCGTCGGTTGAACATGCAAATTGTTTGCCATTCTGCCTATATATCGTATTGACTGAGCCATTAATGCCCAGTAATCGTGCCACCCTAGTCTTAAATGGCATAGTTATGTTGACACCATCATACTGCTCTATGGTATCAAGCAATGTTGCGTTGTCGACATTCTCATCTAGTTGAACTGTAGTATAGGTCAACTCATAACTAGACTTGTCGGCAAAAAAACGCATGAGTTGAGGCGAATAACTACTTACAACTTGGCTACCTATTAGGGCTAATCGCATACTGATACCCCATCAGTGGTCGGTTTATTAATGCCTAAATTGAGCATGCGTAAAAATGCCGGACAGGATACGTCGATACACTGAACATTGTCAACATCAACCTGTGTAGTACACAACAATCCTGCTAAACATGCGCACATAGCTATGCGATGATCTGCATTAGTTACGACATTGCCACCTATTATATGTTTAGACTTATCAATAATCATGCTGTCATTATCGCAATGTGCATGACAGCCGACTGCATTAATGAGATTAGTCATACTTAATATACGATTACTCTCCTTAAGTGCAAGTCTTCTGATACCGTCAAAATGCGTCTTGCGATTAGTTAAGCAGGATAGTAACATCGCAATCGGTAATTCATCAATGGTGTTGGTTACGGCCAGCCTATCGGTGTTTAAGCGTCTTATATGGGACTTTTTAATTAAGATATCACCATATTCTTCGAATCCGTTGCTCTTGACCGACAAGATTTTGATTTTTGCACCACTGTATTTTAACAATTCAATGAATCCTAATCGTGTGGGATTGAGCAAGACATCCTTAAGTAAGAGTTTACCTTTTTGCGTAGCAAGCGCAATAAAATATGCGCAGGTGGATATGTCGTTAGGTATATATATTTCTCGTGCAGATAGAGAACTATGAGTGATGGTTATCGCCGTCTCCTCTCTGTCAATATTAGCTCCATAATACATAAGCATGCGCTCTGTGTGGTCTCTCGTAAGTTGAGGTTCAATATATACAGTCTTGCCCTCAGCTAGTAAACCTGCAAGTAGGATAGCACTCTTGACTTGTGCAGACACAGCAGTCTGGGTATAAGTGATTCCCTTAAGGTAAGAAGGCATTATCTCGAACAAGCAGTCATCACTATACTCTATTACTGCCCCCATTAGTTGTAAGGCAGATAAACATTGCTTGGGTCTACGTGCAAGCGAGCTGTCGCCTGTAAACTTGGCTCCTATTCCCAGTCCTGCCACAACTCCTGCTAATAACTGCATTGTCGTTCCGGAATTACCACAGTCTAGAACGCAATCAGTGTTGGGCTTAACAATGCCCGTAACGGTGGCATATTGACCATTAAGGGTGATTTTGGCACCTAGTTGGCGCAAGCAGTTAATAGTGCTCATTGTGTCTAGACAGACACCTACATTCTGTATGTGAGTTACGCCCTCGGCCAATGCACCCAGTATTAATGCTCTGTGCGTTAGCGACTTATCACCCATTGGTAATTGCGTAAAGCGTATTCTGTCAATAGGTTTAATAATCATAACCTATTCTCCTCATTCATAATTGAGCACAGCGAAGTGCACAACATGTTCTGTGCTATGACTGCGATATTGGGTACGACACACACGTCACTTCTCTCATAGTGAGCATCTACCATACTCATTGACTTAATGTCAACCGTTCTGGTGGGTATCTTGATTGTCGGTATCGGTTTAACAGCTAAATACAGGCGTATCGGTTGACCGTTGCACAGACCACCCACTATACCGCCACAGTTATTAGATGTGTACTTAATGGTATTGCCTAACAACTCTAATCCATCACTGCATTGACTGCCCTGTTTATCGGCGAAGTCGAACCCTAGACCGAACTGAATACCCTTGACAGAAGGTATACCCATTAAGTAGGCACTGATTACACTCTGTATTCTCTTATCATAGGGCGTAATCTGTCCCAGTCCTATAGGTACATTATATGCTAAAACGCCTACAACTCCACCTATGCTATCACCACTCTCACGACATTGTTGTATAAGTTGTTGCATACGTATCGACGCACATGTATCTGGACAGTGTAACACCTCTTGTGTAATGGCTTGTCCGTCAATTACGTTGTCCTCTGCTACTATTCCACCTATGTTCTTGGTGTAACCTACCACATCGATGTGATGAGCTGATAGTATCTGCTGACAGATAGCGCCTGCTACCACATGGTGCAACGTGTTGCGTCCACTTGATAATTCTGCAATCTGCCTAGCGTTCTTTAGATTATATTTGACACAACCGGGATAGTCGGCATGACCACCTCGTAGTGCAGTAATTGGAGGCTTATCATCAAGGCAACTGTCGCCGTTGGGGACTACGTATGTCAACGATTTACCAGTAGTGTTGCCCTTCTTGTCAAGACCGCTGAGTATGGTCAACTGGTTATGCTCTATCAACTGCCTGTCGCTACGCCCTATTCCACATTGACGAAGTTTAAGTTGCTCGATGATGAGATTGACATCTATATGATAACCCTTTGGCAGATTATATATAGTGCCACCCATACATTTACTATGTGATGTGCCTATGGTAGTGTATTCAATCATTACTTAACCTCTGGTACGTCAAAATTGCTTGTAACCGCAGTTGACGAGTAACATCATCATTAGCAATGGTTGACTGAACATAACCTATACATACAATGTAACTAAGCACAGTCAACTGATACTGCCGTGGCAGATAAGCGCTGACAACATTACGTTCCATTCTCCAGTTCATCTCGCCTGCTAATATAGTCAATACGATATTACCACACTCTTGCGTGGTATATATGTTATCGCCGCAGTAATCACCTAGCCTATCTAGTGTTTGTGCAGTTGGATGTCCATAAGTATTGTCGCCAACAGATATGATAGAGTACTCAGGCTTAACCACTTGTAGGAAAGGTGTGTTAGATGACTGCTCGCCGCCGTGGTGACCTACTTTGAGTACGTCACAGTCGCCCGACCATACGTAATTATCGCCAAAATTGTAGTTAACGTTACTAAGGAAGTTATTCTCGGCATCCTCATCTGCATCACCTGTGAACAGCACCGTGCGACCGTTACAACTCAATACCATTATGGGCGAAACGTTGTTCTTCTCACTAGCAGTCTGCGTGCCTGTTGCTAAATCTCTATATATCTGTTCGCTGGGATTATAGATATGCATAGACCAACCTTCGCCATTGATAGTCTGTCCTTGTAAGTTGTATTCAACATGAGTGCACACCCCACTTAGCATTTCGTTATGAACTGCATTTACAAAGGATGCATATACGTTAGTATCTATGTATGGTAAATATGAATAGTTGCATTTGCCGGTATCTACAGCGTCATGCAACATATCGTACTGGTATGCAGATACTACCCTAGGTTGATATACGCACTTGACATTGATATTGTTATGATTAATTACATCATCTAGACTGCCGCAATGGTCTGCATCTGTATGGGTAAGCATGCAGTAATCTATATCTACGCTCTCATTAGGGTATAGATTGAGCAAATAATCCGTTAATTCCGTTGCCGTTACAGTGGACTGCTTGGCGCCGTCTATAAGCATAGTTTGTCCATTAGGAAACTGAATGAATATGCTGTCGCCTTGACCCACGTCTATAAAATGTATGGTTAATGCATTATCGCTGTTACCGACAGGTGGTCTATTAGCGCAAGCTACCACAATTACGGCTACGAGACACAGGACCACTAGTATTAACAGAATAATTCTAGTATATCTAGTAGTAGTGGGATTTTTTGATAAGTGTTCACCTGCCCGAGTCATGCTCTTGGCGACACTAGTGACAACTCTGCGCCTAGACATCTACTTGACCCCTGTCAGCTGGAATATCTGTGGCATAAGTTGCACTGTGGCGTTATAGCCGTCTTCAATCATCTGATTAATATCCTGATTCAACGTGGTCGAACTGTATTTCTCTAGTTGTGGTTCAATAATCAAATCGCTGTTCATATAACCCTTATAGGCAGTGGATTTCATCACAACGCGCCATGTTGCACCCATAACGTCAAGTATTCTAGCGCTGTTGGTACCTTGTCCACGAGTGCTGTTAAGGTCAACAGCTATGACTACCTCAGCACCCATACGGCGACAAACATCGCTGGGGATAGTGTTGAGTAGTCCACCGTCAACAAGTATCATATTGTTCTGCACAAAAGGTAGGAAAAAAACGGGTACAGCACAACTTGCCGATATGGCGTCGCTAACTTTACCTGAATTGATCATTACTTCCTCACCGCTTTTCAGATTCACAGCGACAGCGCTAAACGGTATCTTCAACTGGTCGAAAGTAATGCCCTGTAACATTCTGTCAGCAGTGATTCCTATCTGGGCAGAAGGGCTGGGTAGAAAAAGTATCTTGCTGGTCTTAATGTCTGTTAATTTAATGGTGAGAGAGAACTCCTCAATCTCGCTACTGGTAAATCCAGCGCAGTATAATGCACCGGCAAAACTCCCAATAGATGTGCCTGCGACACAGTGAATGGGCAGTCCGTATTCCTCGAGCGCCTTGAGCGCACCTATATGTGCAAACCCTCTCGCACCACCACCCGATAGTGCCAGTCCTATCTTCATCTTGCTCTTGCGCTTGACGATATTAACAGTATTCAGTTGATTAAATGATTTTTTTCGCATTATACACCTCATATTATTATAAACCTTTTTCGCTTGAAATGTAAATAATATTGTTTACTTTTTTTGCCTTAGACTGTACAATTAAGGGCATTAATGGATAGTAAGGTATTGAATATGACTACGCAACAGTTACTTGCACCCTTTCGCAGGGCTATCAATGACTATGATATGATACAAGAGGGAGATTGTATTGCCGTTGGAGTAAGTGGAGGTAAAGACAGTTTAACTCTATTAGCGCTGCTGCATGCATACGCTAGATTCTGCCCACAGCATTTCACTATTAAAGCGTTTACAATCGACCTAGGGTTCGAGGGTGCTGATTATAGCAGAATCGAACAATACTGCGTTAACCTAGGTATCGAATATCACGTTGAGAAGACTACCATTGGACAGGCAATATTCGAGAAGACGCCTAATAATCCATGTAGCCTGTGCTCCAAAATGAGGAGGGGCGCACTTAACACGTTATTACTTAAGCACGGATGTAATAAACTGGCGCTAGGACACCACGCTGATGACGTTATTGAGACATTCTTCCTATCACTTCTATACGAAGGCAGATTATCTACATTTGCGCCCATTAGTTATATGTCAAGGACTGGTGTGACGGTAATACGACCATTAATATATGTTGAAGAATGGCAGATAGCAAGTTATGCCAAGGATTTACCCGTTTATGCCAATCCCTGCCCTGCCGACAAGAATACTCAGCGAGAGTATATGAAGCAACTTATCAAGACGCTTAATCAGAATATTACCAATAGTAAGCAGAGCATTATCGGAGCAGTCGAGAATGCAGACAGGTACAATCTGTGGGACAATATGCTAGAGAAATATCGTCAAGAGTTGAAGTTGCCAGACGAGTAAATCGTTCTATATGACATAATGCGACAATATACTACTATTAACAATTCAGTATATTGGAGTAGTATGTGAAACTGTATATAATCCAACGAGCGATAGAGATAGCCGACCATATCATTTCGACTAAATCTACTATCAGACAGACTGCAGACACATTTGCAGTATCCAAGTCCACAGTACATAAGGATATAAGCGACAGACTCTATCATATCGACCGAGACAGATACAGGGCTGTCAAAAGAGTGTTATCTGTCAACTTTGCAGATAAGCATTTAAGGGGTGGGCAGGCCACCAGAATCAAATATCATAATAAACGAATCTGATATAATCTATTAATGTTGCAAGATATTCTGTCCGTAACACGTAAGTAAGTCCACCTATGAACTGGTGGACTTATTATATCTACATCAGAAGTTATATACTGTCATCTATAATTCAATTATAACGCGCTTTATCAGTAAGAAGTCAATTAATCTGCGTACATTAGATAATCCATATTCTATTGTGAACGGCGTGCTACGGTGTCAATGCATATAGAGTGTATTAAATCTGCGTTTCTTTGGCCAACACGTAGGGCATCTGTGGACAACCATACAGTTTACTCTCCGTTCTTATGACTACTTTTTTGTCAGTTAACACGTAATCCAAACTAACATTCTTGTCAATTACACTGTCCTGCATGATAATGCTATTCTTAACCACAGCGCCTTTATGCACAATACAATCACGGAAAAGTATGCTATTAATTACCGTACCTTCTATCTCACAACCGTCAGCTATATAACTGTTAGACACCTTAGCACTCTGAAAATACTTGGTGGGAGCAGAATCCTTAACTTTAGTATAAATGGAATGGTATTGCACGTTGAACAGCGCATCCCTAATATTATGTTGCAGTAACATCATATTGCACTCATAATATCTAGTTAATGAGTCAATGAAGAAGAATACATCTGTAAATGCGTATCCGCCTATCTTGAGCCTTCGAATGTTCTTGCCTAGCAAGTCATGTTTGAAATCCTGTTGACCACGAGAAAGTGTGCTATTGATAAGTTTAATGAGTAATTCTCGCTTGAGAATATATACGTTGAGCACAGCGTTGGCATTACCCTCCTCTCTGTTGGGAACAAGTAAGTCTATGACTCTGCCTGCACTGTCAATTTTGATACTGGATATGTGTTGCGATTGCACCTGATCAAAACACATAGGTTTATAGGCTATTGTTATATCATTCTGGCTGTCTACGTGGTGCTTGAACATATCTGCATAATCCATATTACACACGCAGTCGCCATCTGCTATTACTATATATTCCTCCTCCGAGCGTTGAAGGAAATTAAGAGAGCTCTCTAGCGCTTGAAGTCTAGTAACGTTAAGTGACTGGCCTAACACGGTGCCATAAGGTGGTATAAGGTATAATCCCCCCATTCTTCTAGACAAGTCCCAGTCCTTACCACCTGACAGGTGATCCATAAGGGAGTGATAGTTCTGTCTGGTAGTAACACCTACTTTGGCTATATTACTGTTAACCATATTAGACAGCGTAAAGTCTATTAAGCGATACCTACCACCGAATGGTAATGAGGATAGAGTGCGTGATTTAGTCAATTCTGGGATATAGTCGTCATGCATGTTGGCAAAAATCAGTCCTATAGCATTCATAGTATTGCCTCCTCGATTATACCACCATTAATGCGTTTATCCTCTGCTATAACGACACCTCTCGCAATGACCGTCAATCCGTTGCCCTCGCTCCTAGCCTGTCCTATGGCAGAGTTACTGCCTATGGACACCTGCTCATCTATTATACTGTAATCTACAGTTGCGCCTTGATGTACAATGACATTGTCGAACAATAGGCTGTCGTTAACTACTGCGCCCTCATGGACTATAACACCTTTACCAAGAATACTATTAGTTACTTTGCCGTATATGCTACTCCCACCGCCGATAATTGCATTCTCTATACAACAATGATCCCCATTATAGATAGGTGGCGAGAGCTTATTGCGTGAGTGAATCTTCCACTTGCTTTCGAATATGTCGAATGCGGGTTTCTCGGTCAATAAATCCATATTGGCTTCCCACAGGCTCTCAAGCGTACCGACATCCTTCCAGTAGCCATCGAATCTGTATGCATACATTCTCGCATTGTCTTGCAATAGTTTAGGAATAATGTCCTTACCGAAGTCGTGTGACGAGTTATCATTCATTGCATCTTGCTCAAGGTAATCGAATAACACATTGGTATTGAACATATACACACCCATTGATGCGAGCGTGCTAGTCGGGTGCTTGGGTTTCTCAACGAACTGTGTAATACGACCTTCATTGTCGGCAGTTAGTATGCCGAACCTTGAAGCCTGCTCAATAGGTACAGTGATAGTCGCAATGGTTATGTCGGCGTCATTCTGTATATGGAACTTCTTGAGTTTAGAGTAATCCATATTATAGATATGGTCGCCTGACAGTATTAACACATAGTCAGGATTGTAGGTGCGTACGAAATGTAAGTTCTGGTAAATGGCATTAGCTGTGCCCAGATACCAGTCACTCTTGCCCTTAGCCTGATAGGGTGGCAACACGTGGACACCACCGAACAATCTATCCATGTCCCACGGTTGCCCGTTGCCTATATAGTCATTAAGCAACATGGGCTGGTACTGTGTCAGCACGCCCACCGTGTCTATCTGCGAGTTGATACAGTTGGACAGCGTAAAGTCGATAATACGATACTTGGCGCCGAAACTCACAGCAGGTTTAGCAACACTGTTGGTAAGCGCATACAGTCTGCTACCCTGTCCGCCTGCAAGTAACATAGCTATACAATCTTTCCTGTTCTGCATAGATAACTCCCTTAATTATTATTATCAGCGTATATCTCTATAACCGAGTGAACTAATTGGTGTGATTGTGTAATTCACGGTATATTATAGGCTAAACGTATATAGCATTTCTTTCGTGTTATCTGGCGTAGAAATGATAATTATTGATTAGCCGTTAATAATGGCAACGCCGTTAGAAGTGCCTATACGACTCGCGCCTGCATTAATATAATCTAGGGCTGTTTGCTGATCTCTTATGCCACCTGCGGCCTTAATGAGTACATTAGTACCCTTGACTGTCTGCGCCATAATTCTGACTGCCGACAGCGTTGCGCCGTGCGTAGAGAATCCCGTGCTGGTCTTAACGAACTGTGCTCCACCGTCAATTGTTGCCTTAGTTGCTTTAGCAATCTGCCTACTGTTAAGCAGACACTCTTCTATAATAACTTTGACGGTAACGCCCTTGGCAGCCTTAACAACGGATGCAATTTCCTTGGTTACTTTTACAAATTGATTCTGTCTGGCGTAAGAAGGGTTAATGACCATATCTATCTCTTGTGCGCCGTTCTTGATTGCGTTCTTGGTCTCGAATACCTTGGTTGCAGTGGTATTCTCGCCTAAAGGAAAACCTACGACTGTACAGACCTTGACAGCTGTGCCATCTAGGATAGAGCGTGCCAGCTTGACATAGTCTGGTAATATACATACTGACGCGAACCCATACTGTATCGCCTCGTTACACAGTGTAGTGATTTGATTCTTAGTTGACGGCTTGAGCAAAGTGTGGTCGATTGTGTTTGCTAACTTGTGTTTATCCATAATATTACCCCTCTCTAGTTAATTACTAAAAAAAGTTTAGCACAAAGGTATCCTAGTGTCAATACATATTGCTGATTTACAGGGTTGAAGAAGGCTATTTAACACAATTATTGGCTTAATATCGAACAAAATCAACCTAGACGCAACGAGTCATAATCAAGTTGGCAAGTAACACAGTAGTGAGTGGTTAAATATTGTTAATGCACCATTAGTCTGCATGATTCTTTATCAATTATGCCATGATATTGCGCTGTATCTACTATGTGGTAGTACTACCAGAATTAATCCCTGCCTAGTCAAGTGCAGGATAATACTATGCCTTAGTTAAGTGGCGGTGACTACACCACAGTATTATATAGAATCTAACTATACAGTAGTTAAGTTATGATGACTATACCACAGTATAGTGTAGATTCAAACCATGACATTGTATCATTCAGAATCAAATTATTCCGTAGTTAAGCGCGATGACCATACCATAATATTATGAAGAATCTAACCATGCCGTAGTACCGTGTCATCAACTTTTTAATCTGAGTGTTGCCATACTACTATTCAGTTGACGAATGGCTGTTGGTGAGAATGTACTGGACAATAACTGTTGAACTGGCTTAGTTAGAGACATATGGTCAAGCAGTGAATGATTTGATACTAACTAAATGGCGAGCTGCCTACCTAGGTAATACTCAGCAGACAATGAGTTCGAATAGCCCAGAGTATAACAAGTTGCATTACGTCTACACAATATTAACGGACATTCTGTTACACTCAACGTAGCCTATTACACCGGTTGATTCTATCATGCCGTGTAGTACGAAGTATAAATGCACATTGCGTTACGTCTATACTATATTATCGGGCATATTCGGTTACGCTCAACATAGCCTACTAGACACGCTTGATGTAACCTTGACTGTCCACTTCATAGAACTCGAACTTAACTTTCTTTTTTCGAGGGCGAACTACACGCACGCCACGTTGACGGCAATACTTAATGAGCACCACCGTTAAGTAAATGCCAAGTGTCCCTATCAATGTAGCGCATATCACAACGAACAAGAGTGTTTTCATATAATAATTAGAGCGCAGTTGCCGTGAGTAATCGTGGCATCTTTTGATGTTGAAAAGCGATTTTTGGCTAAGCACGTTAACTGCAATAGACATACAGATAAACCCGTTGAATCGTGGGGTAGCTAATTACCACGCAACGCGCGATTATAGAGTCAATCTAACGTGCTAGCGCGACAAGGTATAAGACAATATTCAAGCGCAGACAAGGTTTACATAGATAGAAAACTCGAACAAGCACCTATACTAGCTAACGTGCGCGTTCTATACTGCAAGACATAGACACAACTGGCGTATCAAGGGATTAAATTGTGACGCATGCATGGTTGTATATACGTGCGACCACATGCACGATTGATACTTGCTATCAAGCACAATTAGTATAAACACGGTTTACATAGATAGAGAACTCGAACAAGCACCTATACTAGCTAACGTGCGCGTTCTATACTGCAAGACATAGACACAACTGGCGTATCAAGGGATTAAATTGTGACGCATGCATTAATAGATATGTAAGCGCGAACACATACAAGCAACAGACAGTTAATCGCAAACTATATAATAACAGTGGCGATATGTAGACTAGAATGGGATTATGTGAACAATTATGCTATACAATTGACAGCGCGCTGTACGGCATAACGACTATTAATCAACGCAACCACCTATACATAAATTGCAATTCTATACATGATTACTGCACTGCATTAATGGGGACAGATATGTAGAATAACTATCGATGAATAATTATTACTCTGTAGCGCACACTAGTCATAAGGATAAGGCAGCTGTAATCCGCAGACGCCAATCCTATTACGAATATACGAGGAGGCCAAGCGATGTTTAAGATAATTTTATCTGTTTTATTAATTATCTCCGTGTTCATGTTTCCTGCAATATGCGAGTACATCTCGCCAATTGAGGTTGCGCATGCAGAGAATAGCATTACCATCAATGTACAGAATGCAATTAGAAAGGTAGAGTGTGTTGATGACTGTAAAGTTGCACTGAATGGTAAGTATGCATTCGTGGCAATCAAAACTAAAGGGATAACTACGAGTGAGCAGTGCGCTGGTTGCATTGACAAGGTTAAAGAAGCAGTCAAGAAGGTATGTCCAGACGTCGAGAATGTGTATGTCACTACCAAAGTCAAAATATATAAGATGCTCGAAGATTACAGCTCAAAAAGTGGTGAAATTGATATTGAGGACTTGTTTGAGGTGTTTTTCGGATTTTTTGGTCGACAGAATCCCCCAATGTGTCCCTTTAGAGAGCACAAAATCCTACCCCATACTAATGAGAGATAGGGCGCATGTAACACCCGTATGATGAATCACATCTTATACAAGTAACACTTGTATCTGTAAACCACAACTAGCGCTAGTAACACCCGTATGTATTAATCACATCTAGCATATCGGAGTGGGTGCAATACCTACATTTGACAAAGGTAATATGCATACAAAACTTGTCAGATTCACACATCTAACAGGTGGGGTAAACATAATTCCAACGCTTGACAGAGGCAATATGCGTGCAAGACTTGTTATATCATCCCATCTAGCGTGCTGAGGGTGAGCGTAAACTAACACTAGCTAGAGATAGTGCACAAGTAACGATTCGTCAGTACCTACTGTGTCTAGCGTACACGGGCAGGCATTCTAACACTTTACAGAGGCAATATGCGTGCAAGACTTGTTATTTTCATCCCATCTAGCGTGCGAGGGTGAGCGAAACTAACACTAGCTAGAGATAGTGCACAAGTAACGATTCGTCAGTACCTACTGTGTCTAGCGTACACGGGCAGGCATTCTAACACTTTACAGAGGCAATATGCGTGCAAGACTTGTTATATCATCCCCCCTAGCGTGTAGGCGTGAGCGTAATTACAACACATTACAGAATTATTTGGCAGTCCTACACGCCATTAATAATCACATCACTCGTACAGCAGAGAAGAACGTAACCACAGTGTATAATACATTTAGCGTTAACAATGATAGTAGGCTCTGTGTATCACAGACAACATAGCATTAATTAATTATTGTGTATAGGCTTACATTTCTTGTATGCGACCGAATTATATCAAGGGCGGACAGAGTCTGCCCTATTTTCTTGTGTCGTACCGAATTACATGAATATTTAATATATATTACTCTGCTATGCTATACACGAGACCTTATAATCTCAAGTGCAGACAGAGTCAACCCTATTTTCTGGTATCTAGCGGGATAGTATCAGTCAATATAATCACCATTTACATCGCACTTAATTATGGATTCCTATATTTGGCTGAATCTACCCTATTTCCTTGTGTGATATAGAATAATATCAGCCAATTACTACTTAGGCTATGCAACACAGTGCACTTAACCTATTAGTTCTAGATCAGATATAGTTCGCCCTATAATCTTGTGTGATATCGAAAACCTTAACCGGCAACTGCTTGTCACTTACCAACATTGTGCAGTTAATACCATGATTCTTAGAGCAAACAGAGTCTGCGCATTATTCTTGCGTGATACAGAATAACATCAATCGGCAATTGCTTGTCACTTACCAATATCATGCACTCAACCTAACAAAGTCAATGATGAACGAAGCTGTAATCTTATTATTATGCCGTGTAAGTTTGAATACTACTTAGTGGATACAACACGCACTTGTATTGTACTGATAGCACAGAGTTGCGGGCGGCGTGATTGGGTGGAATAAATGCCAAAAAACGCTTGATATATGCGTATAAATATGATAGAATACCTTTCGTGTCAGCCATATGCGAGCAACAGAGTGACATGTGCACAATACATTATATGGAGAGTTGGCTGAGCGGTCGAAAGCGGCGGTCTTGAAAACCGTTTAGGTGTAAGCCTACTGGGGTTCGAATCCCTAACTCTCCGCCAAATGAGACAGTGTTGAACCAAGATGACGAAAGTCAAACGGTTCAATGCTGTTTTTATTTTTAACTCCGAGTATAATTGTATTAATAACGATTATAGGAGATTGTCAAATGAAACAAGAACTCACTATTGAATACAATGGAAACATATACCTTCAAGTTGGATATACAGCAATCAGAAATGATGGCAAAATTGTATACACCAGAATACCAATATTTGTATGCTTAACAACCATAGAAAAAGATTATTTAGAAGAAAGTGCTGACATTTTAGAGAAACTTAAAAACAATATTAACAGAACGTATTCTTTTCAATTAAAGCAGTTAGAAGAAGATAATTTTATCTTCAATGAGCTTGAAGAAGGACAAGTATTATCAGATTCTAAAGACCTACACCGCAAACTCATTTTTGAAACTATTGCATATTATAGTCCAAGAGATGAAAAAGGTAACTTCATAAGCACTATAAAACTATACTATCCAATACTAATTAGTCCTAAGGAACAAATGTCAAAAGGCAACAAAGAATTAGTAACAAATATATCTAATGTTCTTTGTTCTCATTACGAAAAAGAACTATTTGAATTTATCAATAATAAAAAAACGAAAAGAAAAATACACAATAATTCTCTACCGAATATTTTGCCGTTTCGTAGTGGCTTATCGTAGCACAGGACTTGCGGAAGTAAACGGAAAAAATTATCACTTAAAACTTAATCAATCAAACGTATAGACCGGGCATTTGCTCGGTCTTTTTTTATACCCAAATTGCCTTACACAAAGGCAATATTTTTTTCTGTTTCGTTGACTTCCGCTTTCATAGAACCGACACGAATTAGTCCAGTGCTACTTTGCCCCTGCCGAAAGGCAAAATAAATATTCGGAGGTAAATCCTATGGAAAACGAAGTTTTCAAATCAGATGAATTTAGAAAGAAATTATATCTCTCTAAATTCGAGTTCTTCGATGGTGATGAGTTTATTACTTTCAACATTGTAGACGTCAACACAGACCGCAATCAAATTACGGTAGCCGTTACCAATCAAGGCAAGATTAGCGTTATAACCTATGACCTTATAACCGATGACGACGGCAAGCTCTATTTTGAGTATGGTCACTTTTATGAGAGAGTCGCAATAGACGACTTCGAGGAGGTTGAATAATGAAACAAGATATTCACTTTGAAATTGATAAAGACTGGATTGTCGTGTATTGCAACGACCAAAAATACAACGTACACAAGGCAAAACCGCTTTGTATCGTTCACGTTTCCGACAATGACGACGAATTGGAACTTAATACCCATTTAAGACAGACTTGTATGGTTGCTTACGATTACGACGTAACGCATCACATTTTTAAACTTGACTTGTCTGTCCTTGACAAAATGACCGTATCGGAATTCATAGAAAAATATCCAACAACAGTGAGGTGCAACTAATGAAAAAAGTAGTTTATTCGATTTCCAAACCAAACAAATTGGAAGACGGAAGATTGACCGGTATTGGCTGTATTACGGACGAAGACTTGATTATTGCCGCTATAAGCAAGAACGGAAAACCTTACATTAGGGTATTTGAAGATTGTTTGAAAGACTGTCACCCTATCCCTTACAAACCCGACGAATACAAAGGTGAATACTATGAAATCTTTGAAATCGACGGCAAAAACATTCAGGTTGATTATTCAATCTGGTACAAAATTCAAAAATGAGGTGAAACAAAAATGGCTGGCAATATACAAATTGTTATCGGTTCTTGGGGTTCGTACAACGAATGCAACGAGAAAGCATTAGGTTCTAAATGGCTTGACCTTTCGGATTATTCAGACTGGGAAGAAATCGAAGAAGAACTAAAAAAGGAAGGCTTTAAGCTAAATGGCATCGACGAGGAACTGTTTATACAAGACGTCGAAGGCATACCAAGCAACAGCAAAAATTGGGATTATACAAACCCTAAAGAACTATTTGAAACCTTGTTAGAGTCGGAAGTATTAGACGACGACTATAAATACGAAGTGTTTGAAGCTTTCCTTGAAGTTAAAGATTATGACGAATTTGAAAACCTTGTAAGAAATCACGGCTCTAATTGGGATATGGATATCAACCTTTATAAAAAAATGGATTGGTACGACTTGGGGTATTACTTCATACACGAGGTTTGTTGTCGTGAAGTACCGGACTGGTTAGACAACTATATCGACTATCAAAGATACGGTGAAGAACTGTCCTATGACGGTTTTGCAGAATACAACAACGGAATTATTGAAATTAGATAAAAAGGAGATTTTATTATGACAAGAGAATATCAAAAACAAGAAGCAATCAGAAGAATGAAGATGCTTAAACTTCACGAGAACCCTATCCGTGAATTTGAGAAAGAAGACGTTATCAATCAGTCAGAACACGGCGGTATGCTGTATTGGCTGGACGATAAGCAAAAGGAATACGTCAAAGAGTTTGAAACAAAACACAATGCCGTTGTATATCACGTCATTCACAACTACACAGATATGGGCGAAATGCTTGCGTTCCTTTACGTATCGGCTGAGGAAGAAGAATGGGAGTACGACCACGATGACTTGAAGTATGGGTGTGTTTGTGCTTACGTTATGAACCTTGACGATGAGTGGTGTTCGGAGTTTGGCAGCATTGGTATTAGACCGCAATTCGGTGGTTTAGTCAGAACAGACATTCGATGAGGTGATATATGAAACTGTATGACAGAGTCGATAAAGACGAAAAAGAGATTGAACAAGAATACCGTAAGAAAGGAATTGAGTATGTGTTTCAACACGCTTATGACCTTTCTTTTTATTATCAAGTAGTTTGGTATTTTGAGGACATTGAAGAAAACCTTAAAGACGATGATTTGGCATATTTCGATATACTTCACACCTACGAAGGCAATATCCCACGTGACATTTTTCATCAATTTGAGAGCTACAGCAGCCCTGAATACTACAACTTCAACACCTACGAAGGCATAGACGATATTATCCGTTACTTCGTAGACGACTTAAAGAAAAAACAAGGAGAAATCAAATGAAACAGACTTATACGATTTACGATAACACAGACCTTTACGGACAGCGTGACGAAATACGCTTGGAACTGTTTGACGAATGGGCGTCAGAACTAGACTGGTACACTCCGGTTGACGTGCCAGACAAAATGATAGACGACGAAATAGAGTTCCGTGACAAAATGGAATGGGAAGACGCACAGTACCGCTTGGATAAATTGATTTCAAACGGTCATTTTTTACTTACAGGCTATTGCGGCAGATGGAACGGACGGTGTGACGGTGGCAAGTTTATCAACGACGTTGACGAGCTTTTGACCTGCATACAGCATCTTGATTATCTTTCCATTACAGACGTAGACGGACACCTTATGATTGACGGATACCATCACGACGGTTCTGACCATTACGAGCTGAAAAAACTGACAAAGAAAGGCTACGAATACGCAAATAACAATTACTTTGCGAATAGCCGAGAGTTGCACAACAAAATCTTTAATTGCAACTTATTCTCTTGCTTGCCAAGATTAGCAAATATATAGGAGGAATTACTATGAAAGTTTATATGGTACTTTTTGACTGGTCTACTTCAAATGCAGATGATTCAGCCATTGAGATTGAATTGTTTGACAGCTACGAAAAAGCTCACAACCGCTTTGAAGAAATAATCAAAAACGAAAAGAATCCCAAAATAAGTTGGGCTGCTGATGCTTTTGACGAAAAAGGTAAAATCATTGATGGTTACGAATTTGACGAACACGACTACGGACACCCGTATGATTGTTGGTGGAATCTGACCGATAAAAACGATTGGTACAGACACGACTTTTTAGACTTAAAAGAACTGGAGGTTAAATAAATGCGAAACACAAAAGAAGTACAATCTATCCTCTCGGTTATCTACTACCTTAACCGATTGAGCGACCACGAGGACCAAGAGATTACGGAAGTCCTTGACTATGCTTTCTATCGCCTGTTCAACGGCAGCACAAGAATGCTATTGCTTGCGACAATCGGCAGAACACGAGAAGACTCAATGCCGGAGATTATGGAAATCTTAAGGCACGACACACAATATCACGAATATCAAAAAATGAAGGAGGCTTGGAAGAAATGACAAAAGAGCAACTACTTAAAATGGACTTTGAAGATGCAATACGTGTGTTGTCAGAAGAAAGCAATTTTATTACGAGCTACGACACGTTAAAAGACTTTGCCGTTGAAAAGCTGAAAGACGACAACGTAGGACTTGCTTTACACATTTTAGAAGCAATCTACAACACATATGGCGAATGGTACGACTATGACTATTGTATGGGAACGCTTGAAACACCCACACCTTTATTAACTATCGAAGATTTAGAAGACTACTGCGAACAGGAGGAACAGCAATGAAACCATTTAAGACACAAGCACATATCAATTCACTCGACGGCGGTATGGACGAAATAACCGTCCTACAAAAGCATGTAATGTTTGGACACGAAATAAGCAACTCATATATCGTCGATTACAAAGGTACAAAATGTACTGCCTTATTTAACTGGTTTGTCGGTGAATACTATGCCGACGATATATACGGAGTGGTCAAGCAATATGAAAGAGCTTAACCCAAATAACCCATACGGATATAAAGTCGGCTATCGTGAAAACGGTAGCCGTCGTTTTATTCGGCACCTTATTACAAACACGTACGACTTGGCTAACTGGGAAATGGAACGCTACAAAAAAATGAAGGTACGTTCTCGAAAAGACAATCACATTATTTTTAACCCTATTTGGGAAGTAGTTCCATTAAGACGATTGGAATCACTTATCGTTTGGCGAGATTGTCCTTTCTAGTTAGCTTGTCAAGTATTTATGCCAACAAAATATCAAACACGGAGGTAAAACCAAATGAAACCACTAAATCTAACCGCTGATACGCCGGAATTACAACGTATCAAAGATTACTTGCAAGAGAACGCAAGTGACGCTCTTGCTGATAAGATAAACAATGGTACACCGTTTAAAAAAGACGGTAAACCACTTATAAACAAAAAGAACTTAACAGGCTTTATGCAATATGCCGTTGATGAGGCTCGGAAGCTAGCCGAAAAAGGTGCTCGATATGCTTGCATTGAAGATAAAACGGTATTCGGTTGGGCAATACACTACTTTGAAGAAGACTCCACCCTCGGAAGCCTTTTTTATTTAGACGGCGCCGAATACAAACCTGCACAAAAAATCAAATCGAAACCTGCCGATACTCCGGCGATAAAAGTCAAAGCAACACCGAAAAAAGAAAGCCTTCAATTCTCTTTATTCGATGCTTTAGAAGAAGAAAAGCCAGAGCCGCAAAAAGATGACGAACTTGATAACGCTATCAAAGGTCAAGTCATTACGGAAGACGGCGAGATTATCGATTACGAGGACTTTGATGGAGATGTCGTAGACGAACCCACCGACGAGCTTAAACCCGTTTCTATGCCATTACAAGAGCCCAAAGGCAGCCCGTTATATCAAAGATATAAATCTATTCAAGACGCTTATCTCGATTCCGTTGTTGCTATGCGACTTGGAGACTTCTACGAGGTGTTTGGAGAACTTGCAACGACGGTTGCAAACGAGCTTGACCTTACCCTCACAGGACGAGATTGTGGATTTGCGGCAAGAGTTCCTATGTGTGGTTTCCCATACCATTGCGCCGACGCCTATTTCAAAAGAATCAATGCCGTTCACAACTTGATTATTGTCGAGAGCGACAACGATAAAGATACTCGGTACTTGCCGAAAACGGAAAACAAACCGCCAATAGAAGAACTTCAGCAGGAACAAGAAACAGCAAAGGCTTTTGATAAAGTCGCACTCTGCATACTGGCAGACATTTTTGATAAAGATTTGGAGATACGATAATGGAACCTAAAAATATTAAACCTATACCTAAAAGCATTGAAAGCAAGATACGTCGTTTGGATAAAAAAGACTGTCCGGCACAGAAAGGACTACGCTTTTATGCCTATCTTACAACGTTAGACAAAGAACTCGTTAAAATCACCGTTGCTATGCGTAACAATCGACGTGGCGAACAGTTTATCAAACAAGTAGCCGTTCACGGAGTTTATTCAGATAACTGCTTGGTTAGAGATTTAGAGTACTGCTATCTCGGTATATGCGCATATAGAGTCGGTTGGTACGATGAAGGAATACATACGACAAGACCGTATTACAACGACGGTAAATGGTATCCAACGCCTTTCAAATATTACAATCCGTTTGCAAAAGTGGTAAACGTTGGCTATGCAGTGAAGCAACCCGACTTCAAATATTCTATGGCTGATAAATATGACTGTGCTTGCATCATCACTTACTTACGAACATATCTTGAATACCCACAAACCGAATACTTGATTAAACTCGGACTTGGGAAATTCGCTCAAAGTAAAGTCATACTTAAAAAGGTCGGGACAGATAAGAAGTTTGCCAAGTGGCTTATATCAAACAAGAATACGCTCGCAAATAACTACTACTATTCCAACGCAATAGTAAACACATATAGACACGGAACGTCACTTGAGCAAGAGCAAGCAAAACAACGATTGAAAATAGAGTTGCGACAAAATAACTTTGAAGATTTCAAACGTACTTTTGGGAAAGGATTTGAGCAATTATGCCAATATATAACGGACAAAGCAACCAGTCTTTCTAACTATCAGGATTACTACAATGCGTGTACTTACTTGCACTTGGATATGGAACAACCGAAAAACCGCTTTCCCCACGATTTCAAACGTTGGCATGATATACGAATAGACGAATACGCTACGGCAAAAGCATTAGCCGACAAAGAAGAACGTGAACACCTTTATGAAAAATTCGCTGCCGTTGCCGAAAAATACTTGCCGCTTGAATACGATAAACAAAGCGTATTCGTAGTAATTATACCGCATAGTCCGGCTGACTTAGTAAGAGAAGGCAATATCTTAAATCATTGCGTCGGCAGAATGAATTACGACCAACGTATGATACGTGAAGACTCGCTTATATTCTTTATCCGCAACAAGGCAGACATTGAAACGCCGCTTGTAACGGTTGAATACTCGCCAAAATCGAAACAAATACTGCAATGTTACGGTGAGAGCGATACAAGACCAAACGCAAAAATAATGAACTTCGTAAACAAAAAATGGCTACCATATGCCAATCAACAATTACAACAAATAGCCGCTTAAGGCAAAGGGAAGCGTGACGCTTCACCCAATATTAAAAATCAAAATACTTAAACAATCAAGGAGTAAATCACAATGACAAAATATTTTAGAATTACAGGTTATGCACCTACACAAAACATTTGCTTTATAATGGACTCAAACGGCATGTTTGAAAAGCTCTGGCAGTTCAGCTCTTTTGTTATTTCAAAAGGTTGTAAAGTGCTTGAGGTGTCAAACGATGAGAAGTTCATTGATATCAATATAGACAAAGCCGACGAAGACAAAGAACACGTTATTCTACGTGCTTGCTCGGAAGGTAAACCTAATTATATCGAAAAAACAATAGACGGCATTACTTACAAAGCAGTCGAAATCAAAGATAAAATGTTTGTACCTGAACGGTAATACTCTATACAACTGTTAAAGGCTCGCCATCGCTGACGAGCCTATTTTTATGTAAAATACTATATAATCTTATCACTGATAATCTGCTGGAATTGATAGCGAATCTAAAAATGACTGTTCAACGCCATATTCATCAATCAATGAGTTTAACTCATCTTTATCATATGAAGAAATCAATTTTTTATTAAATAAAATCGTCACATGTTTTTTTGTTAAACAACGATAAACGGTACATATTTTTTTATATCTATCTAAATTAAGGACACCATTATTTTGTAATGTTCGATATACATCATCTACAACAGAAATCGTACCATGATGAATACGTGAATGGCTATCGGGTCCTAAACAAATAAGATTATCTGTAATATCAGGTCCTTGTTCTGTTGAAAACTCAATTAAATGATGTGCCTCAACATAGTAGTTTCCATTTGTGCCCATAAATGTTACTTTTCCCGTTACTTCATCTTTATATCCTGCCTTAATTTTCGCCAATTCAGCAATTATTCGATTTCTCTTACGATGTCCGTTTTTAATTATAGGATTGCGAATATTACGTTTGTTGAATTTTTCTAATAATTGACTATCATTTTGAATGGCAGCAGTAATAGCATTTGTTCGTTTGTATAAAACCATGTTTGCCAATTCATTAACATCAGAAGAATCATCATCTATCTTTGATAACAACTTTTCCAAATCAAGTAATTCAATAGGTACTTCAGCTTCCAATAAACTGTTAGAATAAGTAGTATTAGTAATTAAGGAGTTTTCCTCATCTATTTCTATGAAACCAAAAAGTCTTAGGTAAATGAAAAAAGTACGAAATTTAAAATATGGTTGTTGTGATGCGGCATATTGATACAATGTATTGCCATTCTTCCAACCCATATTTCCAAAAAACATTTTAACCTGCTCATCTTGTGTTTTAGGTAATATTTTTCCAACAGCTAAAGCACGAATCAAAATCTCATTTTCCTTTTGCACTTCATCTATTCTACCTAATAGAATCGATACCTCAAAAAAGGATGCTGGTCTATTGATTTCTTTTAAATAACGCAAAATTGAATAGACTGGTTTATAATCAGCATCATGTTTAAGTGAAATTCCATGTAAATTGGCGATAAAATCATTATTATTGATATTAATATTAATCATGTCGCCGAATAATCAGGTGGTGGCGCTATACACCGAAGGAATTGATTTCGATCGTCAGGAAGTATTTTTTGTCGGCTTAAACGGAGAAAATTTTAAATCAACTATCGTCGAAGGGCGCGGCCTTAA
>JAQVWG010000014.1 GCA_028698585.1 Clostridia bacterium | reverse complement strand
AATAGGTGGGGTTTGAACTCATTTACATGTTTATAGCTTTACAATTAACAAATAAGCTAACATGAGAAAAGTATTTAGAAACCTGATCAGTATTCATTACATTATCTAATGTAGCTTCAAATGGATAGTTATTACTTGAGCCAAATACAAATTCGCTAGCTTGCTTAACCGTACTATGATAAGTAATAACTTTTTTAACTGACAAATCAGAAAATGCCTTTGCCAATATTAATTGTTTCAAAGTAACATCAGTATTGAGAGAAGTCAATCCATCGGTAGATATGCTTTTTTCATTTATTAAATTTATAATTTGGGAGTCATTAATAACTGAAAGAATAACTTTATAATCATTAATTAATAATGAGTAAATTCAAAGAATTATTGCAAAAGAATAACATCTATTCATCATCTGAATTGTATGAGTTTATTCTCCATTTAGAAAAAAAGTATAATATCATTAACTCATTTGATCATTATAATTCACTGGTTAACTTTTCCAAGAATTTGGACACACCAATTCATGAGTGGTTTAAATATAGAGAAGGATTTTCAGGAACTTTGATTAATGAGTTGATTGACGATTCTAATATTACTAGCGAGGATATGGTTGTAGATCCTTTCGTAGGAAGCGGCACCACTCTTGTTTCTGCTGTTTCAAAAGGATATGATGCAATTGGTATTGATGTTAATCCAATGTCGGTAGTGATTTCTAAAGTTAAGAGTTCAACTTATTCAGAAAATGAAATTCAGAATGCTTTTAATTATCTTTCAATAATTAAAAATTCATTTGATAAATGTTTTTGTTGTTTGATAAGTAAACCAGACGACTTATGCGATTATGTTCAAGATACATTTAAAACATCTGCTAATTTATCATATAAAAAAAGAAATGAATTTAATATGAAAGAAATAATAGAGACTATTAAATCAATTTTTACAGTAAATGAATCAGTGTGGTGTGGTGAAGAAGATGATGAATCAGATGAAGATTTGGAATTAGAAGAAGAACTAGAATTAGATGAAGAACTAGATGATATTAAAACACAAAATGATGAAAAACCATTAATAAATATGTTTGGTCAAGAGATAAATGAAAAAACTTTTGCAGAAATGCAATTAATGTTTCCAGGATTTGGTGACGAAGGTATGATGCCAAAACCTGAAAATGAGTTTAATTGTATTTTAAATAAAGTATTACCTAATTATAATAAAAAAGTCCATAACATAATTGATTGTGATGATAAGTATTTATTTGATAGTTTTAATAGCGATGGTAAAACATTACATGATATACGATTAGTTATTATATCTTTTATTTTCGGATGTTATAACTGCAAAAAGGATTTAAATTTCGCAGAAAGAATGTCGCTTGTCTTACTAAACGTATCTAGTTCATATATGCCAAAAGGAAATCACAATATATTAAACGACGCATATTTAAATTGGCTTGCAGAAATGGCTATACCATATATTTTATTAGGTACAGTATATTCTTATAAAAAACAATTTATAAAAGCATCATATTATTTTATGTTAGGATTAAAAACAGATGCTGTTACGATAAATATGCCTTATTGTGATTTTATTCGTTATATTTTAAACAAACTTGATAATATTAACACTAAAGAATCAAAATATTTTGGATGTGGTTTTGATAAAGAAGACCCAATGGGTTCTATAACAGGGAATGTATTAAATGCAAGAAACTCTGAAAGTATCATTTCTGAAATGGAAGGAATTAATGGAGAAGTAGTAATGGTTAAGTTTGGTAAAATTAATTTATTTGGACATCTTATTAGAAAAGAGTCAACAAGTAATAGTAAAAAACAAATGATTGATATATATGAAACTTACATAATAGATAAAGAGTTTAATTTATATAAAGTAAACTTATTTGTTAATGGTTATTTTACAAATGGTCTAAGTGAAGCAATTAAAATAGCTAATGGATTCAAATTAAAAGATAATTGTCATAAAGTGCTTTATTATACAATTGTAAAATAATTATAAAGATGATAAGGAGAAAACTATATGTGCATACGACTTATATCAACAATATCCAAATTAAATAAAATTAAAAATGGAAAAACTGTAAAAATTTCAAGATCTGAAATCATGAAAGCTAACATTAATTTATATGATATATCTAGAGATTGCAGTAAAGAAGAATTTAAAATTATATTACAATATTATCAAACTATAGAAAAAGATAAAGAGAAAGAAGATTATGATTTTATAAAATGTGAAAAGACCATTCAAAAAATTTATGATGATATTTTACAAATTCATAATTCATTTAATAAAATATATGAAGTACCAATATAAAGAGAAATTACTTATTAATCAAAAAGCTAATATACAAATAGACAATACCTTATTACAAAAATTGAGAAATAATATAATAACCCAAAAAAATCAAAACATAAGGTCTTCAAATTTTAGGTGTCTCTAAAAACAATCATAAATTTATAGGGGTACGGAAAGTGCCTCAAAGGTACGGAAATCGGCTAGGGGTACGGATTGTATCAATTTGTTAGTCCTAACACATATTACAACGATAGGTATGATACAAAGTCATACCTTTTTGTTTTTTACGGGGATAGGGGAATATTCCCTTTCTGTAAGTAACAATTTTATAGATTAGGGCTTAGAAGCTGTCTGTTTTAGATGATTTTCTATGACTTTTTATTTTGCTGTTTCTACTGACAGAACAATTTCCTACCAAAACGCCAAAGACCTACTGAAAGGCTTTTTCTATACTGAAAAGTTTTTTAATATAATTATGTGCATAAAGTAAACTATTGTTTAATTCACGATCATCCTACTATTTAACGATTTGAGAAGGCATATTAAAAAGAGAATTATTTCGTATTTTATAGACTGATTGATAGAAAAGTGCGACTAGGATTTGATGGACTAGTTGGTTACTCACCAACAGCAATGGCAAAGAATGCAATAGGTCCTGCGTTGACCTAGAAAAATCAAGCTTTTCCAATATCGAACAATCATTAGAGTTTGTTAACTGTACACTTGATTTCTGGGTTATTCGTTGGAAACAAAGTTAATATTTATCCTTACTTACAGCTGATAAAAAACAAATATTTTTTGAAATTCAGTTTTCATATTGACACCATTTTTCTTTGTGCTACAATAATAATTAATTCAAAGGCTTTACTTTTTTGCCACAGATGTATAAGAAGTTAAGGAGAAGATTAATGAAGAAAATTGTCATCGTGATCTTATGCTTACTTTGTATAGTTTGCTTACTTTACGTTTGCATTAACAACGGAACGAAAGGAAAAAAGACGCCTTCCAACAGTTACGAAAAAGTGCTTTTTGCTCTGGATTCCGTTACCGAAGCGATGAAAAATCCTACCCTAAATGATGAAGACACTATGTTAGCTGTTAAAAACGAGAGTGCTTTGAGCATTTCTTTCGGAGTGAAAAGCACGGTTATCGGTGATATCATCAGTAAGTCAAGTATTCAGCCCGTGAGTAGCTCTGTTAAAAGCGATATTTTGAGTATGTGCTTTGAAAACGAACGAACGCTTGAAAACGCTTTTGACACAAAAATAGTGGAATACATAGTAATTTTTATGGAAGCCATCGGCGAGTCTTGGGACGAAAACACGGTCTATTCCACAAGCGTTTCCGGCACGCTTAATTTTGACTTTGACACCTTCACGACGGGCGACGACAGCTATCCTTACGAGATGGACTTTTTAATGCAGGTGCAGCTTGACGAAAACGGAATTGTAGATATTACCATTGGATTTGACGTTACTCTGAACTCTAATTCCTCTACATATGGTTTTTCTCGATATTCGGAAATAAAGATTTCCAGCACGTATGACATTAATTCCAACGATTTTACTTTGGAACTTAGCGATTGTGAAGATTACACCTCAACGCCAAGCGAAAAAAGCTTTGTTTCGTACGAGAAAATATATATTGAGGTCAAGAATAATATAATACAAAGCTACGAGGACTACAGCGCGCAGACGGATGAGAGAATTGTTTTGGATGCAACGCACTCAAACTGGCAAGCATATTTCGACGCCGGTACTAGGTTTTTCGACCACGCAAAAGTTTTCGACGGAAACAAGGTTTATCAAAGCTATACCAACTTCTCTCAAGGTAAAGCGATATCCACCGTATATAAGGACGATCTTATGACGTGTTTTGTGGATGAAGTCGGCTTGCATGAGGCAATGAACGACGCAGCGTTTTTTGATTCGAATACTTTGGATACAGACGCTCTGAAAACGGCCGAAAGCAAGATGTCGGAATCGCTGGGCAAACCCTTTGTATATACGCTTCTGGAGCATCTCGACTCCATAAATCTAGACGTTGAGAACACCACCGTTCTCCCTTCTGACGGCAAACAACCTGCCGTCGACGAAAAGAAGTCCGTCAGATTTATGAAAGTGGTTAATGAGGACGGGGTTGAAGTAGAAATCGTCAGAATCAACAAAAGCGTAACTATAGAGGACTTACTTATGGGCAGAGCAAACTGCTACGATTATATAGCTGAGGGCGACGATTATTTTAAGATTCGGATACAGCTGGAGTACACGGACAATACCATCGGTTATCTCGATTCGCTGACGGGTTACACCATTACCATTAACGACCAATCCGTTCTCGATTTCAGCCAAAATGTTCTGCCGGAAGAAGGCTCCGCTGTACTGATAATATATGGCAGCGAGAATAATATTAGTGCAGTTATTAACGTGCAGCCTTTCGAGAGCTGACAGAAAAATTGCCACTAAAATAATCTTCGTCCGCTTCCGGACAATAAAGTCATGCGGCTTCGTCTCGTGAATGTTTACGACGAGGATTATTATGCAAGCAATATAAATGATAATTAACATCTTGCCGATAAGTTCGATGATGAGGATATTAAGACGGCTGTCAATATGATTAGAAGTCTGTGACGAAGGAAGAATTGAATATGTAGTAATAGCAAACCTACTTGCAGTTAATCTATCTACTATCTACAATCTCTTTCTGCTCGAAGGTTATATGAAAAAAATTGATTAATCTTAGTTTTGCTTCTTATGTCGATTTGTCTGACTTTTACGTTCACCACGTGTGACAAGAGCAAAGGTACGGATACAGACGGAAAAATTGACTCTATATTCTCAGCGGTACGCTTGACGGCGTAAAGACCCATAGGTAACGGCAATTCTGCGGTGCCGACGGATTTGGTACCAGCTAACAGCGAAATGTCAAACTTTATTATTAAATGCGGTTGCTGAATTAAGAACTGATTATCCATATTCAACCGTAGCTTGGCTTGATAGTATCATTTGGCAAAAGTATCAGGTTGGGTACAGAAATCACAACTAAATGTAAGGGTACGAAAAGTGCCTCAAAGGTACGGAAATCGGCTAGTGGTACGGATTGTATTAAAATGTTCGTGCTAACACATTAAACTTAGACATAGTTACGCTAGTTAGAGTAATCAATATTGGTTACATATAACACGTCAAGGCATAATACCATAACTTACTGATACTCACTAGATAACCTATAAGTAATAATAAGACCACGAACAACTGTTCGTGGTCTTAATTTGGATGAAGTGAAAATAAATAAAAACAGTTTAAAGACTATTCAAGTACCCAAAAAAATATAATGGGGTTATAAAATTATCTTAATATTGCGACTATTGGAGTCTACGTTATATGTCGGACTTGCAGTTAATCGAATAATTTATGTTGACTGGGTAACGTCTATGGTATCTAGGTCTAAACGGTCATCTGTGGCCAGTTCATAATAATAGTTTTGTGCTTTTTGCCTTTATTACCTGTGTCGTCATCATTATTCTGCCCATTATTACCCTTTCCTTTAATTCGCTTATCAACTAGTTCAATTATGTCCTCCAAAACATCTTGGTGGTCGTCAATAGGCTCATCATTGTTCAACTTATCCCTTAATGCCTCAAGTTCCTCTATAATCTCACTTAACTCATCTATAGCTCGTTCAATGTCTGCCTGACTGTTAATAACACCGTAGTCATCAAAAATATATTGGTCATCATAATCACTTATGGCTGATTCTACTGTTTCCTTATCCTGTGGGTACTGCGCAACAGCCAATACAGAGAGCAAAGTGTCGCTATCTGTTATCTTGTTATCTATGGCTTCATGTAACTTAACGCGGTATTGTTGCTTGAGTGACTGCGTATAAGTTTTGATTGTCTCATCATCGCAACTATTAATTAATTGCTCTACATCACTCTCCGTCAATTCGGATAAGTTGGCATGTGGATGTGATTTGATTAGATACCGCTCTAGTATTGACATGACAGAGTTAGTTTTGTTGCGTTTAATCTTGTCTGAGCCTTTGACGTTGATACCGATTACCGAGGTATCAGTTATATAACCGTACTTATCAGCCATCTCTACAACCTGACTCATAGCCGAGTCTATCGATGTGCCCACATAATCACTGTTGAATAATAGCTTGACACCATCAGTATTGAGAGGCTTCTGTGATACAATTATGTCGTCCTTATTTACGTTAAACTGTATATTGGGGTTAATCGAAAGGGTAACAGAGTAACTTAACTGCTGACTATAATACCCTTGATTGCTAATATACGGTAGAATACATGCCAGCACAACTACCACAAGTGAAATGAATGCGAGCACAACTGCATAAATGGATTTTTGCGATTTATTCGACAATATTAATTTACGGCTATGTTGCTTGTCGGCGCTATCAATCTTATGGACAGTACTTATGCGAGCCCAATCTACATTTTGACTAATGCTATCAGAAGAGGTTATGATATTATTGTCTATTTCTTCTTTAATGCGTTTTTTAATTCTGTTCACCATAAACTTCCCCATAGAACTGCTTAACTCTTATAAGTGTTTTTCTTAATTGCCAGTTAATTGTTGATGCAGGTTTATTCAGCATGCGAGAGACTTCGAGTTGTGTGTATCCCATAATAATGCACAACTCTAGTATTACCCACTCTTCTTCGCTAAGCATAGCACGACAACGCTGAATAAGAGGTGCATCCAAGTCTATTGTATCACTTGTTGATAATTGTGCATTGTCGATGTCAACTGTGGTGGGATTCCGCAGGATATGATTTAGCGCGCGGTTCTTAGCAATCGATAGTAGATAGGCATACACATTCTTATCTGCATCTATTCTATCTAGACTGTCTAAAAAAGCGCGATATGTATCCTGCATTATGTCTTCGGCTGTCGCCCTAGATTTAACAATTTTGAGTATAGTAAAAAATACACCTGTCTTCGTGCTTTCGTAGAACTGTTCAAAATATTGCTTTTCACCTTGTTTAAGATGAACAACAATTAGGCGTAAATCGTATTTCATATGTCTCCACAGAAGACATTATATCCTAGTTCTCAATACTTAGCAAGGCGAAAGATAAAATAATCTCTCGCCTTGACCCAATCAATGTTGTAATATCATTACCGGGTGCAATACAGAGCAATAAACTAATCTATGTCTTCCCTGTAGCCGTTAGCATAGGTAAAGGTGTAGGAATCCCCCTCAACTCTGACCCTGATTTTGCATTCAATGGAACCATCAGTGTACTTAACTAGGAATGTACTATCTTGCTCATCACTCTTCTCTATGGAGTACTTGACTGATATATAGCCATCTTCGGTCAAACTCATAAATCTGATGGTAAACTCTTCTTGGCCGTGCTTATTCTCACGCCCTACCTTAGTCCTCTCTACCAGTAATCCATCACGATAGACGCTATACTTATACTCAATCTCGCCCTGTTCTATCTCTTGTTTAACCACGATGTAATCAGTAGGATTGTCTCGGGATTTAGTAGTGAACTTAATTTCGATTTCTGTCTCGCTATCTGATATCTCTACATCTTTTTCGCCTATTACATCGTAGACTTCGTTGTTAACTACCAACACGCCAACTAGAGTGGTGGAAACTTCATCTCCGTGATTGCCTTTTTGCTCGCCATACTTACCATAGCCAATATTCTCATTAGTGTCTGGTTGCTCTTGTTCAAGTGCAATTTCGTCGTAATACATAATGTAGGTGACGTAATCGCCAGCGATTGTAGGCAACATAACGGTCATTTTCGTTGCGTAAATAGCATACTCTCCATCCTCGGTCTCGTTGGGCACGCTAATTGTTTGTTCAAGCCCGTTACCCATAATGATACCTTGGAACATCTGAATATAACTCTTAATTCTGGGTGCGTCCTCACCCAACTCTGCAGGTCTTGATTCTGTCTCAGGGTCAAAGAGAGAGTTTGGCGCATAACCGTTAACAACGCTTGATATACTGCCAAAACAAACTCCGCTGTTATTAATCGGGCTAGATACCGATATTAAGGCATCTAATGAGTCAGAAGAACCCGTAGATGCACTCGCAAGGTATGTAGCACTGGACAATGCGGACATAGCATAGACCTCGTTAGAACTCAGTGCATCATCAGTGTTAACACCTAGGCCTAAATCTTCACAGGCACCCAACCCAAGCATGGCCATCGCACATAACATTACAGCGGTAAATAATCCTAGTATTTTTTTCATGTTAATTCTCCCTTATTTATTAATTTATGTGTTCATTATATATACACGTAGTAACCGCAAAAATACAATATATGTGCAAAAAAAATTGTGAGTTTTTTAATGTTTTTTCCATTCTGTTACAGAACGAAAAGTATTAAATTGTGATTGTTCTTTACGACAGATTCTGGATTGTAGACCAATACTCTTGAGTTAATCACTGAGGAGTATTCACTGCGCGTTTACATCGCTTTATCTATTCAATTGGATAATTGATTAATTTCTCATATCTAATTTTTTGACATAAGACAATTTATTTGAGTTTATCACAGCGTAACAGTTACGGTACACTTACATTGCTTTATCTATTCGATTCGATAATTGCATAATTACACATATCTTATATCCTTGACATAAGCGGGCATTATAAGTACAATTCACTTGTCGCATTTTGTCAGTTTATAGTGTTATAATTAAGAGTGCCATGTAATGCGTTGGTGCATAAAGGGAGAACTAATGAAACCATACGACCCACAGATGACTTGTTATCCGTATACCAAAAAGACAGACGGCCACTATCTAGTAGTCAAAAAGAATGACGGACAGATATTTGATAAAAGCTACCCATATGTTGATGACAGTAAGGAATATAAGTTTAAGAGATTTTGGCTAAAAGTCATCACAATCACAATGGCTATGCCACTTATGAGGATACGCACTCTACTCAAAAAAGTGGTAGAGAGAACTTGAGGAAGAACAAGGCGTTAATTAGAAAAGGAGTTGTTTCGGTAGTAAATCATGTCCATATGTGGGATTTCATTGGTATCATGCGCGCCGTATTGCCCCATGTTCCCTACATACCAGTATGGGATAAGAACATGCGTGGTGAAAGCAAAACTCTCATTCGTTATAACAATGGTATACCACTGCCTGTAGGCGATTTGGGTGCAACGGTTGCATTCGCTCGTTCTATCAATAAACTGCTCCAACGAGGCGACTGGGTACATTTCTCTGTTGAGGGCAGTATGTGGGAATATTATCAGCCTATTAGACCATTCAAGAAGGGTGCTTTTACATTCGCAGTACATAATAATAAGCCTGTTATTCCCATGGCATACTCTTACCGTAAACCCTGTGGATTAGCCAAACTGTTCTGGAAAAAACCTCTGCTGAATCTAGCTATAGGCGAACCGATATTTCCCGATATGACACTTAATAAGAGCGACGCTGTCGATAAACTGCTCATAGAATGCCACACAGCCGTGTGCAGGCTTGCCGGAATTAATCCGGAGAATAATGTTTATCCTGCGGTGTTTAATAACAATGACAGAATAGATTATTATCCGCTCGAGCAACAATAGATGGTATAAAAAATGTCGATATACCAATTACTGTAATTCTTTGCTTATAGTCTGTAACCATACGGTAACGGCGTAATACAGGTTGCACACTGTAATGTAACTCAATCAGTAATATGTCGGTAATTAGCGAATAAGGATAACTGGGCCGGCTAATTACCATAAATCAAGTGGTGGTAATATGTAATTGCATAGGGATAATTCTAGTATATTGATGTGCTGCTATGCTTGAACCACGGCCAGACCAACGACAGGTAATCGCACCACTTTACACCATATGTTTAATCCCCCATGATATTCATGAGGGATTAATAATACTTGCACATACGTGCTTAAATTGAGTTTAGATATTGTTGCGTTGTGTCAATATTATTGTTACTTTACGGTAGGTACACCGTCAACATATTCCCACCCATCTGCCCAGCAGGCTGTACAGCTACAATTCCAACCATAGGCCCAACTGGCTGGTTTACTTGGTGCCTTACAGTAGATAGTTAAGGAAGAACAACCATTGAATACAAACACACCCATTGTGGTAACGCTATCTGGTATAATTATATAGCTGAGGGAACTACAACCATCAAAAGCATAGTTGCATAAACTAGTCACACCATCGGGGATAGTAATAGAAGTAAGCGAAGTACAACCATAAAAAGTATAATTGCCTATACTTGTCACACCATCGGGGATAGTAATAGAAGTAAGTGAAGTACAATGATGAAAAGCATAAATGCCTATACGTGTCACATCATCAGGGATAGTAATAGAAGTAAGGGAAGCACAACGTGAAAAAGCAAATTGGCTAATAATTGTCAACTGACTGTCAGCTCCAAAGATTACTGATGCCAGTAATGTGCAACCAGAAAAAGCATAATTGCCGATACTTGTTACAGTTGCAGGTATGACTATCGAGGAAACTGTAGAGCATCCTTCGAATGCGATACCTGCGATACCAGTTACCGACTTACCTTGGTAAGTGCTGGGAATAATGATATCGGTGTCTGTAGCACTGCCAATACCTGTTACCGAATACGACAACCCGTCATCATTGAGCCCGTATGTTAGTCCTACTGTTTCGTGATAATCGCACCTACTGCAGTCGCCTGTAATGGAATCTACATCATGACCTACTGTTTCGCCGTATTCTTGATTACATCTTATGCATACTGTCCTTTCCATACAAGTAGCAATGCCTGTGTGACCTAGGGGCAGGACTTCTTGAGTCTGTTCATGCGTACACACTGAACAAGTGTGTTGTACACTACCTGCTGTGGTACAGGTTGGAGCAAGTGTTAGAGACCAAGCGCCATATGTATGACCCGTTGCCAGCACTGATTCGGTCTGAGTGACAGTGCAACCCTCTCTTGTACAAGTGAATGTCTTGACGCCGTTATCTAGACAAGTAGGCTGCGTGGTAATTACGCCACTATCAAGCGAATGGCCTAGTGGCTCACCGTATTGCTCCCCACACCTTGTGCATACAGCCTTATCTGTACAGGTGGCAGTGCCACCAGTGTGACCAAGGGGTTCGCCTTCTACCGCTCCGCACTTGATACAGGTCTTGGGCATGGTACAGGTTGCATCTTGCCACTCACAACCTTATCCGCAAGACGCAAGAATTAATAGCACGCAGAGTATAAGGGATTCTACTAGGCAACTGAATAACTTTTTCATATTATTTCTCCTTGTATGTATAATAAATTATGTTATCGTACGCAATGCATGTGGTGGAATATAAGGTAGATGTATGTGCTATTCGAATATATACTAAGAACGTTAAATATAAGCAATATAATTTTATCCTAAACTCAATTTTTTACAGCACAACATCTCTATAGATTTATCTATTCAACTCTGTACAGCGTGATTAACTCGGCGCGTGTAAACAGCCTTCATCATTTATTGAACTACTTATATGTGTTATGACCAATAACAGATAAACTAGATAGGCCACTTAAGTCGGCGTTCTTAATTAAGCGTTAAACTAATAGAATGGAACGGGTGCTAAATGTACTTGATATTGCCATACTCAACATATATTCATGTATATTGTGACATAGACAGTCTTAATCTAGTGCGCATGGTGTTGCTATGATTGACTAATGTATATATTAGCTAACCCTAATTAACGTTCTCACGGTTGTTGTACTTATACGACACTGGACCGTCTCATATAAATCAACCCATATAGGTGGACATGCGAGTTATGCTGTAGCAGTAGTTTGACAATAATAGAACATAAACGGCTTATTAATCCGTTAATGTCTATTCTATATTAAGAATTATTCGGTATAATCAACTTAGAACCACAAGAGGTGTTATGATTATAAGATTAAACAATACTAAACGTAATTCGTTAGGTAAGCGCATATTGACCTTGATAATCGTAGCCGTGGCTATGTATGTGCTTACATGCTTTGGAGCTATCGTAGGCAAATACATCAACACGCTAATACAGATTGACACAGCGCGCACAGTAGAATTAGGTTTATCCAGATATGACGCACTGGAGCAAAAGGGTGTGATTATAGAGCATTCCATATACAGCCAACAAGAGGTATTGGACAATCCAGATTTATCGGTGGTAAAGCTGTACTATTATCCTAGCGACACTGGAGACAGAACGAATTATGCCATTATACTGCCCGGTGGCGGATACTATGCATGCAATGCTAAACCTGCAGGTTTACCCACCGCTGCAACAGTTAATATGTTGGGTTATTCTGCTTTCGTGTTGGAATATCGTTATGGTAAATACTGCTCTAAGTATGCCCCACTGGATGACTTGGCACGAGCAATACAATATATTACTGAACATGCAGATACGCTCAACGTATTACCAGATGACTACACGATTATCGGCTTCTCTGCAGGTGGTAATTTGGCGGGATTGTTCGCCGGAGAGCAGTTAGGATATGCACACTATGGGCTCAACAAGCCTGCTTCGATATCACTAGTGTACCCTTGGATTAATATCAACTCTCATTCTAAATTAACTGGCAACGTATTCTTAGATATACTATCAATAGTGTCCCCTTATGTCGGCAATAATTATCTGTTGGGTAGAGGTGCGACTGCAGAAGAAAAACAGGCTATATGCGTACAGAACCATGTAGATAGTAATTATCCACCCACGTACATAATACATGGAGATAGTGACATCATAGTACCACACTTAAGTAATTCTAGTGTCATGGATACTGCACTAGACCAACACGGTGTTCGCCATCAATATGTAATTGCAAAGGGCCTTAACCACGGCTTCAGGCTGGGCACCGGCAGTAGCGTGGGAAACTGGATATTACATGCAGTAGCATTCTGGCAAGCACAACTTGTTCACTAGTAATATAGATTGATAACGTCGATTCAATTATTAATAGAATATATCAGTTGTTAGTCTCTAATAACAAGGTAGATTCTAATTACTCTATCTACATATTATTAATTCTATCTGCCCTAGACCGCTATATAGCTCGTAATTAACTGTGTGTAAATACTCCGTAGACTATTGCATAGACCTTAATAAACCCTCTCATAATTGTTTCTGCTCTCGTCCTCTGTCGAACTAGTCGTAATTATGATATCCTAGTGCCCTAATGTACTACTCAATAACACATAACTATTGATTATTTCACTCTTTACGCAGACGCCTTATGTGTGTCAGCTCATTAACTTCGTCTGCCCTAGTTTACAGTTGAACTGTTAATCGCCTCTATACGATTCATATATACTATCGCTCATATATGCGAATAGTACTCTCATTAACTTCTGTTTCTCCAGTGCTTGATTAATATCTATTTACGGCGTGTGGCTATATTGTGTACTTGTCCACCATGTAGCATATATGCGTTTCTCTCATAGATTGCATAAGTTAGTTAATACTAAATTAGATGTCTATTATAGCACCAGCAAAAAAAAACTTCACCGCGAAAAAATGAATTAACTCTCATTTTTTTGGGGCAAAACTATTTACAACGGCATGATAAAGGGCTATAATGTGGCTGAAAGTAAAACGAGTTAATAGTTTTATCGAATAAACAATTAATTAGGACAGTTTGCGCGCTGTAAGCGCAGAAGTATAATTAAATGTTTGGTGGAGAAAACTCTTAATGGATTCTACTAATATAATATATATTTGCTTGATACAAGCAAGGGAGAGGAAAATGAAATACAGTGATTTGTATGTAGGTCAAAAAGACAGTATTACTAAGACATTTACCGATGAGGACGTACGCAAGTTCTCACAAGTGAGTCTTGATACCAACCCAATTCACCTAGACGAAGAAGCAGCCAAGAACTCTATATTCGGTCGCAGAATTGTACACGGTATTGCAACATGTGGACTAATCAGTGCTGTGCTTGCCAATAAGTTGCCCGGTGCAGGTACCATTTACCTTGGTCAAGAAGCACGCTTTACGGCGCCTGTATTCTTAGGAGACACAATTACGGCAGAATGCGAGATAATAGAGTTGCGTGATGATAAACATATTGTCAAACTACAGACAACTTGCACCAACCAGGATGGCAAGGCTGTTATCACAGGTGTGGCAACAGTAAAGTTCAACTAATTTACCAATAAGATTAAGGAGATAAATATCAATTATGGCAAACTTTAAGTATGACTTGTTCAACAAGATGATTGAAGAATTTGCTCTAAACGAAGTCAAGCCTTATGCTGCCGAAGTGGACGAAAAAGAGGAGTTTCCATATTACACAGTAGAAAAAATGGCCAAACTGGGTTTAATGGGCATAATCGTTCCTAAGCAATATGGTGGTATGGGTGGAGATTACAAGATGTACATCAAGGCAGTCGAAGAACTAGCCAAGTATTGCGCAACAACAAGCGTTATTTTGTCAGCACATGAGTCGCTGTGTGTCGCACCTATTATGGAGTATGGCACAGAGGAACAAAAACAGAAGTATTTACCCAAACTAGCTTCCGGCGAGTGGCTAGGTGCATTCGGTTTGACAGAACCGAATGCTGGTACAGATGCCAACAACCAAACAACAGTAGCAGTACCTAATGAGAACGGCGATTACGTTCTCAATGGTAGCAAGATATTCATCACTAACGCTGGCCCTGCTCATGTCTACTTCATTACTGCAGTGGTTGGTCGCAATCCTAAGGGAGTTGAGTGTGCATCGTTCATTGTAGAGAGTGATATGCCCGGATTTAGCGTGGGCAAAAAAGAGAAGAAAATGGGTATTCGTGGAAGTAGCACATGTGAACTGATATTCCAAAACTGCGTTGTACCTGCTGGTAACCTAGTGGGTAAACCCGGCGAAGGATTCAAGCTGGCCATGAAGGCGCTAGATGGTGGCAGAATCGGTATTGCAGCACAGGCACTAGGTATCGCCGAGGGCGCATTGAGAGAGACTATTGCATACACCAAGGAGAGAAAACAGTTCAAGCGCTCCATATCTGCATTCCAGAACACACAGTTCGTGCTAGCCGACCTCAAGACCAAGATTGAGGCCGCTCGTGGTCTAGTCGAGAAGGCAGTAGACGCTAAGCAAGCCAAGTCAAGAGATATATCTCTTTACGCAGCTATGGCTAAACTGTTCTGTGCAGAGACGGCAATGGAGGTTACCACTAAAGCAGTGCAACTACACGGTGGATACGGCTACACCCGTGAGTATCCAGTAGAGAGAATGATGAGAGACGCCAAGATAACGGAGATATACGAGGGAACGAGCGAAGTGCAGAGAATGGTTATATCCGGCGTCATACTCAAATAGGAGATGTAATTATGAAAATAGCAGTATGTATTAAACAAGTACCTAAGACCACAGAGATAAGAATAGATCCTGTAACTAACACGCTTATTCGTGATGGAATACCAAGCATTATCAACCCAGATGACAAGAGCGCACTAGAAGTAGCACTACGAATCAAGGAACAGACTGGCGCAGAGATACATGTCGTATGCATGGGACCAGGACAGGCAGAGATAGCATTGCGTGAGGCACTGGCAATGGGCGCAGATGAAGCGTATCTAGTTACTGACAGAGCATTCGCAGGCAGCGACACGTTGGCAACAAGCACAATTATTGCTGATGCACTCAAATATGTGGGATTTGACTACATTATAGCAGGTAGACAAGCAATAGATGGCGACACAGCACAGGTTGGACCACAGATTGCCGAACATCTGGGTATACCACAGATAACCTATTGTGCGGATTTCAACTACGATAAGCAGAATAATGTGTTCAAAGTCAAGAGACAACTAGAAGATCGTTACCAAATATTAAGTGTTGCGGGCCCTGCCCTATTCACAGTGTTATCTAGTAGTATAACTCCTAGATATATGAATGTTGCAGACATCATCGCACAAGACGATAAAGAGTTGCACATCCTAACATATGCAGACCTTCAATGCAACACAGAACATATCGGTCTTAAGGGGTCGCCCACCAAGGTTAAGAGCACATTTACCAAGCAATACAACAGCGATAAACAGTTGGTGGATACCACACCCGAGGAGGCCGCAAGAATTATCGCCGAACTACTCAAGGCCAAACACATTATATAAGAGGTTACAATTATGAAGAAAAGAATATTAGTATTTTGTGAACAAAGAGATGGCGAGATAGCCAACGTAAGCCTTGAATTACTGGGAATAGCCACTCAACTAGCATCAACCAGCAATCAAGAAGTGTGTGCTATGATAGGAGGATACAATATAAGTAACCTCCCCAAGACTCTTGTAGAGTACGGCGCAGACATAGTATATATCGCAGATGATAAGAATCTTGAGCATTACCTCACAGAGCAATACGCACAAGCTATTAGCCACATCATTAAGACTTGCGCGCCCAATATCGTACTTTTCCCCGCTACAAGCATAGGCAGAGATTTAGCACCCAGACTGTCAGCCAGACTGCATACAGGTCTAACTGCCGACTGCACTAAACTAGAAGTAGATGAAGAAGGCAGTTTGTTTATGACTCGTCCTGCATTTGGTGGCAACTTGTTCGCAACGATTATTTGTCCTAACCATAAACCACAGATGTCCACTGTTCGTCCCGGCGTTATGCAGAAGAATCAACCGGACAGCAATCGCAAGGGTGAAGTAATTGATGTTAAAGTGCCGTTCGACGGAACCAAGTTCGCAGTCAAGCTGGTGGAAGAGAAGATAGAGAAGAGTACCGAGCCACCAATCGAGGGTGCCAAAATACTGGTGTCAGTGGGCAGAGGTATGGAGAAGAACATTGACCAAGTCAGAGAGTTCGCTGATAGAATCGGTGGTGTTGTCGGTTGCAGTAGAGCAGTAGTAGACGGTGGCATATTACCACAGTGTAAGCAGGTGGGTCAGACAGGCAAGACCGTCCGTCCACAACTGTATCTGGCACTTGGTATATCTGGCGCTGTTCAACACTTGGCAGGAATGAGCGACAGCGAATTCATCGTTGCAATCAATAAGGATAAGGAAGCTACGATATTCGGTATTGCTCAACTAGGCGTCGTAGGTGACGCGAGTGCAATTCTCCCCCACCTTATTAAACAGATAGAAATGATGAAATAGCGTTTACCACAACAGCAACAGTCTTAATTACGACATTATGTCAGTAGCATTAATAAACCCTATCCACTCTTTATCTGGATAGGGTTTACTATATTGAGTTAATTAATAATACACCATAACCTTATCAACACCATTAGCAAGACAATTAATACTATGCAAGTTGCGTGAAATTACTATCTATTGATTAACAGATATCATATTGAGGCAATTTACAGTACACCATAACCTTACCAACACGATTAGCAGATAACCACTACTATGCAAGCTGCGTGAAATTATTATCTGTTGATTAACTGAAATTATATTAAGTTATGATAATTAGTTAATTAACACAGATGATTATGCGCTGAGTATAATACTGCCGTGTCATTAATCACGGGTGTATTATGATTAATCTATTATTTGTCAATGCAAATATGTATAAGCCTATATAATACGAGATACAATGGTGTATCTTATATAAGTTTATTATCGATTGAAGAGTTATAATAATGTATAATCGGAATATTGCCCTTGCCTTATGTGTGGTGTTGAATTGGAGCACTTGGGGATTATTTGAGGTAGTCGAGCAGTCCTCGTATACCCTTTTCTCGTAGGATTCGGCGATAGATTGACAGTTGACTCTGTATCATATCATCTATAACACGAGAGCCCAGCAACTCTGTGGGAGAATTATCGTCCGTCAGTAGCAATCCTTGTCCATTGGTTGCAACAGACATATTGTTGGCGATGTGCATCATTCTGGCTTTGACTGGATAGGCATTGGGCAGGCTGGCAACAGAACTAGACAGAATTGTATCAATATCGACATCAGTTGGAGATACGTAAATAACGGCATTGGTACCATTGGTGTGAGATATCCATACCCTAGTGTTAAACACTTTTCGTACTGTACCTATAATGTAGTCATTAATATTGCTGGGTTGATCTGAGTACATATTCAGGTTAAGACACAATACGCCGTCGGTATTCAAATGTTGTTTACACAGCGTAAAGAACTCCTCTGTACACATATAAAAAGGTATTGTGATGTCTTGAAATGCATCTACGAAAATTATGTCGTACATTGTGTCATTATTGTATTGCAAGTATGCCCTACCGTCAGCCACAATTGCATTGACATTATCGGATAGGTCGAAGTATTGATATGCTAGGTCAACAATCTTACTATCTACTTCGACACCCTCTTGTTGCACTCCACCGAAGTACTTCTCTACCATACTGCATACCGTACCCATGCACAACCCCAGCACGAGGAAGCGTTTATCACCATTCCTGCTACTGGTACTGCCAACATTCGAATTAACCTCATTAAGCGTCATAGGTTCAAACCCGGCCATGTAGCAGGAAGCGAATGCGTGCGTATAATAGTCGTTGGCAACATAGTCAGTCTTACTCTTAACCGATTGAACGCCGAATGCCACATTGGTGGAGAATGTTACTTCGTAATCATCCTCCTTAACTTGCAGATAATTGTAGATAGATTCACCCTCATATATTAAGTTATTCTCCCAGAATGCGAAACTATATGAGAAGGGTAAGAATGTCAGGCAAACAATGAGTAATAATGATACTGCGCTTCTTATCAACCATATCCGTGCACTTATGAAGTATGCCAGCGATAGTGCACATAGTATTGCGCCAAAAATAAGGAATGTCGTAGCAGTACCGAATGCAGGGATAGTAACGAAAGTGGGTAGAAATGTACCCAGTATACTGCCTACAGTGTTGAGCGCTTCGAGTTCACCTACTCGGCGACCATTCTCTGCTAGATTATTGACTGATAGTTTGATTAATGCAGGGGAAATGGTGCCCAGCAGAATCAATGGAAAAACATATAACAGTATACACGAAGCAACTGATGCCCAGATAAGGAAATTGCGTGTGACTATCAGTGCAAACACAGCCGTGATACCGGCAATTATGTATCTGCCAACAAATGCAAGCGCACTTATCCATATAGATGCTATCAGTAGCCTTATGAACACGTACTTAGCGTGGGGTCTGCGGTCTGCCAGTCTGCCACCCCAGACGTTGCCTATTGCTAGCGCAATCATAATAGTGCCAATTATTACTGTCCACACTATCTGTGATGAGGAAAAATAAGGTGCTAATTGTCTGCTGGCTGCCAATTCTACCGCCATTACTGACATACCAGAAAAAAAAGCGGTTAGGTAGAGAAACACCTTGCTCTTAATTATCTTGCCATCGGGTAAATTACCATCTGCACTTGTTGGTAGTCTGCGCCTGCGCTTAATTGCATTTATCTCTAGATTTACATCAGTATCGACATCAGATGCAGGTGGGGTAATTATCATATTAATTGTCTTGTCTTCTGATTTATCTTGCGGTGTACTCATAGAAACACTCCTTGATTAATTCATAGTATATAATCTTAATCCAAAAGTCAAGGATGTAATTGTTTTACTGCCAATATTATAGTACTAGAACACACTTGAACAAGTAATATGGCATCAGATTACACAAGTTATGTACTTATGGCGACATAAGGCATAAATGTAGTCAATAATATTTACAAATAGCAACTTTTGTGCTATTTTCTAATTTGAACATATATAGGTATCCTTAACCACATAATTGGCGTAAATATAGGGGAATTAGAATTAATGAAGACACCACGCATATCTAAATCTACAATCCTAGTAGTTGATGACGTGCCGGTCAACAGACTACTACTTAAAGAGATCTTCTCTAATGATGCAGATGTAATTGAGGCTTCCAACGGTCAAGAGGCACTTGATATACTGAGCCAGCACCACCAGAGCATTGGCGCTGTTATTCTGGATATTCAGATGCCCGTTCTGGATGGCTGGCAAACCCTTGAACATATGCGTACCAACCCTATGTATACCGATATACCCGTTATCATTATCACTGGTGAGAATGATGTAGCAAGCGAAATTCGCGCATTCGTCTATGGCGCTGTAGATTATATCACTAAACCGTTTAATTCTCTTCTAGTTCAACAAAGGGTATCCAACTCCCTCCTTAAGCGAGAGTTGGAAACACTGCGAGCGCAGAAGATGTACCAGACTCAACTTCAAGAGATTGTCAATAAGGTGGCTGGTGGTGCCCTTATACTTAACATAAGCAATAACTTAATTAAGGTAGAATATTGTAATGAAACGTGCACGCAGATACTGGGCTACAATGTACAAGAGTTGAACAGACTCTTTGCACGTAAGACCAAGTTAATCATTCATCCTGCAGACGCTCCTATGCTCATCAACGCTACGCTATCTACAATGGCTGATGAGAACAAGACGCTAGACCTCGAGTTAAGATTACGAGTCAAGTCTGGTGAGTACAAGTGGTTCTATTGCAGAGGCAATAGGCTCAAGGAAGAAGATGAGGGTTCTAAACAACTTTTTATGCTCATTATGGACATTAACGAGAGCAAAAAAGAGAAAGAACACATTGAATACATAACCATGTTCGATGAATTGACAAAGATATTTAATCGCTCTACTTTTTATCGAACATGTAACGAGTATCTTAAGGCCAATCCCAACACAGAATACGTAATGGCTTATCTCAGCATAGAGGGATTCAAGCTAATCAACTCCACCTACGGCAATGAGGTGCGTGATAAAGTACTACAACACGTCGGTGGACTATTCATGCGCGTATATGGTACTAATGCTATTTATGGGAGACTTGGAACGGGGCGTTTTGGCATAATGTCGCCTAAAGCCCTGTTCAGTCCGCAACGCCTGCTTAAGCTATTACATTCTACGACAGATTATCTGTTGGCAGACTTACCCGTAGTGTTCAATATAGGCTTGTGCGATATTACCGACCACACACTGTCTATCGAAAGGTACAGCGATATGGCAGAAATGGCAGAGCACTCTATCCAGGGCAACACTGAGCAACGGATTGCACTCTTTAACGAGCAAATGCAACACGCATTGATAGAGGAGCGCACCATGCTCAACGATATGCACAAGGCATTGCAGGACGGTCAGTTTGTCCCCTACTATCAGCCTATATATAGCTTCACAACCAATAAGATTTCCGGCGCAGAGTTATTAGTTAGGTGGCTTCATCCCAAGAAAGGACTGATTGCTCCCAATACATTCATTCCACTGTTCGAGAATAACGGGTTCATAACTAAGTTAGACATATACATGTGGCGTCAAGCATGCCAAAAAATTCGCACTTGGCTAGACAACGGCGTTGTGCCCATACCATTGTCGGTCAACCTATCTAGGATTGACCTCATACAAGAGAACATTGTCAGTAAGTTAACCAGCATTGTTAGAGAGTACAAGGTTCCCTCATCTCTGCTCAAAATTGAAATAACTGAATCGGCATACACCGATAGTCAAGAACAAATAATCACTGTTGTTAATCAAATGCGCAAGAAAGGATTCTCCGTTCAAATAGACGACTTTGGCAGTGGATATTCCTCGTTTAATACGCTCAAAGATATCAATGCAGACACTATTAAACTGGATATACGATTCTTGATGAACAACTACAACAGTCCTAAGGCTATCAGTATACTCAGTTCAATTATCCGTATGGCAAGGTGGCTAGATATGACCATCATCGCTGAGGGTGTCGAAGATATAGATAAAGCCAACTATCTGTCAAGTATCGGTTGCCATTTAATGCAGGGTTATTATTTCGCACGACCCATGCGAGAAGAAGACTTTGACATAATGCTATCACGCGCATTAACAGATAAGACACTGCTCAGGGGCAAGGAAAATGCCCACAACATGCAGCTGTGGTCACTTGACGATACTAACGAAGCTGTATTCAGCAGATATATTGGTGGAGCTATTGTTCTTGAGTATGACTCCAACCAAGTAGAGATACATAGAGTTAATCAAGAGTTCAGGAATATTACCGGACTTACCAATAAGCAGATTGACGACGTTGCCCTCAACGCACAAGAGTTGTGGAGAGACAAGGATAGGAAAAACTTCGCAACTGCCGTATCTAGAGCACGAAAAAGTGGTGATGAGACAGATGTTATATGTTGTCTTAACCCAAGACTATCTAAGAGAGAAATGTGGTTCAGGTTACACATGTACTTGATTGCTGAGAATGCGCCTAGGAGTTTACTGCTCACGCGAGTAGAAAACATTACTCACATTATCAAAAGTCAAAATAAGCAAATCGAGTTCAATAACGACTTGGCGTCTATGCTCAAGTTTTCACGCAAAGGTATAATGCTACTTGAACAAGTAGGAGACGACTTCCGTTTCATCTATGATAATATGGGCGTGAGGACGATGACGGGCTATACCCAATCTCAGTTCAAGAAAGCATTCCCTAATTATCCCTATCCACTGTATGCTGTAGCAGACAGTATTAATAACGTACTGGACCATGTGAGACAGTCAGTCACAAGCAACTGTTCTGTCGAGTTTTTACATAAACTACATATGCGCAATGGCCATCTCAAGCCGGTTAAGGTATATATAGATGTTATTCACAACAGCTCGGGCAGTAATCCACGAGTACTGATATTAGTTATAGATGAGGAGCAAGAGATAGAGCGAGAAATTAAACTCAAACTCAGCCAAGAAAAATATCGTATGTTGGCAGGAGTAGATAACGATTATATTTTCGAGTATAATATCAAAGATGATGTTCTAATCTATTCTAAAGCACTTCCCAACAGTAGCGAGAGAATAACCAAAACTATCTCTAATTACACTCAATGGGCCCCGCAGAAAAACTTCTTAGGGGCAGAAGAATTACTTAAGTTGCGACGTGAGTATGATACCGTTAACGGCACGACACAGGGCTCGCTTGAGTTTCAATCTCATGACGAGAAAGGTGAACACTGGTATCACATGCACTACGCATTCATTAATGACCAAGAGGGCAACGCATACAGGCTGGTCGGTAGAATAGAGGATATTCAACAGAAGAAAGACGAGGAATATAGATTGATTTTTCGTGCAACGTACGACTCTATCACCAACCTTTACAACAGAGCAACAATTGAAGATAAGATAGATAAACTACTGACGAGTAATAACGTTAAGGGTGCCTTTTTCTTGCTAGACTTAGACAATTTCAAGGATGTCAACGACACTTATGGTCACCTAATGGGCGATGAATTACTAAAAAGAACGGGCGAATCACTACTCAAAATGTGTCATAAGGATGACTTGGTGGGCAGAGCGGGTGGTGATGAGTTCGTCGGACTGATACTAGATGTGGACGAGAAACGGATGATAGGATATATCGAGCAATTTTTGGGAGATATTGCACGGTTGCAGAAAGACATGAATCTTAAGTTCAGAATATCTGCAAGTATAGGCATAACTATGCTAGATAGCAATACTACATTTAAGGACCTCTTCCGCGCTGCTGACACGGCCATGTTTACCGCTAAACGAGGTGGTAAGGGTAAGGCGCTGATTTTCGATCCAACCAGAATCAAAGGATAAGTATCGTCTATATTCTAATTACACAATTAATCATAACGCACTGCTATTGAACTAATGATTAATACACTCTTAATGAGTGTATTTATTTACCGTATTGCTACTAATAGAGATGTGGGTACAGCGAGCGGCAAGGGGGAATGCATTAGTGTAAATATATGCTGTTGGCAGGATAATAATGATAAAGACACTCTTAATGAGTGAATTTATTTACCGTCTTGCTACTAATAGAGATGTGGGGTTACAGCGAGCGGCAAGGGGGAATGCATTAGTGTAAATATATGCTGTTGGCAGGATAATAATGATAAAGACACTCTTAATGAGTGTATTTATTTACCGTCTTGATACTAATAGAGATGTGGGGTTACAGCGAGCGGCAAGGGGGAATGCATTAGTGTAAATATATGCTGTTGGCAGGATAACATTGTATTCAGTGATATATTTTTGTTACCATATATCATAACCATAAGTACTACAGTAATATATCGCTTTATACTTATATCAGTTGACAGTTGCGCAGAATATCACTAGTTTTAAGTGGACTGATAGTAAACAAGCAGTCTGGAATTGTCACGGGTAAACAGATATTTTTGAGGTCAATAATTGAATAATTGCGAAGTAGCCTAGGGTAATTATCTATCAGTAGTTTAGCTATTCTGGGGGATAACATATTAATATTTGTCATTATATTGCTTAGTTCACCATAGGCCTGAATGAGTGCCGTAGCAGTCTTAATGCCTATACCGTATACTCCTTTAATATTGTCTGAACTATCCCCTACTAATGATTTAAGCGTAGTAAAGTACTGTGGTGAGAACCCATATTGTTGTATTATCCTTTCTTGTGTCCATAGTATACTGACTTTTCCTCGATATGTGTATACGCTTACAGTCGGGCGCACCAGTTGATAGAAATCTTTATCGCTGGACATAATCACTATCTCATAACTGTCCGCATATTGATTAACAACAGACGCTATATAATCATCTGCCTCGCATGCTACCGTTTCTAGGTTATAATAGTGCAGACTGTTGAGCACTAGTCTAATGAGAGCAAGTTGCTCGAAAGGGTTATCCTCTTGCGACATGTCACAGAACGATTGCCTGTTGGCCTTATACTCATTATCTATATGCTGTCTGTTTAACTCGTTCTCGCCGTCGAACACAACTAACAATCTCTGTGGTTGAATACTCCTCAACACCTTATGTAATATGCCGACAAAACATATTACAGCCTCTATATTCTGCCCCTTACTGTTGACTATCTTATTAGGCATGCCGAAGAAGGATTGAAAAAGCAGTGCGCTGCCGTCTACTATCAACATCTTATCCATACTGTCTCCTTATGTTCATTATACCATATAGATGTAATAAAGGCACTTGTTTTATGCTAGTGTCAATACTGTTGCTCTTAATCCTTTGCGTAATAATTGGACACAGAGTAATTGGTAAAGGTTTTTCGACAAGTATACTTATTACAAAAAAACTAGTATTATTGTAAGTGTTGTTGTCTGTGCTAAGAAGAATGCATTGCATAGTTATTGTTAAGTTGACTTTTTATGAGAGTGCTAATGCAGAAAAAAAATAGATTGTCGTGTCGCAGTTCAACAGCAGGATAGTGATGTGGCATATCAATAAGAATGTCAGCGCAAAAAAAACAACTACTCTCATAATGAGGGTAGTTGTTCTGTACTAATAGTATACTTGACACTGTGCGCGCAGTTGTATCTAACAGCGATAAGAGTTACTAGATAAAGAAACACAAGTCGAGTATGACATTGCCGTCCTTATCTGGCTCGGTGAAACGAGGACACGCATAGCGTTCAAAACACCACATATAACCATCCTTATCTGGTGCCCACTTATAACCATCTTTTGCCATTCTATCTGTTGGGTCGACAAAATAGATATCCGGCTCCTTACCTTTAACCCAGTAAACAGCTATATCTGTAGCGTCAAAATCTATACTGTCGTATCCTTCCGGCACCTGAGCGCCTGCAGGCAAGAATACGCCAATCCAGTACTGGAAAGGTTGGTCTTGCGAGCACCTACACAGGCCATAGTATGATGTACTGTCCTCGAAGTGCTCCTTATCTCCGCACTTAATCTCAATAGGTGCGAATAGGTTGTTTTCGAACCATTCGCCCCATTTCTTAGAGAATGTATTGCCCACCTTGTCTTCCTCTCCATAACATCTGCCCACGAATCTGGTTGCAGGTAGTGTCTGCTTGTAAACTTTGATAATCTCTGGCATAATAATCTCCTTTATTGTGTTTATTTATGAGTAATCTTGTGATTAAGTAACACTTGCACATCTAATAGGTGTTGGTCGTTGAGTATTCTCAAGTGTATCCAACCACCATTTCCACAAGGATATTTATTGTCAATAACTTGGTTGGTATAGTCGCATAGTTGAGCTCTAACGGCGTCGAAATTAACACTAGACATACGTAGCATTACTGTGAATGACTGTTGCTCGGGGAATATATTACAGATGAATCTGCTACCTATTCTATGTGCTACGCACCACCCATACTTGGTCCCGTACGGAAACTCTATATTCTGTACTGTCTTATACTGCTCGGTCAGCCACCGGTTGACATTAATAAAACGTGTTGCACTATCTCCACAGTAGTCAGTCATCTGTGATAATGTGGGTTCAATGAACTTATCTAACATTCTGTCGAACATATTATTCTCCTAGTGTTTGCTTAATTATTACTGTCAGTAAGTCCATTGGTATGGGTTGCCCTGTGAATATCTGCGACATTCCCTTGGGCGTGATACTATAACTAGTAAGTTGATGTAGGTGGGCGCAGACTGCGTCAGCCTCTATATTGATATGGTCGTGAAGAGGTATAATCCTCATCCACTTATCGCCCATGCTGAATGTGGGCATACCACCCCACAATCTCTCTTGTGCCAGATTATTGGTAACCTGTCTAATGAACTGTTGCACGTTAATAAACAATTGTTGCGTTTCCTGTGGTAAACATGCAATCTTGTCCTCGAACATCTTATTATCCTCAAATACGAGCTTATCTCTTGCCCTATATTGTGTCTATTATACGACTCTTGCGCTCTATATCATATAGACTACATCAGGATTACTCTACTATGTTCAATCTAAACAAGCAGGCATCCTCGCCACAGGATGTGAGTATGGTTGTAATGCATTGACAAGTTGCCTTAACGCCAAGTGCCGTCTCGAAGTGATGCTTAATATGACCTGCACAGCACTCACACCACAACTTGTTCATGGGTTCTGTTGGCGTGTGTTTAAGACAAGGGCAATAGTATCCGCCTACTGGCTTAGCTGACCAATACGATACATAATAACCATCTGTTCCTTTCCAAGCTTTACCGCCTATAATATATCTCTCCTTAGATAGTGCCTCAAATCGTGATTCTATGGTGGGGTTATTCTTATAGATTGCTTTAGCTAATTGGTCTCTCTTGCCCACTAGACAACATGCACAGCCCTGTCTAATGGCTATAGCCTTATCCATTGGCAAGCGTTCTTCCATTCTGTTCATTGCTTGAGCTAAGTATGCTTGTAGTTTATCATATGGCTTCATTTTAATTGATTTGCCATCCTGTAATATGTAATCAAGGTCCTCTTGACTAATGCCTGCAAGGTATAGTTTCACAGCTAAATCGCCCACTTTATAACTACTGTAGCTTTCACGAATCTGTCTGGTAATATTACTCTTGTCCATAATGATTACGCTCCTTGTGTATCTTAAACATCGGCATAACTGTGACAGTTAGCGACATTATTATATCAATGAGCCCTAACAAATGCAATGTTTGGCGCGTAATTGAGCTGATTTTTTTGCGTTAGTTATTGAGTATTATTACATCATTTGATATAATAAATGAACATACTGGACAATGTGATTACTGTTCGCGTATACCTAATTGTAGTCAACATAACTGCCGATTGAATTATAAATTATTATATACACTGTATCAACAGAGCAATAGGAGGAAATGAATGAATAAGGAAAGCAATCCACAATTATGAAACGAGTTGGCGCCTGCTTATGACAAACGTATGGGTGATGACGGTAATGATTTTCACCGTGACCTCATCCGTCCGTGCACGCTACGGCTACTTAACCCACAACAGGGCGAACACATATTGGACGCATGCTGTGGAAATGGATTATTTACGCAGTACCTTGCTAGAATGGGTGTAAGCGTCGTTGGATTTGATTACAGCGAGGTGATGATAGACAACGCAAAGAGACGCTGTCAAGCATATGACGACCGTGTCGAACTTTACGTTGCTGACGCTACCGATTATGAACAACTGATATCATTAAATAACGGCAACGGTTATGACAATATAGTCGCCAACATGGCACTCATGGGACTGCCGGACATACTACCCATTGTTAAAGCGTCCTATGACCTGCTTCCTAATAATGGTATATTCGTATTCTCTGTTGTTCACCCTTGTTTTCAGACGCCGGGCAGAACATTTACACCTGACGGCACAGGTTTGATTACGTATAACTATATTAACGAGCAGAAGCACTCTTATCAAATACTGGCAGATAACCCCAAAACCACATTCCACTGGCACCGTTCACTTCAAGACTTACTTAATGTATTCTTCGACAATGGTTTCGTCATGGACGGCATAGAAGAACCGGTGTATGCCGAGGGCATGTGCACCCATTCGGTGTGGACCAAGGTGCCGTTGCCCGCGATAATTCGCATGCGTAAAGTGACTATTGGCTAGAACCATTCCCCGCTAATAATAGGGAGAATGCAATTATCTGCGTCCGTGCGTCGACACCCTCACTTGTGTCAAAATTGATATTAAGGTTATCGCCTACTGTTGAATAACTATTTTCATTCTGAGCACATATAGGTTAGCGTCTATAATACGCGTATAATTCATAATAAACAAGGAAGCATTACTGGCTTCCTTGTTATCATATGTGTTGTATACGTTCTTATAACTACATTAGCAACAATCTTGCAACTGTAGTAGCGCTTATGTCAGTTTCTGATTGAACAACAACTCAATCAATTATCTGCTTG
>JAQVWG010000016.1:407-7692 GCA_028698585.1 Clostridia bacterium | reverse complement strand
GCGTGCGCGTTCGAGTCTGACAACTATCATGGCATTCTATCTAGTTGGATACCATTGCCATGTGTGAGCCGACCAAAAGAGTGGTTCATATTGGAGAGGTGTATGTAAGAATGTAGTCTATGCATAATCACATCATATAAGAGCACACTGTGCACAAGTAAGTTATACAGAAGGATTATCAATGGCAATCAGTAATTATAATCGTCATGCGTGCGCGTTCGAGTCCGACAACTATCATGGCATTCTATCTAGTTGGATACCATTGTCAAGTGCGAGTGTACGATTATGACGGTAGAGTAGTTCTAGCTGGTTATGTAAATACAGAAGAATAACCGTATATTCGGGTATGAACACAAAAAAAATAGTATTGCTGTGCATGGTGTACTATAGGACATTGTTAGTAAGGCGTATATGCTGTAGGCAATTATTGGGTATGATGGGTGTATAAAAGTTGCGTTGACAAGCCCGAAAATAAAACTTGTGAGTGTAGAGAGCAATTATATGTTAATTACAATAAAATATAATAAGCGAATGCTATTAATGGTAGTATGAATGATAATGGTAGTATGAATGAGATTACTGATGCATTAATGGTTAGATACGACTGCTTATGCCACTGCGAGAGTAGAGTTGGTAAGACTGGACTGTATATGTACTTAGGCAATACATCGAGTTACCTAGAGATGATAGGAGAAAAATATAGTGAGTAGACTTATAGTACGAGGTGGTACTAAACTGCAAGGTGAGTTAGAAGTATACAACGCCAAGAATTGTGTATTGGCGCTCCTTGCCGCATCCATACTTACAGAGGAAAAAGTCATTTTGCACAAGTGCCCAATGATAGCCGACGTCTACAGCATGATAAAAATACTGGATGACATCGGTGTTAAGGTAGAGTGGCAGAACGACAGCCTGTTAATTGATAGTCAACTACTTAATAGGTATGAGATTTCGCCTAACTACGCCAAAGAAGTAAGAAGTTCGATATTTCTCATGGGCTCAATTCTGGGACGGTTAAAAAAAGTTAATGCGGTATTCCCTGGTGGGTGCGATATAGGATTAAGACCCATTGACCTGCACCTTAAAGGGTTACGCGCACTTAACATATCCATTCAGGAGTATGGTGGTTATCTATACTGTGATGGTCAATCTGCTCACGGTGGCGCTGTCCACCTCGATTTCCCCAGCGTTGGCGCTACGGAGAATATCATACTGGCTTCGGTATTGCTAGATGGCATAACTGTCATAACTAACGTTGCCAAAGAGCCAGAAATAGTCGCACTACAAGATTTTCTTGTTGCCATGGGTGCTCACATATCTGGCGCAGGCACATCTACTATAGTTGTGGAAGGCGTCAAGAAACTACACGGAGTTGAGTTTACACCTATTCCTGATCGCATTATTGCCGGTACATATCTTATTGCGGGGGCATTCACAGGTGGTGACTTGCTGATTAAGAACTGTCGACCTCAAGACATGAAAGCCCTCATAAGCAAAATGGATGACTGCTGTGGCAGAATCACAGAATATCACGATTGCATACATATTAAATCTGTGCCACGCCCAACAAGTATCAAGGCTATAGAAACACAGCCTTTTCCCGGATTCCCCACTGATCTTCAGACGCAGATACTCGCATTGCAGACTATTTCTAATGGCGTTAGCATGATAGTAGAGAACATATTCGAAACCAGGTTCAAACATGTTGCAGAACTGACCAAACTGGGCGCAGATATAGTCGTAAGAGATAGAGTTGCCTTGGTTAGAGGAGTTAAGACTCTGCGCGGCGCTGAAGTGTTCGCACATGATTTGCGTGGTGGTGCCGCACTTGTGTTGGCAGGTCTACGTGCAGAAGGCCAGACAGTTATTAACAACATTAGGCATATTGATAGAGGATACTATAAACTGGACGAAGCACTCAATAGTGTCGGGGCTGATATTGTACGCGAAGTGGACTTATGATTATCACATGGAGTGGTAGTATATATGTTTGGTTTGTTAGTCAGCCGACGCACCATAGCGGATTGATTGCGTTTAACAGTTGATAACATGGTTGTTTAGGCAGGTTTTACACTGAGTATTAGTAGTAGTGCTTAATCATCTTAACTTGATTAGTGTCCATTTGATTCAAAACATCAGCAAATGTTGGTGTTTTTTTTATAATTCTTTTATTGACTTATTCAACTATTATAAGTATAATATACCTACTTGCAGGGTGGGAATATGAACAAACGCTTGATTGTAATTTTTTCCATACTAATTTTCGTAGTGCTGATAATCATATTGACCAGCGCAATTTTTACATTACAGAAGGCTGAGATTTATTACTACAACGAAGACGGCAGTAAGTCATTAACACCCGCTTACCTCACATCTGACGCAGTAGTCGGCGACTTCTTCGGCAAGAGCATTTTTTTCTTAAGCGAGCAAGATATGATAGACAGTATCAATGCGCAATTCGGTCAAGACTACGTAATACAGATTGTGAGAATATTTCCTAACAGTGTTCAAGTCCACATGGCTAAGCGCAATCCAGTCTTCTACATCATGAAGGATAGCATATCCTATCTGATAGATGTGTTCGGCTATGTAGTCAGCGATAGTGCAACATCAAGCCTCGGATATGTAGATATTACTAATCTTGCTGAGTATGTAGCCACCATTCAAGAGGGTGCTCAAGTTACTTGGGCTAGCGATACGTGGACGAGCAATTTTGCGCTAATTAGAGCAACTGTTAACCAGTTATGGCAACACAATTTCAACTATAATCAAGTTTATCTGTTGGTAGACGAGTTCAGTTTCGACGCTGACACAATGACGATACTAACCGATAACGGTGCGAGTATTGTTATTAAGGGCGTCAACAACAATTTAGCTCAAAAGATAGACAGTTCTATTGGGGTGTATTATTATCAACTATTAGACACGACTACTGGTATTACACAGATTATTGTTAATGATGACGGCAAAGTTATCACAAATACGCAGAATTAAGGAAGATTACATATGATATTAAGAAATGAGCATGTTGCAATACTGGATTTTGGCTCAAGTAAGATTACTTGTTTCGTTGGAGTCAAGACGGATGACGGATTCGTTATCAAAGCCACTGGTACGAGTAAATATGACGGTTACCTCAACGGCGAATGGTTAGAACCCTCTAAACTTAAGGATGCCGTATCTGTTGCAATTCAGCAGGCTAACCACACCCTAGGCAGTAAGATTAACTCCGTTTTTGTTGGTGTGCCTGGTGAGTTTACCACCGTTATATCAGGAGAGGCCAGCATTAATTTTCATTTTAAGAAGAAGGTCACTAGAGATGATTTGGCAGACATATTCAACAAAGCCAATATTTATGCCGATACCAAGGGATTGACTGCCATTAACCGTTCTTCTATTTACTACGTCATTAATAATGAACAGAAAGTTATAGATCCCGTAGGCTTAGTAGCCAAAAAAGTTATGGGACTGGTATCCTTTATTTTCGTAACAGATACATTCAAAAAACCCGTTGGCAAGATACTCTCTCAGTTAGGTATAACAGTTACAGAATATGTGTCTGGCTGTCTTGCAGAGGCATTATTCCTACTGCCCAAACAGACAAGAGACAAGTTCGCCCTTCTTATCGACGTAGGTTATATCTCGTCAAGCGTCATGCTAGTTGGCGGAGACGGATTAGTTTTCATGAAATCATTTTCCCTAGGCAGTGGGCACGTATGCGCAGATTTATCTCAGGTGTTGGATGTTGCTTTTCCCGTGGCAGAGCAACTGTTAAGCCGTGTTAATCTTAATCTCGAGGTCGGACCTAAAGACATATATACACTTAAGGACGGCGTAGAAGTCAATGCCCTGCAAACCAACCAAATAGTAATGGCACGAATAGAGGATATAGCACAGTTCATTGTCAAGTGTTTTGCAGAGTGTGACTTCGCAATACCGTCCAATACGCCAGTATACATTACCGGTGGCGGAATGACTTACATTAGAGGGGGAGTAGATTATCTAGCCAAGAGTCTTCATAAGCAGATTACTATCCCCAAGCCTACCAACGCATCATGTGATAAACATGAGCATATGTCTGCGTATGGTTTGATGGACTTGGCCGTTGCACACGCAGTGCCCAAGAAGAAGTTTTTTAGATTTTTTTAGTTTACTAATATTGGAGGAATGACTATGTTCGAACAAAACGAGAGTAACAGCATTGAGCGTAATCGCGTAGTTAGTATCAAAGTGTTTGGTATTGGCGGTGGCGGTAACAACGCAGTTAATAGGATGATACAAGCAGGCATTAAGAGTGCCGAGTTCTATGCTATAAATACTGATAAGCAAGCACTCTTCCTGTCTTTAATTGAAGACAAGAACAGGAAGATTCAAATAGGTAATACCTTGACAAGAGGTCTAGGCTGTGGCGCAGATCCCGAGGTGGGTAAACTGGCTGCCGAAGAGAGCAGGGAGGCCATTACAGCTGTACTTAAGGATACTGATTTACTGTTCATTACTGCTGGTATGGGTGGTGGCACTGGCACCGGAGCTGCACCTGTTATTGCGTCTATTGCCAAGGAAATGGGCATACTAACAGTAGCAGTTGTTACTAAACCATTCAGTTTCGAGGGTGCAACAAGGATGCGCAATGCCGAACTGGGTCTTGCCAACCTGCGTAAGTCCGTTGATACACTAGTTATCATACCTAACGATAAGTTGGTCAGCAGTTTTTCTAGAGATATAACTATGGTGGAGGCCTTCAACCGAGCAGATGACGTGTTAAGACAGGGTATAAGTGGTATATCCGACTTAATCGTATTCCCAGCCATGATTAATCTAGACTTTGCTGATGTTCGCACTGTTATGAAGAACCGTGGTCTTGCACATATGGGACTAGGTATCGGTAAGGGCAAGAATAAGACCATAGATGCAATTAAACAGGCAGTGTACAGCCCACTACTGGAAACAACAATACAAGGCTCTACCGGATTAATTGTCAACATCACCGGTGGCGAGGACCTATTGATGTATGAAGTGTATGAGGGCGTCAACTTGATTAAAGGAGTTGTCGATGAGTCGGCAACACTGATATTCGGTGCAGATATAAGAGAGAATATGACTGGTGAAGTACAGGTTACCATAATAGCAACCGGATTCGACGCCAAGAGTATTGTAAACAAGTCTAGGGGGAACAACTTCTTTACCGAACCCAACAGTATGACCCCAGAAGACATAAGGGAGCAGACTAAGGACTTGTATGGTAGCAGATTATCGCAAGTATATGAGAAGGCACCAATGACAGTGGCAACCAAAGAGCAAAAAGGCGACAAAAAACCTCAATCCGTTACCGAGTCAGTTATTAAAGTGAAGGAAGACAGTAATGTACCGGCATTCCTAAGGAGACTTAAGAAGTAATACTATGAAGAGAACATATTTATCACAACTATATAGTGACACACAGTCCTATGACGGCGTATCGGTTAGTGTATGTGGCTGGGCTAGAACTATTAGAGACATGAAAGCATTTGCCTTCATTGAACTTAACGATGGAACATCATTCAAGAGTGTTCAAGTAGTGTTCGAGAAGGACGTACTGTCTAACTTCGATGACGTAGTTAAACAGAACGTCGGTTGCGCCCTATCTATATACGGTAAGGTAGAATTGACACCTAAAATGCCTCAACCATTCGAGATTAAGGCAGAGAGTATAAGAGTCGAGGGTAAATCTACACCAGATTATCCCATGCAGAAGAAAAGGCACTCATTAGAGTTCTTACGAGAAGTGGCACACCTGCGCCCAAGAACCAACCTGTTCAATGCGACGATGAGGGTGCGTTCTCAAGCCGCATTTGCAATACACAAGTTTTTTAACGAGAGAAGATTCGTCTACGTGCATACTCCTATAGTTACTTGTTCGGACTGCGAGGGTGCAGGCGAGATGTTCCAGATAACTACTCTCGACCTAGATAATATCCCCAAGACTAATGAAGGTAAGGTCGATTACAGTAAAGACTTCTTCGGTAAGTCAGCTGGTTTGACTGTGTCCGGTCAATTAGAGGTGGAGACATACTGTATGGCTTTTTCTAATGTCTATACGTTTGGACCTACGTTTCGTGCTGAGCATAGTAATACTGCAAGGCACGCAGCCGAGTTCTGGCAGATAGAACCGGAGATAGCATTCGCAGACTTAACAGACGATATGCAACTGGCTGAGGATATGATTAAGTACGTTATCGGGTATGTGCTTGACACCTGTTCACAAGAGATAGAGTTCTTCAACAGTTTTATTGATAAGACGCTCAAAGAGAGATTGGAGCAATTAGTAAACAGCAATTTCGTCCGTATAACGTACACCAAGGCTATTGAGTTGCTGACACCTTATGCATCACAGTTCGAGTTCCCAGTCAAGTGGGGACTGGAGTTGGCTACCGAGCACGAGAAGTTTTTGACAGAGAAGATATATAATGGGCCTGTATTCGTTACTGATTATCCTAAGGATATTAAGTCATTCTATATGCGCATAAATGATGACGGCGAGACTGTCAGTGCTATGGATATGTTAGTGCCGGGCGTTGGAGAGATGATAGGTGGCTCACAGAGAGAGGAACGACTAGATATGTTGCTTGAGAGGATGAAACAACTCAACCTCAAAGAAGAAGACTACTGGTGGTACCTAGACTTGAGAAAATATGGTACCAACAAGCACGCCGGATTCGGACTAGGTTTCGAGAGGTTAGTTATGTATCTCACCGGAGTTAATAATATCCGTGATGCAATACCTTTCCCACGGACAGTATATAATGCGCAATTCTAGTTTTTCGACTTTTGGTGGTCAAAACACTAGTAATCATTGAGATAATATAGTAATATATAATAAACATACATGGAGGGAATACCGATGGTATTTGAAAAAGTAAGAAGCATAGTTGCCAAAGTACTAGAGAAGTCACTGGATTGCATTAAAATGGATAGCGAATTCGTTAGAGACCTGGGTGCCGACTCAATAGGTGTCGTAGAGATGATTTTCGCAATCAATGACGAGTTTGGTATAGAGGTACCAGACGAGGTAGCAGACAAGATTATATCTGTAGGCGATGTTGTACGCTACATTGAGAGCGTCAAGAAATAACGCGGAACGTTACCCCTGTTCAACAGGGGTTTTTTCTTGTACAGATTTATGCTGACATACCAACAGATAGTGCAACAGTTAATTAGAGTATGTGGTAGCGCAATCACACACTGTCTGTTAAGAGAATATATAACACTTCCAATCAAGTGATAGGCAATAGACTGTCATATCTAG
>JAQVWG010000016.1:0-307 GCA_028698585.1 Clostridia bacterium | reverse complement strand
AAGACAGTATGAAGGAAAGGAAGAATAAGTAGCCATACCTATATATGCTGACATACCAACAGATAGTGCAACAGTTAATTAGAGTATGTGGTAGCGCAATCACACACTGTCTGTTAAGAGAATATATAACACTTCCAATCAAGTGATAGGCAATAGACTGTCATATCTAGGTAAGTTGGCAAGACAGTATGAAGGAAAGGAAGAATAAGTAGCCATACCTATATATGCTGACATACCAACAGATAGTGCAACAGTTAATTAGAGTATGTGGTAGCGCAATCACACACTGTCTGTTAAGAGAATATAT
>JAQVWG010000004.1 GCA_028698585.1 Clostridia bacterium | reverse complement strand
ATGGCGGAGAAAGAGGGATTTGAACCCTCGCTAGGCTTCTCACCTACTACTCCCTTAGCAGGGGAGCCCCTTCAGCCACTTGGGTATTTCTCCATAGATTGGCTGGTTCGTAGTTATTGTGCCGATATAATATAACATATATGACGATAATAGTAAAGTCATTTTTTGGTAATTGTTAGTAATCTTATTGACAATTTAACACTGTGGGTATATACTAATTTGGCTATCAAGGTAGCTTATACGGACCGTTAGCTCAGCTGGATAGAGTGCATGGCTACGGACCATGAGGTCGGGGGTTCGAATCCCTTACGGTTCGCCAAGAGAGGTTCTCAATTGAACATATAGTTCAGTTTAGGACCTTTTCTTATTGACAAGAAACGCAGTTCGCTTGGATTAAACAGCCACAGTTGTCGCAATGTTGATTAATTAAGAACGGTAACGGTCTTGCCATAATCTGTATTTACTGCCCCTAGTGTGCATTATGTGCGCTGTGTACAATTGCACATTATATAGGAAAATGTTTAGGCATAATATCTAGCATAGATTAGATGTGGTATAGCGATAAGATACACCGAGAGTTTGCCTTGAATTAATCAGCCACAGTTGTCGCAATTTTGATTAATTAAGAACGGTAACGGTCTTGCCGTAATCCGTATTTACTGCTCCTAGTGTGCATTATGTGCGCTGTGTACAATTGCACATTATATAGGAAAATGCTTAGGCATAATATCAAGCATAGATTAGATGTGGTATAGCGATAAGATACACCGAGAGTTTGCCTTGAATTAATATTAGATGTCACAATAAGATACTACGAATGAACAATATTATTCTATAAAAAAACAGTCATAATTTATTTTGTTCTCCCATGCGCTTGCAAAAGGAGAATCAACTTAGAGTTTGCTATACCTCATGATTGATATAACCATTATTATTTCTACAGATGTAAATGACACTACTGTAAAAACAGTAAATATAATCTATTTTGTTATCCCGTGCGCTGGCAAAAGCTAGATTAACCTAGAGTATATTTCAACTAATGATAATGTGTAATAATAATTTATCTATGGGTATAATGAAATTGTTTTACGATAAAACACATAAGGTAATTTGTCTTGTTCTCCCGTGCGTTGGCAAAAGCTAGAATAGCCTAGAGTATATTTCAACTAATGATAATGTGTAATAATAATTTATCTATGGGTATAATGAAATTGTTTTACGATAAAACACATAAGGTAATTTGTCTTGTTCTCCCGTGCGCTGTCACCAGTGTTGTTAAATGATATGTCCATTCCGATTACATGAATTAACTAGTATCATGTTAGCATTCAAAAGGACAGAGGTGTTATACTCTGTCCTTATATTATAAGTTATTGTGCATATGTAACCCTCAGTCATTATGATAAAACTTGTCTATAATTACTACGTGACAAGTTAACTATATCTACCATTGTCAAAGGGTTGAAGAAAGTCACGTAGTTTATATATCAACCTACGATTATATATAGTCAACCTACCTGAGTTCTACTCGGTCAATGCCTTGGCAATTTTAACGCAGGCATCATCTATCTGTTCGTATGTAATCACAATAGGTGGTGCGAAACGGATAATACACTCGTGTGTTTCCTTGGCCAAAACGCCGTTAGCAATCAGTTTCTTAACGTACCCTTGCGCCTCTATATCGAACACAACACCCACAAGCAGTCCCTTACCCCTTACTTGTATAATGTGTGGGTTGCTCTTGGCTATCTCACGCAGTTTATCCATGAAATACTCGCCCTTTTCCCTTGCCTGCTTAGCATAGTCATCTCTAACGAGTATCTCCATAGTCTTAATTCCAACTGCGCATGCTAACGGATTACCACCGAATGTAGAGCCATGACTACCCGGCTCGAATACTCCCAGTATGTCCTTATTGGCAGCGACAGCCGATACAGGCATTATTCCCCCACCGAGTGCCTTGCCTAGAGTAAATATGTCTGGTACTACACCCTCGTGTTGACATGCGAACATTTTGCCAGTGCGCGCAAATCCCGTCTGTATCTCGTCAGCGATGAACAAAATATTGTGGCGAGTACATATTTCTCTTACCTTTCTTAGATATCCCTCTGGTGGCACCACTATACCAGCCTCTCCCTGTATGGGCTCGACTAAGAATGCGACTGTGTTGTCTGTAATGGCTGCCTCAAGCGCATCGGCATTACCATATTCTACTACAACGAATCCATCTGTAAATGGTCCATAGCCACGCCTTGCCGTAGGATCGGTTGAGAAGGACACTACTGTTACTGTTCTACCATGAAAATTATTCTCAGCTACGATTATCTGTTGCTTGCCGTCTACAACACCCTTGACGTCCACGCCCCACCTTCTAGCAGTCTTAATAGCTGTCTCCACTGCCTCTGCGCCGGTGTTCATGGGTAGAATCATGTCCTTTCCTGTCAGTTGTGCTAGTTTCTGGCAGAACTCACCGAGCACCGTATTGTGGAATGCACGAGACGTTAGTGTTACCTTGCCAAGTTGCTCTACTGCAGCAGCCACTACCTCTGGGTGTCTATGGCCTAGGTTGTGTGCAGAATATGCCGAAAGCATATCATAGTACTCTCTCCCCTCAGGATCAACTACTATACAGCCCGAAGCTTGTTCTATAACAACATCCTTAGGATGATAGTTGTGGGCACAATACTCGTTAGTCTGTTGAATAATTCTTTGTGATAAGGTCATTTTTTCCTCCAATATATTAGCCCCGTCTGTATTAAACGATTGTTTAACGGTACTATACATATAATACTCTTAAATCTGTCAAAAGTCAAGGCCGAATGGTAGAAACTAAGTAAAAAACGCGTCATAATCTATAACATGCGCATAGTTATAATCAAAAAAATGTGCAATAAAAATATATTATAAGTAAATGCGCATTAGGATATCAGTTAGATAAAACACATTGATGAATATTTGTAATCGCTTGCGTTATTCTGTGGCGTGCTGAATAAGGTTAATACAGAATATTTTAATTGTGTAGCTAGTGGGATTGATTAATACACATACCTATAGCTCTTGACACATTACATAATTTAGTTCTGTTGTTCATTAAGACATATAGCATTTGCGCATTATAATTACTATTCACGAGTTACATGTGCCATGTGACAACGTAATGTATCATCCTCCGTGCAATCAAGGTATCAGTCATTGTTGCAGGATGTAACGATACATAATAACGCATTACTGATTACCAGTTGCTTGAAGGTATCCCTTGAATGCATTGAGCCTATTCCAGTCAAATGCTTTGCGCATTTGATAAACAGTCACAAAAACGCACACTTTAAAATCAGCTGCTATATATTAGTATAGCTTCTGATTAACATAACATTTATCCGCGCCAACAGGCGGCGTTTCGCAGTATATTCTTATCGAAGCGGACTTAATATACCAATTAAGACTCCATAACTTATCGTAATAATCCAATTCGTCTAAGCAACGGTGCAAGAATTACATGCCCGTATACAAGATTGCATACGTGCTTGTTACTTCTGCGTCCTCAACCATTATTAGACTGGAATACAGGGCATGTAGCTGATTATTCCAATGCAATTAAGTTACTTCTTGACCACCGGAAGCCAAACAGCACTCTCATAGTCATAATCCTTAGGATTACCATTCGGTGAATACCACTCGAGATTGAAATCTGCTGCAATGTCATAATCGGGATTACCTGGCACCCATTCCTTAAACACCTTAGTATTGATTGATTGTAAAGACCCAGGGAGTGGTCCTCTGGCACTAAACTTAGCCCATTCAACACTGGGGAATGTATAAGTCACCATATTATCGGGGACATTACCGCCATTATATCTCCCAGCGATAATATATCTAAACTTACCATTGCCCAAATCGTCAATACAGGCACCGAACTCGCCTATACAATTGTCAATAATGGCATGTTCAATCGCTGTCTTAGGCTTTTTACCATCAATAAGTGCTTTAACATGGTTCTTGAATACATCGTCCCAATATGTAGGAATAACCTTATATCCTTCCTCAAAGCCCACGACATACTCAAAACCAATTATTGTGAATTCATTCATTTTTTCTACTACATAATCCATAGTTTCTCCTCCTGATATATCTATTTTTATTGTTAAGGGTAAGAAAACTTTTATCATATTCCGCTTTTTATTTGCTTCCTTCGGCGTTATACCATGGAATCTAGTATAAGCCTTAGTGAAGCTTTCGGGAGTTTCATATCCGTATTTATAGGCAATATCAATTATCTTATTATCACTACCAATAAGTTCCAACGAAGCCAAATATAATCTTCTATTTCTTATATATTCAGCAATAGTATAGCCGGTTAGAATATTAAAGCTTCTTTGAAAATAGAACTGTGATATATTTACCTTCTTACATATCTCTTCAATTGTAACATCACTGGTAATGTTCTCTTCAATATATGATATTGCCTTTTTAATAGCGCTTAGCCACTCCATTTGTTCTTACCTCTTGACTATAGTATACTCAGGTATTAATATTTTGTCCTGTCATTTCATGCTCAAGTTTGTCCTTACTGGATATTGGGCAATTTATGCATTAGCTCTGTACTAATCATCCCTATAGCAGTGATGCACGTAGTTACCCAATTATAGTTGAATAATAGTAACATAGTTTCGAGTATCTTCGCTTTCCACAGCATGTGCTGGCTATAATGGTACCTAATAGTGCATTTTTGTCCAATAGCTTTATCTAGATATTATTATTTGATTAATCATTGACTTAAAAATGCATTAGGTTTACATTTTTTCCTTAATAAATACTGAACGATTCAAATCATAATCCTTTCATAACAGAGCAACTTTAATTTCATATTCTCTGTTGGCGCCAATCTATTCGCAATACTAATATTCTCCGTTCTATTCCACCGTACATTATTCTACTGTAAATTCAGTCCATTCAATCTTATTGTACTGCATAACATCATCTGCTAATTTCATCCCTATCTTTTCATAAAAAGGGATTGCATTATCATTAGCTATCAAATACATAGCAATATCTTTTTCGCCGCCAGCAAGTTCATGTGCTCTTTTCATCAATGAACGTCCAATCCCTTGTCCTTCATATTGACGATCTACACCTAAATCCGTTACATAAAACCAATATGCAAAATCTGTAAGTCCAAACAAAACACCAACTATCCTCACTCCATCTCTTGCGACAAGGCTAATCGAAGCATTTCTAACCAACTTCTCAATTCTCTCTCTAAATCGTTCCTTTGGATATTGCGAACCTAAATCGGTTTTTTTCAGAAAATCAATATATGTATCTGCGTTTAATCGGTCTTCTCTATATGTAATCACAACAATCGCTCCTTATATTCTTACTTACTCTTTTCGCAGAGTAATATAAACGACAGGGGGAATCCCTTTCCTTCATAGTCATCGGTAAGCCCAATGTCATAGTCATACTCGTTTAATTTTTTTATGGTAATTCCAGCACCAACTATGGCGTTGACTATGCTTGACATTGTGTGCGAAAAACTCGTAAAAGTCTTCGAATGATACTCTGGAGTTATGTAGCTCATACCATTAGTTTCAATCCATGGCTCTTTTCTAAAATAAGAATAAGCTACTTGGCTTAAGTGCTCTGGGTCGTACGCATCTTCGCCCGGCAAGGGCAACATGTTGATGAAGGGATGAGAATCGTTGATAATCAATTTTCCGTGTGGTCTTAGGCATTTTCCTACCTTTTCGAACAGTAAATCCAAATCTTCAAACCATGTAATTGCTCCCACAGTAAAGAAGATAAAATCAAAGCTGTTGTGGTATAATTCATCAATATCTAATATGTTGCATGCCACGAACTCACAGTTTGTCTGCCCAAGCTTCGCCGCTATTTGTCGGGCTTGCTCAATGAAATCTTCGGCGATATCAAAACCGACACCGAACGACGGGCGTAACTGCATGGCGGATAACAATTCCCTGCCGTTATTACAACAAAACTGTGCAATCCTTTTGCCCTCAAGCCCAATTCCCCTTAGTTCGGTAACCATATCTTCATTAAAAAAAGGCAGCGTCTCATTGGATAGTCGTTCCCAATGATTTTCGCCCCATCCTTGTCGCCGATTTTTGAATGCGTCCTCCCAAGCCAATTTGTTGTTTTTGATGTAGTTCATTTTGAATCCTCCTATTGTGCGATTGAGCACCATTTTGCTTGTATCCGTTAACCCATCTACTGCGTTCATACAGTACGAATGCCGGATACGGAATCGACCTGTCTACAGTAATACGGTGATAACTAAGACGGTCATTGCATTATTGACAAAAAACTTAATCAACAAATTATTAAGTGATAGATTAATGGCTTAATGATACATGAGACTTACAACTTTTTCTTTAAAAAAAAACTGGACAATTCCGTTCGGATAATCCTGCAGAGTAGCAAATACTTCATACCCACATGCTATATAGAAATCGGGAGCCTGATAACTAAATGTATTAGTGTGTGAAAAAATACATCCATGTTCTTTGGCTAATTGCTCAGCTTTGCTTATTAGGGCCTTTCCATACCCCTTTCCCCTATATGTTTCATCTAACCATAACACATCTATGTAAAGGCACATGTTAAAAGAATCACATAATATGGCTCCGATGATTTTATCGCCGTCTTTAATATATAAATTGATATCAATACCAGGCTTGCTAAGAAGTCCCTGTGTATTAACTATATTATGATTAATTAAATGCTCGCATACATATCTAGTATCTTCGTCGGTGTGTTCAGAAGTAATTACAATTGTGTCGTTGAGCCCACTAGAAGTTTTTAATTCTTGATTATACAGTGTCATATTAGCTCCTCCTGCTAAATAACATATTTAGGATGTGGCTACACATCCAATCTTGCATGTTTTTTTCCGCAAGCGCAAAGATAAGATAATATTACTCTCAATCCAACCGAAAGTAACCACTATAATATCGCATCCAAAGTGACGAATTATCCATAACATACTATTGCTTTATTTTAGCCCTCGTGACACTAACGAGCGTCAAAAGTCCAAACGGCATTATGAACTACGCCTATTATCAGCATGAAAAACATGAAGAAAAATAGTGGTTTCCGAGTGTTGGTGTCGCACTGTTAGTCTATTCCACAGTTATTCAAAAGTTTTTTAATATGACAAAGGGTTGTATATTATGCTTCATACATATATCATAAAACATACAAGTAAGCAAGTGTTAATTCATGAAAACTAATAATGCCGGAAAAAATCATTGACAAAAGCCGAAAAAATCGTACTACCGTGCTGTATGCACCGTTTTGCATTAATTAAGCAAACTAAAGCCAGTGCGTAATAATCTGCCCGATTGTTGATGACTTATTAACTCGCATGAGTTTTGTAAGATTGCCATATAGGTTTATACGCTCGCAAACATGCAAACAAGCAATTTATTGAACAACTTGTGTTGGTCTAGTGAATTAGATTATTGTAGCTAGTAAGTATGTATTTTTCACTCCAAAATTATCCATATATTTCGTTCGCTTAGTTATTAATTTCAAAAATCCGCGCAGTTCGGTTCAAAAACACGCTAGTATAATCAGTTCATTCACGTGTCGACGTCTAAACGCATTAAGTAATTGTTAAGGCGTTAGATTGTTGACTATTCGCATCTGTTATGGTATACAAATTTGGACAGATAGTATTTGGGGGAACAGTTAGCGATGCACAAAATTAAAATTGAAAAAATGATACCCGAACATATTCCGCAGGCGTTAACAATATGGGAAAACCAGCTTGAACGTTTTTGTTCGGACAATGATGCATATAGATACTGGTGTAACGACGAGGAGGTCATAGATTATATCCAAGCGCACGTTATGAACGACAGAGCGGTGATTGCGCTTGTCGACGACGCTATCGTCGGCTACATGGCTTACGACGCTTTTATCTTCCACGGCGCGCCAAGCGTATTCGTACCTTATGTCGGAAACGCCACAATTCTGGACAATCGTAAGGATATCTATCAGGCTATGTACAGCGACCTTGCTAAGATATGGGTACAGAAAGGGTTCAAAAATCATTACGCAACTGTAGCTTGTTCTGACGACGAAGTAATAAGTACCTTATATAATCTAGGATTCGGGTCTTATTTAATTGACGCATATGCGAGTCTAAAAAAATCTAACTGTGTCTTACCTAACGATATCTTAATACGCAAAGCGACTCCAGTAGATTTAATAGCACTAAGTGCATTGGTAAAGGAATCCGAAAGCTACTATGCGGAGTCCCCTACCTTTCTAATTAGGGAGGATTTTTCTGTTCAAGCTTTATCCAATCTAGTTGATAAAGGTTGCGTTCTGATTGCTGAACACTTAGGAAATCTGGTAGGTTTTATTAATATCAGCATAAACGACGAAAACAACGTTATTTGTATGTCGAAAGAAAAGTTTGCGATGTTGGACGAAATCGGCGCTTACATAGTACAAGATTATAGAGGTAGAGGCATTGGCAAGAGATTTGTCGAAGAAGTCGCTACGTTTTGTTCAGTAAACAATCTACCCTGTGCACACGTAGATTACGAAACAGCGAATCCTTATGCCAACTACTTTTGGAAAAAATATTTTAAGCCAGCATTGCTATCGGTTAAACGGACCATTCATGACGATAACTAATAATCTCGGGGTTTCCATCGAAACTTCGTGTTTAGATTCAAATAAGGGCTAAAATAAACAAATATTTCCCTTGCTAACTAACATTTAATCCACTCTAAACTCTGTAGGTGGGAGAAACGAAGTGGTGTCGTAGCCACGACTGCGAGTTGTAGTAAATAACGGGTATCTGTCTGAGGATAAACCACGCAGAGGTTATTTATGTCTAAAAACGGGGGTAATTCGCAAAAACCTAGATGAATATAAGTCATATACAGAATATTTTTTTGTACGGTGATAACTGAGGTTTTTTCGTTGACATCACCAACTTTCCCTGATATATTAACATAAGTTAATGTTAAATATTAGTCGCAAATGAATGAGAGCCGAGAGAAAATCATCCATGAAGCAGTAAATGTTTAATTGTATGGATATTATGGTACATCCATGTGCGATATCATGTAATCGGTGGGGTGTAAGCAACCAGCGCTGTATTGCTATTTTCTTAACAAGCGAGCTTTGTCTAAAGAGTCCGTACTATGTCAATGTGTAAGAACGTGAACCGTGTCATTTATGATGATGATACTTCACTACCGATATAAGACATTTACGTCAGGGTATTCATAAAACGAAAATATCTCGGATTATGAAAACACTCTACAGTCATGCAATCACATACTGATATCATTTGCTGCGCGATAAAGAAACGAAGACCAATTATGTACTCGAACCCACTGAACCATCAGCATGCGCAAGGGTATTTGTCAAATTATATCGATAATCTTGTCAAATTGGATTCTTTTACTGCTTTACTGACGCGATATTATTTTAATTAACCACACAGAATATATTAACTTATATGGATATTTCTGACAGAGAAATAGACATGCGTTGACAATGTTCTCTGAGCTACTCTGATTTAGCGATTAAATAATACATATTTATGGAGGAATCATCATGGATAATTTAGTTGTTAGAGTCAAAAGAACAGATAATAGGGTACATTTCGAATGTGTTTCCGATACATACCCAACTATCACAATACCCTCAGATTTTGCACCGCCACTTGGTAGCGGGCAAGGTTTTGCTGGTTTAGAGATACTGCTCATAAGCATTGCTTCATGCGTCAGCACCACTGTGGTTTTTTTATTGGGTAGGTTAGATAAACATATTACATCTTATACAGCGACTGCAGAGGGAGTTCGCACTGAACGCCCACTTACGCTGAAAGAAGTCCGTCTTCATTTAAGCATTGAATCTGAAGACATTACAGACATTGATATGGAAAAAGTAATTAAGCAGGCAGAAGCCATTGCTCCGGTTTGGCAGGCAGTTAAGAATAATGTAGTAGTAGAAATAACCTTCGAGTTGCACAAAATCACGGAAAACCAAGGTCAACAAGCAAGAGGGCTGGTTCTATGAAAGTACTGGAACGCAATAGAGCATTATTCGGAGTAATCGTTTTTATAATACTACTTCTTGCTCAGATATTGTTGGGGAAAGCAGGTCACCTTGTTGCAGGTTTAATTCCTTATCAGTCAATAGATCCATTCGATTGCTTTGCTGAGGTTTCCATTCATCATGTTGTTGAATTATTGATAGCATTAGCATTGATTCTGGTGTTAAGCAAGCTTCTGAACCTTGACTTCTATTTTCGACTCGGTGACAAGAAAAAGGGAATCAAGTACCTATGCATATTTGTCGCTGCTTTTGTCGTGCTTTCTGTCGCTCTACACACCTTTATGACATTGAACAACCAGCTTCCTGTCTATGCGTTTCCTCTAGATAGAAGGAATGTTATTGGGACGTTAGGATTCCAGTTACTCTTAAGTGGACCAGCAGAAGAAGTTATATATCGAGCATTACCAATCACTCTTCTTACATACTCATTTGGCAAAAGCATTAAGATTAAAGGCAGTGTTACTTTAGAGGTTATACTGTCATCTATATTATTTGCCTTTGCACATGTTAAATGGTCGTTGATACCATTAGCCTTCGAAGCTGATTATTTTCAGTTAATTTATGCGTTCGCAATTGGGACAATACAAGGAATGGTTTACCAAAAAACCAAAAGTATTCTTTACCCGATTCTTATGCATAGTTTAAGCAATGTGTTAATGGTTGGCGCAGGATATGTGTTTACCGTGTTGTTCTCATAGAATCTAGACAAGCAATGCTAAGTCAAAACGCGCATATCATGTTATGCAAGAACGTTATAAGATTCATGCAATTATATCAAGAGTAACAGTACTATTAATGACAACCTTTACGATAAGTAAATGAGTAGCAAGTATAAGCACCCTGTACGAATAAGAACGGATAGTAATCCTGCCTAAATGTACGGGTGCTTGAGTTTTATTCGTCTTGCATAGGATAGGTACTTTATAATTATGTAAATAGGGTTCCTTATGCAATACATTATTATGCTGGGGATAGGAATGGGTAAGGTGTAGTTTGATTAAGCCCGTTTTTATATTATGGAAGTAAATTATGGAAATACATTTAAGATTGGAGACACCTGCAGACTATAGAAGAGTCGAAGAGGTTACACGTGAGGCGTTCTGGGGATTTTCTCATCGCACTTGTGAAGAACACTATCTTATTCACACTTTGCGCACAAGCCCTTTTTATGTCCCGCAGCTAGATTTTGTTGCAGAAATTAACGGCGAAATTGTTGGAAATATTGTTTACTCAAAAGCGGTTGTTTTGGCAAGCGACGGCACGGAAACAGAAGTACTGACATTCGGTCCGCTAAGTGTGTTGCCCGCTTTTCAAAATAAAGGTGTCGGCTCGACGTTAACACGCTATTCGCTACTAGAAGCACAAAAAACTAATGCGTTAGGGGTATTGATTTATGGTCATCCCGAGTACTATCCTCGCTTTGGATTTCAAGCAGGAGAGGTATTTGGCATAACAAGCCTTGGTGGTAAGAGTTTCGATGCTCTTATGGCATTAGAGTTATACGAAGGTGCGTTTTCATCGGTCAAAGGCAAGTTTAGAGAAAACTCTTGTTTTGACATTGACATGTCGGCAGTAGCGGAGTTTGATAAATCCTTCCCATATAAAGAGCCAAAAACCATGCAACCAATATCAATTCTACTAGATAAGTTGCCCAAAAGTGCGTCGGTTGCTTTTGAGAAACGAAACATACCCAATCTCGCATACCTGAACCGTTTGAGCGGACGTGAAATATACAATTGGGACGGTATTGATGAGGATGCAATGTCAATAATAAACCGTGTTTTACAAGAAAACGGCTTTTCGAAAAAGCTATCCCCAGACTGCCTTATTTTACAAAATGCCAAACGAGGGGTACGAGTTTTGACAGAGCCAACGCACTCATGTTAATGAGAATAAATGTTGAATCCTAAACGTGTATGACTGAATCTGCGTAAAAACTGATATCGCGGCATAATATTCACTTAGATTTTTTTGGGTATTCAACTATGTCTAGTGACATATACGCGCATACAAGTAAACACTTATTCTGGGCTTATTAACTTATTTTCTCTTCACCAAATGTTCTTTAACTGTTCTATAACAAGGCAACGCTTAGCTTCATATAAGCATGTATTGTCTTGCTAACAGTTCGCTCCACCCTGTGGTCACAACACTACAATATAGCTTGTATTAAACTCTGTGATGTATATCTACTGTCATGCCAGTAGCATAAGCTATACCTTCGGTGACACCGTAGGCATAGTGCACCATCACTTTTGTCTAGTCTATAACAACTAAGTTAGTCTCTACGGGATTAAACCCACACATTGAACATCTATCGAGGTAATAATTTCTTAATATCTGTGCAATATATTCTCGTTCCATTTCTATTTATCCTGTTGCAAGTTCTCTTATTACATGACACTGCGGCTAACCATTGTTGGTTATGTAATATTAATCAATATTTAATGCCCAGTGATAATAGTATCTCTAATACGTAAATAATGCTGAAGACGAATAATCCACATCATCTACTTAATCGATAATATTATTTTTTTCTCCTAATAATTTGTTTTGTTTTACACGTTATCGCCGCAGTACATGTCGACTTATATGCACAGCAATAGTCGGAGAGTTTATGTCGGCTATTAGTTCTATGGCAGTGACATTTGGCTACTTAAACTTCGCTATCCGTTTGTTTGCATATAAATTATCTTCTTGCTATTATCTGTCATATTAGTTCAATACATTTATTAGTCTAACTGATTCAGCACTCTCATCACCTCTTGTTAAGATATAATCCTTTCTAATGGCTGTTCACCAAACCTTGATAGTTCTTTGCATGAAAAGACCGTTTGAGTCCTCTTTATTAGTTTCATATATGCTCTTTTTCCTATATGTATATATGTATCTACGTCATGTATAACGGTAATTCAAAAAACTAGATAAACCAATTAGAGCATTTATACATAACATGTTGAGTAAGCAATATGCACTACAAAAAAAGTTATATAATTATATTCTGCCTTCGTTGACAGGTGGATAAGACGACACTATAATACGGTAGATTGTAAATATTTGGTGCAACTGGTATCAGCACATTAGTAACGGTTTACGCCAACACCTATACCGCTTGGGAGAGATATGTTAACAGTTGGTATTATTGTAGGAATAACAATAGTCGCATTGATTGTGCTGGTTTTATGCAAACCTCAAGTCATTATCAAAGGACATGCTATCAGCATATATTGGATAGCACCACTATTGGGCGCTGTTACCCTATGCGTATGTGGTTGTATAGACCTAGAACAGATATGGCACGGGTTAACTGCAGACACGTCAATTAACCCTATCAAGATTCTAGTCCTATTCTTATCAATGACATTCATGTCTATATACCTTGATGAAGTAGGATTTTTTTGCTATCTGGCCAATGTCGTATTGCGCAAGGCCAAGACAAGTCAAAAAATGCTGTTTATCTATCTATATCTAGTCGTATCCATACTGACGATATTTACCTCTAACGATATAATCATACTGACATTTACTCCTTTTATATGTTATTTTTCTAAAAGCGCCAAAATAAATCCTATCCCCTACCTGTTCGCAGAGTTCGTGGGGGCCAACACGTGGAGTCTGTTCCTCATCATAGGCAATCCTACTAATGTTTTTCTGGCCACATCTATGAAAATAGATTTTGTCAGTTATGCCAGCGTGATGACTTTACCCACATTATTAGGTGGAGTGGTCTCATTTACTGTGCTTTACCTATTATTCCATAAACAATTCTCTCAGCCATTAACTCCCCTATACGAATGCGTGCTAGTACGTGATAGGGGTGCTATGATACTGGGGCTGGTTCACCTCGGGCTGTGTACACTGCTATTGGCTGTAGCGTCATACGTCGGTTTAGAAATGTGGTTAATAACTTGTGCATTCGCCCTGAGTTTAATTGTCTGCACGTTGATAATGAGATTGTGCAGGAAAAACGCAGGTTTATCACTGCTAAAGTGTATCAAGCGAGAACCGTGGGAGCTACTACCGTTCGTGCTGTCCATGTTCGTTATGGTACTGTCGCTCGAAAACACGGGTATGACGCAGAGCCTCGCTCAACTACTGGGCAAGGGCAACACCGTTATTAGATACGGCGTGGCGTCATTCATAAGCGCTAATGCAATCAATAACATTCCGATGAGCGTTTTATTCAGTTCCGTAATCTCTTACGAATTAGAACAAGCGCAATTAAGTGCACTGTATGCATCAATTATAGGGTCTAATATCTGTGCTTTTTTTACCCCCATTGGTGCACTAGCGGGCATAATGTGGTCAGGCATTGTAAGAGGACAGGGAGTCAAGTTTACCTTTACCCACTTCGTCAAGTACGGAGCGCTTGTGTCTATACCTACGCTATTTGCATGTCTATGTGGACTAATGATTGTATTATAATAAATTATGTGCGTGCTACACAATGTGTAGAGTTGTAGGCAATAGTTCGCGTTAGTAATAATTATCAATTATATGCTGTGCTAGTCTCGACATTATGTAAACCGAGAACACTATTTATATACCAGTTAACCATCTGTCCATTCTCACTAATCCCGTATCCGCAATTATTATTCAGTGTTCTCAAGCGTACGCTAATATAACTATTGTTGCAAAACTTAGGATATTATGTTAGTATATGTAAGATAAGTTGTGTATTGAACTCAATTTATCATATCCTCGGAATACTAATTATGAGGAGTATATAGGAAGTATGATAAACAAATCAGCAAGGGCAATTAGTCGAGAACAGATACTAAATACTGCTACACAGTTGTTTATAGCTAACGGGTATGCTAATACTTCGTTAGACAAGGTTGCCCATGCTGGCAATACTACAGTTAAGCATATTAAACACTATTATCAAGACATGGCTGGTATTGCTTATGACGTTCTTCATAATGCTATCGCTATCGCTAAATCTAACTTTGTATTACATACTAGCACCCAACAATATATCAACAAGAATGGATTCGAGCAAGTAATCGATACTCTACGATACGTACTTAATGAGGGTAAAAAAAACCATGCATTTACCCAAGCCATGTCCAGTACTATACACACCCTTACCAGCAATTACAAACTCTTGCTAGATAATGATACTAAATCGCTTGCAGACCTTGTTACAGCTAATATAGTATCGTCGGTAAATAAAGGCATTAGTTCACACAATATTATTAAGGATTATCCTAACGGCGTTCAATATGCAAGGGCTGACGCGTACTCGTTACAGGCTGCGTATCATCAGATTGCGCACTTGGCAGATTGTACCGACAGCGAGGTGGTCGACCAGTTCGTTGACAGGATTGTGGAACAGAAACGACGAGCAATGTGCAATACTGAATGTGTTGTAAGCGATTCTTATATCAATAATAGACTAGATAATAAGGCTCTGTTTTATGAAGCGCTAGTATCTAATGTATCTTGTGGTATTATCACTTATGTCGTGGATAACGATAATATTGTATGCGATTATTATAGTGACAGCGCATATAAAATGCTCGGGTATACTAGAAAAGAGTTTGACTCATTAATGCAGGAAAGTGCTCTTTCGCTTGTACACAATGACGATGCTGAGAGGGTGAGAATATCCGTAAAACTATGTGCCGTCAATCGCAAGACTTATTCTCAAGAGTTTCGTTTACGGACAAGGAACGGTGAATACGTTTGGGTCAATATGATATGCAATCCAATCATTGACCATGGTGGCGCAACGAGATTCTATGGTTCATTCTGGAGTATACGTAAGGGTGTAGGCGCTGAGGAACACCATGAGTCGGACACAGAAGATATCCGTACAGTCGATGAACCATTGCCAGCCGGCACAGTAATCAACACACTGGGGTATAATGGCCCCTTACTCTATGTGTCCACCAATATGGAAAAACTCACAGGCTACTCAATCGAAGAGTTCAAGATGATGCACACTAACGGCTATCGTACTCTGGTACATCCTGATGACTACGATAGAGTAACGCAACTTGGTAACAAGCATTTTCTGGATAGAACACCCTATTATGAAAGGGAGTTCAGGCTGGTGCGCAAAGATCAAACCGTGTATTGGATACTTGAAAAAGGGTCTTATCTACCGGACTTTTTCGGACAACCCGCATACCTGAGCATTTTTGTCGACATCAACGGTCAAAAATGCACTCAATCAAAGATTGCCACGGAGAATGAGCCATCAATTACGCCCAAAATTAAACCTACAGATATACAGCCTAACCAGTCGTTGGCAACCACCAGCCAGAGTATTAAGAGAAATCAAGATATGCTTATCTCTGCAACACGCATATTATTCCCAATGTGTATCTGCATCAACTTAACCCGAAACAGTTATTATGCGCTAAAGAACGATGAAATTAGCTCCGAGACATCAACTAGCGACGGCAAGTTTGATGAACTGTTTAGCACAGAACTAGATACTATACCAGAGCAGTATAAAGCCGAATATGAGAAACGTTTTTTGCGCGATAACCTTATTCAAGCATATAATAACGGCGAGCGTGTGATATCCCTTATTTATCAACAAGCAGGCGGTGATGGCAATATACACTGGAAACAAAGAGTAGTAATTTTCATTGACACCGACGTAGATGATGACATATTCGGTATTACGATATCCCGTTGTGTAGATGACACTAGCAGGACAGAATTACATTATAGCAAGCAAGAAAAGGATATGCAGAACGCACTTGCGTTAGCTCAAAGGGCTAATGGGGCTAGACGAGATTTTTTGGCAAGCATAAGTCATGACTTGCGCACTCCATTGAACTCGATAATTAATATCGCGCTTCTCGCAGTAGATGAGCTAGATAATAAGGAACTGCTATGTGAGGATCTGAAAAAGATACTACTGGCAAGTGACTTCATGCTGCAATTAGTCAACGATATACTAGATATGTCACTAATCGAAAACGACAAGCTAGAGTTGCACCCCAGCGCTTATTCTCACGATGAGTTCTGTGATTATGTTCATGGAATTATCCAGCCCTTGTGCGCTAATAAAAAAATAGTTTTCGATTATATCCCGTTGAGTCCAAGCAAGATTGTATATATAGATAAAGTACGCATTAATCAAGTTTTTTTCAATATTCTGTCTAATGCAGTTAAATATACTTCTACAGGTGGACGAATAGAGTTTAGAGAAGAATGTGTACCCTCTGATGACGGATGTGTTATGTACACCAGTCGCATTTCGGATAACGGCTGTGGGATGAGTCAATCATTTGTTAAACATATATTTAATCCATTCGATAGAGAGGACAGTACTAATAAATATACCGGCACGGGATTGGGACTGATGATAACCAAGAACCTACTCGACAAAATGGGTGGTACCATACGTATAGAGAGCAATAAAAACGTTGGCACCGATGTCTATGTCTCGCTTAAACTACCTTTGGCTACTAATGCACAGATAGACAATGCACTCGCACAGTTACTAGCTGTAAGTAATACTGATACAGTCAATGTAGATAACAATCGCATTCTGGTAGTCGAAGATAGCGAAATCAATCAAATAATCCTGCGCAGAATGTTAGAGAAGAAGGGTTACGCTGTGGAGTGTGCTAATAATGGCGAGGAAGCAATTGAGAGAGTTAGTCAACACCAATGCTATTGTGCAATACTAATGGACATTCGTATGCCAATAATGGACGGTATAGAGGCGACGAAGAGAATTAGGAGCATGACAAGTACGTATGCCAAAAATATATTAATTATTGCCATAACTGCTGATGCATTCGAACAGGATGCACAGCGATGCTATGATGCTGGAATGAACGCATTTATATCTAAACCCATAATGCCAGAAAAACTTTATCAGTTGTTAACCAATCACGCGTAATCAATGGGTGTAAGCGTAATTGAATGCGCACACGTCACGGTCGAACAATTGTTGATAGATAATAGTATTCATAGTCATCACAATGTTATGACCATATCCATCCATATCATTGCCGACGTAATAGAAGTAGTATAGAGCGAACGCAGGAACAATTAACTAGGCAACAACTGGCAAGCATAGCGTAGATATTGAAATGACACTATTTGTCATTGAATGTATGCATAAATTAACAGATTCTGTCCAGCATGCTTATTTCAATTACCTTGTTTATTGCTAATAATTGTTGATATTGCTCAAGAATAGATGATGTGGGACACATTAGTCTAACTGCTATTGCAAATTGCACGCGTGCAGTAGACTATTCTGTATGGTTGCATTACCGCTTAACATGTATTGCCGTATAAGCGGGACTGTTAATTCACAACACTACTGGTCGCCAACCAAACAGTCAGCTTGACACACTGTGCCTTCTCAAGATTCGAACCCTGAGCCATTATGAACTAGATACCAAAAAAAGAACACACTCAATATAAATGTGTTCTTCTCTTGTGGTGGGAGCAACAGGGCTCGAACCTGTGACCCCCTGCTTGTAAGGCAGGTGCTCTCCCAACTGAGCTATGCTCCCACGTTATATCTGTTTAATGGTGACCCCTACGAGACTCGAACTCGTGTTACCGCCGTGAAAGGGCGATGTCTTAACCGCTTGACCAAGGGGCCATAATGGATGGTAGCGGCGACTGGACTCGAACCAGTGACCTGCCGGGTATGAACCGGCCGCTATAGCCAACTAAGCTACGCCGCCACACCGTTGTTTAATCACCACAGTCATTAGTGGTAATACTGGTTGCGGGGGAGGGATTTGAACCCACGACCTCCGGGTTATGAGCCCGACGAGCTACCACTGCTCTACCCCGCGATACTGTCAGCGTACAACTTGACGCTTGAATATGTTATCATTATATGGGAAAAAAGTCAAGTATTTGTTTTTAGTTTTTTGTAACTATTTGAACCCAATATGTGCGCTACGCTAAAGAACTTGCACTGCAATTAGTTTAATTAAGTTCGTTTATAATCAACGACATATTAACTGTATATCCAGTCTGTGCCAAACAATCACTTGTCATTTATCATTACCCTACATCGTAATTTCCACATAAGCGTCATTAAGCATGTTTGAATGGATATACAGTTAATATGTCCATTTATTCATTCATTAACGGGGTCTATTATTAATCAATCTGTTAATCAATAATAATGACTGTGTCAACCAAACTAATCGTTTGAGTATAATTGGTTGTAACTAGTCAATATATCTATTAATTCATGCACTAACGAAGTCTGGTTATTAATCAATCAATTTACTCGATAATAATGACTGTGTCAATAATACTATCCGTCTCTGTTGCCTAGCAGTATAGCTCTAACGCTAGTTGTATACCGGGCACTATTTGTTAATTTCGCATTATCACCGCACCTTGTTCTGTATCACGCTGGCAATAAATGCTATCACTTGACATGAGATAACATACAACAGTCAGGTAGTTTTCGATACGCGCATAATAGTTAACTCGTGTTCATTAACTGATTAACCTATGGTATATGTACCGTTCTGCATAATGCCCATAATTGATTGAGTTAAGTAAACTGACACGGTTATCTGCTTGTATCATATGGCAATTATACAGTATTATGTGATAACGCCCTTACCGACTGGTCGCAGTATGCTCTTAACACAATGTCCTTATATGCGATTATTAGCAGTGCTAGATATGTGCAGGATTACTACGTGTTAATGTATCTATGTTTTATAAGTGTCCTGTAAATGCGAGTACGGGACGGCCGTGCCAAAGAATATATGAAAAAAGCTAGTTTTTTTTTGCATCTTAATGTATAATGGTCTAGCAATCGAATAACCTCTAGGAGGCAACAATGCAAGGCTACAAACTCACGGGTAAAGGGCAACTTCAATACTTCAGTACTCCACCCACTAAACTCAAGGAAAATCAGCTTAAGGTCAAGATAGAAAAGACTCTATTATCCTATGGTGACTATTTGGCTTATCAACAGGATAGTAAATATCAGATAGTACTAGGGCGATACGCTGTGGGTAACATTAGCGAGTTGGCTGACAATAATACTCTGTTCGAGAGATTTCAACGAGTGGTTGTCTGCTCAACATATACTTGCGGACAGTGTTATAACTGTAAGACAGGCAAACAATTACTATGCACAGATAAGAAACAACTAGGTATAGACGTAGACGGCACATACTGTGATTTCATAGACGTGCCTATGAGCTCGGTTTTTGCACTGCCAGAGTCGGTATCATTTGATGACGGATTGTTCGTGGAACAAATCAGCCTAGCTCTCAATGTACTAGATAAACTATCTATTCAGAAGGGCGAACATGTGGTCATACTGTCTGATACTAAACTGGGCTTAATACTGGGACAGCTAGTTACCTATTATGGTGCCATTCCTATTCTTGTGCAACAGAATAAGGATATCGTGGCCAAAGCCAAAGATGTAGGCATATTCTACGCATTTGATGATAAGGATGACGGTGCAATAGAGTCTAATATATTTGCCATTACCGGGGGCAGAATGTGCGAAAAAGCAATCTATGTCAATACAAGCGACCTATTACTGTCTAAGGTTGACAGATTGTGCGCCCACTATGCAAGTACATGTATGCTGTCATGCGATAATAAACTGGAATATATTAATGCCGAGCAGTTGGTCAAGAAGGAGTTGACAATAACCGGCGTGTCCAGCCCCATGGGTAACTTTCCTACAGCAATCAACCTATTAGCCACCAACCAGATAGACATCTCATTCCTTAAGGGTGCGAGAGTACCACTTGCTAACTTACCAAAAAAACTGGACAGTCTAGATATCAGCACACTAGAAACCAAGAGTATCATAGTAGAAATCAACTAATAATTAAATAAATAACAGCCCCGGGTAAATCGCGGGGCTGATATTTATTACATTCATAATTCAATGTGTTCACTCACACCATAACTATGATGACGATATAGCTAAGCTGTGCGATTCAATTTCAGCGCACTAATAATCATCGATAAACAATGATTGTACTGTATATGTGTTGAATACACTGCGTAATTCATAATTAGATAGATATTGGTTGGTGCGAAGGTTATGGGTAGTGATGTATGCGCAGTAAGATTGCTACACGCTGGTCACGGGTGTTATCTATACATAATCTGCATGTTAATTAGCTACAATAACGCTGTTTACATAACCAACTCATTTAATTAATTATTGTATATATAGTGATTATGCTTATGTGTTACAGAGGTTGACAATTACTGTCATATCACTATTTCTATTATCATTTAGGACAACTTAGATACCTGCTGTGCAATCTTGCTGGCAATAAGACAGTTGTTCTTAATTAAGTGAATGTTGGTAGACAGGCTGGCGCCGTTAGTATAACGAGCGATAGTGGATAGCATATAGGGGGTAATGTCTTTACCAGTTATGCGCTTACTGGCAACTTGTGCATTGGCATGCTCTATTGCTTCTGCTATCAATTGTTTATCTATCTCATATCGCGTGGGAATAGGTACAGCTACTAATAGACCACTATGAAGCGACAGTTGATTGCTGACAGAGAACATTTGTGCTATTTCGTATTCATTTACGTTACAGTCAACTCGCAATCCACTGTCTCGTGTGTAAAAAGCAGGAAAAACGTCAGTGTTATACCCGCACACTGTTACTCCCATAGTTTCTAAATACTCTCTGGTTCTAGGTATGTCCAAAATGGACTTTACACCCCCACACACAACTATGACAGGCGTATGCGCTAGTTCCTGTAAATCAGCAGATATGTCCATAGACACTTCGCCCCCTCTATGCACCCCACCTATCCCTCCGGTGGCGAATACCTTAATGCCGACAAGATTGGCAATTATCATAGTTGATGCGACTGTCGTTGCACCACAGCCTTTATTGACTATACAGTGAGTTATATCCCTTCGACTTACCTTATCAATGTTTTTTTGACTGCCTAGCATCTCAATCTCATCAGCATTAAGCCCTACTCGTATCACTCCGTCTATAATGGCTATGGTTGCTGGCACTGCGCCATTGTCAACGGCAATTCGTTCTACCATAAGCGCCGTTTGAACATTATCTGGATATGGCATACCATGAGAAATAATGGTTGATTCGAGCGCTACAACAGGCATGTTATCCCGCAGTGCCTTTGCTACTGGTTGGGAGACTCTTATATGATTACTCAATTGTTCGGCTTTCATATTAATTCACCTTCTGTTAGATATTATGCCTTCTGTCTAATGTAACTGTTGATAATATTATAGTGTCAATCTAATGTAATAAGCCAGAATGAATGTATCAATACATTATACTCATTCGGAAAAAACCACCAAACTGTGCATACTGCGCTAACGCTTGTGCATGCAAAAACTAACTAGTCTAGTTGTACTACGCAGTTTGAGCCCCTCATTTGTCATATAACGGTAGCAATACCCTACCTAACAGTATGTGTTCAAGTGTATCAACTGCAACCTGATGAGCTAGGCTATCAAACACATAATTATGTTATGGGTGCTCGGCTAGGCTGGATGTGACATACTTATACTAGGGCTTAAGTTGGTTATTATTCATATAAGTTGCACTATAATGTCCTTATCGGTATATCCGACAACATTAGTCACAGTATTATTATAACATACTTCATCCAACTGATAAAGATTATTTGCTATTATTACATAAGATACACGAACGATATTTAGTTGGCAAACGTAACTTAATTATAGGAATAAGTTAATTAATGTAGCATACTCGACATCTGCACGAACATATTAAATTAGACTAACACATAAGTGTGCTTATGCGACTTGGGAACAAACACAATAATAATTCTTGACAGATAAGTCAATTCTCCTGAGTCAATAGTCTACCGAGGTTATCTATGTCGCCCGCGCCCACGAGTAATACTAGGTCATCTTGCGTATATTGCTTGATTATTGTAACTGCATTACTGAAACTGTCGACGTATTCTACATCTACAACGCCTGCTGACTCTATGGCGTTAGCCAGTGCTTGGGATGTGATACCCTCAATTTTGCGCTCGCGAGCAGGGTATATGGGCAATAAGTACAGCTTATCGACACCAATAAAACACGATACGAAATCATAAAACAGTTTTTGCAATCGAGAATACGTATGTGGCTGGAAGAACAAAACGGTTCGGGCGTATCCTTGAAGTTTGGCAGTCTTGACTATAGCCCTTAGTTCGCTTGGGTGATGTGCATAGTCCTCAACAATATTGGTATATCTGTTTTCAAGCACCGACCAGCGCCGTAGTGTACCAGTAAAACTACCTATTCCGTTGGCAGTGGTATTCATATCTAATCCCAGCCTATGGCAACATACCACAGTAGCAAGAGCGTTATATATGTTGTGTTCGCCTATCAGTAAGGGCTTGACACGGCACAGGTACTGTTCACCACAGTAACAGTCAAAACAGTATCTACCGTTCAGTTCTGTTATGTTCCTCGCAGTATAATCACAATGCCTATCGATGCCGAAACTGACAATCTGCGCGTCGCAATCAAATATAGTTTTCTTAATACAGTCGCCATTAATTATTAGACAGCCACCTCGGACTATGTTAAACGCAAATTGTCTAAATGCACTCTCTATATCCTGCATTTCTCTGTAATAATCCAAGTGCTCCAAATCGATATTAAGAATGATACCCACTGTGGGCGCAAGGGTGAGGAACGCTCTCTTGTACTCACAAGCTTCGACCACGCAATACTCATAACCTCCATCGATATAGTTCCCCTTATCATTAAGTAGCCCACCAATAAAAGCAGTCGGATTTTTCCCACACCCCTCAAGCGCGCTAGACAACAGTCCACAGGTAGAGGTTTTTCCGTGAGTACCTGCTACGGCTATACAATTATCGCAACCATTAAATACACTCGCCAGTAATTGTTCTCTAGAAAAAGTAGGTATCCCTAATTGATGTGCTCTTGTTACTTCAACGTTGTCCTTGCCTACAGCAAGTGAATATATACACATATCTGCACCGTCAACTTTGTTGCCGTTATGACCAATAGATATCTGCGCACCCATATTGATTAACATGTCAACCTGTTGATTGCGCGTGCAGTCACTACCTTTAATGGTGTAGCCTCTGCGCAAAAAATGCTGCGCTAATGAGGACATGCCTATTCCACCTATACCAATGAAGTGCATTATTGTCATACTAGAGTTTATGTATCCATAATCTATATTTGAACACAAAATCAATTATTTTACAAAAAGCATTGATTTTTGACATTTTTTTGATATAATCAACTTATAAGACTCTATATTGGATACGGACATGAAGATTACTGAGATTAGAATTAGGAGAATTGACTTATCTGACAGCAAACTCAAGGCCGTGGCTTCCATAACGCTGGATGATTGTTTCGTCATACATGACATAAGAATAGTCGAAGGCAAAGACAACATGCTTGTAGCTATGCCCAGCCGTAGAGAAAAGGATGGTAAATACCGAGATATAGCACACCCACTTAATACTGAGTTTCGTGTCGCTATCAGCAATGCACTACTAGATGCATATAACAACTCGGCAGACGTACCTAAGCAGTAGCAACCTATTGCATGCAGTTAGTCAATACAATTACAGCCTTTACCAGTGCTGGCGCATAATCAGCTATGGTTTAGTATAATTATGCAGATAATTATCATAGAGTCCACGCAATAAACTAAACCCCACGATAATCGTGGGGTTCTTCATTTACAATATGTCCTACAGTATGACCTATAAGGTTATAATTCAATCAACTAAATCTATTTATTATCTATGTTGTATATCTTGGAGTATTTCTCAATCAAGTAGTTGACGTAATAGTCGGGATTGAAGTCTTCGCCCGTAGCAAGATATAGTATCTCCTTGGGAGTCTTGGACTTGCCGTACTTATGTACCTTTTCTTTAAGCCAGTCATTAATTCCCTGCAAATTATTAGATGCAACAATGCCGTCTACATCTATTTCGCTCCTCATCTTATGATACAATTGAGCAGATATGGCAGAGCCCAGTGCATATGTGGGGAAATATCCGATACTACCCATTGACCAGTGTACGTCTTGAAGTATGCCCTCTTTATCATTCTTGACTGTCAGCCCTAGATACTTTTTATATAACTTATTCCAAGTGTCTGGATAATTCTCAATAGGAAGATTCTTCTTGATGAACATCTTCTCTATATCATATCTTACCATTATGTGCAGAGCATAAGTCAATTCATCTGCTTCTGTGCGTATGTAGCTCCTCTGAACTAGATTGACGCCCTTATAGAAGTCATCAAGACTGACTTTGCCAAGCTGGCGAGGGAATATCTCTTGAAGCTTATTGTAGTGCGCCTGCCAGAACTCATATGACCTACCTATAATATTCTCATATAAACGACTCTGCGACTCGTGCATACCAAGGCTTACGCCATGTGCAAGCGAAGTATCAATAAGCGACGGGTCTATATGTTGTTCATATATCGAGTGCCCCATCTCGTGTATGGCAGAGAAAATTGCAGACAATACATTGTCTGTATAGTAGTGTACGGTGAATCGCACGTCAGTCATATCTACACTGGTAGTAAAAGGATGTTCGCTCTCTTTCATTACTCCCCTGTCGGTATTAAAACACATAACCCCTTGCAGATATTTACAGAACTCTTGCTGTTTATTGACATCATACGTCTTACTGAGGAATGACTTGTTAAACTTTAATTTGGTTGAAGTCACCTTTTTGACAAATGGTACGAGTTTTTCCTTAAGGCAGTCGAAGAACTTGTCATAATCTTTTTCGGTGAATCCTTCCTCGTACATATCTAGCAGTATATCATATCCGTGCATAGTGTCGCTGTCCAACAACTTGATAAACTTTTTGTTAACAGCAACAATTTTATCGAGATAGGGCGCAAACTTGTTAAAATCACTCTCTGCCTTAGCCTCGAAATAATATTTTACACACTGCGCGAGTAATGTTTGATACCCCACGTAGTCCTCTATCGGTATTTTGCGTATTATCTCGATTCCCTTAACTACTAGTCGGATTTCCCTCGCCATAACTGCATCCAGCTCACTTATGTGGTCGTTAAGCCAATTAACAGCTTCGAGGTACTGCTCATCCGATTGCAATTTGTACGTCATTTCTGCCAAACTGCCTATGTAAGTAGCACGTCTATCTAGACAACCTTTAGGCGCTTCTGTCTGTGAGTCCCAATCAAGCATAACTAGTGCAGCGCTAATCGCTCTCAGTTTCTCGTTGGTCTGGTTATAGATTTTTAAATGTTGTTCCATCGTATTACCTCCGTTGTTTATCTTTAATCTTACTCTCTACTAATATTGCCAGTTTGCGTCCGAATATGATAATAAGTGTACTTACTGCAATACTGCACAGTATATATAGCACCATTGTCCAGTCCAGTCCGTCAATGTATCCACTCGTAATCACGAATCTGCCCAGTATAAAAAACAGCCCAGTGGTAGCTAGCGTCGCGCCCACAATTACGCTAGTGTTGATTACATTAAATGGATAACATAGCGTGAGTAACCCTACCAGTCCTGCATAAGTCATACATAGCATTGCACATGTTGTTATGGCGTTAGAATCCCAGCCATAAACAGGCGCTAATAGATAAACTGCTATAACGGATAACGCTAATGCAATACCTTTTGGCAAGGTGGAAACAAATACATTAGACAAGAACTTACCCTTGATTAAATCAGTATTCTTGCGCAGAGCCAAGAAGAATGCCGGTATACCTATAACGCATATCTCTATACCATATAAGTGCATTGCTTCGAACGGATACAGTGATAGAGTGCAAATTGTGAATATTGTAACAAGCACGGTCATTGTGGTCTTCATCAAGAATAATGCGGAACTGTTCTGTATATTATTGACCACTTGTCTGCCCTCGCTAACAATACTGGGCATGGAAGCGAACTTATTGTCCATCAGTACTATGTGTGCAACACTTCTTGTGGCGTCACTGCCGGACGCTACTGCTATAGCACAATCACATTGTTTCATAGCCAGTATGTCGTTGATTCCGTCTCCAGTCATGGCAACAGTGTGGCCGAGATTCTTAAGTGCATTAACAAGAAGCGCTTTTTGGCTGGGCTTGACTCGACCGAATACAGTATATTTACCTGCTACTTGAACTACCTCTTCATCACTCAGCGACTCTAGAGATATGTATTTATCTGCGTTAGCCACGCCCACTCTACCTGCAATAACAGATACAGTCTGTGCATTATCGCCGGATATTATCTTGACTGCTACATCATTATCCCTAAACCACTTAATTATAGTGGGTGCGTCTTCTCTTATATTGTCGGTTAATATCATTAATGCACAAGGCTGTATATTGCGCAGTTCATCTATATTATCGCATGTGGCTAGCATTAGGCAACGCAATCCCTTAGAGGTGTTCTTTTTAATCAAATCCTTTATTTCCTGCGTACTGCTTGGGCACACGCACTCAGGTGCGCCAAGAACGTATGTCTTACTATCTGTAAGTGTTACTGCAGAATATTTAGTATCAGAGTTGAACGGAATTGTACGCACACTAGGCACACACTCCTGTTTGCCAAAATGTCTAATGAGTGCTCGTGCCGTCTCGTTGTCTTCGTTAGTGGCTGTCAACATAGACACAACTACCCTATTGATGTTGATACTCTGTTGACCTAGCGGTATTATCTCCTGTACATTCATAGTGCCGTCGGTAATCGTGCCAGTCTTGTCAAGACACAGACAATTAACTCTTGCCAGCATCTCAATACTATATAAGTCTTGTACTAATGCCCTCTTTCGTGCCATTTTGATAATACTGACTGCTAGCGTTACCGAAGTAAGCAGAGCCATTCCTGCAGGAATCATACCTATGACTGAACCACACGCTTTTTCTAACGCCTCTTGCCAAGGCAGGCTGTGCGCGAAGAATCCCACGCAGAACGTGGCTACACCTAGTGGAAATACGCAGATGCTGATTATTCGAGTGAGTTTTCTAATTGATGTCATCAACTGGCTCTTGGGCTTCTTGAACTTCTTGGCTTGTGCGGTTAATTGTTCTATGTAGTTATCTGCGCCCACACACTTAACAACTGCTCTACAACTGCCGGACACCACGAAACTGCCAGAGAGCAGTTTATCGCCAACGTTCTTGGTAACGGGCAGACTCTCTCCAGTCAGCATACTTTCATTTATATCTATGCTACCACTCACAACCACACTGTCCGCAGGTATCTGTTTGCCTGATTTAAGAAATATAAGGTCATCTATAACTACTTGGGTGGTTGGTATATTGACGGTTACACCCTCTCTTATAACATCAGTGGTGGGCTGTGTTACCAGTTTGAGTTTACCTGCAACAGTCTTCGCGCGCAGTTCCTGAACTATGCCAACCAGTGTGTTAGCCAGTATAACCACATAGAAGAATGTGTTGGCATAACTGTTGGCAACAATCATAAGAATGAATACTATGAGTCCAATTAAGTTAAAACTGGTAAGTAGGTTATCTACTATAATACTACTAACCGACTTGCCAACGGTGTGTTTGGTTATATTGACTTGTTTATTAGCTACTCTGTCTGCAACCTGCTGACTATTAAGGCCATAGTTAATGTCTGGGTTGATAGGTGTGGTGGTAATTTTGTCCATAATTGATGATTAATTCCGTAACTCCTAAATATTTAGTAAATATTCTTTATTAGCAGGGGGTCGAAAAAATGTCGGTGTTGTTAAGAATGGCTCGAACAGTGTTAATTATTCTATTGTCCTTCCCATATCTTAATTATTCCACCTGTTTGTTATTGATGTTTCTTGACATACTCGCCACGCAATTTAAGCGTAGGGCACGCATTGAGGCTCAGGTCTGCCGGTTGTTGCCCATATATATACATATAGTAAGCACAGGACGCTATCATAGCGCCGTTATCTGTGCAATAGCACAGTTGGGGCATATATATGTTATAGCCTTGCTCGGTAAGTTGACTAGCACGCTGTCTTATATATGTGTTAGCAGACACGCCACCCGACAGCACAATGGAACGAATGCTAAACTTGTTTGCACAACTGACTGCACGGTCAATCAATCCATCTATAGCGCTCTTGGTAAATGAAGCGCACAAATCCTCTCTATTAATGGGGGTATTGGTCATATTACACTTGTTAATATAGTTGGCAACGGCAGTTTTGAGTCCACTATAGGAAAAATTACCGTTTCTTAGTAATACAGAGGGAAAAACTATCTTAGGTTGCCCTTGCTGTGCAAGTTTATCAATCTCGGGGCCACCGGGATATGGTAAACCGAGCAATCGAGCGACCTTATCGAATGCTTCCCCCACTGCGTCATCTACTGTCGAACATAGTGTCGTGTAGGTATTCTTGTGTTCGACTAGACTAATAGCGGTGTGTCCACCCGATGTCATTAAACTGATAAATGGCGGTGCAAGTGTGTGGTGCGTGATATAGTTGGCACACAGGTGTCCTTCAATATGATTAACTGCCATAAGTGGTACATTGAGCGCTTGCGCAAGGCTCTTGGCATAAGACACGCCAACCAGTAGCGCTCCTACCAGCCCTGCACCGTAGGTAACGCCAATTAAATCAATATCACCCAGTGTTATCCCTGCTTGGATTATGGCTTGGCGAGTAACATCGTCAATTACGTCTATGTGATTCCTGCTGGCAACCTCTGGCACTACTCCACCAAAAACACGGTGAATGGGTATCTGTGATGCTACCACGTTAGACAGCACATAATTGCCGTTACGTACAACAGATACGCTTGTTTCATCGCATGAAGTCTCGATACCTAGTGTCAATATACCTTTATCGTTAGTCATTTATTTTGTTTCCGCAAAGTCATTTATTAATTATCAATAATCTGCCACGTTAGACAGCACATAATTGCCGTTACGTACAACAGATACGCTTGTTTCATCGCATGAAGTCTCGATACCTAGTGTTAATATACCTTTATCGTTAGTCATTTATTTTGTTTCCGTAAAGTCACTTATTAATTATCTATAATACTGCCACGTTAGACAGCACATAATTGCCGTTATACACAACAGATACGCTTGTTTCAACGCCTGAAGTCTCGATACCTAGTGTCAATATACCTTTATCGTTAGTCATTTATTGCTTGCTATTCAGTCATTAACTATCAATGCACACATTGGCCATTACTGACTATTAAGTCTTATATCATATCTATATCAAGATGATTTAGACAGATAATCCTCTATGAAGCCGTGGATATCCCCATCCATTACTGCCGTGACATTAGCAGTCTCATATCCTGTGCGATGATCCTTGACTAGCGTGTAAGGCATAAATACGTAGGAGCGTATTTGACTGCCCCACTCAATTTTTTTCACATCACCCTTAATGGAAGCCATTTCCTGCTCTCTCTTACGTTCCTGCAACTCAATCAACTTGCCCTTTAGCACCTGCATAGCCCTCTCGCGATTCTGTATCTGGCTACGTTCATTCTGGCACGCAACGACGATACCTGACGGGATATGGGTTATTCTCACAGCGCTGTCCGTCTTATTAACATGTTGTCCGCCTGCACCGCCTGAACGGTATGTGTCAATACGCAGTTCTTTGTCGTCTATCACTAAATCAACAGAGTTATCTATCTGCGGTATCACTTCAACCGACGCAAATGATGTGTGTCTTCTGTTGTTACTGTCGAATGGAGATAGCCTGACAAGTCTGTGTACGCCTTTCTCTGCCTTGAGATAACCGTACGCATATTCACCCTCAACCAAGAACGTCACACTCTTAATGCCAGCCTCCTCGCCGTCGAGGAAGTCAAGTTGCGTTGTTCGATAGTGTCTGCGCTCGCAATACATTGCATACATTCGATATAACATCTGCGTCCAATCCTGCGCTTCTGTGCCACCGGCGCCCGAATGGAGTGTAATGATTGCATTGTTGTTATCGTACTTGCCCGACAACAGCGTCTCAATATGTAGGCTATTGATCTGCTTATCTAGTATCTCCGTCTCTTGCGCTACCTCCGTCAAGATGTCCTGCTCAAGAGACAGTGCAATCAACTCTTCCATATCAATCAGTCTGTGTTTAAGAGTTGTGTACTCCTCAATAATGTTCTCTATACCTTTACTCTCTTTGAGCAGTGCTGTTGCCCTCTCCTGATTGTCCCAGAAGTCTGTATTCTCTTGTTCTTGTTTTAATTGATTAAGTCTTGACTGCTTAGTTGGCAGGTCAAAGAGACTCACCTATCTTATCTAGTTTCTTGATTAACTGTCTTAACTGGCTTTTGAGCTCATCAGCAATAATCATTAACTTGTTCAACCCCTTTACACTATTTAAGTGCAGTTATTTGTGCTACTTAATGCACATAATGATACATCTATCGTTGAATAAAAACCTACTGTTGCCCTATTGAGCACCATTGAGCGCTTACTCTAAACTATAATAATTCAATTCTTACTCTTGTTCTTGCGCCATTCTTCCTTAGCCTTAAGCGCTTGCTCTCTACCACAACAGTTCTTGTACTTTTCGCCACTACCACAGGGACAGGGTTCATTGAATCCGACCTTTTCACCATCCTTGAGCTCTCGTTTAGCGTTCTGCGCAACTGTTCTTGGTCGCTCTTGTTTAGCAACCTGTGCGAACAACAGATATTTAACAGTGGTGAACTGTATGTCATCCATCAACTGCTCGAACATCTTGAATCCCTGTTCTTTATACACAGAGAACGGGTCATGCTGGCCTATGGCCTGTAAACCTACTCCTTGTTGAAGTTGGTCCATAGCGTCCATGTGGTCCATCCACTTCTCATCTGTAATTTTGAGCAAAATATACTTCTGTAAGTCATAGTAATCAATGCCTAATTCCTTAAGAGCAGTCTGTCTTGCCTGCAACATGTTCTGCGTAATAGTAGATAGTTTATCCACTATTACCCTTGCGTTATTGCCATTAATGTCCTCTTGAGTGATTAATGGATAATCAACGGGGTAATATTTAGCAGTCAATATACTGTTTACCTTATCTCTATCCCATTGTCTGGTCTTCTCGTTGCCTTCACATGCGTCCTCTAATGCCTTGCGTGCGTAAGTAACTGTAAACGTAATAATCTCATCGTTGATGTCTGGCTGCATTAGCACCTTGTTGCGCTCTGCATATATGGTGTTGCGTTGAATGTTGTTTACATCGTCGAACTTGAGAATGTTCTTTCTGGCAGAGAAATGTAGATTCTCAATTCTCTTTTGAGCACTCTCTAACTGTGATGTCAATACTCTTGACTCGATGGCAATATCCTTATCCAGCCTCAGCATGGACAATATTGCACCTATTCTCTCGCCAAAAATCCTCATCATGTCGTCCTCGCACGAGACATAGAACACAGATGAGCCAACGTCTCCCTGTCTACCGGCACGACCTCTCAACTGGTTGTCAATACGCCTACTGTCGTGTCGCTCTGTGCCCAGAATGTGTAGTCCACCTGCTTCTATTACTTTGATTTTTTCCTCATCTGTCGCAGTCTTGCGTTGAGCATATAATTGTTGATAAACAGCCTTGATTGCCTCCGTCTGCTCATCGCCCTCTATATAACTGGTTGCCAACTCAATCTGCTCTGCATTATATCCCTTAGCAGACATATCCTGTTTTGCCATAAACTCGGGGTTGCCACCGAGCAGTATATCTGTTCCTCTGCCTGCCATATTGGTTGCTATGGTAACTGCGCCCAGTCTGCCCGCCTGCGCTACTATCTCTGCCTCTTTAGCGTGGTTCTTGGCATTTAACACATTGTGCCTGATACCTTGCCGTGATAATAGTTTAGATAACTCCTCGCTCTTTTCGACAGTAACGGTACCTATAAGCACAGGTTGGCCGTTATTATGGCGCTCAACAACCTCTTTGACTGCATTATTAAGTTTAGCCTCTCTGGTCTGATAAATCTTGTCATTATAGTCCTTGCGCGCATTGGGTAGATTAGTGGGTATTACCACTACGTCTATGTTGTATATATTGTTAAACTCGTTTTCCTCTGTTTTGGCCGTACCAGTCATACCTGACATCTTGGTATATAGCCTAAACAGATTCTGGTATGTTATCGTGGCGAGCGTACGATTCTCTTCTTTAATCGCAACATTCTCCTTGGCCTCTATTGCCTGATGAAGTCCCCCAGAGTATCTGCGCCCTTCCATTTTGCGCCCAGTGAACTCATCAACAATTACTATCTGTCCTTTCTCCACGATATAGTTATCATCTCTGTGCATAATTGCATGTGCCCTGACAGCGTTATTAATATAGTGGTTAAGCTCAGTATTGTCTATGTCTGCTAGGTTGTCTACCTTAAAGAATCTCTCTGCCTTCTCTATACCCTCATCCGTCAGTTGCACTGCCTTATGCTTCTCATCTACTTCGTAATCAACATTGGGGCGAAGTATCCGTGCGAACTTATTGGCTGTAATATACATATCGCTTGATTTATTAGACCTGCCGGATATAATAAGCGGTGTCCTTGCCTCATCAATAAGAATACTATCAACCTCGTCAATTATCACGAAATTAAGTGGTCGTTGCACGCGAGAAACTAGCCTTGTTGCCATATTATCACGCAGGTAGTCGAATCCAAACTCGGTGTTAGTACCATAGGTAATATCACATTGATAGGCTAATTTCTTATCATTATACTGTTGTCCTGAGTATATTACACCGACGCTCAGTCCTAAATACTTATATACTTTGCCCATCCATTCGGCGTCTCTCTTGGCAAGGTAATCGTTAACTGTAACAATATGCACGCCTTTACTAGATAGAGCATTAAGATATGCAGGTAACGTTGCCACCAGAGTCTTGCCTTCACCTGTCGCCATTTGACATATTCTGCCTTGGTGCAGGGCTATGCCACCCATTATCTGTACGTAGAAATGACGCATGTGCAGTACTCTACTGCTAGCCTCTCTGCATACCGCGAATGCGTCGAACATAATGTCGTCTAAGTTCTCGCCCTTACTTAATCTATCCTTTAATAGTTCTGTCTGTTGGGCTAGTTGACTGTCCGATAATTGTGCGTATTTATCTGCAAGGGCATCAACGGCGCACGCTAACTTGTCTAGCGCCTTAAGTTCCCTCTTATTCGCACCACCTAATTCGTTTGCCATAATTAACTCCAAAAAATATTGTCTTATCTATTGCGAGGTATCGTGAGCACTGCTCTGCCTATGTATCTATCAATATGTTGCCTTGTCTTTCCTACTCATTGCAGTCAACACGTATACTTTGGCACACTTAGCCTGCTTAAGTACCTTTGCGCACTGACTAGTCGTTGCACCTGTTGTTAGACAGTCGTCAATGAGCAGAATATTCTTACCCTTAACAACTATGTCCTTATTCACCGAGAATGCTCCCTGCAGATTGACCAGCCTTTGCTCATATCCCAGTTTCTCCTGTTGCACAGTAACTCTGTTCTTACTGAGCAAATGTTGCAAGTTGTCTATGCCGAGTATAGCACAAAACTGCTTTGCAAGCAAGGCAGATTGATTATAACCACGAGTTTTTTCATCTCGTTCGTGCAACGGCACGTATGTGACGATATCTATATCTAGATTTTGTTTTACGAACGAATCTGCCATATAGTGCGCAAGTAGCCTCGCCATATCGTGCCTATTGCCGTATTTTAACTTATACAGCAGTTGTGTAGCTAGTCCCTGAGCAATTATTGGCGATACTGCCTTATCGAAAAATACCTCTCTATCTCCGCATTTGGTACAATAACTACTATCCCCACCTATAGCACAGCCACAGCGCAAACATGTCTTACCATTATTCAGGTACAGTTGAGCTCTGCATTCTGCACACAGATATTCTCCATCATCGAATATGTCTAATCCACAACTGACGCAGACGAACTCATAACTGCCTAACACAGTCATTAAGACTTTATCATTGAACATATTTACCATATTTACTGTCCTCGCTTATGAGAAAATCTGCGAGCAGTGTGTTACGTAACGCAATATAATTGTTGCTTACAACCATATTTAGCACCCGTTTATTACAGACTAATACTACTACTTTTTTGGCTCTGGTTACTGCTGTATATAGCAGGTTCTTGTTGAGGATTGTCGGTGGGCCGGACACAATGGGCACTACTATCACATCAAACTCGCTACCTTGACTCTTGTGTATTGTTATGGCATAAGCCAGTTGTAGGTTGTATAAATCCAGTGCGAGGTACTCTGCCTCCTTATCATCGTCGAAAACTACCTTAATACTACCATTGAGTTTATCTATGCTCTTGATGTACCCTATGTCGCCGTTAAACACACCACTGCCCGACTCTATCACACCGAACTGTCCTATCCTAGTCCACTCCATATCATAGTCGTTGACTATCTGCATGACCTTATCTCCCTCTCTAAATATGGTGTCACCTAGTTTATATTCTTGTTTACTCAAGGTGTGGGGATTAAGCAGTTTTTGTAGCGTAGTATTACAATTGTTTACGCCACAAATGCCATTCTTTAATGCGCCCAGCAACTGTATCTGGTTGGCAGGCACGCTTGTCCATTGAGGCAATCTGTTAGTAATCAACTGACATACTTCATCGAACACTTCCTCTCCTGACTGCTTATTAATAATAAAGAAGTCTTTGTTCGTATTATTGATTATGGGCATTTTACAACTGTTGATAAGGTGCGCATTGGTAATGATTAAACTATCTTGTTCCTGCCTGAATATATGTGTCAAGTACTTAACATCGCACACATCACTCTTAATTATGTCTGCAAGTACGTTGCCTGCGCCTACAGAAGGCAGTTGATCCTTATCGCCAACTAGTATCAATCTAGTGTCGTTGGCAAGCGACTTGAGCAGACTGTTCATTATCATACAGTCTACCATTGACACTTCATCCACAATAACCACGTCTGCAGGTAAATTATTATACTGATTATAAGTAAAATTAAGTGTGTTACCGTTACTACTAATTCCCAGTAGCCTATGAATTGTCTTAGCGGGCAGACCTGTAGACTGCGCTAGTCTCTTGCTTGCACGACCGGTAGGTGCACACAGCTCAACTTTCTTGCCCTGACTGGCGTATATACTGCAAATGCAGTTAACTATTGTTGTCTTGCCTGTGCCAGGGCCTCCAGTAATAACGGTAACGCCATTTTTTAATGCACTTGACACAGCTTGGGCTTGACTTAAGTGAAACTTAATTTTGTTTACTCGTTCAAAGTCCTCAATAAGAGGTTGATAGTCCTCTCTTGTTGTATTGGAGTGATTGAGCGCAACCAACTTACTGGCTATGGCTTTCTCGGTGTTATAGAAGCGCGATAAGGCTATACATTTATCATCATTATTATCAAACACTCTGACAGTTACATCTAATACCAACCTGCCTATTATGTCATCGAAAAGTTGGCTATATTGGTCTAATAAGTCTAGTTTAAGCAGTTGACCTGCTGTATATGAGAGGTCTGAGAGTTTTTCGTACGTGTTGCCAGTCTTCTCGGCGCTATCTCTCAAACAATAAATTACGGATGCCCTTATCCTAAAAGGGCTATCTATTGATATGCCCATGCTCTGTGCAATCCTATCTGCGGTTATGAACCCTATACCCTCAACATCGTCTATTAGTTGATAGGGATTCTGTTTGACCGTATCTATAGTTGTGTTACCGTAGACGTTATATATCTTAATAGCTGTATTTATAGTGATGTTATACTGTTGCAAGAACATTATCTGTGTTTGCATGCTCTTAATCTTGGAATAGTTGGTAGAAATATCCTGCGCCTTACCACTAGATATGCCGCGGACACGAGATAGCAAACTGGGCTTATTCTCAATAATATCCATTGTGTTCTCGCCGAATTGGTCGAATATCCTGCCTGCAATTATCTCTCCGACTCCCTTAATTAGACCACTCGAAAGGTACTTAATCACTGCTTCCTTACTCTTGGGCGCATGCACAGTGTACGAATTAACCAGCAGCTGCTCACCATACTTGGCATGCTCCTGCATATTACCCTCTACCTCTATTATCTCTCCCACGGACATAGCGGGTAAATTGCCCACAACGGACATTGCATGCTTGTCCACTTTGAGAACAAGCACGGTGTATCCATTACTGGCGTTATAATATACTATGTTTTCTACTGTGCCTTTTACTTTCACCTATTAGTATCCTCGAAAAAATGGTTGTTAGCTATCGCCCTGACGTGCATAAGACTAATCAGTAAACAGAACTACTTAATATATTTGGCTAGACTATCAACTCTGTCCACCTTTTCCCACGGGGCGATATCTCTGCCGAATGCACCATATACTGACAATTCGCGATATATGGGCGTGCGCAAGTGCAAAGCGTCAATCATACCCTTAGGCGTTAGGTCGAACTCGGCATACACAATGTCTGCTAATTGCTCGTCGCCTAGTTTACCCGTGCCAAATGAGTTGACATCTATTGAGACTGGCTCGGCTCTGCCTATACAGTAACTGAGCTGAATCTGCACTTTATCTGCTAGACCACTTGCTACGATGTTCTTACATATATACCGTGCCATATAGGTACCTGAACGGTCAACCTTAGTGGGATCTTTTCCCGAAAAAGATCCACCACCATGTGGACAACTGCCACCGTAGGTGTCAACAATAATCTTGCGACCTGTCAGCCCGCTGTCACCTGCAGGTCCGCCAATTACGAATAGGCCCGTTGGGTTGATTAAATACTTGGTTTTTTCGTCAATGAGTGTGGCGTCTATCTCTTGTTTAATTACCTTTTCTATTGTGTCTTGTCGTATTTGCTCTTGTGTGACAGTCGGTTGATGTTGACAGGACAATACGACAGTATCTACTCTTAATGGTATATCTCCATCGTACTCTACCGTTATTTGACACTTGCCGTCCGGTCGCAAGTATGGTAGTATGCCTTGCTTACGCACTTGCGTTAACCTACGCGCCACTCTATGTGCCAGTACTATCGGCATAGGCATCAGTTCTGGAGTCTCCCTACAAGCATAGCCGAACATCATGCCTTGATCTCCTGCGCCCTCTCTGTCTACTCCCATAGAGATATCGGGTGATTGCTCATGTATACTGGTAAGTATTCCACAAGAATTGGCATTGAACTCTAATCTATCATCTGTATAGCCTATATCTGCTATTACTTCACGAGCAATCTTGCTTATGTCTACATAACACTCAGTAGTAATCTCGCCCATAATTAGTACCATACCCTTACACGCAACCGTCTCGCATGCTACTCTTGCGTTAGCATCTTGCATAATAATGTGGTCGAGTATTGCGTCACTTATCTGATCGCAAACCTTGTCCGGATGTCCTTCTGTTACACTTTCACTGGAAAAAAATCTTCTTTTGCCCATCGTATGCTCCTTAAAAAAAATCTTGTCAACCATTAATGGGTGGACAAGACAACACATCTTATGTATGTTGCCCATCTCTCAGGTTGCCCTGCGGAAATTAGCACCTCAATGCTGTCATATATAGCATAAGGTTGCTGTGTCTTCATTGGGTCCGTCCCTCCAACACTCATGATAGGTTGATTGTGTTACTACTTTATCAAATTATGTGCGTTTTGTCAATGTTTTGGGAACAAATATGTAACTAATACACCATTAAGTATGGGTACATCCTATACTGTTCAATCACATATTATGTTGATAATTAAGTATTGCCGGCTTGACAAGATAGTATGATTATGGACTATATAGCGCAATTAATATACTAAGTATCATATTACGCTGTCTGCATTAATTATGCAATTATCAACTCGGTTATATTAAGATAGAACGTACTAGACAATAGCAGATAAATCAATCAAGGACAGAATAATTATGGCTATACTTAATCAAGCTTCCAAGTCTTGACTATAACTGGGATTACGTGCAAGTTGACACAATGGATATATTAATTAATGGTATTGCATTGAGTGTATAGGCAAGCGTGTTAAGTAATTCTATTATGTCAGTTATAATGTCTGTAAACATTAACAGTAACGGTATAAGTTATATCAAGATAAGATAATTTGTCGATAATCATAAACACGCACAGTATAACAATAAGCGAATAGTAAATCTACTCGCTTATTGTAATATAATCTAATATAAATGATATTTAATCAGTCGCATGGACAACTTATTGTATAGTTACTCCTGTATTAGTTAGTGTCTATTCCTCTTGAACGTTGGAGTTGCCCTCCCTCTTGGCAATCTCCTCACACATCATATCGTAATAGCTCTCATCAATAATGAACTTCTTGCGTTGTATGAACAGTGCTGTTAGAAGTAGTATGGTGGGTAGTATGGTTACTGCGAATCTCAACCACAGTCTGGCGCTCAGCTTACCTTGAACTTTTTGCTTGAAATTAAGGTCGGCTGCCGAAATAATCTCGCCTTTAGCATTAGTTTCTACGCCCGTAGGGACACTCTCGTCTTCATTCAATTTATAATCGCCCAACTCGAATGTATATACATAGTAGATGTTGTCGTTTGTCGATTGAATGTTGAGGTCCTGCGGGTTTATGTCATCTAGCCGGCCTAGTATATCCCTTTGCTTGAGATTCTCGGGCTTACCATTCTCAGTTGTATAGTAATTGCGAACAATCAGCACATCACCAATGGCCTTAACATAATCGTGGGTTGTATCTAGTTGAACTGTGCTTATAACCTCAACTTCCTGTGTGTTGGGATTGTCTACTGCCTTGGAATCAACCAGTTCACGAGCAGATTTCATAGCCTGATTGTATTCGTCAGTGCCTTCCGTTAGGCCGAGTAGATAATAATCATAGATATCAATGAACTCTTGGATAGACTCTACATACTGTGACTGTTGGGCTGAAGTGTCTAACCCCTCGAACATAGACTTCTGTGTTTCTAGCGTACTAACTGCCTGCGACATAATGAATACGCCTGATATTACCAGTACCAAAGTGGTAATGCCATACTGCATGGCTCCAGCGAACTTGGCCATAAATGGACGGAGTGTGGACACAACTGCCTCGTTCCTCTCACCCTGTTTATAGTGATTATACTCTACACAGTTGGTCATATTGATGATACTTGCCATATAGAATAGACTTTGGCCTGCTGATATAAATGCTGCGAACACACAGAATATCGGCATACTGAACGAACCACCCCAACCCATACATGCAACTGCTAGGTAGCCTACACATGCAAGCAAGATACTGAATAACTGCAGCTTGCGTCTGCCTAGTTTATTGGCAAGTGCAGGATATATGATGTTGACTACAACACTGATTACACCATATACTGCCACTATGTAGAAATAGTTGGCGCCTGAATATCCAACTTCGGTGAACAATAGATTAAGCGCAAGGGCAATCAATAGCGCAGAACCTATATTGTAGAACAGCATCGACAGCGTCATCCATAATACTTGGTCATTCTTCTTAATGGTGTTCCACATCTTCTTGAGGGTAACCTTTTCCTGCCCAGAGTCCTCTGCGTGTGGTGTCTCCTTAACACACAGCGAAGTCATGAACTGGCAACCAATAAATACTCCTACCACTAGGACAGATATCCACCTGTAAGCATTACGGACATCGCCAGTTGCAAGTGTGGGGATAATTCCTTGTGCTATAATAGCGCCCACACCGGCAAACAATACTGTCAGCATGGTTATTTGGTTGCGCTCCTTCTTGACGCTTGACAGACTTGCCAACATAGACCAGTAACCTATGTCGTTCATTGTGAACGTGGACTCCCATAGCAGATACATAATTATCATGAACGCTACGAATCCCCACCCAGAGAACGTATTCTGTATGTTGAACATCGCAACAATAACTGCGCCACAGCTGACTGCGCCTATCAATATCCACGGCTTGAACTTACCGAACTTCATATGAGAACTCTCGATAATGGCACCCATCATTGGATCGTTGATAGCGTCCCATATTCTGCCACCCACTCCTATTGCCAAACTGATAGTGGTGAATTGTGCGAGAGTTAATGGTATGCCGAATTGAACATAGGCGAGTAAGAATGTAGATATCAGTTGATATGCCATATCTCTGCCTATGCCACCCAAAGAAAAGTACCATTTATTCTTGTCGAATTGTTTTTTGCGACTGGTTTCTGCGATAAGAATCTCGGGTGCTGTCGCAACTTGTTGTTCCATAGATTATTCCTCCATATTGGTGTAATTATATAGGTATTACTGATTGTTTAACTGCCTTGCTAGGGTGTTGGCCAAAACTACGAACTGAGTTACCGACAGATTCTCCCCGCGGACAGTGGGTGATAAGTGTAGTTGGTCTAATAGGCTGTAACAATGCGCTTTATCGAAGTTAAATGACGATTGCAGGTTGTTGACTAGCGTCTTGCGCCTCATTGCGAATGCACACTTGACTGTTCTCCTTAACATACTCATATCAACAATGTCGTACTTATTAGGTTGAATGTCAATGTGTAGTACTGCACTATCCACATTGGGCGCAGGGGTAAATGCTAATCTATTGATTCTTCGTGTTATCCTAGCGTTGGCAACTGCTTGCACTGTCACAGTTATAGCACCATATTCTTTGCTGTTGGGCGCACTGACGAGTCGTTGTGCTACCTCATCTTGAACAGTTATGGTAAGGCTGTCGCACCTAGTAGAACCCTCAATGAACATAGTAATTATGGGAGTCGTTATATAGTAAGGTAAATTGGCAACCACCCTATACCGTCCTATAATCTGTCCTTCTATCTGTTCAATGCTTGTCTTCATGATGTCGGCATTTATAAGTTTAACATTATCTGCCTGCACATTATCTATTAGTAATGAATAGGCTCTTTTGTCAATCTCATAGGCGATAACTCTATCATAGTGTTGTACTAGTATATTAGTGAGCGTACCCACTCCAGCACCTATCTCTACGCAGGTGTAGCCTTGACCACTGCCCGAGTCTGTGGCTATAGCTGTCAACAGGTTAGTGTCGAAGATGAAGTTCTGCCCTAGTGCGTGGTTATAGGTAAAATTATTCTGTTTGAGTAATTGCCTTACATCCATATTGGATATTATATCATATATAGTTGGATAATTAAAAGTCATAAATGAAAAATATTACAATAAAGGTATTATTTATACATCGATGAGTATTGAATAGAGCAATTGTAACGCTTATACCATATGGTTATTGAGTAAGTTGCGTACTGACATGTAGCGTTAAGCATAATTTACGCCACTTATAATCATTATTTATTAGTTGATAATTGCCTTCCAATATTAGTCTATATGTAAGCGCAGTTAGGACTAGTAAGCCGTTGACCCAACTTATGGCGAATATATACAGCGGTACAGACAGACAGGTGTTAACTTATATGCAACGGATAAACTAAAGGGCGACTGTTATTACAATCGCCCCCACTATACTTATTATCTAGATGTGAGTATTATTAACGGAGCGATATATGATTAACCTTATGGCGAATATATACAGCGGTACAGACAGACAGGTGTTAACTTATATGCAACGGATAAACTAAAGGGCGACTGTTATTACAATCGCCCCCACTATACTTATTATCTAGATGTGAGTATTATTAACGGAGCGATATATGATTAACCTTATGGCGAATATATACAGCGGTACAGACAGACAGGTGTTAACTTATATGCAACGGATAAACTAAAGGGCGACTGTTATTACAATCGCCCTAAATATAAGTATTGTTACAGATTACACCAGCAGGTCATACTGACTATTATAGATTTGACAATAGAATCCGTTCTGCTCCATCAACTGCTTATGGGTACCCGTTTCGACTATTTGTCCGTTGTTAACTACCAGTATTATATCTGCATCCACAATGGTAGATAATCTGTGCGCTATGACGAAACTAGTCTTCTGTTTAGTCAGTTCGTCCATAGTCTGTTGTATGAGCAACTCCGTTCTAGTGTCGACGTTACTGGTTGCCTCGTCCAGTATTAACATATCCTTATCTGAAAGGTACGCCCTTGCTATAGTGAGCAACTGCTTCTGTCCGGAGGATATATTAGTACTCTCTTCGTTAATAACCGTATCGTATCCCTGTGGTAAACTCTCAATGAATGTATCGATGTGTGCTTTTTTGGCTGCATCTATTACTTCCTCACGAGTTGCAGTGGGCTTAGCGTAGGCGATATTATCATATATTGTGCCAGAATACAACCAAGTGTCCTGTAATACCATTGAGAATTGACTGCGCACCTTTTCCCTGGGCACTTTTCGACAATCAATACCATCAATTAGTATCTGACCCGAATCGCAGTCGTAGAATCTCATCAATAGGTTGACAATAGTTGTCTTTCCACCACCGGTAGGTCCAACAATTGCTACCTTCTGGCCACGTTTAACATTGAGGTTGAGATTCTGTATTAATTTAATATTGGGATTGTATGTAAAACATACATCCTTAAACTCAACGTCACCACACCCGGTCATCTCTACATCTCGGTTGGGTGAAACGTCCATTTCTTCCTTATCAAGTAACTCGTATACACGCCTTGCGCTCGCTAGTGCCTTCTGTATCATACTCATGCCATTGGCAATGCTCTCTAAGGGTGCAGAGAATAGTTTAGCGTATGCGATAATTGCCACCATATCACCTATGGTTGTCTGTTTAGTGATAGTCAAATAACCGCCGAGCACACAGATAATCAAGAAAACTACGCTGTTGGCGAATTGTATTACTGGTTGCACTCTGCCGGATATATACCAGCCCTTCTCCGAGTATACGCGCATTTCGTCACAACTGTCTGCTTGTCGTTTATTCTGGCTCTCCTCTAGATTGAATGCCTTAATTGTCTCGAATCCGGTGTAGTTCTCTTCAATGAATGCGTGTAGTTTACCCCACACTCTTCTCTCCTTACTAAACTCCGCTTCGCTCTTATTAACAAGCAGTGCAGATAGCACTAACGACACAGGTATAATACACACAACAACCAGTGCCATTAACCAGTTGACCTGCGTAAACATCATTACCGTGATACCAATCAGTTGGAATGCGCCTTGAATGAGTAGGTGTATGATATTGTGTATTGTGTTACCCATACGAGACACGTCGCCGGTCATACGAGACATTATCTCTCCCTTGGGGGTGTTGTCCACGAATGCAACAGGCAGGCGTTGAATCTTGTCGCTTATCTCTATTCTTATGCCACAGGTGTAGAAACGGCTGACTACGTTGTTCATTATCAGCATATTACCTGCGCTAATTACAGAAGATAGCAGATAGAGTACAGCAAGTATAATGCTGTTAGATACTATCTCTTTCCACAGATAATCTCCCTCGGCTATAGCGAACAACTCATTAGTGATGTTCTTCATCACAATGGGCGCAAATATAGATATACCTACCGACATAATCATAATAACAGCAGACAGTAATAGCCACTTGGCGATAGGCTTGGCGTGTGCAACCATTCTGCCCAGCAACTTGAGTTTGGGCATATCATATATGCCACCTTTTTGGTGTTCCTTGTCCTTAAGTCCTGCAGAATTATAATATGGTTGCTTGGCTGTAGTGTCCATCTGTTCAGTAGCGCCTGTGTTAGTATTATCCGTTTGTTGATTAATAGCGTCCATTGTGGTTGCTGTTGTTTGAGGCATTTTCTTATCTTTATTATTCTTACTCATGAATCTGCCCTCCTAGTTGAGAGTCGAAGATTTCCTTATATATACTGCAGGACTTAAGCAAATCCTTATGCTTACCCTGACCAACTATCTCTCCGTCATTCAACACGTATATTTTGTCACAACGCATGGCTGTTGCAGCCCTCTGCGTGACGATAATCTGTGTCTTGCCTGATAAGAATCTGTTGAGTTTACGCCTTAAGTTACTCTCTGTTAAGTAGTCAAGAGCAGAGAAACAGTCATCGAATATGTAAATCGAAGAGTTCTTAAGTATTGTTCTTGCTATGCTTATGCGCTGTTTTTGGCCACCGGATATGTTAGCGCCTGCCTGTTGCAACTCGTGTGCAAGTCCTTCTTCCTTACTGTTAAGCAACTCTTTCATCTGCGCTATGTCGCAGACGTTATCCAGTTCCTCTTGAGTTGCATTCGGGTTGCCTATACGCACGTTATACTCAATGGTGCCCTTGAATATCATTGCCTTCTGCAGAGCAATAGCCACGTTCTTACGCACTGTGTTGGTGGTGAGAGTACTTATATCCTTACCACCTATATAGATAGAACCAGCAGTTGGTGAGTAGAACTCTAATAGCAGTTTAGTAAGCGTCGTCTTACCACTGCCGGTACCACCGATAATACCTATTACATCGCCCTGTTTAATATCCATATTGATATTAGATAGGCTGTTGCGATTGCTGTCCGGATAGGCGAAACTGATATTATCTAACTTGATTGAACCATCTAACTCTTCTACCTGTACATCATCATTCTCAACGCTCTTCATATTGAATATTTCCTGAATGCGTCCGGAGGATACAAGTATCTGTGGCATAAACACTATTGCAAAAGATACACCCATAAGTCCGCCCATTACCACAGCAACATAGTTAACTGATGCTATGACAACATCTGCTTGCATGGTGGAAGCAGGGTTAATCATCTTCAATGCGCCTATGTACAATACGAGCACGGTTACTAGGTTGAGTGTAACTTGCTCTACCGGATTGATAAATCCCGATATTACGTTGCTCTTAATAATACTCTTAGCCATATCACGGGTTGCAGTAGCTACTCTTTCGTGCTCCTCTGTTTCCTTGTCGAAGGAACGAATTACACGAATGCCTGATAGGCGTTCACGCATTACTTTGCCCTGTATATCCATATCCTTATCTGCCTGTTGCCATAACTTGAACATGCGCTTGCCAATAATGGTAACGAACCAAACAAGAAGTGGTGATACAACTAGCATCGCCAGTCCTAATGTCCAGTCCAGTATGAATGTCATCACCACACCGCCTACAAATGTCAGCGGTATTACTACAATAATATAGATAAGGTTGCTAGCCATCTCTTGTATCATCCATACGTCCTCTGTTGTACGAGTAAGTAGAGTAGATGTACCTTTGGCTGCGAATTCTGCTGCGGATAGCGAGTTGATTTTGCTAAAAATGTCTTTTCTTAATTCACACATAAAACTACTGCTTATGAATGAGTTGATACGCACGGATATCAACGAACAGACAAGGGCTGCCAGCGCTAATGCTAGCATTGCTCCACCTTGTTGCCAGATAACCGTCATATTGCTCTGTTCTATACCGTTGCTGATGATAATCTTCATTAGATATGGTGATGCTAATGACGACACCGAAATTACAACATATAACAGTATCAACACTGCCAGTCTGGTTTTGTATGGTTTGAGGTATTGGATTATTAACTTCATTTTATCTCCTTGTTTATCGATATTGCGAGACAGCATATGCACATTATCATAATTAGCGCTGATATGCAAGCAATTATTGGTTGCATATTAAGAGGATTTTGCTGTCTCGAACAGGGCGACACCCTGTTCATAAAAAATGCCTTGCCACATCTAGCAAGGCGTATACGTCTGTACTACATTGTGTTATTACATTCTTGGTGGGGCACTTATACCTAGTAGGTCTAGTCCCTTGTGTAAAATGTTCTTGGTTGCTTCAACAAGCAAGAGTTTAGCACATTGCTCCTGTTTATTGTCGCTGATTATGCGTTGCTCGAAATAGTATTTATTGAAGCACTTGGCTACATCAATCAAATAGTTGGCAAGTATTGACGGCTCATACTTATCTATTACATCTGCAAGCACTGCTGGAAATCTGTTTATGAGTCTTGCCAGTCTAAATGCACTTGAATTGTTAAATACCCTATAGTCTGGTTGACAATCTTCCTGTTCTGCCTTAGTAAACAGTGAACAGCACCTAGCATGAGTGTATTGTAGATAGGGAGCTGTCTCCCCCTCGAAGGATAATACTCTATCGAAACTGAATGTAATATCCTTAATGCGACTATTACATAGTGCCGAGAACATTACTGCTCCCACACCCACCTGCTCGGCAACACTCTCTTTATCTATCAAATCGGGATTCTTGCTGTTAATTATACTGAGTGCTTTATCCACTGCCCTGTTGATTACGTCTACCAGCCACACCGTGTTGCCCTTACGTGTACTCATAGCCCCATCCTCTAACGACACCATGCCGTATGCTATGTGTAGTAAATCTTGATAGTAGTCAACACCTGCCAGTTCCATTGTCTTGAACACCTGTCTGAAATGCAGATTCTGTTGATATGCGACCACATATAAGCACTTGTCGAAGTTGTATTCTGCCTTCCTGTATAATATAGCAGCGACGTCACGCAACGCATACAGTGAGGCACCATCCTTCTTAACTAGCAGACAGGGTGGCATATTATACGGCGTTAAATCCACTACTTGTGCTCCGTCGCTAATGGTTATAATCCCTTTACTCTGCAAGAAATCCAGTGCGCTGTCCATCTTATCGTTATAGAAACTCTCGCCGTTCCAACTATCGAACTTGATGTCCAGCCTGTCGTACAACTGCATAGTTTCCCTTAACGTAATACGCTTAAAGAAGTTGAGCAGTTCAACTGCCTTCGCATCCCCTCTCTCTATGCGTGCGAACCAATCTCTTGCCTGTTGGTCTAACTGTGGGTTATTTTCGGCCTCGACGTGGAAACGAACATATATCTTCTCCAGTTCTCTTAAACCACCGTTTTCGATAGTGTCCTTATCTCCCCATAGTTTATATGCTACTATAAGTTTGCCGAACTGTGTGCCCCAGTCTCCCAAGTGATTGATACCAATGCAGTTATATCCTAAGTATTTAAGTACCTTATATAGGCAGTTGCCTATGGCAGTTGTGCCCAAGTGTCCTATATGGAGCGGTTTTGCGATGTTAATCGAAGAATAATCTATACAGATTGTCTTGCCTTTACCTATCTCGCTGCTGCCGTAGTTGGCGGTAGTTGATATATGGTTGATTATGTCTGCGACTACTATATCTTTCCTGACAAAGAAGTTGACATAACCACCTAATGCCTGCACGCTCTCAATAATGTCATTATCGTTAATAGATGTGGCCACTTGTTGAGCAAGAGCCATTGGATTACAACTCAGTTGTTTTGCAAACTTGAATACGGGCAGCGCATAATCGCCCTTATCTGCATCGTCGACTTCTACTATCAGTTGTGCTATTTGGTCGGCAGTGATGCCTTCAATATTAACTTGTTGAGCTATTAGTTGTTTAATGTCTTTCATATAAGTATCACCTGCCTCCTTGTAATAATTAGTGTATTGTAGTATACCGTGTATCTTATTCTCCTTCGCCCTCGTCTATGTCCTCGGCTTCTTGAGGTGTGGTAGATACACATACGACTTTGCTGTAATTATTCTTAACTTTCATTATCCGTACACCTAGCGTATCACGGCCAATCTTGCTTATTTCCTTAGCACGCACGCGCAGTACTGTACCATTATCTGCAATCAGCATTACGTCATCATCGGGGTTAACCAGTTTAAGGTTAACGAGTTTACCGGTCTTGTCGTTAAACACACCTGCCTTAATGCCCTTTCCAGCCCTTGATTGCAGTCTATAATCAGCAACGTCGCTTCTCTTGCCATAGCCGTTATCCGACACGGTAATTATCTCATATCCGTGTTTAATGGCAATCATATCTACAATGTAGTCGCCCTCATCCAACTTGATAGCGCAGACGCCCTGTGCCTCTCTGCCCATTGGTCGCACTTCTTCCTCGCTGAAACGGATACACTTGCCCTCTTTACTTGCAACTAATATCTCATCATAACCTGTCGATACAGCAACTCCAACTAATTCGTCCTTGTCAAGTAGTGTTATTGCTAGTTTACCAACTTTTCGTATACTTGCAAACTCTTTGAGATCAGTTTTTTTAATTAATCCGTTGCGAGTGGATAGTATCAGGTTGCCCGTTGCGTCCTCCTTGCGTGGAATAACAGCTGTAACCTTCTCTCCCTCGCTTAATTGCAATAGATTAACTATGGCTCTGCCACGAGCATTCTTCTGTCCCTCTGGCACCTCGTACGCCTTAATTGCGTACACCTTACCCATATTAGTAAAGAACAGTAGATCATCGTGGGTGTTGGATATAAACATATTCTCAACGAAGTCTTCTTCCTTGGGTTTGTGCGCAGTTGCACCCTTACCTCCCTTGCGCTGTACTCGATACTCGGTAGTTGGCAGTCTCTTGATATAGCCGAAGTGTGTCATTGATATTACAACATCTTCTTGATCTATTAGGTCGCCTATATTGATATCACCGTAATCCATAGATATCTCCGTGCGCCTCTCGGTGTTGTACTTCTCCTTAATCTCACCCATCTCGGTCTTAATTATATTCTCAACCTTAGCAGGATTTGCCAGTATTGACTTATACTCTGTTATCTGTTCGGCAAGGCGCGCAATCTCGGCATGAAGTGCCTCAACCTCGAGACTGGTCAGCCTTTGTAAGCGCATTTCAAGGATTGCGTTGGCTTGTCTCTCAGTCAGTAGGAACTTCTGCACCAGTTTATCGCAGGCGTCAATCTTATCTAGTGACTTCTTGATTACTGCAATCACTTCATCAATCTTGGCCAGTGCCTTAACCAGTCCTTCTAGTATGTGATATCTCTCTTCTGCTCTCTCTAGGTCGAACTTGGTACGCCTTACCACCACATCCTTCTGGTGAGCAATATAATAGACTAAGATGTCTTTGAGTGGTAGAATCTTGGGCTCGCCGTCAGCCAGAGCCAACAGTGTTATGCCTGTGGATACCTGTAATTGTGTGTGCTTGAATAATGCATTCAACACCACTTGAGGTTGAGCGTCCTTCTTAACATCTATAACTATGCGCATGCCATGTCTGTCCGACTCTTCCTTAATATCACTTATGCCTTCGACCTTCTTATCCTTAACTAGGTTGGCTATACTGATAACTAGTTTTTCCTTATTGACTTGATAGGGCAGTTCTGTAACGACAATTCTACTGCGAGCACCATTATTATACTCCTCTATCTCCGTTTTGGCCCTAATGATAACTCCGCCGTGACCAGTCATATATGCTTGGCGCACCATTGCTCTACCCATCAGTATGCCACCAGTAGGATAGTCTGGACAGGGGATATACTTCATCAAATCAGCTACACTGATGTCTGGGTCCTCCATGACAGCGATAGTGGCGTCTATAACCTCACCTAGGTTGTGTGGTGGGATGTTGGTTGCCATACCGACGGCAATACCGTCTGCACCGTTGACTAGTAGGTTGGGGAAACGGCTGGGCAGTACCACGGGTTGTTGGAGTGTATCGTCAAAGTTGGGGTAGAAATCTACCGTTTTCTTGTCAATATCTCTCAACATCTCGCTGGATATCTTGGATAGTCTAGCCTCAGTATAACGCTGAGCTGCCGGTGGATCACCGTCGACAGAACCAAAGTTGCCTTGTCCGTCAACTAGCGGACATCTAATAGAAAAGTCTTGACCTAGTCGTACCAGTGCTTCATAAACTGCGCTGTCGCCGTGTGGGTGGTATTTACCTAGCACGTCACCTACGATACGAGCACACTTCCTGTGTGGTTTATCATATGATAAACCTAATTCACCCATTGCATACAATATCCTACGGTGTACGGGTTTAAGTCCGTCCCTGACATCAGGTATGGCACGAGATACGTTGACTGCCATTGCATAGGAGATAAATGACTTGGTCATTTCACTCTCAATACCCACTTTCTTAATAGTGGTCTTCTGTAACGCCTTGATGTAGGCATCTCTATCCATTGTCGACAATTCTTTCTTTGTCATTATTCATTACCTCCTATACATCCAGTTCTTTGACTAACTTGGCGTTGTCCACGATAAACTGCCTGCGCAACTCTGGTTTCTGGCCCATTAGCACGGTGAAAATCTCATCTGCCTCATAAGCATCCTCCATAGTTACTTGTAACATAATTCGAGTCTCTGGATTCATAGTAGTGTGCCATAGTTGTTCGTTGCTCATCTCACCCAGCCCCTTGTAGCGTTGGATATCACAGCCTTTGCGACCCAGTTGATTGAGTTTATCATTAAGTTCTTCATCAGAGAACACATAATAGTCCTGTTTGTTGCGTGATATACGGTACAGTGGCGGTTGAGCAATATACACGTGTCCTTCTTCTAGTAACGGTTTCATATAGCGGAAGAACAGTGTCAATAGCAATATTCTAATGTGACTACCGTCTACGTCGGCATCAGTCATACATATTATCTTGTCATAGCGCAGTTTCTTGATATCAAAATCTTGGTCTACTCCACAACCGAATGCAGTTATCATAGACTTGATTTCCTCATTCTCTAGTACCCTGCCCAGTCTGGCCTTCTCTACATTAAGTATCTTACCACGTAACGGTAATATTGCCTGAAAACGCCTATCTCTGCCCTGCTTAGCAGTACCGCCTGCACTGTCGCCCTCGACAAGGTATATCTCACAGTGTGCAGGGTCGTGCTCGGTACAATCATGCAGTTTACCCGGCAGTGACGTCGAACCGAGTACACTCTTACGTGCAATCTCTCGAGCACGCCTTGCTGCCTCACGAGCGTTCTGCGCACTTAAACACTTAAGAATTAAATCCTTGGCTTCCTTAGGATTCTCTTCAAGAAACGTGGATAGACATTCCGTTGTAACACGGCTGACTGCCACTCTCATTGAGGAATTGCCCAACTTGGTTTTAGTCTGCCCTTCGAACTGGGGCTCCTCTAGTTTAACGGATATGACTGCTGTTAAGCCTTCTCTTATGTCCTCGCCTTGTAATTTCTCGTCATCCTTAACTAGATTCTGTTTCTTGGCATAGTCATTGATACTCTTGGCAAGTGCCGTCTTAAATCCTTCTAGGTGTGCGCCACCCTCCTCGGTGTTGATATTATTAGCGTAGGCGTAGATTACTTCATTATAACTGTCATTGAACTGTAATGCAATCTCTACTTCGCCCTCTTTGACGGATTTATCTATATATAGCGTCTCAGGGAACAAGACGTCTTTAGTACGATTGAGATTATCTACAAACTCCTTAAGTCCACCCTCGTAACAGAACGTTTCCTGTCTTTCACGGCTGTCCCTGTTATCCTTAAGCGCTATACTTATGCCCTTATTGAGGTATGCTACCTCTCGTAGCCTTATCTTAAGCCTCTCATACTCGAACTCGGTAGTTTCGAATATGGTTTCGTCAGGCATAAAGGTAATAATTGTGCCTGTCTTATCTGTCTTACCCACAACCTTAAGAATATCGTCTGGATTACCTCTCTGGTATCTCTGGTAGTGTTCTTTGCCATCTTGATGTACTGTAACAGTCAGCCACTTGGACAATGCGTTAACTACGGATAGGCCTACTCCGTGTAGGCCTCCTGATATGCGATAGCCCTTACTGCCGAACTTGCCACCCGCATGTAGTTTAGTTAAGCAGACTTGGACGGCAGAGATTTTCTCCTGCTTATGAATACCGCAAGGAATACCACGTCCGTCGTCCCCTACAGTAAGTGAACCGTCTGCATTGATAATAACATAGATGTTGCGACAGAATCCTGCCAGCGCCTCATCAATAGAGTTATCCACTATCTCAACAGCCAAGTGATGTAATCCTTTGACGTCTGTCGAACCAATATACATACCCGGTCTTTTACGCACAGGCGCAAGTCCCTCCAGCACCTGTATCTGTTCCTCATTGTAATCGTTAGTTATCTTCTTAGCCATAGATTAACTCCTTCATTTCTCAGTCGATTCATACTCGTATATTGTAACACAGTTGGTATGAATATGCACCAGTTTTGATACAAAAAAGTAAAAATAAAAAAGTGTATGCCATTTACAGCCCCTCAAACGCCTATTGCGCCATTTTAATGTCTAAACTAACAAGAATATACCTTGCGAAAGTGAGTCGCTGTACGCTTAATTCAGTGCCGAGAAACAACAATCTTCTTGACGAGAACAACCATGCTAAATGGCAGTAAAATGACTATTATTTGGCGCAAAACTACCACTGAATTGTGCGTAATTAGCACAATATTTCTCACGGTCAATAACTGTTTCGTGGTGCTAGTATAATTAGGTCAAGCATTGACAGAACAGTTGCCATGCCAGTGTAGAGTGCCAGTTTAATACACTCTTCTTCCTTATATTGACCTATAAATGTGTAGCTCTACGCATAGTGAATTTCTGCCCTTGTACGCTGTTAGCAAGAGTAACTGCACTAAGTGGCTTATCTCTTAATACTGTACGAGCGCATATATACCACTGTTTAACAAAATAACACTGTTACACAGTGATGTAATATATGATAAATATTACATGAAGAGTGGTATAGTAATACTGCCGTTCACGGTTGCAATAATGCAGAGATATAGTGTAAAGACACTGCCGTTAGCATAATTGCCACGCATAATAATATCGCTCATTGTAAAGCGATGCTAGCGACAACTCTAACAGTTATTTGACATTGAATGGCCAAAGTGGTATAATTAAGTAATGAAAGTAAAGTGGGTTAAAGTTAATGGGTTCCGCAATCTGGCAACACAGACTGTTACGTTGGGAACAGGACTCAATTTATTTATAGGTAACAATGCTCAGGGCAAGACCAATTTGCTCGAGAGCGTGTATCTCTGCTGTCTAGGCAAGAGTGTGCGCACCGATCATGACAGAGATATGATAGGTTGGGACAAACCAAGTAGTTCGGTTATGCTAAACTATGACTGTATTGCCGGTAGCAGAGAGATTGAGGTTAAACTGCTCAAAGACAAGAAATCCATCCTTATCAATGACACCCCTATTATGCGAATTGGCGAATTGCTGGGGTACTTCAACTGCATATACTTCTCCCCTGAAGAGATACGAGTCATTACCAGTTCGCCTATTGAACGCAGAAGATTCCTCGACATAGACTTATGTCAACTAGACAAGGAGTATTATCGTTCGCTAGTCAAGTTCAACAAGATACTGTTACAGCGCAATAATCTGTTAAAACAAAGTAACCATATTGACTCATTGCGAGATATGTTGAGTATATGGGACACACAGCTTGCTAGAGCAGGAGCAATCATTACCTACAAGCGTAAGCAGTTCTGCGATAGTCTAGCCCCGTACGTTGAGCAAGCACATGCCAAGTTGACAAAGACAGAGACACTATCCATACAATATCTGCAGAGCATTTCTGGCAACGATTTGGACACCATTAATGCCAACTATCTAGCCAAACTAACAGATAGTATAGATAAGGACTATGTACAGCGTTTCACAACCGTAGGTTGCCAACGTGATGATATCAAGTTCTCAGTTAATGGCATAGATATAAGGACATTCGGCAGTCAAGGGCAACAGCGCACGGCTGCATTATCTCTTAAACTTGCAGAACTAGAGTTGTTCTATAATATCAAGCGAGATTATCCTGTATTGCTGCTGGATGACGTTCTAAGTGAGTTAGATAGGTCTAGACAGAAGGCACTACTTAATTTCAGCACCCAAGTACAGATACTACTCACAACGACCAAAATTGACAATAATTTAATCAAGAATATAGATGTAACAAGACTAAGGTTGAAGTGTGGTAAAGTGAACTGATTACTGAATGACAACTACATCAACTATTACTCAATTAACACTTATAATAGGATACAAACTAAGTATATGAAACTCAAAAAACTTAAGAATTGGTCAACAACAAGACTACTGGCAATGGGATTCGCACTGATAATCATTGTCGGTTCTATATTGTTAATGCTACCCATATCCAACAAGAATGGGCAGTTCAGTAACTATATTGATGCGCTGTTTACTGCTACTAGCGCGACTTGTGTTACTGGCCTAATTGTGTTCGACACATATACACAGTTCACGTTGTTCGGCCAGATAATAATACTGCTATTGATTCAGGTTGGTGGGCTTGGATTCATATCGGTATCTGCATTATTTATGTTCGTTACAAGGCAGAAGATAGGATTAAGACAACGGTTTTTACTCGCTGACGGCGTGGGTTCATTGGAGCTGACGGGCGTTGTCCGTATGGCGCGCAGAATACTACTAGGTACAGCTATCTTCGAGGGAACAGGTGCTCTTATACTGTCAACACGCTTCATACCACGACTTGGATTATGGCAAGGTATTTGGGCAAGCATTTTTCACTCAGTATCAGCATTCTGCAACGCGGGATTTGACATACTCGGACAACTTGCGCCCTTTTCATCATTAACACTGTTCAGCCACGATCCGGTCGTTATATTGACTATCGCTTTACTCATCATAATCGGTGGCATTGGATTCATAGTGTGGAGCAATCTAGTCGACTGTAAGTTTAACATCAAGAAAATAAGCTTTCACTCAAAAACAGTAATAATATCCACGCTATCACTAATTATTATCGGCACATTCGGATATTTATTTACGGAAAAGACTGCCACAATGCTCGATATGAACGTCGGTGACAGATTGTTATCGTCCTTCTTCATGTCTGTTACACCCAGAACGGCGGGATTTAACTCTGTTGATATCTCTGCATTAAGTGGTGGTGGACAGTTACTTACAATGATATTGATGTTTATAGGTGCAGCACCGTGCAGTACAGGTGGTGGCATTAAGGTAACAACATTTGTCATAATTATGGCCATGAGTGTATCATCACTGCGCAATAAACAGGATGTATCGCTCGGCAACCACCGTATAGACGAAAAAGTTCTTCGCCATGCACTGTGTAGTGTGGTTATTTATTTTACCATGACTGTACTGGGAGTATTTATACTAAGCTTACAAAACATCAACATTCTAGACGCCATGTTCGAATGTATCTCAGCAATAGGTACAGTTGGCTTGACTAATGGTATAACCCCCACTCTCCCAATACTGTCTAGGTTGGTAATAATAATTTTGATGTACATCGGCAGGCTGGGTAGCTTGACGCTCTTCTTAGCCATGGTGAATAAAAACAATGCAAGCAATGAATATAAGAATCCTATCGGCAAAGTACTGGTGGGATAACAGGACTATTAAGGAGATAAATATATGAAATCAAAAAATGCAAGAACATCTGGTAACATTCGCTCTATACTAGTTATCGGCGCTGGGAGATTTGGCAACAATTTGGCAATTAATCTGGCCAACCTAGGCAACGAAGTAATGGTAATTGATATCAATGAAGATGCAATAAATGCAATTGCCCCCTATGTTACAAAAGTGCAGATAGGCGACTGTCTAGACATAAATGGCCTTAGACAGTTGGGCGTTCATAATTTTGATATATGTTTTGTATGTATTAGCCAGAATTTTCAGGCATCAATGGAGATAACTGCCATGCTCAAAGAATTAGGTGCGCAGTGCGTGGTATCTAAGACGGATAGAGATATACACGCCGACTTGTTGCGTAGGATAGGTGCAGATGACGTTGTCTATCCCGAGAAGGATATGGCAAGGCGCACTGCGATGAAATACTCTGCGTTGGGCGCATTCGACTATATCCAGTTATCCAGTGAGTATGCCATAATGGAGATACTTGTGCCCAAGTCCTGGGTTGGATGTGCACTTAAAGACTTGGGAGTGCGTGCTAGACACAATGTCAATATAATAGGCAATAAGGAAAATGGTGCAATCAACCCAATAATTAGCGCTGAACACGTTTTTCAACAAGATGAACACTTGATTGTGGCAGGTGAACATAAGAATATTATCAATATGATTAACCAGTAGGCAATACTGCTGATTTAACTATATCTGTTGCAAACATGGCAATAGAAAGTGACTGTACACTAACTTAATTTATTAGTGGATTTATGATTATTGTTAATGCCTTACCGACAATTACGGCGTTGATGTATACTTGCTATTATATACAAGTGTTAGTCTGTTGACCGCTATATTATAATTCTTTTGCTAACGGCGCCATAATGCTTTCCTAATAGATTTACTATAGATAATTATTAGTTTATAATTATATTTGTTTACTAAGTTTACTTATCATATTAACTACTTTCTTATTCCTAAATCAGTGCAAAATAAATTATTATCCTGCCTAATCCCCTAACGGGCTTAATAGGATATCGACAAGGTATGTTATATAATATATTGTCTGCAGGCAACCTGTAATAGTATAAGCACCGACAGTAAATTAACAAGCGTTCGTTCCTGTTAGCCACAAGTCTGTAGTGTCTTATGCAAATATACACTCAAAGTCTGCCAATTTACGCTACACCTATAAGGGTATGCATTCACGGTTTTTTTACGCCATTAACCGTATTGCCGACAAAAAAAATTACCCTGCCAAAGCCCTTAACGGCCTTAATAGGATAATTCTCAGTCATATAGATGATGTACGTAGATTACTTATTTCTCTTAGAAAAACACTCGCTACAATATATCGCCCTTCCCTCTCTTGGCTCGAATGGAACCTGACACTCTTTGCCACAATCCTCGCATACAGCAGTATACATCTTTCTAGTTGCTCTACGCTCTGCCTTTCTCTTGTCACGACATTCTTTACATCTGTTTGGCTCGTTCTCGAACCCCTTCTCTGCATAAAACTCTTGCTCTGAAGCAGTGAATGTGAATTCGCGTCCGCAGTCCTTGCAGACTAATTTTTTGTCTTGGTACATTGATTTTGCCCCTTTCTGATAGATATTTCGGCTAATAGCCATTTTTAATTGTATATCAAAGAATGCAATGTGTCAACAATTTTTTTATATTTTGTCAAAAATGGTTATTTGTTAAGCACTTGCACCGTAATATCTATGTTATCTGTTGGTAATCAACTCCAAGTTGTACTAGATATTGTTCAATCCGGCAAATGAACTGGCGCCAGCACCACTGCACGCTGGATTATGCGTACCACAACACAACCGTTGTAGACATGGCGCAAGCAACAGTATGCCGAATGCCACAAGTAGCGTTGTAGTAATATTGAGTTTACCATCAGACAGCACGGCATACAGTAATAGCAGGTAAAGAAGTTGCATAGTAATACCCATATTATTCGAGCCCCCTAGAGAATACATTATATGTTTTTTTATTACAATATGCGTCAAAGTACCAAAGAGTGCTTGTCTTATAATACAATTATTTAGCAGAAGGAGAAATACAGGAATGGAGAACACCGACAAACTTACTCAAATAGCCAATTACCTGCCTAATTATGACGCTACTGTTAAACTTGCCACTTTCTTCTCCCTCTTTGCAGATAGTAGTAGGCTACGCCTTATCTCGGCGCTCGCAATCAGTAATCTGTGCGTAACGGATATCGCACAACTACTAGATATGAACCAGACAACAGTATCTCATCAATTACAGATTTTGCGCAATCTTAATGCAGTTACATACAGGCGAGAGGGTAAAGTTATATATTATGAGTTGACAAGCAACGTCATTAACGACGTGTTACTTCTGGGTGTAGAATATCTGGGTTATTAGATTATCTGTGTTAAGCAGACTTACCTATCATAAGTTAACTGAACTTCAACTACATCATTATCAACTGTTTGATTAAGCGTGTTAACACTTCGATATTCAGGCTGATTTAATTAACTACATAATTTTTTTCAAGGTTATTATCATATTAGCGTCAGTTCTAATTATCTTAATAGTCATTAACCATATTGGGTAATTAATAATAACCTCGTAGTTAGCTAGCGAGGTTATATTGAGTAATTAATGAATAGAAATATTCTCTTATTGTCTGTGATGTACTGTTATATAGCTAGTGCTAAACACTGCTTCACTGAGTCTAACAGTAACTTGTCCCTTAATAGCGTCGTCATAACAATATCTTGCGTGTACCATTGAGTCAACTTGACAGAACGATTATCTTAATGACAGCCACCGCATAGACAGTTGGCGCACACGTTGGCAAGACACACATCTCCACAGCAACTGCCTGTACATGTACCATTATTATAAGGCGTACCATCTACGGGCCGTGATGTTGTGCGCATCTGGTCAGGATTAACGGTGTTGCTTGCTAAATAATTGTTGAGCTTATCTAGTGTATCGGTATATTTACTGTTATTGGGGTCCATGTTAATTGCAATCTCAAGTTGTTTTTTAGCTTCGACAAACCAGTTCTTCTTGAAAAAAATGTCTGATTGAACGTAGTGCCACTCTGCATCCCTATTATCAATCTTGTCTAACTCTGCTTGTGCGCCATTAAAGTCTTGCGCAATAATTAACTGCTTAATATGGGCGTATGAATCATAACTGCCACTATCTCTGCGTTCAAGCGTGTTTAGTAAATCCTTATATGCAGACTCTATCTGTTCCAACCTCTCTGCCGCATCTGCCCCCACTTCACCAGATTCGAATCTCAAATCACGATAATGTGCACGCTGTGTACGGTATGCCTCATCAAGTTGTTCTCTGGTAAAATCACTGTCTAGTCCCAGTATCTCGTATGGATTATATATCATTGTTATCTCCTTCATTATTGGCTGTATAATCAGCCCTTTTTTCCTGCTAGTTGCGTGCGTTTATCTACGTCACCTGTATTGAGTAGCGACTCGGTCTTGTCCCTTATAGAATGGTAAATAATATTATTGAGCACACAAGTATATTGTGTTAAATTAAGTTCGTTGTAACATAAGGCTATACTGTTAAGTGTCGTATAGAACAGGAATATCAACTGCTCCTTATTGTCGGTAATGAATTGTTGCCTATTAATAAAGTTACTAAAATGGGCAATTAGTGGATTGAATCGCTTATGATAGTAATCGCTCTGTAAATCATCTAGTGCGTCAATTAGATACACCCATTTACCCACATTGTAGCATAGATTGTACAGATGCTCGCTACACTTGGGCATTATTATGCCGGCTACCTGCTGAGATAGTTGTGCAAAACAGTCGCATACGCTGTCTATGTTACTGTCACACTTATTTTCCTTCTCCCTCAACTGCTCATATAGCTGATTAACTATGAGCGATAACTGTGGATTAAGTTGAGTGGCCTTACTGTACGGCTTATTCAATGAACGGAGCAAAACTTGCTTCTTGATACCAGCACCGTCTATACAATCATCTAATACATTAGTATATGCAAGTATTACGTTGGCTACTGCTAGCTGGTCAGTTATTCTGTCCGTATTAAGTAATGAGCGTCTAACGAATGGTGAAGATACACACCTGTCCTGCTTGATTGACACTGTTGCTTGTTCGTAACTATGAAATAACAGGTTAAGGAAATTAATATCATAGTTCACTAGGTTGCGTGACAAGTTGCCGAATATATGCTTGGTAGATAGGCATATCCCACACAGGAACGTCTGGTGTAGACCTATCTCGTTATCATTAAGTTTACTCTTATCAATCGTAATATATCCGAACATTTTCCCCTGCCGAATGTTGATGTTGTTGTCAGTAATCTAATGTATGTCGACGCGTTAAGTGCACTGTCATACTAATTATTCGCATTATTATGTTATACTAGAACTGTCTGGGTATTAATCCTACTTTTCTATATACTTTTGCAAGTGTTCTTCTAGCTAGAGTTTCTGCCTTGATTGCACCCTCCTTGAGCACACTGTCAAGATATGTCTTGTCTTGAAGTAACCTTTTCTGTTCTTGCTGAATGGGTGATAGTTTGGCAATCACACTGTCGGCAACTGCTTGCTTAAATATACCGTAGTTGCTACCCTCGAATTGCTTTTCGACCTCTTTAATACTCTTACCTGAACTCAGAGAGTAGATAACTATTAGGTTAGATATGCCTGCCTTACTGGCAGAATGTCTAATTGTGCTGTCACTGTCTGTAACAGCCCTCTTGACCTTGCGCACAATTATATCTGCATCGTCCGTTAGATATATACTGGCGTTCTCGTTGACATCCGACTTGCTCATTTTCTTGGTGGGGTTGGCGAGGCTCATTATCTTGCCACCTACTTTGGCTATGTATGGCTCGGGCACAATGAACGTTGGCGAATATTTAGCGTTGAATCGTTGTGCTAGAGTGCGTGCCAGTTCTAAGTGTTGTTTTTGATCCTGACCTATGGGCACAAGTGCAGTGTTATATAGCAGAATATCGCTTGCCATCAGTACAGGATAGTCGAATAGCCCAACGTTGATATTGTCGGCGTGTTGCTTGCTCTTCTCCTTATATTGAGTCATTCTGCTTGCTTCACCCATATAGGTTAAGCAGTTAAGCACCCAAGTCAACTCTGCATGGGCAGATACGTGAGACTGCACGAATATAATGCTTCTTGTCGGATCTAGTCCAGTTGCGAGATATAGTGCAAGGAGGTCATATGTCTTCTTCCTAAGTGTTGATGGTTCTTGGGTTACAGTGATAGAGTGCATATCTACCACACAATATATACAATCATATGCAGATTGAAGACTGGACATATTCTTCAATGCACCCAGATAATTGCCCAGCGTTAAGTTACCTGTTGGTTGTATGCCGGAAAAGATAGTCTGTCTGTTCTCGGTCGTTTCCATATACTAAATCTCCTTACTCTATATACTGACTACAATAAACGGGCAGTTGCTCCTTGGTAGCGTGTATAGAGATAATAAACTCCACTCTCATTCTGTCTGCCAGATTATCAAGTTGAGCAAACATATCCTGCAACTTATCCACGCTCTGATTAATTATACATTCTATGTTATCAATGAATACTGTCTGTATATCGTAGTTAATAGCAAGCATTCCTTTAATGAATGTAACCAACTGTGGACAATTACTCACGCCGAATTCACTGGCATCCACCAACTTAACTACATGCTCTAACTGGTGCATTAGTGCATTACTCTTGTCTATAAACACTATTATTCCTTTAGCAGTGCTACATGAATCATTAGCTAGTTGCACCATAGTGGCAGTCTTACCACTGCCCTTGCCACCATATATTAATCTAATCATCATTAACTCCTTAACTAGAATAGTATGGGTTATATTACCAATGCATTAACATCAGCGTCAGTCATCTAGACTTTGAAGCTTAGCAGTCTGATCTGCAATAGTTAATGCTTCAATCATTTCATCTATATCGCCATTGAGATACTCAGTAAGCGTGTACACAGTGAATCCTATTCTGTGGTCGGTAACTCTGCCTTGTGGATAATTGTATGTGCGTATGCGCTCGCTCCTGTCGCCTGTACCCACTTGAGCCTTGCGCTTCTGTGATAGTTCCTTATCGGCCTGAGTCTGATATAGATTATAGAGTTTACTCTTGAGCATTTTCATTGCTTTATCTCTATTCTTGACTTGACTGCGTTCCTCTTGGCAAGCAACAATTATACCTGTTGGTATGTGCGTTATGCGGATAGCACTCTCTGTCTTATTGATATGCTGTCCACCTGCGCCACTTGAACGGTACGTGTCCACCTTCAGATCTCTATCCTCGATTGTAACATCTATATCCTCAACTTCTGGCAATACCGCTACAGTAATAGTAGAGGTGTGTATGCGACCTTGCGACTCCGTCTCCGGTACACGCTGTACCCTGTGTACACCACTCTCCCACTTGAACTTACTGTATGCGTTATTTCCTATAACGGAAAAAGACGCTTCCTTGAGCCCACCCAGTTCTGTCTCATATATATATATTTCCTCAATTCTGAGGCGATTCTTCTCGGCATACATATAGTACATACGCCTTACCTCTTGAGCGAACAACGCAGCTTCCTCACCACCTGCACCACACCTTATCTCTATGATAACGTTCTTGGCATCGTTAGGATCTATTGGCAACAGCAATACCTTGATTTGGTGCTCAAGCGCCTCTATCTGGTCCTTAAGTTGAGATATCTCTGCTTGAATCATCTGTTGCATCTCGACATCACTCTCTGTGTGCACCATTTCAAGTGTACTATCTAGTTGCTCAGTCTTCTGTATCCAACTCTCGTATGCCTCAACAACCGGTTGCATACTACTATGTTCTTTGACGAGTTTAGTCCATAAATTGTTGTTGGCAATTATTTGCGGGTCTGCCAGTTTAATGGTCAACTCATCATATTTGGTCTTAATTGATTGAAGTTTCTCGAACATTATTTTCTCACTTTGGCGATAACAATTCTATCTTGACCGCCATAATCCTTGCATATATTGTCTATAATGAAGTTATTATTCAGTATTTCCTTGACTTGCTCAGCTTGGTCATAGCCTATCTCTAACACGAGTTGGCCGTCCTTATACAGATACTTGGGGGATTGCTCAGCAAGTATGCGATAGTAATCCAGTCCGTCCTCACCGCCGTCAAGTGCAATTAATGGTTCGTGTTTAGCAACCTTATCGTCTAGCTCGGCAATATCACCGCTCCTTATATAAGGAGGGTTACACACAATCATGTGGAACGGCGCACTAAATGCTGAGAACATATCGCTGTGCACAATATTCAGTTCTGCTTGAAGTGATTTAGCATTAGACTTGCACACTGCGAGCGCTTGTTTGCTGACATCTGCACAGGTAACATGTGCACCTGCACACTGTTTGGCAATGGTTATCCCTATACACCCACTGCCACAACATAGATCTAGCACCTTATAGCCCTTACGCCCTTTAGCGATATTGATTGCCTGCTCACACACCAACTCTGTCTCCATTCGTGGTATTAAGCAGTGTTTATTGACCTTGAATACTTGGCCATAGAACTCGGTGTTACCTAATACATATTGAAGTGGAAGTCCACCAGCACACTGCTTAATCATTCGGTCTGCACGGATAACATATCCATAGGGTATCATAAGGTCGTCCCTTAGCTTGTCTCTCTTAACGCCTAGCACTGCAACGAGAATCCAGTCTATATCACTGCTCTCGATAGTCTTATAGTCTAGTAGTGGTTGAAGTTTACTTCTATATTCCTTGAGAGTGATTGCCTCTGGAAAATGCGTTTCCTCTCTTGTCGGTTCGTCATCCATAAGTTGCACTTCCTTGTGGGCGGCTATTGCCACCTCTATCATATCGTCTGTAGGCTCCTTAGTGGTAATGCGTTGCATCTGCTTGCCTAGCCACTTGAATGGGCGCCACAGGAATAAATTGCTCTTGGCGAACAACATAAGCATTTCGTAACAGATACTGGCAACTAGTGGCAGTAGCGCTATTTTGATTACCGTTTTGACTATATTATTATCAAAAAACAGGTCAAATCCTACCAAAACTGCGAACATGCCGAACAGCATAGATACGACAATAGATATAAGCATTACAAAAACGATAAAACTTGTCCCACATCTGTCGTGATACCTGCTGTGCTTGCGGACGTTGTCCACGGTCAACTCATCCCCTGCCTCATAGCAGGCAATAGTTTTATGCTCTGCGCCGTGGTACATGAACGTGCGTCTAATATCCTTTACCTGTGCAACTGATACAAAATATGCCAACATTATGACTATCTTAATCAACCCTTCAATTAATAGTCTCACTAAATTGTTGGTTAATCCAATCCACTGAGTTATCTTAATGGGCATGAATACGAATAAAAATATCGCTAGTGCGAATCCCAACAGCATGGATATGCCATACATTAATCCATTGGACTTGCCGTCGGTGACATCTACATCCTCAACCACTATATCTGCTGACTTTAACAGTGTCTTGACGCCTGACACCATAGAACTGACGAAGTTGACTACCCCGCGCACGAAAGGTATACTAGTTATCTTCTTCTTGGGTGGTAGTCTTCTGCTGTCTATACGAATATCACCGTTCTCATCTCTTACTGCAAGCGCCAGCGAAGTGGCACTCTGCAACATAACGCCCTCTAATACTGCTTGACCAGCAATCTTCTTAATAGAAGAGTTGGCAGTAACACTCTGTACATAACCATTGGTGCAACTAGCGTTATTAATGCAGTCGTCTTGATTATCTAGACTATTCTTACATGCGCGCGATTGATTGAGTAGATCCAAATCCTTACATTCATTGGCGCATTGATTGAGTTTATCACGTTGGGGATCGTTATGAAGGTCAACTTCTCTCCCTTCCTCTATGTTCTTCATACACTTTACCTTCGCTATTTTGTTGCGTATATTATACACCAATATCTAGGTTTTGGCTAATAAAAAGGTACAGTAATTATACTGTACCCTCATATAGTTCAACAATAGTTTATATACCGTATCTTTTCTTAAACTTGTCAACCTTACCGCCTGCGTCAACGAGTTTTTGCTTGCCGGTAAAATATGGATGACATTTATTGCAAATATCAACTCTTATCTCATCGGTCTTCTTGGTTGTGCCAGTCTTGAATGTCTCGCCACAAGCACACGTAACAGTAACTTCGTGATAGTCGGGGTGTATTTTCTCTTTCATTAATCGTCCCTCCGTGTTTATGCCTTTATTCTTAGCCCAAATATTGTATTACATATATGTCGTAGTGTCAACCGAATAATGATGTTTTTATCAACTATTAACCACATTGACCACGGTTAGCAATCAGCCGTTAGAATTATCCTGAGAAACGGATATACGGCTGTACTTGATAACGAACACACCACCAATTAAGAATATCAGCGACTGCAATATTGCCTTAATACCATCTATTACCAGGGTATTGGCAGTTGCATCTTGTCCCGTAGTCCCCATCACTTCGTCAATTATGGACTGGGACATCTGCGCCGTAATATCATACAACTGATCTCCCGTAAATGACATTACCCCAGTTATCACGTAATATATACCTACAATAATCATCAGTATGCCAGTAAACATTCTGCTCTTGCCTGCGGTGGGTAATTGATTGACACGCCTTTTTACGTCGCTTAGTGTTACACTGATACATATATAGGTAATCAGTATTATCACGCCAATAAAGAACATTATCCAAGCAATCATCTGTGCGAGCACCATAAAAGGCGCCGCTCCTGTTCCACTGCCACCAAACGACTCGGATAGAGCACCAAATAATGCTGAAAGGCACCCACCTGCAAACAATACAATAGCAGCAGCCACCCACATCAATAGTCCACTAATAATTCCTATTATCACACGAATTATATAATATACGCTGAAACGCTTGTAATTGCGCATAATACTTATCGTATCACCTTTACGGCTAGAGTTATATACTCCCCATAGCGCAGCGGAGCCATAACCCGATATAACTGCAAATATGATATTCGACAACGTATCACTGGCAAATCCCTGCTTAATTAATGACACAATAGTAACTATATAACAAACACACACAGCACTCAGTAGTAGTGAGATAATCTTAACTAGGTTGCTCCCCAGCAGTTGATACGTGCGTAATGTGGTTAATGGTACAGTAGCGCCGTCGTTGATTGTATGTTGAACTGGCTGATATGACTGCTGTGTCTGATGATTATCATATATGTTGTCGATACTTTCCTGCTTGGATTGTCCACAGTTAGTACAATACTGTCCATCATTGGTATTACCGCATTTGTTGCATCTCCATTTATTCATATCTGTCACTCCTTATTACATATTTATATCTATATTTTGCATGTTTCTCTCGAACTTTAGACCTATGGTAACACACCATTGTGATATCTAGGTGAAAGTAATGTATGATGTAGCAGAACAAAGTCAACTATCAGTACACATGCCTATACATCTACTAATTATCTATAGAATACTCTCAATTACCTTGGCGACTCCGTCATCTTCGGCACTGTCGCATATTAAGTCTGCTATATCCTTGACCTGAGGCATGGCATTACTCACTGCCACTCCTAGCCCTGCATATTTAATCATAGATATGTCATTAATGCTGTCGCCAAAACAAATAATCTCTTGCTGTTTAATGCCTAGTCTATCAGCAAGCCACGAAACGGCAATGCCCTTCTGCGCGTTAGGGTGCGCAAACTCTACAGAACGAGCAGAGGAGCGCACAACATCTAATTTACCATTAAACAGTTCGATGTATGTTTGCTCGGCAATCTTTGCCTGTTCGGGCTGTTCTACTATTAAGACTTTATTGCATACACAATTGTTATTCTTAACATAATCGTATAGATTATATACTAGATTATATTCTATCTTGTTGGACTGACTGTATAGCTTAAGTATGTCATTATCCTGCTCGGCATATAGCAAGTCATCAATATACACGAATATAGTTTGATGCCTAGGTATAAGTACACTCAATAATTCGAGCGATGTTTGATTATCTATACTTAGGTTGAAAACAATCTCTCCGTTGGTTAGGTCTACAATTCTGCCACCCCCGTATGCAATAATGGGTGCATTGACCGGAATATTACCCATATTATTGATTAAACCACGCACCATTCTGCCCGAGCTAATTGTAAAATATCCACCACCGTTAATGAAATTATGTATGGCTTGAATTGTACGTGCAGAGGCTACCTTACTCATTGGCACAAGTGTATCGTCAAAATCGCTTGCTATTAGCTTATATTTACTCATCTACTGCTCCTAACTGTTGAAGTATCTGTATATATTCTCAGCAACTTTTCTCGGTATACCATCTACTTGCATTATGTCCTCCACACTTGCATTGGTGATATTCTCAATGTTATTGAAGCGTCTAACTAGTTCGACCTGCCTTTTCTTGCCCACGCCGTCGATATTATCTAGTACCGACTTAAGACTGTTTTTGCCGTGCAGTTGTCTAAAATAGGTTATGGCGAATCTGTGCGCTTCATCTCTCACATTGATAAGCAGTGATAAGGCATAACTGTGCATAGGTAGTTGATAACCGTTCCTGTTTTCCATGGTGTAGACAATTTCCTCTCGTTTGGCCAGAGAAACCAAGTCAATATTGCGTATGTTATTATCGTTAAACACTTTATCAGCGTAGCCTAGTTGCCCTAGTCCCCCGTCCACCACAATTAAGTCCGGTCTTGTGCCGAAGTCGTCATCCTTGTCAATGTGCGCCACTCTACGACTGATAACCTCTGCCATACATGCAAAGTCGTCTGCACCCTCTACCGTCTTAATCTTGAATCGCCTATACTGAGTCTTATCAGCGACGCCGTTGGTAAACACTACCATAGATGCTACCTTATCTACGCCACTGATATTGCTGATATCATAACACTCTATCCTGCGTGGTATGTTATTAAGGTGCAACATCTCGTGCAACTGCGATACTGCGCCTAGTGTCATATTATACTGCTTGTCTATATTATCTTGACTCTTATCAAGGTATTCCAGCGCATTGGCAGTCGACATATCGACAATTCTTTTCTTATCACCCTGTTTGGGACAGATGAACTCCACCTTGACGCCATATTGCTTATACATCAGTTCCGCCAACAACTCTTGATCGCTAATGGGCATATTAAGTAATACCTGTGAAGTGGGGATAGTGTTCTGGTAGTGTGACATAAGGAAACTAGCAAGCGTCTGGGATAGGTCCAATCCTCCGTCGTTTATCACGAAATTGTCACTGAGCACCACGTTACCCTGCCTAACGGTGATATTGTTGCACACGGTATTATATCCGTTAGAGCATACTGCGAATACGTCATAATCTACAGATTTATTGATAACTACTACTTTTTTCTCGCAAAAATGTCTCAGCAGATTGATGTAATCCCGCATATCCTTGGCCTGTTCATAAAGCATTTTTTCTGCGTAGTCCTGCATTTTGGCAGTCAGTATCTCGTTGGCCTGTTGTGTGTTGCCACTGAGTAAGGACAATATGTCATTTATTATGGCTCGGTATTCTACCTCTGAGGTCTTATTAACGCAAGGTGCCGGACAGTTATCTATATAGTAATTAAGACAAGGGCGGAAACCCTTGGGCAGTTTATCAAAATCGTATTTACACTTGGCTGTATGAAAACAGGTATTGATAATCTCAATCAACATACTGCCCCCACCAGTATATGGGCCGAAATACTTATAACCGTCATTCTCTAGTTTACGCGTGAACAGCACGCGTGGGTATTTACTATTAACATCTACCTTAATATATCCATATTGTTTATCATCCTTAAGCAAGATATTATATGGTGGCTTATACTTCTTAATCAGAGTATTTTCCAGTGAAAAAGCGTCTCCCTCACTGGGTGTTACAATGACATCCAAGTCATAGATATGTCTAACTAGTGCCTTGACCTTGTTGGTCTTATCGCCTGCCATGAAATATTGCTTGATGCGATTGCGGAGCACTTTAGCTTTGCCGACATAGAGAATGTTATCCATCTTATCTCGATAGATATATACGCCACTCTGCGTGGGCAACCTTTGGAGTTTTTGCTCAAGTATGGTCATTATTACCCTTGCTCTAGTTCACGATGTTATATATTATACTCTCAGTTTATCTATTGCCAGTTTGATTTCCTTTGCAATTACTGCCAACGTACCCTCTCCAAATGGATAGGCAATCCCAGCGTCCTTAATTAGCTGAGGAAATCCTTTTTGTCCGCCCGTTTTAACCAGTTGCAGGTACCTAGCGAATGCATCATCATAGTTCTGTTTCATAGCTACGAAGAATCCTAAAGCGACAGTCTGCGCCAAGCAGTAGTCAATATAGTAGAATGGAGATACGTATATATGTGATTGATACTGCCAGCGTGTGCCACGACTAATATAATCTATGCCCTCATAGGATAGATATGGGCGATACTTGGTCTCCAGTTTACGCCACTCATCACATCTCTGTTGAGGTGTCAGGTTGGTATTAGAATAAACAATGTGCTGGTACTCATCTACAACTACTCCATATGGTATGAAACACACACTATCACACAGCTGTTTATATAAGAACTTGTTAGTGTCCTTGCCGAAAAACGCTTGTGCATACTTACCGCTGAAGAACTCCATGCTCATAGAGTGACACTCTGCCGTTTCCATGTTGCCTATGCTGAGTGTATAATTGCCACACTTATCGCTATAATACATAGACAGCGCATGGCCGAACTCGTGAGTGATGACATCAAAGTCGCCCGAACTACCATTAAAGTTGGCAAAAATGAAGGGCTGATTATATTCGGACAAGTCGGTGCAGTAGCCTCCGCCTAGTTTACCTTCTCTTGCCACTACGTCGAATGCATCGTTCGCTACCATAGAGTCGAATAATTGACCTACTTCTTGGTTCATTCGGTGATACATTATACTTGCTTGAGAGAACATCTCATCCTTATCAATACACGGTCTTGCGTTGCCACCTAGGGTATAGACTGCGTCATCGAATAGTTTCATATTATCTATGTGCAGTTGTTTGGCAATGTTATTCTTAATATCCGTTACCAGTGGCACAATATCTTTGTGCACGTTATATCTGTATTTACTGACCATTTCGGCGTCATAGTCCATGCGCCCTAAGCGATAATAGCCTAAGGGGATGAAGTTCTCGTATCCCATTTTCTTAGCCATTCTGTCACGCACTTTGACCAGTCTATCATAGATATTATCTAGTTGTTCACTGACAGTTGAGAGCGCTCTGCCAATAGCGTTAAGACACTCTGTTCTTACCTGTCTGTCTTCCTTTTCGAGGTCGCCACGAACTACCGACATAGGCAGTCGTTCTCCATTATAGTCAACTAATAGCCCACCCAGTAGTTGATAGTATTCAAGGCATATTTTATTCTCCTCTTGTAAGTCTTCGATAATTATGGGGCTGAATGCCAATTGTTGACACTCATAGAACTTGAAAAGCTGGGGATTAAGTACTTGTTCTAGTTGAGGGCGGAGGGGGTGATTGAGAATCTTGTTATAGAATGTGGTTGTACACTTACTGAACAAGGGGCGTGCATCTGCATAATACTGTGACTCTTGTTGATAGAACTCATCTTTAGTATTGAGCGATATACGTATCTCGGCAAGCGTTGACATTGTGTTAAAATACTTAGAAGCATTTTCCTCCATTGCCAGTGCGTCTAGACAATCTTGTACGGTCTTGGCATTATCTAGCTTCTCGTATACCTTATCGTACTCTTGTTGAGTCTGCTCAATGGTGCGTCTTTGATACTTAATCTCAGTAACTTTCATAGCATTATACCTTCCTTATTATTATTTTTGTAGATAGATTATAGCATAGATGAGTGTTCATATCAATGATTTGTCCTGAAAAACTGATAAGACACCCATATACATAACAAGACCTATCAACTAATGTCGATAGGTAAATAATTAATGCGCGATTACTATTATGTGCTAGCAGAATGATGAATTATTCTATTGTGGTAACATTACCCGTACAGTTAATAACGGACCATCTTATTTTAGTTAAGACATAATGAGTCATAATTAACTCAGTCGAACTCTCGCCTATACTATTAGACGCTAGCGCTGCTTAATGTAATTTCTTGCGTGCTACGACCTATTGTCATTTATTAACACTAGTAGTATCGCAGTAAATAATGAATTACTGTCAACTCTGCTCAACTCTTGACGCAACTGTTAGGTCACTGACAAATATATCATTACAGTTACGAATGTCTTTAGTTTAATCAAACAGTTGTTGGCGTTGATAGAATTGCTGTCACAAATAATGAATTACTGTCAACTCTGCTCAACTCTTGACGCAACTGTTAGGTCACTAGCATTAACACTTACGCAATTACCTACCAGACACTCTGTTGGACTGATGTTATTAGAGTGTTATGGTTCAACTGCACTGTCAGCAGTTAAGGATAGATAATTGACTGACACACTAATCAATAGCCAACTACGGTAAATAACTGCAACGGATTATGCTAATCTGTTAGGTGTTAAGACTGTTTGCCTGCTACGCATATAACCTTAATTAGGCCATTCAGCGCTTGATTGAGTTGTTGTTGCGCCTTGATTGAGCGTGGAGCATTCAACTGAGATGGGGTAATATATTTAGCAATTTTTTGCGCAGAGTCGAGGGGTACACCCTTACTGATAAGAAAATTGAGTTTATTAGTAACCTGATCCCCCTGCTCCATACAGGTACTATCAGTAATGTTATTATCTATTGGTTCCGTGTTATCACGCATTTCCATATTGTCGCCGTATAGTAAGTCGAGATATCCAGCGAACCTTCGAACAAGTCTATGAGCATTCCTCTGCTTAATGGCATACACCTGCTTGATAATTAACAATATATAGATAAAACAACATATACATAATAGCGTAGGGCAGAACAGACTTCCGCAACCGTACCATAAGAACTCAGTAACTACTGACCACAGAGCACACAGTATAGATAGTGTCGGCATAAGCAGACAACGAACGGGTTGTTTTCTACTCGAAAACAGAATAATGCTCTCCGCCTTACTGTTCTTGAGCGTTAGCCACAGTCGGTAGCATACTCTGTAATAAGGTGGCAATACATTGCCTACATTAGTAAGGCTAATATACTGACAGAAAAGGTGATTGCTTGCCTGTTTAATTGCCCTATTATCCTTAACGTATATATTAGACATTATGTTTATCAACAGCATTACACCCATACATAGATAGCACAACAGTAGTATAGTGTCTGCATTATTATAGAATTGATTGTACTGACGCATTATTTCCTCCATAATAAAAAACTGGCAATAAGAATTATTACCAGTTGCGTACCAATTATACGATTATTTACCTATGAGATATCTATTCTGTAACTACTGATTTAGAATTAACTATTATTCTCATATATCTAACAGTATTTTCTCTATTCTTTCCTTGATATACGCTGGATTGTTTTCCAAATTAGTCCATAGGGTAATGAGGGGCATGTTGGCGCTCTTAAATATTGCCTTTTGTTTCTCATCCCTTTCTCTGCGTTCTTTTTCGTTATGAGAGTTGTCATTAAGTTCTATAACCAAAACAGGCGAGTATCCATTCCTCGTGCATATACAGGAGTCCACTATAGTGTTCAGTTCATAGTCTCTATAACCATTTGTCTTGTTAACAATACTCCTTGTCGCAACCTGTGGCAATATAAGATATTTAGTGTTTTGTAGTATTCTCTCTACACGCCTGAATACTTCATACTCTGACGCCGTCATTATATACGTCTTTTTGACATACGCATTTTCGACTTTTTTTCTACTAACGATTAAATATTTTGGCAACGCTCGTGCAATTGCTAATCCTAGCAATATTCCCAGAAAAAACGCTATCATGAAAAATAACAATGCTAATTTAAGACTCATTGTTCTGCACTCCTATATATGAAATGTAGTTAGCTGTAGTGATTACATACCTATGCTAATATATATTATGTCTGCTGATTATTACCAGCGGTTGTTGGCGTACTCGCAAAATGCGTTCATACCATTAAGGTCGATAACTTGATTGTCGCATAGCTTGACTTTACCCTCTAATTTACCGAATACTTGATGACATCTGTTGTGTACCAGCAGTAAATTGGTTGATGTATAATTATCATAGTAGGGAGTCAGTTTAGCGAACATATTGCCGTCTTGACTGAGTATCAACCAAGGCTTGTTATAATCGCTGTGGTCGGCATCAATAGTTACTCTACCTAGTTTTTGTAGTTGACCATCATAGAACAGCATATTCTCCGTTGTATCACTTCTGTCGCTGTTGCCTAGTCCAATGTTCATTCCTAGTGCGTGTCCGTCATTCAACTTCATCTGCCCCATTCCCCAGTACCAGTTGTGGCAGTAAGGCCAACAGCCTCTGCCACTGTCTATAATGGCAGTTGTGTCCGGCGTAATCGGATAATCCACCCCGTCTACTATTATATCTCCTGAGACAGTTGGAAATATTTTCTTGTAATTATAGTAGAACATTCTGTCATCGAACTGCATGCAGTAGCACATAGGATCCCCCAAGTTACTCATTGTCAAACGCACATTAACCCTTGCATCACCCTTATTAGCGCCGTTACTTGTAACACTTATGGAGCGTTCATTGAGAACGTTAACGATATCTAGTGATATTCTGTCATCTTGATAGTGAAGGTTGTGTGGCTGCCCGGACGTAAAATCTAGGTCGAATGTACCCTTAGGAAACAGTTTAAGCACCGATACACTGTGTCTAGTACCCTTGTCAAACTCAATCAAGGTACAAGCGACGTTGCCAGCGTATGATGTATGCCCATAAGTCGCTTGCAAACACCACTTATCATTGAACACTTGATAGAACTCCCATTCCTTGAGCCTAGACAGACCGCATTTGATATTCTGTTTGTTGTACTCGTATAAATCACCGTTTGCGTATGAGGGCAGTGTCAAGAATCCGTTTTCGTCAAGCAACGGCATACTATGGGTAGCCATAATCTGCTCTTTAGGCTTACGTTGCTCCTGCCTATCCTGTATTGTACTTTTACAATAAAAAATGTTTTTCATATAATTCCTCAATAAATAGAGATATGTTGTAAGACAGTTAATAGTTATGCAGTCTGGGTCGCATAGAATAGATGTCTACATTGCGCTGGCATATTATTATGTCAACTTGATAACCTTGCCGTCTTTAATAGATACAATGTATGCGTGTACATCGTCACAATTTAATATTTTTTTGGTTGCTAGGGTATATGCATTCATTTGCAACTGATAATCCTTAACTATGGTGTCTAAATGAGATGTGTACTTGAAGTCCAGTATAACTGCGCTATTATCATTAATAGCCAACAGGTCTATTACGCCCTGCAACACTGTGTAACCCTTGGGTGCACCGTTAATTAACTTATTAAAGGGCAGTTTTTCCATAAAAGGCACTTCGTGATATACTTTGCCCTTGCATAGTGTAGCAAGTTGTGGCAACGCGAATACTCTTGCTACATAATCCACGTTTATAGACTGGGCTATATCCTCGTCAATAACTCCTTGACTAATCAGACTAAGTAGAATGTTGCGTACATCTTGAACTGTAGCGCCAAAGAACGTGTTCTCACACAGTCTGTGATATGCTGTGCCAATACTGGCATAATTATTGATAACTGCAGACTGTTGAACTATCTGTTCTTGGTCTACTATTACCGTTGATTGTACATCTTCATCCTGATGTTCGTTCTCACTCTTATTAACAGACTGCGCCCATTGTTTAAGCCCTGATGCCACTACTTTAGAGGGGATATCCTTGTCTACATACGGATATACGAAATTGATATTATTTAAAAGTATTTTACTATCTGTATTCTGTGGTGGCAACTCTTGAATATTGTGTGCAACAACCGATGTAGGGCCTGTGCCTATATCAATCTTACACTTGCTAGCACCATACACAATCCAATCGCTCAGGCTGGTAGCAAGATAGGGTGAAGATATAGGTTGACTGCGCTTGTTACTGACTATTAGAATAAGTTGATTTTTGGCACGGGTAGTCAGCACGTATAGCAGCCGCAACTCCTCCTCCTTATCCTTAATCTTGTTACTTAATTTGACTGCAAATGATGATAACGTAGGACGAATACTCCTGCTCTCTTGGTCATAGTATGACATAGCGAGTCCACATGCCTTACTGGTTATCACTTTATCGTTGTCGTTGACAAAGCCACTGGATAATCCTACGCCTATGACTATTGGATATTCTAGTCCCTTGCTCTTATGAATGGTGCTTATCTTGACGCCACCTAACTGCGCAGGCTGACTATCGCTACTCTGTTGACCAGACAACTCTACGTATTGTAAATATTTACACACACTTATAGAGAACGCCTGCCCTTGTGCGTCGCTTATCAATGTGTATAGTCTGTTGGCTCTTACCATTCCGTTGGGTAGAGTCATTACGTACAGATTATATTGTGTCTGTTCTATCAACTTGACTAGCAACTGGTCGACAGAACAGGTGTGGTCAATAATCTGATATTTGGCAATTAAATCCAGCATTACCCTCAGCTTGTCGGATATATTATCGTTATATGCTCGAGTATATTGACAGTACCTATCATATACTGATGATTGCTCTGTTGCTATGGTTACCCTAGCCAACTCTTCCTTGCTTAATTTGCCAAAGAAGGACAATGCTACACCCGTTAATGCGATGTCATTAAGAGGATTATCAATCACTCTAAGGAGATTGATTATATCTGCACATTCCTTGGAATAATATTTGTCCTCTAGCGCGATAGTAACCGGGATATTCTCTTGTTCTAGTTGCTCATACAGTGTAATTGTATCTTCTTTAACCTTGCGCACAAGTATAGCAATATCGTCATATCTTGTTGGTCGTTTAACTATCTCACCATCCTGTTCGAACTCTCTTACCATTCCGACCAACTGCCTTATGCTGGATATGACCGCCGATGCCTCCAACATGGCCCTGTCCTGCGACTGGTCATCTTGTTGACTGGATATATCATATATGTCAGTGGGTATTGACGGTGTTTTTTTGATAACGGGCAACCCTATTATCTTGAACGGATTAACGCTCGAATCGAACTGCTTGGGGCTAGCTATCTGACAACTGCCTTGATAGTCAACTTGGCCGAATGAATTACTCATACATGCGCTGAATATCTTGTTGACCTGCTGGAGTATCCTGTTGTCCGCGCGGAAATTGTCCGTCAATTCGATGACTTGACTGTCTTGTTGGTGCTGATACTTATCGTATTTATCGGCAAAAATATTGGCGTCACACTGCCTAAATCCATATATGCTCTGCTTGATGTCCCCAACTAAGAATAAATTGCTATTGGTTGCCAAGGTAGATATTATCTGCTCCTGAACGCCATTGATGTCTTGATATTCGTCTACGAATATATACTTGTACCTAGATTGAAGTTGCCGTACAACATCATTATCTTGTAATACCCGCAGTGTGAGATGTTCTAGGTCGCCGAAATCCAACATACCACGAGATTTCTTATATTCTAAATACTTGTCGTTGAACTTGCGCTCTATCTCCACCAGTTTATCCATTACTGGTATCATTTTGATTGAGTTATTGACTAAATCGTCGTATGACTGATCAAGCAGTATGCTATACGCATTAATGATATTCTTCTTGGCATCCTCCTTAGTGGATTCAATTTGTGACACCAACTCATCGAACGTCTGCTCATCGACTGTATAGGCGGGCGAGTATTTCTTAAGATTAGATGTGAACGAGTTAATGCGCGTCTTGCCTGCTAAATTATCGAGATTTACTTGCAGACTGTTGTGTTCTGCCACTCTGTACATTGATGACAAATACTCGCAATATGAAGCGAGCTTATCTGCGCCATACTGCTTAGCGGTAATGGAATATTGGTCGAATGCCCTAGCGTAGGCATTACTGCTCGTTGTGTAGTCCAAATTGACAACTAGACAGAACTGACTGTCGTTATTGAACTTATAGTTGCTCTTGTTGTCTACGTACCACTTATCAAATTGTGGGTGGCACAGGGCGAACTCGTGCAATGCGCTGATTTGACTCTTAAGCCCCTTATCACTTCTGTTGGTGCAGAATATATGATAGAGATACTCGAACAGGCTGTCGCTGTTGACATAGTAATCCTTTAACACATCATCTAGCACTCTGTCCTTATATCCTTCGCTGAGCGAGGGGTCGACAATGGTGAATGCAGGGTCAATGTCTACTACATAGAAGTATGTACGCAATACCTCAATGCAAAAACTATGTAGGGTGGATATGCTGGCGCTATCTATATTCTCAATCTGCTCTCTTACTTTAGCGTCACTTGTATTACTTTCTAGACAACTAAGCAATTTGAGTTTCATATCTATGGCAGATGCGTTAGTGAATGTTACTACCAGTATATCGTCAATAGTAATCTTACCACTAAGGATGAGTTGAACAATGCGCTGTATCATTACCGTCGTTTTGCCCGTTCCTGCTGAGGCAGATACCAACAGATTCTTACTTACTGAGTTGATTGCCATATCCTGCAATTTAGTGAAATTACTCATAGCTCACCTCACTGTTGACAACTGCATGCGTAGATTGCATGGCGCCTGCAGATTTAACGCCCAATTGCCTGCACACTACGTCCACTATTGTCTGTGCATTAACGCTGTCTATTTTTGCACGCTTAATACATGTCCCTAGAGAGGGAGCAGAACAAATACTATTATAATCGCAGCGATCGCATGTCTTGTTATCGGTTATCACAGAGGGCTTAATGAATCCTACCTGCAATAATTTACCTGCTCGCTCAACCATAATTCCAGCATATTTCATCTGGGCATATAACTGTTCTTTGGTAATCACGCTGTTGGACTGAGGTAATGTGCCATCTTTTTTGAGTTTGACTGACAGTAGTTCACTCTTATCGTTTCTTAATCTGTCATCTAACAGTAATAATGTATCTAAGTTATCTATGGACCTGCCCTTATATATAGACCTGTCGCCATCTTTATTATAATCATTACTCAGTTTAAGGTAGTAGAATCCAACAGGCTGTAACATAAGATTATTAACTATGGCAAGACAATACAATGGCAACTGCATTTTTTTGCCCACATACAACATATTTTCACTGTATGATTCACCCATTGAACCACTCTTATAATCCATGCAGAAGAACATATCGTTCAGTCTGTCCACCCTGTCTATTGTGCCCTTTAGCGATTGATTACCCAGTGTGAGCGCACCTATCTTGCTTTGCTCCATACCGAATGTTAACTCTGTACTGTAATTAGTGAATTGACTGTGTTTTAATTGTTGTTTAATCTGTTTGCCTATATGTATGCATTCATTACACAGCTGTTTAAGCGTAAGTCGCTGACTGACGTCCCTGACTATACCAACGTATATTTCCTCTTGCATTACGCTGTTGAAGCACTTGACAATCAACTGCGCAGTCCTGTCATCGCTTTCTAATCGGTCCATAAGTCTAACATACTTTTCTAGTACTGCATGCAGAATGATACCGAAGTCCTTATTGTCCAATTTAGCGACTGTTCGTGGCTTAATGTGTAGTCCGCAATTATAATAGTGCATAAGTGGGCAGGAATAGAATGTCTCCACCTTGGACACACTTGTTGGGCTGTTGGTAGTAAATAGCTGAGCGCCACACTCTATGTTGGCAGTGCTGTCGTTGTCAAAATAGAATTGATTGCATGTTTGCCCATATAACGATTGTAACAACTGGTAATTACCATTGGTTATCTTAATATTATCTGTCAGTTTACGCTGATTGATAATAACGGAACTGAGTGCTGATTTAACAGTGTACACGGTGTCTTCATCAACTGTGTGACTGATTGCATAGGGTGTATGGCCTCTGCCAAATATTTTGATTAATTGTTGAACAAAATCAGCAGGTTTAATAGCATTACCCATTGCTCCCTCGGTTCTCTGGTCGCCACAGGTTATAAACAGTCTATTGGGCTCATGCAGTAGTTGGAACACGTTAAACCGTTCTCTGTTATTCTCTAACTTGGTTAGGTAATCCAGTTCTAGTCCGTGCTGATTAAGTAACAACATATTGCTGTCACTGAGCAGTTTATTATCCTTCTTAACTATGGGCATTTGACAGTTGTTAGCACCCAGTAATGCCAGTACATCTATGTCGTGCTTGCGAGATTTACCCATATTGGTTATGACAACGCTATCCTTAACTATGGGCAGTACCGATATGGTGGTACTAGATAATCCCATAGATAACGTCTTGATAAACTCATCAATTTTGACCGACTTGTTTCCCAGTATCTGCTCATATTGAGTCAACACAGCGTTGAGCTTATCATACGCTTGTCTACTGGCGTTAGCATATGCACTCTGCCCGTTATATTGGCAAAAGTCTGCGAACTGGCAAATCTTACGTTCTAACTCTTGCGCTCGCATAAATGAACGTATGATAGCAACATAATCATCTACGTTGCCCTTAGGCGGTATGGGGGTACTGTCTATTATGGCGAATAACTTCTGCCTTACTGCCTGCGCCTTATCGTAGTCTACGTTCTTGTCGTTTTTGCCCAACTCGAACACTGAATAATCATAACTGATGTTATACTTAAGGCAATAGTTCTCGAAGTGGTAGATATCACTGCCACCTTCGAAAAAATAGTTTTTGACAAAAGTTAATACGTTGTCCTGCTTATAGTTGTTGCGACTAGCTAACAAATAGTCAATGACATATTGACAAAGTGGGTGTTCATACAGAACACTCTGCGTGTCCATGAAAAAAGGTATATTGTTGTCTGCAAAAACTCTCTCTATTGCGTGTCTATACTTCTCAGGCTGTGATGACACTACGTAATAATCTCCATATTTACCCCCATTACGCACGTGAGCACATATATTATTAGCTAGGGCAATTACCTCTTGATTAATTGACGGCAATATATATATGGACAATAATTCTCTTGAGATATCCTGTTGTTGTGTGCCGTACCTGTATAGATTCTGACCTATACTATGCGTAAGGGCATTAGCGTAATTATCCTTATGTGTGATGTTGCATTCAATGTTGGATTGCTTAGCAGACTTCCTCAGTTGATTGAATATATCATTGAGATAGAGATATTTATCCTCGGCCTTATTAGAATAGCAACAAGTAACGGTAATATTAGCAGACTTCTTGGCTAGTTGCATAACAATTGCCAACTCTTGTTTACTTAAACTCTCAAAGTCCGTTACATAGAAGTGATAATTAGATATATCCATACACTCTATGGTGTCTATAAGTTTATCAAGTTTGGTCGCAGAGTCGACATAACCTAGCGACAAATATTGCTCATACTGTGCATACAACAGTTTAATATCCCTCATCTTGTCCTGTAATGCAGGTGGTAACATATCGGCATTTATACTGTCGGCGTTTATGCGCGAAAACTTAAACTGACAGATAACTTCATACAGATTCTGTACGAATCCTATGTTATCCGTTCCTTTATTATAGCAACAGAGTTTGTCCTTGTTATCGGCAATTATTCCGGTCAACACCATTATTGAAGCCTGTTTAGTGAGATAACCCTGCTGTTCAATCAAACGGTTAGCCAGTCTACGAAACGTCAATACTTCGATATTGAAACTGCCACCAACATTATCAAGTATCAGTTGCTCATAGGACATACTTGCCCTGTCGGGCACAATTACAATATGTCGGTAGTCAAGATTTCTCTTGTCAATAGCCGACAGTAGCCCTATTATATACTTGGACGCAGTGTTATAGCTGTTGGTGGTACATATGTTCAGCATAATTCTCCTTACGTGTCATTATACATTACGAAGGGTGCTTTTTCAAGCACTATGCTAAAGATAAGGACAAAAATGATTGAGTTTTAATGCAAAAGATGTTACAATGCTGTTACTATTAATAAGGGAATGAGATAATGAAAAAAACGATTTTGATACTATTGGTTGCGATACTGTTACTGAGTAGTCTGTCTGCGTGTGGAAGCACTGTCACACTTAATGCCAGTACCCGTTGGAACACTGACGTTAACGAAACTATCGCTTACAATATAAGACTAGCTACATTTGACGAACAACGGAGTGCTATTAAGTCACCTGACCTTGCAACGGTTGATTACTCTCAAGATATAGACCAATACATCCCACTATCATGCAGTGGTACTTATACTACTACGCTAACTAGCGCTCCTAATAACCGATACAGTTATTCAACCAACCTAATACTGGTTGAGATATTCGATAAGAGCCTGTTCGACCAGGATTTGATTGACGACTTAACTGCGCTAGGTATGATTGTGGCTACTACAGAGGACACCATATCTGTCAAAACAACAATCACCACAACATGTGTGTTCGAGAATACTCTGGCACCTGTAAGCTCATCTAGGAATGCCCTTGGGATATACATGGGCAAGAGTGGTAAGGAGATAACTTCATATACGTTGACCAACACATACTCGTACGGAGCAAAGAACAAGAATGAATGCACTTCAGTTCTAAGTGCTAATAACAGTACCGAGAACACAGTCATCAAATACACTGGCAACGCCTATGACAACGAAATGCTGTTTTTACTCGCACGGTGTTACTGCGATGACGATAACATAGTATCAGGTGTCACTGCCTCTCAAGTGCAGGTGGTTGCTCCATTAGTCAATAACGAAGCATTAACTATCAGTATTGCGCCTATTGTCAACAGCGAGGGCAAATATCTGTATAGCACTGCCGTTGCAAGTGGCGTATGGGCAGACTGCTATACAATGCAGATGTACCCATCTAATACATTCAAGATGTATGCAGTATGCGACAGTATGTCTGGCAACAACGTTGACTATGAAGGACTGGTTCAATACCATCTGCCTATTAAACTTCAACAAGGATATCTCGTATTCGAGATAGATACCATAGTCAGTATAGAGGGGTTAGCCACCACTTATGCCTCGGGCTCTACAGTCGACTCAATAGACTTAACTAATGCTAAACTAATATTCTATGCCAACAGTAACCAAGACAGTACAATCGCTTCGGTTAATATTACTGCCGATATGATATCTGATTTTGACACTGCTACAACGGGCAACAAGTCACTCACTATATCGTACTCGTCAATACAATACACGTTTGATTACACTGTTATATAAACTATTATAATAACGGCTGTGGTGATAACACTTACTGCTATTATATCGTAATCAATACAGCGCATTATATTCAATATAATAAATGCCCTCAACAGTGTGAGGGCATTTATTAATATCTTAAGTACAATCTAATTATAGTTGACATACTTATGTTTATACATCAATGTGGTTGCGTGATTACTGGCGCTTAAATGTAAAGTAATCTCTCAGCAGTTGACTACATTCTTCTTGCAGTATCCCCCCTTGACAGTTGGTCTTATGATTGAGGCGAAAAATATTGGTTAGGTTAATTACTGAGCCGCAACAACCGGCCTTGTTATCGTATGCGCCAAAATATATGTTATCTATCCGTGCGTTAATTGCTGCGCCGACGCACATTGCACAGGGCTCAAGTGTTACATACATGTCGCAACCTGTCAGACGCCAGTCATTAAGTTTATTAGACGCCTTGCGCATTGCCACTATCTCAGCATGCCCTAGTATGTCCTTGTTGGACTCCCTTCTGTTAAAGCCTCGTGCTATAACTACGTTGTCCTTAACTATGACCGCACCTACGGGCACTTCGTCTATTCCGTATGCCCTTCTGGCTTGAACTAGTGCTTGATACATAAACTTAATTTCCATATTTAACCCTACCATTCAGTTGTTTGATAATCTGCTTATCTACCTTGCATACTTGTCTGTCGTAGGTGATTAGACCGTTGATTTCCTCTTCAACATCACTTAACTGAGTATATATGCAAGCGCACAGTCCCTTGTCTATCAGTGGTATTATCTGGCTCTCATATAAATTACAGTAGGCTAGTGTGAATTGCTCTTGACTAATAAACAGTTTATAACCGAATTGCTTATTACTGTACATGTGCCCATGCGTGGGCAGAGAGTATCCACCAAACTCCGATAATACAATGGGGCGACTATCATGCTTAAATGCAATTTTCCGGTAGTAAATATGCAGTGATTTGAAATCTCCACAGCCTTGGTCATGCCAGCCGCTTGCGTGGTCAATCAGTCTAGTGCTATCTATTCTGCAGGTATACTCATATACGTTAGTAGCGTCGAACTGTCCCCACCCCTCGTTAAATGGTACCCAACATGCTATGCTGACTACATTATACAGCTGGTTAATCATCTGGGTATATTCTTCATAATAACTACTGCGCGAGCGTGTGTCAGCTCTGCCCATTAACTTATATTGACTATCTTTCAAACTGATACCGAGGAAAGGTAGGTACATAGTGACGAAAGGATTATGTTTAGTTCCCCCACTCGGCATATCTTGCCACACTATCATACCTATTGTGTCGCAGTAATAGTACCAGCGCATGGGCTCTACCTTAATGTGCTTACGTAGAGTGTTGAATCCTAGGCTCTTGGCGAACATGATATCTTGCTTAAGCTGTGTATCAGTGCCAGTCAGCATACCGTCTGCCCAGTAGCCTTGGTCAAGTAATCCGTTCATAAAATAAGGTTGATTATTAAGGCATATACGAGCATATCCTTTATTATCCTGCATAATCGAGAACTTACGCATGCCGAAATAGCTGTTTACCTTGTCGTTATCACTCTCAATGCACAACTCGTACAGGTATGGAGTATCTGGCGACCAACTGGTAAACTGGTCCATTGGCAATACTATTCTGTTATCTAGACACTCGCCACTGCACTTAATAATGCCATTATCCATAACAGTAACACTTATTCTACCCAGTTGCTCACCTATTACCTCAACACACACTGTTGCATTGTCATAGTCGGGTGTTATCTTGATGTTCTGTACATAGTTGGTTGGCACACTTTCGCACCATACCGACTGCCATATCCCACTAGAATTAGAGTACCATATACCACCTCTATTGTTCCTCTGCTTGCTGTTAGTGTAATAGCTACTGTCTATATCGTCCCATGCAACTACTTTGATATTATTGCTACCCTCATGCACGTAATAGCTTATATCAAGTGTAAAAGCATTAAATCCCCCTTGGTGCGCCCCCACATACTGATTGTTGAGATAGCACTTGCAGAACATGTCCACTGCTCCAAAGTGTAATAAGGTAATATCATTAATGAACTGAGTATTGATGACAAAATCTCTAGTATAATGTATATATTCCCCAACTTTGAGCGCCCTGTTGACGCCACTATTTATACACTCCGGACTGTAAGGCACGTTTATATTACCGTCATACTTGTCCGTACAACTCTCGTTATCGGTTATCGCATATTGCCACAGGCCGTCAAGAGGTATCCACTTATCTCTTCGCAACTGGGGGCGAGGATAATTATCGTCATGCTCTAACATATTATTCTCCTTATTCTTGATTCAATAATACCATGTTTTTATGCAAAGCAAAACAGTTTATTGGTTATTTTCGCTTACATAATCATTTCTGCGCTAACGTACGGACTGGCAGTAAACTTATGCGTTAATATTAACCACGTTGACGCTTATTCTATATTTACGTTACATTGTATGGCGTTAAAAATATAACACACAAAGATTCAAGAATATTCATTCAACTATCACATACTATCCGCCTTTACATAGTTGTGTTGATTGTGAACCCTATCATTAGTGCCATTAACAGCCATATGTAGTTGTACTATAGACCTGACTGTTTTTTGCCTACATACAAACAGCCCTTGTATAAGCAAGGGCTGTATAGAGTATAATAGTTATATGATAGCAAGTTAGTTGGGCTAGATATGATTCATACAACTATTTCTTAATTACTTGTGTATCTATGGATTCATCATCAGTCTGTGATTCGTTTTGAGCGTCTTTTGCCTGTTCATCTTGTTCACCTTGTTGCTGTATCTGCTCAAGTTGCTGTTCTAATTGTTGTTCTTTGGCTTCTACTTGTTCAATCTTGCTTTGCATTAGTTGACTGTCTACACTTGGCTTAGGAGATTCTTCACTTTCCTGATTGTGTTGAGTGGGTTGATTGTCTATCTGCTCTTGTTGACTATCCTGTTGAATAGGTTGCTCGTCTATATCTTGAGTCGGTTGCTCTTGTTGTGTTGACTGAGTAGGTGCCTGTGTGTCCTTTACTATTCTCTTCTTGGCCAGCTTAACAATTAAAAAATCTATAGATTCTAAATCAATAGCGAACACTTCGAAGAACGTATCCTCTATGGTCTGTCTTAACTTGCCTATACTGTGGCTGACATTATCGTGAGCAACTGCCACGCTTAATCGCAATACAACGCCGGTGTCCGTTTCGATAATCTTAATCTTCTTCACCCTGACTCCCCCACACTGGGCAATACAATCTTTGATTAGCCCTTCAACTACCTTGGCAGTGGTTTGGGTTAAAGTATCCTTTTGTTGATAAAGAGTCAGTTTCTTAACTTTGCCATTATGGGAGAATGTGCACATCAATAGATAGATAGATAGCAGAACGAATATAATAATGAGTATCAACAGTATGACATTGGTTGCTACATTATCAAAGAAACCAACTCCGTCGCCCAGTGTGGTTACAATTAATAACGATATCAACATTATCAATAGGCCAACTACTATCTGTGCTATTAATACTATCTTTTCCAACTGTTTTCTCATAGCTTTACTCCTATATATATTATGCCAAAAAAATAAGTGAATTATATCTGCATTTAACAGAATAATTCACTTATTATATTATCTGGTGTTATGGTTGAGGGGGTGTGTCCTCTGGACTAGTTGGAGGGGTGGGAGTCGTAGTGGGTATATCATAACTCTCTTGTTTAGTTGAACGGTTACTTATCTCCTGCAGTTTCTTATCCTGTGAATCCATGTAGTCTATTACTTGTTCAACACTATCCCCGCGTAGTATCATTTCTACTTCCTGACTGTGTATGGTTTCCTTCTCGAATAACACTTTGGCCATGGTGTGTAGAATGTCTGTTTTCTCGGTCAATATCTTACGACCTCTCTCTAAACATTCTTTAACGATATTACCTATCTCGTCGTCTATAATGCCTGCCATCTTCTCAGAGTATGCCTTAGTTGTCTGGTAACTCTTACCGACGAATACTTCACCACCTGAACCGTAGTATAATGGCCCTATGACATCACTCATGCCCCATTCTGTAACCATTTGGTGAGCCATTTTTGTTATATTCTTAATGTCTTGCGACGCACCACTTGATACTTGTTTAATAACTATTTCCTCTGCTATCCTGCCACCTAGTGCCATTGTGATGTAGTCTAGCAGTTTTTGTTTAATTTCGTGCTCGTTGTCGTTATCTGGCCTTGTCATTGTGTATCCTGCTGCTGAGCCCCTTGGAATAATGGTAACCTCGTGCACCGGATCGCAATACTTGAGCGAAGACGCAATTATGGCGTGTCCAGACTCATGATATGCAGTGATTCTCTTGTCATACTCGGTAACAAGACGAGATTTTTTTGCCGGCCCCATGATAACCTTATTAATGCCTTCATTAAGGTCTGCCATCGTCAGTGCCTTGCGATGATTTCTAACTGCCAGTATGGCTGCTTCATTAAGAAGATTTTCGAGGTCTGCACCGGTAAATCCTGATGTAATACGTGCAACTGCCCTGAAATCTACATCCTCTGCCATAGGCTTATTCCGTGCGTGTACTCTAAGTATAGCTTCTCTACCTCTTATATCTGGCTTATTAACATATACTTGCCTATCGAATCTACCCGGTCTGAGCAATGCCGGATCTAGTATATCCTGCCTGTTGGTGGCTGCCATTACTATAACGCCTGCGTTGGTCTCGAAACCGTCCATTTCGACAAGCAACTGGTTGAGTGTCTGTTCCCTCTCGTCATGTCCGCCACCCAGTCCTGCTCCTCTTTGTCTACCTACGGCGTCTATCTCATCAATGAATATAATGCAGGGGGTGTTCTTCTTGGCGCTTTCGAATAAATCTCGCACACGGCTAGCACCGACACCTACGAACATCTCAACGAAATCCGAACCGGATATGGAAAAGAATGGTACTCCTGCCTCGCCTGCTATTGCTTTGGCAAATAATGTTTTACCTGTGCCGGGCGGACCTACTAGTAATATCCCGTGTGGTATGCGTGCGCCCAGTTCTGTAAACCTCTTGGGAGACTTGAGGAAGTCAATTACCTCTGCCAGCTCCTCTTTTTCCTCCTCTGCGCCTGCAACATCTGTAAATCTTACTTTAATATTGGTGGTAACTCTAGCTGTACTTTTGCCAAAATTGATACTCTGGTTGTTCTGCTTGTTGATTGCCCTGAACAGGAATACAACCAACACCACTCCAATAGCAACTGTCAGTAGTGGCACTAGATAGTCCCATATAGTCCCCTGCTGTGGGTCGTTATAGTCAATAATGTCTGCACTGACAGTACTACCCTCTGCTTCGGTTATCTGTTTAATGTCCTCCCAGAACTGTTCTCTGCTAGGAATAGTGATTATCTCGTCAGGGTCTCTGGCGACATTAGTCTTACGGCTATCAGTATAGATAACATGAATCTTATAATAACCTTTAACGTATACTTGAGATACTTTGCCTGCCGAAAACTCGTCAAGGAACTCAGTATATGCCGTATTATTACCCAAGTCGCCATTCATGAAATACCATAACGCAACTATCAACAGCACGACAATTACGCCAAAGAAAATTATGCTGGCTGTATTTCTTTTTTTGTCTGGTCCCAATTATTTTCTCCTCGTGTTTAGTTTGGACTATTTTAACACACACATCTTATTGTGTCAAACTGTTTAGATTTTATTTGCGTTTGGCTGTTATGCAGATTGATGTCTATTGATTTACCACGTAACGCTTACGCATAACGGATTATGTAGTAACTTGACGTGTGTCATAGGTTGCGCGTACAACGTGAGCACGCATACAATGATTGTATACAATACAACCTATTGTGTCTATCTATTGCGTGTACATTGAGCAAAAAAATAAGACACTATATATAAATGTGCCCTATATAAGTCTATGCGATTAAGTACTGGTAATGCGCGTTTTTACCCACATTGAGAGAGTATGGCATCCGCTATTACTTGAGCCATGTCATTAATTAACTCACGTTTAGTTGATGTAGATTGGTAGAAGTCCTCAAGGCCTCGCAGTGCGACAATGCCCACAATTGAATAGTGGCCGAGCGAGGGTAGATTCTTGTTGGTGGCTGCACCGGGCAGAAGCGGTGTGGGTTTGTAGATTATGCGACCGATTTCGCTCTCATCGCCTACTCCCGCGTCAATTACTAGTACTTTTTTATCGGGGTGCAGGGTGCGGATGAACTCATACGCATTAAGTAGATTGAGCGCACTGATATCTGCCTCAAAATATCCATAGACAAATATCGGGGATTTCATTTTCTCCTGCAAAATGGTTCCAACTGTTGGGCCTAAACTATCTGCCACTACCTTTTGCGTGCCGATACAGAAGTAGACTACTTGCTCGCGAGGGGGTAATTCCTGCGCGAGGTCGTGTCTAGCATTGGGGTTATAAATATAAACTTGCTTGTTAGTCATATAGAACTCCTTGATTATCGGTAGATATTAATCAGATAGAACTCCTTGATTATCGTAGGTGTTAACTAATAATATAGATTACGTTATAACGTGTCACGGTGCTAATGCATTGATGTGTATTAATTGTGACTGCGATTCAGTAATTAACTGTGCATAATCTATGTTGTCTATTGAGCGGTGCGTGTATGTGTGCGTGCATTAAGGTACACAGTGCATTTCGGCTTATTAATGCAAGATATATAAGGTCTGCATCGTATATTGCTCTATCGCTTACATTGATTAATGCACTAATCAATCTGCCTACCATTATTGACATCAATAGTGCGGTTTAATACTAGTAACCAGTATTTTTCTTGGGTTATATCACGCTGTTAAGTGTGTTAACTCGCCATGATTTACTTATTATTTTGGGCAATAATTATTGTAGTTTCCATAGCTATTTATTGCCTTTATGAGGTAAAAATGTGCAGGATTAATCGGCTGTTTTTTGGTCAATTTATTTGCTCGACTATTTGTGTAAACTAATACTTATGGGCTACGGTGTTAACTGTGTCTTATGGCAACAAAATGTATATTCGAATACTCTGTGCCGTTTTGAGCCCTTAATTGCCATTCTGTCGGCACAACACGCATGGTCGGTAACAAACTAAGGTTACTATAATGTGGCACAGGTGACCTGACATATAAATGCCTAATTGCTTCTTACAGGGGTCATAAAATCTTATTCTTTGTGATGATTTGCGCGCGTTTTTATCCGGCTTTTTTAACTTATTTTTGGTCAAATCTAGTGCGATTGAGCATTACATTATCGGTCAAAAATAAACCACATTTCGTGACACGCCATGAGCATTATTTCATATATAATTATTCTAAGGTGTGCACGTATAAACGCTGATTGAACGTTGCCTTATTGGTCGATAATTAACCACATTTCGTAACACGACATAAGCATTATTCATATATAATTATTCTAAAGTGTGCATGTATAAGCACAATTTGATGATTGTTTATCCAACAACTAGTTTCGCGGTGTCAATATACTCTAATTAAGTTGTTAATTAATATACTGTCATCGCAACACAACACAGTACAATATGTACTAATAGTAAGGTGAATAACTTTCATAATCAAATAGCTATTCGTTAACTGTATATCAAGCGATTAATCGTTATGCAATGAGTTAAATGGCCGAAATGTAGATAACAAGTGCAGAATTGCTGTTCTGCTATATCATTCCAACATACATATGCTGGTAACAAATGTGTACTACAGCAGTAAGCTGGTTATTGGGGGTACTCTGTATGCAACCTTAACAAGTGCATGCCAACGTACTACACGATATTTTTACTGTCAGAATAACAGTATATTTACTCGATTGTATATACTTAATATCATATTTGCGTGTGTATTGGTAAATATAGATTAGATTAAGCAAGCTGCCAGCATGAATTACAGCAAGACAGTGTGTTATCCTGCACTTATAATGGTTGTATACGACCTGTAAACGATGTGCTGTACTGTAATATATGCAATCACGCTGTGACTCGCACGGGTCGGGCACCAATCATTGATTATGACTATATGATTACGGCATTTAGAACAAAATAGGTTGTATAGAGATATAACATTGTACAAACAGTGCTCTTTACGCCCCTTTTCTTCCGTCCACCATTGCTATGTTATTATATAGTGAACATCGTTCTTTATTGACTATGACACTATCCGTGTCGAATTATCGCAAAGGACGAGTTGACACGCAAACCTAACCGCAGACTATCATTACTTAAGTAAACTGATACTTCACTCATTTACACACGTTCCGTAGTGCGAGTGTTGTTATTATCAACCGCAAGTCTACAGCCTGACTACGGGTATCGTTGGCCAAAGTAAGAAAACCTGCTATCAACGCAGTTGACTACAGATTAATAGCGTTAATTATTGGCATTGCTGACAAACCTAAGAACAAAACGGCAACACTATTAATCACAATATAAAACTAGCTATCAAATACTTATGATAGCTAATGCAGCGGTTTGGCACTGAGTTAGATGAATACACATTCGTTTTTACTATCATTGTTGCTATCCGTTAAACAGCTCAATGCTACATATTATTTGTCCTTTATGCTTGAGTGCTGTTACGGTGTTCATTTAGACCTAATCTAGAATAATTTTACGACAGTATTATTTACTGCACTAACTAATCAGTCATATTAAATATAATTACGTTCTAGTTATATTGTGAAATTAATTTAGTGGTACAATAACGCATATATAGACTTATAATTGTAGCATTAAATGTAGAATGGTTGTTTCACATGAAACATTTTGACGAATTGCGTCAATTTAATGTTTCACGGGAAACAAAGGAATGACTAAACAGGTATTTAAGTAAGAAAAAACCCCGATAATTCGGGGTTTCTAGTGCATAAACAAATGTTATTCTAATTAGCCACCAAATACAAGGCTACCAAGCCAATTTGCCTTACCAGCCAAAACGCTCAAAAATCTTCCATTATATACCTGATCACATAAAAGGTTCTTGATGTCACCATCTGGTAGTACACTTTCTGCGCCAATCAGTAGTGAGACACATGCATAAAGAACGAATAATGCGAGTAACATACCGAAGAATCTGTCCAATCCACTGACGATAGGTAATCTAATAAACCCTCTTAAAGCTCTCATCAGTACAGTTGTTACCAACTTGGTTACAATAAATAGTGCAAAGAACGCAATTGCATACCAAATACAGTTGGACACCCAAGGATTCTCCACCCCAAATGGCCAACGCGCGTTTGCAGCATTGCCTAGTTCGTCAAAAAATATGACTCCGACAGCTAAAGAACCTGCAAAACTGATAAAGCCTAGCAGTTGTCTCATGAATCCTTTGACTAGTCCAAATATTATGCAGAACAAAATAAGAGCACCAATAGCCAGCTCTAGATATGTATGTCCCAACAATTTGTCGGTAACCTCTGGGCCAACTAGCGCTAATAAGCCTATGTTGATACTATTCATAAACGACCTCCGTACCAAAAATGAACATCTATATAAATATTCGTTTTTGTATCGTTATTTTTTGTTATTATACAGTGCGGAAGTGGGGGTGATAATTCTATTCGACCAGTATATTAAGAATTATAGCCTAATGTTACATCACTGTTATCTACCTTATCAAAACAGTATATGAATATAATTCACATACAACTTGTATGGGTTTGTCTTGGTGGTTGCGCATGGTCAAATCAACAGAAATGCAGTCATTTACAATCCGAACGGCCACACTTATTGTATTCACCGTACTACTTAACTAGTATTACGCTGATTAATGCTAATGTTCAGTGGAAAATAAGCAATTAACCTATGCGCTCTCAATATTCCGTAGTTTAATAGGGCAGAATATATCAATAAACACACGTTATAAGTATTAATGCGCTAATCTTACTCGTGCCAATTTGCGCTGAGATAATAATTGTTTGCTCACTCTAATAATCCAATGTGTTAGGTCTAGAAGTGCTGAACTAATTAGTGCGCAATTACTGCCACGCAAGACGAGGAAAGAACGCTTATATATACTATGTTTTCAGTGTGCTTTGGCAGTCTGATTAAGTCTGTCCAATGTAAGCGAGCAATCGTGTATCTTATGGCACCGTTGCTCTGCTAGGTTATATGTGATAGTGTTTTGAGCCCCTTATTTGCCCTACAAGGGATTGTTTCCTCGTTCTGTCTATTTATATGTTGTCTACATGTAGGCTGTTAGAGTGGTGTCAACAGCCACTCAGGATATATCATCAACACACCACTTGCCCTGCCCGAAATAGCTAATAAAACTAGGATATTCTACATGGAGAACTGGGCACGAAATTACCTTATTATGGCAAGATGAATCCTATAACTAGGTTGCCCAACAGGTTCTTATCACCTGCAACGAGTTTGAGGAATAATCCATTCATAACTTGATCGTTAAGTAGGGTTGGCAACTTGTCAATTGTTGGTTTGAGCATTCTGCCAACAGCACCGTTGAGTTCTGGATATATCGATGCAATAGTGCCGTCAGATATGGCTCCTATATTCTGGAACACTGCCATTAATACAGATGTAATTGCTATAAGGATGATGGTCAAAAATACTACACCAAATGCCCTGTCCCACCTGCGTATCGGTCTGCCCTTGCGAATAGCTCTCTTAATAGGCGCACCAATCAGTGCGAATAACAGCCTTACCACTAGGAACAACACCCAGAATGCAATGAACATCCATAAGAGGGTTACAACCGTACTGGGATTGACAACGGGTAGCGCTGACATATCCTCTATCATTGTCTGTGTGAAAATAGGAAAAATCCTGGTTTCGAGCGCTAAACCTAACTTTCCCATAAAAAGTACCCACACTACAATATAAGCGAAGAACTCCAACAGGGCAAGTAGTATCCGCATGAAACCTTTGACAAATCCTAGAACTAATAGCAGAGCAAATACTGCAATGATAATTATTTCAAAAGTAGTAGGCATATTATCCTCCCTAGTCGACAATATCTCGCTAACTAGAATATAATCAATTCTCTTGGCGTTTATTCCAGTCATCAATAAGCGCGCATATACGGTCTAGGTCGTCCTTGGTAAAGTAATCAATATGTATGCGCCCTTTCTCATCATTACCAATAGCAGACACTTTTGTTGCAAATGCACGAGTCATATTCTCAACTAATTCTTTTAATTCAATACTAATTGGTGGCTTCTCGACCACCTTGACAGCCGTTGGATTAAGCAGGTCTCTCACGGCCTTCTCAGTCTCGCGTACGCTCAGCTTGTTCTCTACTACCTTAAGAGCTAACCTATATTGGTCAACAGGGTTGACCACTACAACCAGCGCCCTGCCGTGACCACTGGATAGTTTACCCTCTTCGATTAAGGCAATTACCTTATCATTTAGCGATAACAACCTTAGTGTGTTAGCGATAGCGGGTCTGCTCTTACCCAGTCTGTCAGCCACGCTCTCTTGAGTGAGGTTGAAGCTGGTCATCAATTCCTTGATGGCTCTTGCAGCCTCTATGGCGTTGAGGTCATCTCTCTGTAAGTTCTCAACAAGAGATATCTCTCTCACTTGTTGTGGCGTGTAGTTGCGTACTATGGCAGGGATAGTAGATTTGCCAGCCAGTTTGCTAGCGCGGAATCTTCTCTCGCCTGCTATTATCATATATCTAGTGCCTATCTTTGTCAATATAATAGGCTGAATAACTCCGTGTTGGGTAATACTGTTGGCCAACTCTTGTAAGGACTCTTGATCAAAGTTCTTTCTCGGTTGTTCATAGTTGGGGTCGATTTCCTCTAGCTCTATTTCAATGGGGGCATCCATTGTAGTGCTTTTGGGCTCCAGTTCTACATCGTTCATTCCCAACAGCGAGGCAAAACCTCTACCTAGCCCTTTTTGCTGTGCCATGTACTAACTTTCCTCCCTTTGGATAAATTGTTTTGCCAGCAGTTGATACGCAATTGCGCCAGAACTGCCGGGTGCGTGCGACGAAATAGGTACGCCAAAGGAAGGCGCCTCTACCAGTTTAACGTTGCGGGGCACGGCCACACTATAAACTTTATCACCAAAGTATCTCTGTATCTCACTAGTAACTTGTCTACTTATTATAGAACGATTATCATACATTGTCAATACCACTCCATTAACTTTTATGGTAGTATTAAGTCGTTGTTTAACAATCTTAATTGTGTTCATCAGTTGAGAGAGCCCCTCAAGTGCGAAAAACTCACTTTGTATAGGTATAATCACGCTGTCTGATGCAACGAGAGCATTAAGCGTGAGTAGTCCAAGTGATGGGGGACAATCGATAAATATGTAATCATAGTTGGTACGAATTGATTTAAGGCTCTCTTTGAGCGTATATTCCCTGTTAACCATGTTAACTAGGTCTACTTCTGCAGCAGCGAGGTCTATATTGCTAGGCATAAGGCTCAGTCCTTGAACCATTGTTGGCGTAATAATATCTTGAGCCTTACAATAGCCCATAAGTACATCATATACGGTACTCTTGAGAGTATTCTTTTCCAGGCCAAAACCACTAGTCGTGTTACCTTGCGGGTCAAAGTCGACAATAAGAACTTTTCTGCCCAGTGTTGCTACGTAACTTGCCATATTGATTGCGGATGTAGTTTTGCCCACACCGCCTTTTTGATTGGAAAAGGCAATAACTTTACCCATATAGCCCACTCCCCCTTATATCCTATAATGTTATCATAAATGTTTTGATTTTTCAAGTAATAAGATTAAGTTGTGATAAATTATTGCTGATATTAACACTGGCGTTGTAATAGGGCATATTAGTGCTGAGTCTTTGCAGGTAAATCCAGTTAATTGGTAACTGTATATCTAGTGGATACAATATTGTTGTGATTATATTATTGCAGATATTAACACTGGCGTTGTAATAGGGCATATTAGTGCTGAGTCTTTGCAGGTAAATCCAGTTAATTGGTAACTGTATATCTAGTGGATACAATATTAGTGTTATATATACTACGAATATACTATGCACTATCTGTCTACTTGCCTGCTCCCAGTGGACTCTTGCGTATAGCTGCATTGGAGCGAGGATATTGCGGAGGGGTTGGTTTAATTTTGGTATAGATTAGTAGCCTGCGCTGTCCGTAGTCATTAGGTAGATTGTATTCATATACTTGAGCTCTGTTTAATCCTAGTTTGGTCGCTACGTCGTCATAAGATTGTTGTTGTATGCCCTTGTACAGAATAATATGTCCACCTATATTCACTGTATATGCCATATATTCTAGCAGAATATCCGTTTCTGCAACTGCTCTTGCCACTGCATAGTCATATCTCTTAGTAATGAGAGAGCGATTTTCTACTCTGCCACACATTAAATTAACATTTACGTTGAGTTGCTTAGCGACGACACGACAGTAGTCTATTTTCTTAAGATTACTGTCAAGTATGGTCAGCTTAATATCCGGTCTTAATATGGCCAGTACGAATGAGGGAAATCCTCCACCCGCACCTACGTCTAGCACCGATGCGCACTTACTAATATAGTTAACACCCACAGCACAATCTATAAAGTGTTTAACCCTTATCGCCTCTGGTTGCGTTATCGCAGTCAAGTTGAAATTGGCGTTATTCTCTAACAGCATAGTTGCTAACGTGTCGAACTGACTCTGTTGATATTCGCTTAATTCAATAGATGTTAATTGTTTAATATATTCTTTCATGGTTTTTTTAATTATATTTCGTATGTTGTAATGCTTGCATAATTATTCAATAGCCGTCCATTAATTGTGCTGGCTGAATCTGCTGGTGTTCACTAAATAATGAGTAGTTTCCTTGTGTTAATAGCGCGCCACAACGTATCATTGTCCTGTGCTTATGTTGTTAACGGAGGAACAGATATGTTATTGTAATAAGGAACTAACCTATCTAACCTTTACCCCTTGATAAATACACCAGTAACACCGTTATGTCGGCAGGGGATACACCGCTTATTCGACCTGCTTGACCTATATTAAGCGGACGGATTTTGTCAAGTTTTTGCATTGCCTCTATGCGTAGGCCTTTGATTTGACCGTAATCAATGTCTGTGGGGATAATTCTACTCTCCATTCTCTCTGCCTGCTCTATCTGTATCAGTTGTTTATCTATATAGCCCTTATACTTAACATTTATCTCCACTTGTTGAGTTACCTGACTATCCATATCTTGAAACACATCTAGATAGTTGAATAACTCATTAATGCTCACGCTTGTTCTCTTAAGGCAATCTCTCACGGTGATTCCTGTCTTTAGTTGATTCTCGCCCAGTAAGTCAAAAAAAGGCTGTATAACTGCTGGGGACAGTATTGTGTCCAGATAATTCTCTACTTGATGTATCTTGTACAGTTTGTCAATAAACCTATTATATCTATCATCATCAACCAGTCCAATATCTCTACCTAGTTGCGTTAGCCTGATATCTGCATTATCTTGTCGCAATATCAGTCTGTGCTCTGCCCTCGATGTCATCATGCGGTAGGGTTCGTTGCCTTCCTTAGTGGTTATATCGTCAATTAACACGCCGATATAACTGTTATCCCTTCTGAATATAATCTGTGATTTACCCTGTAGGTACCTTGCGCAGTTAATGCCTACGACTATTCCCTGTGCGCCAGCCTCCTCATAACCACTTGTGCCGTTAATCTGCCCAGCAAAAAACATCCCAGCATGTTGTTTACTCTGCAATGTAGGATATAATGCCGTCGCATCTATACAGTCGTACTCTATAGCATATGCGTCACGCATAATCTGCACATTTTCGAGTCCCTTAATAGTTGTGTATATCTGGTACTGAATATCTGCAGGCATAGAGGATGACACACCTTGCACATAGTATTCGTTGGTATTGTCGCCCTCAGGCTCTAGGAATATTTGGTGTCTTTGTTTGTCCGCAAATCTAATAATCTTATCTTCAATCGAAGGACAGTATCTGGGACCTATACCGTCTATCTCTCCGCTGTATATCGGTGCGAGTTGTTTATTATCAAGAATAACTTTTTTGGTCTGTTGAGTAGAATAGGTCAAATAACAACTAGCGCTGTTGCGTGGCTGTGTGGACATGAAGGAAAAAGTTGGAATATTCTCCCCCTTTTGCTCCTCCATAACGCTAAAATCTATGCTGTTCTTATTAATACGCGCAGGCGTGCCCGTCTTGAACCGTTTAATAGTGTAGCCTAAGTTTATTAACGACTGAGTAAGTTGTGTTGCAGAGGAAAATCCGTTGGGACCACACTGCTTAATCATTTTGCCCACTATGATACGACTATTGAGATACACACCGCAGCACAGCACGACGGCTTTGGCACCGTACTCAATTCCCACTGCCGTAGTAACAATGTAATCACCGTCTGTATTTACGTGAATGCTCGTAGCCTCCGCCTGTCTTAAGGTTAACCCCTGCGTATTTTCTAATGTTAGTTTCATATTATGGTGGTAAGCGTGCTTATCCACCTGAGCGCGTGGGGAGTGTACTGCAGGCCCTTTACCCTGATTGAGCATTCTTATCTGTAACAGCGACTTATCTGTATTAATGCCCATTTGACCGCCAAGAGCGTCAATTTCCCTTACTATCTGACCCTTAGCAGTTCCGCCTATACTAGGGTTGCACGCACAGTATGCTACCGTGTCTAGGTTGGTAGCAAGCATTAATGTATCTATTCCAAGTCGTGCTAAAGCAAGGCCTGCCTCACATCCTGCGTGCCCTGCTCCAATAACTATGCATTGATAATTAGTTTTTAACTGTGTCATATGTATCTTGTGCGCGATTGCGTCATAAATTATTTGTGCCGTAATTGTGTATCTATGATAGACATAGATTCATCCTTTACTACATAATTACACACTATTTGCCTAAACAAAACTTAGAATATATCCTGTCTATTATATCCTGACTAGATGTCTGTCCCGTTATCTCGCCTAGTGTCATCCAAGCTTCTTTAATATCCTGTGCAATACAATCTGCAGTATTATCTGTTGAATTATCTATTGCACTCTTAATACAATTGAGCGTGCGAGTTAATACCTCTACGTGTCTTGCAGAGGTCAGTATAACGTTGCTCATGTCTATCTGTCCAATCTTGAGAGTATCATAAATAATATCCTTCAACTGGACTATATTCTCTCCGTTTAATGCAGAAACGTACACATAGTCACCTCGCTTATCTTCTCTCAATAAGTCGCACTTATTATACACTTTGATGGTGGGCTTGTCCATATTCGGTATAACGGTGTTATGATTATCCACCACGTACAGTATAATGTCTGCTTGATTGATGGCGCATTGACTTCTCCTTATACCCTCTTGTTCTAGCTTATATCTAGTCTTGCGAATACCGGCAGTGTCAACGAAATTGATTGTAATATCCTTATAATTGATACTATCCGTGACAGTATCCCGTGTGGTGCCTGCCTGCGAGGACACAATGGCCCTGTCTTGCCCTAACAGACAGTTAAGTAAACTACTCTTTCCCACGTTAGATGCGCCAACGATTACCACATTGATACCTTGTTTAATAATGCGTCCCGTCTTAACGGTGGATAACAATTGTTGTAATTGCTTACTTATATCCATAAGCCCGTTTAACACACTAGGTAAATCCTCTGTTTCTAACTGCTCTTCGGGGTAGTCCAACATGGCTTCGACGCTTGCCAACATATCGGTCAATCTAGCCTGCATATCTATTGTTTGCTTGCCTAGTTTATTAGACAACAGGTTCATCCCACTGGCTAATTGAAGCTTGTTCTCTGCTTCGATTAATTCTATTATGCCTTCAGCGTTAGTTAGATTCTGTTTGCCGTTGACAAATGCTCGTTTACTGAACTCGCCGTTCTGTGCCATTCTGGCTCCATACTCAATACACTTGTCAATAACTGCGGTGCATACGCCCACTCCGCCGTGTAAGTGTAATTCTACTACATCTTCGCCGGTGTATGAGTGTGGCGCGCTAAAGTAGACACACATTGCTTGGTCTGCAAAGTCATCTACTGTAACTTTGCCATACTGCATTACTCGTGCGTGTTGCGGGAAGGGTGCAAAAACTTTTTTGGCAATACTCAATGTATCGTCGCCCGACATGCGTACTACTGCCACTGCTCCCCTGCCTATAGGTGTTGATAATGCTATAATAGTTTCCATATATTACCTGTCTGTTTACCGGTTGCGTTACCGTAATTAATTATATTTTGTAATGTGTATTGCATTATGTATACTTAATCGTCTGTTTTATTATGTGCTATATTGCCTTATTGCGTTGACGCTAGTTACATACTCCCAGTATTGCTGTGCGTATTAATTGTGCTTATGTTCATATTACGTCGCGCACTTTACATTCAGTATTGACATTGCGTTATTAGTTCCATATGCCGTTAATGTTATGTTAAAGTTCAGCCAGTCATATAGATATGAATGATACTGAACATATCTGTTATCATCATATAGCGCACCTTAATCATTGTAAACACTCTATTATATACCTTATTAGAACATGGTTAACGTGTGCGTCTTATACTTATTACTGCCTAGTAGTTAAATAACCGTCATGTCCCCCCAGCGCGAAAAAAAAGACAGCATTTTTGCCTGCTGTCTACTCTTCTATCTCCTCTTCTTGTCGCTTCGGTAAGCAAAAATTAGCTTTTTACGAGAGGATGCCTTGGCTGATGTTGGATAAGATATCTGTTCTTGCTCTGCAGTATTCTCTGTTATATTAGTAGCTGTTGCCTTGCGTCCCTTGAGTTTGATTATCACGCAACGGTTGGGCTCCTCTCCCACACTCTCTGTACTAACGTATTGACTGCCTTGTAGTGTGGAATGGATAACTCGTCTTTCGTAGGGATTCATTGGCTCCAACTTGGTATCCCTGCGTGTGCGAATGACTTTTTTCTCCAGATTCTTGGCTAGTTGTTCGAGCACTATGGTCCTTTTGGCACGATAATTCTCGGCATCTACAACTACTCTAACGAAATCTTCCTTGTCGGCGTTTACTGCTAAACTGGTTAAGTATTGAATGCTGTTAAGTACTTCGCCACGATGTCCGATTATTGCACCGCCACCATCTCCCAGCAGTGATACGTGTATCTCTCCATCCTGCTCGCTGACACTCACAGTGTGTTCAAACTGCATTTTCTCGAGTAACGTTGTCAAGTATTCTTGTGCCTTTTGGCTATCTGTTCGTTTAATCGTTGCCCTTACTTTGGCCGGTTTGAGCATTGTCCCCTCGAACAGCACCACTATCTCTGCACCGTCATTATCTACACCCAGTTTCTTAAGTGCGTTCTTAGTGGCTAATTCGATATTCTTTCCTGTTGCTTCAATTGATTGTATATTCATTATTTATCTCTTATAACTTGGTTTCTTATCATTCTCTACCTTGGAAATCTGTTTGATTGCCAGATTTTCAATAGGGCGATTGGTGGCAAGGTTAACCAGAGTGCTGATTGATGAGTTGCTCACCATATACAGCGCGAATGCCGCAGTATACATGAATCCGAATACCCCCATCATAAGTGGCATTAAGAAGCTCATCATCTTGGTGGATTGTTGTGTCTGTCCAGTCATATCCACGCCGCCCTTTGCATTCTGTTGTTTCTGCATTATCCAAGTAGATAGGAACATAATGCCAGCTGCCAGTATGGGCATAATTAACAGACCGTTCCAACCCTCTCTTACCACTTCACCATTCTCTACTTTGCCGAAGTATCCTACATCGCTTTCTAGTACACCTTCACGGATATTGTTATATATATTGCGGTTGACTACACCAGAGGAATTAGTTTTGATGAACTCATCATACTCTACCATAATGCTTTTCCACGTGTCTGGGCGCCAAATATTGTTCACCCATAGGAAATCTTCTCTCACTTCCTCCACATAGTACTGACCTACTGCCAACTTGGCGTCCTCAAGCGCTTGCTCAGGCGTAAGCCCTAGCTCTATCTGTAGGTCATATGTCGAAGTATATTTATCGTACAGTAGATTATAGTCTCTTGCAGCGGTAAATGCGGAATAACTATTGATACCCCCGAACATTACAAAAAATATTGCCATAGTAACAAGCATGGGTAAACAACTGCTAAATGCATTGTAGCCGTTCTTCTTATAGAGTTTTTGCTTCTCCTCATTAATTCGCCTTGCATCGCCCTCGAACTGCGAGTCTATATCTTTCAACTGGGGCTGAAGCGCTATCATTTTAAGACTGCTTTTTTTAGAGGCTAGCCTTTGCCAGAAATCCAGTGGGAAGGTAAGTATTTTGAGGAATAGCGCAAACACTATGACAGTCAAGCCATAGTTGCCCAGCCATCCGTACATCCATTGAACAACTTTTCCTATTATGTTAAGGTCGGGTGGAGTTAGACCTGAGTCCAACAGTAGAGAGCCTATAAACTCCATTTGATTACTCCTTTAAGGTTGTGTGGCACATAATCTATGCCACGAGTCTTGGCCCAAGGCGAGCACCTCAGCAGACGACTTACAGTCATCATTGTGCCCCTAATAAATCCATACTGCTCGTATGCTTCCATAGAATACACCGAGCAACTGGGGGTATAAATACAAGTCTTGTTTTTACACTTGGAAAGCGTCGCTTTATATGCCTTGAGCAAGGCAATACATATCCATTTCATTATTGGTTAGAATTAACCACACATTTGGTTAATCAAGTAATAAATCCGCGCTTGATAACAGTTTAGTTACGCAGTCAAGTATGAGAGGATACTTGTCTGGTATGCCACTGCGCACGACGAATATATAGCAATAATTGGGCTTGATGCGTGGTAATAGATTATAAACACACTCTTTGAGTTGTCGCTTGATGCGGTTGCGCTTGGTTGCCTTGCCGAACTTCTTGGATACAGAGAAACCAAACTTGGGAGCGTAAACACTCTTACTATATACCACGACAAGATATTTGCTTTTGTGCCAACTACCCTTGTTATATATGGTGTTGAACTGTTTTTTACTTTTGAGTCTGTATGTTGCCTTTATTGTTCCGTCCTCTCAATCAGTTCATGTGTACTATGCCGACAATTTAGCCCTGCCCCTGTCTCGCCTGTTCTTCAATACGCGCCTTCCGCCTTTTGTCTTCATTCTAGCGCGAAAACCGTGAACCTTGCTTCTCTGCCTTTTCTTGGGCTGATATGTTCTCTTCATACGAGTTAGCACCTCCTTCAAAGTAAATGTATAGCCAAACTATTATACAGTCTAGAGCAGACAATGTCAACAAAAAATAAAAGTATTTAGCTTATGGCTTGTCAAATCTGGTCAATTATCATTAATAGTTATCGCGTATTACTTGTTCGTAGAATGTTGCATGGATTAAGAAAAGAGTCTGTACAAGTAACTTTCCGTACCGACTCTTACCAATTAATCTATGTTGAAAATATAGGATTTTGTCAAGTCGTTATGACTGCACGATAATGAATTAACATGCGTTGTATACGGTGGTTGACTGCACAATATAACGATTGGTGTTCGTATTGCACATAGATTACTCATCTTTAACCGACTTCATCAGTCTGTTGTAAAGTAGGTCCGCTATCTCTTCTGCACCAAAATTGTGGCGATAAGCTACTGCATTCTCTACGTATTTATCGTACTCACTGCGATTATAGAACCAATTACTTACGTATTCTAACGCATTGTTAACCGACTTAGCCTTAACCGCGCTACCAACTGTATTGACATAGTGTTCGCCTATTGCCCTCTCTAAAGGTGTCGCATACAGTGTAATTATCTGTGGCACCCCGAAATAGCAGAACTCTGCGACTGTGTTAGCACCGCTCTTGCCCATAAACAGGTCGGCGCAAGCCACTACTTCGAGCATATTCTCACAGTATCCAATGGGTGCATAGGTGATATTATCAGGATGTGAATAATTCTTTATCTCTTGGTATAACTGCTCATTCTTGCCGCATACAGGCACCACAGTGATAGGCATATCGGTTAAGAGTAATGCCTCTACCGTACTGCGCAGTTTACCACACGCATATCCGCCATCAACAAGCACTATGGTAAACTTGTCGGTGGGCAAACCCAACTTCTGTTTGTAGAACTGTTTGCCCTCAGTCATCTGTTCGGCTTCGGGCCTTATTACACAGGGCACAACTTCTATCTTATCTTGTGGGTAATTTAGTTTATCTATTGCCTTATCTCTGCCCTCTTGACAACTAATCAGTTGTAAATCACACCCAGTCAGCCATTGCATATCCATGTCTGCATCGGGGCAGTATTGAATATTGTGTATTACAGAGGGCACATCCTTGGCAACATAACTCGTTGCCCAGTGGGTGGAGAATACCATATCCACATCTAACGATTTCATCGCCTCTACGCTGTCGGAATAGGCATTCTCTATTAGGTGTCTCATTACGAACTTCATAGATGTCTCTTGACCCAAGAAGTGCATGCAGTCAAATGTGCTTACTCCATACAGCGGACTTGTGCTATAACGCCTTACCTCTTGAACCATTCTCTGCTCGAACTTGCGCATTGCCGGTGTTCCCTCGGCATAGAATCTAGACCTAACCACTTCCACTTTATCGCCGTATTTATTATCGAATGCGTTTGCTACAGCCCTCATAGGTATTATGTGACCAAGACCCGCCTCAACATAGGGGAATAACACACGGGGTTTGCGTTTAATAATAATCGGTTGCTCGGCAACAATGGTAGACACCCTCTCGTAATCCTTTTGCATTGCAACTAGGATAGCCGTATAGTAGAATGCAAAGTAATAGAAGAAGAAGGAACAGTCAATGAATGAGTAACCTATGATTGTTAGTAATGCTACGAACAAGTACAACCTGTCCTTGGTGGGTTTACGAAACATTGCGATAATGGTGGTGACTCTATGGAATATATAGCACGCAAGTCCAACAAGTCCGCAATTGACTAAGAATTGCAGGTACGTATTGTGGTAGAAGTATGTCAGTGACGGCACTTGCTCTAGGTGTCTATCCATAAATCCAACACCTAGTACCGGTTCCGTGCCAAAAATATATTCTAAACCCCTTCTGTAGATTTCTAACCGACTGCTGTCATCCATCCCCCCCTCGACGTAGTGCTGAATGAATCCACTTTGTAATTGTGTTGCAAGCAACAGCACAACTATCGCCAGCACTGCACTAGTAATATATAGCGACCAGTTAACCAAACGGCGTTTCTTATAATACATAATGGATATGGGCGCACCTATATAATACACTGCAACTCCGAGCAATAGACAACCACGGCACATTGTAAACAATATGCCAATCATCAACAGCCAAGATAATAAGATATACAGCCATCCATTGCGGGATTTAGTTACATAATACAGGCAGAAAGGCATTCCTAGTAGCAGAACGTTGGCTGCGTTGTTGGACACACACCACCCCAGATATACCACACTCTTCATCGTGGTGCTAGATAGTATGTTGATATCAATATACACTATGGTCAACTGAACGAGCACCAAAATAGACATAACTATGATGGTTTTGGCAAGGTAGTCCATCAACGGGTGCTTGTTGCCCGCCTTAACTAACATGTAAATACCTACGAAACACACAGCGAAAAGCGCGCCCATTGGCAATGATAGTATGTTGTAGCCGTCGTAGAATACGCCGCCCATTACTAGCACTAACGATATGGCTACCAGTCCCCAGAACAATAGGTCGGGCTTGAAAACGGGACGATATTTGATACAATAGAACACAACGGATGCCACCACTAACACAGCCAGCACGCCGAAGTAGGGCAACATAGGCAGTAGTCCTACTTTATACCAGTTGACCACGTCCCTTTTAGCAAAACACATTACGCCCATAAACAATGGTGGTAACAAGGTCATAGTGTCATTACCGGTTAATAACGTAAATATAACCAGCGCGCACAGTATGCCAATGGTTGGCAGTTCCCAGCCGAATTGAGATGATAACAGTACCAGTAGCGCAACCGCGTATGAATACACGATACTGCATTGAAGCAGTTTTAATTGTCCAATGAGTTTTTTCATAAGCAACTCCTAATATTGTGTGCATTTAACATACCCCTATTACGCATAAATGTCAATTACTATACCATAATTACCTTACTATTCGACATTCTAATTCGCAACCTTACCGCCTGGTGCATAATTATTAATTGCACAATACCCCTGTTTACTTGCAGTAGTTGACCTATTGATTATTATGTGCTAGAATAGTTACAACATAGTAAGTTAAGAGAGGTATACATATATGAACGTTCCCACTCCACACATTAATGCTAAATTCGGCGATTTTGCCAAAACTGTCTTAATGCCCGGTGACCCCAAGAGGTCTGCATATATTGCTGGACATTTTTTGAGTGACGCAGTGCTAGTTAATGATGTAAGGGGTGTTCAAGGTTACACCGGTACGTATAAAGGTAAGAGGGTGTCGGTTATGGCATCGGGAATGGGCATACCCAGCATAGGCATATATAGTTATGAACTGTTCAAGTTTTTTGATGTGGATAACATAATTCGCGTAGGCTCTGCAGGCGCAATCAGCCCCCAACTCGAATTGCGCGATATAGTAATAGGTCAGTCAGCTTGCACTGACTCTAACTATATGTCACAGTACGGGTTGCGTGGTAATTATTCACCTATTGCCTGTTATCAACTGCTAGAGAGGGCAGTTAACATTGCTAAAGAGAGGAATTATCCCTATGTTGTTGGCAGTCTATACTCCAGCGACTGTTTCTATGACGCAAGCGCAGGCACAATGAAATGGGGCAATATGGGCGTGTTGGCTGTAGAAATGGAGGCAGCGGGTCTGTATGCAACAGCTAATTTTCTTGGCAAGAATGCATTAGCAATCTGTACTATATCCGATTCACTGGTGACTGGGCAATCACTCGACAGTGATGCTAGACAGAACACTTTTACACAGATGATGGAGTTAGCGCTAGAGATAGCGTAATAACTCACATAATTACACTGCGTGCGCGTGAATGTGTGACGAGTCTTTAACGCATACGCTCCTTAAGTTGCACAACGCTTGTGCGTGATAATCCATATTAATTGGTATATGGGCACAACAAACAAGTTTTTTTTTAATCACCCATTCTTAATTAGATGGGTGATTTTTTTGCACAAAAAAACACGATTGTTATCAATCGTGTTTAATTGCGTTACGCATTATTAAATGGTTCTTATAGGCAATATTAGGTATAGGTATTCGTCCGATTCTGGGGGAGTTATTATACATGGGTTAATAGACGTTATGAAGGACATTTTCACAAACTCGTGTGGTACAACCTTAAGGCAGTCGTTTACGTACTTGGCGTTAAAACTGATTGTCATATCCTTACCCCACAGCCTTATGCCTATGTTTTCCTTGATATTGCCTAGCTCGCTGTTGGCTGTCATCTCTAGTAGGTTCTCCTTGATGTCCATTGTTACGAGGTTCTTCTTCTCACCACGGCTAAGAATACTTACTCTGTCCAGCGCATTAGTCAATTGCTCCTTATTAATTGTCAATGAGGTGGTGTAGTCCTTAGGAATAATCTGTTTATAGTTAATGTACTCACCTGCAAGCAGTCTGGTAGATATGGTGGTGTTGCTAGCCTTAATTACTAGCGTCTTGTCATCTAATTGAGCGGTTGCTATATTGTCGCCACCCTCGAGTAATTTAGATATCTCATTCATGGAGCGAGAGGGCACGATAGCAGACATCTTGTGTGCCGGTTTCTCTAACGGCTTCTTGCATATGGCCATACGAAATCCGTCAAGTGCAACAGCGGTAACAGTGTACTCCTCTATTTCTAGATAAATGCCCTTTAGTATGGGTCTGGCGTCATCTACCGAGACCGAGAATATGACTTTATTTATCATATCTTGGAACTCTTCCTCACCGATTAGGAAGGAGTCTTCCCTCGCTTCCTGAGAAAAAGCGGGGTATTCAGTGCCATCTAAGCATTGCAACACACCCTCGCTGTCCGTATATTTAATGAGTAATTGTTGCTCGTTGGTCAAAATCAACTCTATTTGTTGCTCGTTGGTTAGTTTACGAGTGTATTCGGTAAACAACTTGCCAGGTACAACCACTTCGCCCTCAGTAATGACGTCTGCTTGAATACTTTTCTCGATAGTCAAGTCTAGGTCGGTTGCAAACAGAACAAGATTGTCCCCTCTTGCCGTCAACTTGATGCCCTCAAGCACTGGGTTAGATACCTTCTGCGGTAATGCTTTACTTACTCTCAACACTGCATCAGCCAGTGTTAATCCATCGCATACAATTCTCATTTATTAGTCCTCTTTTGATATTATTTATATCGTTCCATTAAATGCTCACCACTTGCTGACCAGACAAGATAATTTATTATTCTTAAGGTAGAGGCAGTAGTAGTGTATGTGAATATGTGCATAACCCTAATTTATTCACACAATTTTAACCTATTATACCTTGCTCGAAGTAAAAAATCAAGTATGTATTTACTTTATTTCAAAAAAACACCTTACGCAACAACTGTGGACAAGTAAGTGGAATAACTCTGTATAAGGTGTGGAATTATGCAACAATATAACTGCTGTTACCTAGAATAAGATAGTACTTTTTTGCAAACATTTCGGCAAATAACTTGCCAAAAGGCAAAATGGTGGGGTATTATATGCATAACAACTAATTGGAAGTGAGTTAATGGCAAGTGTTATGCAGATATGGGACAAGGTAACAGAGGAAATAGAGAAGAAAGTGTCGGCACTAACTTTTGATTTATGGATTAAGACGCTAGAACCTATATGTATCTACAAGAACAGGTTGGTGTTGTACGTGACGACAGAGGCCAACTACAACATTATACTTAAACGATTCTATAAGATTATTAAAGAGGCGACAATATCCGTATTTCCAACGCTTGTCGATGTAGAACTGATACTAGAGGACCAGCTAGAGGTATTTAATAAGTATCGAACCAAGATGCAAGATGCACCGGTATCCAACCAATCAGCGATCGAAGACGTCGATGTAGTAAGTTTCGTTGAGCACTACACGTTCGACAACTTCGTGGTGGGGGATAGCAACAAGTTCGCGGCGGCAGCCAGTCTGGCAGTCGCAGAGAAGCCGGGCAGTAAATACAATCCACTATTCCTGTATGGTACGGTAGGACTGGGTAAAACGCACTTAATGCACGCAATAGGTAACTATTATAAGCAATACAAGAGCTCGCTCAAGGTAGTATATGTTAGCGCAGAGAGATTCAGTAACGACCTGCTGGATGCCATTAAGGACTCCTCAGTAAACAAGGACGCGCGCAAGGAGTTCAGGAATAAATACCGCAATGTAGACTGCTTAATGATTGATGACGTGCAGTTTATTGCTAAGCTTGCTATTACTCAAGAGGAGATATTCCACGCATTTAATGACCTGTATCTAGAGGGTAAACAAATTATTCTGTCCTCTGACCGACCACCTAAGGAAATCAATCCGTTGGAAAGCAGACTAAGGACGAGATTCGAGAGTGGGCTAGTCGCTGATATTGCATCGCCAGACCTAGAACTGCGCATAGCAATACTGCAGAACGCCTGTAAGAAGGACTGTATCAACATCAAGAAAGAGATTCTGCAGATAGTGGCAGAGAGAGTAATGGATAACGTGCGTGACCTACTAGGATTACTTAATAGGGTGGTATCATTCGCAACCTTGACGGGTAGAGATTATAATGATGTAGAGGTGGTACTGGGCGCCCTTAAGGACTACACCAACGATGAAAAAGAGATTATTACACAAGAGAAGATTGTGGACTCGGTATGTAATTACTATAACGTGTCTAAGAAGGACATAGTTGGCAAGAAGAAGAATAAGGAAATAGTCGTACCAAGACAGGTGTGTATCTATCTAATCACCGAGTTTCTCGCGCTGCCCCTGTCGACAATAGGTGAGTATTTCGGAGGCAGAGATCATACCACCATTATACATGCAAGAGACAAGATATCTGCACAGATTAAAGAAAATGTTAATATCGAAAAGCAAGTTAAGGATATCAAAGCGCAAGTGCTTAATAAGTGACACACAGTTAGTTTGAACTTAGAACAATCGACAGTAGAATTATATTTAGTATAAGTATCATAACACCCCCATAAGTTTATAAGTCTTATGGGGGTGTACTTATTTGCTCAGTACAAATATTCGTTCGATTGAGTAGACTATAGCTATTTAATAATGACAACTAGTCGCATAGTGAGATTGAATAGGACTACTGTTTAATATATTGTTGTAGCACCGTAGACACCTGTGCATATGCAGAGGTACTAACATGTAGGCCGTCCAGTGTGTATTCTCGCTTAAGCCTGCCCTTGCTATCTGTTAGAACGCTTGCACAATCAATATATGTGTATCCGTGTTCTACTGCATACTGCTTGGTAGCAAGAGATAATTTAACGAGTTTAGCGTTAGTGCGAAGTGCGCACAAGAAGAAGGAGTAGAAATTGCGTGTTCTCAACATGGGGTACTGAGATATAATATATATCTTAACGCCGGCACACCTACCCGTTAGAATATCAACTATCTTATCAATCTGCTCTATTACATATTCTACTGTCTTGCCCTTGCCAATGTCGTTAGTACCAATCAGCAGAAAAACTTTACACGGCTCTAATTCTATGATATTATCTATGCGATTAAGCAGATTTTGTGTGGTGTCACTGGCTATTCCACGATTGTATATAGTAGGTGTGTCGAAGAACTCCTGTAACGGATAGAAGTCAGTTAACGAGTCTCCGAAAAATACTATCTGTCCCTTTTTTGCATATTGATTAAGAACGTTGTGGGCGTGAATCCTGTTGACTCTCAATCCGTTGATAACAAGCAGAATGATTATTGCAAGAGCAACAATTAAACATATTATAAAGAACAGCACTATTTCTAAGGGCGACATAGTTAAACCTACAGATATAAGATACACATAGTATACTACATTGTTAGCGCTTTATCAAACCATTATATGGTGTGTGTACCAAGTTAATTATAAAGCGTAGCGTAAACGGTTATGAAAAAAATAGATAAATACAACAAAATAGAGCTATTGTCGCCTGCCGGTAATGTCCAATCGCTAATTATGGCAGTTAGTAGCGGCGCAGACGCAGTCTACCTAGGGTTACCTGACTACTCTGCTCGCAAGAATGTTGATAATTTCGATTTAACCAGCCTTGCATATTATATTAAATATTGTCATCTTAATAAAGTCAGAGTTTACGTAGCAATTAATACCCTAATTAAGGATAACGAATTGCCTCAACTGCTCGCAACAGCCGAGCAAGTGTATCGAATGGGCGCAGATGCATTCATAATACAAGATGTCTTTCTGGGCAAGTATCTTAAACAACGATTACCCAACATATCTTATCACCTATCTACACAAGCAGGCGTGTGTAACGTATGGGGTGCGTCGTTTGCCAAACAATGTGGTTATGACAGAGTAATATTAGCACGGGAGACACCCATAGAGGATATTGAGCAGATAGCCAAGATAATTGACACCGAAGTGTTCATACATGGCGCACTGTGTACCTCATTCTCTGGTGCATGTTTATTAAGCAGTGTCGCAGGGGGCAACAGTGGTAATCGAGGATTGTGCAAGCAACCCTGTCGCAAAATGTATTCATTATGTGGTGCAGGCCCCAATTACGCCATATCTCCTAAGGACTTGTGTCTTGCTCAATACCTAGACAGGTTAGCAAGTTCAGGCGTGCGTTCACTTAAGATTGAGGGCAGGGCAAGGAGTGTAGAGTACGTCGGTGCAAGCACAAGTTATTATCACAGTTTATTGTGTGGCAACGACCAAGATAATTTATGGCAACAGCTACAACGCACGTTCAATAGAGGGTTTTCACAGGGACTGGGACTGGGAACTAACGCTAATTTTCTCACACTTACCCACAGCGGACACAAGGGTGTAGTTATAGGTCAAGTGCGTCAAGTTGTCAAGGATACTTTGATTGTCGACATTATGCCCAGCGAACACACGTGTCGTAAACAGAAAACAATTAATAATTTTGACTGCAAAGATGGATTTAAGGTACTGAGAAGAGACACAGAGGTGGGCACTGCTATCTATATGGGCAATAGAGACGGCCAAGAGCTATTTAGATTTAATGGTCAAGTTATAATGGGTGACAAGATAGCGATAACTAAGGACAGTCAGATACTGAATCGACTACCCACCCCAACAAGACACAGGGTTGATATTGATATAGACTTCAGTGTCGGCAACAGAGCAAGAGTGATTGCAAGATGTAGACAACACGCCGTTACCATTGAAGGCGACACATTAGAGGGCGCAGATAACCAACCATTAAACCCAGAACAGATTAAAGAGTGCTTTGATAAAGTAGAGGACTACCCCTACATTCCCTACATCAATATTGTCAACCTCGATAGAGTGTTCTATGGTAAGAAGCAACTTAATCAATTAAGAAGGAAGACATATAGTATGTTACTGGACAGCTATGCTAATAACGGTGATAGGCACTGTGATGACATAGACACACAACTCCCCACTAGCATTAATCACTGTGCAGGCGACAACAACTTAGTTAGCATAATAGTTATTGGCAACAATTTTGACTTTAATAATAGATATGATATAGCAGTATACTTGCCACACGATTATAGCGATATAAGAGCAATTAATCAATTCTGTGCCCAGACGCAGGGCAAGCAAAGATATCTATATTTACCACCCTTATTCAATAACGCAGACCATAGAGCCATAAGCGAAGTGTTGACTTACTTCGACGGTGTGTATACTGACGGTTTCTATGGTATAGAGTATAGTAAGTTGACCAATAAACAGCTAATTCTCGGTAGCAGTTGTAACATATTCAACAGCATTGACACTTATTATCTTAATCAACTAGGCGTGCAGTACGTACTGTCAGCAGAGTTGTCAAGAAAACAAGTCACCGCTCTGCACAACAGTAATAATTCTGGCTACTGTCTAGGAAGCCTTGCAGTTATGCACTATTCGTATTGCCCTTACGGCAATAAATGTAAACAGGGCGTGTGTAGCGACAAGGGAACGCTGACTGATCAAGATAACAGAACGTTCGACCTAATAAGGTATAAGATAGGCAACAAGTGTCGATTTATGTTGTTTAATTATGTACCTACAGTAATTGCAGTTGATTGCAGTTACGTGCTCAACACGGTAACTCTGTCTGCTGAACAAATTAATGCTATTCTTGACTACTACAATGATGAACAACTGCTTAAATCCGCAATACCAAGTCGCACAAAGTGTCACTACGACAAGGGTGTAAATTAGGTTATTGCCAATATTCAGCGTAAATGTATATACAGTGCATAATGCTAAATATTATGCATACAGCCGTTTTTGACATCCGAATGTATAAATATGCACCCGATTGATTAAATAATCAGGGTGCTTTATTATTGAGTCGCAATAAGTGTTATGTATAACAGAATATCTGCATTTACCGAGTTATAACGCAGGCTATAATTGTAATATTTGTATCAATTACAGGTTCTGCTATCCTGATTGTGCATAATTATCCAATGATTACGAGTTCACAGATTAACATTGTATGTTGTGGTAATTAGCACACGAGGGTGATAATTTATCTGTTGAGCTGCGCAATCGCACAGATACTGCGTTAACTCTAATGGGATTAGACAGTGCACGGCAAGTCAATGAATATGCAATAGAATAGATTATTATTAAAGATGCAGTTGTGGCCAGTGGGATAATGGCTAATCTTATTGAACGGTGTAATCGCACAGAAACTGTGTAAACTCTATGGAAAAAACGGTAGAGTTGATTCGTTATTAGGCATACTATACTGACAACCGCAGTAATTCTGTCTATATAGACTGTATTGATTGCTCATTCTTATGCTAGTACCATAGCCGTCTTGTTTAGCAAAGTCGGCAACAAGGAAATTAACGCCAACATCTCTTGCAACCAACAGTCCTGTTCTGTTGATTGCTTGACTGTTCTTATGTGGCGATACTGACAAGGTGGTGCAGAAGAACTCGTATTTATCCCGTTTGGCAATAAGTGCCGTTTGGTATAACCTTAATGCATAACACCTATAACAGCGTTCTTGGCCCTCCTTCTGATGAGATAGGCTAGAGCACAAGGCAGTATACGGCTCACTGTCGTATACACAACTTATTAGTTGTATATTACAGCCCTTGTCCTTGTTGTATGCATTAGTAAAGTCGGTTAAGGTATCTAGGCGCAGTTGATACTCAGCCAACGGATATATATTAGGATTGTAGTAATAGAATGATATATCAAAGTGTTCAATCAGCCTATCAATGACGCCTGCAGTACAAGGTGCACAACAACAGTGTAGCAGTAATCGAGGTTTGCCGACCACGCTTGCTATCTGTTCTTTCATTAAATTGTTATAGTTTACTTTGTTCATATTGAATGTAGTATAGATAGGTCGTGTCACAGTAATCTATAGTATTGCACATAGATTATCACCGTATTCATTTGACCTAGGCACTGTGTTGAGAATGGGTGGGGGTAGTTGACCACATTCCATATACCTACTGCATATAATGTGTACTTACCCTAGGCGACCATAGGAGTATTTAGATTAAGCAACACAATGTCGACTCAGGTTATGCACATTATCCGTGCAACAAAGGTAGTCTGTATTAAGTTTAACTGTTAAGTTATCACACCACATATATTAATAGTGCTAGCCGTTCAACCGTGGCAGTCTGCCAAAAAAGTTGTAGCAGTTGCGTTTAACATTATTCACACCCACTGTATTATTATCCGTGCAACATAGGTAGTCTGTATTAAGTTTAACTGTTAAGTTATCACACACATATATTAATAGTGCTAGCCGTTCAACCGTGGCAGTCTGCCAAAAAAGTTGTAGCAGTTGCGTTTAACATTATTCACACCAACTGTATTATTATCCGTGCAACAAAGGTAGTCTGTATTAAGTTTAACTGTTAAGTTATCACACACATATATTAATAGTGCTAGCCGTTCAAGCGTGGCAGTCTGCCAAAAAAGTTGTAGCAGTTGCGTTTAACCTGCTCATCCATATCCTGCACGCTAACACCATATGCCTGTGCCATTACGGGCAACACAAGTGATATATATCTGGGCAAATTGAGTTTGCCACGATACGGTTCAGGGGTTAGATATGGCGCATCGGTTTCCGTTAGTACCTGTGTTATGGGTATTACAGACAGCACCTCGCTTTTATGATTCTTCTTGAATGTGATTGCACCACCGAACGCAAAAAAGTATCCTTGTTTAGCCCATTGTCTAGCCTGCTCGCCACTGCCCGAATAACAGTGTAATAGCACCCCGTTATTGAGATACTTACGCTCAGCAGTAAGTATGTCATTGCAATCGCCGAATGCATCCCTTATGTGTAGGCATATTGGTAGTTTTAATTGGTCGGCAATCTCGATTTGCCGTGCGAATACATCTTTTTGGGTGCTTATGGGTGAAAAGTCATAATAATAATCCAGTCCGATTTCGCCAACGCCAACCACCTTGTCTAGTTGAGCATACTCACGCATTGCCTTTACCATATTATCGTCAAATGTGCTTGCATCGTGTGGGTGAGTGCCTATTGTACAGTAGACGTTATCGTACGCACGAGTCAACTGCACACTCTTGACCATGCTGTCATAATTACAGGAGACATTTATCAGTAGCTCAAGATTGTCCCTAGGCATATCATTGATTATGCCTTGGACGAGTCCATTAAACTTATGGTCATCAAGGTGTATATGTGTGTCAATCATATCCACTCCCTCACGCCGATACAATATACTCATTGTAAGTTATGCGTGAGTTAATATATCAATCAAGCGTTGTTATCTGACAATAACAGCATTGTGTAAACTCTAGCAGTATACTATATCTACTGTATAATTGAGTATGCTAGACCCAGTAATTGCCAACTACCATGTTATTGATTGCCCCTTTTTACAGTGCTTCCAACTCTTTAGTGATATTGAGTCGTACGAACAGATTATCCCCTTTGTCTACCTTAATGCCTGTTGGCAGATTGCCCCAGTTGACTTTGTCGCCAAATTGTGTTGGCAGTTGTCCAAGCCCCAGTTTAGCATATATTCTCTTTGCAGTATGTGGGATAAAGGGTGATAGCAGTAATGCGCTCAATCTAATGCTCTCACACAGATTATACAGTACGGTATCCAGTCTGTCCTTATTAGTAACGTCCTTAGCGAGCGCCCACGGTGTTGTTAGGTCAATGTATCTGTTTGCACAGGATATTAAGTCGAAAATGTCCTCGAGGGCAGATGGTATATTGATTGAGTCAATCATATTGACTACTTTATCGTACATTCCGTTAGCCGTTTCGATAAGCATATTGTCGACATCTAGTGATAGGGTGGGCCTAGGAATAATACCACCGTTATACTGCTCGACCATAGCAAGCGAGCGAGACACGAGATTGCCTAGACTATTGCACAAGTCGGCGTTGATTCTATTGAGTAGTAATTCGTTAGAATAGTTGGTGTCGCCGTTGGCAGGCAACTCACGCAGTAGGAAATAGCGCAGTGCATCCACGCCATACCTTGCGCACAACGGCTCGGGATAAACGACGTTGCCCTTACTCTTGCTCATTTTGTCATTGTTAAAGTTGATGTAGCCATGTCCGTGCACTTTCTTAGGCAGTGGTAAATCGAGTGCCATTAACAGCGCTGGCCATATAATACTATGAAACCGAGTTATCTCTTTGCCTACCATATGGATATTAGCAGGCCAGTATTTATCGAACAGTGTGGTATCTGTTGAGTTATAACCCAGTGCAGATATATAGTTAGATAGCGCGTCAATCCATACGTATGCTATGTGCTTTTCGTCAAAAGGCAGTGGCACTCCCCAGGAAAATGTTGTCCTCGATACGCATAGGTCCTTCAAACCCGGTTTAATGAAGTTATTTATCATCTCGTTCATGCGACTCTTGGGACTGATAAAATCTGGGTTATCCTCATACAGTTTGAGCAATCTATCGCCAAATTGTGACAGTTTGAAAAAATAACTCTCCTCTGTTTCCGTCGTAACATGTCTGCCACAGTCAGGACAACAACCATTTACTAATTGGCTCGGTGTCCAGAAGGACTCACAAGGAGTGCAGTATAGTCCAGAATACTCGGCCTTATACAGATAGCCCTTGTCCATTAGCTGTTGATAGATATCCCTAACGCATTTCTCGTGATAATCATCCGTTGTGCGCACGAACTTGTCGTAACTTATGTTGAGTAAATCCCACAGCTTAACAATGTCGGCATATAGATTATCTACGTATTGTTGAGGGGATATACCGTGTTTTTTGGCCACTTCTTCTACTTTTTGACCGTGTTCATCAGTGCCGGTCAAGTAGAATACATCATATCCCTGCATGCGCTTGAACCGTGCAATGCAGTCGCAGATTATTGATGTATAACAATGCCCTATGGTTAATCTACCGGATGAGTAGTATATAGGTGTGGAAACAAAGAATGTGTCTTTCATACTGAATACCTCTTGCACTTTATACTAGGTTATTATATACAACAGCTCAACAAATGTAAAGTATATTGAATATCAACTTTTTTCTGCCAATACAATGTAGAATAGAATGCTTGTCGTTCAACTGTACTATGTATGAAGTGACAGTTAATGATAAGTCTACTTATATCGTGCTAGCTATACTTCAACAGTGTAGTTATTGTCCAATATGCACGCAACATTATTATTGATAGGGGGCAAACAGTGAATTATATATGGACTATAATGTTAATATTAAGTTTACTTGCAGTAATTGTGAGTGGTTGCGGAGTGCAACAAATAATGAACAGTATTATGTCTGCCTGTACGCAGTCGCTAAGTTTATGCTTATCACTGTGTTGTGTGTACTGCTTCTGGCTGGGTATGTTCAACATATTGACCCAATGTGGCGCGGTGGAATGGCTGTCAAGAATCCTCAATCCGATAGTGAATAAGTTGTACGGCAATGTTAACAAGGAGGCGCAACAGTACATATGTCTTAATCTGTCTGCCAATTTACTAGGTGTATCTAACGCATCTACCCCCTCTGCTGTCAAGGCAGTTAATCATATATATAAGGGCGAAACACATCTTACAAGGCCAACTGCTATGTTACTAGTTATCAACGCAACAGGGATGCAGTTGATACCTACAACAGTTATAAGCTTGCGTGCAAGCGCAGGCAGTATCAATGCAAGTGATATTATACTGCCCACATTAATAGTTACAACTATATCTACAGCTGTAGGCATTATCGCAACAAGCATTTGCTATAAGAAGGACAATTAATTATTGACAGAGTAGTGTTGATTCTTATTGTTAAGGTTGTTTAGCGTGCTGATACCAATTGATAGTGCCAGCATTAAGATAAGTTAAGGAGTACAAGACAATAGATATAGTGATTGCAGTATTAATAGTTACGGTGCTAATTGTTGCAATAGCGAAAAAAGTTAATTGCTACAATGCATTCGTCTGTGGCGCTAAGGAAAGTTTTTCCCTTGCCATATCACTGTTTCCATACATTAGCGCTATATTTATCGCACTATCACTGCTCGAGTTGTCCGGCGTGCAGGATAAACTTACGCAACTGTTTGCGCCCGTGTTCAATTTAGTCGGCATACCGACAGAGTTGACCCCCCTTGTGTTGGTCAAACCATTCAGTGGCAGTGGTTCACTAGGTATATTATCTAACATTTATCAACAGTACGGCGCAGATAGTTACGTATCTCGCTGTGCATCTATTATAATGGGCAGTAGCGAAACGGTATTCTACATATTAGTTGTCTATTTTGCGTCCACCAACATTAGGAAAACCGGTAAGGCAGTAGCCATTGCGCTAATCAGTACGCTTATTGGCACGATATGTGCCTGTCTACTGTGCAAGTTTATGTAATTAATAGAATAGTCAGTGTGGTGTAACACGAGCATTGGGTAATCATAAGTACTATGTTTATTGATAATTAATCCGTAAGCGACAACACAAACTGTATTTAGATTAAGCCGACTTATGCACTTAACCTGATAACACAATGCAATACTTAATAAATTAAATTGTGGACAAATCTCTGCTCGTGTGTTATAATGCGTGAAGCAACAATAATCACATATATATGGTGAGGTGTATACAATGTTTGGCAAGAAGAAGCAAGATAACGATATCGATCAACGCAAGGAAAATGACAAGAGCAGTCAAAAGGCTCACAAGAGTCCACGCCTTATATCATTCCTACTGGGTATTGCACTATTCGCACTGATGGTGGCAGTACAATATTTTAATCAGGTCAAACTACCAGAGTATTTTGCCAATATTGAGATAGTAGAGGGTGGCGGACTGGACGTAATGGTACAGAATATGGTCAATAAGCTCATACAGGAGCAGGGCCCTAAGGTGGCATCTACAGTTATGGCAGTTGTGGTCATAATTGCCAGTTTATTACCACTTAGTTCCCTGTTTAAGGCCACTCGTTCGGGCTGGATGCTGATTAAACTGTTGAGTATTGTTATGCTGATACTGTGTGCCGTAAGCATAGCGCTGTCGCTCAAGACACTTGGATTGTGGAAGACAGTCAGCGAGCAAGCACTCATAATAACGCAAGGACTACTGGTCTAATACATATATAATTATTAAAGGACACCTATATGCTGTCCTTTTTTGATGTCCGAACACCGTTGAGAATATGGATGTAGTCGTCCTATTGCATAATCTTATAATGTGATATTACTACAGCCTGCTAGTAGTTAAATTGCATACTACACAGGGTAAACGGTCAAGGCATAGGTATAGAATGCTCTAAACTCATATTTATAGGCACATAGTCATAATTAACGATTATTTACAAGCATAAGGCAGATAAAATGGTAACATTACAAGAGTATTTACGCAACCCATGTGGACTACTGTCTATACCTTATTATAAGGCAATCAATTTGACACTGCCTCAGGGCGTTCTAGTAATACATGACAGTCAATGGAACGCAGAGGTCAAGTATAGTGCACACCAACGATTTTTTCGTTTAATTCATAATCTGCATACAATCACTACTGTTAACCCAACTTATTATACACTCGTCGTCGCTACTAGCACAGACTATGACGACATAGTAGAGATTATAAATGCTTGTTATGATAATATAGATATGAGTATTGATAGACTAATCAATATGAGTATGCAACCCACCTACTGCCCTCAACTATGGGTTATGGCAAAAGATAGTGAGGGAATGAGTGTTGGCTGTGCGCTAGCAGACTATGATAGCAACAGTGGGGAAGTTTCCTTAGAATGGGTGCAGGTGTTACCACGGTATAGGGGCAAGGGTATAGCGCAAGCATTAGTACAACGGTTGCTTGCTTACGCATCAACATTTGCACGGTTTACTACAGTATCAGGCGATGTAGACAATGTAACTAATCCTCAGGCGCTGTATCGCAAGTGTGGATTTATAGGCAACGATATATGGCACATAGTTAGGATAGATAATGAGCGAGTGTAACCATATGTGTGAGTTGGAGTAGATAACGAGACAATATAACGATTAATTAAACGTGGCTAATAGATACATTTGATAAGTATCGCAGTTAGAATATGATAATGCAGTACAGTGGAATTATTTTTGATCATTAATACACTATATGGCCTAATAAGGAGAAGAAGAGCAGTTGAAAATAGCAATACTGGGATATAGTGGTAGTGGCAAGAGCACATTATCTAAGTATCTTGCCAAAGAATATGATTTACCCATACTACATCTTGATAGAGTGCAGTATGAGAGCAACTGGCAAGAGAGAGACAGACAGCAGGCTATAGAAATAGTCAATCAATTTATGACGGATAACGACAATTGGGTGATTGATGGTAACTACTCACGCTTTTGCCAACAGGAACGACTTCAACAGGCGGACAGAATAGTGCTTATGCTATTCAATCGTTTCGCATGCGTGCACAGGGTGTTGAAGCGACTGCGTAAGCACAGGCATACTTGCCGAGATGATATTGCGGACGGATGTACGGAAAAGGTGGATTGGGAGTTCTTCTGGTGGGTGTTATATAAGGGCAGGAGCGAAAAAAGGCGCAACATCTACCGACACATTAAACTGACCTACCCAACCAAAACCTACGTTCTGTGCAACCAAAGGCAACTTAATGCGTTCAAGGTCAACCCATTCGATGAATGCTTCTTGTCAAATTAGCAATAAATACAGGGTGGCAAGCATAATAATTAACACTATCATTCTCTTAATGTCTTAAGCACACGCTGTTAAATGATATTGAGCTGACATTCTAGCTCAAAAGATAATCAGTACAACCATGACCATTTAATGCGTTCAAGGTCAACCCATTCGATGAATGCTTCTTGTCAAATATGCAATAAATACAGGGTGGCAAGCATAATAATTAACACTATCATTCTCTTAATGTCTTAAGCACACGCTGTTATAATGTAATTGATTGGACATTCTAGCTCAATCGAATCAGTATAATTATCAGCCTTATTATGTGAGCGACCCTACATTATCTTTGCATAAATCCGTTTTCAGGCAATATGTGAATGTAGTACTGGAGACAACTGATAATGTAGAAATATGTACAATAGACAAGGACAACGCATATTAAGTTGCGCTGTCCTAATTAGTATACGTTTGGGCGAATGGTTGATGAGTAATCGTAGCTTCTTGGCTAGTGTTAACAAGATTATATCCAATAGACTCATATCAAGTACTTGGTTGAACAGAACACAGGATATCGAAGTTCAGTCATGCAATAGTATTGTTATCAATAATGACCGTTGCACACGATAAATTGACGAGGGATTATTTCTTCTTGGATAGTGCTAACAAGATTTTGTCCAAAAAACTCTTATCAAGG
>JAQVWG010000002.1:276589-292298 GCA_028698585.1 Clostridia bacterium | reverse complement strand
GTGCTTGTTGATATAGTAAGGTTTGTTACCTAATCAGCGCTATATGTGTCTTATAGTCGTTGACAGTCATTGTACGAACGCAACACCCAATACAACTGCTACATAACTCACAGATTCAACAATAATGGTTATTATGTAGTCGTGCTTGTTGATATAGTAAGGTTTGTTACCTAATCAGCGCTATATGTGTCTTATAGTCGTTGACAGTCATTGTCAATTGTTCTGTTCCGTAAGGCATTATTGCTGATGGCTTGTAACAGTTACTTCGTAATAAAAACTTCTGCAAAAAGTGTTATGTAGTCGCGTCACGAGTAATAATGCGTCTATATCAACTAATCGCACTGGTTATCGAACACGTCTTGTTCTGCTAGTTGCATTATGTCTTCTAGCACCTTGTCCTCGCCCTTTAACTTGGCGACTATACTATTGACCATGTTTATCAGTTTATCACACAATACGCTCACCCATTCTTCCATTTGATCCTGAGGCAATTCCTCGCCCATTGTATAGATAATAGAAGCGCACGTTATAATGTCTACATACTTGCTGAATATAGCGGTATTATCCAGTCCACCATCATCAATGGTATAGTGCTGTTTATACCCTTGCATGAACTCCTCTCGAGCCTGCGACAATTGCTTATCATCCAACATCTGTTCTAGACTGTCAAACACTCGCATAATATCTATCGCATACCACCCATACATGCAGTCGTCGAAGTCAATGACGGTACACTGATTGCTTTTCTTATCATAGAATATGTTGTCGGGCTGGAAGTCATAGTGAATAAGCCCATAGTTAGTGTCGGTAATAATCAGAGTACTCATCTGCTCCTTAAGGCTCTTGGCTATGTCTATCAGCTGGCTGTCACACTCATAAGTAGAAAACACGTCTATCGCCCAGTCAATACGCTCTATATAGTCGGGTCGGTTGGCGTTATTTCGTCCGTATTGCCTTGACAGTGCATGCAGTTGCCCTAATGCCTCGCCATAAGCAATCATAATCTTATCATTAAGGTCGGTCTCCTCGAGCGTTACACCGTTGGCATTCTCGAAACAACTGATAACGTATTGACCGTATGGAGTGTCAATCTGCATTACTAAATCACCCTGTAGTGTGGATACCGGAGTAACTGCGTTATATCCATTAGACCGCAGATATTGTATATAATCTATCTCGGCCTGCACCTGTGCTAGGCTCTTCTCCTCAACGGGCGCCAGTCGTAAGAACCTGACCTTCTTGTCGACTCTATATGGGTAAATAATGTTGCATGAAGCACGAAAATATGACAACATCTTATCTAGCTCTTTATTACTGTATTCGTAATAATTATTGAGTACATATTTAGCCAATGGATAGTTCTCGAACAGATTCTTAAGTCTTAACATAATATTACTCCTATGTGAGCATATTGTAACACATTATTTGCAGTTGTGCAACTGTGAGAGAACATTTGACATAACACTCGCCACCCTTATTATCAATTACTGAATATATGAATGCGCAAAAATATGCAGTTAATGTAAAATTATGTCTATTCAGTTTATTTAGCAGTCAGTGGTAAGGTGCGGTGAATAATAGTACTCATAATTGTTACCTGATTACCAACCAATTTAGCGCATACAGTATATTAATTAAGCCAATTCAGTAAGTGGAATGCCGACAAAGTAAATTATCGCACCCATAACAGCACTTAATTAACAGCCTATTAGCCGTGCGCAGTATATTAATTAAGCCAATTCAGTAAGTAAAATGCCGACAAAGTAAATTATCGCACCCATAACAGCACTTAATTAACAGCTTATTAGCCGTCACAGTGTCTTAATTAAGCCAATGACTTCATATTACATAACTACAGCCATGAGCATAATCTCACGGCTGTATTGTGTTACTAGTTATAACTTCAGGTTAACTTATCAAGTATATAACTGTTATGATGTTGCAGGTCTGTTCAAATTAGATAGTACAGATAATCAATTAGCGTATAATCATTCTGCCAGTTGCATACCTCTTGCCAATGCTTGCTTGTTGAGTTGAACATACGCAGGTTTGACATTCTGCTCTATTATGCTGTCCCAGTCAATATGTTCAAGATTCATCAATTTGATTATTGTGCCAAGCATGACCATATTCATAGCCTTAGCATTGCCCAGTGTACTCGCCTCATCATTAGCCTTAATAACTACTACATCTGCATTGCGCTGTAAACACTCGATAATACCCTTAGGATACTCAACAAGACCGGAGTAAATTGGCATTGACGGAATCTCATAATCATTAACTACTACTTTGGCGCCCTTACGTAAGTAATCTAGGTAGCGTAGCGCCTCCATTTTTTCGAATGCCACCAGTATATCTGCACTACCTTTCTCAACCACGGAGGAATATACCTTATCGTCACTGTATCTTATGTGTGATACTACCGATCCACCACGCTGACTCATGCCGTGTATCTCACTCATCTTGACATCGACGCCTGACTGCATAAGACCAAGAGTGAGTAATTTACTTGCTAGTATCGTGCCCTGTCCACCGACACCTACCAATAGAATATTTTTTGTCATTATATAGTTCTCCTCCTATTCAATAGCGTCTATTCTACATATCTGCTTGCAGACAGTACATCCCACGCAGCTAAGTGCGTCTATGCGAGCCTTCTTATTAACTACACTGATTGCTGGGCAACCACTCTTAAGGCAAAGTTTACACCCAACGCACTTCTCGGTATTTACATGACACTTGGTAGTAAATGCACCGCTAAATTGATTCTTATCCAGTTGAGTTAACCGTTTGAGTGCACAAGGATATTTAGTAATGATGACTGTTGGCTGGTCTTTAATGGCATATGCCCAGTCAAGTGCATTATTAACTTGAGCTAGGTCATTAGGATTAACAGTACGAACGTTATCTACACCTAGTGCTCTCACTATGCTCTCGATGTCGGCGATTTTGGTACTTTGGCCTTGCAGAGTATATCCAGTACCGGGATTCTCTTGATGGCCAGTCATACCTGTTATTCTATTATCTAGTATAACCACTATATTGTTGGACTTATTATATACTACTTCCAACAGACTGGTCATGCCGGAGTGGAAGAATGTCGAATCTCCAATCACCGATACCACACGCTTGCCCTTGCCTATCTTATCGAACACCTGTTGCATACCTGCGCCGGCAGATACTGACGCGCCCATGCAGTTGTTAAAATCCGTTGCATTATACGGTGGAGTAAACCCTAGCGTATAACAACCTATATCGCCTGCTATAACAGTATTAGGGCGCTTGCCCACAGTGTAGAAAAATCCTCTGTGTGGACACCCTGCGCACAGTGTCGGTGGTCTGGCAACAATTAGTGAACTGTCTATATCCATATCCTGCGCTAGTTGGACATTATATATCACCTTGCGTAGCACATCAACCGTCATCTCGCCGTATGGTGGCAGATATCTCTCGCCACTAGGTTGATATTTACCATAGCACACGTTGCTGTAGCCGATTACTCTAACTGCTTCCTCGATAAACTCGTCATTTTCTTCAATCACATATACCTTATCTAAATATTGACAGAACTGTCCTATCAACTTACTTGGTAATGGGTACGAGAACCCTACCTTGAGATAATTTACGGTGTCGCCGAACAACTCTTTAGCATAATTATAACACATGCCACTGGCAATAACGCCCACTCTGGCACCATTATCCTCTATTCTGTTCAGTTGTGTAGTATTGGAATAATTCTTGAGCGCATCCATTCTGTCCTCTAGTGCCACGCGTAATTTGCGAGCATTAGCAGGTACGGTAACGAACTTCTGCACGTTCTTGACATACGTTGCTAGTGGTACTTGTTCCCTTGTCCCCAGTTGCACTATGCTCTTGCTGTGACAAACACGAGTTGTCATTCTTATCAATACAGGTGCACCGAATTGGTCGAAAATCTCGTATGCATACTTGACATAATCCTTACACTCTTGCGAGTTGGACGGCTCTAACATGGGTATCTTGGCCATGCGTGCATAGTTGCGATTGTCTTGTTCGTTCTGCGATGAATGCATGCCCGGTTCATCTGCAGTAACGACTACTAGTCCTGCAGTTGCGCCAGAATAAGATACAGTCATCAACGGATCTGCAGCTACGTTAAGACCAACGTGCTTCATGCTTGCAAAAGCCCTTGCGCCTGCCACGGCACAGCCTATTGCGAACTCAAGCGCCACCTTCTCGTTGGGCGACCACTGTGCGTGGACGTCTGCATATGTTGCGACATTCTCCATAATCTCTGTACTCGGCGTGCCAGGATACGCAGCTGCAAAATGGACGCCTGCCTCATACACTCCTCGTGCAACAGCCTCGTTGCCGGTCATCAGTACACGGTTAGCGACATCACAATCACATTGATTGCAGTTACGCTCCGTGCTGTTGTTATTAGCCATTTCTTACCTCCAGTAAATAAGTGGGATATTAAATATAGGGTAAAGTTGAGTAGGAAAATAAACAATAATGTCTTTACCCTATTAAGTATAGCACAGTAAAACATCTTGTCAATAGGCGTTGTAAAAACATTGCTAACTTTTTTTGTATGCAGAAGGACCATATCAACCCAACTCTTACTACTATTGCACGCTAACCCATAACAACGCGTGCATTATCGCCAACTCAAAAATATCTGCATACATTGCTAATACGCTACTGCTTAACTCATAACATTATTGCATTACGTAAACTCACTGTAGCCTTGCACTATCTATCTTGCGTTAACGCTTAACCTGCGCTGTCGTATGTATAACTATTGCACGTTTACTTTGCCATAATCATATTTACAGAACTTACCTTATCTCGTGCATAAATATAGAACACACCATGTCGCTTATGAACAAACGCACGCACATATACGCTCTTCGCTCGCACACCATCATCACATACTATCTAGTACTCACAATTATTACATTGTCTAGCCCAATAATGTTAACCTTAACTTATGATGTCGCACACGTAACCACAGCGACATATCTCTTCTTACGCTCATATCCACAACAGAACTATTTTACCGCGTGCAACCCATAATACATATTATATCGTGCACACCCATAATAACGGCTACTGCACTTATGCTGACACTGTAACGCTCATTATTCATATACATTATCCTGCCACATTGACATAAAAAAAGGGCAAATTGCTTTGCCCGTGTGCTTATGTAATTCAATTGTGTATTACCTAACAATCACTGTGCTCATACTGAAGCTTATACAACTTGTAATATAATCCCTTCTGACTGAGCAGACGTTGGTGAGTGCCCTGTTCTACTATCTTACCCTTGTGCATTACTAATATGTTGTCGCAGTTCTGTATGGTAGATAATCTATGCGCAACTATCAGCGTCGTTCTGCCCTGCATAATCTTGTGTAGTGCGTCTTGAATGAGTATCTCTGTCTCAGTATCGATATTAGCGGTAGCCTCGTCTAGAATGAGTACGTTAGGCTTGTATGCAAGAGTGCGTGCGAAGGATAATAATTGCCTTTGACCCGCCGACAGCGATGTACCGCCTTCTGTGACCGGCTCATTATACTGCTGTGATAGTTTGGATATGAAACTGTCTGCATTAACATATTTAGCCGAAGCTATGACTTCGTCTTGAGTTATGCCATCATCACGCAACTTGATGTTACTCTCTATGTTACCGGTGAACAGGAATACGTCTTGAAGCATTTGACCGATTTTGATTCGCAGGCTATCAATCTTAATGTCATTAATATCTATGTCGTCCAGAAGAATCTGCCCTTTCTGTATGTCGAAATAACGGCAAATTAGATTCTGAATAGTGGTCTTGCCGGCGCCAGTCGCCCCCACGAAAGCGACACTCTGTCCCGGCTGTACGACAAAAGAGACATCCTTAAGTATCCACTCATCTTTTTCGTATGCGAACCATACGTTCCTGAACTCAATTTTGCCTTTGACATCACCCAGCTCTATAGCATTAGGCGAGTCTACTATGGCGGGCTTCTCATCTAATAGACCGAATATTCTCTCTGCAGACGTGCTTGCAGACTGTATAACGTTGAGTTGCTCTGCAAACTCTTGGATAGGGTCGAAGAATCGCCCTATATAGCGTTGGAACATCACTATAACAGAGATAGATATATAACCCTCTATATACATGCCACCACCGAAGTAGACAAGCATAATTAAGGTGCACATATTGATTAAGTATATGGTCGGTCCGTAGCCAGAAAATATAACTGTCTGGACAATATGGCTTCGCTTGAGGTCCTCACTGCGTTGTTCGAACTGCCTCTGCATCTTGTCCTCAACTGTAAACAGTTGTACAACTTTCATGCCGGATAAGTGTTCTGCAACGAATGCGTTAATTGAGGATATTTTTGCCCTGATTTTACGATAATTGCGCTTGGAAATGATTGTGAAAACTACGGTAATCAGTATTATCAGTGGTAGGACAGTGAATGTAATCAATGATAGTTTAACATTGATTGTTAACATCACTACAATGATACCTACAAGCATTCCAATACTCTGCAACAGGGTGGTCAACACGCTGGTGTACATTTCGCTCAATGTCTCAACATCGTTAGTTGCCCGTGTTACTAGCCTACCTATATGGTTGTTATTGAAGAAACTAATATCCAGTGTATGTAGGTGCCTGAATATATCTATGCGAACACCGTAGATTATCTTCTGGCCAATATAAGCTAGTAGCAATGACTGCACATAGTTAATAACGAATGTAAGGAGGACACATACAGCATACTTAACTGCGACCATCAATAAACTATTAATCACGGGTGTGGTGCAGTTGCCTATATTGTTAGATATGATATCGGTTGCCTCACCCAGCAGTTTAGGTTGATATAGACTCAACCCTATCAATGCAGTTATGCATAATATGGCAAGCAAAAAGAGCAGTACATACGGTTTAGCATATACTAGCATCCTCTTGAAGGTTTTTTTACTTATCTTTACTTTGTAATCCAGATTGTCTTCTTGTGCCATTTACTTAATTGCCTGCGTTGTCTTACGTTATATCTTGCGTTGTGTTGTCGTACATTCCTGTTGCCTTGTGCGTTAATCTGTCTATTAAGTCCTTATGCTTACGTTAGCTTGTCATCAACTTGCGCTATGTGTAAACTAACTCACTGCGGTCATTCATTCAGTTTATGCAGTACGTGTTTACCGACATCACATTGATGTTGTACAACGGTACTCGCACTATCCGTTACCACTCATTATTGCTCGTCAATCATTTTCTGTAATTGCTGTTTATTATATAGAGAGCAGTACAGTCCGTCATTGGCTAGCAGTTGTTGATGTGTTCCCTGTTCTATTAACTTGCCCTCGTCAATAACTATTATTATATCTGCGTCTTGCAGTGCAGACAGTCTATGGGCAATAATTATGTTGGTCTTGCCACTGCGCTTGGACTTGATGTTGGCAAGTATCTGTTCCTCGGTATCAGTATCGACAGCAGATACAGAGTCGTCCAGAATGAGTATCTGTGGATTATTAATGTATGCACGAGAGATTGACACTCTCTGCTTCTGCCCACCTGACAGCGTTACGCCCTTTTCACCTATGATAGTGTTATATCCATCTCTGAACTCATCTACATTCTCAGTTACGCAGGAGAATTCAGTCGCATCTCTAACGCTATCCAGTGGCAAGTTACCATCAACGAAATCAATGTTATTGCGTATACTGTCGGAGAATAGGAAATTGTCCTGTGGGACATAACCGATATTGCCCCTTAGTGTCTTGAGTGGCATCTTGAGTATATCTTGCCCTCCGATAAACATAGTGTTGGGTGCGACATCATATAATCTCACCAGTAGGTTGACAAGGGTAGTTTTGCCACTGCCCGTTCTGCCGACTATACCTAGCGTCTGTCCTTGTTTAACCTCGAATGATATATTATCCAGTACGACGGCGTTAGTATTAGGGTACTTATATGTTAGATTGTCTACCCTTATATCCCAGTTGGGTAACTCAATATCAACCGCGTCCTCACAATCAACTATATCAGGCACTTGATTGAGTACGGACTCTATGCGCCTAAGTGATGCAGAACCCATAGTAACGGTGTTAATAGACATACCAACTGCCATCATGGGCCACACCAACATACCTAGATACAGTATAAAAGCGTTGAATAATCCCAGCGACATACTGCCGTTTCCTAGTGTCAAATATCCTCCATACCCTATAGCAATAGCGAATGAGAATCCGGATATAAGCATAACCATAGGATTCATACATGCTCGCAATCGCATTAGACTCATATTGGTGGAGAAATAATGTTGATTGACCTGCTTGAAGGCATCTACTTCTTTATCCTGTTGAACGAATGCCTTAATAACCTTAATACCAGACATATCCTCTTGAACAAAATCGGATATTCTGGCGAATGCTTCTTGCCGTTGGTCGAATCGCTTAAACAGTTTAGGCCCAAGCATTCCGGTAACGCATGCAATCAGTATTAATGGTATTACAGCGACGACGGTTAGGCTGATACTTACTTTGGTTAACATGTTGTACAAGATGAATACCAGTAGGCAAGTGCAGTCGAATATCATCATAACACCACTGCCCATAGCCTGCCTTACTGCCTCGAGGTCGTTGGTAATGTAAGCCATCATTTCGCCCGTCTTGTGATTATGATAGTAGGATAGCGATAGCTTCTGCATATGCTTGAATAAGTCGTTACGGATATCTCGTTCAACATACCTAGATGTGCCGAATATGAAATGACGCCATGTTGCCCTGCCCAGCACGATAGCCACTGCCAGTATGCCAACTTTAACTATATAAGGTAATATCTGCGCTGTAAACGATATAGAGCCCAGTTCAAGACCATCGATAACCTCGCCGATAATGATAGGTATCTTAGTCTGAGCGATGTCGATAGTGAGTAGAAAAAAAATACCAATCAAGTACCTCAACCAGTATTTCTTGAAGAAATGACGGATATAAGGGCTCTTGATGAGGCTAAAAATACTATCTTTGTTATTCTTGTTCGTTGTGGGTTTCTCTTGTGTCATAATTAGTAATGCCATCACCCTTGCCACAATTAGATGGCGCAATGATACTGTTATATCAATTTAGCATTTTGCACTACTGCTGTCAATAAAAATGAACGCAATTTGCGTTAAAAAAATAAATAGATTATTGTTCTATTTTGGGGGCATATTGGCTCAACTAATAGATTAATTACTACTGCATAAGGACTATTTCGCCATAGTTAATAGTGCGTAACATTGTGCCGTTACTAACAACTAATAACAGAGAATTGGTGATGCCCTATTGGCTCAACTAATAGATTAATTACTACTGCGTAAGGACTATTTCGCCATAGTTAATAGTGCGTGACGTTGTGCCGTTACTAACAACTAATGACAGGTTATCGGTAATGTCTACAACAGTATATATGCCATTGTCATATCCTATGCGCTTGCCCACTATGTCACATTGACTCTTATATTGCTGTATAAGTGGGCGACTATAACTGTTGTACTGATTAACAATGGCGTCAACGTAGTTAATTAGTTGAGCAGTGATTATTTGCATACTAATTGAACGCATGGTGTGCATATTGAGAGAGGTTGATGGTTTATCTATGGCACTCAATTCTTGCATAGAGTAATTAACATTTAGTCCTAGACCGAGCACAATAAGTCTACTGTGCTGATTGACTATATTCTCATTTAGTATGCCACAGATTTTTTTGCCTTCAACTAGGACGTCATTAGGCCACTTGATTGTAGAGTCTACTCCATACTCTAATTTGAGTAATTTACTAACTGCAAGGCTGACAACGGCAGATAAAGTGGAACAATCCACATTCATAGGCACATTATAACAGTAACTCATATATACACCCTTATCTCTTGACGATAGGAATGACCTGTTATATCTACCTCTGCCCTTGCTTTGATATCTAGACAATACAACATACTTGTCATAGGTAGTACTTAATTGTTTTGCAGTGTCGTTGGTAGACGCTAATTCAATATAACAAAAACAGGGCATAGATATGCCCTGTTGACGTAAATCTATTGTCATTTGATTATCCACTATATCCATATTATCCCCGACTCTACACGGTGCGTTAATTAGCCGAATATTGCCATAAGGAATCCTGCGGCAACAGCCGAACCGATTACGCCTGCCACATTAGGTCCCATAGCGTGCATTAACAGATAGTTGTTAGGATTACGCCTTATGCCTTCGTTATGCACAACCCTCGCAGCCATTGGTACAGCAGATACACCTGCGGCACCGATTAACGGATTGACTTTACCTTTGGTTATCCAACACATCAGTTTACCCAGCAATAGTCCACCTACTGTTGATAATACGAATGCACACAGACCTAATACAATTATTCCCAGAGTACCCCAATCAAGGAATACCTCTGCAGTTGCCGTTGCACCAACGGATATACCTAGCATAATGGTGATAATGTTCATTAGTGCATTCTGCGCAGTATCGGACAGTCTGCCTGTTACACCACATTCTTTTAGCAAATTGCCGAACATAAGACAACCTAGTAACGGTGCAACAGAGGGTAATAATAGACTGGTTATTATGGTAATCGCAATTGGGAAAATAACTTTTTCTGCTTTGCTGACATTCCTTGTCTGTGGCATCTCAATCATGCCCTCTTGTTGCGTTATTAATAGTTTCATCAACGGCGGTTGAATTACCGGTATAAGCGCCATGTATGAGTATGCTGCAATTGCTATAGGTCCTAATAATTCTGGCGCTAGCGATTTAGTCAGCCAAATAGCGGTTGGGCCATCTGCACCACCGATAATACCTATAGATGCTGCCTGATTACCATTAAATCCGAGTAGTATTGCGCCAAAGAATGCCAAATAGATACCTATCTGGGCTGCTCCACCAAGTAGAAACGACCTAGGAGATGCAATCAGCGGGCCAAAATCTGTCATAGCCCCCACGCCCATAAAAATCAAGCATGGGTATATGCCGGTCTTAACGCCTATATACAGAATATCTATAAGCCCGCCCTGTTGTAGTACAGTCGCATAATTTATTTCCGCCTGACTCCACAGACTGGGAGTATATACATTACTGTTGGGCAGATTGGATAGTAACATGCCGAAAGCAATCCCAACAAGTAATAGTGGCTCATACTTTTTGACAATTCCTAGGAAAAGTAACAAGCACGCTATGGCAATCATAACTAGTTTTAATGGCTCAGCAGTAAAGAATGCATATATGCCACTATCGGTCCATAACTCTGTTAGTTTAACAAAAAAATCGCTCATATCAACCGCCTACTCTATCTCAACCAACAAGTCTGCCGTCTGTACGGCTTGGCTGCTCTTGACATGAATACCAACAATCTTACCACTAGACGGTGCCACAATCTCGCTCTCCATTTTCATCGCCTCTATAATTACTAGCACTTCGCCCTTCTTGACTATCTGACCAATTTCCACCTTGACAGCAGTTATCTGTCCAGGTAGAGGAGACTTGACCTTGACCACTTCGCCACTGTTTTCCTGAGCATGCTCGCTTGCTGGCGTAACCACCACAGTCTTTTGTTTATCACCTGTATCTATCTGCTCAACGGCAACGGTCTTAAGCAGGGTGGCGTTACCCTCCTCTACTTCTACTTCGTATATTTTGCCATTAAGGTCTACTCTGTACTTCATTTATTTTCCTCCAACAGTTTAATGCTAACGAACTTGATATGGTTAAGTGGAACACTACTCCTATCTGCTACGATAGCCATAATCAGTGCTGCGTCTTCCTCACTGACATTGGTTAATTCCACCTGCCCTTTAGACTGGATGGCCTTTACTGCCGACTCTCTTCCATTCTCCACCTTGCGCACAATGCATGACAACAATTTGACTATATACATCAGCAAACCGATGACAAGCATGACCAATACTATACCTACGATGCCTATAATACCTGCGTCACCCAGTCCTATGCTCTGTGCCAGTGATATTGACCATAGTGTATTGTGTATCATTTTTTGTCCTCCTGCATTCTGGTAAGGGTATATGATACCGTTTTGACCACTTTTTGTTGAGTTTTGACCGTTGTTGTCGACTGTGTAGAGGATTGTGTAGTTACAGACTGAGTCGATTGTGGATTATTCTTGTTGTCGAAGTAGTGTTGGGCAACCTGCGGGAAAAGTATATAACTCAACGCGTCTTGTTCATTCCACTGCGGGTGCTCGGATTTAGTTAGCTCGAACAGAGGCTCTAACGTGTCGGCAAATCTGCCCTCAATAGGCTTTTCGTCCCCTAGAGCCTTCTTGGTAATCTCTGCGTCAATTGGTGCTGGCGGTGTACCATACTCACCTCTAATGTATGCCTTAACCTCACGACCTATATTCTTATATCGTTCGCCCATTAACACGTTAGATGTTGCCTGAACGCCAACCATTTGACTCATAGGCGTAACCAGCGGAGGATAGCCTAAATCCTTACGTACGTTAGGCACTTCCTCTAATACTGCATCGAACTTATCCATAGCATTCTGTGCCTTGAGTTGAGATACTAGATTAGACAGCATACCACCGGGTACCTTATAGTTAAGTGCGTCTGTATCTGTAGTCATTACCCTAGCGTCAAGCAACCCCGTCTTAAGACAATCATCACGGTATTTCTTGAAAAACTCGTTGACTTGACAAATAACATCTGTATCTAGGTCGCTATGATAACCCATCTGCGTGAGTGCATAGTTGAGAGTCTCTGTAGCTGGCTGGCTAGTGCCACCAGAGAAGCATGAAGTAGCTGTGTCAATTACATCTACGCCTGCCTCTATACCCTTAAGATAAGTCATATATGCCAATCCCGTGGTGCTATGTGTGTGTAATACAATGGGCAGTTTAACGGTTGACTTGATAGCACTGACTAGGTCAAATGCCTCTTGAGGACTCATCACGCCTGCCATATCCTTAATGCAGATAGTGTGTACGCCCATCTCCTCCATCTGTTTAGCTAACTGTGCGAATGCCTTGATAGTATGAACAGGACTGGTGGTATAACTGATAGTACCAGATACTTTTGCCCCTCTTTTGAGCGCCTCATCCACAGATGTCTCCAAATTGCGGATGTCGTTAAGGGCATCAAAAATACGAATAATGTCTATGCCATTCTCTATCGACTTGGCGACGAACTTGCGCACCACGTCGTCAGGATAGTGCTTGTAGCCCAGCAGATTCTGCCCACGCAGTAACATCTGTAGTTGCGTGTTAGGCATAGCTGAGCGAATCTTAGCCAGCCTTTCCCACGGGTCCTCGTTGAGAAACCGTAAACAGCAGTCGAATACTGCCCCACCCCAACACTCTATTGAATAATAGTGGGCTTTATCCATAGTTGACAGTATGGGCTCGAACACACTGTACGGCATACGAGTTGCTATCAATGACTGGTTGGCGTCTCTTAGGACTGTTTCTGTAAAAAACACCTTTTTCATACTTAATACCTCTTATAGATTAACATTATATGCATTTATTGATAACGCACATCGGATTACTCACTATTGGTGCATTAACAGTAATGTCGCCATAACAGAACGCTTATAGTGTATCCTGTGTCTTATATAATGGTCAGCACTCTGCTTGATATCGTGATTGTGTTAACAAGAACGATATCTGCAAATGCCAACCGTATAATTCCTGTTTATTTTCGCACCGACATAATCGTCACTTGTAGTAACTGTATTAAGCTGAACACTGACTCTGCTACTAATTAACCCAGTTATGCTAATTCACCTAGTATATGCGCTGTCTGTCCTTTGCTCCAACTTGATTGTGTACAATCAATGGTTATTATGTCGAACTAACAACCACGTATTATGCCATAGTTTGCCCTACAGCATAGTCAATACTCGACCTTTTGTGGGAGATAAACATACACAGTAGACAACTACAATAGTGCCTTATCAAGTGCTGTGTCGTACAGTATTATTACTATACAGTGGCGTTACTTGTCGGCACACTATTGCGCCCAGATAACGACACCAACATGTCCTTATACGCATTGGGCACGGTACATTACACGGCAATTAACACAACTCTGGTGTGTTATTATATGCCAGAAGCGTTGTTAAGTGTTGTACTTCTGCCCTATGCTACCGTCCTTAGCAAGAACAATCATTCTGTATTGATCTCGTGCCAATTCCAGTTTTTGTTGCAGGGTCATGTCTGTAATGGCCAGTATCTGTATAGCCAGCAGTGCAGCATTCTCAGCGCCATCAATAGATATAGTAGCCACTGGGATACCTCTGGGCATCATTATTGTTGATAACAGCGCGTCCATACCATCCATTACACCAGAACTGATTGGTACGCCTATCACTGGTATAGTGGTGTTACTTGCCAGCGTGCCTGCCAAGTGGGCTGCCTTACCAGCTCCTGCAATAATAACGCCGAATCCCTGTGCTCTAGCGCCTTGAGCGAATGTTATAACTTTATCGCATGTGCGATGTGGGGAGTACAGATGAACTTCGAATGGTACCTCGAACTGTTTAAGCACTTCTATGGCTTTTTCCATAATGGGTAGGTCCTTGTCGGAACCCATAATAACTGCAACTTTGTTCATATAATTGCTCCTTCTCGCTTGTCGGATTGACAAGCCACTTTTCCGTCAGATTAATTATATTGCTCTAATTGTCAACTGTCAAGCAAAACAACTACCATATGTCAAATTCGGACAAAATATTATCATAAAATTACCCCCTACCTATCAGGATAGAGGGTAAAATCGATTATATGCGATAGAATAATTATATGAAACTAGTGTCACATTTTTGCCCGACTTTTCGTGCATATATCGAATAGAGTGTGCGCAAATATGGTGAGGGTAAATTAATCAAGTTATATATCTCTGTCTGTCTGTGTACGCACTTGAGCTATATGCACAATTCGGCAAAAAAACGGTTGTTGTCCTATCAATAATTTTCCTTTTTTACTTCAAAATAGCTTTGTGGATGCATGCATACAGGACATATATTGGGCGCATTCTTACCTACAACGGTGTGCCCGCAGTTGCGACACTCCCAAGTCTGCTCATCAACCTTAATGAACACCTCATTCTTATTGACATTAGCAAGTAATGCTAGATATCTCTCCTCGTGTTGACGCTCAATTCTAGCAACACCCCTGAATTGCTGAGCAAGTGCCATGAACCCCTCTTCCTCGGCTTCTGTGGCCATCCTCTCATACATATCCGTCCATTCACCATGTTCACCTGCTGCTGCCTTGAACAGATTCTGGGCAGTCGTGCCTAACTCGCCCAGTGCCTTGAACCATAGTTTAGCGTGTTCTTTTTCGTTCTCTGCCGTCTTAAGGAACAGTTCGGCTATCTGTTCGTAGCCCTCTTTTTTGGCGACACCGGCAAAATACGTGTACTTGTTACGTGCCTGACTCTCGCCTGCAAATGCCTCTTGTAGATTCTTTTCTGTCTTGCTTCCTTTTAATTCCATAATCGTTCTCCTTTATTTTTATAATAGTTTGGTTGTTAAGAGTGTTGTTGATACGTACATTAGACTATAACTACTAGCCATATAGTATTTGTCTATCGGTTAGTGATATATCTCTAATTAAGTGTCAGTTAATATATGCTGTTAAGAGTGGTAATATCACGTACGTAAATTAATATCTATTAGCCATAGAGTATCTTCTATCCGTTATCGATATTATCTCTAATTAAGGTCAGTT
>JAQVWG010000002.1:68557-276489 GCA_028698585.1 Clostridia bacterium | reverse complement strand
ATCCACATTATCACGTGTAATTCTCCGTTCATAGGCTGTGTGTGTGCTCGCTAGTTGTTCTTCTTGGCAGTACAGGCAGAGCAGTAGCCATTAAGCACTATATCTACCCCATCGACTACACAGTTATCATCTGTTGTTAAGAGTGGTAATATCACGTACGTAAATTCATATCTATTAGCCATATAGTATCTTCTATCCGTTATCGATATTATCTCTAATTAAGGTCAGTTATCCACATTATCACGTGTAATTCTCCGTTCATAGGCTGTGTGTGTGCTCGCTAGTTGTTCTTCTTGGCAGTACAGGCAGAGCAGTAGCCATTAAGCACTATATCTACCCCATCGACTACACAGTTATGGTGCACTTGCGTGTCCTCAATCAAATTATCAATGTTAACCGAGTCTATATCGAACACTCGGTTACAGGTAAGGCAATGAAAATGTGCGTGAGGAATAACAGTGTGATCGAATCTGTCACCGTTGCCCATGCTTATGCGCAGGATATCCCTTTTTTTTGATAACAAATCAAGATTGCGATAGACTGTCGCTAGATTGATTGAGGGGAGTATGTCCTTGGCTCGTTCAAGTACCATCTCTGCATTGGGGTGATCACAACTGTCAGTGATGACATGGAGTATGATATCGCGTTGGTGTGAAGACTTAATCACTGATTACCTCTCGTTGATAATATTAATAATGATTATCATTATTAATAATATACTATATTACATTGTCCATGTCAACAGTTTTTGAGCAAATAATCATATTAATATTGCATGAGTTAGCACAGTAATCTATACCTACCGACTATCCTATATACATATTACCTGTCATAGCATTACCATTATAATGAGGGCATTATTACTGAATGTCCGTAAGTTGCGCATTAATACGAGCCTATCCGATTAATATACATACATATTACCTGCCATAGTATTAATGTACTAACGAGGGCGCTGTTATGACAAATATGAGTAAGTTAGCAGATTTGCCCATGCCTATCCAAAAAATCCATGTTTTTTCGCCATAGTATTAATGTAACAACGAGGAACAATTACTTAACGTTAGTAAGTTGCGCATTAATACGAGCCTATCCGATTAATATACATACATATTACCTGCCATAGTATCAATGTACTAACGAGGGCGCTGTTATGACAAATATGAGTAAGTTAGCAGATTTGCCCATGCCTATCCAAAAAATCCTTATTTTTTGCCATAGTATTAATGTAACAACGAGGAATAGTTTATAGAATGTCCGTAAGTTGCGCATTAATACGAGCCTATCCAATTAATCTATTACTCATTACCTTCCATAGTATTAATGTGCCAATGAGTGCGCTGTTATGACAGAATATGCAGTGTGATTATGGACAAAACATATTAGTTATGGTACACTGCAATAATAATACTATCGGGGGCGATAACATGAGCGAGATATTACTTGCAGGTAAACACTGCCGTGCGTACACCGTCCTTATGCACCAACACAATACATGGGAGTTCGTATACTGCACAAGTGGTAACGGACGTTTCGTATTCGAAGACGGCGAGGAGATAAGATATAATAAGAACGACATAGTTGTTATACCACCGTTCTGCAGACATTATAATACTAGCGATAGCGGATTCGCCAACATATTCTTTGCCATTGACAGCATATCATTCCCATTTAATAACAGTATCCTAGTACACGATGACGATGACCGCAGAATACTCAACGTGTGTAACGAAATGTACCTCTACGCTAACAGCGACCTTATACATAAGAATATTCTCTTATCGGCACTTGGCGATCTGCTCGTGGCGTACATTGTCAATTTACATAACTTTACTCCATATACGCCAGAGGTGGACGTCATAAAGAAGGAGATTATCATGAACTTCGCAGATTGCTCCTTTAGACTAGACGACACGCTTAACAGATTACCCATTAGTTATGACTACTTGCGCAAGATGTTCAAGCAGGAGATAGGTGTTACTCCACTAGAGTTTCTCATAGATACACGTATGAAATCAGCGTGCAATCTACTGCGCGCAAAGGGTATTAATGGTCATAACGTCAGTGAGATTGCCGAGATGTGTGGCTATGATGACCCACTGTATTTTTCTCGCATGTTCAAGAGGAGATTAGGACTCTCCCCCAGCGAATATGCCAATAAGAATCTTAACACCGACAGTTAAAGGGAATGTTGTATGACATAATCACTAATATGGCACAACTGTGCGAAAGGGTTTTTTTAGCGTACAACATTACTCATGACTGATTATGCCTAACTTATAGTCTATAATCATTCATCCTCTTAATAATTATTATCAATAAAGGGTTTTTTTAGCGTACAACATTACTCATGACTGATTATGCCTAACTTATAGTCTATAATCATTCATCCTCTTAATAATTATTATCAATAATGCTGTTCATGCTATCTCCGAGCAACTATTTATAATATATACAAATTATGCGTATATAGTCATGTTACGTGTATTTAGTCATGCAGTGTAACGGTATCTTCCATCGGTCAGTCAATGACAAGATATAATCTAGTGCCAGCTATGAATAATTGCATGGTTAATTCTGGAACCAATATTCAACATTTTTTTATACATGCTAATAATATGTGTATATCCGTAGACACTGTGTGCTCAATTAATCAATGACTGACAAGGGGTATTTACATTGAGTCTATTATCGATATGCAAAGGAATAATTGATAAATGAATTATAATCTATCGTAATACAATTATCTGTCAGAATTATGTACGCACACAATTTATGACAAAGAAGTTGCCTATCGGTGCCAAAGATGATAAGATGACTAAATAAGGTAAAAACATGAGAATTATTATTGTAGGCGCAGGTAACGTGGCAGAGAATTAGTTGTTCAACTAGTTGGCGAAGGTCACGACCTGATAGTAGTAGATAATGACCCTAAACAATTAGAGTATATGTTGAACAAGTATGACGTAATGTGTATTCTCGGCAACGGTGCAGCACATGAGGTATTGACAGAGGCAGGAGTTGACAGTGCAGATCTACTGATAGCCTATACTCCCATGGACGAGCTTAACATACTGTGCTGTATGGTAGCCAAAAAGCTCGGAGCCAAAGACAGCATAGCAAGGGTGCGTACCCCCGAATACTTTACTCTATTCCAAGGCAAAGAACTAGGACTCAGTATGCTCGTGAATCCAGAGTATGAGACTGCTCTGGGCATAGCCAGATTACTTCGCCATAGCGCAGTAATATCTATCGAACCATTTGCTGACGGCCAAGTCGAGTTGGCAGAAATCAAGGTGTCGCCAGAGTCCGGACTGGATGGCATAATGCTCAAGGACTTACAGGCTCAATTTATACAGAAGTTCTTGGTGTGCATAGTGCTTCGCAAGGAACAGACAATTATACCGGACGGTAATTTAACGCTTATACAGGGAGATAGAATATATCTAACTGCATCAAAAAATGATATGTCGCCACTACTAGCCAAACTTACAGAGGATAGATGGTGCAGGAGATTAATGATAATAGGTGGCAACAGGGTGGCATACTACCTAGCGCAAGAGCTCGAGAAATCGTCAGTAGATGTCAAGATTATTGAGATAAATCCAGATAAATGCAGGCGATTAAGTCAATTGTTGCATAAGCCCAACATTATTCTGGGCGATGGTACCAATCAAGAGTTGTTATTGGAGGAAGATATAGATAGTATGGACGCTGTTGTGTGCCAGTGCGGGTTGGATGAACAGAACATTATTTTAGCCATGTACGCACACAGCCTTAATGTCAAGCGAGTAGTCGCTAACGTTGATAAAGCAGACTACTACAAAATGTTACAGAATACAGAGGTAGACAGTGTGGTATCGACTAAACGATACACCGCAGACCAGATAGTGCGCTATGTAAGGGATAAACACGGTCGCTCAGGCATCAATAAGTTATCTAGTATCATTGGTGATAAGGCCGAGGCAGTCGAGTTTACTGTCGAAAACGATTTTGGCGCACTTAATATCCCACTCAAAAATATCAAAACTATCCCCAACCTATTACTCGCGGCAATTATACGCAATAAGGTTACAATAATCCCCTCAGGCGATGATTATCTACAACAAGGTGACAGGGTACTTGTTGTAACAACATCACGTGGATTAAGCAACCTCAACTCAATACTGGATTAGTATAATGGAAATGTCAAGAAATGTGCAGTCGAAAGTAGACCCAAAATCTGATATTGCAGAAATGCTCGCAGGCTGAACCCGTTTTTATGAAGTGGAGCGTAGCGGAACGAAGGAAAAACGGGTTCGCGCGGTGTATACCACACGGTAGTCATGCCGCCGGATGGCCAGCCGTCTGTGTGATCCATTCCCGGTATTTAGCCGGCGGCAATCCGAGCGGATTCCTCGTATATACTCTGACATTGTTGTAATAGACAAATACATATCGGAAAATGATTGTCTTGACTTGCTCCCGTGTCATATGGTATGTAGGCATCCGGTATAGCTTTTCCTTTTTCAAGGTAGCAAAAAAACTTTCCATTCTGGCATTGTCGAAGCAATGCCCGGTACCGCTGAGGCTCTGCGTGATGCCGTTTTTCAACAGCTCGTTCCGGAATGCCTCACTTGTATATTGGCTTCCTCTGTCGCTGTGGAGAATGACTCCATCTGACAATTTATGCCGTCGACAAAGACTTTTCACCGTGTCGATGCAAAGCTCTTTCTTCATATTGTCGCGCATTTCAAGAGTCAATATTTCTCCTGAAAAGCAGTCCATAATCGGAGATACATACAATTTACCATCTGAACACGGTACTTCGGTAATGTCCGTCAGAAGCTTTATATACGGCGTATCGGCACTGAAATCACGCCTGATCAGGTTCTCTTGCTCCTGTATTTCGGTTGTCGCTTTCGTAATGCCGTGCGGTCGTCTTTGATGATGAATGAGGCTGCTTTCCTGCATTGTATGGTAAACAGTCCTCAGACTGATATCTATTCCATTTTGCTTTAATGCCGTTTGCATTCTTCTGACACCGTAGTTGTCGTTATCCGGATGCTCTGAGAGAATTTCTTTGATTTTGACCAGGAGAAGACTCCGTCCATTCTGCTTTTCACGGTTGCGCAGCCATCTGTAATAACCGGATTCACTGACTTTCAGAACACGGCACATCAGGCTTACCGGGTAACGGTTTCGGAACGCAGCAATGAACAGATGCCGCTCACTCGTTTTTACTTCTTCCGGTCTTTTGCGAAAAAACCGAGTGCATCTTTTAATATCTCGTTTGCCTGGCGCAGTTCGTTGTTTTCCCGTTCAAGCTCACGAATACGTGCTCTTTGTTCGGCATTGGTTGCCGGATCCGGCAGCTTTGTGACAGCTTTACGGTTCTTTCGCCACTCGGCAAGGGTGTAATATTGCAAGCCAAGCTGACTTGCCGCCTTCTTTACGCCGATTTCATCGGACAAATTCAAGGCCTCTTCTTTAAATTCTTTGCTGTACTTATTCATCTTCTGACACCTTTCTTCTGACTTTTATTCTATCAGTTTTTTGGGTGTCTGTCGACTCTACTTACAGGATATCACTCCACTTTGTAGAGAATACTCGTCAGCTATAAAATCATCGGCTATACTCATTATAAATTCCCTCCTTAACAATGAAATATGTATTTTCTATTTTCGAGAATTTGATTTACCTGTTAAGTGAATCGTTGGATAATTTTTGTTTGAATCTTTATTACTAAATAAGTCTTTTCTCATCGATTTTAACAATGCAGTGAGTAGTTCATCATGTTTCTCAACTGTAAAATTGGTGGCAGAAGGCTTAACATAATCATGAAAAACCATTAAATCCTTTACAACTTCTGGACTTCCAACAAGTAATAATTTGTTTTGTGCATCAGCTAAAGCATCTCGTGTCTGCTCGGCATGGTTAGAAATTACACTATTGCTTACCGCTTCAATAAAGGTAGTATAATATTGTTCCTTTAACTTTCGCTCTTCAAATTTGAGTTGATTCCTTTTAGCATAGTAATTGGTCAAAGCTATAGTAATAACAGCTGTGCACGTTCCTATTAATGCAATCCATAACTCCATTTAGCCATTCGCTCCTTTCGTTTTTACTCTTCAATATAAAATAAAGCCCAATATAGACCTGTTCCCACGCATACGCCAAAACTCAAAAAACATCTATCCTGTACTCTCACCAAGCCCCAAAAACGCAAAACATCTATTCTGTCCTGTCGTGAAAGCCCGTTATCAATCCTGTCCTCTCACGAACAGAATCCGACCGGATAGACTTATTCCCATGAACAAGCAAAATCACGTTTTGAGTGTACATTTTGAAAATCGCAAAGCCATAGAAATGGCTTATTTACTGGGCTTTTTGTACATTCAATCTTTTGCCCTTGACATCAATACTACCGTCTCGACGTGGCTGGTCTGGGGAAAGAGGTCGAATAGTTGCAGGGTGGATATGGTGTAGTCATTCAGTAATGGTGCTATGTCCCTTGCTAGTGTAGAGGGATTGCACGAAATATAAATTATGCGAGAGGGCTTATAGCGACATAGACTGTCTATTATCTCTTTATCACAGCCCTTGCGTGGTGGATCAAGTAACACAGTAATATGGTCTGCCCTACCACTGCTGATAGTGTTATTACTGTCTGCCGACAACAGGTTACATTGGCATTGTCCGTCTTCCGTACTACCTTGGTCACCAAGTTGCTCGTGAGTATTGACCACTATGCATGAATTGGCTTGAGTATGTGACGAACCGCTACTATCAGTGTTGACACTATGCTCAATGGTATTCGGTCTATCTAACGCACTGTGCTTAATAAGGTCGTCATTGTTAATGCAGGTAGTATTGCCCGTTACTGAACTTCCGCGGGCAACAATACAATCAATAGACTGTGCGACATTATCCTGTGAGTTGCAACTGTTCATACTATCTATGGAGTCAATTATTGTCGCATTAGGTTGTGCTGTTGGCCTACTGACATCATCGCTACCAACTAGTCGCTCAAGTAACTGTGGCAAGAGCATTCTGCAGTCGCCGTTAAGATTGGTTATCTTGTGAGATAATCCATATTTACTAGCCAGACAATCAGCGTCTATAGTAGCCTGCTTGACTATCTCAATACCATACACATGTGAGTAACCACTCGCTAGAAGGCAGGATGTGGCCCCTACACCACTGTAAGCATCAATCAGGGTAATTGCACTACCTTCACTTAACTGCCGTACAGTACTGTACATATAGTCCCTGACAGCGTCATTAACTTGCAAAAAACTATAAGGAGACACATTAAAATTATAACCCAATATATCTACAGTACTGGGCGTCCCCCCTACCATAATGCACTTTTCGCCCAGCACCACGTTGTTGCGCTTAGTGTTGATTGACAAGTACAAGTTGCACTCGCCTACCCTCTCAGTCAACATAGCCAGTAACTGTTGACTGTGTGGTAGTTGGTCGGAATTGATAACTAGTGTAACGCTGATGTTATTAGTCTTGCGTACAACTAGGTGTCTTAGTACCCCTTTGCCACTGCATTCATCATACCCACTTATACCATATTGATTAGCAAACTGCCTGACCACATCTATTACATCAGTCGCCCACTGTCCGTGCAGAGGACAACTACTTAACGGAATAACCTTATGCGTGCCCTGAGCAAAGAACCCCATTTCTATCCCGTTGTCGCCTTGTACAATGGGGAGCACCAGTTTATTGCGATAGTGGTACTGACATGGAGAGGGTACCACTGTGGGCATATCTATATCAATGTTGCCTACTTTTCTAAAAGTGTTGACTACACTGTTGGCCTTAATTATCAGCTGTTGATTATAGTTGATGTGTTGAAGTTGACAGCCACCGCATTTGCCGAACAGTTTACACTCTGGTAATACTCTGTCATCACTAGGCGTAATTAACTTCGTAAGCGTAGCAAAAGCCACGTTCTTATTGGCGTGAGTAACTTTGGCGCTGACCTTCTCCCCCACACAGGTATACGGAATGAATACCGTCCGTCCGTCATACTTGGCCACTCCCTCGCCGTTAGCTCCTATATTGATTATGTCTACTAATATATCTTGATTCATACTATCTCGAAAAGGTGTGGAAACTTGCTCCTGAAGTATATCAAATTGTCGCTATTACTCTCTTGAGCGCTCTTAATGTCCTGTCTAATCATATCATCTAGCACCTGTCTAGTTGATTGAGGCGTCTGGTCATATCTCATTATGATAAGTTTTCCCTCTCTTTCTGCCCTCAGTAAGGTTTCGCCTACATCTGCCACGTACACACAGTCCAACACGCTAACAGATTGACTGCTGACTAGAGCACACCCTATATTAGTGGGGTTATGGCAGTCGCTAGGTGTAGTGCAGGTATATACGTACCCACTCTGTTTACCATATATGTCATCAAAAGCGTCAGGATAATACTCATGAATGACAAGTTTACCATTCTTGTTGAATCCATAAGGATAGAATGTGTAGCAGTCAGTGGGCTTAGGTATCCTTAGTTTACTATAAAACTGTTCCACAGTCCTCACTGTATATATTAATGCTACCTCATAGTTGGTGGTCAAGTACACATAGGGTGAGCCGTGAGTAGAGATTGAGGGTACTAGCACTTGGAGTCCACCTATGTTACTGCCATGATATAATTGTTGTGGTTGATAGATATTATTCATACTTATGTTATGTGATGTGTATGGTTGTATTGATTTGCTTGAGTCTGCTTAATAGCGTAACAGAATACTCATTGTGTAGTTAATTGGGTTATTCTAACTAACGCTGTATAATGCTTCGGGTATTCTTATACAATTTATTTGATTTGCTTGAGTCTATGTATACTATAACATAATTTACGATATATAATGCATTGTTTTCTTGCGTTGCGTTTACGTTAGCAGGTTACTCATTTATATTCTGTCGCGATTATTAACATTAGACACCTTCAAAATGTAAATAAACCTATCCTATATGATGCCTAATTGGCTAAATGTGAATATGTAGACGAACAGCGTAACAAAAGAGCAGACAGTTGTCCACACGACCAGTTGTCCTGCCAACTGTTCATCGCCACCTAGTTCACTTGTCAATATCACATTAGTAACTGCATTAGGCGAGGCGAATAGACATAATAGGCATGCATACTCTATCTTGCCAAATGAGGGAAAGAATATTAGCGCAACACAGAATACCATTAAGGGCGAAACGACCAGCCTCAGTAATGCGCCCACGCTTATTTGCTTAATCAAGTGACGAGCACTCTCGAACTTGAATTGCGCACCCAGCACTATCAATGCAAGGGGGGTAGTAACAGAACCGAGCGTGCTAATACTATCATAGATAAAATCTATGTTGGACAGTCTGAACGTACCGCCCCAGCGAATCAACATGCTTCTTACACCAAGAGCAACGAATGCTAGAGCGATAGCGATAATTAGAGGATTCTTGATAATGCGCTTAATAACGGAACCCACTGTTACCCTTTCCCCTTGTTCACTAAACATAGACAGAGAGGTAACGGATAACGCAATGAATAATGGTATAATGAATGCGAGAGAGGCGGACATATATGCTCCACCTTCCGTTCCGTATAAGAAAATGACCAGATTGAGTCCTATAATAACCGAGTTAGAGCGAAATGCCGACATTGTCAACACGCCCCTTTGGTTATTGTGTTGAGCGACATACTTGGAGATAAGTAGCCCTATACAAAACAGCGCGAGCACAGCAACGACGCAGAATAATATGTATACCCAGTTGATATTGGACAATCGCTCCACACTATATATATTGACGAATAATGTGCAGGGCAATAACACCTTGAAACATACCTTGCTGGCAACTGACGCAAAATTATCATTGACAACATTGTATCTCTTAAGAAAGTATCCTAATGCTATTAGAATAATAATTGGCAGTACCCCATTGACTGCCAGTAGGAATGAGTGCATATTGTATGCCTCGTTTACATAGATTTAGCGCAAGTGTCCTGTCAGTTTATACCAGTATGCGTTCAGATAGGACCACTTGGCACCAATGCATTATAACACGAATGACGGTCAAAAGCAATAATAAACAATAACAGTGTTGACAAACATTATATAAACATTTATAATGTTTAACAACATCAGTAAGGAGTAATTACACATGAATAAACGACTTGTTACTATACAAGACATTTCCTGCGTGGGACAATGTTCACTAACGGTGGCACTTCCCATAATCTCAGCCATGGGCATAGAGTGTTGTGTACTGCCCACAGCAGTATTATCTACCCACACTGCAGGATTTACCAATTACACATTTATGGATTTAACTGACGAGATTCCCAGAATTAGCGCACACTGGAAGAAGGAGAAGATAGGTTTTGACGCCATTTATACTGGTTACATAGGTAGTTTTGATCAGATAGCGCACATCAGCAACATCATCAAGGATTTTTGGCACGAGGGTATTAAGGTAGTTATAGACCCCGTTATGGCAGATAAGGGTCAACTCTATAAAGGGTTTACCATGGAGTTTGCTCGCGCTATGAGTCAACTTATCTCCCAAGCAGACGTAGTTGTACCCAACATGACCGAAGCCAGTTTCCTACTGGGGGTAGACTATGTAGAGAGTGGCTATGATAAGGCATATATCGAGAGATTACTACGCAGTTTCGACAGATTGACCACTGCAGATGTGGTACTTACAGGAGTTAGTTTCGAGCAGGGCAAACTGGGCATAGCCGTATACGACAGGCAACGGGACAATATATCTTATTACTTCCAGGACAGAATTGATGTTGAGATGCACGGCACGGGCGACGTATGGGCAAGCAGTTTTACCGGTGCATTACTCTCGGGTCTTAGCCTTATGGAGGCAGGACAGGTAGCAGTCGATTATACTGTCGAGTGCATCAAGCGTACCATGGGCGACAAATCGCATTGGTATGGAGTCAAGTTCGAGCAAGCTATCCCCTACCTTATCAAAAGGATTGGACTGGATGGGTAACCGTTGCATAGAATAATACCAGCGTGCATAACGGTCACGCAGTAATTTACAGAGGAGATATTGATATATGAGGAATAAGAGAGAATTACCTCAAGCCAAAAGAGCGCTGTATGAGTACGTAATCGGACAACTCAATTCGCTGTTCGAGGGCAGTAAGAATACGTTGTGTAATCTAGCCAACGCTAGTTCATTGCTTTATTATAGTCTGCCACAGACCAACTGGACGGGATTCTACTTGATTAAGGACAATAAGCTAACTCTTGCACCCTTTATCGGCGAAGTTGCCTGCTCACATATAGATATAGGCAAGGGCGTATGCGGTAAGGCTGTTGCAACTAACCAGACCATAGTTGTTGATGATGTTAAACAGTTCGTAGGTCATATCTCTTGCGACACTGACTCACAGGCAGAGATAGTGATACCACTCAGAGTAGGACAGAACGTAGTGGGAGTACTCGACCTTGACAGTCCGTACACACATAGATTCGATTCTGTTGATAAAGACTATCTAGAGCAGATTGCCCAAATAATCACACATAGTTGTGACTGGGCAGATAACACGCTTATTGATACCGATTTACTTCACTAGCAGTAATAAGCATACGCCACAATAGTAATTTACCCCCTATTGACATCTACATATTAGCATTAAACGAGCGCTATTCTATGAAAATAGCGCTTGTTGTTACCATTATTTAGTATCTATAATTAACTTAGTTCATCGTATGGAGTTATTACTCGCAAAGACGCACCACACTTGCGCATATTCACAGTTAACTAGCATATCGGCATAATCAACGGTTGCTTCCGCGCACTAACACCTTGGCATTACACTTCATCACTGTATGGTCGCAAATAATCTCACCGATACTATCAGCAGTCACAATTCCAGACCTAGCATTCTTAACAGAATCTATGTGGCCAATAATATCTGCCTTGACGCTAGAATACTCGAAAGCAAGGTCGCACTTTTCCATAGTGCAGTTGATTAAGGTGAGGTTATCACAATAACACAACGGTTGTGTCCCTATTATTTTGCAATCTATCAAGGTCAAACCTCTAGAAAACCACGCGAGATATTCACCTTTAATAGTGCTGTTGCGAACAGTTACGTTATTACTGTGCCAAAAAGCGTCCTTAGTATCCAGAACGCTATCAACTATCTCTAGATTCTTGATATACTGGAAGGAATATTTACCCTTCATCTGTACATTCTCAAGGCGCACGTTTGAACAGTCAAGAAACAGGTATTCGGCAGTGATTGAACAGTCCTTAACAGTTATATGATGACTTTTCCAGCCGAACTCGGCAGAATTAATCTCACAGTTATATAAATTGATATTGTTGCACTCTCTTAATGCCTTAATGCCACCTAATGTGCTGTGTGTTATCTCGCCATTATCTGCATACCACAGCGCAGCCCTCGTTAGTGCGTCCATGTGGCAGTCAGTAACAGAAAAATCCTTTACGTGCCACAACGGGTACCTTAGGGAAAACTGGCAGTCCTGCATGTAAAAATGTCTTGCTTCCTTAAGCGCAGACTCACCATCAGCTGGCCCTGCGAATGTACAAGACTTAATATCTGCGTACATTAGGTTATACAGCGCCCTTTCTTGGTCAAATTGTTGATTACTTATGATTGTCCTCGGTTTTTGCTTCATTGTTATGCTCCCATTCACCTATACGATTATCATGTCACTTCTCTTGCTGTGTATGCGCCATATAATTATCGTAGTCTATGCCCTCAGTATCTATTATGCGTAGCACCTTGCACGGATTACCCACTGCTATGACATTACTGGGGATATCACGTGTTACCACTGATCCAGCACCTATTACGGTATTATCCCCAATGTGAACTCCGGGCAGTATCACTGCATTAGAACCAATCCATACGTTATTGCCTATATGTACATCTACGTTATATTGTAATCCTTTCATTCTTGCATTTGGCAGTATTGGATGACTTGCTGTTGCTATAGTAACATTAGGACCTATCATAGTATAGTCACCTATGTAGATATTTCCGTCATCTACCAGTGTTAAGTTATAATTGGCAAATACTCTCTCGCCTAGGTGTACATGCGCACCTCCCCAGTTAGCATAGAAGGGTGGCAGTATGCAGGTGTCCTTGCCCACGCGAGCGAACATCTCACTTAGTAACTGCGCCATGCGCTCCTGTTGATTCAGTCCTAGAGTGTTATACTCCGACATATTACTGACGCATTGAGTCTGTAGATTAAGGACCTCACTATCAGTACAGTCGTATATAAGACCTTTTTCCATTTTTTCTAGTTCTGTCATATAATACTCCTTCGCATAGACAATAGCCAATAAAGGGGACTATGTCCTATAGACTTGATAATTAATTAACCTCTATGCGTTCATTCTAACACTTAAGATAATTTTTGTAAAGCGCAGTCATTATCAATACATAATGTGATAGCGCACTTATGAAACTAACCGCGTGTATATTAGTCGCATATATATTATGACACCCTCTTATTATGTATATTTAACGAAACAAGAGGGTGTTATTGACGATATTTATTAGTAGTCAGGTGGTAATTGTGTATATATTCTGTAACACTTCCATTTCACACCTGTAATACAATTATGTATTAACTTATATTGTATGATATACATTAAGAAGTATATCGCCTGATTCGTTCTTGGTAATGCGCACTAGCGCCTTGAACGGTATATAACTGCCGTTTGCATGCCTCAGGCGATACGTTATCATTCTGGTCTCACCACTGGCAATCAATTCATGGATACCACTGCGTACCAATTCTCGGTCGTCAGGATGTACAACGTTCATGGCTGTGTCTTGCTCAGTCGACATAATCTCCTCTCTAGTCATACCGCGCATATTACAGAAACTATCATTGACATATTCTACGCCTATATTGCCGTCATTAAGTAACCTTAGCAGTGTGAATCCACCTGGCATATCATCCATCATAGTCTGAAGATTCTTGTTCAGTTGTATAATGTGATTCTCGGCTAGTTTTTCTGTTGTAATATCCATTTCTACGGACACCATCACTGGTTTATCGATATTAACCATGCTTATAAGGCTTGCATTGGAATATAAGTAAACAATATTGCCGTTGCGATTAATGGCTCTGTACTCGAATGTAACTTTATCACCCGCTCATGTAAGACTGGATATTATTTTCTTAACTCGCCCTAAGTCTTCGGGTACAACCAAAACGAGTGGATTATCAACTTCCTTATGGTACTGTTGCTCGGTGTATCCTAACATTGAATAGAAGTAGTCGTTAGCAAATATAAAATTGATTTTTCCGTCGTTGTCAATTATAGTAGCAGAGATACCGCCCACTACATTAGACATAATGGCTTGTAACTGCTGTCGTACTAATAACTTATGCCTTTCAGCCAGTTTATGTTGTGTGATATTAAAGCAAGCCATATAGAATAAACTGCGAGTAGTTGTTCTGGCAATAACACGCATAGTCGTATGCAGATACGTCTCTCTGCCTTTTTCGTACAAATCTAGAAATTGCAGTTCGCAGACCACATCCTCACAAGTGCGTAACGTCTCATGCACACTGTCAAAAAACGTTTCACGTGAATGATCGCATATATGGTCCTCCAAATTAAGACTGAGTATATCCTTAATAGTGCAATTCTCTCCACCCACCATTTTGGCAAACTTGTCGTTGGCACGCAGTATCTCTATGTGGTCGTTATGTAACTCGATTATACATGCGCCACCCACATAGGTATTGAACACGAGTGTATCTAAAGATGTTGGATCCCAGAACTTATTATTGTCATAGTTCTCCACTAATTCCACAGTAAGGAGTTTTTCCTCCTTACGCACCCCAACAATGTGCTGTATGTACTCGTGTGCGGGCATAGGTCTTGCGTATAGGTAACCTTGTACATAATCGCAACCTATTGACTTGAGGTAGTTGGCTTGTTCGACAGTCTCAACTCCCTCGGCAATAACAGCCATTCCTAGCCATTTAGCCATACGCACAACAGATTCCAGTATCGTGCCACCTCGAGAGATACGTTGCTCACCCGATTGACTTGCGCCATCATAATGGGTTGAAAGGAAACTCATATCTATTTTGAGTACTTGCGCAGGCACGTCCTTGAGGGTGTTAAGCGAAGAGTAACCGACACCGAAGTCATCTATCTCGACGGTAAACCCATAGTATACGAACAACTTGACAACATCTAATACTCGCCGATTATCCTTAGCAAATGCAGACTCCGTTATTTCTATGCGCAACATAGAGATAGGTAAATTATACTTATTCACTAATCCAACTATCACGTCATACAAGTCATCCTTCAACAAATCATACCTAGATATATTGACGGACACAAGCAACGAATCAATGCCTTCGTCAAGCCAAGTGCGTAGATACTTACATACGCTTTCCCACACATACTTATCCAGTTCGTATACGAATCCGTTGCGCTCGAATGTGGGTATTAACTCATTAGGTGGTATCAGTCCGTGTATCGGATGTCTCCAGCGTACTAACGCCTCTGCCCCTACGCGTGCGCCAGAACTATGGTTATATATAGGTTGAAACCACACTTCGAACTGTTCTTTTTCGAGGGCTGTATTCATTTCGTTGATAATCTCTTGTTCGTACAATAGGCGTTCACGCATTGACTCCTCGTACAAAGCCACATGGACGTCGAATCTGCCTTTAACTGTGGATTGCGCCAGTGTTGCCCTGTCTTACATACTACTTATAGGCAGAGATAAGTCATCTACTGCATACAAACCGATACTGAATGATATAGGTGGATTAGAACCGTCGAATGTGCTGATTCTGTCCAGCGCAGTATTGAGTTTGGTTGATTTGATATATCTGGTAGGACATATCACTGCGAAGTTATCGCCGTCTATTCTACTGACAATACCACCCACACCACCGAATGTCTGACTGAATACGTCTGCAATAAATCGTAGTACTTCATCTCCTTTCTTACTGCCATACTGGTCATTTATAACCTTGAAGTTGTCTAAATCAAAGCATACCATAGCATAAGAGCCGGGTTTCTTGGAGTGTATCATATCGTATGCCTTCTGAAAGAATGCACAGCGATTCCATAGACCTGTCAGTGCGTCTTTCTCTGCCTGATAATGCAGTTTTTCCTCTGCCACTACTTCTTCGTTAATATTGACGAAAGTGATAATTAACCTCACCGATAACTGGGATTTATCTTTGCGCTTGAACACATGCATAGAGAACCATTGCTTATCGCCTTGCTGGGTCAATAGTTTCGTATTCAAATCTCCACTATCTCGTGTATCATCACAAGCTATCTCGTTGACTAGACGACGCATTGCTTGAATATCTGCAGGTGTCGCCACACAGTCAGCGGTAAGTATTTGCCATAGAGGGCGACTATCGTATATGCCTGCCATGTGCAATGCAATATCATCATCATAAGTGAATATTCCTGCTTCCCAGTCCAACTCAATGACTACTGTGCATGTGGAGTGTAATACTGAGCGATATTTAGCCTCCTCATTACTCTGTAAGAGCGAATAATAACTCTGTGCACGTCTGCGCTCAGAATCTATTCTCGCCAGCGCTAATTCCACACGCAACAGTAATAAGTCGGTATCTATTGGTCGCAGAACGTAGTCAACTGCACCTGCTTGAATTGCGCGCAAATAATCGTCTGTTTGTCCCTGCTCAATCATAACTATCACAGGGATAGCCTTAGTTTCGGCACTTTCACTCATTTTGCTCAGAACTGCGAATCCATCTAGACCGGGCATATCTAGTTCTAACAGCACTACAGCCGTGTTAGCGCCGTTTCTACGCAGTTGAGACAATGCCACCACTCCATCACTGGCAGTATCGATTATGAGCTTGCTCTTAAACAACTCTTCTAGTTTTGTGCGTCTTGACTGGTCACTGTCTACAATGAGCATGTGTGGTCTTACCATTGGTTTAATAGAATCATTATCAGTGTAGTCGTTTAGTAATGACTACTCTCTTGTCTGCTGAAGAATGCGAAACTGTCCTTGCCAGAAGCCTTTACACGATATAGCGCATTGTCAGCGTTATGGTATAACATCTCGAAGTTCTGGCCGTCCTGTGGATAGGTAGCAATACCGATACTTGAGGAGATGAATACGCCCGTATTGAATGCACGGCGTGTCATATTACATATCTCACGAGCCTTCTTCTCTATTGCTGCTTTATAGGTGGCATCAGTAAGGAAAATCATGAACTCATCTCCGCCTAGCCTGCCCACTATATCTTCACTACGTATCAACGAGCGCAGTATACCTGCTACGTTGATAAGTGTTTGATCGCCAGCGGCATGACCGAATGCATCATTGAGAGGCTTGAATCCATCGATATCTAACATCAGGAATGCGTGTTCAGAACAACCATTCTGTTGGATAATTTGATTAACTTTATGCGCGAATGCAGTCCTGTTGAGCAGTCCAGTCAATGGGTCTTGCTCAGCCAACTCCTTAGACCTAATTTCTTCATTCTTGACTTGGTCAATGTCCTCGAACATAAGGTATGCCTCGATATCTGTTGAGTTAGGGAACTCTACAAGCTCGATTGTAAGGCGAATCCATCTCGTCTTGGCAGTCAACTCGCGATACTCGATAATTTCCATACGTTTATTACGATGGTAGTTGGCTAGTAGGGAGTCGGAATTGACCACTGAGATGTATGTTTCTCTATCGTTAGGATGAACGAACTGCGTTGCATACTCCATAACCTGTTGGTTGAACGTTAAATCATCGCTAAACAGCTCCTTATTCAGCAACAGTCCCTCTAACGACTTGTGAGTCATATCCTGACTTAGGTTGCACCTGTACAACGTGTATGAATTGAGTGGTTTAGACAATAATGCTTGGTGCCACTTAATATATATCGCCTCTTTTTCTCTCTGCTCGGTAATATCGGTATAAACTATGATAGCCTTTGACGGCTGTCCATCATCGCTAAATAAGATTGAGGCATCACATCGCTCCCAACGATATACGTTCGGTTCAATCTGTAAATAGATATCTACGCTGACAGGGGATTGTCCACTACACATACGTTCATAAAATGACATGTAGTCATCAATACACTCGTTAGCGATAATACCCTTATCAATAATAGACTGAGGCATATTGTGTATTTCTTTGCCGAATTGGTAATTGGTCAATGGTTTATTACTAGTGTAGTAAGTGTTGGTAAGTATGTCGTAGCACGCTGTCATGCGTCCACCGGCAGAGGAGGCAATACGATATTGTTCCTCACTGATACGCAGGATTTCCTTTTCCTCTTGTAATTGTTCAATATAACTGTTTGCTAGCGATAAATTGACAAGATTATTGATACGATGTCTAATAATCAAGGCATGGAATGGTTTATGTATGAAGTCGTTGGCGCCTAGATTCAGTGCTGTCAATTCCGACTCATCTTCTGCTTTCTCTGTGGATACAATTATTGGCGTCATGGAATAAGGCTTACTGCATCGGATAGTGGATAACAGCTGATAATTATCCATAGTTAATATCATAATATCAATTATCAGTACATCAACGTGTACTTTGCCACTATTCAATATGTCTAGTGCCAATTCGCCATTTACGGCGTCAACTACGTTATATTCATCTTCGAGTATGCCTCGTAGTAATTGACGTGCAATCTCATTATCATCTACAACTAGAATTGTGTTGCGCATGTAATATAAGTTACTCCTTGGTTCGGCTAATAGTGTATATTGCCCATTATTGGGCGTGTACTGTATTCTCTATATCGCTTGCGTGTCAAACAGCCAATAATTGATATTCGAATTGACTCACAACATTACTTCTGGCAATATAATTGACAAGATATTGAATCACGCATAAATCATGCTAATTGTCCCAATGCAATACGATATAACAGTTTATTATAGCATATAGGGTTAAGTAATGATAAGTATCTACATCAAGCTACTCTTGACATTTTGTCAATTTTATTGACATTTACTCTTGTAATTGCATTATATGCGTGATATAATGACGTAAAGGAGAACAGGATATGGATTTTGCATATAAATTATCGGCACTATTATCCCTGACAGCGACCAAGAATGTCACCCTCGCACATGCGATACATATAGATACAGCGCAGATAAGCAGGTACAGGTCGGGTAAACGACAGAAGCCTGTTAACAATTATTTAGTCCAAGATATGGCCAAGTTTTTTGCTGGGTGCTTCGGCAGTGAATATCGACTGTCTGCATTATATGAGTTGACAAGCGATAGAAGAATACTGTCTATGGCTAACGAAACGACGCTGTCTGTGGTCATATATGACTGGCTCATATCACCTGATACCACGGTAATGGGTGCCAATGACAGATATATTACGCAATCCAACACACTTAACGAACTGATTAACCCTAGCAGAGGAGATATAATATCGGTGATTAAGGATAATAGTTTATTATCCTACTTTGACAAGGAGGGGCGAAGACAGGCAGTATGCAATCTGGCCACACACATTCTGGCTCTTAATCAAGCGTGTACCATACGTATATTTACAGATGAGTGTCAGGACTGGTTAACAGAGGATAGCACTTTTGACACCATACTAGCAGGGTACATAGAACGCATTGTCAACAGTGCTTGCAAGATTCAGCGCATTAGGCCACCAGAGCAGAGTATAGACAGTGCTTTTCGCTCCATAGAACGCTGGTTGCCTGCATACGTTAATGGCGCACTAAGACTATACTATTACCCACACACAAGAGATAATCTGCACCGACGCACTTTGATAGTGGTGCCCGGACATATTGCATTATTCGCCAACTCTACTTATGGACAGGCCAACGCACCCGTTACCATACTGTCTACCAACAAGACAATGGTACAGTACGTAGATGATTACTACAGTAATATTATTAAACAATGTCGTCCCATGACAGGCATATATACGTTAGATAACTCCCATATTCCACTCGAACGACTAGAGAGCATTGTGCAGATATGTGATGTCAGCATTAACAAGTCTAATCGCTTGTCTATTCACACCATGCCTACACGGCTACTAGAGAGTATAATGCAACGAGGAACATCACGAACGAGAAAAACATGCAGCAGCTATCTACGTAATGTACCCTACTGGCGCACAACTATGGAAAATTATCCGGTAACAGATATTATGTGTTTACCTACACTAGACAGCATTCTGCGTGGCAAAGAGATATTGCCACCAACCAACACAAGCGTAGCCGATTGTCAATACTATACTGCTGATGAATACTGTTCACACCTAGAAAACATTATACATTGCTTGATTACATATCCACTCTATAACGTAGTGATTATGGATACCTCTATATATGATAATCTTACTCTATACGCTAAGGGCGACAACCACGCAGTGGTTATTAAAGAGACCGAGTCTAATACCATATTCGAGGTGGCAGAGTATTGTTTGGCAACCAATATCAACGAATATTTGCGCCACATAGTAAGAATTAAGTCTGGCTTAACCACTCGTGAACAAACAATCCAGCGCCTAGAACAAGAGATACAACAATTAAAGAGTGCTATACACTAATGCCGTCAACCACTGCAACTGTTGGTAGGTAGATGTTGCATCAACCATTGACAGAACAACACGCATAAACGTGCGCAGAATGGAACACACCACCTTAACAACTTATGTAGAGAGCAATCGGCCACCCTAGCCCGCGCAGAATGGGGTCGCAATCTCTAACCTACACAGAATGAAGTACTCAACCTTGCCCACTCAGAGTAGAGTACTTAACCTTGCCCACGCAGAGTAGGTAAGATAATGTCAAAAGTAGGAATAGATAGTTAGTACAGCACTCAGCCTATTTATACTCAGGTATATCTAGACAGGCACATTGATGTAATAACTGCTCGCGCACAGCGAAGGTACTTAGCAGTTGCCATGGAATACACCACCTTAACAACTTACATAGAGAGCAATCAACCACCCTAACCTATACAGAATGAGAACAACCACTGGCCTATAGAAGAATGAGGAGATATAAGTATGAACAGAGTCTACAATAAATTAGTTAGAGATAATATCCCGTCAATAATTGAGCAGGGCAAGGCAACCTGTTCGACTAGAGTGCTTGATGACCAAGAATATTTAGATGCGTTGCGCAGTAAACTGCAGGAAGAAATGGCCGAGTATCTAGATAGTGGCGACATAGAGGAATTAGTAGACCTCGAAGAAGTGTTGAGAGCCATTATAGATTATAAGGGTATCTCCTACCAGCAATTTGAGCATATGCGTAAGTCAAAAGCTTCCATTCGAGGCGCATTCCACACACGGACCTATCTTCTATCAGTTGACGATTAACAATAATCCATTGTCTCTGCGCTGTATAACAGAACACTACGAATGTACTGTCAATAATTCCCCGTGTCCCCACCCACCACACTCTGTGCGATATAAATATCCATTACGTAATAACTCCCCCCAGTCGGGAGATTATATTGCTATGTAACACCTTCTGTTAGTAACCTAGGACACAGCAATTACTCTAAGCGCAATTTATTCCCAGACATTATTCGTGATAACCTAATCTATTTTTACCATAACTCCGAGCAAACAAATTAATAAGGCTCCAATAATGAAGTTAGGGCATAAGTAACTATAACAACAAGTACGATTCAGAGTCCATATGTTTCACCAGTTACACTAGTTATATTGATTCTCGTTTACTATAGCTAGTAATCCAGGGACATTAATTGCCTTATCACTTTATCTTAATCTTAATCGCAATCGAATCAATGTATTAAGCACCGATAATGCTGTTCTGGCACACAACAACCAAAACTACAAGCAAATACTATGTAAAAGTGTTGCAAGATTACGAACAAAAAGAGGCACATAAACTTGTGGGTATTTGAGAGTTTACCGCAGGGAAAAAAAGTTGAATTGAAAAATAAGAGAACAAAGAAAAAGCCCGAGAATCTGGTCATTCTCGGGCTTACTATGGCTCCCCAGTTGTTTTAATATAAGAACCGCTATTTGTATTGTTTTCTATATCTGAAAATATAGCTTCAGTTGTTTCAGTTGGCTTGCCGTCAACATTTAATACAAATGTTATTCTTTTATTCTTCTCTGGCTCATCATATAAGTATATAGCAGTTACAAACACAGCAATTAAAGCTTTTCGGTTATGTAAATCGTTTGGGTCTCCGTTTTTTAATTTTCTTAAAAAGAAAATAATTTGCTCTTCATTTAGTTTTGCACTTGCTTTGTTTTCTTCAATTGCAAGTTGTGTTTCAAGTTCTTTTTTATCTGCAATTACTTGCCCTAGTTTTTCATATAAACCTTGACGCACTGTGTCAATTGGACACTCCGCCACCGCTTGTAATAGGTTTGATTGTTCTTTTTCATATGATTTCAATTGTTTAACAAGTAACTCAAGAATTGAATTATTATCAATGTTTTCTGAAGCTTTAACAGCTTCTTTTGCAATAATCTCAATATTTTTATCAGTTAAAATGCTATAACACTTTTTAATAACCAAATCTTCAAGCCATTGTTTAGGGGCTTGTTTTTTGTTACATAATTTTTTTATGTTATTTTTACAATTGTAATAGTAATGTTTCTTTCCTGTTCGTGAAGTTCCGCAGTACCCAACCATCATGCTTTTACAATGTCCACAAAATAATTTTGTCGTTAATAAATACTCTTCATTTGCTTTGGTTCTAGCTCTTGCCTTTTTATTCTTTTCTAAAATTGCTTGAACCTCATTAAATAGTTTGTCTGATATTATTCTAGGTATGCCATCTTCAATTTCTATATCATCATAAAAATAAATACCAATATACTTTTTGTTTTGCAAAATATTATAAAGCGAATTTTTAGTAAAAGGTTTTCCATATCCAGTTTTAAATTGTTTAGAGTTAAGATTATCAATTATTTCTACAACTGTTTTACCTTATGCATATTGTTCAAATATTTCTCTAATTACAACAGCATTTTTTTCGTCAATTTCATATTTTTTATCAACAATTTTATAACCTAATGCAACTTGACTACCAGTGTAAAACCTTTTTCTGCATTAAGTCTCATACCTCTTTTAACTTTTTGTGCAAGTTCCTTGCTAAAATATTCTGCCATACCCTCTAAAACTGATTCTAACAAAATACTACTTGCATCTTCTGAGTTTGTATTCTCACGAGCAGACAAAAGTTTAACACCATTCTTTTTTAGTTTTAATTTATTAATTGCACTGTCTTCACGGTTACGGGCAAATCTATCCAACTGATAAACCAAAACAGCCTCAAAAGTTTTCTTCTTACTATCTTCAAGCATTTTTTGAAATGCTGGTCTGTCATCGTTTCTGCCTGTCATAGCTCTATCAATATACTCTCCAACAACTATATAGCCATTTCTTTCTGCAAACTCATGACAAACTTTTAATTGTCCCTCAATGCTGTTTTCAGTTTGCTTGTCGCTTGAATATCTTGCATAAATTACTATGTTCATTACTTGTACCTTTATAATTAATCAGTTTTAATGCTTTTAACTTATTGTGTAGTTCATCAATAAGAAAGTAACTAACTTTTTCGCCACTTGCTGTATAGGTTGTATTATTTAAACTTATGTTGTAAAATTCATTCTCATTAAACAATAAATACTCAATAATAGAATCAATAGCACGTGTACCAATAGAAGCACTATCCGATAGTAAAGTGTTTATAGCATATATAGTTCCTTCTAAAAAATACAATTCATCATATAGATTATGAAATTCTTCTGTATTGTTTTTATCATTATTAAGCTTAATGGCTTTTTCTATTTTTAATTGAATAGTCTTTAATTTTTCTATAGCTTCTTCACTAAGTCCAAGAATTCTGCTAATTTCTTTATCTTGCAAATCAATACTTTTTATATCAGAAATACCAAGTAAATAATCCGCACTTACTTGAAAATAATTAGCAATTTTGTACAACCTTTCAATAGTGGGTTGAGTGCTACCATCTGTGTATTGTGCTACTGCTTGCCTTGAAGTTCCAACAAGTTCAGCTATGTCTTGTTGAGTTTTCTTATATTCTTTCATTAGTTCGCTTAATCTTATTGCAAATATACTGCTGTATCCTGAAAAGTTTTGTTGAGTTGCTTTTTTCATTATTTACTCCTTTAATGTTATAAATAGTTGCACTTTTTATTTATTATAACTTTCACTTGCTTTTTTATATCACTTGCTATATTATTATTATAGCAAGCAAACATAACATTGTCAAGCGAAAATAATGATAAATTTTCGCACTTGTTAATTAAAAAAGGAGGTAATTTGAAATGCAAAGAAATGCAGAAAGCAATCTTATTAGTGCGGTTCGCAAAGCCTACTACAAAGATTGGAGAGCCAAAAATAAGGATAAGGTAAAACAACACAACCTTAACTTTTGGAATAAAAAAGCTCTACAATCCCAAGTGGTAGATGATACCGAAAATAAGTAAAGAACAAGCCAAAGCATTTGCTATACGCATATATGAGCAGATACCACAATTTTGCCAAGTATATGAGCAGGAGTATATTATATTTCTGAGTGATAGACTGCACATAAGCGAGAATGCACGACAAGAGTTGGAAAGACTAACTCAAACAAAAAAATAATAATAAAATTTTCTCTATTTCGCCAATTGTACAAATGGCTTAAATTGAAAGTTGAAGCCAATCAAATTAAATATAAGGAGATTATTTTATGAAAAAAATAAAATTACAAATTGACCCAAAAGAATTTAAAGAAAAGCCAAAAGGTGAAGATATTCGCCTTATTAGAAACCGCTTAAAAATAGTAGAGTTGACAATTGAAAAGATTATTGAAGCAATAGAAAGCGGAAAAACGATTTGTCCCGCTATTTTAAATGGCTCACGTTCAACGGACTTTGTAGAACAGCAATTATTTCTTGTTGATGTTGATAATGACCAAACAGAGATAATGTTTCCACCACAAAAAGCCATTGAACATTATTTGGAACATTGTATAACACCTACTTTTTGGTATCCGACTTTTTCTAATACAGACACCCACCCTAAATATAGAATTGCTTTTGTAACAGGAGAACCGATTACAGACAAAAATAAAAGAGATAGTTTACAAGAAATATTGCAATTTCTTATTCCACAAGTCGACATGGGATGTAAAGACGCTGCACGTATATTTTTTGGAACAAATAAAAGGCGGTTATGTTATGAAAACTATAAATGTTAACAGTATCTTAACTATTCCTATAGCCCAAAAACAAAATGATAATCACTTTAAAACAAAAAGTGTAAGTGGTATTATTGAAGGCAACCGCCATCATGAATTATATAAATTTATTGCTACATTAAATTTTATTAATCATCATGAGTTGATTAATGATAAATCTATTGCTGATATTATAAATGCTGTTGAATTAGACAATTTTAAATATAAAGATATTATTGAAACTTTTCAACAAAATCAAAAAAGATTGGCTATTAATAAAAATGATTGGAATGAAGTAAGTTTTATAGCTCCAACCTCGTTTGGTAAAAGTAGTATAATAATTGATTTAATAAAAATTAATAAAGCAGAAAATGTTAAGCACGCAATTATTTTACCTACTAAATCTTTGCTATTACAAACATTTAGAAACATCCGAAATGAAAAATTAAATGAAAAAATATTAATACATGATGAAATGTTCGAAGATAATAAATCATTTATTGGGATATTTACGCAAGAGAGGGCTTTGAGACTATTAGAAAGTGTAGACTGGGGTTATGATTTTTTATATATAGATGAAGCACACAATTTATTAAACGATAATAGTAGGAGCATATTGTTAACAAGATTGATAAAGTTAAATAAAATAAAAAATCCTAATTGCAGAATAATTTATTTATCTCCTCTTGTATCAGACAGTGACAACTTAAAAATATTTCAAAATCAAAATATAAAAGAGTATAAAATTAGCCAGAACATAAAACTACCAGAATATTATCTCTATGATGAAAAATGTTATATTAATAAATATAATAAATACTTTAATTCACATTATCCCATAGGTTTTGAAAAAAGCTATTTAAATTATATTGTAAGTAAATCTTCAGATAAGAATTTAATATATTTTAATAGACCTAAAAAAATTGAGGATTTCGTTGAGCAATTTGTAGCAAAAGTGCCAAAAATACGTTTGTCAAAAGAACTAAAAGATAGTTTAAAAATTCTAAGCAAATATGTTCATAAAGATTTTAATATGATAGATTATCTATCAAAAGGGGTAATGTACTTACATGGAAAAATTCCAGATTATATTAAAGACTATTTAGAGTATAAGTTTAAAACGATTGAACAAATAAGGTTTTTAGTTGCCAATAGTGTTCTTTTAGAGGGCGTAAACTTACCCATTACTTCTTTGTTTATTCTTGATTCCTATTCTCTTACATATAAAAGATTGACTAATTTAATTGGGCGTGTAAATAGACTAAGTGAAATATTTTCTGATAATGGTAGTCTAAAGTTATTATTCCCACAAATACATTTTGTACATAGCAATTATAATAACAATAATATGAATAATTATCTTGAAAGGCTTCGTGATACTAGTGTATTAGATGAAATAAACAATCCCCTTTTAAGTAATTATTTAGATTCTAATAACGAAGCAAAACAAAAAACAGCACAAAAAATTAAATCAAATGAAAAAATATATTTTAGTGAACCTTCATCAGATTTAGATAGACTTCATCAAAAATTAATATCTTTGGGTATGGATGAAATATATAAAATTACACAGCCATTATTGACTGAATTATCAAGCAAAATACTTGAGGCGAAATCAAAATATGAAGGAAATCCAGTAACTAGAATATCAAAAGTGTTTATAAATGAAAATTATGATGTTATAGACTATGAAATCCGCAGACTTAAAGAAGAAAGTGCTCAAAAATATTATATTAATTTTATTAAGTATTCAAAAGTTAATTCTTTAAAAAGAAACATAATAGGAGAAATAAAAAATTTTAAAAATAAAATTCAAAATGAGGATTATTTTACCTACATAGGCAATTCATATGGTGAAGTTAAGAGAAATGGTGAAGTTTCAGAAAATTATAAAGAAAATGTTTACCTTTCTTTAAAAGACAAAACTGATTCTCAATTAGTAAATATCGCAATTGTAAAACTTAAAATGGAAGAAGATTTTATATCTTTTAAATATAGCAAATTTGTTGAACTTGCACTAGAAACTGATGTAATCACAGAGGAAGAGTATGATATGTTATTATATGGAACGAGTGTGGCAGATGAAATAAAATTGATGAAACAAGGTTTTTCTCCTAATTTACTAACCAAATTAAAAAAAGAAAATCAAATTGGCAATATATATTTCAATGAAAACAATATGGCTTGTGGTAACGAAGATTTTAAAAACTACTTTGCAGCCCAAGATGATTTTAACAAATTCCAAATAGATAAGTTTATATTAGTATAAATTTTTCTTATAACTTACTAAAACGAACAAACTTTTGTTTATATATAGTATATAGGTATAACCTTTTTTAAACGAATTTTTAACCCCACCCCCATAGTTAAAGGTATTTATTTAATTATTTTATGGTGGCTCTGCCCCAAACCCCCGAAGCTCAAAGGACTATCATTTTGAGTATGTGGTTGTCAAGTATTTAATGCCATTCCTGTCGCCTTTGTATTAGTAGCACAAGCCGAGAACCCGTCAAGGCTGTATTGCTTACGCAATCTCCACCTTGACTGAACCTCTATGGCTTGTGCTTTATTTTAAAGTAGGCGACGAGGACTAACAATTAAATAAAAATACTTTTTGTGTGTGAAATATAAAAAAAAGCGGTGGACTATTGCCATCGCTTATTTTTTGAATTGTTGCTCCAATATCTTTTTGCTCTTTCTGAGCGTCCATCATTGGACAATTCATCATCTTTTAGTATAAATGTAACCGCAAATCCACCTTTAAAATAATAGAAGTTTGTTTGTTGGTTCTTATTATACTGATTTGGCTCCCCCTGTTGGACTCGAACCAACGACCCTGCGGTTAACAGCCGCATGCTCTACCGGCTGAGCTAAGGAGGAATATAGTTTTGCTAATATGCTCATCAATTAGCATAGCAATATTATCACTATAAGTGTTGATAGTCAAGTATTTTTCTGGGGTTTAGCAAAAGTTTTTCGCTTGTGACATGCGTACATAACACGTGATAAATGACTATTGGTAATCTTATGAATGCTAAGCGCTACTACTAGTTATACAGATTATGTGACTCGTTGCACTGTCATTAGTTATATAGAGTTCTATAATATTGCATAACTGTATCATACTGCTATAGTCTAGCACAATTATGCTACATCTAGTGCAGATATGCCGTGTATTGTAACCTACTCTTAATGCCGTGCGTAGGCTGATTAGGTCATATACATGTATAGTCAAGGGTGTAACAAATTAACATTGTTGCACTAGGCTATTCGCCTGCTACTATGTAATCCCCTACTTTACTACATCTATCAGTAATGTCATTTGCGTATGAACGAGAGTCGTCACCACCCCGTACTATGTATCGACCAGTAATGACTGTTTCATCAGTTTTCACAACGTTTCCTACGTAATGGTCGCCGATGATTGTCTGCTCACCCTGAGTTACTGTGCCATAAATATCTATAACACACATATCATTAAAGTTGACCGTCCCAACATATAGTTGAGGGAATACGTCGTATGTCTGCCAAAAAACCATTATACACATATAGCCAGACTGCCCATCATTAACATGCAAAGCAGAGATATTAACTATATGAGGACAAGTGGCAACCACTACAATAAGAGATTGAGTAGCGCAGTTAAGCGTTTCCACATTCAGCGTGATTACGGTGGTGGTATTGAGTAGTTGTATCTGTCCGCCCGTGCTTATATTGAGCGTACCTATGTCATACAACGTACCGTTTATTTGGGTCAATGCATTACACTCCAATATGTCAACTACTACGTCGCCAAGTATTACCGTACTCGTATCAACAGTAATCACACTATTGCTAGCACCATTAATAGGCACGAGTAGATTACCTCGATTGCCAGATATAACCATGGACACATTAGCACCTAGAGAAATACTGCCCACCTTATCACCTGCCAATAATTGCTCCAGTTTAACATTATCTACTATCAAGTCGCACCCAACAGTCATTTGGCCGAGTATGCCAACTCTTGTCATTATGTACGAACTCTCTCCAACAGCAGTGTACACACCCTCCAACTTGACGCTGGTAGCGGCAGTAGGCAGCTGTGTGTCAATTAACATACACATGCGAGAGTTATAATTATATGCAAACTTGACTATATAATCCCCAGATGTGTTAATATCTGCCACTGCGCTTGCCACATTAGGGTATAATCCCAGTAGAGTCGTGCCTAGGTATAAATCAACTAGTTGTAACTCATCGGTAGCAACAGTGGGTAACCCATACAGATAATTGAGTGCTGTGCTGTCCGTTGTTACAATATGCTTAAGGCCAAAATTAGTATCTGCCATGCCGAAGTTGTCATATATAACAGTATCCTGATCATCCCACGTTACATCTACCCAATACCAATGACCTTCGTCAATCTCGACCAGGTTCCATGCATGATTTTCTCCCGTATCGGTAACTCCAACACAATAGACACTGCCTATATCAAAGTATTCTAACAGATAATCATATGTTTTTGCGTATGCCTCGCACACACCACCCAACTGTTGCACCACGCCGACAATGTTATTGGCCCAGTCGGCTGTCTGGGGCGTTACACCGTCAGGTAGGTATGCATAGTCTATGCGTTGTGCAATATAATCGTGTAATTGCAGACTCTTGTCGAGCACATCTGTATCATCTGCCAACAGTAACATACAATCTGCTATCATTATCTCTATATCGCGGTCAACCTCTTGTCTGGTTGCACCCAATACGTAGTCATCCACACAATAGAAGCAGACAATCTCATTGTTAACAATCGATATAGACTTGGACATCCAATAGAATAGCGGATTGTCATTAAAGAATGTGCCGATAGTATTCATCGCTTTATCGGTATCCAGTCCCCATTGAGAATAATCTATCCTGAACACTTCATACTTGTCGTTAGACTTGACCACATCAGTGTACATAAACTGGAATGATTGTGCCTGAACATAGATACTATCATAGAATGATTGCATTGCACTACCTACACTGCTAGTCTGTGTATCTACTGTCAGCATGCCCCTGCCGTACGTAGAGTTGCCGTCAAGCAGATTGATATCTCCCGATACATAGTACTCGAATGTACAAGTTTGGTCATCATAGTTAATGGTTAGACTTTTGAGCCCAGACGTACTGCTATCGAATGGTGATATCTCATCAATCATATCAGCAGTTAAACTAACATAGGTATAATAATTATCGCTCATAATCAATGTTAATTGAGCGCCTATTAAATCTAATTGAGCGTTCTTGGTATAGTAGTTACTCAACGTGTTCTCTCTTACTTTAATGCCTAATAGCTCTGGCTCTGTATAACCACTGGTAACGGTATAATCAAAAGTGCAGATAATATTATGATAGGTAAAAGTTAACGTACCGTTATTTTCCACACTGCTATCAAATCCACTGCAGTTAACTTCGCTGTCCGTGGCGCCTATTTCGTAAGTCGAACCGTCACTCATCTCTACTGCAATAATGGTGTTGGCTAAATCGAGGGTGCCATCAATAGCATATGTATTGCTTAATGTACCACTCTTGATAGTAATGCTAGTCACTTGAAGAGGCGCCTTAACAGTATATGCATAAATACAACTACATCCACCATAGGTTATGGTCATATTTTTACTGCCAACAGTTGTTGTGTCAAAATTAGATACCATATCGATAGTGATATTCACCTCTGTTGTAGTGTCAGTATCACTCATAACAACAACCAGTTTAGCAGTAGATAAGTCTATACTGTCGCCGACTGTGTACTCACTATCCAGCGTACCGTTCTTAACAGATATACTAGATACTGTGCCTGTCGTATCATCATCACCAATGAATAAATCCAGTATAAAACAACCTGACATGCTCATAATTAGAGCAATAATCAGTAGTAGCACGATAAGTTTAATTAGTGATTTTTTCATTGTCATTCTCCCAGTTATTTATAGATTGAATGTTACATTATATGAGTAATTTTGTCAATATTATGGCTTAACTAGGTTGACATTTTTTGGCTGACAAACTATAATCGATTAAGATAAAGCGCATGTGCGACAACTGATATGGGATAAATTAAGGTAATCTATTATGGGCATAAATACAGAGCAACAGACAACGACCGTTGAGATAAAGAATCAAATACCAACCACAATAACGAGTAAAAAAACGTTTATTCAGGATTTTACGCAACTGTTTACTGCCAAAAATATGGCAAGGATAGGCATACTGTCTGCACTTTCATACGTACTGTATATGTTTGTTAAGTTCAGTTTGCCATTTATGTTTCCCAGTTGGCTAGATATACAGTTCAGCGATATACCTGCACTACTTGGGAGTTTTGCAATCAATCCGTACGCCGGCGCAATTATAGTCATCGTCAAGTGCCTGCTCAAGATGCCTTTCACATCCTCTGCTTGCGTAGGTGAGTTAGTTGACATATTAATAGGGCTGTCCTTAGTTGTACCTGCGGGATTCATTTATCGCCGTCTTAGGACCAAAAAAGGTGCTATTATTGGCATGGTTGTCGGCACAATAGCGTCCACCATTGTGGCTATGTTATCCAACAGACTATTCATAATACCATTCTACGTTCAAGTAATGTTTAACGGCAATTGGGCACCACTACTCAATATGGTGAGAGCTCTATATCCTAATATAACCGTAACCACGTTCTATAACTACTATATCTGGCTTGCATGCCTACCCTTCAACCTACTTCGCTTGATTGTCGTATCTGTTATTACTACATTTACCTATAAACCACTGCGAGTAGTACTGTAACACTTATGGTGCATTGTGGCGTTGTTAACAGCGACCATATTTACCTATAAACCACTGCGGGTAGTACTGTAGCACTTATGGTGCATTGTGGCGTTGTTAACAGCGACCATAAGTCATACAGCCGTTAATTGTAATAAGCACGAGATATCATTGCGTAACTGAATAATTGCGATATAACTAAGGCTAGACTTACATTGTCTAGCCTTAGCCCAAAAAAAAGGAGGTAACAAACGACGGACTTACCACATAACAGCTAACCGCAATATGCGTTTTGCCTGTTCCATATCTGCTTGCTCAACAATAATCTATGCTACTTAATGCTCATTTATTATTGAGTTTTTCTTTTTAAGTACAACCAGTACGATGACACCTGCAACTGCAAGGACAACTACACCGACAATTACCCATATCCACCATAGCGATATCGGTTTAAGTTCCACTATGCCTATAACAATGGGCATAGACTGCGTATCAGTTGTCAGTACAATGTGGTCGTCTACTAGCTGTACATTAGCTAACGTTGCCTTATTATAATTATCAATTAGCACTACTCCTAACCTAGATGAGTCAATAGCACGAGTTATATCAGTAAGGGGGATAGTAATTGTAATTCTCCCTATATCATGAACGTTAATAGTATTATCAAGTATGCCTATATGGTAAGCCTCGAATACTGTTGCATTACTGCCAATCTGCGCAGGAAAATATATAGTGTTAAACGTATCGATTCTGCTACTCTCTAGTCGCAGTACGTCTGTTGTCCAGTTAGAATCGAATCCCAACTCATTATCAAAAACAAAATTATAATTGCCGTCTATCAGTTGTTCTGCTCTCTGTGTCCAGTGTGCAGTCAGAGTAACATTCTTATATGTCATGTGACCGTTGTTTATCTCGGTGTCATACAGATACCATCCATCAAATGACCACCCACTAACTTGAATCAAAGCCGGCCGTGCAAAACTCTGTCCTCTAGCTACGCCAAGTGGCGCTGTCTGCGCACCGTGTCCGTTCTGATTGAATGTATAGGTGTATTGTTTGACAGGATAACCGTCATTTATGTCGGCACTGTCAGATGTCCAAGGCAATAGATTATCGCTCGAATTGGCTGATACATAATGATTAAGTGCCTGTAATAAGGTAACTTGCTCAGTAGTATCATTATCGTCATCATTTACACTGGCGTCACTTGCACTATAACTGTCACAGAGCGTACCTATACTTGTATTCCGTTGAGAAGGTTGAACATCGTCTGTGGTGTTAATGCGTTGATACGAGGCGCAATCATACACTTCTTGATTTTCATCTACTGTAACCACATTATAGTAACTATGTGTCAGTGTAGCGCTATCGGTATTGACAAGAACACCTGCAAGACCGCCCACAAGATAGTTGTCAGCAGTTGTATATAACTCGTTTCGGTGAACGAGGGTGTAATTAGCATAACTATTAGCCACGGTGCTACCGTCAGCTAGTTGTCCCGCTATACCGCCAACGGTGCTGAAGTTACTTATAACTACTCTGCCATTAAAATAGCAGTTGATAACACTCCCATTCAACTGACCGACTACACCGCCAGCATCCGTCCTAGGCGAAAAACAACACAGCATGGTATCAGCACAGCAATCAGTTATGGTGCCACACTCTAGTTTACCCACTATAGAGCCTACATAGTTTTCACTGCTTCCATCTCTCCTTTTGCCCACGGCATATCCATTTACGTAACAGTTATCAATATTACTGTTAACAGCATAACCAACTAGAATACCGGTATAATCCTTAGAACTGCAATAGCTGTCCTCTATTGTCAAATCATAGATATGAGCATTCTCAATCTTGCCGAACAGTCCTGCGTTGCGCACATAGTTCGCCTCTAAATTAACGAATACTCCATTGATTGTCTTGCCGTTGCCGTCAAAACTGCCCTTGAATGGACTAGTTCCCTCGTTGCCGATAGGCGTCCATACTGTTGGACTCTTGGTAATATCAATATCGCCTATGTCATTGATAGTAATGAAGTCGATTAAACCTTCGTTAATACTAATATCATTTATCAACTTGAAGTGTGCACTAACAACATAATTATAGGTGGTAAATGATTGGTTGGGAAACATAATCTCACTCTTTCCGCAGTTGCCCTGAAGTATATTAGACAATAACCTCAGTTGGTCGACATTGGCAATCAAGAAAGGATTGTCCTCGCTTCCGTCTCCCCCATCAAAACTATAATTGACTGCATAGGGTGCTGGGTCAGCGTGTGCACTAATTCTATTATCTATTACATTCAGCGTTACTGCGCACATAGACAGCACCAGAATGATGACCATAATAATGGATATAGATTTGTTAATGTACTTATTCATATATTTTCTCCTTAGCGTTGGTGTTGACTACCGTCAATTACTATCAATCAACTAGTAAATGATTGTGTCGTGTTGCTTTTTGTATGGCTTATCTATCATATATAGTATATGTGTCTTGTTATGTGCTAATCAGTTGATACAGTATGCGATAGGTATCCTCACTGTTCTCAATTAAGCCATCAAGCAACATGTTGGCTAGTCTGATTGTTGCTCAAGTTACGTAATGCAGTTGATATTACCCCTGCGTGCGTTGGGTGTAACGCTTATAACGGTGGATAAGTTCAACTTATTATGGTCTATTCTCAATTGATTACAATATAACTCTGCATTGCCCTTAGGCATAGTGTACAGCTGATAATATTTAGCGTATGTGGAATGGTCGAGAATATTCTCAATGAGAGACTTCCGTAAGTCATACTCATGTAAGCCTTCATATCTGCCCCGATTAAGACATACTTCTAATAGGTTAATTATGTGTAATTGGCATTGACAGAGTAGATTGCTCTTGGTGGAGAAGTATGTAAAAACGGGTGCATCTGTAATGTCGCAGTCTAGAGCAATCTGTTTAGTAGATACACTCAGCCCATGCTGTAAGCAGAGTTGTATGGTGCGCTCCATAATAATATTGTCGATGTTAGGTAGATTGCGTCTAGCCACCTGTTTACCTCATCATATACCATAACCTACACTACCAAGTAATGCAGACGAGTTAATCAAGTAATTACAATATTGTTTATGCAATATTTACTGTAACTAGAATGATAGACAATTATACTCTAATTGTCAACACTTGCAATCAAAAAGGTTAATTAATTATTTATTCACTGTTTGTTGCGCTTGTCAATTACTCAGCATTGAGATATAATAACTGTATGATATATAATAGCTCAAGTCAGCAACAGACAATCAAGTTCGCTCAACAATTCGCTAGACAGTTAAAGGGTGGTGATGTTGTTGTTTTGCGTGGGCAACTAGGCGCAGGCAAAACTCATTTTGCTAAGGGCGTGGCACTGGCATTAGGTATAACCGACACGGTAACATCCCCCACATTCGCCATACACAACATCTACTATGGTAGGCTCACGCTACACCACTTCGACTTCTACCGTTTAACAGAGCGAGAGGGCGAATATCTAGGGTTCGAGGAGTTTATCGGCGATAGTAGTTCTATCACACTGATAGAGTGGGCTGATAATGTACCTAGCCTTATTCCCGGTCGGCACATTACTGTAGATATTACCATAACAGGCGATACTTCACGACATATCACAGTGAATTATGTGTAGTCAATCTACTTTTCTGCTATCCAAACTGTCAATAAGGATGATATGAATACATTTATTATTATTTGATTGAACTGTATAATGTCCTAGCCTTATTCCCGGTCGGCACATTACTGTAGATATTACCCTAACAGGCGATACTTCACGACATATCACAGTGAATTATGCGTAGTCAATCTACTATTCTACTAGCTTAACTAGAAAAAAAGGATTATATGAATACTCTCATTATCGACACGACGTCATCAACACTTTACTGCATATTAATGCGAGATACTGTACTGCTAGACCAACAGACCAAGGTAGGCAATCAACACTCAGCATTGCTCAATCAGAGCATTGCCGACCTACTAGCACGCAACAATCTTACATTAACAGATATAGATACCTACGCTGTATGTGTGGGCACCGGCAGTTTTACCGGCATACGCATAGGCATAGGCGCAGTCAAAGGTTATACTACTGTATATTCTGACGCCAAACTTATCTGTTATGACAGTCTACATGTTCTATCCTATACCGTCAACAAGCCAGTTCACTGCCTTATGGACGCCGGCAGACAACTGTATTATCATGCTGTGTATAATCGCCTAGTACAGATAACTGCACCTCAAGTAATTACCGCTGAGCAAACACAGGCAATACCACAAGAGGACTGTGTCCTATTCGATAACACCATAGATTACTCACCCTATATTTGTCAACTGGTGGCTGACAAAATAGCCAATAATCAATACTCACACGCTATTCACCCTCTATACCTCAGGCAACCTCAGGCAGTAGAAGAACTGGACAGTAATAAATTGCTATCATTACAGTATATAGGTAAGAACGATGATAAGAAAAGTTAGACCAATAGACAGCGTGCTTGATAGACTAGTTCAATTAGAGAGTCTTAATTTCGGGCAAGAGGCATGGAATAAACAGATGCTACTGGATATGTTCAGCAACAAGTGGTGTATGCCATATGCATACTATATTGAACAGACTATCGTTGGCTACTGCGTGCTGGTTAACTGTGGAGAATTCTGCGACATTGCCAACATCGTTGTAGATAAGCAATACACTAACAGGGGAATAGGTAGTGAAATGATGCAGTATATGATAGACAAGAGCATTAAACTTAAGGTCGATCATATACTACTGGAGGTCAATACGCTTAACGAAAGGGCCATTAGACTGTACGAGAAACATGGTTTCAAAATAATAGCGCTGCGCAAAAACTTCTATGCTCACACACTTTTCCAGAGCAATGACGCATATAGTATGTTAAAGAAGTTGTGAGTAATTAAGATAGACAAGTTATTTTATAAGGATATTCATTATACGAAGGAAGGTAGCGGACAGCACCTTCTTTTTTTGCACGGGTGGGGATGCGATAGTGCTATCTGGAATATTCAGTTAGCATATTTTGGCACCCAATACTCTTGTATAGCCATAGACTTGTGTGGGTTCGGCGACAGTTCAATACCTGACAGACCATACTCCGTACGGGATTACGCAGACAGGATACTAGAACTGCTTGACCACTTGAGCATAACAAGTGTAGTAGTTATAGGGCACAGCTTCGGTGGAAGAATCGCCATGGAGTTGTCTATATTAAGACCGTCAATGGTGCGTGGCCTTGTGCTAACTGCCAGCGCAGGACTGCGCAGATTTAGTGTTATAAGACATTGTAAAGTGCTAATCTATAAACTGCGCAAACTGTTATGCAGAATAGGTCTATTTAATGGAAAGAGGCTCACGCGATATGGGAGTAGCGATTATAAGGCTTCTTGTGGCATTATGACGGCGATTCTTGTCAAGGCGACTAAATATTCGAGTTCTCGAACAGCTCGGCAAATAGATTGCCCTACCCTGCTTATATGGGGCAACGCAGATGACCAAACACCGTTATGGATAGCTCATAAGCTCAACCGACTTATTGCCAATAGTTGCGTGGTTATGTGTGGCGAGGGGCATTTCCCGTTCCTTTCACGACCCGCACTGTACAATGCCATACTAGGTAATTACATCAGCGCACTATCAGGTGGCGAGGTTGCCACTTGATAGTAAGGATATTGTTAGCTGTTATATATGCTACACTGTTATCTATTGTGAGTCGCAAGTGTTTACACTATTATCAACTGTGTTCCTATAGATGTAACATCAACTATTTGTGTCTGTATAAATCTAAATATGGCTGTATGCTATTATGTCTAGGCATTATTACTCACCTTGCGCTTGTAATGCTACCATTTTTTTCGCTATCCACTGCATTCTGTTATGCCTTACTACTGTCACTGTTATTACCGACAGGACTATACGTATTACTCAGTAAGTCCAAAACGCAGTTGCACATTACTAGACGATTGTTGCGTCTGTGCGCATTGCAATACGTAACGCTAGGCGTAGGGTGTTACTTCGCTCAGTTACTCAACTCATCCATTATATTGCCCTTATTGTGCTTATTCTTACCCTTGCTACTGCCCCTATCCAACATTATACTTACACCTCTTGAATTAGCAATCAATTATTATTACCTTAATAAAGCAAGCCATAAACTAATAAACAGTGCTTGCACTGTTATAGGCATAACTGGTAGTTACGGCAAGACTTCTGTCAAAAATATTCTGTCAACGCTACTGGGCGACTGTATAGCCACCCCCCATAGTTACAACACACCTTTAGGTATCGCCAAGTTCATTAATCAAACAGACATTAATACTACATACGTAATTGTGGAAATGGGCGCGAAACATAGGTGGGACATAGACAAGTTATGCCGACTGTATAAGCCGACATACGGTATCATCACAGGCATTGCACCCTGCCACATACAGACATTCGGCAATATGACCAATCTAATCAATACCAAGCAGGAATTGCTACTCAATCTGCCCGACAGTGGACTGTGCGTTATGCCTGATAATCTTCGAACTACCACTTTCGCACAGGTTGGCAAGTGCAAGAGACTGTTTGTCCCTTTGTCTCAATCTAGTAGTGCATGTAAGAACTGCCCTACCATAGACAATATTAAGTGTAGTAGTATGGGGAGTAGTTTTACCCTGCATTACAACGGCAAGCAGGTTGAGTGTAACACAATACTCGTGGGCGAGCATAATATACATAACATTGAGCTTGCGTGTGCAATGGCGTTATATCTGGGCGTAGAGTTGGATAGCATAGCCCAGTCGATAGCCACATTGCAACCCATACCTCACAGGCTATGCCTCATTAAGCAGAATGGTTTTACCATACTGGATGACAGTTATAATGCTAATATCGACGGCGTAAGAGCACTGTGCAGTGTGCTAGGTATGTTTACATGTAAGCGTTTAATCATTACTCAGGGCATAGTCGAGCAAGGTAAACATCAACAAGAGCAGAATGTGCTGGTAGGACAGTTGCTGTCTAGTTGTGCCGATATAGTATGCGTAGTAGGAAGCAACAGCACGTACATCACCCAAGGACTACTCAATAAGCACTTTGACATTAACAACATCTATGTTGCCAACAGCCTAGAGCACGCAGTCCAGTTGTTGAGCAACCAACTTATGGGTAATCTGCTAGTGTTCCAGAATGATTTACCAGATAACTTATAGTCACAATATCAAGGAGATTATATGCATTTGTCTATTAGAAAGTTAAAAAGCGTTTTACCAAAAAAAGTGATAATGTTCGGCCTTAACTCGTGTGAACATGATATATCTATAATCACTGCTTGTTTAATGCGCACTGCTGAAATGATAGCAATATATATAGATAAACATAACCGTTGGTACGCCACCGACCATATTCTAACTCCTGCACAGTTTGCTAATGTAGATAAGAGGATGTTTATCGCTTGTACGGTATTACCCAATAGTAATATACTGTATGCTATTAAACGCAATAGACTATACCCATTATTTAGTATTGAATGTGCGCTGTTGTGTTTTCACGGCAACAACGGTGAGGATGGAGCAATTCAAGGGTTATTGACACTAGCCAATATTCCTTATACTGGCAGTAACGTGCTGGCGAGCAGTGCGTTGATGTGTAAAATCACAACGAAAAAACTGTTATCCTCGCATGGATACAATATAGTGGACTATATCACGCTGGACCACAATGACAGCATGGAGGAAATACAGGTTAAAGTCGCCGAGTTCGGCTATCCCGTAGTTATTAAGCCCGCTAGTCTGGGTAGTTCTATCGGCATTACGTTAGTCAATCAGCCAACTGCACTCTCATCTGCTGTCAGTTTGGCGCTTGCATACGATAACAACATAGTAGTAGAGAGAGCATTGAGTAATTACGAGGAAATCAACTGTGCAGTTATGCGTAGTGGAAATGCTTACGTTATATCGGCGACGGAAAAACCCTTAAAAGTAGGCGACATTTATACGTTTGGCGATAAGTATCTTAAGGACACCAAGTTCAACGCATTTCCAACGCAGTCTGTCGACAAGAAAACTGCCGCAAAAGTTAAACAGATTACGGCCAAGATAGCTAAGGACCTAAACATCGGTGGAGTGGCAAGGGTGGACTATCTGGTGGTTGATTCCACAATATATGTCAACGAAATCAACACCATACCGGGCAGTCTTGCCTATCATCTGTTCGCTGACAAGATGACTAAACAACAGTTCATTGACAGTTTAATGGAAGACGCTCTGCGTTACCATAAGAGCAGGAATGCATTGGTTCACACCTACAACTCAATCGTACTGAACGGTAACATAAACCTAAGCAAAAAATAAGGTTCAGTCACTGTAGCCCGAATAAGAATTAAGGTGTAGTGCAGTAACCTTAACAAAAGTAGCTTATAGCTGTACTGCCCCTTGAGTTAACACCAGTATCCTATTGACAGCCTGTCGATAAATGAGTAGATTGGCATATAAGGTAGACACGGTTGACTGTTAACTACAATAAGTCAATCTTATTGAGTCATTAGATTGTCAACACATAATCTATCTGTCTGTTAGTAGACCAGTACAAATAATAACAGCACTACGTAAGTAATGCTGTAGTTGACACATTATCGTGTTAGGAGTCCTATATTATGTTCTCACTATCGGTGCTATAACCTAATTAAGTCACATCAGCAATTCAGACTGTTATACAGGTCAATATATTGCTTAGCACTGCCCTCCCAAGAGAAATCATGCTTAATGGCACGTGAGCGCATTAGAGCTAATCGGGATTTTTGGCTATACAACATCAAGGCTTGATAAAGCGCCCATTCTAGCCCTTGCTTGTCATAATTATCGAACACGATACCATAACTGTTGTCTATGCTATCGCCCAGCCCCCCGACGTTGCGCACAATAGGTAGCGTAGCGTATGCGCAACTTATCATTTGCGCCAGACCACACGGTTCACTCTTGCTGGGCATAACGAAGAAGTCTGCACCAGCATATATACTCTTGGCAATACCGTTATCAAAAGCAATTTTGACACTCAAGTTTTCTCTGCTAGCGCTAAGACGGGAGAAGAAGTCCTCATAGTGATTATCTCCTGTGCCCAGCAGTACGAACTGCACATTGTTGTGCAAAAAATCAGGTAGCACTTGCTCCACTAAATCCAGTCCCTTGTGATGAGCCAGTCTAGTAACCATAGCGAATAATGGTTTATCACACTGTTCAAGCCCCATCATGCGTTGTAATTCGGCCTTACATAACTGCTTGTTGGCTAGGCTAGTGCTATCGAAATTGGCTATAATCTGATTATCCGTGCTAGCATTATACAGAGTGGTGTCAATGCCGTTAAGTATGCCGGACAACTTATACTTATTAGCTTGTATTATCTTCTCTAGCCCTGCGCCATACTCTGCAGTCAGTATCTGCATGGCATATCCGTGCGATACCGTGGTAAGTTTATCGCAGTGCACTATGCCACCCTTTAATAAATTGCATTGCCAGTTCCACTCGAATACGCCGTTGTATATATTCGGCAGTCCGGTCAAGTCCTGTAAGTGCGTTCTGTCGAATGTGCCTTGATACTCAATATTATGGATAGTCAATATGGTTGGTCTGTTTATTGCCTTATATTTAAGCAGGGAAGGTATGCATGCCGTTTGCCAGTCGTGGCAGTGAACTATATCATATTGCTCTGCCAATAACTCACATACTGCGTTGCAAAAGAATGCGAATCTCTCTATGTCATCATCATAGCCATACAGATTATCTCTATCATAGTATCTATCACAGTCTACAAAATAGTAATCTATACTGTCTTGATTCAGCGTATAGAGTTGAATCTGCTGGTTGCGCCAATCTAGTTTAACAACCTGTGCGCTCACAAGCGTCAGTCTGTCGCCGTAGGTCTGTTTAATTTTCCTATATAAGGGCATGACCACGCCGACATGAACGCCTTGTCTTGTCAATGCTTGTGGCAGACTGCCACCTACATCTGCAAGGCCACCAGAGGCAATAAAGGGTCGACATTCAGACAAGGCAAATAGCACTTTTTTGTTCATTTTTGACTCCTTATTATTGTTGATTGATAGTAGTAGATTATGCTGGTAACTGCAGTAGATATATTAGTTATAAACGGTTGTGAATATTAATTTTGAAGTAACCCCATTATATTACTATTAATCGGGGCAGAAGTCGAAATAATGAGAGAATATGCGTTCACAGTCTGGCACTCCCCTCTCTTTCATTATTCGATACACTGCTGGTCTATCGTATGGAGTACTAACCCTATCTATACTATAATCGCCATTGTCATCAATGGTGATTATTATGCCCTTTGCTAATGCTTGTTTATGGCAACCAACGCTACCCACATCTATATATGATTTTCGACCAACAATCTCGGTCGGCTCATGCTTATGGCCGAATATTATGACGTCAGCGTCTATAGGATCATATATCTGATCGAATATCTCTGCTGTAGGATTATCATAAATGGGCGTCCATACGAAATGTGCGTCTTTGCTCAGCGCATAGTGGCAGAATGCAAATCTAGTCTTGCCATACTGCTTATGCACAACTAGAGGTAACTTGGTTATCTCCTGTTGATATTTACCACCGAGGCTTGCATATATGAACTCCTTATGTTCTTGAGTTACATACGATTGTTTAGCTTGATTGACGATATTGAGTACGTATCCCCTATCGTGATTGCCTTTGATGAGAATTATGTTGGAATGGAAGAAGTAATCAAGACACTCCATTGACTGCCCTCCCATAGTTATCATATCACCACAGTGTATTACCTCTGTGCAACCTTGTTGTCTAAACAATCCCATGATGGCTGTCAATGCTAAATAGTTGCCGTGTGTGTCGCTGAATACGCCTATCTTTTTCATTCCTTATACCTTAGCTATTATGATAACACAATGTTGACCATAAAACAAGTACAGCATTCAATGTAAGTCAAAAAATGTTGATAATAGGTATACGCTGTGCTATAATATGTACATATTGACTTTAGCGAGGAATGGTGTCAATGAAAATAGATACTAAGAGCAGTAGTTTTGGCAATATGATATACATCAGTCAAAATGACGTTACTCTAGGCATAACCACACAGTACGGTATGCGCATCAGCTACATATCGGCATTCGGTAGTGATAACATCTGTTATTGTGATGATGTTATGGCCAACTATAAACCACTAGATGATGGCAATAAGTGGTTCAATCTGGGTGGTCACAGGCTGTGGAAGAGTCCTGAGGATAATTCCTGCTACGTTGACGACAACAACCCTTGCGAATGTCATTATGACAACAGGAAATTAGTGGTAACCAATAATCATCGTTCCGATAGTATGGTTTACTCAATACGTATTGAGTTTACCGGTCATAACACTGTTAAGTTGACTCACACCATAACCAACTGTAGCGACAGCGACGTTAGACTGGCTCTATGGGCGATAACGGCACTCAAGTCTACGGGCACTGTTGTGTTGCCTCTTGATACCACAACACAAGGGCTACTGCCCAACAGGAATATCGTTTATTGGCCTTACAGCAATATACTAGATAATCGGATAAGTATGCGACTAGACGGCATAGCAGTTAAGGCTAATAAGGCCAAACCACTCAAGATAGGCACGTTTACAAGCGCAGGTTATATCGCGTACGAAAACTATGATGTTATTATGAAAAAATCATTTAAGGTGGAGCAGGGCGAGTATCCTGATATGCAATGTAACATCGAGTGTTATACAGATGAGAATGTTATGGAAATAGAGAGCGTGTCACCACTATATACACTGTATCCATTCGAACAGAAGTCTTACATAGAGCATTGGACATTTACACGTAAATAATATGAATTACTATAACTCACTATATGCTAACCTTAATATAACGCAGACTTATTCACGCTATCAAGCACTACGCAGTAGCCACAGTGATAATTTCGGCGTGGACAATACAGCGTATTTTTCCTCAAGTGGCAGGTGCGAACTATTGGGCAATCACACCGACCATAACGGTGGAAGGGTACTTGTCGGTACAATTAACCTAGACATTATAGCATGTGCTAATATAAGACAGGACAACATAATATGCATGCACACCGACTTAGGTATTGTGGAAATAGACCTAACTAATCTATCCGTTGACAGGACAGAGTATGGCACTACCACATCACTGGTGCGAGGTGTATGCCACGCATTAACGCTTAACGGATACAGAATAGGTGGGTTTAACGCTACCACATCCAGCAACATTCCCTATGGAAGTGGACTGTCTAGTTCGGCAGCATTCGAACTGCTTGTATGTACTATACTTAACTACCTATATAATGGCAACACTATTAGAGCAAGTGACTGTGCTGTAATGTCACAGTATGCAGAGAACGTACACTTTAATAAACCTTGTGGACTGTTAGACCAATTCGGCATAGCCTGCGGTGGTATAACCTACGTGGACTTTGCTAACAGTCATAATATCAAAGCAACTGCCTGTCAAACTTTACCCAACAGGAGCGCACTCATAATTAGAACTAGAGATGACCACTCCAATCTAACTAATCTATACGCACAGATAGGTCATGACATGCGAAGTGTGGCAAGTATGTTTGGCGCAGACATATTAATCAATGCAGACAGGATACTGTTCCAACAATATTATGCTACCCATATCCACACGCAGGCACTAGACAGAGCGCAACACTTCTATACCGAGAACGACAGAGTAGACGAAGGATTCTATGCGCTCAGTCACGGTGATTATGACTCGTTTTACAGCGCAATCAATAGTAGTGGCGAGAGCAGTAGATATTTACTCGGTAACTGCAGTTTACCTAACGAAACCAACTCACCTATATGCGACATCATTGATAGTGTTCTTAGCGTTGACAGTAAGTGTGCCATAAGGGTGCACGGTGGCGGGTTCAGAGGAGGCGTACTAGTGTTCAGCGACAATCCTGAGAGAATTAAACAGCACTTTGCACCTATATACGGGCAAGATAATATAATAGACATCCAGTTTAGGCAACGGGGAACTACTGTTGTAGATATTGATAAACTGTTCGGTTGATACAGAGCAGTTATATGTTCTGCGATAATACTGAGAGAATTAAACAGCACTTTGCACCTATATACGGGCAAGATAATATAATAGACATCCAGTTTAGGCAACGGGGAACTACTGTTGTAGATATTGATAAACTGTTCGCTTGATAGAGGCAATAGCGTTATTTGCATTAAACAGATGAATCGATTGCCTGCCGAAAGCAATCAGTAGACATATTATCTTATACAGCCTTATCTGCCATACAACGGACTGTCAATTATGACAATATACAACTCACAATATACAGTCAATCAAGACTGATACAGCATACAACAGACATTAAATCAAGACTATATGAACAATTAACACTATCTAAGTTGTCGCAATGCTAATTAGGTTATACACGGTGCATTCGACAAGACATGAGGAGGTAGTTAAATGATTTTTAAGTTAGACACCGTCAACACATCCTATATATTCGAAGTTATGGCAAGTGGGCACCTTGAACACTTGTATTATGGGCGCAAGATAGCCAATTTACCTAACACTGAGCCATTAAAGGAAAAACTAGGTACAGGCTATGGACACAGCCTAGCGTACTCCCCAACTTACAGCACACTAATACTGGATAATATCTGCACAGAATACTCTTATTCAGGTAAAGGGGATTATCACGAACCTTCCATAGTTGTTAAGAAAAGCAACGGTATAGTCTGCGACTTTATCTATCAATCGCACAGATATATAGATGATTTTGCACCCGAGGGATTACCATACAGCCATGGTAAATCTTCTACCCTAGCCATAGACTTAATAGACAAGCCTAGCGGACTGGTGCTGACTCTTTACTACACGACATATATTAACAGCGACATTATAGTCAAGTCAACTAGCCTATGCAATAACGGCAATCAGTCGGTATCTATACTCAAACTAGCCAGCAATCAACTGGACTTGCCTTATGCTGATTTTACTATGCAATCGCTTGACGGCGCTTGGGCAAGAGAAAGATATATTAACAACAGGCAACTGAGTGTCGGTATCACTACCATAGACAGTAAGTGTAATTCTTCTTCGGCAACCCATAATCCCTATGTAGTACTTAAGCGCCCTAACTGTTCAATGGATAACGGCGAGTGTTACGGTATGAATATAATATATTCTGGTAACCACTGCCTAACAGCTGAGGTTACAGTCCACGGCAAAACTAGAGTTATTCAAGGGATTAACCCATTCAATTTCTGCTGGCAACTGGACTGTGGGCAGACGTTCTATTCACCTGAGACCACCATCTGCTATAGTAACGAGGGGACTAACGGACTAACTAGGCAATATCACTCATTTATTAACAACCACATTGTGAGAGGACTGTGGGCTAATAAACCACGCCCTATTCTCATTAATAACTGGGAGGCAACGTATTTCAATTTTAATCAGACTAAACTGCTCAATCTAGCCAAAAAAGCCAAGTCGCTGGGCATAGAACTATTCGTGCTTGACGACGGCTGGTTCGGCAAACGCACTCAGGACACAAGGGGACTGGGCGATTGGTATGTCAATAAGTCCAAGTTGCCTCAAGGACTGGACGGACTGTGTAACAAAATCAATGATATAGGACTGGATTTCGGCCTGTGGGTGGAGCCGGAGATGGTCAATCCAGACAGCGACCTATATAGAGCACATCCTGAGTGGGCAATTAGACACCCTGACTATGACTACTCATTGAGTCGCAATCAATTACTACTCAATCTAACCAATCCTGAAGTACGACAATATCTACTAGACAGATTGACCGACATACTGTCTAGTGCCAACATTAAGTATATTAAGTGGGACTTTAATAGACCATTTAGTGACTTCTATGCACCCAATCTAGCAGAACAAGGAGAGTTTTTTCATAGATATTATTTAGGGTTATACGAGATATTAAATAAACTAACCAAGCAATTCCCCCACATATTGTTCGAGAGTTGCGCCAGTGGCGGATGTCGTGTAGATATGGGCATGCTATGCTATTTTCCACAGTTCTGGTGCTCGGACAACACCGACAGTTGCGACAGAGTTAAGATTCAGGAGGGCACGCTAACATGCTACCCCAGTAGTAGTATAGGTGCACACGTGTCCGCTAGCCCTAACCACCAGACGTTGCGCTCAAGTACAATTGATAACAGATTCAACACTGCATGCGTGGGTGTACTGGGATATGAGTTGGACCTAGATAAACTCAATAATAACGAACTCAAGAGTATTGGTAAGCAGGTGGAGTTCTATAAGAAATGGCGTAACACCATACAATACGGCACGTATTATCAACAGAAGAGTATTTTCTATGACAATCAGTGTAGTTGGATAATCGTTGATAAGAATCGGCAGAATGCTATTGTCGGACTGTATAACGGACAAGCCCCCACTTCCCCACCCACCGACATTTTACAGTTCAGGGCACTAAATTACGACACACTGTATCGTGTTAGCACTAGAGAACAGGCTTTTCCTGCTAAACAGTTCGGCGATTTAATAGAGGTTGCTATGCCTCATCTGGCCAAAACGTTGATATTTAGTAAAATTATTGAGAATGGCTACTCTATAGATACCGAGAGGGAAGTGTACACGGCATACGGAGATTTATTGTGTAATGCAGGTATTAAACTGTACCAGCAGTTTGCGAGCACAGGTTGGAATGAACAGGTACGCATTATGATGGATTACGGATCACGACTATATGAGGTGGAGGCAATACCGATACCTGATACACCGAGTAAATAAGCACAGTTACAGGCAATAAATAAATACACTCACAATGACTGCATTAGCTAGGATCACTATGAGGTGGGGCAGTACAGACACCAAATGCGCAGAGTAAATAGGCACAGTTATAGGCAATAAATAAATACACTCACAATGTCTGCATTAGCTAGGATCACTATGAGATGGAGGCAATACCGATACCTGATACACCGAGTAAATAAGCACAGCTACAGGCAACACAGTATTTACACTCAATGACAGCACTGGCTAGGAGTATTACCTAGCTATACTAGGTTGTCATTATTATCGCTAGTTCTAGTTGTGCATACTGCTCATATCAGACCGTTGCTTATGTTACTGCATAACTATCAACTGCGGTGATAAGCACTCTAGAATAAACTATATTAAATTGCCAAATGCAGTTGCATTAAACCCTTGTATTTAATGTTAAAACCTAGCCGTTGCTTATGTTACTGCGAATCTTGACAGCACAAATAATTGTTTAATAGATATATTATGAACTATTGCGACTAAACTGCATAGTAGACTGCACCATTATTGTGATTGATAGTGTGTATAATTATTTCTATCAACTGCGCAAGCATAGTGTCGCAACTGAATTAATGTAACGTTGATTACTAATGATTAACTATTTAGTTATGTGATGATGAACGCACCCAGTTATTCTAGATTGTCAACTATTAAGTACAAAAAAACGGGAAAGTATTATACTTTCCCGTAAACTATATTTCACTTATCAGTTACTTTTCGTCATCTTGATACTGGTCATCCGTTGATGCTTTTACGCTGTTCATCTGCCGTTGTATCTGCGCCTTTACACTGCGTAGCATTTCCTCCTGTTCCCGTGCTTGCTGGTCAATCATACAGTTATCATCTATTAACGCTTGACTGTCGCCCTGTTCGGCCTTGACAAGACATTCATTCTCTTGCTCTACAACAGAGTCTAGAAACATGGTCAATGCCTTATTGTATCCGTAAGGGTCAACATGCAGACTACATGCGTGGTCAGCCTCTGGCACTAACACTATTCGAGAGATTGGATTATTGCATATATCGAACATCTGTACGCTGTGCGAACAGTCTATTAATCTATCTTGAGTACCGTGGAAGAACAGTATAGGCACATTGCTCTTGGCAACTGCTCTTATAGGGCTGACTTTGTCAAAAGTGTATCCACATATAGACTTAGTGATAATTTGGCAGAACATAGATATTAAGCCAACTGGCACGTGCAATATCTTGCGCAATAATTGCTTATACAGCCTGTTGGTGTCAGAGAACGCACAGTCAGCAACTGCGAACTGAACCCTGTCAGTATACTCCAATGCTGATAGCACGCATGCTGCACCCATGGACTCTCCGTGCAGGCCGACAGTTATATCTTGACCTTGTCTTTGGTATAGATAGTTAATGAGATTGAGTAAATCTTTACACTCAAAGTAACCTAACGTGCAGAACTCCCCTTGACTATGGCCAAAATATCTCTGGTCATATATCATACAGTTATAACCTAGGTTGTAGTATAAATAAACGTATCTAATTAACTCTAATCTGCACGATGTGTAGCCATGCGACAGTATAACCCAGCGTTTAGTGGGCACGTCATTATATATAAACTCCCCCTTAATAGCCACGCCGTCGCTGATATATGTAAACATCTCTTTAGTGTAATCGTTATATGCTGAGTAATCCACGCCGAAATCATTCTGTAGGCGCATAATTGCTTGCTCTTTAGTAATCTTGCGTGGTTTGAGAAGTCTAGACGTTAGTCTGCGTGCGATTAAGTACTCCACAACCACAATCACCGCCACGACAACGGCAACACCTATCACTATATAATACCAGTTATCAGCTAACCATTGTATCATTATGTATCTATTATTTCTCCTTAGTATTACAGTCCTATATAGACAATCCACCGTCAACCGATATAGTAGTTCCCGTTACATAACTTGCCTCTGCCGTAAACAACACAGTGTCTGCGACCTCATTAACGGTACCGAATCTACCTAGCAATGTGCACTTTGATAAATCGTCTCTCTCTTGAACGGTCAGATTACCGTTCATTGCAGTGTCTATTACGCCTGGGCAAACACAGTTTACCCTGATATTGCTTGCGCCTAACTCCTTAGCAAGTGAGAGCGAAAAAGCAATCACAGCACCCTTACTAGCAGAGTACACACTCTCACAACTACATCCGTCTAGCCCCAGTACCGACGAAATATTGACTATACTGCCACTACCCCTGTCGACCATATATGGCGTGACTGCCTTACAGCAGTTATATACTCCCCTCATATTGACATCCATTACACTGTCGTATTGACTCATAGTTGTACTAGACAGCATATTGACGCAGGCAATACCACTGTTGCAGATAAGACAATCTATGTGTTTGAATCTGTTAATAACCTCAGTTGTCACCTTGACGGTATTTAGGTAATCGCTCACGTCCAGTTGATAACAGCAGGCATCTACACCTTTATTCCGTAACTGCTCAACCAACTTTTGCGCATGTAGTTGACTAGTATGATATGTTAATGCAACGGAATAACCATTGTCGGCGAATCGCTGTGCAATTGCCCTACCTATGCCTGTTGCTCCACCTGTAATCAATACTGTCTTACTGGACACTTTGTTAGCCCTCTCATAATTAATCAAGTTGGTGTTTATAACTGCTACCCGTATTGACATGTATACTTATGCGTTTACTTCTCGCTATCTCGCAAGTATCCCTGTCTGTCATAAAAATATATGGTCGTATATCCTGCTTTCCTTAGACTCTGTATTTGATACCCAACATTCTTGTTGCGGGAAAATATACTGCACGGTTGTCTACGCCTACATTCGCTTGCCAACTGCATTATATTGGTTAGATTATCCAGGTCTTGTCTATCAACTATGATTGCAGACATTTGTTCGGGTTGCAAGGGTGATTTTTCCTGCAGAATCATTGCAATCCTCTCGAATCCTATTGAGAACCCACATGCACATGTGTGTACGCCACTTATCTTCTCTATCAAGCAGTCGTATCTGCCACCGCCAGCTATAGCGAATGACTCCTCAGCAGTATATGCCTCGAAAATAGTGCCTGTATAATAATTCATACCTCGCACTAGGGTGATATCGAATACCGTGCCAGTAGCGTCAATTATCGATTGTATGCTGTCGAATGCCTCATCGCACATCCCTTGTAATAGTAGTTTACATTGATTCAGACTGTCTTGACTATTGATGATAACGTCTAGCGTACTCGTCAGTTTATTAACAGCGTCTATGCTGTTATCAACTAGCAACTCATCCTTAACCGCCTGTATGCCTATTTTGTCAAGTTTGTCTAGCGTAATGAACACTTTTACCTGAGATTGTGGCAAGAATCCGCAGTAGTCAACCAGTGATTTGAGTATTCTACGGTCGTTTATCTTGATTGTACAGTTTCCTAGTCCAACAGCCGTCAGCGCACTTCTAGTTGCGTTTAGTAACTCCACCTCTGCCAGTATGCTAGGCTCATTAATTATGTCTATGTCGCATTGATACAGTTGGCGAAATCTACCTCTCTGGTTGCGCTCGGCACGGAATACGTTGCCCAAGTGCATAGCCTTAACAACGGGCGGTAACTCACCAATGTTGTTGGCGTAGTATCTAGCTAGTGGCAGAGTCAAGTCGAATCTTAATCCTAAGTCGGCCAACTCTCCCTCAGCTCTCTCTAGTTTTTCCCCGCGCTTGAGTATCTTATAGATAAGTTTCTCGTTATCTCCACCCTGTTTGCTCAGTAGTAAGGATAGGTCCTCAACGCACGGAGTCTCTATCTGTAAGAATCCGTACCTCTCGTAGACAGACTTAATGGTGTCCAGTAGTTGACTGCGGAATTGCACTTCGTTAGGCAAAAAATCTCTCATACCCTTGGGTGGTGTCTTGTTAATCATGTCTGTATCCTCTTAATAGTATTATTGATGTAGTTAATGTAAATGCACCGCACATGCGTATAACAGTAGTAATCCAGATTATGGTAACTAATGCTGTAGTCTACCTAGACGTTATATCCGCATAAACGCTGTCTGTTACATAGGGTACACAAGCGTATAATCGTTTATACTCTGTTCTATAGCAACTAACGATGTAATCATGGTAGATATGTCGCACACTCAGATACTATGTACGCACGCTGTGTATTTATAGTTAACAATGTATGCTCATATCAGGTGCAATAAATCAGGTCAAATGCGTATGATACATCTGCTGTGGCTTATAGGATGTAACTCTGTTTATCGGCGCTGTTATTTGCTCGTTATATAAGCGCTGGTGATTGGCTATCATGTGACTTATCTGTTGTCCTCACAGTATATAGTCCTGTTTATCGCTGCTACCTATCTCCTCTCTCAGTTGTTCATATCCTTTACGCCCTAGCAATGCATAGGTAGCATTCTTGCCACCCTCGACACCCGGTTGATTGTATGTGTCAATATTGAGCAACTCTCCACAGTATGCCGTCTGCATCATGAACAACTGTAGTAATTGACCTATACTGTGTGGGGTAATGGATGGGAGTGTTATGGTGTAGTTGAGTTTACCTGATTTAGTCAAGGCGTATTTAGTAGCGTACAGTTCGGTATTCATCAGTTCTTCTAGCGTGTGACCACATAGGAAATTGACATTCTCATATTCTTCACAGCCCTGCGGTATGGTTACCGACTTACTGAACTGCTCAACAGCCAAAAACATTATCACTTTATCAAACGGTCCCTCAGCATATAGTTGTACTTGGGAGTGTTGGTCGGTAACGCCTAGTGCCTTAACTGGCGTCTGCCCCACATTGACCGTATTGCCCTGTCTATCAACTGCTTTGCCAAGTGATTCTGCCCATAACTGAGCAAACCAGTCTGCTATATACTTAAGATTATCTGCATAGGGCATACATACGGTAATATTATTGCCATTATCCATTGCCATCTTCTGTAATACTGCAAGGAGAAGTGCCGGATTATCGAACATCTTGGGAGATGAACACTCCATATCCATACATTTAGCGCCCTGTAACAGTTGGCGTATATCTATACCAAGAACGGCTGCCGGTAGCAACCCAACAGGTGATAATTCGCAGAATCTTCCGCCTACTCCCTCATCAATAAAGAATGTCTTGTACTTATTCTTCTTGGCTAGTTTAATCAGATTGCCCTTATCTCTTGAGGTGGTAGCAATTATGTGATGTCTGTATTCATCACCCAGTTGCTGTTTGAGCATACACTCAATTATTAGGTATTGACTCATTGTTTCGCTGGTCGAACCCGATTTAGTAACTATGTTGAACATAGTAGTCTTAACATCTATTATGTCTAGTAGTTGTGATAATCTAACTGGGTCTACGTTATCCACACAGTAGAATCTGGGTGCATTGCGCTTGTTATCTGGCAACTCGTTGTGGTATAAGTGGCACAGTGCATTAAACACGGCAATAGGTCCCAGTGCAGATCCACCTATACCTAGTAGCACGAATGTGTCGAACTTACTGCGCACACTCTTAGCGCATGCAAGTATATCCTCTACTACCTTACTCTGGTTGCTGTGTAAATCCATCCACCCTTGCATACCTTTGCCACGGTTAGCCTGCACTTGCATATAGGCTTGTTCAGCCACTTGTTCCATACCGACAAGTTGTTTGACAGTATAACCCCTCTTGCCTACACTGCTTCTTATCATATTGGTGTAGTCTACAGTTATTCTACCATTACTGTTATCAGTATTTGTCATTGATTTTCTCCTTTTTTACAAGGCAAGCCAGCCCTTTAACGGTCTTGCCGTTAGCCATATTGATTACTGCATCCACGATATTACGTGTAAACTCATTGTTAGACATAGCAGTTACAGAGCAGAGAGGTATTTCCTTGGTGCTCTTAACAGTCATCTTGACTACTGCAGAGTTCTCCTTATAGCCCTTCGCCAACTCGTTGTTAATTGAACGCTTAATAATCGTTTTTTTGATAAAACTGTCTTTCATGTCATCTAGACAGTTGAATATAGTGAACTCGCCTTTATTGAATGGCTTCTCCTCCAGCAACGGAGCGCCGACTAGGTCTGTAAACTCTTGGTCGCTAACTGTGAACACACCCTCCGTCTTATTAAAGTATGACGGATACTTATCTTGAACATCAACAACAGTCTGCCCTGCAACAGATATAGTCTTATTACATCTAATATCGTTGAGCGAACTGCCTATCTCTATTGTATAACTGCCCTTAGCAACACAATAGCACTTGGTTGCGCAGTCGTAGTAGGAGAAACTACGTTCATCAAGGCTAAACTCTATGTCCTGTTGCTCGCCCGGATTGAGCAAATCCGTCTTACAGAATCCTTTTAGTTCCCTCTTGGCATGGATATATGCCTCATCGGGATTGGCAATATACAGTTGTACTACTTCTTTTCCTGCCACCTTGCCCACATTCTTGACTGTTAGACTGACCGTATAATTGTATTTATTGTTCTTCTTGACGTTAAATGCGCTGTACTTGAACTGGGTATAGGATAGTCCGTGTCCAAAACAGAATTGGGTAGGAACGTTAAACGTATCGTAATAACGATACCCTACGAAAATGCTCTCGCGTAACTGTACAGCCCTCTTAGTATTGGCATAGTACTGATAACAGGGGGTATCTTCTAGGCGCATTGGCCAACTCTCTGCCAGTTTACCACTGGGGTTCTTGACACCATACAATAACTCCTGTGTTGCCTCGCCCACTCCCTGTCCTGCAAGATACATACACAGTACTGACTTGACTTGGTCAACGCAAGGTATAATAAATGGCGAACCACCGAATGTAACTAGTATTACTTGTTTATTAAGGGCAACAACAGCCTCAATTAAATCTACCTGATTATGTGGTAATAACAGATGTGTCCTGTCGTATCCTTCACCTTCGCTCTCATCAGTCAGCCCACAGCAGATTACTACCTTATCACACGTTTTTGCGAGGTCTATCGCTTCTTCTCGCAGTTGCATATCAACAGCGTCAGTATCTACACGATAGCCTTCAGCATAAATCATCTTGCAATTATTAAACTTGAGTGCGTCAATAAGACTAGGTACAGCCTGCGTCCTAATGTGGCTACTACCTGCCCCCTGAAAACGCATTTTCTCTGCTAATTCACCTAAGAATAACACCTTTTCCTTGCTTACTAATGGCAGTGCTTTATCAGTGTTCTTAACGAGCACGCCACATTCCGTAGCACATTCCTTAGCCACTGCATGTAATGCCGAATAGTCAGTATCGTAATCACTGAGTATGTATTTCTTATATTCACAGGCCAGTTTAAGCACATTGGATACTGCGTGGTCTAACTCTTTCTCCGTAATCTCGCCACAATTAACAGCATCTATCAATGCCTGCGTGTTGTATGTATATGAGTATGGCATCTCTAGGTCCATACCGTTCTTAATGCACTGAACTATATCGTATGTTGCGCCCCAATCAGACACTACTGCGCCCTTATATTTCCATTCTTTGCGCAGAATGGTATCTAGTAAATACTTGTTCTGTGTACAACTGGTACCATTTATCTTGTTGTATGCAGCCATAATGGTTGACGGCTGACTGTTTTTTACCACGTACTCGAATGCGGACAGATAGATTTCCCGTAGCGCTCTCTCGTCTACTATGGTATCAATGGTCATGCGCCTATGTTCCTGTCCGTTGACTGCAAAGTGTTTAAGCGAAGTGCCTACTTTTCTGCTCTGCACTCCGTTAACCCAAGCATTGGCAAGTCTGCCTGCTAGGTAGGGATCCTCGCTGTAATACTCGAAGTTTCGACCGCATAGAGGACTGCGCTTGATATTTACGCCCGGCCCTAATACTATCGATACTTGTTCGTGCTTAGCCTCCTCCCCTATGCTCTCGCCAATCAACCTTACTATATCAACGTTCCAACTGCTTGCGCTGGCACATGCAGTGGGATAACAAGTAGCGTATGCGCTGGAATTGATGTTTCCCTCCTGCTCTTGACCTTGTTTGCGCAGTCCGTGTGGTCCGTCGCACATGAATATCGAGGGCACATACGGCTCTGTGTATCCCTTAGTCTGCCACATACCCACACCGTTGAGTAATCTCGCCTTCTGCCTAAGTGTGAGTTGACTGATTAATGATGTAATATTAGTTTTTGTTACCATATTGCTCCTGTATGGCGAGCTCCATCCCCAGTGTTAGATAGATACCCTCAACTGATAAATATATTCTTGAAAAACTGTTCGGCATTCATGCAAAATGCGTAAGCGTCATCTTGACTCATACAACAACTCACGTATAGTTTAATCAAAGGCTCCGTACCACTTGGTCGCACTATTATTCTGTTGTCGCCCTCGAACTGATAGATAAGTACATCTGCGCTGGGCAATTGAAGGTTATTACTACTCAATAGGTCAGTCTTGCTCTGTAAGTGTTTACCACTAATGCTGTCAAAGTCTGTATTACGTAGTTTACTCATACACTGTCTGCGCCTGTTGTCGCCATCAGCGCCCGAGAACGTCAACACTACGGTGTTATCCTCGTATCTACCGTAATAATCGAATATCTGGTTAAGTCTATCAAGTAGAGTTAATCCATTAGATTTATGATAACTTGCCATTTGTGCTATCAGCATGCATGCTACCACGCCGTCCTTATCTCTCACGTAACTGCCTACGAGATAACCGCAACTCTCCTCGAATCCTAGTATTATATCTCCCTGTTTACCCTTGCTCTCCATTAAGGTGATGTATTCGCCGATGTACTTGAATCCTGTCAGCACGCTTACACAACTGCCGTTGTATCTGTTGATTATCTTATTGATAAGTTTAGTGGTAACTATGCTGTCTACAACTATAGGATTGTCAGGCAACGTACCATTATCCCTTCTCACGGTGAGTAGATAGTCACACAATAGTACGCCCACCTGATTGCCTGTTAGAATGATTGCTTGTCCCTGTTGATTGACTGCCACGCCCACTCTGTCGCAATCGGGGTCGGTAGCAATCAATATATCTGCGTCATTCTTGAGCATATACTCTATACCCAGTTCTAACGCTTGTTTTTTCTCTGGATTAGGCACAGGACAGGTGGTAAAGTCGCCATTTATAAATGACTGTTCACGTACGACTGTCAGTTTCTTAAGTCCTCTCTCCCCTAATACCCTAGGCACTATTCTGTACCCCGCGCCGTTAAGTGGTGTATATATGACATCTATTGCGCCTATATCCTGTTGACTCTGTTGGTAGATACACTCGATATATTTATCTATGAGTTCATCACTAATATACTTGATAACTTGATTATCGCAATAGTTGAGATAGCCATTAAGGTTGATGCTGAAGAAATCCTGCTCACTTATGTACTGACTTATTATCTCTGCTGTTGGCACGTCTATCTGTACGCCATGACTGTTATATACCTTATAACCATTATATTCTTTACTATTGTGCGAAGCAGTTATCATAACTCCAACGGTTGCATTCAGTTGCCTTGTCGCAAATGATACGAATGCTGTCGGTTGAACATCGGCAGTAATGAATACTTCTATGCCGTTGTTAGCGAATACTGTTGCTGTAATGGACGCAAAAAGCGTGCTGTTATTCCTGCTATCATAGGATATCACAGCCCTATTGCCCCCTACTACCTTAACATACGTAGCAACTCCTTGCGTAGCCCTTGCCACGGTGTAGATATTCATACAGTTGATACCTGCATCCATAATGCCACGAATACCTGCCGTACCAAAGGATAGATGTTGACAAAAAGCATACGTTCTGCGCTCATCGTCGTTCTTCATCTGTAGTAGTTGCTCTGCAACATCGTGGTCTGTAACTCTTTCGCACCATGTTTGATAATTATCTAGCATTATTTCACTCGCTCCCAGTGTATAATTATACCATAACTCACTACCCAGTGCAAGTAACCTATGAGTGATTTTATAGTTGTTTTATATTAAATAATGTGGTACAATTTACTGTAAATTATAGGGTAAATCTACACAGATTATTATCTACTGAGAGGTCGCAATATGGATTATAAGAGAATGAGTTTTTATCAAGTTTATCCGCGCAGTTACTGTGATAGCAACGGAGACGGCATAGGCGATATCAAGGGCATTATTTCTAAACTAGATTATATAGCCAGTCTAGGAGTTAATGGTATATGGTTTTCGCCACTGTATTGTTCTCCCAACGCCGACTATGGCTACGACATATCTAACTATAGAGACATTAATCCAGAGTATGGTACCATGGAGGATTTTTACGAGCTTATTGAACAGATGCATAAGCGTAATCTCAAGTGCATTATGGATTTGGTTATTAACCATACGTCTAGTCAGCACGAGTGGTTTATCAAGAGCAGGCAGAGTAAGGATAACCCCTACCGAGACTATTACTTCTGGCGTAAGGGCAGGGGCAAGAATGGTTTATTGCCTCCTAATAACTGGACCTCGTTCTTTACTGGCTCGGCATGGAAATATGATGAACTGACTAAGGAGTGGTATCTACACTTATTCGATGACTATCAGCCCGACCTTAACTATGACAACCCGAGAGTTATTGAGGAAGTCGAGGATATATTGACATACTGGCTAGATAAGGGTGTAGACGGGTTTAGATGTGACGTAATTACCATACTCAATAAGACCAAGGGATTACCCAACGGCAAGGGCAAACTCGTGCTAGTGGGTAAAGAGCACTATGTCGATAACGTTGATATGAAATCCATTCTAGCACGACTTAAACGTGATTGTCTAGATAAGTATGATACCTACACTGTTGGGGAGAGTGTTCTTATAACAGTAGATAAGGCATTACGATACATAGATGAGAAGGACAAGGTGCTGGACACAATTTTCGCATTCGACCATATGAATGCAGATAACGTAGGTGGTATTAGACAGCTACCTGCCAAGTTCAACCTTAATATACTCAAGAAAGCTAATCAACGTTGGCAGAACGGACTATACGGTAAGGCGTGGAACACTAACTATTTAGAGAATCACGACCAGGCAAGAATTGTCGGCAGATACTGTAGTATCGCTACCGAGCAACTACGAGTTAAGGGTGCCAAAATGCTCGCCAACGTTATGTTATTCCTATCCGGCACACCCTATATCTATCAGGGACAGGAGATAGGTATGACAAGTATGCCCAACATGAGTTATGACCAGCATAAGGACACCGACTATTTTCGCTCGTACCAACTGTTGAAGAAGATATTTGGCAGGAAAACAGCCCTTGCCAAACTGAGTGTGCTCAATAGAGATAACGCACGCACCCCTATGCAATGGAATGCCGAGCCACAGGCGGGATTCTCGATTAATCATCAGACTTGGTTGCCCGTTAATCCCAACTACTTAACAGTTAATGTTGAATCACAACTTGACGATGGCGACAGTATTCTCAATTATTATAAGCAACTGATTGCCCTGCGCGTAGATACAGACGAGATGATTTTCGGCACGTACACGCTACTCAATATCGGTGGTAGGAAACTATACGCATATTTGCGTGAGTATAACGGTAAACGACTGCTAGTTATGTCCAACTTTACAGATAAGCAGTACAGTATGCGTGTGCCTAAGTGCCTACGCAACTGTAACAGCCATCTGTTAATCAGTAATTATCAAGACAGCCCTATCCAACTGACAGACTGCGTCCTGCGCCCTTACGAGTCAATTGTATATAGACTGATATAATCGACAATTAATAATCAGCACTGTCCCAACACTTGCCAAGGCACCCCGAGATATGCGCGACAATATCTTAATATCCAGTACAGCCACTTTCCGCGCATAGTATGACGGGAAAAAGCTTAATGATACAATCAAATTATCAACCAAATTATATGCTCAATACTAATGTCTAATAACATGTGCTTCGAATTGCAGATTGTTATCTCTCTGTACTATGGTAAGTACCTTATGTCGTGCTTTTATTGGATAGCCACAGTACAGTCATAATATTTCAGAACTGTAGTCGGTATTGTCATTATACTAAATAGTATTGAGTCTATTATAAACAAACGATTAGTACTCCGTATCTCATTACTCACAACCATGCTGTTATCTATCCTGACCTTCGCTTCTTGCGGAGTAGGTAGCCTTACATGTCAATTAAACAATGATTGATTATTATATTAAGTAACTGGTCACAGTTCAGCTAGTGATGCCCACATACCAATACCTAGAACATATAATAACAAACCAGTCACAAGAATCAGTAACCATGCTTTTGAAGATGCTCTTCCCTTACCTATAATACGACTGGTAATGTCAAGTATTTAGGCAACACTACCCCATATAAATGGGCAATGGGTGTAGTGATTAGTTATGCAACTTCGATTACTATACAGAATACATGTGTTAGTATATGTAGTAGTGCCTTCTCCAACTGTTATTCCATTACCTCTATTGCTATCCCCGACAGTGTAACTAGTATAGGCTGGAATGCTTTCAACCGTTGCTCTGCCCTTACCTCTATTGCTATCCCCGACAGTGTAACTAGTATAGGCTGGAATGCTTTCAACCGTTGCTCTGCCCTTACCTCTATTACTATCCCCGATAGTGTAACTAGTATAGGTGAGCTGCTTTTGGTAGTTGCAACAAACTTACTACAGTAATATTTGGGGCTAACAGCCAGTTGACAAGTATAGGAGATTATGCTTTACAGTATTGCACAAAATATATCTCTATCGCTATCGCTAGTAAGTGACAGGAATTGGTAGTTATGCTTCCGAGGGTTGCACTTCACTTGCCTCTATCACTATCCCTAGCAGAGTAACAAGTATAGTTAAGAGTGATTTCCTTGATTGCACTTCATTGGCCTCTGTCACATTCGCTGATACTACCACTTGCTACATAACAATCATTTCTATATATTGGCAGGATAAGATAGGCGGAATGCAGACAGAAGTAACTGACCCAAACGCCAACGAGAATTACTTCGACATATATCGCAACCACTACTGGTACAAGAAATAGTCACTGTAATCACATCTAGGACGATTCACCCTGCTTGCCATATAAGACAGTATAGTGATTCTTCTCACGATTGAACAAAAAAAACCTTTCTCAACAGCGTAGCTCATGGGTAAGGTTAATTTATGTAGGTCGATTGGTTAATTGTCTTGTTGGAGTCATAATAGTCAATGACTCAACTAGTGCAAGTATATAATCTCGTGTTATGGATTACAACAGCCTGCCGAGACATAGCCTTGGGCTATCACTTCGTCCCTCGTCATAGTTGTTAATTGCTTGTTGGACTCTAGTATGGCATCGGCATTGGGGCAGGTGGGCAAATGAAACTTCTTACTACTTGTATTAAGCACATAAGTAATGTCGCTGTCGGTCTCACTTTCCGTACCACCAGTGTTAGTACTGCCACCTGTTGAACCACCAGAACTGGCTAGTGAACTTGCACCCGTTGCATAGTTAATATATATGCCGGGTTGCACATTGTATAGGTAAACACAGTAGCAGATACTCTTGCCCTTATCCTCTACTGACATAGCCTCCATTACAACGCCACTGGCAACCAAATTGTTGCCCTCGAATATGGGTGTGACACGCAGTAGAACATGCTTGTTGGTCTCTCTAACATAACTGAGAATCTGATTCTCAAAAGGTTGCATGACAGTTTGATTCATATAGGTCGTGCCTGTAATGAGATTCTTCACATTGGCGTTTTCGCCTGCCAAAGAGAAGGCAATTAAGTGACTGCGATTGTACAGAGCACCACCCGGTACGCAACTATATGTTCTCTGTATCCAACCACTTGGATGTACAGAACTGATATCACCCCTTGATTCGGTAGGCATAATATCTTGACCGATGCACGCATAGGCAGGGCCACAGCGCCCGAGCGAATCTAACGGAGAGTATTGCTCGAAAGATGTGGTAGTTAAGTCGCTTGATGTAAAGAAAGGCTCGTTGCCATTGAGTACATAGTAGCCTGAATTGGAGTAGGCAGGCACTTTGGCTAACTCTGTTTCTAGCGTACTTCCAACTTGGTCGGGGTCTGGGTCTGGGTCTGGGTCGGGGTCGGGGTCTGGGTCGGGATCAGGATCAGGGTCGGGGTCGGGGTCAGGGTCTGGGTCAGGATTCGGGTTAGTCAGTTGACTCTCACCTGTTGCGTAGTCAATAGTAATCCCAGGTTGTACGTTATACACGTATGTGCAGAATGATATACCCTCGCCGTTATCTTCGACAGATATAGCCTCCATCAGCACTCCACTGGCAAGTAAATTATCATCCTCGAATATAGGTGTTACACGCATCAATACATGGTTGCCACTCTCTAGCACATAGTCCACAACTGACTGCTCAAAGATTGACATACCATATAGGTACATATATTGTGTTGCCGTGATTATGTTCTTGACATTATTGTTCTCACCGGTCAGCTGATATGCCAACAGTCGAGTACGAGCATATAGTTGCCTGCCTGTGATAATGGAATACTCCGCATCATTCCAACCAGTCGGTATGACATAACTGATATCTTGACTGTCTTGACTAGCAGGCATAATGTCCTGTCCTATACTGGCGTACACTACGCCACAACGCCTTAATGAATCTAACTCTGAATAACTCTCGAATGAACTCTTGGCGATACCAGTAGAGACAAAAAACGGTACATTACCATTGACTTGTACATAGGGCTGATTAGTATATGACGGCACAGTAGACAAGTCGAATGCCGCCCTACTGCCATTATTATTGTTGGTACCATTGTCGAACTGACATGCCGACACCAACATAATTAAGGATAACAGTAGTGACACTGTTACTATCAATAACCTATTTCGCTTCATTTAACGTGTATATCTCCTCTGTAATTCTATCGTGTGAACTGCCGACAAAGTCCGTCTTACGTATAAACGTCCACTCATCGAGCGTAAAATCTAATGGGAAATGCATGTCGTATGGGTATGCCTCATTCCACTTGTAGAGTATCAATTTGTCAATTCTGTCTTGGTAGGCATAGAACTTGTCATCTTCGACAAAACAGTAGTCTCCAAACTGTGCAATAGACAGATAGTCCTCATCTACTGTGATAATGTCGGAGTACTCCTCGAACTGCTCGGCAGTGTAGTTATTCATATACAGCTTATGCCCTTTAGTCATCTCAATGACACGCTTGCGCAGTAGTCTGTCTTGACTCTGTCTACGTCCGTTGAACATCATGGTGCCATTAGTGTCTATACATGCGATTATAACCATTGTAGTCCCTATTGTGATGAGCAATTTTATCGTTTGCCCAACGCCATTATAGTGTATTATAGCACTTATGCGGTAATTCGTCAATTAGTGTACATACATTAGATAATCTAATTACCTGTCCGTAAGTGTCTTAATCTATAATATGCCATATAATATTAAGCTGATATATATCTGCACATTAGTCATATTGAAACCTTATGTGCTACATATAACGTATTAGCCAGCAAATAACAATATAGTAAAGAGAGTGGTATTAACACCACTCTCTTGATATTAGATATTGTACTATATCAGTAGGTCAATTGTACGCACTAAATAGCAGACAATAACAGAATAATCTGTCGTTCGGCATTTATTCCTTGAACTTAGGCTGACTGAACATAGAGCCCAAAATCATGGCATACGCAATCTGTTCACCGTCAAACTGTGCACTCTCATCCTCTGTTTCCTGTACGGTTTTGGTCAAAAAACGCACGTTCTTGAGTCCCTCGCACCCTTCGGTTGACACTCCTCCTAGACTCCCGGTGATGTCGGGTACCAACTCCACTTCATCTCCTTCTGCGCCGTGAGAGTGCCCATATACCTCGGAATCAAAAGTACTCTTGATTCTGTTGGTGGAAACATCTATCGTGCTCTTAATGGGCGTGTGAGTAGCATTCTGTCTAGTAGACATCATACTGGCTGGTGTCTTCTTGACTTGTTTGGCTTGTTCTTCTTTTGCCCTCTTGCGAGCATTATACTGTTCACGCGTCTGTTGTGCCAACTTGGCCCTCTTGGCGCCAATACTAACTACTAAGCTAATCAAGCCAACCATCACAGCCCATATTATTCCTATTAAGCTTAATAGATCTTCCATTACTTATTGTTATCCTTCTTGACATTAGATAGATTCTGTCTCATTGCTGTATCTGCTTGCACGTTTTCCATTCTGTAGTAATCCATTACACCCAGTCTCCCTGAGCGGAAAGCCTCTGCCATTGCCTTAGGAACTTCGGCCTCAGCCTCGACAACCTTAGCCCTAGCCTCTTGTGTAGCTGCCTTCATCTCCTGCTCTCTACTGACGGCCATAGCACGCCTCTCCTCTGCCTTAGCCTGAGCGATACGTTTATCTGCCTCTGCTTGGTCCATTTGGAGTTGTGCACCGATATTCCTTCCTACGTCTATGTCGGCAATATCAATCGACAGTATCTCGAATGCAGTACCAGCATCCAATCCTTTCTTAAGGACGGTCTTGCTAATCATATCAGGGTTCTCTAGCACTTCCTTGTGCGACATGGACGAACCGACCGTAGTAACAATGCCCTCGCCTACACGAGCGATAATTGTTTCCTCTCCTGCGCCACCGACTAATCTGCCGATGTTGGCACGCACAGTAACTCTTGCCTTAGCACGTAACTCGATACCATCCTTAGCAATAGCTGATATAATCGGTGTCTCTATAACCTTGGGATTAACGGATACCTTAACTGCGTTAAGCACGTCTCTGCCTGCTAGGTCTATTGCCTTGGCAGTCTGCAGGGTCAACGCTATGTTGGCAGAGTGAGCAGAAATGAGCGCATCAACTATATTGAGAACGTTACCACCTGCCATTATGTGAGTCTCTAACTCATTAACTTCTATGTCAAGTCCTGCCTTGCGTGCACGGATGTAGGCCTCTACAATCATTTTGAACTGTATTTTACGCAGTTTCATGCCGATTAATTGTCCCATACTGACGTGCGCTTTACTGATAAGTGCACGAAAATACGTGCCCACAGGAACGATGGCTAGTACGATTATGAAAAGTACAACTACAATAATCACTGGTATCAACCAGCTGATATCTTGGCGTACTTGCATAAGCATTAGTAAGCTATTAAGAATACTCATAATTTGTCTCCTTATATGTATAATTTGTTAACTAAGTTTCTAAGTGAACTTGTCAAAATCTCAAAATTACTCCACTACTTCTACGACTACTCGCTGTCCTTCTACCTGAACGACGACTACTCGCTGTCCTTCATCGATAATGCCTGTCTTGGCTACGACGTCTATAACCTCGCCGTTAAACTTGGCAACGCCAACAGGACGCAGAAACGTAATAGTAGTGCCTTCCTTACCCAGTAGATAGGTATAGTCCTTCGTGCCCTCAGTTACGCCTGTGGGGATAGCCGTGCCGACGTTAAAAATACTGGATTTACCCAACTTGCCCTTCTTAATGGCTCTGCTCACCCAGTATACCAAAAACACACCCACTGCAATACCTAACAGTAGCATCAGTATGACTGCCCATATAGGCATTCCATTAATAAGACCGATAATTAAACCTATAATATATAACAGACCACCGGTTATACCGAATACACCCAATCCGGGAATGAACACCTCTACTAAACATAGAATGAATCCCACGCAAACGAAAAGTATGGCGAGAAAATTGAGATTGACCGTAACAAGCATTAGCGCCAGTTGATGTAACATATTACTCCCCTCCTACATTGTATGTAAGCATCGTACAAAATAACTCGCTATAGTAGGGCTAGATAGTGACAATATGTAACTACATTCTAACCACTGCTATTTGGTCATTGTACCATATTGTATGCAAAAATGCAAACACAAACACCACATTTATAATCATATATCAATTTAAGCACTTTTACTAGTTGCTTATGGCGTTATAATAGGACAAGGACACCCTATCGATGTAGCGTGTCCTTGAACAATGGTTGCCTTTAGCATGCTTACGGTCCAATTGCGATAGTTTATTATTCTCTTATCTCACCTGTTCCGGCAATACACAGATATACTAACGTGTATATACCTGCAATACCAACAAGCACATAAATGGCTCTAGCCAACCATATTAAATTGCCAGTAATGAAAGTTATCAAATTGAAGGAGAAGATTCCCACAAGCAACCAGTTAAGTGCCCCAACAATCACGATAATTAACGCAATAATAGACAATACGTATAATGCCCTGTTCATTCAGTTTTTTTCCTCCTTTGATTTGTTATGCCACAATTTACACAATTGTTGCATTTCTATTATGAGTCGTTTGCAATTTATTATACTATGTGGTTAAATATGTACATGAAAAGTTTAACTAGGATTATCTGTTTCAATGCCATCATATCTGCACTATATGTCGCACTCACGCTATTGCTTGCGCCCATTAGTTATGGTATTGTACAGTTGAGAGTGGCGGAGAGTCTAACCATACTGCCATGCATAATGCCATACAGTATATGGGGATTATTCATCGGCTGTATATTATCTAATCTGGCTTCGCCATTCGGTATCTATGACATATTACTAGGCAGTCTAATTACCCTACTGGCAGGATACTTGACTAGTTTAATCAAGAACAAGTGGCTGGCTCCACTGCCACCAATACTGCTCAACGCATTATTGCTACCATTGATATGGTGTCTACTTGACAGTGCTAATATGACACTCTATTGGACCAATGTGCTGTCTATTCTTATTAGTCAATCAATTATACTCTACGCATTAGGAATACCTATATTACTGTTATGTAAACGCAATGTGCTCCCACTAATCAATAAATCATAACAAAATAACACCGATTGTTTATCGGTGTTAATTATTATATACGTTATATAACTAATGGTCTGCGTGTCGTAGAACAAGGGTAGGTACTTATAATATCGTGGCGCCGTACAGGTAAATTATCCATATTCTGTCACTTATCAAATGTGTGATATAAATGTCATTAAATGACTACTCTGCGTATTCTACCACGTTGTTGCCACTATTCCACAATCTGTCCAGTTGATATATCTCTCTAATCTCGTGGTGGAATATGTGCACTATTACCTCTTGATAGTCTATAGCAATCCACTTGCCCTCTGCCACACCCTCTTTGCGCTTGGCGAATACGCCTTGTAGTTCCAGTTTCTCTTCTAAGTTGTCGAGTATTGCCTTGACCTGAGGTGCCGACCTGCCCGAGCATATTACGAAATAATCCGCAATGTCAGTCATGCCCTTAATAGAAATAATCTTGATACCGTCTGCCTTCTTATCTGCTAGTGCCTTACATATCTGTTTAACTAATTCTTGACTCATTATCTTCTCCTTGTGGATTATCTTGTTGATTGTCCTCTTGATTGTCTTGTTGATTATCGGTGATGGATTTATCTGTCAAATACTGCCATATTGCGCTCTGCGTGTCTGCTAGGGACAAGTCGTGATTCTTGTCTTTCTCTACTCGCACCACTTCTCTAAGTACATTGACAAAAGTCTGGTCTAGCGTGCTACCTGCCAGATGGTTAGTGGGATAATTCCTGTTGGGTTCTATTTTGTCTGCTATATATACAATCTTGTCTAGCATAGTCATATTAGCCCTCGCCATAGTGTGGTAGTATATGGCGTCTAATATCTCTTCGTCCGTAATACCGAACAACTTGTTGGCTACACGTGCGCCCAGTGGACCGTGTATAATGCTGTTAGGCATACCTGCTGGTGGTACGAATCCATACTTGGCATATTGGTCCTTCTTGATATACTTAGCGCAATCATGTAACAAACATGCCAAAAAAATCTTGTCCTCATCCACCATTCCCTTGCCAACAGCCAATCCAGTGATAACTACACCGTATGTGTGAGTGAACTTATCATCCGTTAATAACGCCCTCACCATCTCAACCTTATCACGATGTTGGCTGTATAGATTATTATAACATATATATGCGTCCACTCTGGTAGGCACATATAGATTGGGTATATTGCCGAACTGATAATCGGTACGAATAAGCGTAGAGGATATCATAGATTGATTAACCTTGACTCTTACTACTGTTGCACGATATTTATTAATAATCTCACCAGCACGCTTATTGAAATCAACATCGATTCCCTGTCGCTCACAAATGGCAAGTATGGCTAGTTGAGCAATTCTCTCAGGCTTCTCCCAACTCTCGAATGCATCGAATGAGTCCCCACCGATTATTAAGTATAGCGTATCAAGTGGGTACATATCCTTAAGGTACTCGAGCGACTGATAAGTGTATCCCACAGTAGGCTTGTTTATCTCATAGTCATCTACCACAACTCTGGGTAGGTGAGCAAACGCCAACTCGGTCATTGCCAATCTATCTTGAACTGATGTGTTGGTCGTCTTATGTGGAGGGATTCCACAGGGCATAACGTAAATCTTATCCAACTTGAGTTGCTTAATTGACTTATCGACTATCTCAACATGGGTGTTGTGTGGAGGCGCAAACGTGCCCCCGAATAAACCTATTCTCATACCTCAATTATACAGCAAACATGCATGGTTTTCAACAAAAAGGAACAACTTTTTATCATTTATGCATACGCATAACTTGGATAATGTTCGCCGTCAAGAATATTATGTGCCATATGTGTCAAAAATTGTGTTATGAGAAGATTCTTCAACACCATATTCATATCGTTTGGCACTTTTCTGCTGGTTTTTTGCTGGTTCTACTACTATACACAGGTGGTGAGTCTATCTGCAGTAGTCGGTATGGTAACTGCCACGCTGATTGCACTATTGACCTATATTGTGTTTGGGCGTGAGAACAGAAAAAGTCATAACATAGAAAATGTCAAAAAAATCGACAGACTCAAGACCTATCTCGCTCTTAACGAGTGTACGGGACTGGTGGCAGACATTATGGACATTAACGGTTACATAGTAACTAGATATGACTGCTATCTGTTGGCCAAAAAAGAAGAGATTGTTCTGCTAGTTATGATAGACTTCAACTTTGCTCCATTAACGGATGTCAAAATGGCAGAATACATCAAGTTAATGCGACACCTTAAATGCTCAACGCTAGTTGTATTCTGTAATCAATGTGACGCAAGCGCCCACGTGTTAGCGCGAACGACAGGTATAGACTATCGCATTATGGATGGGCAAAAAGTGTATGAATTGTTAATCAAATACGATATCTGTCCCCCTGTTGACAGTGCTAGAAAATATAAAAGGGCAAGTGCTTTTTTGAGCCTCGCCCTATCTAAGAGCAGATTCGGTTATTACTTAACCTCTGCTATATTCATAGCAATCTTCTCCCTGTTCTCCTTCCTGCCATACTATAACTTGGCCATAGCGACAATACTATTCGCCTTGGCGCTATACAGCAAGTTCAACACTAGGTTCAACTCTGCATCATCAGCACAGGACCTGTTCAGTTGATACTACCACGACTGGGTGCGTACACATATCAATATCTATTTACATAATATTCAACTCTTACTAATAAACAATCGTATTCACTTATGCTTAATAGTTTGCTCGCTATTATTAGTACAGCTATGTAATTATATTCGATTAATCATAATAGGCATGCAAGAATCAACAGCGCAATTATATAGTTGTTTTAAGGTAAACATTACTGATTAACAGGCAAACAATGTCGCAGGAGTTAGATATATAAATTAAACTATGCCTAAGTTGCGTGCAATCAACAGTGCATTGTCGCTTAATATTATGAGTGCGATTAATAGCCTAACGGTCATTTACGCTTACAGCATATCAACTGATTGCTATATGTAAGATAAGGTTACAATATATGCTCGATATCCTGCTTGTCGCTGTACTTGTATAATACGGCTTTACCGCCAACTATGCTTACACACTCGCAGTTAATAGCACTGCATATCTGCTCAACGGCGTTCTTAACATCTAGTGGACTACTCTTGAGCATAGCAATCTTGACTATCTCGTTATTGTATAGCCAAGTATCTATTTCTGCAAGCAAGTTGTCAGATAGTCCCAACTTGCCTATATTGATTGTTGCCTTAAGGACGTTACCCTTAGCACGCAATATACTCCTTTGTTTAGTCGTCAATTCAATTACTCCATATATTCGAACTCTATATCGGCAATAACCACTGTATCGCCCTCTTGCATACCCTTTTCTTTAAGTGCGTCTATCACGCCACGCTTCTTAAGAATGTTTTGAAAATATCTGAAACTGTCTGTATCATCAAGATATATCTTACGGGCTAGGTTGTCAATAAATCCCCCACTCACTTCATACACACCCTTATCTAACTGCACAACGGCATAACTGAACGTATCCTCTCGTTCATACTCGAATGGCTGATATTCAATAGGCGCAATCGGAGCTAATGTATCTAATACTCTAACTATCTCATCTAATAACGGTTTAATGCCCTCATTGATAGCTGTCATGGTAGGAAAAATCTTATATTGATCACCAAAACGCTCGGTAAACTTGACTAGATTATCTTCTGCATTAGGCATATCCATCTTATTGGCGACCACAATCTGTGGCAAGGTAGACAATAATTTACTGTAATCGCACAACTCCTTATTGATAGCGTTAAAGTCCTCTATTGGGTCACGCTGTTCACTACCAGATATATCTACTATGTGCACGAGCAGTCTAGTGCGCTCTATATGTCGCAGGAAAGAGTGTCCTAGACCAACGCCTTGACTTGCGCCCTCAATCAGTCCGGGTATGTCTGCTACGACGAAAGTCTTATTATAGTGCAACACAACGCCTAGGTTAGGATTAAGCGTAGTAAAGTGATAGTCGGCAATCTTGGGGTTGGCATTACTCACAACGGACAATAACGTGGATTTACCCACGTTGGGATATCCTATCAGACCTACATCAGCTATTGTCTTGAGTTCTAGCGTTATTTCCCTCTCCTTGGTTTGTTCGCCATTTTGTGCGAAATGTGGCGCTTGTCTGCGTGGCGTTGCGAAGTGATAGTTACCTCTACCGCCCTTTCCGCCCTTCAGCACGACTGTATGTTGATTAGGTGCGAACATATCTGCTATAATACTGCCCGTTTGATAGTCCTTAATAACTGTACCAACAGGCACAGTAATTATCATGTCCTGCCCTTTCTTGCCGAAGCATTTCTTGCCACTGCCGTTGGCACCATCTGGTGCGTAATACTTGCGTTTATAGTAGAAGTCGTTGAGTGTGTTGACCGAAGTACTAGCCACGAAAACTATACTGCCTCCATTACCACCGTCTCCACCGTCCGGCCCACCGTTAGGGACGAACTTCTCCGTGTGGAATGATACGCTACCGTTACCGCCGTTACCACTCTTAATTACAATCTTAACATTATCTAGAAACATTTATTCCTTTCCTTATGGCTCGCTGACTGATAATATATCACAGGTGTAATAAATACTTAATAACCCATAATATTGGTCGAGTCGCCCGTAATACTTGTTATATACCTTCTGAGCGAGTTATTGACAATTCACCTTGTTACATATTGGCTGAGTTAATCTACCTTAAGTCTGCGGGCAGGTCTGACAGCTTGAAATGAGTGTATGCTCATCGCATACAATTACTGACTATATATCTTAATGCATGCTTGAGTTATTCTACCTTATTATTGTCAACTTGTCCTGTATTTTGCGCATAATATTTACAATAAAGTGTCAACGGACACTGATTGCACCGAGGGCGTCGACTTGCGCACACATATCTGCCATGCAGCAGTATATAATGGTGGGCTTGAGACCACATCTCCCTAGCAATAACACTCATCAACTGCTTCTCGGTGTCAAGCACGTTGTTAGCATTAGTAAGACCCAATCTATTAGAGACTCTGTACACGTGGGTATCAACTGCTATAGCTTGTCCACCGAATGCAACAGCGTATACCACATTGGCAGTCTTGCGCCCAACCCCTGCCAACTGTTGCAGTTGCAGGAGGTTATTGGGCACTTGACCGTTATACTTATCCATTATATCGTGTGTACATTGTTTAATATACTTTGCCTTGTTGTGATAGAACCCGCAGGAATATATTATCTCCTCTAATCTCTCTATAGGTAATTCTTCCATCTGTTGTGGCGTGCCTGCGAGCGTAAACAGAGTTCTGGTAATCTCATTTACTCGTTTATCTGTGCATTGAGCAGACAGAATCACAGCGACAAGCAGTTGGTAATGGCTGTCAAAATGCAATTCGCTCTTGGCATCAGGGTATAACTTGGCCAATATATCCAGTATCGTGTTAGTGTGTTCCATATAGTGAATTATAACATAAATATGAGCAAAAGAAAATAGTTCTTCTGCCCATTTTGACATATTGAATCAAAAATCTCAAACCCTAATCACTATCCTCTTGTTACCTAGTCTTGTAACGCGAAAATACCCTGCCAGTGCAGGATGAGAGTAACCCAACAAGGACAGCACACTATCGTACGCATTTTCCTCGAATCCAACAGATATTCCACACCCAACGTTAGCTTGCGTAGGTGTTGAGATGATTGAACAACTGACCCCATTGTCAACTAGATGATTGTATGCTCGTAGCGTAACCGTCCTACTGACAAAGGAGACAAACATATAACTCATAATTTACCTCCCTCTTATGTAACGCTAGCAGTCAAGTTATTAACGCATTGTGTCATACATTTAAGCCTACTATCACTATACTATTAATAAGGCAATAGTGTGAAAACAATCATGTCGCAGATATATCATACGCCACAGTTTAATGTATGCGTCAAGGTGGCAAATGTGGTAAAGAATGTTGTTAATTACCCAATGGTGTCTGCGAATATAAGAGTTGAGTTTACACACGATATAAAGGAGTAAAAATAAATGATTTATCTAGACAACGCAGCAACTACCCATTATAAGCCCCCAGAAGTCGTCTCTACGGCGTTAGAATGCATGACAACTAATTGCTTCAGTGCCAATCGCAGTGGTCACAGAGGCGCTATGTCGGTGTCAAAAAAGGTGTTCGATACACGCACCAATGTAGCCGAACTGGTCAATGCGAGCAGTAGCGAAAACGTTGTTTTCGGTCTTAATTGCACGCACGCTCTCAATATGGGCATACTGGGTAGCGTACGTCGAAACGGTCATATTATTACCACAGCCAACGAACATAACAGTATCATTCGTCCGTTGATGGAACTACGCAAGAGAGGTGTGGTGGAGTTGACATTGTTAACGCCTGATACTAACGGCCTTATTAGCGTTGAGCAAGTGAGTAAAGCGATTAAAAACAATACATATATGGTAGTACTAGGGCATGTCAATAACGTTACAGGCGTAACGCAAGACATAGAAAATATAGGCAGATTACTGCAACCCTACCACATACTTTTTCTTGTTGACGGTGCGCAAAGCATAGGTTATATACCCATCGATATGCAGAAGCAGTGCATAAGCATTCTGTGTTTTCCTGCGCACAAGGGACTTCATGGATTGCAGGGCTGTGGTGTTATGTGTTTTGATAATCAGTTCAAGCCACAGTCCATAATGTACGGTGGCACAGGCAGTGATAGCACCAACTTGTATCAGCCCACCACTGCACCAGAAGGCCTCGAAGTAGGCACGCTAAATGCCCCTGGCGTAGTCAGTCTATCTAGCGCAATAGATTGGTGGATTAAGACAAGGCGAGACAACCTGCCCAATATAGACAATATGCAGAAACTTGTTCATGCCCAGATAGCGCAGATTGACAAATGTAGAGTATATTCAGTAATCAATCACAGTGGCATTGTTTCCTTCGAGATAGACGGCGTGGACAGCCAGACAGTCTCCCAACTGCTAGATGATAATTATGATATTGCCACTCGCAGTGGACTGCATTGTGCCCCCCTCACGCATAAACATTTGTTGACTGATAAGTTAGGATTGACTCGCATAAGCCTATCGGGTGAGAATACTATGCAAGAGTGCTATACACTGCTTAATGCAATAGAAAAAATTGCCAAAGAGAGTAATTGATATCGCATATCACATTGATATCAGGTGAGAATACTATTCAAGAGTGCTATACACTGCTTAATGCAATAGGAATAATTGCCGAAGAATATACTTGATGATAAGCTATACCAACTTAATTACTAAACTTCGTTGACTAGAATTGTCTTAACTGAATACTGTCGAGGTAATAACGACGTAACTATTTATACAATAAACCCATAAGCTACTAGACACGGGCTCAATAGGGCTAACTCACATAAGCCTAACATTCATTATTAGAGATGTGCAGAATATATAATTATGTAAACGGACTTGATACTTATGAACCATATCTAGACACTAATCATCACGTAATAACGGGGCATAGTGAAGTTATTTTTTGATAACTATTCTGTCAACATCAATTACATAATTAATAGTATCTGACTGCTTGTTATATTAGCAAGCGTTCTTTTTATCTTATGTACCAGTTATCGTAGTACTTATATAACTCCTGCTTAATCTCTAGTGTGGCAACTTGATCTATCGGTGCAAAAAAGTATTCCCGTTGACCCACATGGGGAGCATGAGCAGGCGCATTAGCGTTAGCCTTGGGTGAATCGTTATTCTCTTTGCCATTGGCTGAGTGTTCATCCGTAGTAATTTTGGTATAGGTGTCACTTTGCCATATAGTAGGCATGGAGGCATAGTCCAAGTGGGTAATATTGTTCTGCTGGATATTGTCGGGTTGTTCTTGGGTGTTATTGCGTAAAGCATAGTTACTAGGCTGTTGCATAGGACTTATATACTGTCCTTTATTGTTAGTTGGTTCTTGAGTACTACCACCTAGCTGCGAGTATGTAGCATACTGTGCGTTACTATTTAATTGCTGTGCGGGACTTACATATTGTTGCGAGTTATTATTCGGCTGTTGTGAGGCACTTGGATAATGTTGTACGCTACTAGTAGGTTGTTGTGTAGCGTTGGTAGCGTACTGCTGTACAGCGCCGTTCGTCCATTGTGATTGAGTGACCGATTGTTGAGGGTGGTCAGTAGACCATTCAGTATATTGACCGTTACTATCACCGTTCGACACACTATTATTGTTACCCGTATTGATTGGTGCGTCCGTCTTATTGTCTGAGCGTTGAGTGTCAGTTGATTCTGCGCTAGTTTCGCTACTACTACTCTTAGAGCCTATTATATTCTTAAGCATCTCCATAACGAATGGATTAGATAATAACTCAAGCAATACATTAGTTCTATCGCTGTCATTACCTAGTTTGCCCAGCATAGAGAAAATATCACCCCCTCCGGAGCCACCGCCCAGTATGCTAGATAAATCTAACCCATCTTTTTTGGTACCGTCATCGGCTTTGCGACTGAGTAACCAAAAAGCCAAGACTGCAAGTAAAATACCCATATTATCCCCTTGTTCGCTCAATATGTAATCAATATATTGTATGCACGCATATAATGAATGGTGTAGACAACTTTATTACAGGAGAGTAATATGAAAAATCAAACGCCAATAGAACAGATAACTAATACAGCCAAGTATTATCAAGAAAAAGGTGAAAATGAACTGGTCAAAGATATATTTGCTACTGTTATGCGACAAAAAAAGGATGGCTCACTTACTAACGCGCAGCTTCAAGAGTTCGTCAAAAAAGTGTCACCCATACTCAATGCACAACAGCGAGAGCGACTTAACAGCTTAATTGAGCAACTGCTTAAGACCTAAGTATCGCACAATTCTCTGATTGCACTCGCCCTACTCTAAGTTGCAAGTAATATAGAACAGCCCTATCATAATGTTACCCCACAAGTTCAACTTATGGGGTTCATTACTATATGACTATAAATAACAGTGTCAAATGTAGTGACTGCTAGTCACCCAACAGTTCAATCGCTCTATCTATTAAGTCTGTATACTCGTCAAATGTATTTTCTGCCAGAGGAGTAAATCCTTCGCCATGGATACAGACTCTACCACCATCCGCAGTTGGAGTGTAATAGTGTGCACAAGTATAGTATATGGCATAGTATGATGATACTGTAGCGTTATTGGGTGCGATTATCTCAACTGGTTTACTGATAGGATAATATGTCTGTGCTATACCCTTACCAAATGTAGTCGTGCCTACTTGTACGCCCGTGCCATAACCGTTCAACACCCCCACCAACATCTCGGACGCAGATGCGGAATGTCCATCGGTAAGAATCACTACTGATAATGGGTCGCTCGTGTCAAAATAGTCAGCATACACCGACACAGTCTTGTACTCCTTATACTCCGTTCTAGTCTCAAGAATAGCGCATAGATATTGTTCTCCCACAGGCTTATTACCGTCATATATCAGGAAGGATGCGACACCTAATATTTGTTGTATAGAGCCACCGGGATTACCCTTGACATCTATCACTACCTGATCGATGTTATTAGACCTCATTATATCCATTACTTTTTTCATCTCTTGTTTAGTATCGGTAACCAGATTCTCGCCGTTGTATACCTCGCCAAACGAACTGATATGAATATATCCTACATTGGAGCCATCGAACTTATTAAGGCTTCGGAAACTGATAGTCTCTATAGACACGTTACAATTGTCGCTGTCTATATAATACTCTATAAATTGATACTCGTTATCAGGATTATTAGTGTTCTCAATCAATCCCCTATACAACAGTATAGGTAATATTTCATTACCCCCGACGTAGAATCCATCAATCAACCTGGCACCCTTGGTTACATAGAAATAAGCACATTCCTGTTGATTGAGTACGCTAGATATAATAGATAAACTAGTAGTCTTGACATCTAGGTCATGCAGAGTGTTGTTGTCATCCTCGTACTGGTAATGCACAACTGGGTCAATACTCTGCACAATATCAGTGATAATGTCGCCTGGCTGGAATCCTGCCTTATATGCTTTGCTATCCAACTCCACGCTGGAGACAACTAATCCTAGATATGCTACTTGATGAAAGGAGAACCCAAAATACTCATCGACATTAACAGCAGTTGATGGGTACTGCAACTCATAATACTGTTGAGGCGAGAGAACATAACCGTAATCGTCATAGTATCCTATAATGGCATTAGCGCCTGCAACTGCGGCTCGCATAATCTCCTCATCTGTCAAGTCGTCAACGTATCTCTCAGTTAGGTAGGCTAGCGTTGTCTCAAGAATATCTATTGCACTTGTAGGTACGTTAGCTCCGGTGGGCTGATTATACTTTAACAGATAATCAACCAACTGACAGCCTGACAGCGTTATAATAACTGCTATCAAGCATATAATTATCAGTATTCTGCATCCATTCTTCTTATTCAACATAATCATCCTCCTACCTTATCCAATAGTGCTGTTGCACATATAGTCTGGATTCCTCTTGAGTACATAACCCAGTAGTTTTTTTATCGTCCAATATTATCACGTCACCAATTACCTTGTCAACATCAGATGTCAAGTTCAACACGGCACAGTCTACATGCGCAACGTAATCCATTACCTGTTGATACTGCTCCTTTACATCGTCTATAATGAGCATTTTAAGAGTTCGCATATCTGCACGTGCAAATATTACCTTGAACGCATCTACAAGGCACAGTTTACCAGCCCTAGTGTTACCGTCTAAATGGTACTTGCGTAGCATAAGCTCTGTCTTATCACGTATAGTATCAGCACTCTCTTTTCTAATTATTAAAGGGTATGAGACATTGTACGCTACACTTTTGTTCTTAAACAGCAGTGGTTTATCTGGTATATATAGTATACCCTTATCTGGCGTACTATCACTATATGGCGCACCGCAAAAATATATATTGCCACTTGTGGGCTGTATTAAACCCAGAATGAGTTTAGCAATGGTGCTCTTACCACTTTGACTACTGGCAAGCAGAGTTGCCCTCTGTCCCTGCTGTAACTCGAAACTAACATCACATAGTAATGGCTGTTGCTCATAGTGGTACTGGTATGCAACTCTGTCTAGTTTAATAATACTGTTCATTCTGTATCCCTTATGTAACGGTTACTGTATGTTCGTAGTTGTTAAGTACATATAGCGCAACTTGATGTATAGAAAATTGCACTTGTGCCCGAGCTGTGACCACATAGCTTATTATAACGCATTTAGCGTTAAAATACAATCACATTTTTTTTGATTAAGTATTGACAATATTATATTACGCTATATAATAGATTATATATAACTGGGGTGCCTAGGATACTAGGCTGAGATAATACCCGCACAACCTAACAAGGTAATGCTTGACTGGGACAATATGTAGTCTACTATTTACGCACAGTCAATCAGACTGTGTGTTTTTTTTGATACAACTATGACATATACATAAGGAGATACAATAAATGAGTAATAGCATAATATCATTAAGTAGTTTATGGGACAACACTTGGATTAAGATAGGTATAGCATTAATTCTCTTGGCAGGAGCGATATTGCTGCTGGTAGCAACTAGGCGTAACGGTATCAAAACCAACGCAACACGCAGGATTGTCTATGGAGCAATGTGTGTTAGTATTGCTTGTGTGCTAAATCTGTTCAAGGTTAACACTGCCGTACTGGCAGGTGGAATCTCCGGCAGTGTAACACTATTAAGAACATTACCCCTTATACTATACGCATGCACATTCGGTGCACCCAGTGGTGTCATAGCTTGTGTTGCATATGGACTGGTAGATATGCTATTCGGATTGGACGCCAGTGGCGGTATTGTACAAGTATTGCTTGATTACATAGTCGCATTCGGCCTTATAGGACTGTCAGGACTGGCTCGTAATACTAAACAACCCTATCTGCTGGGCACGATTATTGCAACGGCGGGCAGATTCTGTGCGTCTTACGTATCCGGCGCTGTGTTCTTCGGCCAATACGCACCGGAGGGTATGAATATATGGGTGTACTCCCTTATCTATCAGAGCATTACCGTTCTGCCTGACATGTTATTGGTATTTATCGTGTTCGCATTTATTCAGCGCACCAATGTGTTCAAGCAACTGCCCCTTACAATGCTCGGCCAACAAGAATAACATTTCTCCTAGCCAATCAACAGTATATTATTGCTGAACAAACGTTTTTTTTGACAATGTTCTGTCCAACAACACCCCGTTTAACTACAATCTGTTGGTCCACATAGCATTTATGAATCGCTTCGTATTGCCATAATTGAACTCTAAGCGAGGTTATGCCCTATCTTATCAGCCAGCCACAGCTCACCAAGAGATTTACAAACGCGCTCGATAAGCACGCTCTTAATGACTTACTCGCCTTAAATCATCGCAAATATGCATAAGCATAATAAGTGAAATCCACCCTACAGCCTATGCGGTGCTAACTCATAAGGACTAGGTTGTATAATAAGACGGCTTATATTAGATGTAACGAAACGAGAGGTTGATTCACCTCTCGTTTGAATTATGGTTATTATATCCTTTGAGTATACTCGGCTGGTCGTGAGTTGATTAATTGCTCTCTTGATTCAACAATTATTTAATTGGTTTCATAGTTGGGAATAGCAGGCAATCACGAATGGAGTGATTATTAGTAAAGAACATAATCATTCTGTCTATTCCCATGCCTAGTCCGCCTGTGGGAGGCAGTCCGTATTCTAATGCCGTTACATAGTCGTCATCCCCCATCTGTGCTTCGTCATCGCCCTTAGACTTCTCTCTAGCTTGCTGGTCGAATCTGGATTTCTGGTCGATAGGGTCATTCAACTCGCTGAACGCATTACCCATTTCTCTGCCACAGATAAAGAACTCGAACCGTTCCGTCAATCTGCCGTCTGTGGGCTTCTTCTTGGCTAGTGGCGATATCTCTATTGGATAATCATACACGAATGTAGGCTGAACAATCTTCTCCTCAACTATTTGGTCGAACATTTCGAACAGAGCATGCCCCCAACACTCCTGACGCTCCTGCAATTCTATGCCCAGTCTTGCACACTCTTTAACTGCGCCAGCGTCGTCAAGTGTAGAGAAGTCTACGCCGACATACTGCTTAACTGCGTCTAACATAGATATCCTAGTCCATTTAGTTAGGTCGATTATCTCTCCCTCGAACGGTATCTGCCTACTGCCTATGACTTCATCTGCAATGCGACAATATATGTCCTCTACTAACTGCATCATATCGAAATAGTCAACATAGGCTTGATATAATTCAACCATAGTAAACTCGGGGTTGTGCTTAACATCCATGCCCTCATTCCTGAAGCACCTTGCGAACTCATACACTTTCTCGAATCCACCTACAATCAATCTCTTGAGATATAACTCAGGAGCAACGCGCAGATACATATCAATGTCTAGTGTGTTGTGGTGAGTGATAAATGGTCTAGCAGATGCGCCACCTGCTATGGTATTGAGTATAGGAGTCTCTACCTCAACGAATCCTCTCTCATCGAGGAAATTACGCATAGTAGAGATAATTTTACTGCGAGTAACGAATGTTTTTTTGACCTCGGGAGATACAATCAAGTCTACATAGCGTTGACGGTATCTAGTGTCGGTATCCTTCAACCCGTGAAACTTCTCGGGTAAGGGCAATAATGACTTGGCCAACAACTCGATATGGTCACAGTGAACGGACACCTCGCCCATACGAGTCTTGAACACCGTTCCATAAGCGCCCACTATGTCGCCTATGTCATATGACTTGAACTGCTCATAGTTGTCAATATTATCTGTTCTCACATATAGTTGTATAGTGCCCTGCATGTCGAGTATGTGGCAAAACGAAGCCTTACCCATAACCCGTTTACTCACTATGCGCCCGGCAACCGATACGCAGACACCCTCAAGTGTGTCATAATTATCTATTATCTGGGCACTCCTATGGGTAACATTATACTTGACTTTGGTAAATGGGTTATCTCCTTGACTAATCAGTTGGGATAGCTTCTCTCTCCTTATGCGTAGTATCTCGTTGAGATCTAACTCTTGTGTGTCTTGTTGATTATTGATAACATCAGCCATTGTTCTGCAATTCCTTATTTAGTAATATTAAGTATCTTAATCTTCTTCTTATTCTTACTGTCTGGTGGTAATAGTATCTCCACTTCTTGCCCTAGTTTCTTGCCAAGAAGTGCACTACCGAGAGGACTCTCGTTACTTATGCGCGGCACATTAGCGAACGGGTCAACCTCAGTTATACCTACTATCTGGTATGACATCTTGCGTTTAGTGGTCTGGTCAGATACTTGAACGGTAAAACCCACCTTGACAACAGACGTGTCCGAATCGGCCTCGCTGATAATGACTGCCTCCCTTAGTTTAGCCTCAATCTCAAGAATCTGCCCTTCAACTAGTGCTTGCTCATCCTTAGCAGCGTCGTACTCGGCATTCTCGGATATGTCGCCGAACCCTCTCGCTTCGCTAATCTTATTGCTTATCTCTTGCCTCTTGACTGTCTTTAACTCATTAAGTCTATCTTCTAACTCTTTGTATCCTTCTGTTGTCATGAAAACTTCTGCCATTGTACGCCTCCAAAAAAACTCATAAAATAATCAACAAACACCGATAGTATGTAAGTCGGTGTCTGTTATGCAATCCAATATTACTATATATTGAGAGTTAAGTCAACTATCTTGCTATACTCAATCGTCTTTTTTATTCTTGGTGTGGGATAACCCTCTTACAACACGATAGACAATGGGTTTTTTCATCTTAATTGCATTAAACGGGCATAATTCCTGACAGCAATAGCACCTAATACACTTCTTCTGTGTAACTGTCGCCTTATGGTTGACTAACGTCATAGCCTTAGCAGGACAATGTGTAACACACTTATTACAGCCACGACATATCTTGTGGTCAGGCTGTACTCTGGGACTGAGGTTATTCTTGAGCAGTTTTGCCATCCACCTCGGCATATTAAGAAATGTGGTCGGTAATACCACCACCGAGTCAAAATCTGCAATATAACTGGACTTGAGCGTATCAAAATCAAAGTCAGTCATTGTAGTGTAGTCTTGAGGGATAATGTCCCTCTCTACTGCCCTCTTAAGTAATGGCATAGACAGAGGATTATCGAACAGGCTGACGCCAGCACAGTCGGCAAGGTATGCGTTAGGTGACGCAATAATCTTGCCCATGAATCGTGGGTTGCCGTTGGTTGGTCCCTGCCCCTCCATGCCCATTACAGCGTCAATTATGTGTAATAGAATCTTTGCACTGGCGAATCGTTCTATGTCTATAAGGCAGTCTACGAACTGGTCGATACTGGGGTAACGAGAGTGCATTTCAACTTTGACAAGTCCGGGCACTAGACCGAACAGGTTCTTGACTGCTCCTGTATAGCCGGTAAAACTGTGAGACTTAAGTTTACCTATATTAATAACCACATCAGCATTATTATAACTGTTGGTTATATCTAGCAGTTTAATGCGTTGACCGTTGATATCCTGCCGACAATAGTCGAAATCCATATTGAGTTGAGCGCCACTCTGCTCGCATGCCCAGTCCATCTTGCATGTGCGATACACGGTACTCATATAATTCTTGGTATATGCACCGCCTGAGCTATCCCCAACAGTAACTGTAGCGTTACACTCCTTAATTAGTTTGCTAGCGACAGCCCTCACTATCTCGGGATGAGTCGTACCGCACTTGTCCGGCGCCATATCCCTCACTAGGTTAACCTTGAGATATACCCTCTTGCCCTGTGGCACTATGTTGGTAATGCCACCTAGTTGCCCGAATAAGTCATCAATAGCCTTATCAATAATCTCTCTTTGATAGCTGTGTGCGTCTATTACTGCTAAGTTCATATTACTCCGTCTTTGGTGTTATTAATGTATTTATTGCATACATTATATCATAATAATCTCAAAAGATAAAGACAAAGTATTGCTAAAAACCAATATTATTGATACAATTATTATCGAGGTAAGTATATGAATCTATGGATTAAGACTATGCGAGAGGACAAAATAGCGCGTGATATAGTCGAGCGCAACGACAAAACGCTGACTATGAATAATGCCGAAGACATGTTGCAAGAGATGTGTCATACTCTCGATGTGCCCACACCCTTATTGACTAAATCGCATTATCGCAATCTTGCCGAGTTCAACTTCATCAAGTTTTTACCTCGAGATTTTATTGAGAGCGTAGACTTCGATTATATGCAAGTGGAAATGTTCTTCGAATAAGGAGATTATTTAACCACTGTATCGATAAGCATAAGTCTAATCACTGAATACATAATTACCTACGCAAGAACAGGCTGATGTCAATACTACTATTAAGTTATTGCTGATAGATATGGTTTACTAATAAAGTAAGGTTATATTCTCGCTGTATCGATAAGCATAAGTCTAATCACTGAATACATAATTACCTATGCAAGAACAGGCTGATGTCAATACTACTATTAAGTTATTGCTGATAGATATGGTTTACTAATAAAGTAAGGTTATATTCTCGCTGTATAGATAAGCATAAGTCTAATCACTGAATACATAATTACCTACGCAAGAACAGGCTGATGTCAATACTACATGTTGATTCTGTCTAGCCATGATAATTAACTACCCACATTTAACACAAATTGCGCCATAGAGAATATCTACGGCGCAATTGTTATTCACATCGCGATTTATTTAGCGGTTAATATTACTGATTATATCTGCTACCAACTGCTCATTGCGTATTAGATTGTCAGGCAATACGACAGTCAATAGATATATGGGCTAGAGGTAACTGTCACATTCTACTCAACACAAGTTTATTCACCGAGCAGTTGTGAGCACATCTTACTCGACGTAAGGTTGCAGTAGTCCCACTCTGCCATCCTTCCTGCGATATACGCACTCTACATTCCCAGTCTGTGCATTGACGAAGATATAGAAGTCGTGCCCAACCATTTCCAACTCTTCAACTGCTTCCTTGACTTCGATAGTGTCGATAGGAAACTTCTTGACTTTGGCTATCTCGTTGCTGAGTTTATCAGCCTTAGTGTCGACAACAGGCATCTCGACAATCTCAGGTACCGTTGACGGCATCTGATACTTCTCAATCAACTTGCTACGGTGCTTGGTAATCTGCCTTTCAAGTTTTGGCTGGATACTGTCAATTATGTAATACATTGTAGCGCCATTCAACTCACTTCTTATGTTGGCGCCATGATAATTGATAGATACTTCCATACGGCATTTCTTGCCGTTGTCCTGCGACATCAACACCTTGCACGGTGTATCATGCGTTAGGAAATACTTGTCAAGTCTGTTCAGTTTTGCCATAATAACTTCTTCGAGTCGTGAAGTTAAACGGTAGTTCTTGGTTTGAAGTTCGATTTTCATATTATCTGCCTCCTTTGTTACTGTGTATGTTCATATATATTGTACTATGTTATGACAATAATGTAAATAGCCGATTAATAACTTCTATTTATCCGTATTGTCGGTAAAAACTAGTCTGCCGTTCTGTTCATCGACTAATATATTGTCGCCGATTTTTATGACATTCTCCAGTATTTTCTCACTAAGTATGTCCTCTACCCTGCTCTGTATAGTGCGCATTAACGGCCTTGCGCCATACTCCTTATCGTATCCTGCCTTGGCAAGGTGCATAACTGCCCTATCGGTAAAACTTAATTCAAGCGTTCCCTTGAGTCTATTAGACAGATTGTTGGTCATTATGCGTGCGATTTGGTTGATTTCCTCTACGGACAATGGGTTGAACACCACTATCTCATCCACTCTGTTAAGGAACTCTGGCCTGAATCTCTTCTTGAGTGCATTTACAATCTTTTGATTAATCTCTATGGAATCATCACCGCTCTCAAACCCAATTCTATTACGACTCTGCACTATATCACTGCCTACATTACTGGTCATAATAATTATGCAGTTCTTGAAATCCACCACTCTGCCCTTATTATCTGTCAGTCTGCCGTCATCAAGTACCTGCAGAAGAATATTGAAAATATCAGGGTGCGCCTTTTCTATCTCGTCTAGCAGTATAACCGAGTAAGGCTTACGCCTGACTTTTTCCGTCAGTTGTCCGTTCTCCTCGAATCCTACGTACCCCGGAGGCGCACCAACCAGTTTACTGACTGAGTGCTTCTCCATATACTCACTCATATCCAGTCTAATGAGAGATTTTTCGTCACCCAGCACTATATCGGCTATTGCCTTGCTCAACTCGGTCTTACCAACACCTGTCGGCCCAACGAAAATAAATGAGCCTACTGGCCTTTTGGGGTCCTTAAGGCCTGCCCTTGCCCTTCTTATGGCACGAGAGAGGGCGATAATTGCCTCTTGTTGACCTACTATTCGTTCACTGAGTTGTTTTTCGAGGTTGAGTAGTTGTTGACTCTGCGACACCGTTAACCTGCCCACAGGCACCCCCGTCCAGTCTGCAACTATGTTGGCTACCTCTGGTTCGCCTATACAAGGGGTGGGGTTATTCTGTTGAAGTTTAGCGTGTTGTTGTTTAAGTTGCTCTGCTTGATTAAGTAGCATTACCAGTTGGTCGCCCAGTTTCTTGACCATAATGGTGTCTGAACATTGATTGGCCTTGACAATGTCATCCTTTAATTTGGTTATACGGTGTTCTATCTGCCTTAACTCATGCGGTGTTGAATAACTGTCTAGATTGGCACGAGAGGCAGCCTCATCAATTAAATCTATTGCCTTGTCGGGCAGAAATCTGTCTATTATATAACGGTCGGCTAGTTTACACGCACACTCAATGGCACTATCAGTGATAGTAACATGGTGGTGTGCCTCATATTTACTGCGTAGACCCTTAAGTATCTCTATGCTCTGCATAACAGTCGGTTGCTCTATCATCACGGGTTGGAATCGCCTTTCCAGTGCACTGTCTTTCTCAATATATTTACGATACTCATCTATCGTGGTGGCGCCTATAGTCTGCAACTGTCCTCTTGCTAACATGGGCTTAAGTATGTCTGCTGCGTCCATCTTGCCCTCACCCACCGAGCCTGCGCCCACTAGGTTATGTATCTCGTCAATGAACAGTATGATGTTGCCCTCTGTTGTTACTACATCTATGGCATTCTTAAGTCTGCTCTCGAAATCACCACGGTATTTAGTGCCAGCAAGCAGTCCTGATAAATCCAGAGAGAACACTATCTTATCCTTAAGTGTGTTGGGCACGTCATCATCCACAATCGCCTGTGCCAGTCCCTCAACAACGGCAGATTTACCAACGCCGGGCTCACCAATCAGTACGGGGTTATTCTTAGTACGGCGAGAAAGAATCTGTATGATACGGTCTATCTCCTTCTGTCTGCCCACACAGGGGTCTAACTGTCCCTCTCTTGCTCTCTGCGTGATATCTATGCCGAACTTAGCCAGTTCGCCCAGCCTGCTGTCGCTGTTGACGGATGAATCCTCCGTACTTGCGCCTTGAGACTGTTTACCCTGCATTGATGAAGTACTGATACCTATTAAGTCAGCTAGTTTCTTCACCAGTTGTGCAGTGTTAACATTGAGTTTCTTGAGAAGTGTTACTGCATAACTGCTACGGTCAAGCAGAATGGATAATAATACGTGTTCGCTATGAACAGTGGTTAAATTAGTCTTGACACATATCTGTTCGGCAATACCGAGTACCAGTTTAACTCGTGGGGTACACTCAACTGTCTTACCCCCTCTCATGTCGCTGGCAATCTTATAGTTAGCTGAGTCAACACCCACTTCCTTGAGTAGTCGTTGAGCCTTGCAGTCTGTGTAAATAAGTCCCAACAAGATATGTTCTGTGCCAATAAAACTGTTGATGTTAGCACTCACCCACTCCTCTGCGTATTTAATTGCTTGTGTTACGCTAGCCGAAAAAACCATTATATCTACCTCTATTAGACTGTCCTGATGTGGTTATGCAAAAAATCTCGTGGCTAAACCCTAGTATACTTGCATATATTCTACCAAACAAATTGCCTTTTGTATATGTATTTATTGTTAAAAATGCAACATTTTGTAATTAAGGCACAAAAAAAAGACAAGGGTTAATAACCTCTTGTCTTATTGATTGTCCACCTAGTTAGCCAGTGGTATTCTATGGGCAACGTTAATTTGATAATTGATTAACTCTCTATACTCTAGTGTAATATCATTGAGAGAGTAATTGCTATCCAGCGGAAAAACTAGGTATGCAGTCTTATTGCCATCAACGGTGAAATAGCCGTCCTCTCCCCATTGGTTGAAATTGAAGGTATCATCTGAGTCGGTCTGCGCAGGCAGATAGTTGATTCCATCTATTTCGAGTGAGAACTCTGCCCAGTAGATGCCTATCTCCTCACGAGTGGTTATGCTTATATTGACAATACAGAAAATGCCCTCTTGCTCATAACCGAACTGACTCAGGTCATTAACAATGCTGGCAGAATTAACCTTATATGTGATATACTCTGCATACATATAGTCGCCGATGTCACCTGATGTGTAGGTACTTATGGGCAGGATAGTGTTGGTGTTATATACGCTAAAATTGGTTGAACTACCTTGGGCAAGCGCTAACACAACAATGAACACCACCACCATAACAGCTGCTACGGCTATGATGATGCCAGCCCTCTTACCTGATGATTTACTTGCGCTTGCAGATGCTGATGTCTTGTTGTCGCTAATAAGCTCTCTCTTGCGAGTCAGCGTGGCGCCACAGTTATCGCACCTGTCCTTTTTGAGGTCGTTATATCTGCTATTACAGTACTCACACTGCAAATATTCCTTATATTGAGGCACTCTAGGTGGAACAGAAGGTGTAGATTGAACAGGTGATGTCTGCGAATATACGTCATTCTTGGACAGTTGAGTCGATTGACGACTAGATGAATTAGATAGCCTGTTGCCTATTATGCTACCAATGATAATATCGTCTAACGACAGACCTCTGCGTCCCGAACTCCTAAACGAAGGTCCACCTGAAGAATGGTTAAATGAACTGCCAGAGGAACGGCCCACGCTGGACTTGAAGCCCCCACTGGACTTGAATCCTCCGCCCCCGAATCCTCCACCAGATTTGAAACCGCCACCGCCAAATCCTCCACCTGCCTTGAATCCCATGTGCTCACATCTCCTTTGCTTAATGCACTAGTATTATCTATAGTATTATATCACGTGTCTAGGCTTTTTTCAACTGTATTTAATAATCTGTATGCGTTTTCCATTTTTTTGTCTAGTTACGCAATAACAATTGAATAAGTTACGTACTTGTGATATAATTACAGCCTATCCATAACTATATATAATGACACTAGAGGTAGACTATGAGGGTATATGATATTATAGACAAGAAAAGGCGTGGCAGTGCATTAACCAAGGAAGAAATTGATTTTTTCATTAACGGCTTTACTAAGGGCGACATTCCTGATTACCAGATGTCATCTCTGTTAATGGCTATATGCTGTATGGGTATGAATGAACAAGAGACCTATTACCTAACAGACTGTATGCTACACAGTGGAGATGTTATGAATATGAGCGCCATTAAGGGGACTAAGGTTGACAAGCACAGTACAGGTGGAGTGGGCGACACTACCACTATTGCTCTAGCACCCATACTGGCATGTTGTGGCGTCTCTGTAGCCAAAATGAGTGGCAGGGGACTGGGATTTACTGGTGGCACAATAGATAAACTAGAGAGCATACCCAACTTCGATACAGCTCTAGATGAGAGAGAGTTTTTCGAGGTGGTCAATCAAGTAGGCTGTGCTGTTGTTGGACAGACACAGAATCTAGTGCCGGCAGACAAGAAACTCTATGCGCTCCGTGACGTTACTGCCACAGTTGATAGTCTACCCTTGATATGCTCATCAATTATGAGTAAGAAACTAGCAAGTGGCACAAGCACAATACTACTAGACGTTAAATACGGTCAAGGCGCATTTATGAAAACGGTACACGACGCTATTGAGCTGGGTAAATCTATGGTCAAGATTGGCAAACTGGCAGGCAAGAACGTGGGCGCCCTCATTACAGATATGGAACAACCCCTATCCTCCCTCATTGGCAACAGCCTTGAGATAATCAGCGCAATCAACGTTCTCAAGGGGGAGCGCAACAGACTGTACTATGAGATGTGTGAGGTAGGCACTAAACTACTCGTACTTACCACTCTATATGATAAGGATAGCGCACGCACAGCCATAGAGAGAGCCATAGACAGTGGCAAGGCACTGGAGAAATTACGCCAAATGGTAATAGCGCAGAAGGGTGATGTGTCCTATATAGATAATTCTGATAAGTTTACGTTGGGTAAACAGATGATACTCACAGCCAAGAAATCTGGCTATGTAACCTCAATGAAAACAGACGATATAGGAATAGCAGTTACCCTACTGGGTGGTGGCAGACTAGTCAAGACCGACTCTATCGACCACTCTGTTGGAGTGCATTTGCACGTGTCAATAGGCGATTATGTCAATAAAGGTCAAAAGATTGCAACACTATATCACTCTGGGCGTAACACTCTGCAGTGCGCAGAGCTGATTACCAACGCCATTGAACTGGGTCAATCGCAACCACCACAACACAAAATTGCGTATGCATACATCACTGCTAACGAGATAGAATATTATTAATGAGAGGGAGTCAATATGCTCAACGAAATGCAACTTCAACTTCTCAATAAAGCGAGAGAAGTCCAAAAGTATCGTAAACTAGACTATGATAACTATGCCGGATACGTCGGTTGCGCCATGCTGGGTGCTAATGGTAAGATATATACTGGAATAGATATCGGTGTAACGTGTGGTATAGGATTCTGTGCCGAGCATACGTGTATCAGTCAGATGATAATGGACGGCGAGACCAGAGTGCTTGCCATGTGTGCTGTTGGCAACAACACTTTTTTCCCACCCTGTGGCAGATGTAGAGAACTACTGTCTCAAGTCAACAGGGCAAATAAGGACTGTGAAATCATCCTAGGCTATGATAACGTCAAGACTCTTGAGCAACTGCTCCCCTATCCATTCTGGACATTTACCTCAACCAGCGAGAGATTAACAGACTAACTGCCATTATTACGGTTAATAGCATAACAACTGACTAATTATTAACACCTTGCCAAAGAAATGACTAATATATAAGAATGTATGCGATGCAAAGCTATGGATGTTTTTTTGGCAAAGTGTGTGATTACATATATGCGTTTTGGCTCAGTGTGTGATTACGCAAATGTGCTCTGTAATATGGTATTAGGATATTTATAGATTACGACTGATATTAGTTAAGCTGTTATTTATCGAGTGATTAATTCATTGGTATGGTGGGCAGTTGACTTATAAATACTAGTATATGGTGTATCTAGTACGGGTATGCCTATGAGAATAACTGGTTGCATAACCGACGCTACTGTACATACTCATACTCATACATAAGACAGAATGATAACTAACTGTCTGCCTATCACTCCCTAGGGACAGCAATGTAGTCTACCGACTCGGCTTGTGAGTAGTTACTAGACTACATAATTGCTTTACTATTGAGACACATATCATACATAACTCGACACATAGATATATTGTGTGCCTATCAAACTACGGTAGTTATTTATGAGCACAAACTATACATAGATTAATTTAACAAGTTCGTGATACGAACTTGTTTTTTTCTTGGTAGATTGCAGAGTTGAGTTAAGCATTAATGTAGATTAATCATATGCTGATTCATAATAGATTGTTCGCACACTGCTTAAGTGCAGTAATGTTATTATGCTCACTGGTAATCAATTATGAGTAGACGAATGCACCGTCAACCTCTCGGTCAACGGTGCATTATACTAAACGTTAATATGCAATTATCGAGTTGATACTATGGATTGTCTGCTAGTACTTGGGCTATGTACTCATCTATTGCTCTCTCTACGTAAATGTATTGAGCAGGACCGACTTCGAGTAATGCCACGTGGAAATCCTTCAGTACGAACAAGTCACCCAATGCTTCCTCAGCCTTAGCGCGTAACTCTGTCACTTTGATTTGACCGCAACTGTATGCTGGGTACATACCTGGTGCAGAGATAACTATCTCGAATATCGAACCGTCCCATGCATATAGAGAACTAATTGTGAAGGTACGACCATCATCCAACTCTAGCACGTTGCCAGCATCAAAATTGTCTTCGATGTAGTCAAGAGCATCTTGAGCGGTCCATCCAAAGTAATTGACACCGATGTCCTCTACACAGATGATAGAGTAGAATATACGCTCCCAGAGTTGATACAGTCTAGTGATAGGTGCATCAAGTGCGCCAAAGTCCCACTTATCTGGTACCCATCCCTCTATGTATTTGGTCCAACCTTCAGAGTAACCGGTGAAACGGAACACATCTCTCAGTTCGTGAGGATTGGTGTTGTAATAGTACACATACTGGAACAAGTGTCCTGGATAACCTTCATGCGCAAGTGTGCTGAACAGCGAACCTGCCGAAACGTTTGCTTGGTTATAGTAAATGTAGTTAGTAGCAAAGTCGTCCAGCTGAGGTATCATATAGTATGCTGCTGCAGAGTTGATTGCTTGGAGTGCCGGATGAACAGGCTCACAGGTGTAGTTGTTCGGTGGCAACTCTGGGAAATCCTCAGTAATCATAGTCTTGAGTAGTTCGAGTATAGCGTATGGATTGGTCATGCCATAACCAGCGACTGAGTTCTCATCCATGAATACGCAATCACACCATGCTTGGTATGCAGTAGAATTAGCGCTATTGTCCTTAATTGACTTGAACTCGGCAATGGCACTCTTAGCATCAGCAACACACCACTCGAATATCTCGTCAACAGTCATATCTGTTATGGTTGGATTCTCAATAGCAGGTAGTCTGTCGCCAACAATACCCGATCTGTATTCCATGTAGTACTCATAGTATTGAGCACCGTCTGTCTGTTTAAGCATAGCCCTGCGCTCTGACTCTGGCAAACTGCTAAATACTGATCTTAATAGATTCTCGGTAATAGCAGCGGGTGCAGAGTTATAATTATTTGCAAGTGTTAGTGCGCGTTCTTCATTCGATGCTAATACGTTATAGAAATAATTGTGTATTGGTGCGCTACGAACTACTAGTGGCAGTTGATTTTCACATGCAAGTAGAATTGCTTCTTTTTCGCTGGTTGTTAGACTTGCAAAATATCTAACTTGTGGTGCAGATAACAGTCTGTCTGGCAACTGTAAGTATACGCCTCTTAATGCAGTCATCTTATCTGCATCAGTTAGTGTGTTGAAGTTATTTTCTGCGCCGAACAGTGCTACGATCAATGCTGTCTTGGGGTTAGCGGCATAAGAGTTAAGTTCGGCTAGTATGTATTCGTTCTCTTGTGCCTCAGTTATTGAACTGAATTGAGACATTCCGCTGAATATATCAATTGCGATATCATATACAATCTGCTTGTTGGCGTCACTTGATGTGGTGCTAATCAATGAATTGTATACTGATAGCATAATCGGCGACTTATCTGCATCAGGGATAGAATAGTATGGCTCTGCTTTACATAGCACTGAGAACAGCGCTGTTCTTTGATCTGCAACACTCATTGCATTGAGTGAGTTCAACATTGAAGCACCCTTATCAGCATCTGTCAATGCAGCGAACTCATCTGTGTCCCTAACCTGTGACCAATCAAATCCTAAGTACGCATAACCTAATTCGTTGTTGATATTATAATCATCATCTAGTTCATACTGTGTCTTGATATTATAGATTTCACTTAGATGGTCAATTACGTATTGATAAGCATTCACAGTGTATTCTAGGAAGTCTGCTTCGTTCTGTGCAATGTAAGCGTCCTTCTCCTGACGTGTCAAGTCCTTCAATGCATTAATCTTGGACTCGAACATAATCAACATATAGTTATCGCCACCTGCAGGCGTTAACTCAGTCGTCTTTGCCTTGAGGAAGTCTACACAGTTATCAATAGTAACGTCAATAGAGTAGTCATCCAGTGCATAACCAAGTTCTGCTCTGATTCTCTCGTACTCTACGCAATCAATGAAGAATTGTGGTAACTGTCTCTGTAACTCTAAGTAGTCTATTACGTCCTCTTCGCTATAGAACTTATACTCGGCTAGGTTGGTAGGCATATTCTCTTGAATACCACTCATACCAAAGTTAGAACCAATATAGTCTAGACCGACAGTCTTCTGTATATTCTCACAGTATGTAATCATTATGTCATATACCAGTTGCTGGTCAGCCGTCAATTCGGCACGATTAAATGATGTAACCTCAGCAATCAATTCTTCTAGTCCGTCATCTAGTCCGTCCCCGTCTTCATCATCAATCATTCCCAGTTCGTCTAGGTTGATACTGTACATAGTTGCTGGATAGTGATAGATACCATAGACTTCGGGGTTACGCAGGGTGTAGTGAATATTGATAGTATTGGTCATTGTCTCAATAATGAATTGATCGTCGCACCAGTACTCGAACAACTGTTGGTTAGCAGTAAACGCTACAACTGGATCCACATCGAACATCACATCGGATAGAATGAAGTCATGTAAATCGTCGTACGGTGGTGTATTGCTCTCTGTACCACTAGCGTAGAAGTAAATGAAGGAATCCTGTGTCCAGTCAACTGAATCAAGTACATCACCGCTGATATCAAAATTGATTTCCTTCCTATATCTGCGTGGTTGCCATTCCGTTCCTTCGGTATCGTCAGCATCCACATAGTATCCTTCTAGAGCAACAGTCTGAGCAAGCGACTCGATGCCAAAAGGTACGACTCTAATGGTAATGCCTTCAAGACCGGATACGACCACTGTTAATGACGAGTATCTAGAATAATCTCCCTTTAACACTGCTTCGACGCTGTTGGTTGTACCATCGGTAAAGTCAACGTACCATGCGTTGTTGAAGTACTCAACAGTGTAGTCCGTATTACTGTCTGTTGCACGGTAGTAATCCTTAGCATGATAGATATCACCACTTGGCGTGCTGTTGGCTAACATATCACATATCGAACATTGACCATCTTGATTAGAATAGTCGTGTGGGCAGGTAGATTTACACACCGAGCAAACACCGCTATTCCACTGGTGGTCACATTCCATACCACATATGTTGCACTTACCTAGTATCCAATCGTGGGTACATACTTTGCCACACTTATCACATGTACCTGTTGTAGCATTCCAATAGTGTGGGCAGGTAAATCCGCATATAGTACATCTGTAATTCTCATCCCAATCGTGTGGACAATGGTATGCGCAATAACTACATACTCCATATACGTCCCACTTATGTGGACATTGATAACCACAGACAGAACATACGCCGTCTACGTAAGCCTTGGCAGTGCCAACCTTATGCTTACACTCAATACCGCAGTCTGGACATATACCTCTGGTGATATTCTCGTGCCTACATACTGTATTACACTTGGTACATACCATATTGTCGGGCTCTGTTCCGTCGAATGTATGCGCACATTGAGTGGGGTCGTTCTTCAATGCGCCACAACGAGTACATACGCCATTCTCATAGTCGTGTATGTATTTATTACACTTTGAGCATAGGCAGTCATCGTTTAGATCGTGATCACATTGTTCGCCACATGCAGAAAACACTCCAAGTAGCATAACAATACTAATCAACATCGCTAACAATCTTGTCAGTTTCTTGTTCATACAACTTCTCCTTTTTTAGTTTGGTTTGCATTCCTTAATAAAAGTTTATACTATGTTAGTTTACTGCTAAATAACTGTTTAAGCAATACCTTTTGGCAAAAAAAACTGTATATTTTTGTAGAAACCGCTTCGAAAGAAAAAAAAGAAGGTATTTACCCTCCTTTAACCTGTATCACTTCTGGTTAGTATATATGGACACATCGACAGCTCGATTGGACAATTATGATTGTCAACGGCACTCTTATGAAGGTATTTACCCTCCTTTAACCTGTATCACTTCTGGTTAGTATATATGGACACTTCGACAGCTCGATTGGACAATTATGATTGTCAACGGCACTCTTATGATGATAACAATTGACCCTTAAGAATCAATACTACACACATTTGACCGTTAACTACACCTTGCAGTCGGTAACATAACTCTAATACTGTCTAATATCCTATCTTGGTCGTCTGATTTTTCCCACTGTTAACATACGCTGACGTTTATCTTGACTGTAAAGACGAACTCAGCTCATAGTGTTAATGACAGACTCACAGTGTTATTTCTCTTTTCGACCGTTACAACAACTAGTGACGTTGTTAGTTATGACAACATACCACTATCGTATAAGCCCGCCGTCAACATAACACTAACGATTATTCTTGGTTGATTTAATACATTAATACTGCTTTTCCTTAACTGTTAGCAGAAGCGCGCTGGTTATTACTACGAACAGTGAGGAGAGATTGTGCACGACTGCGCCCAGAATGGGTGTGAGTAGTCCAAACAGCGACAGTATCACAGCAATCAAATTGATAGCCATACTTATACACATGTTGCGTATTATCGTGCGATGTACCCTGCGTGTAAATGTGATAAGGTCAGGAATCTTATCTATCCTGTCTGCCATTAATGCAATGTCGGCTATCTGCAAGGCAACATCAGTACCCATTACCCCCATTGCCATTGAACAATCTGCAGTGGCTAGGCTGGGCGCGTCATTGACGCCGTCTCCAACCATGCACACCTTATGTGATTGTTTAAGCTGTTGTACGGCAAGCAGTTTTTGCTCTGGTAGCAGACTGTGTTGATACTCTTCTATGCCCAGTTGAAGGGCAATCATTTTGGCTGAGAACTGGTTGTCACCTGTTAGCATAACCGTTCTGATACCTGCTAAATGCAGTTGATTGATACATTGAAGTGCACCTTCCTTGAGAGTATCGCCTAGGGCAATCCAACCCACTATATTATCGTCAACGCTCACACCGACCACGGTGCGACCGTCATTGAGCCAACTTGAGCATTTGGCCAAGAAGTTGGGTGCAAAACTCACTCCGAAATGGGTGTATTTGGCTACCACTACATGTCTGTCCTCGATAGTGGCACTCACGCCTACGCCTATCAGTGTATTCATATCGGTACTGCTAATTGAAGGTGACTTATTCTCTGCCCACCTAACTAATGCCTGCGCTAATGGGTGCGTACTTGTTTTTTCTACAGAACCGACATACATGGCAAAATGCTTATCATCTATGCTAGTTACATAGTCTACCACGGTAACGTCATTCTTAGTCAACGTGCCTGTCTTATCGAACACGACTGTGTCAACGGCAGATAATGTTTGGAGTGCTAGCCCACTCTTGATTATTATGCCCCTCTTAGTTGCATTACCTATTGCCGCTGCGATTGCAGTCGGAGTAGCCAGTGCTAGCGCACAAGGGCAGAACACGACGAGTACCGTTACTCCTCTTACAAGTGCCTCTTGCCAACCCACTTTGAACCCAAGTAGTGTTACGAAAAAAACAATCACAGCAATTGTTACAGCAGAAGGCACAATTATACTTGCCCACTTATCTGCAGTACTGGCTATCGGTGCTCTGTTGTTCTCTGCTTGTTTGACCAATTGCACCATTTTGGACAGCGTTGTTTGATTACTAGCTCTAGTTACGACTATTTCTATTGCTCCTGACTGATTCCATGTGCCGGCATAGACATTATCACCGACGGTTACGTCCGTTGGCAAGCTCTCTCCTGTTATTGCCGAAGTATTGACTGCGCTATTGCCTGTTGAGACAACACCGTCCACACTCACTTGCTCGTATGGTTTGACCAGCACAGTATCATCTATACGCACTAGACTGACAGGCAGGCTGACGTATTCGCCATTGATGTTAACCCAAGCCGTTTTTGGCGCAAGATTGACAAGTTTTTCGATGCCCGCTTTGCTCTTCCTGACAGTTATATCCTCTAGCATGCCACCTATCATCATAAGAAAAGCCACCTCGCCTGCAGTAAAGATGTAGTTGCCGTGAGAGTGTGCATCTGCTACGCTTACCCCACACCAGTCGAGTATTTCGAGTGCAATGCAGGCGATAATCGCCACAGTTATCAGTAGACTACTCTTGATTTTGCCCAGTTTGAACAGATTATAGAACGCTGTATATACAAGCGGTATGGAGCATAAGATTACACCAATCCAACCTATGTTCAAGTAGTATGCTATACTATGACGACCTACGATATCCTGCCAGAAGAAGGACAGCGCAAGGCATACTAGGGATATACTCAGCGAAACTATCTGATATTTAAGAGTTTGAAAAAAAGGTTCTTTTGCCGTCTTAACCGAACAACATGAGTCCATGGTTTTCTCCTATAAGTAATCTAATACCGAGCGAATTAACCCCCTACCCTAGGGGGTAATTTAAGTATATTCTTGACGAGGTTGAATGTCAACAGTTTTTTTGTAATATCGGTAGGCAAAATATCGGGTGTTGGATTAATATTGAGCAAATTACTAAGTCATATTGTAGATATTGCACGCTATTAATATCAGCAATAAATTACGCGTTTAGACACATGCAGCAACAGATTAATTGATAAGACGCCTTAATATTACGAGTTCATAATATCTGCATACGAAATATCGCGTGTTGGATTAATATTGAGCAAGTTATTAAGTCATATTGTAGATACTGCACGCTATTAATATCAGCAATAAATTACGCGTTTAGACACATGAAGCAACAGATTAATAGATAAGACGCCTTAATATTATGAGTTCATAATATTTGCATACGAAATATCGGGTGTTGGATTAATATTGAGCAAATAACTAAGTCATATTGTAGATATTGCACGCTATTAATATCAGCAATAAATTACGCGTTTAGACACATGAAGCAACAGATTAATAGATAAGACGCCTTAACATTACGAGTTCATAATATCTGCATACGAAATATCGGGTGTCGGAAAAGATGCAAAAGATAATATAATACAGATAGTTTATTATGCAATTAGTAGGTTACCGTTGGCAGGATTATTGCGACAACTTGACGATAAAACTATAACTAGGCAAAAATTGACAGGGCGTGCACAACAAATGTTGGCAGGATAATTATGAAACTAGATAACAGTACAACAATTAATGTGAACGAAGAATAGTATTGAAAAGGGATTAACATGGACAGTTGTGTATGATGGGAATATAATTGTAGAGATATGCAGTTGTTGTAACGGTAATTATACCATTAGGTGCACGGGCGCTATAGCGTACAGAGTCATTACTGCCACGAACGATACTATTCTATGTTCTTGGTAGCAATTACATTGACACCACTGTTGAATACGTTAGCCAGTACGATGTCGCCTATCTTGACTCTCTTGGTAACCTTAACCTTCTTAAGCAGGTCAATCAGTGCGAATATCTTGTCGAAGGCAATTTCCTTATCTGTGCGCACGGACAATGCAGGACAACTGTCGAATGTAGTTACAACCGTGCTTGTTATAGTGCGCGTAGGGTTGGTAGTTTCACTGATAGCAAAATCTCTACCCTTATTACATAGATTACCTGTTATTTGGTCGCCGTCAACGGTTATGGTGCAACTGTTGGGACATACAATACATGTCAATTCTCGCATATTTCCTCCAACTCAACGGACACAATACTGGTGTTATCAAGTTTAGAAATGTCCACAAGTATGCGTTGCATCTCCGTTGGCTTGACATTATTCAGGCGCTTAGTATACACAATCTTGTCCTTGTCCTTAACAGTAATGACTGCCCTCTTAATATCTCGTTTGGACCGAAAATAACACACTATGTCCTTGTCACTACTTGACACGTCTATTACTTGAGGTATAAAGTATGCCAGTTCTCCATTCAATTTGGGGCGCACGAAGAATCTGGGTTGACATGAACAACTGGCGTGTTTGCCTGCTATCTCACCACTCTGGGATACGTAGTCCACGAGGTCGTTAACGTGAGTGGCATTGCCTACACTATAACAGTTATCCATAAGAGTCATGAAGTGCTGATCTACAATGGCGCCAGAGGTATTCTTATCTATGGGCAAAGATAGCTGATTATGCATCTCCGTCTCAGGTATTAAGCCGACTGACAGTATCAAAGCATCACATTCGATTATCTCGGCAGTATCTGGGATTACCTTCATATGCTCATCGACACGACATATTTCGACAGCAGTCAATCTATCTGCACCAAATACTCTGGTTACAGTATGAGAGAGATAGAGAGGTATACCATAGTCGTTTAAGCACTGCACGACGTTGCGTGTTAGCCCACTTGGTGTAGCCTTAATCTCATATACCCCCACCACCTTTGCGCCTTCTAGCGTCAATCTACGGGCCATAATAAGACCTATGTCTCCGCTACCCAGAATTACGCAACGTTTAGTGGGCATCAAACCTTGTAGATTAATATAGTGTTGTGCAGTACCCGCGGTCATAACACCACTAGGGTTAGTACCCTGTATGAGTATTTGTTTAGACGTCCTTTCGCGACAACCAGTGGCAAAAATAATCTTGTTGGCCCTAATATTACCTGCGCCTTGCCTGTTGACGAACTCGGCGATAAATCCGTGTTCGCTCTTGACTATGCTGGTAACGAACGTGGATAGTAGTATAGTTGCACTAGAGTGAATCAGGACATCTATATCCCTCTGAGCATACTCTGGTCCGGTCAACTTCTGTCCATATCTCACTAGACCGAATCCGTCATGAATGCATTGTTTAAGGATACCACCTAGGCTTCTCTCTCGCTCTACGATGATTACTGTTGCACCTTGCGATATGGCGCTGTTGGCAGCAGATAGTCCTGCCGGACCACTGCCTATTACTAATATGTCTGTGTTAAACTGTTGCATTCTCTTCCTATGTATGCTAATGTCTATCGACTGTGTGTATAGTATAATTAATTCTACTCTTTATTAACTGATAGAATTACCCTGTCCTCGCCCTTCTTGGATATACGGTCGTATGGCAGTCCTCTATCCTCTTTGATAATATCCATTATCAATGGCTGACAAAATGCACCTTGGCACCTACCCATACCCGCACGAACTCTTCTCTTGATTCCGTCTAGAGTGGGAACACACAGTGGCAGGTGCAGTGCGTCAAGTATCTCTCCCTTAGATATACCTTCGCAACGGCACACTATCTCGCCATAGTTAGGGTTAATTCGGATCAGTTCATCTCTCTCTTGTATAGATAGCTTGCTAATATTGGTAACGCCCTTGCGCACAGGATTGAACTTGTTATTGGCTAGCACTATACGGTACTTGGTAAGTATCACTACAGCCATTTTGCTCACGTCGATAGCTATAGCGGGTGCCGCAGATAAACCCGGGGATTGTATGCCTGCTACGTGAACAATGTTAGTAGTTTTTTTGCCATATTCTATGACAAAATCCTCCTCATAAGTGGCTGAGCGTACGCCTGTAAAGTAATTGATTATATCCCTATTACTCATAGTTGGTGATGTTAATGCATGTTTACTCATTACTGCATTGATACTCTCAATAGTGGTTGAGTGATCTTCTCTGTACGGTGTCTCGACAGAGTCAGGACCAACCAGTACGTTGTCATCAACTGTTTGCAATATGCCACCGCCCTTACTGTGCACTCGCTGGCGCAGTTTCCTGCTCAAATACATTGATATACTGCCAGCATCGTTAATTATATGCGATTTGCTCTGTCTATCCAGAATCAAGTTGGTGCCACGCCTTGGATGAATGGTGTAGAATCTATCTTGAGCATATTCGGCTATCACATCTGCATATACGCCTGCTGCGTTGACAACCACTCTAGGCTTAATTATGCCTCTGTTGGTATGCACGCCAATAATAACGCCGTCAGTAACGTCCATTCCCGTGACAATAGTGTTGAGTAGTATTTTGGCTCCGTTCTGTACGGCATTATCTGCATAGGCTATCGTCATACCGTATGGGCATACACACCCTCCCTTATCCATAAGAATACCGAACTTAACATTCTTACTGAGATTAGGTACTACTCCAGCCAGTTTGCGCCTGCCCATAAATTGTAGGTTGGTTATCTTCTGTCGCATTGCCTTAACCTTAAGCGCAAGCATAATGGGTAAATGCCACCAACTTGTGGATAGTACATATTGCCCGTGTCTTGTGAATGGGAAATCCAATTGTGCAGACAACTGTTCGTACATACAATTACTGCGAGCGAGGTAATGAAGTTTTTTGGTCTTATTGGGCAAATCTATTCCCACATGAATAGCGCCGTCGTTACGTGCGCTCTGCATAGTTGCGACATCGCTCTGCTTCTCAACGAGGATAACCTTGATATTGTATCTGGTTAATTCTCTTGCGATTGAACAACCTATGACGCCACCGCCTATAACCAACACGTCACATACAGCCCCATCATATCTATCATCATCTAGTACAGGTCTCTTAATAGGTGGCTGAGTAAATCCAGCTAGCTTAATATCATTGAGCACGCCGAAGAAATGCCCAGAAACAGCCATTTTTCCGGCACTCAATACATCATCCCACCTATCCATCTCACCAGTCAGTCGAACACATCCGTCCTTCTCACTGACAACAATATGAGGGTATACTCTATTGATTTTTTTCGCTATTCTGTCTATTCTCGTCATCTTGCTTTCCTTTGTTGTAATATTCTACCACAATGCTGATATAATTACAACTTTTTTAGTAATAATATGGTAATTATAATGGGTTTCGTGGTAGAATGATTAGGTAAGGAGAATAGTAGAATGCAGACGCTGTACACAGAACGCCTAATCATTAGGCAATGGAAAATAAATGATTTAGATGACATGTATCAATACTGCCGTAATCCTATTGTTGGACCTATGGCGGGGTGGAAACCACACCAGAACAGGCAAGAGAGTGCCTTAATACTAGATAAGTTTATCAAGGGTAACGAAGTGTGGGCTATACAGTTAAGAAGCAATGGCAGAGTCATTGGCAGTATTGGACTACATAAGACCAACCGTAGACTAGAACAGTTCAAGGTACTGGAATTGGGCTACGTGCTGGGCGAAGATTACTGGGGACAAGGCTTAATGACCGAAGCGTGCAGTGAAGTAATTAAGTACGCATTCGAGCAAGAGGGCGTAGATATGCTAGTTGTAGGCCATTTCGACTTCAACAATAGGTCAAGAAGGGTTATTGAGAAACTGGGTTTCATTTACGAGGCGCATTTGCGCAATATCTATCAATTGAAGGGCGAAATGCACGGAGAATCGTTATACTCGATGACGAGAGAGGAGTATAATACACGCAAGCAGTCCAATCCGAACATGTAAACCGTTATTTGACAACAATAGCTCCACCCGCATGCATGAACTGTGATTGTAGTTAGTAAGCGATTGACATACTGGTATTTTAATGCAACAAGCCCTCATTCTACACAGAATGAGGGCTTAGTTAATTACCATAATGCTATCTGTAAGTCGAAGTTATAGTAGTTATGTCATTATTCACTGTCCATTATAATTGCAGATACTTTTTGATATTGGCGCTCTTGTCAATAACGGGAACAATTCTAGGTAGTTTACATGTAATCAGTGTAGTAACTCCGGGACCGTGTCCACCAATTATACAATCACTGTGCACAACCACGCCTATTGTACGGGCACCTTTAAGATAACCACGACCGTACATATTATCGCAGTCCTGTAAGAACACTATGTCGCCGAAACGCAAATTGTTAAGGTCATACTTATCAAGCGTTTTCTTGTCAGCGGTCATAATGTCATAGTCACCTGTCTGTGCTTGACTGCCTGTGCCTGAACCCATTAAGTATGCCGGTACTATGCCTGCTACCGGTACATATAGCTTATTGGCCTGTTCGCTTATGTTGAGTTTTTCGAGTAAATCAGGGTCGCAGTTCATAACTCGTATGTTGGGATAATCTAGTAGTTTAAGCCCTTGTCCGTAGGACTTGACTTGGATTTTGTCCCCTATACACAGTTTCTCAATAGTGTCGTCATCAAACCACATAAGGCAGTGTTCAATGCCACCGTGCATGCCGGTTACGTACCCAAGTGCGCCTTTAGCATCACCTGTAACTACCTTAGCACGGTTGCCCACACAGGACAACATATTGAGCGCACCATTCTCTAACAAATCAGTATTCTGCACCGATACACCCGGTTCGATATGGTCACCAGCCAGTCCGTACACGCAGTCACCTATCTTGACGTTGTAACATATACCACCCACACTGGGCAGAGTAAACGGTCTACCCTCTACATCTACACTCATTCGGGCGCCGTAGCGTGCCGTTGGTGAATGAACTGCGCCTATTACCGACTGCATAACACACTTATCTTTGTTAGTTCTTATCATACATTTAACCTCCATATTATGTATCTTATATATTATTAACAGATGTGATAATCTATTCTAGCACTTAGCCATTAATAAATTGTCTTCACTACAGTTTATAGCGATAGTAAGCCGAATACTATAATGCCAACCACTGCAGAACAGCCAATCAGTGCTATTGGGTGAATAGCTCTACCTTTTATTTTGATTCTGGATACGGCTAGGAATGTTACGAAGAGTATCAATGATACGTAATCGAATTGCTCGAACGATTGCACAGTAATGGCAGTCGTATCAAGCAGGGGAAAAATTACTAATAACAGCACAGTAGCTACAGCAGCGAACATTAATGCTATTACTGCCGGTCGCATACCGTATAAAGCACCCTTAACATACTTGTTAGATGCATAAACGCTAAGTAGTCTAAATGCTATCAGCATGACGATAAATGAGGGCAGTACTACTCCTATTGTCGCCACTGTTGCGCCTAGGTATGCCCAGCCTACCCCACCCATCTTATATCCAGCCTGCATACCTACGAATGTGGCTAGGTTGACGGCTATTGGACCAGGCGTTGATTCTGCTACTGCTATCATATTAATAAACATTGCGCCATCGATTAGTCCACTGCCAACAAAAGCTTGACTCATAAGCCCTATCATGGCATACCCGCCACCTATGGTAAACAACCCTATTTTGAAACATGTTAAGAATAGTTGAAGGTAAATCACTGCTTATCCTCCTCATTATGCTCTTGACTGTCTTCACATTGTGTATGGTGTTCATCTCTGTATTCATTAGGTAGATTGACTGAACTGTCCAGCTCGTTGTCTACACTGGCTTGATTGTGTCCCCTAAGCCACGTATAATCTGTTGTCAACAAGGCGCTGTCAATGGAATTATGCTTACTGGCGACTGTATTACTTAATGAACTGTCATAATTATCTAACAATTCATGTTCTTTATTGTCTGTACCGTGCATTTTATCTTGAGTACTATCTGTCGTTGGCAAAGTGCTGTCAACTGGGTGAGGGTGCCTACCGCCCCTATTACTAATAAATACAGATATTATGCCAATGATTGCACACAGTAGAATTAGCCAAATACCACTTATGTTAGTAAATGTAACTATAGCGAAAACACATACCAGTACAATGTACGTGTAAGCATTACGTGGCAGTTGACCGACTAGTTTAATAGATACATTGAGTATGAGCACTGCCACACATGCTCTTATGCCCTTGAATGCTGCGGATACCCACACATTCTGTAAGAATGCTTCCAGCACGAAAAACAGTGAGGATATAACGATAAACGAGGGCAGAACAACGCCAACAGTTGCAACCAGCGCACCCCAGAACCCCGCCACCTTACACCCTACGAAAGTAGCACTGTTGACTGCTATTACCCCTGGAGTACTCTCTGCAAGGGATACCATATCTATAATATCCTCCTGAGTCATCCACCCTTTTCGAGTAGTTTCTCGTTCAATTAGGCTAATCATGGCATACCCACCACCAAATGTGAACAGACCTATTTTGAAATACGTCCAGAATAATAACGTTAATAATTTAACTTTTTGTATTGCCTTTACCATAGCTTAATATTATCACAGCATTAATAATTTTGCAATAAAAAAGCTTCTTTCCAACACCATTTAACCCAACCGTCGGTAATGCAAGACATAATCAACGTGATACGTACACACGCAGTGAATAGTAACATTGCATGAATCGGCATATTATACAGTGTATTGATACTACATAAGGGGGATTTTTGCATAATGTTGCGCAAATAATTGATTTTGGAGTCTATTTGGGGTAACATATAGATTACACAAGATAAGGAGTCGAGCAGATATGAATAATGTTACTATTTTCGACCACCCATTAGTAATGCACAAGTTGGCAATCCTGCGCAATAAGGAAACCACGGGTAAACAGTTTAGAGAGTTGGTCGAAGAACTGACCATGTTGATGACGTTCGAAGCATTCAAGGATATGCCTACCATTAAGGTACTAGTAGAGACACCACTTGAGAGTACATATCAATATATGGTAGACAACAAGAGTGTTGCCATAATACCGATACTTAGGGCGGGACTGGGCATGGTCAATGGTGTGCAGGCCCTATTCCCTACATCTCGTGTCGGATTCATCGGATTATATCGAGATAAAGTAACTCTCAATCCTTGCGAATACTATTGTAAACTACCTGACAATATAACCAGTGGTATAAGCGTGATACTTGATCCAATGCTCGCAACAGGTGGCAGTGCAGTGGCAGCCATAGACTTACTGAAGTGCAACGGAGCCAAGCGAATTAAACTGATGAATATTATCGCTTCTCCCGTCGGTATAGAGAAAGTACACTCTATTCACCCTGACGTGCAGATATACTGTGCCTCAGTGGATAGACAACTTAATGATGACGGATATATTCTGCCTGGACTGGGAGATGCAGGAGATAGACTGTACGGAACTAAATAAGATAATAGGTTAAGCCTGTCCAAATGTGCTTAATATACTGACTGATGAATTAGACTGCTAGTGCATTAATTAGACGCTCAATACCCATTTAAGTCTTAACAGATAGAACTAACAACTGGTAGATTGAGTCTAGCACAAATGTAAGTTATGTATTGACTTATGGACAATCTATAATGTAATTCATAATGACTAATAATTTATACAGTAAAGATATGCAGATATAATAAATGATAGATATTGACCTATAATTAATGTGCGTGACGTGTTAATTGCTAGTTAATATCGACAGCATTTAATATATTCTCTGTTAACAAATTGTGCAGTAACATTATTGTATTCGTGCACTGTATTGATAAACGATGATGTCCAAATAATGGCAACAGAATTACTAAATGGTCGCTGACTGCCTAGTACTAATACACCTGTTTAGGTTGCACCTGCATATTGTTAACCATATATATATCGACTTCCTCCTATACTACAACACACCTGTTCAATAGTCCCCCACTCAATCTGAGATAACATATAAACGACAACTGATACCAGTTGTCGTTCGAATAGATGTCTAAGTGAGTTATGTATAATTATGCTTGATCAGGAAAGTATGCGAATCGCTTATCTACGCCAGCGAAGAAGAACCACAATAATTCCCTTATGTTCTGCTTCTTCTGTTCGTATGCGACCTCCTTACCCTGCGCATGATACAGCCCGTGCATGAATGCGTGCGCTATGTCCTCATAGAACTCCGCGGATTTAATTTTGTCTGCGACTAGTGGACTGTTCTGCTTAAGATGTTCCTCAAGTTTACGCGCATACACCTTAACGAGCGCCTGAATATATTGAAAATAGTGCTTGCGCAGGCCACTCTTAAGTATGGTCAACTGCTCAGCATATTGCTCGTTGAACGTAATCAAAATGTCCGGATACTTGGACAATGATTCCATATCTAAATCGAAGTATCGTTCCACCATATCCACACTTGCTTGGAACAAGTCCCCCACTACAGCCAAAAAAACAGCCTCTTTGTCAGTAAAATATCTGTAAATATTACCTAGGCTTGTCTGGGACATCTCGGCGATATTGCGAATGCTGGCATTAGAATAACCGTGAGTCTTGAACTCCTCACGAGCAGCTAATAATATCTTACCTCTCACTTCCTCTTTGAGATACTGCAAGGTTGTGACACTCTCCTTTATTGATGTTGCTATTCTAACACACAAGGAAGAAGGTTACAACAATATTATGCCAAAAAGCAAAAAAGTATTATCTTTTTTTCGATTGATATTGTGCAAAGCATAGCAATAGTGTGCTATCGTCGCTTGTAGCTCAAAACAACTGGTTATTACTATTAATCACTGCGTTGTTTATAGTTATTTACGAGCGCACATTATTGCTTGCATTACGTCTTACTATCCTTGACATCATGTCAGTAGGCACATTCCAGAAGCATTTTGTCTGCAAGTAGGGCAATGAACTCACCGTTAGTAGGACGTTCATGATTACTGTACACCTTAATCCCGAAGATGGAGTTGATGTTGTCTATCTTGCCTCTGTTCCACGCCACCTCAATTGCATGCCTTATCGCTCGCTCAACCTTAGAGGCTGTAGTATCGTAGCGTTTAGCAATGGTTGGGTAAAGCGCCTTAGTAATGCTGTTAATGATAGGTGGATTATCAACTGCCAGCTTGATACCCTCTCGCAAGAACTGATAGCCCTTGATGTGCGCAGGTATACCCACAGATATGAATATGTTGCTCAGCTTCTCGTCTAGTGAACGAGAGTTGTCAATGCTCCTAGCTGTGGGTTTACTGATAACTCTGCTTGCAGGAGAATTAATAACATGTAAAAGAGCTTGAGCGTCGTAGGGCTTGACTAGATAATCTGCTATACCCATTTCATATGTTTTGAGTACGAAGACTTCACTCTTGAGTTCTGTCAGCACAATAATGCGCGGTGTTGACGAATGCTGTTTGAGTTTCTCTATCAGTCCAAAACCATCTAACTGTGGCACAATCAATTCGGTTACTACGCAATCAGCACCCCTCTGATCAAATAGTTGGTATGCGAGTGCGCCATCGTTAACATTGAATACTACCTCAACCTCATTACTAGTCAATAATTGCTCTGCAACGTAAAAATTGCCTACAAATCCGACTTTAATCTTCATTCAATATTCTCCTTGTTCTCTATGATACCAACAAATTAACACAAATATTGGTGTTAGTATAATCGAATATTGTAAGAAATACAACGATTTTGTATAAAATAATTTCATTTTTATTAATTATCTGTATGAATAATAATCATAGTGTCCAAAAAATGCTGAAAAACGCACATTTTTTTTCTCACATTATGCAATATTGAATATTGTTAAAGGATGGCCTGAATAAGCATTATTTACTGTGGATAATTCTAATCAACACATGAATATTGACAGCGTAGATGTGTTCATCCTATAATACTAACGTATATAAGTGGCAAGACAAGAATCATAATTGCATGCTAGCTATCATAGTGGCATTAGCACAACGCACGCGTCAATTGATGTGAGAGTCCTAATAGTATAATTATGACGGAGATATCTTAGCTATATTATTTTAAGGTAAATAATAGACCAACATAGTAAACCTACACAATAGTAGTTGCCATTATGTTGGCGTTGAATACACGCGTTATGTTAGGTACTTGCGGTGTGGGTAATAATTATGATGTAGACTGTTGAGCTTGATATACTGTAATAATTGATATTAACTTATTTACAACAATTATTATTCTAGTTGCGCCTTATGGCGCCGAGGTAGTAACGAGTAAGTCAAATCAACTGTACAATAGTGTTTACCGTTACATTGGCGTTGAATATACGTATAGATAAGGTTATAGCAATGCAATTGCTGATTGTGTTATAATTTACGCAGTATCATATAACTATTGGGCGATAAGGTTATATCTCCTTGGCACACACAGTCGCTAGATAGGTCAAGGTATTGACCGTCCAGCGTGTACGTATGGTAACTTGTGGATAGCAGAACCAATACTGTGCAACCAACAACACTGCGAGTATATACATATAATCCGTCATCTGCAACTAGTTGTGTAAATTGCCCTCCATGGAAACACGGCAGTCTGCGAATGGTGGCAAGATGCCTATAGAAGTCGATCAGTTGGTTATCTTCGTTCCCCCAAGGATAACAGCGTCTGCAATAGGGGTCGCTATAGCCAGATAATCCTGCCTCATCTCCGTAGAATATCGAAGGAAATCCAACAAGGGTATATTGAAGCACTACTGCCATTTTGAGCAACTCTCTTGCTTGATAATATCTATCGCCTGATATGACTCTATCTGCATATTGAGTATCATCTGTGCGTGAGTCGTATATAGTATCATACAAGGCAGTAAGTGCTCTAGGCGTATCGTGTGAATCTATGATATTCATTAGATTGTCTAGGGCGAATGAAGGGTAATTATTTGTAAACTCATACATAATGTTAGACAGGGCACCAGTATTGCCATTGCGGACATAATCTATGATGGCATTCTTCAACTGATAATTCATTACGCTGTCCAGTTGAGCCCCCTGAAAATATCTTCTCCTGACGCCATAACTTATCTTGTTGGTAGCGTCCTCCCATACTTCGCCAATGATTGCCGAATCAGGCGTGACACACTTGGCTCTGTAAACAATCCTATCCAACATGTTGTCATTTATCTCGTCCACTACGTCAAGTCGCCAGCCGTCTGCACCCAGTTTAAGCCACTTGGCAACGACGCCGTCTGTACCGGCGATAAACTCTTGCAGACTAGGGCTGTTGGCATTATGCGCAGGCAAATTATCTATCCCCCACCAACTTGCGTATTTACTCCTGTCTTGGTTATTGAATGTGTACCAGTCATAATAGGGTGAATGATTACTTTGATATGCACCTAGGGAATTATAGTGACCATATTTGTTAAAATATATGCTGTCTGCTCCTGTATGGTTGAATACACCGTCTAACACTATGTGTATGCCCTTACTCTTGGCATGCTGACACAGGCTGACGAAGTCTTGTTCTGTACCGAATGCAGAATCGATAGTCATGTAGTCTGCAGTATCATACTTGTGATTACTATTAGCCGTAAATATCGGCGATAGATACAGACACGTAACACCTAGACTACATAGATAGTCTAGTTTAGACTCTATGCCTAGTAAATCTCCACCATAGAAGTCGTTGCAGAGGGCTTGACCATACTGATTGTAATGAGTAGGTGTCTGATTCCATTCCTTAGCCACTTGACCATCTCTTACCGTTGGCCCGCACTTATGTGAACAGAACCTATCAACAAATATATGATACATTATGCCTTGACCCAACCATTGTGGGCTATCATACTGTTGTTGATATACTAGTAACTGATAGTAGTTAGGATTATCATATGATAGTTGCGCCTGCCTGTTGACGCCTAATCCCACCTTGGCACGCATGCCCTGTCTATCCACCTCGAAGCAATACCAGTATAACCCTCTTGGTAGTTCTATATCTACGCTGTAATAATCGTACTGACCGTTGGTGTAACTCTTAACCATAGCAATGGCAGTATCATATCCACCGTCTTGATGAACTAGATATCTAATATTGTCTATGGCTAGACTGCGTAGCACACCTATGGTTATAGTTACCTTTTCCTCGGCAGAGATAGCACCAACTATGCTCTTATGGTTAACGTCTATGGGATTGAATACGAATAACTGCATTTATAGGTTACTTTACTTGGACATATTCCATATTTTGTCCGCATACTCCTTAATGGATCTGTCGGCAGAAAATCTGCCTGCATTGGCTATATTTATTAGACTCATCTTGTTCCATAGCATCTTGTCTGCATAGCAACTATCCAGCCTTGCTTGAGCCTTGATATAATCGTCGAAATCTGCAATACACATATAGGGGTCTGGAATATTGTTTTTGAGCAGATATGCCACTATGTTGCCAAAATCTGCGCCGTCGAATCCTACGTTCAGTTCGTCAATAACTGCACGTAACGTGTTGTTAACAAAATAGTAATCCATGCTGTTATATCCAGCTTGCCACCTGTTACTAACTTGATCGGCATTCAAACCGAATATAATAATATTATTTTTGCCCACGGCTTGAGCAATCTCTACATTCGCGCCGTCAAGCGTACCCATGGTAATAGCACCATTAACCATGAACTTCATATTGCCGGTGCCGGATGCCTCCTTGCCTGCCAGCGAAATCTGTTGAGATACTTCGCTACACGGTATCAACCTCTCGGCAAGTGTTACATTGTAGTTTTCGAGGAAAACGACATTAAGTATGTCATTAACTCGCTTATCCTTACGGATGCTTTCGCCTAGCTTATATATCAGTTTAATAATGTCCTTGGCCATATAATAACTGCTTGCCGCCTTAGCGCCGAATATGAATGTCTGTGGCACCATATCCATATTGGGATTATCCTTAAGTTGTCTGTATAGCGCAATTATACGCAATGCGTTGAGTAGTTGGCGCTTGTACTCATGAAGGCGCTTGACCTGAACGTCAAATCTAGATGTCGGGTCAATGATGACGCCACTCTGTGCGATATAGTTGGCAAACTCGACTTTGTTAGCCTGCTTAATGCCCGACAGAGCAGATAGAACGCTCTTGTCATCCTTGTATTTTTCTAACTGCTTGAGCAGAGCAAAATCGTATATATATTCCCTACCTATTGTCTCGTCCAGTAGGTGAGTCAGTCTAACGTTACTTTGACATAACCACCTACGCATAGCTATACCATTGGTAACATTAACAAACTTATCGGGATATTGCCTATAGAACTCCTTGAACAAGTCCCTCTCTAATATATCTGTGTGCAGTTGAGATACTCCGTTAACTACATGACTACCCACAACAGCTAGATTGGCCATACGTATCTGGTCGTATGCTATGACTGCCGTATCTGACACCTTCTTCCAGTCTTTGCACCTGTTCCACATATCTGCACTTGCCCTCTTGTTAATCTCCTTAACTATATCATACAGTCTAGGTAGAACACGTTGGAAGAACTCCTCCCCCCACACTTCTAGCGCTTCGCTCATTACGGTGTGATTAGTGTATGCGCAAGTGCGCGTGGTGATATCCCATGACTTGTCCCAGTCGAATCCTTGTTCATCTAGCAGTATTCTCATCAACTCAGGTATAGCAAGAACGGGATGTGTGTCATTGATGTGAATAGCCACTTGTTCGGGCAGGTTACTCAAATCATTGTTCCTCTTGAGGTGGTCGTTAGTTATGTCTTGGAGTGCTGAGGATACGAGAAAATACTGTTGTTTAAGCCTTAAGGACTTGCCTGCTATATTGTCATCAGCAGGATATAACACTTTAGTAATAATCTCTGCCTCTGTGTCTTTCTGTAATGCCTTGACATATTCACCTTGACTGAATGCGTGCATATCGAACGTATGCTTATTGCGTGCCGACCATAACCTCAACACTGCTACTGCATCACTATCATAGCCACTTATCATCAAGTCATAGGGCATAGCCTCCACCTGTTCATAGTCGGTATGAACGGACACCATGCGATTCTGTTGCCATTGTTCGTTCACTCTGCCACCGAACTTGACCGTAACAGCCTTATCAGCCCTCTGGGTCAGCCACACTTCGCCACTGGGTAGCCAGTTATCCGGCAGTTCTGTCTGCCAACCGTCTATCAGTTTCTGCGAAAAAATGCCGTACTCATATCTTAAACAGTGACCTGTCGCAGGATAGTTGCCTGTTGCCAGTGCGTCAAAATAGCATGCAGCCAGCCTTCCCAGTCCACCGTTGCCTAGCCCCGCATCACTCTCTTGCTCATACAGTTGATTGAGTATGAATCCGTGTTGGTCAAGTGCCTCCTCTAGTTGCTTGGTTATGCCGAGGTTATATATATTGTTTTTGAGACTTCTGCCAACAAGGAACTCCATAGACAGATAGTGCACACGCTTCTTGCCCTCTTTTTTGAACTGACTATTGAAGGACTTTCGCTTGACTAATAGAATGTTCTTGACTACTAGAGCAACTGCGCTGTACATCTGTTTAACTGACGCTTCGTTGGGGGAAACACCATAGTTGCGTGATAAACTCTCGTCGATGAGTTGCCATAATTTTTGACTGGATATCATATAGTAAACCTCGTTAATAATCTAGTTCGCGGGCACGGGTTGAATCTAGTGGACTGTAACAGTAATACATTGCGCATAGAGGTGGTATATTGATTATAGCCCTATTACTATATGCATTAAACTGATATTGCACACCATTAGTGCTGAATATACACTGATACTGTCCGTCGGGCAGAGAGATAACATAGTCCTTGCGTTCATACAGTGAAGTGTTGAATAGACAAAAAATACGCTCCGTTCTGCCATGCCTTGTAAACGCCACTATGCCAGTATTATCGTCTACCTTGTCCCAACTGAATCCTACAGGCGCATGATCATACCTGTAGAATGCTTCATGGGTAATATAGAAGTGATTAAGAGCACGGCAATAATCCCTATAATGCTCATGCATCGGATAGTCCAGTAATTGCCACTCTATCTGTGAATTAAAGTTCCATTCGTTGAACTGCGCTATCTCATTGCCCATAAAAGACAGTTTTTTGCCGGGAAAAGCATACATTAATGCCAACATAACTCTCAATCCATTAAACTTTTGTTCATAACTGCCGGGCATTTTGTTAATCAAACTACACTTGCCATACACCACTTCATCGTGAGAGAAGGGTAAGATGTAGTTCTCGCTGTATGCATACATCAGTGGAAAAGTCAGTTTATTATGCAGTGCCTTGCGCTTGTCGAAGTCGGCAGAGAAGTAACTCAAAAAGTCGTTCATCCACCCCATATTCCATTTATAGTTGAATCCCAGTCCGTCGCAGTCCACAGGCATTGTTATCCCTGCATAAGAGGTGGACTCCTCGGCAATCAACAGACAAGATGGATTGTGTGCGAATGCGCTTATTGACAGACGGCGGATAAAGTTGATGTTGTCTATGTTCTCTTTACCACCATATCTATTAGGACGCCACTGTCCATTCTGTCTGCCATAGTCTAAGTATAGCATGCTGGCTACTGCGTCTACTCGCAGTCCATCGAAGTGAAACTCTCTCAACCAATACAGTGCTGAGGATACTAGGAAGGAAACCACGTAGCCTTTTGAGGTATCGAATACTCTGGTACCCCACTGTCTGTGCTCTTGCATAAGGTCATCACTGCATTCATATACACAACTGCCGTCGAACTCGTATAACCCAAAAGCGTCTTTACAAAAGTGCGCTGGCACCCAATCTAGAATAACACCTATATTATTATGGTGCATTGTGTCCACAAAATATCTTAAGTCGTCGGGATTGCCATACCGTGCGGTTGGCGAAAAATATCCAGTTACCTGATATCCCCAAGAGTCATCTAACGGATACTCACATAATGGCATTAGTTCTATGTGTGTGTATCCCATATCAACAACATAATCAGATAATCTGTCTGCCAGTTCACGATAGTTAAGGACGCCATTATCCTGTCTACACCAACTACCAAGGTGTACCTCATATATGTTGATAGGTTTATCATATATCTCATGGCGATTATTGATATATGCACTGTCACTAAAGGTGTAGTTGGAATCGAATATAATAGAGTTGGTGCCACCCCTTGTTTGCGAATAGAATGCATAAGGATCAGCCTTATATAGCTTAGCACCACTGGTAGTGTAAATGATATACTTATACTGTTGTAGATGTTTAGCAGTAACGGTTGTAGTCCATACCCCACTATCCATTCTGGATAACGGTGTCGCGTCCTCCGCCCAACTATTAAAGTCGCCTATCAAATAGACGGCGACTGCATTGGGTGCATATAGGCTGAACTCAACCTGTTGCTTATTCACTCTATGCGCACCAAGTATGGTGTAGGCATAGTCAATGTTGTTGTGTATAATGGCGTAGTTGACTTTGGTCAATTTAACAATACCTCATCTGTACTGGCTATATAAGAGTTGTGCACTAGTTGACTAATTATCTAGAATGCCATTGCCATGGCAATCAAGAACATCCCCACGAAATAAGTAGCACTATTGAGTACCAACAATGGCTTCTTGTGTATAAGTACCTTGTACGTAATCAAGAAATAGTCGGATATCATGAACAACATATAACCCAGTCCTAATAGTATCGTGAATGGAGTGGCATAACATACCGCTATTGCCAGTCCCAGCGCGCAACACAGAGTAATGGTTGTAAGGTATGCTGTCAATCCTGCACGCATTTTGCCTAGATTAATTACTCTGGTTGCCTGCAGAGATATAACAATTCCGGTCAATATAATGAACGTCAATATAAACCACCACCAATCTATAAAGGGCAGACGGCTGACTATAAGGTATGCGAACATGGCAAGGGCTGATATGCAGTTACACACGCTAAAACATATGCCACCTCTCACAAACCAACTCATGTCATCTGCGATAACCAGTAATATATCCCCTACCAGAGCCAGAATACATGCCAGTAGCAGCGCCAATTTAATGTATAACTGAACAGGATTGAGCACGGTATTGATTATGGCGAGTAATAAGAAGAGACTTGCTAGTGGTATCTTGATTGATGCTCTTAGCCTCTGGTTAGGGCGTACTTCGACAAAAAAGTAAGTTATCAGTAAACAAATATAGACTACTGCAAAAACTATTTGATATACCTGCATGAGCAAACTCCTTCGTTGATTACAACACTGTTCAATCAATAAGTATTGCTTGTTTATTATACCATAAAACAGCGTGTAGATAAAGTATTACACACCAAAAAAATATATATAAGTGATTTATGCATTTATGCACTAATTATTTGCGACGCTACTGTTCATATCATCACTCGTGATTATTGACGTTATGGAGTTGTAAAAGCTATATTTATTAGTCATACCAATGATACTATCATATCATCACTCGTGATTATTAACATTTATAAGATGGGTAAGGCTGTGTTTATTAGCATTCAATACTACTGTTCATATGAGCACTCATGAATATTAACATTATGGAGTGGCTAATGCTAGTTTATTAGTAATACCGATACTACTGTTCATATCTAGGCTAGACATTATTGCCCTTTATGGGCAGGTTTATCCGACTGATAGGTGTAATATGTACATGCAATATTGCCGTTATACAACTTACGTTTCTTGTCTGCCTTGCGACCGAACTGCCTTTCGAACTCCTCATAAGATGTCAACACGTAGCAATTCCAGTTGGGTAGACTACGATACATTGTGCCAAAATCCGCATATAATCTCTTAACCTCTGCCATATTACCTAGCCTTTGCCCATAAGGTGGGTTGCTTATCAACACACCGTAGCTGTTGTGAGAGGAAAAACTGCGCGCGTCTGCTACTTGAAAATGAATATATTTGTCAACGCCTGCATTCTTAGCGTGATATCTGCTGATAGATATGGCTTGTTGGCTGATGTCATAGCCACTGATACATACTTTGCGGTCAAGGTTCTGTCTGTCCTTGGCCTCTGTAAGCGCATTATTATAATATTGCTTATCAATAAACTTGAAATTGCAGTAATCAAACTGGCGATTAAGACCACTGGCTATATTAAGTGCACGCAAGGCGACCTCTATGGGTAGTGTGCCACTGCCACAGAATACGTCTGCGAAATGTTTGTCGGGGTGGTAGAAGGACAAGTCAATCAATGATGCCGCTAGCGTTTCCTTCAAGGGTGCAGAATACGCAAGTGTACGATATCCCCTCTTATACAGTCCGTCGCCTGATGTGTCAAGCGTCAATGTCGCATAATCATTATTGATACTTATCTCAATCATCGCCCTTGCGCCTGACTCGTTCAACGCAGAGTGATACTGCGCAGTCAGCTTGTCCACTATGGCTTTCTTAACTATACTGCATAGTGACTTGATAGCGAACAGTTGACTGTTGACACTTTTGGCATAAGTCAGTATTCTGCAATCAACAGTTAGATAGTCGCTCCAATTGATATTGTAGACATTATCATACACTTGATTGAATGTCTGCGCATTAAACTGTGCTAGCACCATCAACACCCTTTCGCCACTGCGCAAAAACATATTAGTGCGAGCAATGGCGTCATAATCACCATTAAACACAACTCTACCATTAATTGCACGACTGCCGATATATCCCAACCTATCCAGTTCCCTTTTTACTACTGCCTCTGCCCCATAGGTGGCAGGTATCTGAATTGTAAACATAGTTAGATTTAACCATACAGCGAGTAAAAAGTCAATCGTATAGTCGAACTGAAACTGCAAGGTATAACCTTACGATTAATACAATGCTAGATTATCGAGTACGATGTCAGTATTTGAGCCGACTATCAACGAATAGTCAAATAACCTTCATGTGGCATGAATGTTATACTGTGCGATTAATACAATTATTAAATGCACATTCATTGTGCATGCCATAGAGTAAATAAGTACACAACTGTGTTGATGACTGAGCATGCCAGCTGATTCAACAATACATTATAATTGATGTTAATCTGTGGTTCATTGAGAGCAATCACACCGTTTAGAGAAGGTTAATTACTGCAAGGGTAAGACAATATAGTTTCGTTTAGAGCATTAATATACGAAAAAAATCCTCGAAAGTATATTGAAAGACTTTCGAGGAAATATATTGTTGGTTCTGTTATGCGATATTAATCATTAATTGACCAGTAATCAGGCGTATATAGTACAAGCGTTTGGCAGAGTGCATACCCATTAGTCATATCGAATGACTTGATTCCGCAATCACTTACGAGATAAATATAGTTGTCTATATACAGCCCTCTCATATTATACCAACCGTAATAGGTGGTAGAATCGTTAGTGTAAGAACAATCCAGTTGTGCTACACTCGTAAATCCTTCTTCTGTATCGTACGTGTAGACGTAGTATGTGTTCTCGCTGTAGAATCCTATCAAATTACGAGTAGCGTTAATCAATAGTGCCTTATGGTTGTAATTAGCCTCCGAGTAGTATAGGTCGGTCAACTCGAGTTTACTCACCTCGCTCATATTATAGAGGTCGGATACGTCGAACATTGATAGTTTCATACACTGCACCGAGCCACTCTCCGTTGCTGCCATGCCAATGCCGAACAGCAATCCCTCACCGTATGGGTGTAAATAGTTGCTGAATCCTGGTATTTTGAGCTGAGATAACAACGTGGGATTAATCGGATTGCTTAAATCTACTGCGAAAAGTGGATCAACCTGTCTAAAAGTTACGAAGTATCCTACGTCACCGTCAAAACGTACGGAGTATACCGTCTCCCCCTGTGCCAAATCGGTAATACTGCCAACCTCAGTCAAGTCGTCATTGAGCACATATAGGGCATTAACTGAACCTTCTGTGTCGTTATAAGTTGTTACTACTCGTAAATAGCCGTCTTTTTGGTCCATCGAGAATTGGTTGAGTAGGTATCCGTTGACTCTGCCCGTAGCAGAGCAGGCTAAACTGTCGGAAGTTAAACTAATGCGTCTTAACACAGTGTGCTGACACCAACTAGATTGGTCGGTCGACATTTCCCACACACATCTCCCAACGAACAGGTCAGTGTTAGAGCAGTATATATTACTACCACAATCCATTAACACTAGTTTACTCATGCACTCCGTTTGATTGGATACATCTATTGATTGGACAACTAGATATGCGATTGATTCTACATTGTCAGGTATGATTATCTCACTAGGAGTTGCAGGTGCTGTTGTGTCACCCTCAGTAAACACAGGCACATATGTCTCTGGTTTATTGGCAATAACATCATCCTTATAATAGAGACTGTGATTGCTAATTAAATATAATTGGTTATCTATCATGCGAGAGTCTATATAATCGCCACTTTGACAATAACTCTGAATTAGTAGGGGTTGAGTCCTATCAGTAATGTCGTAGATATATGCTGTTGTCGAGTTATTACTGTTGTAATAATATCGATTAACAGTGGTCTCGTATACATATCTCCGTGCAATAACAATCAGTCTGTTGTTAGTAACGTACATTTCTGATGCGTATACTCTATCTTGATAGTATTCGAGCAAGGTGTCACTTGAGGTATAATAGTCTATGGTGATTCTAGACAGCAACTGTGTGGCACCATTGTCTGCCTTAATAATACACACATCACCATTAGATAGGACATAGATATATTGTCCGTCAGTCTTGACTATGTCTGCCTCCTGTACGCCTTCAACTTGCACGTTGGTGTCATAATAATCAGGGCTACCATCACTAGTATCGCTGGTATTAGATTCTTGTGTAGTCGGACTGGCATTGGTGGGAGCCCTATCGTAGTCATCAGCCTTAAGCCATCCAATCCACCAACTTCCTCGTTCAGTCAACGTTGACTGAACACGAGCATAGATTTCGCCATAATCACCTGCGTCATTGTTGCGGAAAATGAAGTATTCGCAACCACCGAGCAACGCTAGTGATGAGGTTAGTAACACGCATATTAACACTATAGTAATCAGTCGTTTCATTTTTATATCTCCCATACGGTTTATTTTCCTGTCAATGCTGTCTCTAGAATGGATTGTGCATTATATTGTCCGTTCTGTCGATAATCGATGTAGATGGTGTCTGCACCTTGCTTGATACACTTAGCATATAACACTGTGATATCACTGGACTGCGCATAGTAGTAGTCAACCGAGTATCCGTTGCACTCTGCGTGTAGTGGCAAATCATCTCCGTTATGTCCCCACTGACTGTCTTGATAATAGCACAGGAACCATTGGCTGTCTGTACTCACAGAGTCATGTGTAGGTGATAGACCACTATCTGTATCTGCTATGTCTCCCGTGTTACGATTGTTCACATTCTGTGGCGATAACATACCTTTACTCAACTCGCTACCACAATTACTTGGCAGATTCATATTACCATTTCTGCCATTCCATAGAGTTGTAAATGACGGAGCGACAATAACTGCAATAACAATTATCAACACACAGGCGAGTGAAGACAGGGCTATACGCACACGCTGTCTAACACGTGGTTTGTTGTCAGTTGCATAGAGGAAATAGGATGACTTAAGATTGCTCCTTACATGCTCATTCTGTTCGAAAATGTCCTTCTCCTGCTTGTGCATATGCTGTTGTAATCGTCTTTTGAGATTCATTGAATTGTCCTTTGAGTAAGTGGTATTATACTTAATTTGCGCTGCGCCTAGGAAATCTGCACTGTTTAACACTAATGTATGCTTGTGTTTCCATCTACACTATTGAGTGTATAAAAATGTCTTGATTGTTGCATTTATTTTAATTTTTCTTTAAGTTTTTTCATCGACCGATTATAAGTGCTACGGATTGTCGAGTAATTCTGCCCTGTGTCTATGGCAATCTCTTTGAGCGAGTATCCATAGTATATGTGCAGTTTAATTATCTCCAGCTCTAGCGTATCCAGCGTAGATAGCGCCCTATCTATAGTATCATCGTATTCTGGAGGTAATGGTGTCGGTATGGTTTCCAACAACTGAGTTTCGCTGTTGTAGACACCTAGTTTATGGTATGCCATATTAGAGCATACCTTATACACATATGCGTTGGGATACTTGATGTGCCCAACGTTATTAGACAGTAGCATGACGAAGAAGTCCTGTGCAATATCGGCGCCATTAACCTTGGTGCCGTATTTACTGCGTAAGAACAACACAATCTTGGCAAAATAGTACTGATACAACTTGTCAAAACACTTCTCGTCTTTGGCAATTCTCTTGATTAAGTTGTTAAACTCAATCTCATTCAATTACTATACATCACTCCTATATCCGTTATCAGCATTATAGTTGACTTGATGTGTGTTGTCAATACAAAAGAGATTAGCACGCGCTAATCTCTCAATAGTGTCATATTATTACATTGTGATGCAAAAAACCCGTCAATCATACCAGCAATACTATTCGATGTTATCGGTTAGAAGCCTATTATCTGCCTAGATTTAACAAAAGCCTGCACGCAACGGTCGATATCTTGATGAGTGTGAGCGGCAGACATCTGCGTGCGTATCCTTGCCCTGCCCTGTGGCACAACAGGATAATAGAAGCCTATTACATATATGCCTTCTAGTAGCATTTGCTCGGCAACTCTCTGTGCAAGCACTGCGTCATATAACATAACGGGCACTATGGGGTGTCCCTCGCCTATTAAATCAAAGTTGTTATTAGTCATCTGCTCGCGAAAATATCTTGCATTATCCATAACCTTAGCACACAGACTGTTATCTCTCTTGAGTATTTCTAGCACTTTGAGCGTGGCTGAAGCAATAGAGGGTGCAAGAGTATTAGAGAATAAATATGGTCTACTGCGTTGGCGCAGAAGTGCAATAATCTCCTTTCTGCCACTGGTAAATCCGCCTGACGCACCACCGAGCGCCTTACCTAATGTACTGGTAATAACATCTACTCTACCTATTACTCCGTTATACTCTGCCGTACCTCTGCCCGTTCTGCCGACAAATCCGGTTGCGTGAGAATCATCTACAACGACAAGACAATCATATCTGTCTGCCAAGTCGCATATACCCTTGAGGTTGGCGATTATGCCGTCCATAGAGAAGACACCGTCCGTTACAATCAGTTTCTGTCTAGCGCCCTTCTCAATGGCTTGCTTAATACACTGTTCTAGACTGTCCATATCGTTATTACGATATCTGTAACGCATGGCCTTGGACAGCCTAACTCCGTCTATAATGCTAGCATGATTGAGTTCGTCTGATATAATAGCGTCCTGCTCGGTTGTCAGCGTTTCGAACAGACCTCCGTTAGCGTCAAAACAGGACGAATACAGTATGGTGTCCTCGGTGGATAGAAAATCGCTCAGTTCTGCCTCTAATTGCTTGTGTACCTCCCCTGTTCCACAGATGAATCTAACACTGCTCATACCATATCCTATCTTATCATAACTGTCTTTAGCTGCCTGCGCTATCTCCTTGTTGTTGCACAGTCCTAAGTAGTTGTTGGCACAGAAGTTAAGTACGCCGTTAGTTGCTGTGGTGTCTATGATGTTACTCTGTGGGGTGGTAATTATTCTCTCTTCTTTCCACAGTCCGTTAGCCTTGATTTCCTGCAGTGTAGAGGTGATTATCTCTTTACTTATACCAAACATATAATTATTTCTCCCAATTTAATATTACTTTACCGCATTGTGCTTTGTCCATTAGCTCGAACCCTTGTATGTAGTCCTTATAGTCGAACCTGTGAGTGATGACAGATGATATATCCAGTCCTGACTGCAACATAGATGTCATTGCGTGCCACGTCTCGAATATTTTGCGACCATAGATACCCTTGATATTAAGTGCGCCGAATACTACCTTGTTCCAGTCTACCTGAGTGTCTGCCTTAGGCATAGCCAGTAGTGCCACGTTGCCACCCATTATCATATTGTCAATCATCTCAGCGAATGCGTATTTATTACCGGACATCTCCATACCTACGTCGAACCCCTCGGTCATACCTATCTCTTTTTGAACATGATGAAGAGATGTCTTGGTCGTGTCTACAACTATAGCTCTAGGGGCTACTTTCTTGGCCAAATCCAGTCTGTATTGATTGACATCGGTGATAACTACGTTTCTGGCGCCTACATGACAACTGATTGCTGCAGCCATAATGCCTATTGGACCTGCGCCGATAATCAGCACGTCTTCGCCCACTAGATTATATGTTAACGCAGTATGTGTGGCGTTGCCAAACGGGTCGAATATCGAGTACATCTCTTGAGATATATTGTTGTCTGTTAACCATAGATTGGCTAGAGGAATTGCTGCGTATTGAGCGAATATTCCCTGTCTATTAACGCCTATTCCCTTAGTGTTAGGACATAGATGAAGTCTGCCTGCCCTACAAGCACGGCAATTGCCACACGTTATGTGTCCTTCTGCACATACAATGTCGCCCACCTTGAAGTGCCTCTCGGATTTCCCTTTGATTTCCACTATCTCGCCCACGAACTCGTGTCCTATCACCATTGGGATAGGTACAGTCTTGGCTGTCCACTCATCATAGTTGTAGATATGCAGGTCGGTTCCACATATAGCAGTCTTCTTAATTTTGACTAGCGCCTCGTTCTCACCCAGCACAGGTATATCTACCTGTTCTAATTCTAGACCTCTCGCTGGGTATCTTTTGACTAAAGCATCCATTTTTGCCATTATATATTCTCCTTCTCTGCTGTATTAAACAGTAGGATAATTATTCTAAACTAAATATACTTTCCCTGATTATCTCTGATACGGTTGGGTGCGGGAAAACAACTGTCTTAAGTTGCTCGATGTTGATATCGAGCCCTATCATGGCAGATAATAACACGATAAACTCACTTGCACCGTTACCAATAATCGTCGCACCTATCAATCTGTCATTATGTAGTACCAACTTGCATATACCGTCAGTGGTGGTGTTCTCTGCCACGTATCTGCCAGAGTATTGCATAGGCAGGGTTTGTTCGACAATTGTTAAACCATCATTAGTTGCCTGTTCGGCAGTCTTGCCTATTGATGCAATCTCGGGGTTAGTATATATAACGGAAGGGATTGCGTCATAGTTAATATAGTCATCTATCCCCATTATGGTGTTGACTGCTACCTCACCCTCTCTGTATGCAGTGTGGGCTAACATAACTTTACCATTACAATCACCTATTGCATATACATTATCAATATTAGTGCGCAAGTGTTCATCAGTTACAATGAATCCTCTGTTGGTGGCAATTCCAAGTCTATCAATACCGTCAATAGCGTTAGCCTTACGACCAACGGATAACAGCACTTTGTCTGCAGGTAAACGTGTAAGTTGATCGCCACTCTTGACTGTAACGCCCTCATTGTCTATGGCAACAGCCATTGTGTTAGTTAAGAAACGAACACCCTTCTTCTCATAGTTCGTCTGCAGAATGGCAGTAACTTGGCTGTCGGTGTTTCCGGCAATCTTGGATAGAGCCTCTACGACTGTAACCTGCGAACCCATACTGGTGTAATAACTGGCCATTTCTAGCCCGATAACTCCACCACCTATAACTACTAGATTGGCTGGTATATCTGCAAGGTCGAGTATGCCGACATTGTCTAGTACTCTGCCTTCGTTAACGCCCTCTGTAACACCCTTAATGGGCGGGATTATTGCTGTACTGCCCGTGGCTATTATCAGGTACGTGCAAGTGTATGTTTGATCGTTTACACTAATTGTATATAGGTTGTCTTGCTTGTCTTTAATAATTGCCTTACCCTCGATGACTGTAACATTAGCGCTCTTGAGTTGAAGTTTAATACCAGCTACTAGTTTACGTACTATTCTGTTCTTGCGGTCTAGTATAAACTTATGGTTGACGCCATTATACGTTGCCTGTACACCGTACATATCTGCATGACGGACATAATCTGCCACTTTAGCAGATTGCAATAGTGCCTTAGACGGTATACAACCACTGTTAAGGCATACTCCACCCAACTTGGCCTGTTCGATAACGGCTACATTCAGTCCTGCGTGCGTTGCTCTCTCGGCACAATTATAACCTGCTGGACCTCCACCTATAACAATCAAATCGTACTTCATTATTACTCCTTAATTACTTGATTATTGCCTACACAATAATAGCACATTTGTTCATTGCCTGCAAGAGTTAAATAGATATTTACAGTTGAAATTATTGCTACATAGTGCTACAATACGCTTATGAAAAACGCTATTACTAAACTAGATAATTATCATATACTGGGAGCTAGAAGTGTTAAGCATAGTTTGTCCATAATGGGCGACAGATTCTGCAACACACCCGTAGTCGACAGTAATGTTATGTGCGCAGTTGATGAGATAACCAATGTGCAAAGGATAGATTTACATGGTTGCACGGTCATGCCGGCGCTGTTCGACACTCACACTCACGGTGCTGTCGGCGTGGATTACACTACTAGCAGTGGCGAACAGATAGAGGATATGTTGCCCTATTATACTGCTCACGGTATTACGAGTATACTTGCGACTATTATGACACAGGATGTAGACATTATGTGCAGACAACTGGATACCTGCGCACAGTTAATGGGTAATAATCGCACGGTTAAAGGGATACATTTAGAGGGTCCGTTCCTTTCTGCTCAGTATAAGGGTGCTATGGAGGAACAATACCTTCAACCTATCAGTATTAATCTATTTGATAGGTTATTTAATGCGTCAAAGGGTTATATCAAACAGATTACCATTGCACCAGAACTAGTTAATGCTCCACAGTTAACTAGATACGCAACCGACCTAGGCATAACTGTATCGCTAGGACATACCGGTGCGACTGTTGAGCAAGCACAGTTATGCGTAGATGAGGGCGCCAAGTGTGTAACCCACATGTATAACGCTATGGATAAATGCTTTGACAAAGGCAAGTTATTAGATTATTATATTAACAATGATGAGTTGTACTGTGAGTTAATATGTGACGGACAACACATTCCCCCACCTACACTCAATAGAATTGCGCATAGTAAATGCCAGTTTAAGACCATACTAGTAAGCGACAGCATAATGGCGTCAGGGGTACCCTACGGCACATACTCAATTGCCGGACAGACTGTTACGGTCAGCGAGAAGGGAGTGTTCCTTGCTAACGGCAAACGCGCTGGTAGTAACTCCAACAACTTTGCCAACCTGTTAATGTACTGTCAATATACCGACACTCTGTTGCAAGATGCCATTAAGTGTGCTACAATCAACCCTGCACAGATGCTGGGATATGAACAATTAGGCAGTTTATCAGAGGGTTACTACGCAGATTTTATAGTGATAGATAACCAGTATAATTTGCTTGCCACCTATCAAAACGGCGTCTGCGTATATAAGAGTATATAACACATTGACTGTTTCACCACTACTGTCTACAGCGCACCTACTATGAGTAGTAATAATGAGTGATAAACAGTATCGTCAACAGAACATTAACAGCATTAATATGCGACGTAACGGATAACGCCGTGTGGTACACCTAAGTAACGCGCCATACACGACATGCCTTAACTAATCGCATATCAGTTAACAACTCATAGTATAGTTGACCAAATGCATAATATAGGTATAATTATTGCATAACGGCCAGTAATAATAAGATACATGATACGCACCTAAGTTATCGACTCATTAATAACTCAACTATTGACTGTACAAGTGCCTTACTGCATATTCTGTCAACAACACAGCCGACAAGACTTCATTGCACGATATATGCCTCGGTAATTGACAAATAAGTCGCAAACACGTAACATGGACAGCGTTATTTAATAAATATCTACTGTTAACATTATCTAATACTATCAGCATGCACAACATGCACTCGTAGTTCAATGGATAGAATGCTAGATTCCGATTCTAGTGGTTGTAGGTTCGATTCCTACCGAGTGCGCCAATTATTATACCACAATGACTTGATACGCTCTATCAAGTCATTGTGGTATATGGGTAATTAGTTCAATATAATTATGCAACGATTAAGGCGAATCACTGTATATATAGGGTATACGTTATGTGCAGTTGAATAGTAGGTATCGCAACTGTAATGAATAGAGACTACCCACCTACCTACATATAACTAGCTTACATACAACTATTAAGTATTGCCAACGTCAATTTACTCGCAGTGTCACATAATTATCCATCTATTCGCTGTCATATCGTTTATTTATTATTGACAGTGGCTAATGCACATTCACTATAAAGACCGACAAGGCTACTGAATGAACGATATGGGTAATTGTCATATAGATAACACATAGTTAGCTATACGTGGTAGTACAGATAGGCACACGGCTCGGCTATAGAACACTATTCTGTTAGTTTGCCTACAATAAAAACCACCTCAGCTATACAGTCGAGGTGGTTATACTATTATAAGTACATACAGTTAGTCTAGCGTTGGGCCAGCAGACACGAGGTCCTTGCCTGCTTGATTGATAGTGTATTTTTCGAAGTTCTTGATGAATCTGCTTGCTAAATCTCGTGCTTTACTCTCCCATTGAGCAACATCTACGTACGTATCTCTTGGGTCCAGTATGCCACTGTCTACGCCTGCCAGTTGTGTGGGCACTTCGAGATTGAAGTATGGTATCTTCTTAATCTTAGCATTGTTGATTGAGCCGTTTAGTATAGCGTCAATGATACCTCTCGTGTCCTTGATTGAAATACGCTTGCCACTACCGTTCCATCCAGTGTTGACTAGATATGCTCTCGACCCGTTGGCTTGCATTCTACGAACCAGTTCTTGAGAATATTTAGTTGGGTGCAACTCTAAGAATGCTTGACCGAAGCATGCAGAGAATGTAGGTGTGGGCTCGGTAATGCCACGCTCTGTTCCTGCTAGTTTAGCAGTAAATCCGGAAAGGAAATAATACTGAGTCTGCTCCGGGGTGAGTATTGATACTGGCGGTAACACGCCGAATGCGTCTGCAGAGAGGAAAATTACGTCCTTAGCAGCAGGAGCTGTAGATATAGGACGCACTATGTTGTTGATGTGCGTTATAGGATAGGACACACGAGTATTCTCTGTAACGCTCTTGTCATTAAAGTCAATCGCGCCATTGTCATCAATAGTGACATTTTCGAGCAGTGCGTTGCGCTTAATAGCATTATAGATGTCCGGCTCGGATTCCTTGTCTAGTTTAATAACTTTGGCATAACAGCCACCCTCAAAATTGAATATACCATTATCGTCCCAGCCGTGCTCGTCATCACCTATTAGCAGTCTCTTGGGGTCTGTTGACAGAGTGGTTTTACCCGTTCCCGACAGACCGAAGAATATGGCAGTATTCTGTCCGTTCATATCCGTATTGGCTGAACAGTGCATAGATGCTATGCCCTTGAGTGGCAAGTAGTAGTTCATCATAGAGAATATCCCCTTCTTCATCTCGCCACCATACCATGTGTTGATTATGACTTGCTCACGACTCGTGATATTAAACATTACTACCGTGGGGCTATTGAGTCCCAGTTCCTGATAGTTATCTACCTTGGCCTTGGACGCTGTATATACTACGAAATCTGGTTGGAAATCCGCAAGTTCCTGTTCGGTGGGAACGATAAACATATTTTTGACGAAGTGCGCTTGCCATGCCACTTCTACAATGAATCTGACAGCCATTCTCGTGTCCTTATTAGCACCACAGAATGCGTCCACGACGAATAATCTCTTGTTGGATAATTGTGATAACGCAATCTCCTTGACTGCATGCCATGTCTGTTGGCTGGCAGGGTGGTTATCGTTCTTATACGTATCTGTTGTCCACCATACACTGTCACGAGAGTTCTCGTCCATGACAATATACTTGTCCTTGGGTGAGCGACCAGTATATATACCTGTCATTACGTTGATAGCGTCAAGTTGACTCAGTTGTCCTTTCTCATACCCTTCTAATTCTGGGCGAGTTTCCTCACGATAAAGTAGTTCATAGGAAGGGTTGTGTATAATCTCCTTAACACCGTGTATCCCATATTGTGCCAAATCAATCTTAGTCATTACAATTCTCCTTGTTTATATAAGTATTGTTCGTATCGAATGTACGTAGCTCGCATATATATATTACAGTAATTGCAGTAATAATCAACTAAAAAGCACCCTATTGGCAAAATATTTTTCCCTTTCTTACTTAATGTTCACAATCAATGCTGGTGCCATAATAGTATTTATCCCTATTGAACACTTATGACTGTTGACGTAGTAGTTGTATAGTTCTGTTGGACTCTTGAAGCACTTGTGACCTGATGGTTTATCTGCACTAGCATAAGTGGTAGGTTGACGAATGTCTTATCGTCGAGCGTCATTCATAACATGTTATGCGAGAAATCATGTAGTTCTATTTCACACTTACGACCCTTGTTACCCGATAGTTTATATACACAATCATTTGAAGTGGTGCATTACAATATGTATTATTATGCTATTGTTACGTTCACAGCTAAGTATGTCAATTGCGATTGCTGGGAAATAATCACATTATTTATAATCTCGCAGTTGTTAACGCTGTGCGTTAACACACGTGCTGTCAGTAATTCATTATTCTGCCACTGGGTCTGCCTTTATCCTATTGCACTAATTGTAATAAGTTGTTAATAATCATATGTACATAATCTCGCAGTTGTTCAGGCTGTGCGTTAACACACGTGCTGTTAGTAATTCATTATTCTGCCACCTGTTCTGCATTTATCATATTGCCTAATTGTAATAATTAGTATGAACAGTGGTTGATTACGTTGCAAAATATAATATATTGGGTATTGACAAAGCAAGTTGACTGTGTTAAAATGGCAACAATACACTACTATGAGGCAGAATATATACTGCATGAACGGTGCAATGAGGTTGTACATATTTGACGTATAGAGCGCAAGTATAACTAACTAGACGCATAGTATATGTATTAATTATGGATTACGAGGTTAATACACAATATGGGTTGGCAAAGAATTATTCAATCACTGCCTATTGAGGCAGTATACCTAGTCCGTATACTCCTAGCTGGGCTATGCGGAATGGTGCTAGGCATAGAGAGGAGCAAGAGGCAAAAAGAAGCTGGTGTTAGAACCCACTTCATTGTGGCATGTGCATCATCGCTATTAATGACCGTTAGCCTATCATTTACACAGGATGCAGCCAGAATTGCGGCACAGATAGTAGCTGGTATAGGTTTCCTTTGCGCTGGAATGATATTCTTCCGCAGAGAGACACTACACGGTCTTACTACTGCAGCAGGAGTATGGGCAACTGCGGGCATAGGCATGGCAATGGGCAACGGGCTATATCTGCTTGCCATTGGTACAATGCTGGTTATAGTGATTGGTCAATCTTTTTTCCACGCAACAAGAATTGGCAGATTCAACATTCAACAACTACTGCTTGTCAAGTTCCGTTATAGCGAGGAGACCAAGAACGGTCTTCAAGAGTATTTCAAGTCAGCGCCGTTGTCGAGATTCAGTCTTACTAGTAAAGATGGTATATTGCTGGCAGAAGCAGTACTTAGACCACAGATTGCATGCACTGTCGAGAACATATCTAATGCTATGGAGCAATTCCCAGATGTAACCAGCATAGGGAGAATGGAGGACCTATAATAAGTAATTTTCTATAGTCATTATCTTACTTATAATTGCATGATAATAACTAGATGGCATGAAGTGATACTATGCCAGTAGCAACAATAATACATAAAGGACTCTTAATTATCAAGAGTCCTTATTCATATATGGTCAATATAATTTGCGTGCTAGAGTTATCCAAACTAGCATTACTATACTATAAGCAGGACATCTCAAGCAGAACACATCAAGTAGTATAACACAACAGTCATCGATTATATATAACGAACTCTTGATAATTAAGAGTCATTATTTACAATCAGTTAATTATTAATACAGGATTAAACGGTAGTTTGGTCATAGTCGAGGTGAATAACATGACAATCAACTAGCGCAACGACAACAGTAGTCGAGTATATGAACGTGATAACACTTATTGAGCGTGCGACAATACTGCAATTACATTCGCTCACATATCACACAACCCGTCAATGCATAACTGTTATGACTGAATATGTTTATGATGACTATCAATCATTTTGGCGAGTTGCTCTGCCGCACTCTCGGCATCATCCCCTACCTTCAATTCTATATCACATATCTCAACGTTACGATACTCGAAGTCAAGGGACATTATTCTCCTCATCTTATCCTCCGAGGAGATATCCCTGTTGATTATGTCCAACACGACAGCAGATCTATCTCTGTTGGTAAACACAAGCATGGCTTTAGCTCTAAACATATTCTTAATTGAAACTGCACCACAGATGTCAATGGGAATGACTGCGCATAGCCCTTTATCCATTATTGAGGAAATATCCTCGCTTGACATACCAAAAAAGCATTTACTGTACACTGTGGTCTCGATAAAGTGTCCTGCCTCCCTCTCGCTTAAGAACTGCTCTTCACTTATAAACCGATATGCATTATCGCTCTCACTCGGTCTGCGTGGACGAGTAGTGGTGGTAAGCGGTTTTTGATACCTAGGCAACTTGGTCAAGTTCTGCGCAATCTCATTCTTAAGAGAGCCTGTAGGACCCACCAAGCAGATTACGCCACCGTGTGATATGTCGGGAGATTTTTCGATAAACGAATTACGCACCATGTTGCACAAGTGCAGAAAATCGTCGTATGTGTTGACAGATAACAGGCCGGACAGTTGAGCATTCCATGGCTTGCGGAATAGCACAGGGTAAGCCGCACGAGATTTAGCTATGTTGTGCGCGCCGTCGTCAAGGAAAATATCCAGTGCAATAATGTCTTTTCTCGTACCCAATATGATATTCTCTGGTGGTATCTCGGGAAAGTCCTTCATTAATCGTTCTGCCCTAGCAGTCATACAACATGCAGGAACAGCAGTGGTAAAGAACACATCGGCTATCTTGGATAATTCATGAACGAACTTCTGCGCGCCGGGGAGGATAGGTTGATTGCTGACAAACTGTGGGTCGGAGTACAATGCTACTCTCTCATCATAATGTTTGCCACAGTTACCCCATTCTGTGATATCATTGATATGTGTCGGCTCTTCGTCAGGATAGCGTGCATTAATTATGGACAGTGCATAAGCGTTACACTCATATAGTGTGTCGTCAACATCCAGTCCAACACGCAATCTATATTTTCTCATATATTATCCTCCGTTTTATATATCTGTGCAGTTTACTATACTATATTCGGTAATGGTTGTCAACTGCTCTTACAAGCAGGGTTAAATACTGTTGTTATTACGCAATAATAATTGCTTACAGCCCTTGTGCTGTGGTACGACTATATTATTAGGTAGCTATACAATACGCTCACAAGATACTACTCGTTGTCGGTTGGTGAGAGATAATAGACGATTCTATATTATGCAGACATATTATTTACTGCTCTTACCTTATCGGTTAATCTAGGATTATTTGACCATATCACCGTAAATACAACTCTAATTCTGTATGTAAGGCTATTACAGTTGTGCATTAGTCGTTACACATACTCAAGATACTACTCGTTGTCGGTTGGTGAGAGATAATAGACGATTCTATATTATGCAGACATATTATTACTGCTCTTACCTTATCGGTTAATCTAGGATTATTTGACCATATCACCGTAAATACAACTCTAATTCTGTATGTAATGCTATTACAGTTGTGCATTAGTCGTTACACATACTCAAGATACTACTCGTTGTCGGTTGGTGAGAGATAATAGACAAATCTATATTATGCAGACATATTATTACTGCTCTTACCTTATTGGTTAATCTAGGATTATTTGACCATATCGTAGTATATATGACTCTAACTCTGTATGCAATGCGATAACAGTTGTACTTTGGTCGTTACGTAAGTCCACGAGAAACTATTTACTGGCTGTCAGTACAAGATACTTGCCGAAGTTATCAATATCATCTCTCAGAGAATGCAAGAACAGATTGATATGATAGCCGTCTGTGGTAGCATGATGACAAGTTAAGGATAAGGGCATGAGGATTTTTGCGCCTTTTTTCATGAATGCACCCGACTCTACGGTAGGGAAGAAGTACGGTTTGTTACCATAACTATGTATAGCGAAGTGTTGAAAATCAATCCAAGGTATACACGATACAGTGTAGGAGTTCTCCGGTGGTGGCGTATCGGGTTGAGCCAGTACGCCGTGATTGTTGCCATACTTGGTTTGGTTGTCCATGTAGGCGTCATAGAACTGGCTAAAATTGTCGCTGTACGTTGTCCACATGAACGAAAAAGTCTTGTCATCATCATGAAAAACAGCATACAGTGGCGTTAAGGTGTCATAGTACCCATACTTACCATCAACACAGGCAACCTTGAACTCAACCTGCTTGTTGAGGTTCTTGGTTATCAGCCATAGGTACGCAGGAAAAAACTTGATATTGTTATTCTTGAGTAATCGATGCATTCTAGTCACATCAATATTGACAGTAAGTGAGTACCCTGTCGGCTCCATGTGGGTAAAGTAATAGAACGTTTGTCCCCTACTCCACTGTCTTATATCTATCGGTGTAAACTCCATTGTCATACCTCCTTGGTAATCACTATATACTGTTGCCCTAAGTAACTCACTGTCATTGCATTGTTCATCGAGTACATATGTCCTACCATACCTACTACAACTGCTATTATACTATCGTCATACTCAATGCGCAACTAATTAATAGACGCTATAATACCATAAGTCAAAAGACTCCTTATCTAGTGATAAAGAGTCTTGTTATTGACTAAACTTATGTCATTGCTAACACACGAATTGAAATACGCATAGAATGTGGTTATTCCACATCGGGGTTAGTGATATTAATCACAAATGTGCCAAAGTTCTTAAGTTGCTGTTCTACGAACCACTCAACGTCCTCCAGTCTGGCAACAAAGTGATATAATACTCTGTTAAAGACCACATCGCCGTTGTATGTGTTCATAATGCGCTTACCACATAAATATACGACAAAGTTCCCGTCATCATCATTCGCTCTCTGTATTGTCACATTCTCCATAGTTAGGTCATCTACATCAAACTGTAACAAGTCAATGGGGCTATACGAGGTCGTATGATTAAAGTAAACAAAGCACATTGCTCTAGTAGAGTGTTCACATACAACTTGGTCATAATACGAAGCCTTATAATCATTACAGTGGCAGTATTCCATATTAGTAGGTGTTGTCGGCTTGGTTATAATTTGATATAGACATATTGCTTCTCGATATGCCACAGAGCCATCATCAAAATAACCCGTTCTGTAATCCCACGTATCTCTATGTTTTGCTAGGTACTCTTGGTCAACTAATCCTTCTATAGCATACCCCCTACACTGACTGACACCATCATCCTTATATGTGAATAGTTGGAACGTAGCATAGTAGTCATCACGTGCAGTGGAGATGAATGCGTTCCCGAGTTCGTCTATGGTAGCATAGTAAACAGAAATCATTGCATCATTCGGTGTATTATCAATAACTCCGTCACACCCAACTAGTCCAACGCATAGGGTGGTAGACAGCGTTAAAACTAACAGTATAGATATGATTCTTTTCATTATTATTACCTCCTCGAACTAGGATAGGGAAATACCTTATATTACTATATGCAAATATAGACTGGGTAGTGATTATTCAATACAGTCTACGCAATGATGTTAATATTCCATATAGTTTATTATGTCGTTGGCAAAAAATATGCCATAGTTACTCTAATTATGCACAATCTATCATACAATTAACTGATAGTCAATAGATGTGTGACAATTTTATTGTCTTTTTATTCACAATATTGTCGATATAGATACCGAGTATATGGTATTCCTTATATAATCACAGTGTTTATTCGCCTTCAATGCACTGAACCATTAACAATTCTTCGAGTAATGGATTGCTAGGTTGTTTAGCGTTGACTATGGGTTCGTCTAGACCAAGTCGCGCCATGAAGTCACATACTGTACATCTCTTCCACCCTAGACCGTATGCTACGAACTGGTGAGCAGATAGAAAGCCGTACATATACTCGCACGCAGTACAGCCATAATAGTGCCCACTAGCACCTGCACACACGTAACCGTATACGTGCGCAACTCCACTGCAAGAATACCCACATTTTGTGCACGATGAAGTATGCGTACTATTGCCAGAGTCAGGAGTATGTACCAGTGTGTGATTGCTCTCTATATCATAATGACAGACAGAACACTCGCAACTGTGGGTAGTGGATGAGATAGAAGTATAACCACCGCTAGGCAAGGTGTGAGATATACTGGCAGAATAGTTGCATTCAATACAGTCCACATGGTGAGTTGAACTGTTGTGGCCGGTTATTAGTAGTTCGTGATCATCCTGCGATGTACTCTCACAAAAAGAACACCTTCTGGTGTGTTGATTGCCATTGTATGACTCTATGTCACGATATGAATGAGCAAACGATATAGCATAGCCACATATTACACATACGAAATTATCGTTTAATGCATCTGACGATACATACTCGTAGTAATTATCTACATCATATGTCAAACCTACCGCATGCGTTTGATTACCGTGATACAAATGATATCCGCTGCCTATATTACTCCCAGTATAGTTAACAAACAAGAAACATGAGACAGTGTCGGGCTTTACCCATATCTCATTATACACTTGACCATACCAACCCATGTGCACCTTATAGTAAGTTCCCAGATTGGTTTCTTGATAGCCGTATACAACTACAGCGTGTCCTGTATTAGAATGCATGTAGAATGAATTGTTCACTGCATAGCTGTAACCCGACATGCACATTATCAAAGGTTGACCGTTATCCAACCTCTCCTTGGCACTCCCAACAGAGTCAGTAGTCTCTACAGATATGTTATTACCATACCCTATTGGACAGGTATCCAGATATGAATCAATTAAATTGCGTAACTCAATCCATGTCAACCCCTCATCAATCGGGTAGTTTAACTCTCCATAACCATACTGTAGCAAATAATCATGGAAATCTTTACTAATCCCATAACTGCTAAATCGCCTGTCGTCATAGTATGGAGAATCTTCTTTACCTTCTAAGATATTATTGTAGATGACATCACCATATATTATGGTGTTCGGTATTATAGAATCATTGCAAAACAAATCATAGTATCCCAACAGCAACGTAGTTGCGACATGAGCACATGAAGAACCATTATTATATCCCTGTGGTAGCTGAGAATAATAGTATTCTCTATCAATAAGTGTTTGATCATACACAGCTCTATTTTGGTAATCATCAATAGTAATAGTAGCAGCTGGTACATCATGCATCAGCCACTCATACTTAGCTACAGCAATTTTCCCAAGCATCATTCCATCCATTACAGACATAATATCTCTATTGATACGTTGTATAGTCTGGCCGAAGCGCACTTCATCTGGTAATAACAACGCATCAAATTGCTTAAGAACGGGCGTGTTATTCTCTGGTGTACTCCGTGACATAGGTAATAACAGTCTGTAGGAATCATTTGCAACAGCAGACTCTGTTACGGTAAAAGCATTAGCCATACTAACTATTAGCAACATTACTAGTAAAGACAACAAAAGTCTTTTCATAATCTTTTCCTCGAAAATATATTATTTTACATGCTAAACGTAAGGAAGCATGCAAAAAACCTATTAAACATTTACAATTATTGATTCAATTACTAAACAACCATTGAGTTATGACTAATATATCATTTATCATGTGAATACGCAACACATATTTGTACAATAATAATTATTTTATTGATATACGCGGATTCCAGCAATAAAAACCAATTTGGACGTTTTTTTATAACTAAACTTGTCATAAAGTGTGCAATATTCATATCTGAGCAGTCAATCACTTCGAATGCCATATTGTAGTGATTTGTCAACTAAAGAAGTCTTACCTTTTTTGCAGACTTAGTAAGCGAGCAAACAATGATACGCATGTACAATGCTACAATGAATTATTGACAAGGACAGTGCCGATTGAAGCGTTCATTTATTGACAAACTGCGATGTCGGTGATATAGTGATGTCAAACAATTACGAGGTATAATAATGTTTGAACAGATATTAGACAAAATTGAACAATATGACACCATTATCATTCACAGACACTCTTATCCTGACGGAGACGCATTGGGCAGTCAAATAGGGCTCAAACATCTTATACTTGCTAACTACCCTACTAAATGCGTATACATAGTAGGCGATTACACTACACGATATTCCTTTATGGACGACTGTATAATGGATAGCATAGATGACAGCGCTTATGAAGGAGCGCTGGCAATAATACTAGATACGGGGGCATCGCACCTGATAGCAGACAGCAGGTACGCGCTTGCTCGTGAGGGTGTGCGTATGGACCACCACATATTCTGCGAGAAAATCGTTGATACAGAGATAGTGGACACCTCTTATGAGAGTTGTTGCGGACTTGTCACTGCTTGCGGGATAGAGGCAGGGTGGACATTCAATGTATTAGCGTCTCAATCACTCTATACGGGCCTAGTTACAGACTCGGGGCGATTTCGCTATGACTCTACCACTCCAAGAACGTTTATGTTGGCTAGTAAACTGCTTGAACAACCAATCGATATAAGTTCTATTTACAGCCATTTATACGCAGACGACTTCGATATGATTAGGTTGAGGGCGCAATTCGTGCTCAAAATAGCATTTACCGAGCACAATGTGGCTTACATTTATACACCCGATGAGCAGATTCAACAGCTAAGTGCAGATCCATTCGATATATCGCGAGGTATGGTTGGCACAATGTCAGACATCAAGGGCGTAGACATATGGGTTAATTTTACCGAGCATAACGGCAGTGTGTTGTGCGAGATAAGGTCAAGTAAATATAATATTAACCCTGTGGCCGTTAAGTACGGCGGCGGCGGGCATGCTAAGGCAAGTGGCGCTACATTAGCCAACAGGCAACAGGCTATGCAGATGTTAGATGATTTAGACAGATTGAGTCAGGAGTAATAGTAATGGATATTAAGCAAACAATTATTGACAAAATAGAAGCATATGACAGAATAATAATTTCTCGCCACATAAGGCCGGACGGCGATGCAGTCGGCTCCACTATGGGACTTAAGGCAGTATTACAAGCCTCTTATCCTAACAAGGAAATATATCTAGTCAATCAGGACGAGTGCGAATATATGGCTTTTTTGGGTAACGGGACCGACATAATAGATGACAGCATGTATGCAGATGCTTTGATGATAGTAGTGGACACATCCTCGCTTAATAGAATAAGCAATGATAAGTACGCTCTTGCTCAAGAGTTGATTAAGATAGACCACCACATCGACCATACCCCCTATGGCGACTATTCTTGGGTAGAAGAACAGCGTTCTTCAGCATGCGAAATGATTGCTGACTTGTGTATAACGTATAGCGATAGACTCATACTGGACAAGCAGTCTGCTACGTATATATTCGCAGGAATGGTAACTGACTCCGGACGATTCAGGTACAGGTCGGTAAGTGGCGAAACTATGCGACTGGCAGGCAGTCTACTAGACTATGGTATTGACACCGATATGTTGTATGCTCAACTATACCTAGATGACTACGCTAGTTTGAAGTACGCATCGTACGTGTACGAGAAAATGCAACTGACAGATAACGGAGTGGTGCATATTTATATTTCCATAGAGACTAGAGAACAATTCGGCATATCGTTCGAGGAAGCATGTAATGTCGTATCTTTACTTGACTCAATTAAAGGGTGCATTGTGTGGATTGGTTTCATTCAATGTGATGACGGCACAGTGCGAGTTAGGTTGCGCTCGAGATTCATGACTATCAACCAGTTGGCAGAGAAATACGGTGGTGGTGGGCATGACTGTGCAGCCGGCGCAACACTTGACAATCAAGAGCAGATAATTGGACTCGTCGAGCAGGCTGACAGTATGGTTGCAGAGTATAAGGCTACTTATAGTAGCTGGCTATAAACAAATAATCAGCAGTCTTAATAATAGTTAACGATAGCGACATCAACAGTAGATTATCAATATTAAGTTACTATCTACAACTATTGTTTACAGACTCCTCAACATAGGCTATTCTGCTATAACGTTTAACTGATTGTGTGCAATCACTAGTTAATATAATCATAGAACACTAATCGCTAGTCTCTTAACATTATTTACTATCTGCAAGCGTTAGTTTACTGATTACTACACACATACTATTCTGCTATTACATGTTACTGATTGTGTGCAATTGCTTATTATTAACCACAGAACATTAATCGTTAGTCTCTTAACATTATTTACTATCTGCAAGCGTTAGTTTACTGACAACTACACACATACTATTCTGCTATTACATGTTACCGATTGTGTGCAATTGCTTATTATTAACCACAGAACATTAATCGTTAGACTCTTAACATTATTTACTATCTGCAAGCGTTAGTTTACTGACAACTACACACATACTATTCTGCTATTGCATGTTACTGATTGTGTGCAATTGCTTATTATTAACCACAGAACATTAATCGTTAGACTCTTAACATTATTTACTATCTGCAAGCGTTAGTTTACTGACTACTACACACATACTATTCTGCTATTACATGTTACTGATTGTGTGCAATTGCTTATTATTAACCACAGAACATTAATCGTTAGACTCTTAACATTATTTACTATCTGCAAGCGTTAGTTTACTGACAACTACACACATACTATTCTGCTATAATGCAGTACTTAGTTGACCACAACCTTCAGTCATGCTAATCATTGAGGAATGACGATAGGACAATACATATGAGCACCTCACTATAATTACTATGCTGTGTAGAGTCATCAGTGCATGTTTAATTCAATCAGTAATTACAGCGTATTATGTCTTTATTGTATCAATCGTTCAATGCTTATTGCTATAGCATTAACTGAGATGTTCACTATAAATGCTTATAAACTGTTATTCTAATGCCACGTGCTCAAGACCAACTGAACGTTCTGCATTAACTGGGTAAGCAATTATGCATTGGCTTCTTGACTCTCCACCGCATACATCTGACATTGCAACGTATTGCAGACACTTATATGTTACTGCTCATATTGGCATATCCGCACAATAGTTGTTGAATACGATACCAAAAATGGCTCCCATACGGGAGCCATTATGATATGGAATAGATAGCCTAATCTATTGATAAGTTCACTTACTCGGCATCCTCTAAGGTATAGTAAATAGTGATTCCGGTAATCTTAATTTGGGCAGTACCGTTAGCCACGATAGAAACTGTTGTTGCGTTAATTACTTGGTCAATATCAGTGGTTAGTGCTACGCCTGTGCCACCATATGCAGTACCGTTGACTGTGATGTCCTTAGTGCTGGTAGTCTTGATTACTATACGAGTAATATTGGCAACTTTACCTTCTGGAGCATTGATTGTGATGTTCATACCAGCCTTAGAATATATCTGTAGGTTGGTTGGATTCAATCTAACAAATCCTGAAGCGTTAGAGCATGCGTTCTTAACATAATTAACAGTAAACAATGTCTCGTCTAGAGAAATGTTAGCAGCATAGTTGGTCGTATCTGGATCTGTAGTTAGATATGGAGAATCTGGACCGATTGGTTTGGTTGCGACAGCTTGAAGCACTACTGGTGCATCATCAGCAGCAGTCTCAACTACAATAACTGTATTTCCATTAACTGTACCTGTATACACGTTAGTCTCAGCATCTGCTGTAACAATAACGCCGTTAACCTTAACTGCGCTGATAACATAACCTGTTGCAGGTGTAACATTAAATGTAAATGTAGAACCATTTAGACCACTTGTTGCGCTTAGGTTGGTTACTGTAGCATTGACAATAGCCTCGTCAACTGTGATTGTTGAGGTGCCGGCAGTCTTAGAAATGAATGTTGGGTACACTATAGTGCTTACACCCTCAATCATAGTTGTGAAACTTGTAACCTCAAGTGTTCCGTTATAGTTACACAGTTTGCCATAAATAACGACAGTATCATTAACTGCTATTGAAGTTACGTCATTAGCATCATTACAACTATACACAAGTAGTGTCGTACCGCTTATAGTATCAGCTAGGTAGAAACGGGATACATATGTACCGTTATCATTACCAGCATTAGTAACAATGCCGGTAATGTAAACTTGTTCTGCTGTGAATCCGCCTGTTGCCAGTTCACCAGCAACTAGTAGTGCGTCAGCTATTGAGTATGGGTCAGCCTGTGTTCCAGCGTGTGTTAGTGCTAGAGCAGCATTAACAGTAATAGTAAACTCTTTAGTGTCTGTTGCTTCACCAACTGTAATGGTAGCAACTAGAACAACTTCGGTGTCAGCAACTTGACGAGTAACTGTGACATTACCATCAGTAATAGCAATAGCATCGGAGTCAACCTTCTCAGCCCATGCTATTGTACCGAACTCTTCGCCTGCTACAGGTAGGGTAAAGTTAGCGGTAATTTGAGTATTGGATAGTGTTAATGCTTCCTTAACGACGGCTACTTTTTCTGCGTCGGTCATGTCGGTATTCTCACTGACAATCTCAATTGTTGACAGTCTTGCTGGGAATTGAGATACGTCAATATTGTCAGCGTTAATATAAGATGTCTTGCTAGCGCTGATTGTGTTGTATTGATTGTATGTGCCTAGATAATAGTCGTATGAACCGACCGTTGCCTTATAGATACCTAGTGTTGCGTCTAGTGTGAATACTGCATTAGGTGTAGCAGTAACTAGTGCTGCTTTACCGCTTGTATTGATGTCAATATAAGTCTTGGTCTCGCCATCCATGAAGTAGAATTGGAATCCTCCCTCTACTGCTTCCATGAATACGTCAACAGCCTTCTCAGCCTTATCCGTTGTTTGTAGGTAGTTGCCACTGATTGTACCTGCAAAGTATAGTGTTAGACCTAGGTTGTTCTGTGCAATTGCTAGTTTATAAGCAGTATTAACTGCTGGCTCAGCAACTGGCTCAGCAACATTCATACCATAGGCAATCTCACATAGTCTTGCTGGGAATTGAGATACGTCAATATTGTCAGCGTTAATATAAGATGTCTTGCTAGCGCTGATTGTGTTGTATTGATTGTATGTGCCTAGATAATAGTCGTATGAACCGACCGTTGCCTTATAGATACCTAGTGTTGCGTCTAGTGTGAATACTGCATTAGGTGTAGCAGTAACTAGTGCTGCTTTACCGCTTGTATTGATGTCAATATAAGTCTTGGTCTCGCCATCCATGAAGTAGAATTGGAATCCTCCCTCTACTGCTTCCATGAATACGTCAACAGCCTTCTCAGCCTTATCCGTTGTTTGTAGGTAGTTGCCACTGATTGTACCTGCAAAGTATAGTGTTAGACCTAGGTTGTTCTGTGCTATTGCTAGTTTATAAGCAGTATTAACTGCTGGCTCAGCAACTGGTTTAGCAACATAAACTGATGTGCTTGCTGCGTCAACTGCAACTGAGAATGTCTTGGTATCTGTTACTTCACCACAGGTTATTGTTGCTGTAATAGTAACTGTTGCTGCATCCTCTGGCAGTGTATATGTGACCTTACCGGCATCAATAACAGCACATGCGTTATCACTTGCCCAAGAGATAGTTACAGTGTTATAACTCTGACCAACTGTATCCAGTGTGAACTCTCCGTCCTCGGTTATGGCCAATTCGATAGCTAGATTTTCTTTCTCGAAGGCTACCTTTTCAGCGTCTGATCTCTCAGGTAGAGAGATATAATTAAATGCACCGACGGTAACAGGAGTTAGGTAGAATGCACCGTTGTATACACAGATAACACCTGTAGCGTCTGCAATATAGCCTAGGTGTGAGGTGTGGTCAGCAATGAATGTATTCTTCTCGTCATTTGTTAGAGGACATACAGAACTGGATATTCTAATATAACTCTCTAATCCATCCAACTCGAATTTGTAGTAACCATTAGTTGTATCCTGCCCGGTTATGGAAACATCATTAATTGTAACAAGCATTCCTTGTTTAGCAACCAAGGCGGTATCTGTCAATGCTGTAGCATCAGTAAATAGCGTGGTAAAATCTACTGGTGTAACTGTTGCTATTGTATCGTCTAGAACTTCCACTGTAGCCTTAACTAATTCGTACGTGCCACTGTAGATGTCTTTCTGACCGGTAACTAGAACTTTCATGCCTATCTCAATACCAGTGGTCTTGGGATCATCTGTTAGACCATAGACGTAGTAACCACCTTCATCATTCAAGTCTTGTATATATAGACAGTTACTACTACGACCGTCAGTCTTGCTGATGATACCAGTAACGATACCTTGAATAACTAGATTGGCGTCTTTTTCTGCTGCTGCATACTCAGCGAAAGTGTTAATCTCAAACTTAGGCACTGTGTAGTGATAAGTTAAAGACAATGTATTTTGAGTTTCAGCATCGGTAATTGTTGCAACCAAATCATAAGCAATATTGGATTCTGCTCTATCTGGAACGTCGATTGTTACAACGTTATCAGCTAAACTAACGGTAACATCGGTTTCGTTACCGGTAGTAACGTCAACTGTCCAAGAAATAGGGAAAGTCTGCCCTCCGCCTAATGCATTACTAACTCTTGTGAAATCAGTTCCTGTAATGGCAGATGCATCCTTATACATCTCATATAGATAGTTTCTAGCCAACACTAGCTTAGAATACGGAATAATATAATCAAACTCCACATCTTTAGTGATGCCGGCTTCGTTGCTAATGGTTGCAGTTAAGGTGTATTCAATACCATCTGAATTGGCTGGTGCTGTACCTACGTCAATTGTAACGGTACCGTCATCATTGAGTATTACCTTAACATCACTTGCGAGACCCTCAGTAACCTCTACATTCCATTCGAGTGTATAGATTACGCCCTCGACTTCGATACTGGTGGGTCTTGTGAAGTCAACTAGGGTAATCTCGGACTCTTCTGCGTATAGAGCCTCTAAAGCCCTCTTAACTGGGTTCAGTTCTGTACTGCCCGGTTCAGGTGGCTGACATGCTCCTAGTGCCATAACTAATACTAGTAACAACACTATGCTAGCAATGAATTTTTTCATTTTTTGATCTCCTTTTTTATTTTTATAGGTTTTTTTAATCTACAATTGTTATGTCTACATCATCCAAGACCTTGATTTGATATTTACCACTGTAGTAATCTACAAATCCTTTGATATTGATTGTCTTATACTCGTATGCAGACTGCAATACACGATTACCGTACTCATCATACATAACCGTAGTGCGGACAGTAATATCAGTGCCGTCACTTGCACGACATGTAAGTGTAATAGCTCCGTATGATGAACTTTCCCCGTTATCCGTGGTATATGCACTTGTTACGTACAAGTTCTCCAATGATACGGACGAACTCAAAGCTAACTCACCGTAGTCGTACGTGGTGGCAATATCGTTCTCGTCTGTAATGATTACTGTGCCGTACTTCAGTTGATTAGCTGTGATAAGGTCGTATGCAGGACTGTACCCCTCACCCAGTTTCTGAATATTGGCTGGATCAGTTGGGCGCATGGGAGAATACTGTAATCCGGACACCTGATAAGTGCCGCCTGCCTCATAGTACTGCACAGTACCTACTATACGCACTAGATTGCCAACGGACAGTATATTGAGACCGTCACCGCTCAAAGCAAAACCATAGTAAATGTACATACTGTAGTACATATCCGTGTCTGCATCATAACTCTCTACATATACGCCGTTACTCCCGCTATTACGGGTAACCACGCCCTCGAATGCTACTGCAGTATCCACATAATCTTCAACGTGACAGCGTAACTCCTTAAGAGTCAACTCTTGTGCTGCACCATAGTAGAAGTTAGGATCTGGTAAACCTGAATATAAGTTGTACTTGAACAGTTTGGATTGAGCTATGGCGCTCATACAGGTCGTGCCATAACGGTTGTTAGCAGATGAAGACGCCCTTGCTAAACCATTCTGCAGTATCTCAATATTGAGATTCCTAAATACATCAGAGTCAGCAGTCTTATACCATACCCACACCAAGTGTCTGTATCCGGTAGAGTCCAGATTCCAACTAGTATCATCAGATTCTATATATATAGAGGTTGCTGAGGATAATTTCTCCTTGGTAAACTTGGCTGCCATCTTGCCATACTCCTCTACCTTGCCAGAACACTCTGGAGTATTGATGGCTAGATATCTTGCCTTTAGTGTCCCCGACTCGGCAATGCTTGTGGGTACATAGAAGTGAGTAGTATCACCATCAATGTAGGTCTTGACAGTTACTGCTTGCTTAACGGTGGCAGTTGATGTTGGATCAAATGCCACAGCTACAGCATAGTCTACTTCAACCGGATCAGGATCGGGTCCGGGCTTGTAATGCTCACAACCCGCAACACAAGTTGCCAGTAGACATATTACAAGCAGTATTATTGTTAGTTTTGTCAGTTTCTTCATAATAATCACCTATTAGAGTGACGATTCATTGTTAACCTGCAGAATATTCGCACTCGTCAACTGCGTCTTGGAATGCACTATCAATTAAATCGTCAACAGTTTGGCCTCCGGATAGCACTGTGGTCAAGCATGTTTGGAGTAATAGACCTACTTGGTCACGAGCAGTGGAAGAACCATTGAATGCAGGGGATACATAGTATGACTCTTGTTGTTCTAGACATACTTTAGCACTCAGTGCAGAAATGTGGCTACCACCGTTAGCAGCATCGACGAATGCCTTATAGATAGCATTGTCAGCAACTGACTTAAGTACAGGAACATAACCTGATGCCATTGAGAACTCAGCTTGGAACTCTACACTGGTTGTCAAGAACTTGACGAATAGCCAAGATGCAACAACTTCTTGTGGGTTTTCCTTCTGGAATATACATACGCTTGGGCCCTGAGAAATAGCCTTAGGATCATCTGGATTCAATTGTGGGATTGGAGCGATACCTACTTCGAATGGATAGTTACCATTTGTATCTTGTGCAGGGCGTTGGTGAGTAGCACCAGCAGATGAACCGATTGACATATAACTCTTGGTTCCCTCTGTGGAAACGAACAATGTGGAGGTATATGCGCCGTAAATCTCTTGTGTGGTTAAATAGCCTGCTTGATACCATTCTCTAATTTCTTTAACGAATGCCTTGTTGGTATCATTGTCGAAAATGAAGTGGTCGCCTGTTGCGCTAGTGTAGCCTGAACCATACTGCTCACACATTGTGATGAACCAGTTTGCTTCACTGTCATATCCTAGTGGAATTGAAGTAGGATCTAGTAGCTTGATTGCTGCGCATAGTGCTTCCATCTCATCCCATGTAGTTGGAACTGTTAATCCATTAGCATCGAAGAAGGTCTTGTTGTAGTACAACACTTCTGTTGACTTGGAGAAGGGCATTGTATACATTAGGTTATCGCCAAATTGCTTACCCTCATTGTAGTAACCTTCGATAAAGTCAGCCTTCTGTGCTGCCGTTAGACCTAGCACTTCTGTGGTGTCATCTGCACGTGTAACAACTATCTCACTATCAATTAAGTTGTCTAGTGTAGTAACAACGCCGGCTAGATTGTACATAGCAACGTGATCTGGGTAACAGTATGCAATGTTGGGTTGTGTACCCTCAGTAATCTCTGTGCTGATTTGATCCCTAACGTCATCATAACCACCAACTTGCTCGTGTACGATAGTAATGTTGGGGTATAACTCGTTAAATAGTGGGATGTAGCGATTCAACACATCAGTCAAATTACTACCCATGGTGTGGTAGAACTTAATTGTTACTTCGCTACCGTCGTAACCTTCGGCAGGGACATCAAAATTAGGCTCGGCAGAAGGACCTGGGTTTGGGCCGGGGCCTGGAGTACATGCTGCAAAGCCAATTGCTGTTGTCAATAACATAAGTACTGCTAGGATTGTTGATAAGAATTTCTTCATTTTTAGTCTCCTTTATATTTTTTTGGTTGGTTTATTTCTATCCTTTAATACCGCTACGGCTAACGCCTTTCATGATATATTTTCTCAAGAATATGAACACTAGGAACAATGGTGCAGATACTATGACAACTGCTGCCATTTGCTGTGGATAATTGACATAGCCTATGGCAGGATCGATAGTAAATGCGTTACGTAGTCCTACTGTAATTAATGTGTGATCTATATCTCTAGCTACTAAACGAGGCCATATATATGAGTTCCAAGCACCCATCATTTTCAATATAGTTATCGATATTAGTGTGGGCAAAGCAAGAGGAATCATTACTTTAATTAGATATTTGAGGTCGCTTGTTCCGTCAACCTTGGCAGCCAAATATAATTCGTTAGGTATTTGTTTGAAGTTCTGCCTTAACAGATATATATAGAATATGCTGACAAGGAAGGGGACAATCAACACTGTATATGTGTTCATCCACCCTAAATCATTGACTGTGCCATAGTTGGTAATGGTAAATAGTTCGCCTGGTATCATCATAGTAGCCAGTAAACAGGCAAACAGCACGTTCTTGCCCTTGAACTCTAAACGTGCGAAAGCAAAAGCAGAAAGTATGGTGATTACCAGTGACAACAGTGTGGACACAACACCAACATAGACTGTATTGAGGAACAGCCTGCCTAGGTTGGCTGTCTTGAACGCATCTATATAGTTAACAAACAGTATCCTATGTGGCCAGAATGTGGGTACGGGCAGTAAATACTCGCCGATACTCTTGAGTGACGAGTTAATCATCCAGTAGAATGGGAACAGCACAATTATCGCCATAAAAATCAGAAATACATATAGGAGTGTTGTTACGATAATCTTGCCAACTTTTTGCTTATTGGAGACATCTTGAACATTCAATTCATGCATTGTATCTATTTTCATATTAACACCTCTTAGTAGTGCACTCTCTTCTTGCTGACGTACAGGTTGATGAGTGTTACAACCAGTATTATCGCAAAAAGTATAAGTGCAGCTGCGCTTGCCCTACCTTGTCTACCATTCTCGAGGGCGTCATATATGAATCCAACCATGGTATTGAGTCTCTTGGATGCGCCAGCAGGCCCCATGTCTTCGCCAAATATACCGACAATGCTAGTGTACTCCTTGAATCCGCCGATAAATCCCGTAATTACGACATAGGCAATCATTGGTGATAACAGTGGGACAGTAATGCGTGTAAAAATGCGTTTACGGGGAGTGCCATCTACCTTGGCTGCATCATAGTATTGTTTATTGATACCTTGAAGTCCACCTAGTAGTATAAGAATCTTGAAAGGCAGAGCATTCCATACGATATATATTACCAGTACGGTAATGTTAGCACCATAAGTTGAGCCCGGGTTAATCCAGTTAATAGGCTCAATGCCGAACACACCCAGCATATTATTGATTATGCCTGCTGTCTCGATTATCTGGTTAGGTGTACCGTGAAAACTGCCAACGATGTTGAACATAGCTGCGAACACCATACCTATTGCAATGGAGTTGGTAACATAAGGAAGGAAAAAGATAGTTTGGAGCACTCTCTTGAGTGGTCTTATAGAGTTGAGAAAAACTGCAATAAGCAGTGCTAAAATCGAGGAAACGGGCACTGTGACAACGCACAGAATCATTGTGTTCTTCAGGCATGTGAGAAACTTGTTGTACGAGAGAACATCCTTGAAGTTATAGAAACTTACTTCAAAAGTCTTGCCACCTGCCGCCGCGAGCGCTTGATACTTCTCTAGCATAGACATTCTTACCGTATTGATTATGGGCCATATGGTAAAGACTGCCAGCAGAACTAGCATCGGCAATAAATATAACCATGCTTTCCATTGTCTTTTGGTATCGTACATTATTTCACCTCGAAAAGGATTCTTTCTTCTGTGTCTAGGTCGAATATGAACACCTTATGTGGCTTTAGGGAGTATCTCACCGTCTCTGCCTGTCTATCCAGTCCGGAATCGCTGTTGATAATGGATCTTATAATGCCCGACTCACTATCAGAGTTAGAAGATACTACTGTCATATCACGCCCCATCACCTCGACATTGTTCAAGTGACAGTGTAGTGGTCCATTCTGTTCGTCGACTATGAATCCCTCAGGACGAATGCCTATATATACTGGGTGTCCTTTCACGCCGTCCTCGACTGTCTTATACTCAGCTGTCTGGCTGTCTACTGCTTGTCCGTTAGCAGTATTATGCTCTGTGGATATATTCTCCTGATTGTCTTGTTGCTCAACCTTGACCTTCTTCTCCGGTAGTTGAATGCCGGGCACTGACATAATGGGGTCGTCACCTATATACAGCATTTCGTTACGCACATAGCCCTTAAAAATATTGATAGGAGGGGTACCTAAGAACTTGGCGACGAATAGGTTGGTGGGGTTATCATAGACATCCTGTGGTTTACCAATCTGTTGAATAACGCCTAGTTTCATAACTACGATAGTGTCAGATATGCTCATAGCCTCCTCTTGATCGTGCGTTACGAAAACGGTAGTTATCTGCGTCTCTCTCTGTATTCTCCTTATCTCCTCACGAGTCTGCAAACGTAGACGAGCGTCTAGGTTGGATAGCGGTTCATCTAGGAGTAATACTCTTGGCATCTTGACAAGTGCACGAGCAATAGCAACTCTCTGTTGTTGTCCACCAGACAACTCACTGGGCTTACGCTCCATTAACTCATCAATCTGTACCAAACGAGCCACGTTGTAAGCTCTCTCCAACATATCCTCCTTGGTCATCTTGTCTTCACCCTTGAGGTTCTGCAGTGGGAAAAGAATATTCTGTTTGACCGTCATATGAGGATATAGAGCATAGTTCTGGAATACCAGTCCTACTCCCCTATTCTCAGGAGCCAAATCCGTAACATCGTCCTCACCGAAAAAAATACGTCCTGATGTAGGCCTTTGCAGACCAGATATCATATATAGGGTCGTGCTCTTACCACAACCACTTGGTCCTAACAATCCAATCAGTTTGCCATCGGGTATCTCGAATGTAAAGTTATTGACGGCAACTACATCATTCTTTTCTCTCTTGTTCCTGCTAGGAAAAATCCTAGTAACGTTTTGCAATTCAACTTTCATATGCTCCCTCTATATAAGTAGTAGTTCAGTAATTATCTTGCGTGATGTGTATACTTGACGATTGAACAGTGTATTACTTGTATTGCGCTCTCTCAGCTTGCTCAGCTGCCATTCTTTTCTTGAATTCAATTAATTCATCAGTTGAATCGAATATCAACTGACTTGCCTTATCTACAGTAACTGTGCCTGCTAATAAGTCGTGTATGGGCGTGCGAGCGTTGGTTGTTGCCACCAGTATTATCTGCAGTAATGCAAATAAAATCAGCACGACAGTCCCCGTTAGTCCTAACATGCCGAACATAATCATAATCAGCAACAGGACAGGGATTAATGTCTCTACAGTGCATTTACCCAGTATGGAGCGCATGAACAACTGAATATTGGTTATTTTTACTCCGTCAACTCGCATAACGCATATACCGAAGATTTTTTTGCCCAGTGTCTGCCCGTTCTTGAAAATGATGGGCAGTACGAACTCCATAATGATAAAACCCAATAATATACTTATATTAGTAACAATTAATGTCAAATAAAACAGCATGGTATAATCTTGAAGCGCTTGTGTATCTTGATTGAGCGCCTCAAGGGCGGCATAGTAGTTGGTCTTCTCTTGTTCGGTAAGGGTATTCTCATCAGCGTGTAAATCTACGCCGTAAGCCTCCCCATACTCATCATACGCTGTCTGCACTTTCCTGTTATAAGCGTCATAATCAACTATCCAGGACAACAGCGCAGCAAATCCAACTATCAGTATGGTAACGATTATAAAGTCAAAAAGTGAAGCAGATATTCGTTTCCACATGCTCGCTTTTTGCAAATCAAGTATCATTACATTTCGCCCCCAATACGTACACCCTTCTTAGCCATTACACAGTATAACATATTTCGTAACATCATGCAATCTAATACCTATACTTTTAACTCATTTTTTTATACACAGTATGTGTTCAGCAGCATCGTTAATTAAGTTAGGTTAGAGCCACAAGTATTATTAATTATTATTCAACTAATTCTACTAACTGAGCATCCTTCAACTCAATAATGGTACTGCTACTATTAGCATATTTATACATTCTGCCAGATAATACCACAGTGTCTCCTACAATGGGCTTGATATCTAAATCACCGTATTTAGTTGCGCCACTATTGAGGCGATAGATATATAATGAGTTGCCATTAGAATCAACTATAGTCATTATGCCAGTTGTGGTGTTCTCAATACTGGTAATCGTGCCACTCACATAGTACACGTCCTGTGAGGATTGATTACTATCTAGAGCCTCACCTATCTCAATAAGCGTGGGTATGTCTGTTAAATCATAGTCGCCACCGATAATACGGTCGGTAAATCCACCGTTTTGAATGTACTCTGCAAGTAAATCTCTCGCATATATGCCGTCTTGATATCTAGCCACCTCGGTCAATTTATTGGGCGCATAGGTTGATGTATACGTGTCTACGACTACATAATAGGTTTGGTCATCGACTATGTTGTTCTTAACTTGAGTACCATACGTTCCATAGTGTATATAGTAGTTGGAGTTGGTTGAAAAGAAAAACTTATCACTCAAATCCTCACCCTTGACTGAACACAGAACCAAGTCGTTATTAAATGGGAATATCGACAATAGGTCTGCATATGTAACGTCGCCTGCATACAGGTTGTACGGTGCACGCACAGACAAGTATCCGCCCCCTAGCACGATATCATAACTACTTGACCACTTGGCAATGCCCTTCTCATAGTACAGTTGAGCAATTAAACTGCGCAGTTCGTCCCCATCACGTGTAACATCGTTGACTCCTATTGTATCACGCACCGTGCCGACAATATCTTCATATTTATCGAGTAATTGCTCGATAATAGGGTCATCGGCGAGTGATGCATACGTGCTGGTAGGTATTGTGTTGGCACTAACCACCTTATATGTGTCGGTTACATAGTTATAATTCAAGTCGACATGTGTTATGCCATCATTATCTCCACCGCCTTGAAGGTGATATATACCATATGTGTCTTTCTTAACATAACTAGTGTGAGTGTGACCTTCGAATACTAAGTCCACATATCCGCCACTTGACAACTCTGTATCATATGCGTTATATCCGTCGTGCACACAGTAGATTATTAGGTCCGCACCTTGAGAACGCAGAGATACTGATTCGGCTTTGACAAGATCAGTTAATGGTGTGGCGTCGTACGTGTCCACAACGAAATACACATCCTCTACCTGATTAGACGATATCGAAGAATAACAATCCCCCATGACACCAATAACGCCTATCTTGATACCACCCCTCTCAATCATAATTGACGGTTGGCAATAATTTACCAATTCGTTAGTTATGCTAGAATATATATTGATAGCAAGATATGGAAACTCAGCCACATCAGCATTATTCTGTATATAAGTCTCGCCCCAGTCGTACTCGTGGTTGCCTAGAGTCATACAGTCAAAATCAATGGCATTCATCCAGTCCGTCATAATTAATCCGTGCGTCAACGTGGACTCTGCATCTCCTTGCCACATATCTCCCATTGATAATAGTATAACATTGTCCTGTGTTGAGCGAGCGTTCTTAATATATGTAGTTAATTCGTCCAGACCTATTTGAGATTCTGTATCGACGAACTTGCCGTGTAAATCATTAATACCGTATATGTCGTAGTTAATGATGACGCTTGCATTGCAATCATCGCATATACCGTCGTTGTCATTATCCTTATGTGTAACGGGTGGAATAGTCCCTGAACCTGAACCTGTTCCAGAACCTGTTCCTGTCCCTTTGTCTGTTCTTGTGTTTTCACAGCCAACTATTGCACACGATATCAACATAATGATGACCAACACTATTGCAGTAACAATTCTTCTTTTCAATATGAACACTTCCTTAGTTAGTTCTTGCTGAGATAAGTATAACATAAGTTACGTGTTATATCAAGTAAATCACTTGATAAGACCGACTCAATACTAGATGCATATAACACTCGAGCTTGCCAATAAATGGGCGATATCAGAATATTATAATATCCTATAACAGACTGGTTTTGGACATTATTAACTGCCAGTAGTTATACATAATGTAAAAAAATAACCATTTTTTTGTTCATATAAGGTGTTGAAAAAAAGCGAAAAGTGTGTAATAATGATAGGTGCATTATTAACGGAGAGGTAGTTAGATTGAAAACAGATAAACTGATTATTAGTGGTCAAGACTTGACAATAGCAGACGTAGTAGACGTAGCACGACACCATAGACCTGTATGCATAAGCCAGCAGTCGTATAAGCGTATGGCCGTTTCTCGCCAACTGGTAGAGGATTGTGTCAATGAGGCACGGGTTATATATGGTATCACTACCGGATTCGGCAAGTTCGCTGACGTTTCAATCAGTAAAGAGGATTCTAAACAGTTACAGGCTAACCTTATCGTATCACACGCATGTGGAGTGGGTGAACCTATAACGGAGGAATATGTTCGGGCTATGATGTTACTACGGATTAATGCATTAGCTGTTGGTAACTCAGGTATCAGTCAACCGACAATTGACTCTCTACTGGCACTTCTCAACAGTCAGGTAGTTCCATACGTGCCGTCTAAAGGCTCTCTGGGGGCATCTGGCGACCTCGTACCACTTGCTCATATGACACTGACTCTGTTAGGATTAGGCCAAGCATACTATAATGGTCAACTTATGGAATCTTACGAAGCACTTGAAAGAGCCAATCTCACCCCCATTGAGTTGACATCTAAAGAAGGACTTGCACTCATCAACGGAACGCAAGCAATGAACTCATATGCCACTCTGTGCGTGTATGACGCTCTTAATCTCAACAAGGTAGCAGATATAGTGTCTGCACTCACAATGGAAGCAGTGAATGCAGTTATAGACGCTTTTGACCCCAGACTACATCTACTTAGACATCAAGACGGACAGATAAGCACAGCTAACAATATTCGTAAGTTACTGAGTGGCAGTCAGCGTACTTCTAGACAGGGACAATTAAGAGTACAGGACGCCTATACAATCAGGTGTGTGCCACAGATACATGGTCCCAGTAAAGACGCAACTAATTATGTTGACAATATAGTCAGCAAGGAGATAAATGCAGTTACAGATAACCCCATAATATTCGCAGACACTAACGAGGCTATCAGTGGAGGCAATTTTCACGGACAACCACTCGCTATGGCATTAGACTTCCTCGCTATTGCTATGAGCGAACTAGCAGATGTCAGTGAGAGAAGAATTGAGCGATTGGTCAACAGTCAACTATCGGGACTTCCACCCTTCCTAGTCAAGAATGGCGGACTTAACAGTGGCATGATGATACCTCAGTATGTGGCTGCTTCCTTGGTGGGTGAGAACAGAGTACTATCACATCCAGCAGTTGTGGATAGTATAACAAGTAGCGCCAACCAAGAAGACCATGTCAGTATGGGTATGACTGCTGCACGTAAGCTGAAGACAATTATAGATAACGTTACTAATGTGCTGGCAATAGAGTTATTAACTGCTACTCAGGCAATAGATTTGGGCAATGACAAGGCCACTCTGGGAGCAGGCACTAAGCCGGCTTATCAACTCGTAAGAAGCGTAGTATCATTCATGGAAAACGACAGATATATATCTCCAGACATACATAAGTGTGCAGAGTTAATTAGGAGTGGACAACTGCTAGACGCAGTAACATCTGCAATAGGTCAACTTGAATAATCCTTAATAGGCATACGGTCAAGTAATTGTTACAGATTAACACATAAAACAATCTGTAACAGTCTGTGATTATAATAGCATGCTATCTGTAACGGCGGAGCAATCACACAGCAAGAGATTGCAGAAAACAGTCAATAATGGTGTGAACAAGCGTTATTTGCGCCAACCATTCATATAGGGTGTAAGTTCAATATCACTCAACAATATATACTCATTACCAACACAATTGGAGCAATTACTATGATAAACAATTATAATATTAACAGCGCAATGACAATTAAGTTAACTGAGCTCCCCCCACGTAAGCCCTTCATAGAGGGGATAAGGCGTGCACCCAAGAGAGAGTTTACATTGACTCAACAGGAAACAGAGTTGGCACTAGCCAACGCATTGAGATATGTACCTGAGGAATGGCACGAGATACTGGCACCGGAGTTCTTAGAAGAATTATACACTCGTGGCAGAATATACGGATATAGATTCAGGCCAGAAGGTCGCATATACGGTAAGCCTATAGATGAGTACAAGGGCAACTGTATAGAAGGCAGGGCATTTCAGGTGATGATTGACAACAATCTGGACTTCGAAATTGCTCTCTATCCCTACGAGTTGGTTACATACGGTGAGACTGGACAAGTATGCCAGAACTGGATGCAATACTGTCTAATCAAAAAATATCTAGAACAACTGACAGACCAACAGACGCTGGTAGTAGCGAGTGGACACCCCCTAGGTCTGTTCGCCAGCCAACAGAGTGCACCACGAGTAACACTCACCAACGGACTAATGATAGGTATGTTCGACAATCAAGAGAGTTGGCACAGGGCAATGGAGCTGGGAGTAGCTAACTACGGACAGATGACTGCAGGTGGGTGGATGTATATAGGACCGCAAGGCATAGTGCATGGTACATATAATACCATACTTAATGCAGCGAGGCTCAAACTAGGACTGGGCCAGCACGATAACTTGTCAGGCATATTGTTCGTATCGAGTGGATTGGGTGGTATGAGTGGAGCGCAAGGCAAGGCAGTAGAGATACTCAATGGAGTAGGCATTATCGCAGAGGTTGATATCAGTAGGATACAGACTAGGTATTCTCAAGGGTGGGTATCGGCAATAGCACACAGCCCTTGTGAGGCATTCGACCTAGCGCAACGCAGTATCACTAACAAGCACGGTATCGCCATTGCCTATCACGGCAATATAGTGGACCTGCTTCAATACGCAATAGATAGCAATAAACATATAGATTTATTGTCTGACCAGACAAGTTGCCATGCAGTGTATGACGGTGGCTACTGTCCACAAGGTTTAACTTACGAGCAACGAACAGTTATGTTGCAGAATGATAAACATACATTTATTCAACTGGTTAACAAAACGCTCAAATTACACTATGAATGTATCAAAACACTGCGACAAAGGGGCACATACTTCTTCGACTACGGCAACAGTTTCATGAAATCGGTGTTTGACGCAGGTGTTAAGGAAATATGTCGTAACGGTGTCAACGAACTAGATGGTTTCGCTTTTCCCAGTTATGTTGAGGATATACTGGGACCTGTATGCTTCGACTATGGATATGGCCCATTCCGTTGGGTGTGTTTATCTGGGAAACCAGAGGACTTACACAAGACTGATATGGCTGCTATGAGTTGTATTGACCGCAACAGGCGTTATCAAGATAATGATAATTATGTATGGATACGAGATGCCGAAAAGAACAATCTAGTTGTAGGCACCCAAGCAAGAATATTGTATCAAGATGCACTAGGCAGACTCAAAATAGCGTTAATGTTTAATGACCTAGTAAGGAAGGGCGAGATTGGTCCAGTAATGCTGGGCAGAGACCACCATGATACAGGTGGCACGGACGCACCGTTTAGAGAAACGAGCAATATTAAAGATGGCTCCAACATAATGGCAGATATGGCAACGCTTGTCTATGCTGGCAACTGTGCAAGGGGTATGAGCCTTTGTGCTCTGCATAATGGCGGTGGCACAGGCATTGGCAGGGCTATTAATGGTGGATTCGGTATGGTGCTCGACGGTAGCGAAAGAGTGGACTTGATACTCAAGAACGCTTTTCCTTGGGACGTTATGGGAGGAGTTGCTAGGCGCAGTTGGGCAAGGAACGATAATGCACTTATAACAAGTATAGAGTACAACAAGACAAGACAGAACGACCACATAACACTCCCCTATCTTGCCAATACAGATATGATTAAACAACTTGTCGCACGGGAGTACGATAAATATAAGCGAGAAACTAGTTGTTAATCAACTTATCTATAATTTCACTGCAATAAATTACAATTAAATAATAGGAGAACAATTAATATGGCAATGGACAAGATAGTAGAATGCGTACCGAACTTTAGTGAGGGCAGACGCACGGAAGTAATTGAGAGAATACTAGACTGTTTTCGCAATGTAGCGGATGTTAAACTATTGGATTATTCCAAGGATGCAGACCACAACAGAATGGTGGTAACGGTGGTAGGACAGCCTAACGCGCTAGCTGAGGCTGTACTTAACGCTATGCATAGAGCAAGTCAACTAATAGACTTGACGCAACACCAAGGACAACACCCACGCATGGGTGCTACAGATGTCGTGCCTTTTATACCAATCAGTAACGTCACCGAAAACGAGGCTATAGAATTGAGCCACTACGTTGGTGAACAAGCATACGCTAGATACGGTATACCCGTGTTCCTATACGAGAAGTCTGCTACTGCTCCTAACAGGGAAAATCTAGCAGACATACGCAAGGGCGAGTTTGAGGGAATGGCAGACAAAATGCTACTTGACGAATGGCACCCTGACTATGGTGAGAATCACCCTCACCCAACTGCAGGCGTTACCGCTGTAGGTATGCGTATGCCACTAGTTGCATTTAATGTCAACTTGGACACAAGCGATGTTAATATAGCCACCAAGATAAGCAAGAAAGTACGCTTTATCGGTGGTGGACTGCGTTACTGTAAGGCAATAGGAGTAGAGCTGGAGCAGAGAAATACGGCTCAAGTATCTATGAATCTAACCAACTATACCAAGACACCTATATACACCACACTAGAAATGGTTAGAATGGAAGCCAGACGCTACGGTGTCAAAATAATCGGCACAGAGCTGATAGGATTATGTCCTGCGCAAGCACTCATTGACTGCGCCAAGTATTACGTACAGGTAGACGCAGAGGGTAAAGCCGACTTATCAGCATACACATCTAAACAACTAATAGATAAGGCAGTGGAATATCTGCTAATCGAAAACTTTACAGAAAGAACCGTATTAGAAAACAATTTTTAATGAAAAAACTACTATATAATGCCAATCAAATAGTCACCTTTACGGGGAACAGTGCCATTAAAGGCGAGTCTATGAATATGCCAACTATTATCAAGAACGGATGTGTGTTGATAGACGGAGATAAGATACAGGCTGTATTCACTAAGGATGAGATTAACGAGTACCCAACAGAGAATGTACCTAGGATTGACTGCATGGGCAAGACTATCACTGCAGGTTACGTAGACAGTCATACACACTTCGTGTTCGGTGGATACAGGGAACAGGAGTTCATTGACAGACTGAGTGGCGCCACTTATATGGAGATTATGAACAAGGGTGGTGGCATAATAAATACTGTCAACGCTACCCGACAGTCCTCGCAAAAACAACTTATCAGGAGCGGACTCAAGGCGCTGGAACAATACTTATCTTTTGGCGTTACTACCATTGAGGGCAAGAGTGGGTATGGATTAGACATAGAGACCGAACTTAAGCAAATCGATACTATGCGACAACTCGAACAATTACAACCTATACAGATAGCACGAACTTATATGGGTGCGCATGCTACCCCACCAGAGTTCAGGACGACGGATGAGTACGTTGAGTATATGATAGACACAGTTCTACCTATTATTAAGGAGAGAACGGATGTGCAGTTCGTGGATTGTTTCTGCGAGAAGAACGTGTTCAGTGTAGACCAGTGTATTAGACTGTTGTTGAAGGCTAAACAACTAGGGCTGGATATCAAAATGCACGCAGAAGAAATAGAGTGTCTTGGGGGCAGTGGTATTGCCAGCAGAATGGGTGCAACCAGCGTTGAACACCTATTACATATTGACGACAAGAATATCGTCGAATTATCTCACGGCAACACTATAGCAGTATTACTGCCATGCACGGCATTCAGCCTACGAGAGCAGTATGCACCAGCACGTGATTTAATTGACAATGGTGTCGCAGTGGCGTTAGGAACAGATTTTAACCCAGGCAGTTGTTACAGTAACAGTATACCCCTGTTAATTGCACTAGCCACATTACAAACTAATATGACTGTCGCAGAGACACTATGTGCGCTGACCATCAACGGTGCTTGTGCCATTAAACGAGGGGATATAATAGGCACTATCGAGAAAGGTAAACAGGCAGATCTACTAATACACGATATGCCCAGTATTGATTTTTTGGCATACAATTTTTGTATCAATCATGTGCAAACAGTCATCATTAAGGGCCAGATTGTACACCACGCCAATTAACACAATTTATGAGCATTAGAGCCTGAGTGTTAGGAGTATAGCATTACGATAATTTTACTATGCCCCCACCTTAACGATTGTTTAGTGCTCTACAATCTATATAACAGTACACCAAAGAATGCCCATAATAGATAATATGTATCACCCACAAGCATTATCTGTACAACAATACAATGTAAATATACTGATAAATAACGCACTGGCAACATAGTGCAGAGCACTGAATAATATAACGATAACCAATATATAGGAGATAATTTTATGCTACTTCAAGATATGTATCTAAAAGAGTTCATCAAGGCAACAGCCAGTAATCAGCCTGTGCCCGGCGGTGGCAGTGTGTCCGCATACTGTGCTAGTATCGGCGTCGCACTAGCCCAAATGGTTGCCTCATTAACTGCGGGCAAGAAGGGTTATGAGAATGTCAGTCAACAGATGTTAGATTACATCCCCATTCTTGAACAACTTCAAGACCAGTTTCTCAACGACATTGATAGGGACAGCGATAGTTTCGACGCTGTAATGCAAGCATTCAAACTGCCAAAAGAGAGCGAACAGGATAAACAAATAAGGCGTGCAAGTATTCAAGAGGCGACCAAAAACGCAGCACTTGTACCAATGCAACTAGCCGAAAAGATTGCATCGCTATTCCCCATATGCGAGTTCATTGCAACTAACGGTAACAAGAACGCGCTATCTGATATATGCGTAGCAACTATGTTGTTAAGAACAGGATTGTTGGGTGCACTGTATAATGTAAGAATCAATCTGACATCCTTACCACAATCACCTTTTACCGAGTCAATGTATGGTAAGGTTGCTCAACTAGAAGAATATGCCATCGCACAAGAAAAGAATATTCTATCTCAAGTCAAAATATAAAGTAACATAATAGAATATACAAATGCCGAGAATCACTCCTCGGCATTTTATTGTGTACTTAATAACCTAATAACTAGTATAATTATAACTGCGCTACACGAAATCATAAGAACTATTATAAATAATGCTGTCCCTACTGCTAGTGAATAGTGCCAACCGTTAGAGTTGAGCCAGACGACACATGTAGGCGTGTCGCTGTCTCCTAGTTAACTTGAGCTATAAAGTCGGCTAATCTGTCAACTCCTACCACAATATTATCTATATTGGTTGCGTATGATAGCCTAACGAAATGACTAGCGCCGAACCCTTCGCACGGAATAACCACCACATTAACAGTGCTAATTAGTAGTTGAGCAAGAGTGTTGGCGCTGTCGATAACCGTTCCTTTATATTGCTTATCAAACAGCCCACTGACATCTACCATTATGTAGAATGCACCTTGAGCGTGTATAGCTTTAATTCCATTTATCTTGACTAACTGTTCCAGCATACAATCACGCCTGCGAGCGAACTCACCACGCATATTGACTATGAAGTCTGTCTGCGTTGTCAATGCTACTTGACTGGCATATTGTGCTATGCTGTTGGCATTACTGCTCTGGTGAGACTGAAGGCTGTCCATCAGTTTGGCAACCTTAGGTGTCGGTGCAGCGCAGTAGCCTATACGCCAACCTGTCATAGCATAAGCCTTACTCATACCATTAATAACGATGGTGCGTTCATACATTGTTGGAAAAGTAGCAATGGAATAGTGTTGATTGTCATCATAGATAAGTTTCTCGTATATCTCATCCGCTATCACCCATATATCTGGATATTTTGCCAGCACCTGTGCAATAGCACTCAACTGTTGTTTATTATATACAGCGCCTGTTGGATTATTAGGGCTGTTGAGCAATAACACTTTGGTCTTGTCTGTGATTGCTCTCTCTAGGTCGTTAGGTTGCAGTATGAACCCATTGTCGCTCGAACACTCAACGTATACACACTTGCCACCACATATTGTTACTAGTTGTGGGTAAGTTAGCCAGTATGGTGAGGGTATTATAACTTCATCACCCTCATCGACCAGTATCTGCATAGCATTGAATAACGATTGTTTGGCGCCCGAGGATACAACTATCTGGTCATAAGTGTAGGTTAACCCGTTGTCCTTACGTAGTTTGTCGGCAATAGCCTGCCTTAATGTGGGCATACCAGCGCTGGCAGTGTACTTGGTCATTCCCTTATCTAGTGCAGTCTTGGCTCCAGCGACAATATAATCAGGGGTGTTAAAGTCCGGCTCACCTACGCCGAATGATATAACTGGCACACCTTGTGCCTTCAGTTCGTTAGCCTTGGCTGTCAATGACAGTGTCAAACTGGGAGATACGGACAAACTTCTTCGAGAAAACTTGAACATTCTATTACCTCTTATCTATAGTGCATTTAATATATTATATCTATCAATAACTATCAGTCATCAATAATCTGTGTTCCACCATTACCGCTAAGGGCCTTCTCACACTTGGTTAGGTCTGCGATAATTGCTTGTTTACCACTGCCCTTAACGAATGATAACGCAGCTTGAACTTTAGGTAGCATACTACCTACGCCGAATTGCCCTTGTTCAATATATTTATCACACTGCGATACCGTAATAGTGTCTAGGTCTACTTGGTTGGGCGTCGCATAATTGATACTGACCTTATCAACTGCAGTCAGAATAACCAGCTTATCTGCATTGATAATCTTGGCGAGTAGTGCGCTTGCATAATCCTTATCAATAACTGCAGGTACTCCTACATATTGATTACCGTCCTTTACAACCGGTATTCCACCGCCACCGACAGTAATAACGATAGCGCCACTATCTATTAATGTGCTGACTGCTTCTTTTTCCACGATATCGATAGGTTTAGGCGATGCAACCACTCTGCGATACTTATCCTTGTCTGCAATGTACTTGACCGTATAGCCCTTATCACGGATTACTTGGTCTGCCTGCTCCTTGGTCATGAATATACCAATAGGTTTAGTTGGATTAGAGAATCCCTTATCGTTCTTATCCACTACCACCTGAGTTATCAGCGACACTACGCTCTTACGTATGTTCCTGTTGGCAAGCTCGGTCTGTAATGCGTTCTGCAAGTGATATCCAATATAGCCTTGACTCATAGCGCCACACTCTGCAAAAGGCATAGAGGGTGATAATGTATCCTGTGTGTGCGCAGTATCGAATGCAACATTAATCATCCCGACTTGAGGTCCGTTACCATGTGTCAGTACTACGCTGTGCCCTTGCTCGACTAGGTCGATTATGGACTTGGCTGTGCCTACCACTAACTGCTTCTGTTCTTCGGGCGTGTTGCCCAGCGCATTACCACCTAACGCCACTACTAATTTCATACGTATTTCTCCTTATCTTATAACCGTGTGTATCCCCTGTTCAACTCACAGCCAGTACAATGTAGCAATATATGAAGAAAAAGTCAATAGATAAGTGCAATAATTATCTCCTGAAGGCAAGGTAATTATATCTGCATATCGCAGTAGTTAGAATAGCGCAGATGTTAATGACACAGTAACACAGGACGCAGTAGTATAAGTGTATTTGGATTATTCTTCATGCGAGTGCCAAAAACCGTAATTAAGTGCAAAAAAGTTGTTTACCGTACGGCGCAGTGCCAGTGCTGATGTAGAGTGCGAGCATGCTTTTGTGCTTATAGAGCCTTATTGCGACAACCATTTCGGTAAATTAATAATAATGCGTCGATGGGTACGACAACAACAGAGTTTTGGGTGAGGTGATATACAATCAAGATGTAATCGTGTATGTCTGCGCAACATGCAGACGTCAACATACAATTCTGCCTTGCTTTCAACATGAATGTTATATGATATGAGTGTTGTATTTGAACTACTGTTCAATTTTTGCTAATGCCAAAATACTTATATTGCACAACACTTAACTTACTCGATATATTATACAATGAAAATATCATAATAATATCACGCTACCACCCCACCCATTCAAAAATTAAATAATACTATGGATAAATCAATATGAGGTAGGAATATGCATAGAGATCCTACAGTTGTCGCAGAATCAATTGATATCAATATATTGGTCCCTTTGCTTAAATTATTGGCACTACCTTATTACGAGAGAAATAATAATAGTTACAGAGTATGATAAAAACATCCTTTCTTGTATCACGCTCACCATAGGTCAGTTGGCCTTGCATACTATGATGTAACCTATACCTAGACTGAACACATATTAATAGGAAACGCAACTGCTTGTCTCGCAGGCAAGTATGACAGCCACAGAGCTGAATTACATCTATACTCACTAACGGTTAGTTGGGTTTACATGCAATGGTACACCATACTACTATTTCAAGAACACTCTAGGTGATATAGTTGCTATATATAACTCAAGCAATACAGTACAAGTAACCTACACCTATGACGCTTGGGGTAACTGCACCATAGGTACTAACATAGGTAGCATTGCCAACATTAACCCTACCATTACCGTGGACTACTGGTACAACGCGCTACAGCTGTATTACGTACAGACCCGTTACTACGACTTGAGGATAGGCAGATTCATAAATGCAGACCACTTCGCATACCAATAAATATTTATTTGCTGAGAATACAACTTAGTAATTAAACGGATTGAACACTTGACAGGAGTGATAATTAGTTTATATTAGCGTACACTATGACTATAGCAGTCTTAATAGAATCCACTGCTGTTGTGTATTAACTATTGAACTAAATCGGGTGCACTGCGCACAGTACGTGGAGCAATCACAATTATCCATTAGTACATATATTGTGCGCAGTTAATTAAACCTATTGACATCTGTTCATATAAATGGTAATATTACAGAAAAAAAGAGGAGTTATATTATGTATTGTAAAAAATGTGGTACACAAGTAGATGATAACGTACAGTTCTGCCCCAGTTGTGGCGCATCGCTCACTCAGAGTACGACTCATGTACAAGAAACAGGCAATAAGGGATGGGGCGTACTGGGATTCTTCTTCCCGCTAGTCGGCCTTATACTGTATCTAGTATGGCGTGATGATCGCCCAATGGATTCCAAGTTCGCAGGCAAAGGTGCACTAATAGGCGTGATAGTAGCTGTTGCATGTGGTATAATTAGCGGTATATTATTCGGCATAATTACTGCGCTTATTATGGCTAGCGAATACAGCGTGTTCCTGCCTATGCTGTTCTAACGAGTCAAACTATAATATGTAATCAACACCCATTGCTCTTGAATAGACAGTGGGTGTTATTCATAGGCATTACCACATAACATAATAGTGTACAGTCAGAGTACCCGACGTGACCGCTTATATGGTCGTTTCATAATATTTATTGACAGTTTATGCAATATGTGCTAGAGTAATAGGAGCTAGCATACTGTGTGGTGGTCTGTGTATGATGGTATTAGATAAACGATAAGCGTGAGTTACTTCATAACCAACAGTACACCACAATATAATTAAGAGGTGATTAACATGTATTGCAAGAATTGTGGTAAACAAATAGATGATAATACCAAATATTGCACTAACTGTGGTACGGCACTATGCACGTGCGAGAGTATGCCCATTCAACGCAAGGGTAATATCGGGTGGAGCGTATTAGCGTTCTTTTTCCCGTTGATAGGGTTCATATTATATATGGCATGGCAGTTTGATGATCCTAATAATGCCAAAATGGCAGGGCTAGGCACCCTAATCAAAGTATTTCTCAAGGTAGTACTGGTTGGTTTTGCGTACTTAACGCTGTTCATTATCGGCCTGTTCGATCCCATGTTCATGGCCGGATTAATATTCTTTACATTCTATGCAATGCTTTTCTTAATTTTTATCTAGATAGCAGTACTCCGGATAGGTCAATAACAATAATTTATAGCAGGAACTCTTGGAATTACCCAAGAGTTCTTTTTATCACTACGATAGTTGAGTTATTATTAGCCTGAACGTTAGCAAAATACAGATTATTTACAAATGTGTACTGCCAGGTCCACAACCTTACTGCTATATCCCATCTCGTTGTCATACCAAGCGACAAGTTTAACAAAATTGTCGGACAGTGCAATCCCTGCCTTAGCGTCGAACACACAAGTGTGCGTTTCGCCAATAAAATCACTGCTAACAACATCATCCTCTGTATAAGCAACTATCCCTTTCAACTGGTTCTGGCTAGCCTTCTTAACTGCGTCCTTAATCTGCTCGTATGATGTAGGTTTGGACAACAGCACTGTTAAATCGACAACAGATACGTCTAATGTAGGTACACGCAATGACATACCTGTCAGTTTACCCTTAAGCTCGTGTATAACCTCTCCCACTGCCTTGGCTGCACCGGTGCTAGATGGAATGATGTTACCACTTGCTGCTCTACCACCACGCCAATCCTTCTTGCTGGGGCCGTCAACTGTTAATTGCGTTGCTGTTACAGAGTGCACAGTGGTCATTAGTCCTTGCTCAATGCCGAAGTTATCATTGATTATCTTGGCTAGTGGTGCTAGGCAGTTGGTAGTGCAGGACGCATTGCTGACAATCTTCATACTGGAATCATACTTATTCTCATTAACACCCATGACGAACATAGGGGCAGTCTTGCTGGGTGCTGTAATAACTACTTTTCTAGCGCCTGCGTGTAAGTGAGCTTGACAGGTGTCCAGTTCCTTAAACACCCCAGTTGACTCCACGACTACATCAACTTGATTGGCTCCCCACGGGATATTCTCTGGTTTCCATTCATTATATACAGCGACTTTTCTGCCGTTGACAATTATGCCGTCCTCAGCAGGCTCTGCCGTACCTTGAAACTTGCCGTGAACAGTATCGTATCTTAAGATATAACACATATAGGTCTTATCCGGAAAACCCGGATCGTTTATTGCTACTACCTCAACATCTTCTCTCCCCTCAGTCACACGCATCACCAGTCTACCAATTCTGCCAAAACCGTTAATGCCAATTCTTATTTTTGCCATTTATATCTTCCTCCTTAACGATAAGTTTATCAAATCAATCAATGTATTTTATTTTACTATGTGTAAAAACTGTGCTAAAATACTATCATAATTATATACTACATGTGACAGACGGTCAAATATTTTGGTTAATGTGGTACAAAAAATAACAAAAACGAGCAATTTATCCATAAAGGAGTGTATAAGATGCCATTAGTAACTAGCAAGGAAATGTTCAGAAAGGCCTATGAAGGTGGCTATGCCATAGGTGCGTTTAACGTTAACAACATGGAGCAGATACAAGGTATTATCTCTGCAGGACAGGAAACCAACTCTCCACTCATTCTCCAGATATCTATGGGAGCGAGAAAGTACGCTAATATGCGCTATCTTAAGGCGCTGATTGATGCTGGCGTAGCTGATAGTGGACTGCCAATCTGTATGCACCTAGACCACGGCGACAGTTACGAGATATGTAAACAATGCGTAGATGACGGATTTACTTCGGTAATGATTGACGCATCTCGCTTGTCATTCGAGGACAATATGGCGTTGAGCAAGAGAGTTGTTGAGTATGCTCATGATCACGGCGTGGTAGTTGAGGCAGAACTAGGTAAACTAGCTGGTGTTGAAGAACACGTTGTTAGCAAATACGGTCAATATACCAACCCCAACGAGGTCGAGGAGTTTGTCGGCAGAACGTGTGTTGACAGTCTAGCAATTGCTATCGGTACGAGCCATGGCGCATTCAAGTTCTCAGGTCAGCCACAACTGAGATTCGACATACTCGAAGAGATAGAGAGTAAGCTACCCAATTTTCCCATTGTGTTACACGGCGCAAGCAGTGTTCCGCAGGAATATGTTGAGTTAATCAACAGATACGGTGGCAATATGACAGGCGCTAAAGGCGTACCAGAGGATATGTTGAGAGAGGCAGCCAAGAGGGCGGTGTGTAAGATAAACATTGACAGCGACATAAGGCTCGCCATAACAGCCAGTATTAGACAATACTTCTGTGAGCATCCTGACCACTTCGATCCTAGACAGTACCTAACGCCTGCAAGAGAGGCAATTAAACAGATGGTTATGCGCAAGATAAGGAATGTGTTGGGTAGCGAAAACAAAGCATAATACATTATAAGATAATAAACGTACAGCGAGTTGATAATCAACTCGCTGTAAGTTTATTATAATTACTTATATCAATCAAGTGCCACTCATAATAACTCTCGGTACTACCAATCAGTACAAATCATCTATTAACTATCAACTAATCCAATCTTATCGTTAGTATTACGTACATCAATAGACATATTGATTAAACACTCGGTTAATGCGACACAATAATGAATGATGCTCATTGCACCTAAACTGCAATCGACTTATTAATATCATCTAACGATATATTCAGTGCTCAAGATATAATTGACCAGTCAATATTCTACGTCAACACCGTTCATCTGTTAATTAAATGTACTCAACCGTCTGGTCTAGTGGACGGCGATTCTTATCTCGCAGTTGATAATCAGCAGGTGCATAGCCTAGAGCAACAACCAGCCCTATCTCGGCTTTTTTTCCTAAATTGAGTGCTTTGCGCATTTTGACTACATTAATCCAGCCGACAATCAAACTATCTATGCCTATACTCTTGGCCTGCAACACCATGTGTGCTATGGCAAGGCCAATGTCGTATGGCCTGAAATCATCAGCTAACATCTCTGCCATTCTGTCTACTACACTCAATTCCTGTTTAACTACCACAACTACAGCCGAGCAATCGCTCAAACAAGCGTTAGCACCGCCACTCTGACACGCACTCACCACCTGCATAAACTTATCACTGCATTTGTCTGCCACGTAGAACTTCCATGGTTGACGATTACGTGCGCTAGGAGATAATGCGCCTGCTTGAAGTATCCTATCCAAATCTTCTCGACTTATTGACCTTTTGTTATCATAAGAACGGGTAGATTGGCGATGAATAATGAGTTGTTCAAAATCCATATAGTCTGTACCACCTTATCATTATTTAATATAATCATACCACATAGTGAGTATTATGGCAAGTGGGTAGAAGTGTCGCTATCTGTCTATATATGTAAGCTAAAAACTACTATGCAGACCACGCTGATTTGATTGACAAACAAGCCTTATTATAGTACTGTTTTGACATTGTGTACATAAGAGAATTGATAAGGTAACTATATGGACGATAACGAAATACTGGTAACAGAAAACACTCAAGAAATAGGACAAGAAATGGTTGTCAAGTCTGCGCTAAAATCAGACAAGATGAGGCATATGCCTGTGGGCAAACTGCTATTTACTATGTCCCTGCCCGCAGTCATATCTATGATGGTGCAAGCGCTATACAATATTGTGGACAGCCTGTATGTTAGCCACATACCCAACTACGGTCAAGACGCTATAGACGCAGTCGCAATAGCGTTTCCTATTGCCATGATAGTCAACAGTCTTGCTATTGGCATAGGCGTAGGCGCTAACGCTACAATTGCGCGTAAACTAGGCGAGCGCAACCAGAAGGACGCTGACGGCACAGCCAAGACTGCCATCATAATTGCATTTTGCAGTTGGATAGTTATCGCCATACTGGGATTACTTGTATCTCGTACATATATCACTACATTCGTCAACAGTCAAGAGGGATATACAGCAGAGCAAATTAACAGAGTTATTGAAAACGGCATAGATTACTTAACAGTATATACTGTGGCAAGCCTTGGTGTATTCATGGAACTGACTTGTATAAGGATACTTCAATCTACCGGCAATATGAAGGTGCCCATGATTAGCCAACTGGCGGGTGCGCTGTGCAATATTGTGCTTGACCCCGTATTCATATTCACACTCAATATGGGTGTCAAAGGCGCCGCAATTGCAACAGTAATCAGCCAATGGGTGGCTGGTGGCATAGGTTTAATAACCTTGTTTATGGGCAGACAGGATGTCAACATAAGTTTAAGAGGGTTTCGCCCACGAGCCTACTATTTTAGAGAAATTGCGCGCATTGGCATACCTACCTTTCTTATGAATGCCGTTATGTCATTTACCACAATCATACTGCAGAGCTTATTGGGTAAGTACTCGGGTGGTATCACCATATTGGCAATATATGGTAAACTGCAGTCGTTCGTATATATGATAGTGTTCGGCATGACACAAGGTGCAACGCCTATACTAGCGTATAACTACGGCGCTAACAATCGCGCCAGATTCGACCGAACGGTCAAGATTGCGTTGTGCACTGCATCAATAATCCTAGGGCTCGGCATGGTCGTATTCCTTACCATCCCCCATACGTTAATTGGTATGTTCGGCGGAATGGACAGCATACAGGATACTGCAGCTCACGCATTTAGGATAATCAGTCTGGCATTCATACCTTCGTCGCTAGGCATAATGATAGTAACTATATTCCAGTCGCTAGGCAAAGCCGTCCACTCTATGGCAATATCTATCACTCGTACAGTTGGCCTAGTCGTACCATTGGCATTTATACTGGACATGCTATGGGGACTGTCAGTAATATGGTGGTGTTATGTAATGGCTGAAGTATTATCAATACTTATTTTCCTGCCTATCTGTATACGCACAATCAATAAGCAGTTCATTCGTAAGCAACTTCAGTATCAAACCAACACTTTGACATCTACATAACCTTGCGATGCAACTAATATCTAATGTAAGCAGAGTAATATAATTAGTAATTGAGGGAATTGGATGTATCAATTCCCTTTTTCGTTGTTAGATATAGAATAACAGTGTTGTGAGAGTGAGTGTTGCTCAGCGATACACTGAGTCAATGTATTAAGCTATTCAGTGCAATATGCCGTACTAATAAGGTATTAATTACTCTACTACGCTAGCGCATTAATATAATAGCAGTAGACTGCAAGATAAATGTGCAATGTATCGACTCGGTGTTCTGTCGACTAGATATAATTACATATTGCATGCACGCTCATTCGGAGATGTGTTACGTTATGCCTATAGATTCGACATTGTAGACGTACTTACACAATACTAATATATCGGATTAGAGAGTTATTAAATAAATTAAGGGACTATTTACCGTGCAACGAGTATATTACCTATTATGGTAACGTGCTTGGCAGTTATTAAGAAACTATAATTATATCAGTAACGATTGTGCACGAATACTAAGAGACGTATTGCGTTTGTTATATGTTAAGAACTAAGTGGTAAGAGAACACCTACGATTATGTGTGGAGTCTATATTCATAGCCTGCAACGAGTATATTACCTATTATGGTAACGTGCTTGGCAGTTATTAAGAAACTATAATTATATCAGTAGCGATTGTGCACGAATACTAAGAGATATATTGCGTTTGTTATATGTTAAGAACTAAGTGGTAAGAGAACACCTACGATTAATGTGTGGAGTCTATATTCATAGCCTGCAACGAGTATATTACCTATTATGGTAACGTGCTTGGCAGTTATTAAGAAACTATAATTATATCAGTAACGATTGTGCACGAATACTAAGAGACGTATTGCGTTTGTTATATGTTAAGAACTAAGTGGTAAGAGAACACCTACGATTAATGTGTGGAGTTTATCTTCATAGCCTGCAACGAGTATATTACCTATTATGGTAACGTGCTTGGCAGTTATTAAGAAACTATAATTATATCAGTAGCGATTGTGCACGAATACTAAGTGATGTATTGCTTTTGTTATATTTAGAACTAAGTGGTAAGAGAACACCTACGATTAATGTGTGGAGTATAATCCTCTTCTTATAGTTGTTTAGGAGAATCATTTCGATAATGATTAATCGTAATGGTATAGCCATTATCCTGTATGGGAAATGATTGCCGTTGTAACTGCCAGTTGGGTAATAAATCTACGTTAGGAAAAAAACTGTCCGCGTCTATTGTGGTAGCATTAACTTTAGTTATTATTGCGCCGTCACAGTAAGGTAATAACAATCGATATACCGTTGCACCGCCACATACGAATACGTCATCCTTGTCATAATTACATATTATGTCCTTAAGCGTTGTCAGACTGTCGGCCATAATGCAGTCAGCGAACACTTCGCCTGTATTACATAGCACTATATTGGTGCGATGTGGCAAAGGACGAGAATTGGGGAAGGATAGCAGGGTATTACTCCCAACAATTACTACTTTGCCCTTGGTTTCCTTGCGAAAATTATTCTTGAGGTCATAGGGCAAGTTATACAACAGTTTATTGCCCTTACCTATTGCCCAGTTATCATCTACTACTACAATCAGTTTCATATATATTTCCTTTTATATGTACTATATGGCGACTTCGAACTTGGGCGAAAAGCCACTATTGATGTATCCATTCAGCCTAAAATTGTCCGTTGAATAGTCATAAAAGTTATCTAGCTTATCCATTAAGAGAGTTGGTGCATTAAACTGCGGTTGAGTTATCAATCGTTTAATCTGCTCTAGGTGTCTATCATATATGTGTGCATCTGCTATAACGTGTATCAGTTGTCCTACCCTGTACCCATTAACGGCTGCGAACATATACATGAGTACACTATACTGCACAACGTTCCAGTTGTTAGCGACAGCCATATCCTGACTGCGTTGATTAAGAATACCATTGAGAGTGCCATTAGATACATTGAGTGTTAATGAGTATGCACATGGGTAGAGATTCATTTGATTGAGGTCGCTATGTACGAACATATTGGCTATCATTCGACGACTGTATGGGTTATTCTTCAGTTCGTAGAGCAATCTGTCAACTTGATCGAATGCTCCCTCTGGATAATCGTGTTTAATCCCCAGTTGGTAGCCATAAGCCTTGCCTATGGTATCATTGTCATCCTTCCACTGATTCCACACACTGCTTCCCAACTGCTTAATGTCATTGCTCTTCTTACTCCATATCCACAGCATTTCGTCTATGGGCAACTTGAAGGGCGCTCTGCGTATTGTCAGTATGGGAAACTCCTCGCTCAAGTCATACCTGTTGACAATGCCGAATAGTTTAACAGAGTGGGCTACACTGCCGTCAGCCCAACGAGGGCGTACATCCATATCAGTGTCCCAGCAACCGTTTACCAGTATGTTATTAATGTTGTCAATATAAATCTTATCTGCTCTGCTCAATGTAAATATTCCTCTTATGTGTATTATGTTCGGTCGAATGTTACAACTATATTGTATATGGGATCGTATTGCTCCACTTTCTGCCTGAGCAATAATAAAATCTGTTCGAACGTTAACTTACAGTCGTACGGCACGCTTACGTCAAAAATCAAATTATGATGTGTGGTGCCGAAAACCACTCTAAAGTCGTGTATGCTCAACGGCTGGTCTATCTCTTGTATAAATTGCTCAATCACACCCTTGAGTTGTTGTACCATTGGATTGTCGGTAACAACTGGGTCCATATGAATAACCAACGTCATTTCCCTCGCAAAATCCGCCTCTATATTATCCACTATATCATGACTTTCCATGATTGGTTTATTAGCGTCTACCTCTACATGGACACTGGCAATAGTTTTGCCTGCTCCATAGTTATGGCATATAAGGTCGTGTACGCCAATTACACCAGAGTAAGATAAGATTCGATTCTTGATACTGCTCACGAACTCTGCCGTTGGAGCCTCACCGAGAAGTTGCGAAAAAGCTTCTTTGACTATGCGGAAACCACCGTATAATATGAGCAAAGCAACCAGTATTGTCATATAAGAATCGAGGTCGACATTAGTCCATTTAGCAATAAATAAGGATAATAATACCACACCTGTAGAGATACAGTCTGACAGACTATCGAATGCAGTTGCCCGCAAAACCGTACTATCTATTCGTTTGGCTAATTTAGAATTGAATATGAACATGAATAGTTTGACCAATATCGACGCCAGTAGCACACCTGCCGTTATGTACGAAAAACCGCTAGGCTGGGGTGTAATTATGTTCTCAACTGCTGATATTATCAATTCAATACCAAGGAACAGTATGACAAAAGCTACGACCAGTGCACTGATGTATTCTGCCCGTGCGTGACCGTATGGATGCTCTTTATCAGCAGGCATACTTGATACCTTAAACCCAATCAACGATACAGTATTAGTGCCAAAATCCGTTAGGTTATTAAGGGCGTCGGCGACTGTCGCCATACTGCCGAAAATGATACCCACAATCAATTTAGAAATAAAAAGCACTGTATTGCATCCTAGTGACACAATACCACTGACCATACCATAATATGTTCGGCTTCTCTGTCCTTCCATTACTACACCTCTAACTAGTGATTCTGTAAATATTCGAGTGCGCTCTCGCCTGCTGTTGCGCCTTCACTACACGCAGTTACTATCTGTTTAAGCTCCTTGTTGAGGCAATCGCCACAAGCGAACACTCCATCTAGGTTAGTCTTCATACTGCCATTTGCGATAATTGAGCCATTCTTATTGTCAATTGTGTTAGCGACAAAACCCGTCAATGCAGTAGTACCCACGCTGACGAATAATCCATCGATGTCGATAGATAAATGCTCACCGCTGGCATTCTCAAGATTTAGTCGCTCAACAGTCTGCCCCTCAATCTTGGTTGGCAGATAGTTATATATTATCTCAACATTATTTTTTGCTAGTAACGGAGATAGGAAAACTTTACTCTTATTTTCATCACCTTTGAATACGAAATAGAGTTTGCCAACAATGTTGGATAGGTACAGTGCCTCAGTTAGCGCCACTCTGCCACTTCCCACTAGCGCCACTGTCTTACCAGTATAGAAGAATCCGTCACAGGTAGCACAGTAGTGCGCACCCTTGCCTATATAGTCCTGTTCAATGCCTAATGTTGTGTGCGTTGCGCCGGTAGCAATTATAACGGACTTAGCACTATATGACCCTTTAGGTGTGGTAACGGTGAATAACCCCTCATCACGAGTCAGTCCGTTAACCTCCTCATACATAACAGTTAGTCCTAGCGCAGACGCCTGATTGAACATTCTGTCTGTCAGCTCATAGCCATTGATAGATGAATAAGAGGGAAAGTTGGTAATCTCGTTTAGTCGAGCAGCCTGACCGCCTATCAGCGTCTTTTCAAGCAGTAGTACACTTGCGCCCCCACGAAGAGCATATATAGCTGCGGTCAATCCTGCTGGTCCACCACCAACTATTATTATATCATACATATTCTAGTCTTCCTTATTAGTGATTCTGAAATCAGCTTATAATTTAGTAATCAGTATCTGCTTACCCACCCCACGCCTCATGCTGGGCATGTCTTGAAGTAACATCCCCACTAAACTCAACAGTATGCATAATCCAGTCTGTGACAGCGCAGGCCACAATAATGCCATATCGCCGAACTTGGATATGAACACTACTAAGCCTTGCCACAGACTTATGTGCAGTAAACTTGCTTGCGTATATGCACACACAACAATTTGCGCTACGATGAACATAATTACGATAGATATAGTAATGCTGACATACTGACCAATACATCGTCTACCACCTTGCCAAGCATACACAGCGCTAGCAATATAGCCAGTAATATATGCACATACAAGCAATAGTGTTGTGCTCGACTGCTCGTTGATAATCCATATCAAAGTAGTCAGCAGTGCCATAACCAATATACATAGAATGGTGGGTAGTATTACTGAGGCTAGTGGTTTGCTGCGTTTACTGTTGAGTTGATCCGTTTGCTGTTTGACATAACCACAGAACTCCTCGTAGCATTTATTATGTCCAACATACACAACGTTATCCACGCAGAAGTGCACCCTGTCTTCTTCCTTAAGTATCTCGCCACAGAATGCACACAGTTGAGTCGTTGATGATTTACTCTCGGTCAAACATCCACATACGTAGTCTAGTACTTGCCTAATGTTTAGGTTGAGCGCATAAACACACACAAGTGAGGGCAACACTCGATAGTTGACTATACCCACTTGATTACTATCTTTTTCCATTCTAGTTACGAAGTTATTTACCTCGACCACCTGAGTAACAAAAAAACATATCAAAGTATCACCACGCACAATTAGACTCACGTCATAGTCGCCGTAAGTTCCATACACTTTATTGCCGAATACGTGTAAATTATTTTTGCTCGCAAACGCGTTTAATGCATCCGTCAAAGCCATCATTACCTCTCACTAATCATGTTAAGTGCTCACTGCACTTTAGTTTACATTACATTTAATTATGCCACATTTAGCTCAAAAACTCAACGGTTTTGTACTAAATGTTTAACCGCGCTCATCATAGTTATGCGATTCCCTTCTCCCCTATATACGGAACAACAGGCACTTTATTGCAGAATGGTGAGCAATCGTGTGTTATTATCAGGGCATTTAGACAATATGTTAATGTTCAATCTGTTAAGCGAATAACTAGGATATACAACATATGTCAAGGCAAGTATTAGTCTATGCATAACCGTTACATGTTAGACAACCTGCATTAATTATAACGGTTATGGACAATAAATAAAGGCGCAGAAGTCTGTCGCCTAAGTGTGCTTATATAGCAGTTGTCTATGTCTGGTGTAATATATAGACTCAATCGTGATTAAGGTTACTCTGTATCCACTGCTTCTGATTATCTTTAAGCCAGCCCTGTTGCTCGGCATAGTCGATTATGTAGTCCACTGTGTTGCGATACTCGGTATCTTGATTATACTTGTCAATTAACTCTTGATTGCTCTGCATCTGCGCCAACAACGCGTCAACTTGCTTAATAAATGATGTTTTCTGTACATATAGTGTGGTCAACCAAAAAGACATTATCAGTATGACCGCAATGCACAGCGTAATAACTATTGACACTTTTTTATTGGCAAATAATCTCATCTCTATCTACCTTACAACGAGCGTATAATCAAGCACTTAGTCTGTGTCATGCCCTGTTTTGCTGACACCATTCGTTGTTATATTATACAGCCGAAGCACCAATATGTCAATATAGTACCTCAATGTTTTGCAATAAAAATATATGCCAATAATTACGCCCACCAAACAATATAGGTCTGCTCTGCCATAATTGATAATCATATTAAGGGCGAACAGTAGGGAGCACACCACCACTCCATACACTACATCAATGAACACTCGTAGCAGTGATCGACAGTCAAAATGAGTAAAGGAGTACAACACACCCATTACTATGCCTGCCAGTACGAATGTGCAGAATATATAGATTTGGTTGACATTAAACATCATTTGAATAAGTTACTTAGACTTAGTTTCCTCTTCTCTCTGCCAAGCCTAATATTGACTAGACTCTCAAATGATAATACTAATAATCCCTTGTCTAGTTCTAGTTTACTGGCAGTCAATCCCTGACCAACTACTTCGATTAGTCCACCCTCTGTGTTAATCACTGCTTCTTTGTCAAATATTGACACCACGTTGCTTACACCATTAATGGTAATGCTATTACTATAAATGCTGATACGCTCATTATCCACTGCACAATTCCTCTACATACTTATTCTCTAACTATATTATGCGTTCATATGTCAATTATTGCTACATCTACACCATAGTAATATCGTAAGAATAATGCTCAAATAAAGGCGTGCACAACAAAGGGCGTGAAAATGATGTCGTAAATACATAGATATAATAATTGCGTTACCATATAGGTAACGCAATTAGTGAATAGTTATGTAAGTATTCAATTTAATTACTGTCGGTATTCAAGTATCTAGTTAAATATGCAGTGAAACTACGTTGACAGCAACAAGAGCATTAGCTATCTATGCATAATAATACAGTATTATCCTATATGTACTTGTTTAGGGGTATAACTGTCGTAAATGTAACCGTCCCCTAACTGACCAGCACCGTTATTACCCCATGCCCATAGGTTACCCTCAGTATCTATTGCCATAGAGTGAAAATCGCCTGCACTAATATAACCGAACGTTGTCCCCTCCATTATCTGCGTCGGTGTAGGTTGAATGTCGACGGTGCCATTGCCAATCTGTCCACGGTGGTTATAGCCCCACGCCCATAGGTTACCATCAACATCTATTGCTAGACTGTGGTGTCTGCCTGCACTAATTGTACTGAACGTAACGCTAGTATCCTCTGTGATAGTTACACTTAATTTAACTGGTGTAAGTTGAATGTCGCTAGTATCAATGCCCAGTTGATACAGGCTGTTATCTCCCCATGCCCATAGGTTACCATCAACATCTATTGCTAGACTGTGGTGTCTGCCCGCGCTGATACTGTTAAAGTGTGTGCCAGCCATAATTATGCTCGGAGTGTATACCTCTTGAGTGGTGCCGTTGCCCAGTTGACCGTATTCATTATATCCCCATGCCCATAGGTTGCCCTCAGTGTCTATTGCTAAACAATGATTGTCACCCGCACTGATTGAGTCAAAATGCGTATCTTGCATAATCTTGACAGGTTCTAGTCTGTAATCGGTAGTGGCGTTGCCCAGTTGACCGTAGTTGTTGCGTCCCCACAACCACAGATTGCCTTTACTGTCTATTGCGATAGAATGATAGTATCCTGCGCTGATAGAAGTAAATGTTGTTTCTATCATTATTTGTTTAGGCATATAGACATTGTTCGTTGTGCCATCACCCAGTTGGCCTATACTGTTATTACCCCATGCCCACAGGTTACCCTCGCTGTCTATTGCAAGAGAATGGTTATTTCCTGCGCAAACGTTGACGAAGTGTGTACCCATCTTAATCTTAACCGGATTATATTGATTGCGCCTGTTACCATTACCAAGTTGATATATGCTATTGTTGCCCCATGCCCACAGGTTACCCTAGCTGTCTATTGCAAACGAGTGGTTAGCACCCAGCGATATGTGTACAGACTGGTTGTCTATATTATCACCATCTGTATTGTTGTTATCACCGCCACATACAGTACATGCAGACGTTACTAATAAGCAAACAATTATCAACAATACCACTATTATTCTGGTTAAGTTGATTTTCATATTATCTCCTAGGTTATCAGCCAACTATTGCCAAGAATCAACGCAATAGTGATTTAGATTAACTAATAGTAATACCGCAAAAGCATTATTGAATTATCTGCCCTTCCTTAGTATCCTTTACAATATATCCAAGTTGTGCTAATTGATCTCTTAATCTATCGCTTAGTTGATAATCTCTGTCTGCCCTTGCTTGCTGACGCTGTTCAAGTAATAGTTGTGCTTGTTGGGTAAGAACAACACTTTTCTTCGGTGCGCTACCACTATCTAGTCCTAGCCCGAATACCCTGTCCATAACCAATATTAGGTTGTATATATCGATACTCTTGGGCTCTCTTAGCAGTTTGAACAGCACTCCCAGTGCCATAGGGATATTCAAGTCGTCTGCAATTGCACTCTCGAACTGTTGTTGATACTGGTCAATTATGCCTTGATTCGTCCTCTGCATACTAGCCTTATGTTGCGCGACATTAGATAAGAGTCTAAGATACGCTGTCTGCGCAGAATCTAATGAGGCGAAGGAAAAATTAAGTTTTTGTCTGTAATGCGTATTAAGGCAAAAATATCTAAATGCAAGTGGCGTATAGCCCATATCTATAAGCTCGCCTATGGTATATCCGTTGCCTGTGGACTTACTCATCTTGCCACCCTCGTATAACATCCATTCGTTGTGTAACCAGTAGTTGGTGGTCTTCTTGCCCAGCCATGCCTCGCTCTGCGCTATCTCGTTCTCGTGATGAATGGGTATATGATCTACACCACCTGTATGAATGTCGAACACCTCACCTAGATAGCGTTTACTCATAGCAGAGCATTCTATGTGCCAGCCGGGAAAGCCTCTCCCCCACGGACTGTCCCATTGTTGAATGTGATTAGGTTGAGCAGACTTCCAGAGTGCAAAGTCTGCAGGGTGTCTTTTCTCGCTATTAATCTCTACTCTAGCGCCAGACAGTTGCTCATCAAGGTTGATACCACTCAGTTTACCATAATTACTAAACTTGCTGATGTCATAGTAGATACCGTCACTAGTCTGGTATGCATACCCTTTAGCAAGTAAATCTGCAACTATTTCCTGCATTTGCTGAATATTGTCCGTTGCGCGTGGCATAATAGTGGGCGTTAATATATTAAGTCTTGCAAAGTCGGTCATAAATGCATCTGTATAGAACTTGGCAATCTCTAGTGGAGACTTGTCCTCCTCCTGTGCAGACTTGTTCATCTTATCCTCGCCCTCATCTGCGTCCGACTGCAAGTGGCCGACATCGGTGATATTCATTACGCTCTTAACCTTATAACCAGCGTATTTAAGCACCCTGACTAAACTGTCAACGAAAATGTATGCACGCATATTGCCTGCATGAGCGTACTTATATACTGTAGGGCCACAGGAGTATATGGACACTTGGCCTTGCTTGATGGGTATGAATATTTCCTTCTGCCTAGATAGAGTATTGTATAGTCTAAGTTGCATTGTTAACCTCTTTAACGTTAGTATTGTATTACAATATTACACTTAATCACTTTTTAAGTCAACATAACGGACAATGTAATTATATTTTCTTGTTTTATCTAAGTTAATGTGCTAGAATTGTGGAATAAATAGTGGACAAACTGAGGTAACAATTATGTTAGATATTAGAATGATTATTGAGGATAAACAGAAGGTGGCTGACGCTCTATCTAAGAGAGGCTACGTAGCAGACTTAGATAATATTATAGTACTAGACAAGACTCGCAGGAGTATTATTGCACAGGTTGAGAGCAAGAAGGCGCAACGCAATAAAGCGAGTGAGCAGATTGCCGTGCTTAAGCGCAACAAGCAGGACGCTAGCGAACTTATTGAACAGTCTACTACAATAGGAGTGGACATTAAACAACTAGATAATCATCTGGCAGAGGTGGAAAAACAATTGTTCGACGCCGTCGCGCTGTTGCCCAATATGCCAGATGACGATATTATTGCCGGAGACAAGGAGCAGAATGTAGTATTACGACAGATAGGCAGTAAACCCACATTCGATTTTGCGCCCAAGAATCACGTAGAATTATGCACCGCACTTGGTATGATTGACTACGAAAGAGGTGTTAAACTAGGCGGTAATGGTTACTGGATATATCGCAATAAGGGTGCATTGCTTGAATGGGCATTACTTAACTTCTTCGTCGAGCAACACTTGGCTGACGGATATGAGTTCATACTGCCACCACACATGCTGACATACAAGTGTGGATTCGGAGCAGGACAATTCCCCAAGTTTACAGACGAGGTGTATTGGATTGACGGCGAGCAAGACAGAACTAAAGGACAATTCATGCTACCCACTGCCGAAACAAGTCTAGTTAATATGTACAGTGGCGAGACGCTTGCGCAGAAATCATTACCGATTAAACTTTTTGCGTACACCCCATGTTATCGCAAGGAAGCAGGCAGTTACAGGAGTGAAGAGCGTGGAATGATAAGAGGACACCAGTTCAATAAGGTTGAGATGTTATGTTTTGCCACACCTGAACAATCCCAAGCAATTTTTGAAGAAATGGTAGCCAAAGCAGAGCGATTAGTTACACTGTTAGGACTGCATTATCAAGTGAGCAAGTTGGCTGGTGCAGACATATCTGCGTCAATGGCTCGCACTTATGATATAGAAGTGTGGTTGCCGTCAATGGGTATATACAAGGAAGTCAGCAGTGTATCCAACAGTAACGACTATCAAGCGAGACGCAACAACACACGATACAGGGATGATGCCACTGGTAAACCTAGGTATCTGCATACGCTTAACGGAAGTGGACTGGCTACCAGCCGTGTAATACCTGCAATAGTAGAACAATTCCAGAATGCTGACGGTAGCGTCAACGTACCACAAGTGTTACAGAAGTGGACTGGTTGCGCAGTAATTAAATAATCTACTCAAATTAACATGATTTGATTGAATGGAGACCCAATCGACCCCATATACATAATGAGCTTGAACTAGATTTATCAATTAATATACACCTCTTGAACCCATTCAAGAGGTGGTAATTATTGTAAATATGGACACAGTATCTATAATAAGGTGCATGTTGCTGATAAGGTGATGTCGAATACAATGAGCGTCTAGCGCGCCAAGGCGACACTGTTGAGAGTTAAACCAGTGGCGATAATGAGCTAACATATGTGCTTGATGTCTGGGGTAATCAAGTGTGGAATATACTGCGTCAACTCCTCAATGATACACAGCTGAGCATATGCCATTTTATAATCACTCTGTTCTATATAAGCATGACACTCTGCCATGCGCAGGTTGAGTTCATATACATCTGTGTGTGGTAAGAACAGTTCTGCCCTCTCACGCACCTGTTTCCACTGCATAATCAAGGCGGTGCCGTCCTGACGCACCAGTGTTTCGGCCAAAGCACTCTCTTTGAGCGCAACAACTGTCTCAGTCAAGTCGTCAAACATCCTGCTGATATATACGACTTCTACTATCCCTGCGCCTAACACTAAAGCTAGGATAACTATAGCTATTATAATGCTTTTATTCATTTAGCAGTTTTTCCCCTCTGTAATCAAAAGTCATATACGGTCTCTTATAAGACTGTAAGAATATGTGGTTGTTCTTGTCTACTGTGAGTAATAGCGTATTCTTGAGCTTAAGATTATGTTGTGTCAATATCTGGGCTATTATTCCCCTGTCTATAGCATATCTCTCGATGTCGTCTTGACTCCACTTGCCCTCTAGTATGACCGCAATGGGCAGTTTCTTTTCGACATCTTCCATCTTTTTGTTGGGCACAACGGACAATTGACCATTAGTTTCCATTAATCCATAATCAAGCTCCTCTATACTGAAGTAGCCTAGGGCTCTAATAGCCTGCAATAGGTCTGCAACCTGCATATTCATACTGCGAAGTGCGTACACGTTGACACCTTGCCTATCTATCACCATAACAGGCTTTCCAGACAGCATACCTTGAATCTTACTGTTCTTGGACAGTATCAAGATGACTTGATGTATGACGAACATAGTGAGAATGGCGACAATACCGAATGTTATGGGGATACTTCGATCCGACATGGGTATACACGTCAAGTCGGCGATTATAAGGGTGATGACCAGTTCGAATGGCTCCATTTGACCTAACTGTCGTTTACCCATTAGCCTTATTACTACCAACAGTATAATGAACAGTATGAATGCTCTACAGAATATAATTAACATACTGCTAATTCTTAACATTTTATACTAGTTTATACACCTGACAATTTCGCTTATCACATAGTTCGACATTATATAACATAAGTAGTCAAGATTATTGTACAAAACAGCGTTGACAAATTATGCCAATATGTTACTATTAACACATCAAGTGGCATACCATTATTCAATTATCCACTCAATAAACACTCATAAATGGCCACACAATATGGCTTATCTATGGCATTAATTCCGTTTATCCACGCACAAGCACCAAAATAAAAAATTAGGAGACTTACTATGAAAAAGAGAAGGAAATTGTTAGGGACTGTGCTAGCGATAATATTGCTATTATCGTCAACAGGACTATGCTCAATAGGTACGGCGTACGCAGAGGAAATATATCGTGACGTATATACCGTTGGAGCAGGCATGACCGAGAGTGCGATTCGCAGTGCAACGAACACTTACGATTATGTCAACGATAGAAGAATTAGATAGTACGGAGTCGCAATGTGTCGAATAATGTATTATATTGTAATAAACTTTGATTAAGTAATCATATAATTCATCTATTATTCACAATAGTATGGCATGTCGCTATTGACATTGCATTATAGTGTATGACAATGTATATGTATACAATACCTATGACATAATTAATGTCAATAACATAATATACTATATGGAATATTAGACATCATTGAGTAGACTGCATTGAATAATCACCCCCAGTCTACGTTCACATATGCAATATAAGGGTATATCCCTCTCCTAGTTCGAGGAGATAATAATAATGAAAAGAATCATATCTATACTACTAGCATTAACACTACTGGCAACATCATTGGTTGCTGTGTCCGGTTGTTCAGAAGAGTTATTGATTGCACTGGCGGGCGAGGTTTGGGATGATATAGTCGAAGACGCAACAGTTGGAGAGGCAGAGGGCGACTTCATATATAAGTTTAAAGATGATTGTGCATGTATTATCGGTATCAGCGAACAAGGCCAGCAAAAAGAGATATTAATTGTCCCCCAGTATGCAAGAGAACTACCAGTGAAGTACATGGGCTACACCCCATTTCTTGGAGAGAATTACACTCTCGTAAGTGATAACTTGAAAGTGTTGTATATACCTCATACATTATGGTCATTACTCTGGGGTCAATGCTACATTGATGTATCTGCTTGTCCCAATCTAGAAAAGATTGTACACAACACTACTAATTGCGCTGTCTTGTTCGTTCTGTCACAAGATGAGGATAATACTGAGTATTTTAATTGTTATATTTCTGGTGTAGCTGGGATCGGACAAGAGGAAGCCAATGTTAGTTTTTATTATAATTATGTAGGTGACGGTACTGGTGATGTCACAGCGACTGATGAATATTGGCTCGATTATTTTGAAGATGGCTCAACTATCGACTATATACCTGCCGACCCTGTAAGAGTAGGATATACATTTGATGGTTGGTATAAGGAAACAGAGTGTGTTAATGCGTGGGATTTTGACAATGATACCATTGTTGAGCGGGATGAGCCTGGCTTCATAGAACCTGTATCATTTACCCGTCTCTGCGCCAAGTGGACTCCTATTGAAGACGATGTAGAACCCTAGACAATCGGTGAATATACGACCAACAGAATATTATCAACTACTAAACAGCAACTATATACTAAGGCTCCTCGTGTATGAGGAGCCTTAACTGTAATGATAGATTAATTGAATAATAGTATTGCTCTGTAAAGTGGGTAGATTATTCTTTGCCTGCTAGTTTGGCGTACTTGGCGACTCTCTGCTTGGACTCATTTTCGCTCTTAGCGAACAGCACTTGTGCTATCTCCGGCTTGGTCTTGGCTAGAGAATTATAACGAGTCTCGCCCATTATGAACTCTTGATAGTCCCCCACTGGACGTGCAGTGCTGTCGAGGATGAACGGATTCTTGCCTTGTTCTGTCAGAACAGGATTATAACGATATAGTTGCCAGTAACCACAGTCAACTGCTTTCTTAATCTCATTCATTGGGTTGGTCATATCCATGCCGTGGTTGATACAAGGTGCGTATGCTATGACGATACTTGGGCCGTGATAACTCTGGGCTTCCTTAAGTGCGGTAACCAGTTGATTCATATTGGCACCCATACCGACCTGAGCGACATAGACATAGCCATAAGACATCGCCATCATGCCTAAATCCTTCTTCTTAATCGGCTTGCCACCTGCGGCGAACTTGGCAACTGCGCCAGTAGGACTGCTCTTACTTGCCTGTCCGCCAGTGTTGGAGTACACCTCTGTATCTAGTACTAATACATTGACATCCTCTCCACTTGCCAGAACGTGATCCAGCCCACCGTACCCTATGTCGTATGCCCAGCCATCGCCACCGAATATCCACACGGACTTCTTGACCAGTACATCCTTGTTGGCTATCAGTTCATTCCATAATACGTCACACTCGCAACCACAGTCTTTACACCCTTCTGCACACTCTAACAATAGTTTACTTGCCTGTTTACTTGCCTCGGTGTTATCCTTACCTGTAAGCCAATCTTGACATGCTTTTTCCGCCTCTGCCCAACCTTGACACTTAACCTGTAATTCTCTGACAATGTCAGCCATTCTGTTACGACGTTGAACAAGAGCCAGATTCATGCCATATCCGAACTCGGCGTTATCCTCGAACAGACTGTTAGCCCATGCAGGACCTTGACCATTACTGTTGACTGTATATGGGCACGTAGGAGCAGAGCCACCATATATTGACGAACAACCCGTAGCGTTAGCAACAATCATTTGCTCACCAAATAGTTGTGTAATCAGTTTAATATAAGGAGTCTCTCCACAACCTGCGCATGCTCCACTGAACTCAAACAAGGGTTGTTCGAACTGACTGCCAATAACTGTGTACTTATTCATTGGATTGGGTAGTTGAGCAACTGTCTGTGAGAATTGATAGTTGGCTTCCTCGTTGACTTGTTCTGCCGGCTTCATAGATATTGCTTTGGTCGGACATACGTTAGCGCACGAACTGCACCCAGTACAGTCTAACGGACTGATTTGCATACGCAATTTAGCGTCCTTGGCATACTTAATGGGAGTGGTATCGAACCCTTCTATTACTTCAGTATCTTGAGCCATTAAGACAGGACGAATGACTGCATGAGGGCACACAAAACTGCATTGATTACAACCAACACACTTCTGCGCATCCCATTGTGGCAAGTCTACTGCTATGCCCCTTTTCTCGTATTTAGTGGTGCCAGTTGGCACTATGCCAGACTCGTTAAATGTGGACACCTTGAGGCTATTGCCCTGTTGAGCCAGAATGGGTTTAATGAATGCTTGATAGTATTCATCTGTTGACTCCTGCTCTTTCACTGCGCCAACAGTGGTAGTCGCCCAACTGCTGGGCACGTTAATCTGTCTATATCCGTTAAGTCCTGCCTCGATAGCGTCAAAGTTGGCTTGTATAACTTTCTCACCCTTCTTGCCATAGGTCTTGATAACGGCTTTTTTCATATACTCTTCGGCATCTTGAACGGGTATAATGTTGGCTAGTTTGAAGAAGGCAGCCTGCATAACCATATTCTGTGATTTAGTACTGCCAGCCTTCTTGGCTAGGTCTAATCCGTCTATACAGTAGAATCTCAGTTTCTTGTTGGCAATCTCATTCTTAACCTTAGCAGGTAGATTCTCCTCAAGTTGAGCGTCATTCCATATACAATTAAGCAGGAATACTCCACCTTCCTTAGCCTCGGCTAACATATCGTACTTGAGCAGATAACTGGAATTATGACATGCGATAAACTCTGCCTGATCGATAAGATAACTTGCCTTAATTGGTTTAGTGCCAAAACGCAGGTGTGATATGGTCAATCCACCACTCTTCTTGCTATCGTACTCGAAATATCCTTGAGCATATAAATCTGTGTGGTCTCCGATAATCTTGATACTGTTCTTATTAGCACCCACAGTGCCGTCGCTACCCAGCCCATAGAACTTACAGCGAGTGGTTGTTGGGCTGGCTATATCGATAAACTCAGTAATAGGAAGTGAAGTGTTGGTAACATCGTCATCTATTCCCACAGTGAAGTTGTTCTTGGGGGAGTTGAGCTCAAAATTATTGAATACTGCCAACACCATAGATGGCGTAAACTCCTTACTGCCCAGTCCATATCTGCCACCGAACACCTCCGCTTGATAACCCTGTTTATTGAGTGCAGTAACAACATCCAAGTATAACGGCTCGCCTAGACTACCTGATTCCTTAGTTCTGTCTAATACTGCTATGCGCTTAACAGTCTTGGGTAATGCCTTGACAAAATATTCATCGGCAAAAGGACGATATAGTCTAACCTTGAGTACGCCGACCTTCCTGCCCTTATTACATAGATAATCTACTGTCTCCTCGCACACATCTGCGCCAGAACCCATTATTACTATGACTTCTTCGGCATCAATAGCACCTACATAGTCGAATAGGTTATATGTTCTGCCTGTGAGTTTACTAACCTGCTTCATATACTTATCTACTATCTCAGGTGTGGCCGAATAATATCTGTTGCAAGCCTCTCTATTCTGGAAATAAATATCAGGATTCTGTGCGGAACCGCGTAGTTGTGGATGTTCTGGATTGAGCGCTCTTGCACGGAATTGATCTACATAATCTCTATTAAGCAGAGTGTCCATCTCGTCATACTCAATCTGGTCTATTTTGCTTACCTCATGACTAGTGCGAAAACCGTCAAAAAAGTGTAGGAAAGGTACTCTAGCCTCTAATGTAGACAGATGTGCAACTAATGACAAGTCCATTGACTCTTGGACGCTACTGCTAGCTAGCATAGCGAATCCTGTTGCACGGCAAGCCATGACGTCTTGATGGTCGCCGAATATCGATAATGCGTGAGATGCTAATGCTCTTGCAGAACAATGAATAACGCAAGGTATCAATTCACCTGCTATCTTGTACATATTGGGTATCATTAATAATAGTCCTTGACTTGCTGTAAATGTGGTGGTCAATGCACCTGCGACAAGCGAACCATGTAGTGCGCCTGCGGCACCTCCCTCACTCTGCATCTCAGCAATGCGTACTCTCTGCCCGAACAGATTAACCCTGCCCGCTGCAGCCCACTCATCTGCAACTTCTGCCATAGTGCTAGAAGGAGTGATTGGATAGATTGCGGCACAGTCGGAAAAAGCATACGCCACATGGGCTGCTGCAGTATTACCGTCAATTGTAACTTTTTTCATCATTTTCTCCTTGTGTGGTGTGTATATTTAATGCTAAATATCCCTTTGTAAACAGTTAATTATCATTATAATGATTATTACATCAAAAGTCAAATCAAAAGCGTGTTTCTAGGTAAAAAAATCCCTTCTTTACAACACCAGATAGCCACTATTGAATTGTCAACATACTACTATTGTGGTATAATATATCAACATGGAAAAAATTATTGAAATCAAAAATATGACCTATTACTACAAAAGTTTCACCGATGATGGAGAGTCACAAGACATATATGCCTGTCGTGATATCAACCTAGACATCTATGGTGGAGAGTTCGTAGCACTTGTGGGACACAACGGTAGTGGCAAGAGTACGCTAGCAAAACTTCTTAATGCTCTATTAACGCCACGCATCGGTAGTGTAACTGTGTTTAATATGGACACTGCAGACAAGGATAACTTATTCGACATTCGCAAGAGCGTGGGAATGGTTTTCCAGAATCCTGACAACCAAATGGTTGCAAGCATAATTGAAGAGGATGTGGCATTCGGTCCCGAGAATCTTGGACTGCCACGAGAGGAGATAGTAGAGCGTGTCAACTGGGCGCTTAACAGCGTTAATATGCAACAGTTCGCGAAGCGTTCACCACATAGACTATCGGGTGGACAGAAACAGCGCATAGCCATTGCCGGAGCACTCGCCATTAAACCACAAGTGTTAGTACTAGACGAGAGCACTGCCATGCTTGACCCACAGGGTAGGAGAGAGGTACTGGATATCGCTCATAAACTTAATAAAGAGCATGGTATGACCATTATCCTTATCACTCACTTTATGGAAGAAGTTATGGAAAGCGACAGAGTAATCGTGATGAACAAGGGCAGGATTGAGATGATTGATACCCCTCAAGCAGTGTTTGCACAGGCAGATAAGCTGGTCAGTATAGACCTAGCACTACCTAGAGTAGTGCAACTGGGCAATATGTTGCTACAAGCAGGCCTAGATGTGGGCGAATATTGCACCGATATTGACGCATTGGGGGATAAGTTATGTCAATTGTTGTAAACAATCTTTGCTTTACCTATAATCCCAGAACAGAGTTTAGCGTCAATGCATTAATTGACGTCAACGTAACCATAAACGACGGCGAGATAGTTGGTATTGTCGGCCACACGGGTAGTGGCAAGAGCACTTTTGTCCAGCACCTCAATGGTCTTATCAAGTTACAGAGTGGCAGTATTATTGTCAACAATATAGACTTATCGGCCAAAAAAATCGACTATAATGCACTTAGGTCAACAGTTGGTATGGTTTTCCAATACCCTGAGTATCAACTGTTCGCAGATAGCGTAGGTAAGGATATAGCATTCGGCCCCAAGAATCTCAAACTACCTCAAGACCTAATAGATAAGCGAGTTAATGACTCAATAGATATGGTTGGACTGGACCGTTCAGTTATGGATAAGTCCCCTTTCGATTTATCAGGCGGTGAACGCAGAAGAGTGGCGTTAGCAGGCGTACTGGCAATGCAACCCAGCATTCTTATACTTGATGAGCCAACGGCAGGATTGGACCCACAGGGCAAGGGAGAGATACTTAGCCTAGTTAAACAACTCAATAAGCAACTGGGCACAACAATTATTATGGTCAGCCATGATATGAACGAAATATATGAGAACACCAACAGGGTGCTACTGTTCGGCGAGGGCAGAATAATTGATGATTGCTCTACAGAATTACTATTCGCTAAGGGTGAACAGATAGATAAACTCGGTCTGCAACTCCCCACTATGGCCAGTATCAAGAACAAGTTGGCAAGCAGGGGTATATACCTAACAGGCAGGCGAGTAGAAGAGGTATTCAACAGTATACTCGATCTATACAGTCGCAACAGCAGAGGAGCAGATAATGTTTAGAGATGTAACACTTGGACAATATTATCCTGCAGACTCTTTTGTTCATCGTATGGATGCCAGAGTTAAACTGGTGCTGTCCACATTCTATCTTATATCTATATTCTACGTGCAATCATTCGTAGGATTCGGACTAGTCACACTTTTCCTATTAACTACTATCGCTTTTTCTAGAGTGCCACTAAGGAGCGTACTAAGGAGTATTAAGGGTATTGCAGTATTGATTATATTCATGTGTATACTCAACATATTCTTTTTTGACGGTGGTGAACTGCTGGTTGACTGGTGGATTATCAAAATATATCTTAACGGTATATTGTCTGCATTAAGACTTATGTTGCGACTGGTGTTGCTCGTACTGGGTACATCATTACTGACGCTGACCACTACGCCAGTAGACTTAACACACGGAATTGAGAGCCTGTGTACCCCACTCAAGTGGATTAAGTTCCCCGTGCATGAGTTAGCACTCATTATGTCTCTTGCGCTATCGTTTATCCCAACGCTGATTGGCGAAACGGACAGAATTATCAAAGCGCAGAAGGCGAGGTGTGCTAGTTTTGATACTGGTGGACTGATTGCAAGGGCCAAGGCATTCGTGCCCATACTTATACCCCTACTGGTATCGTCATTCAGGCGAGCAGATGAGTTGGCGCTAGCTATGAACAGCAGGTGTTATGAGGGTGCTACACACAGAACACAGATGAGATTAATGAAGTTATCAATAAGAGACGCTATAGGTACGCTGGTTGTTATACTGTTCTTTACTGCCGTGTTTTTAACTCGTAGCGATAGCATAATTGCGCAACACTTACCTCTGTGGATTAAGTTTTAATACACGGAAGACGCTATGACTAACAGAGTTAAACTGACAATCGAATATATAGGCACTAATTACTGTGGGTGGCAGTTACAGAATAACGGCCCCACCGTGCAAGAGCAGTTAGAGAATGCTCTCGCGTCACTGTACGAACAACCTATCAGAGTATATGGTGTAGGCAGAACGGACGAAGGGGTGCATGCTAGAGGATATGTTTGCCACTATGACGCACCCAATAGTATTACCACGGACAAGATAGTGTTGGCGCTCAATAGATATCTGCCTTGCGATATATCCGCATCCTGTGCCGAATATGTTGATGAACATTTCCACGCACGCAAGAGCGCATTGAGTAAACGGTATGTGTATAACCTATACGTTAGCAGAGTAAGACATGCTCTACTGGACCCAACGCACCTTCAAGTATACACACAGCCCAATATTACCCTTATGCGAGAGGGCGCACAGATGTTGATAGGTACACACGACTTTGGTGCTTTTGCTAAACTTGGCAGTAATAATAAGACAACTGTACGTACGGTGTACTCTATAGAGATTACTCAACAGGACAATATTATCTCTATTGCAGTTGTAGGCAATGCATTCCTGTACAATATGGTGCGCAACATTGTGGGTGTATTACTATTCTTATCTGCAGGCAAAATTACTCTACAAGATATAGGAACAATGCTAGATTGTGGCATGAAAACCAAGTATTACAAGACTGTGTCAGGCAAAGGACTAGTCCTAGACAGCGTACAATACTAACTATATAGGTTGTTATTCTGCTATAGAGTAGTGTTGGCACCCTTTATATACAAGTCAACATAGCGTAAATGTCGACTCACGACTGTGGCTGTGCCACACCAGTTACATACCATCACTATAATTACTGATAACTCAATAGCCCACTTGTTCACTACCCATAATATATACTCACATTGTAACAGTTAATTATTGTGTCAGGCAAAGCAATGACTCTAGATAGCGTATAGTATAAACAAGTGCATTCAGCGCGGTACCAGTGTCACTCTTTTTTCCTGCATAGTATTATGAGCTAACTGAATTAAGACCACTATCATCTCTGTTGAATACACTTAACGCTCCTTTAGCCTATTCAACAAAGCAACAGCACCGCTACGTACATATTCTGACTGCACCATATCCTCATTTACGGCATGGTTGGTAATGTGAGATAATTTTATACACTTGATGTAAAATACTTGGTTGAATACACTTAACGCTCCTTTAGCCTATTCAACAAAGCAACAGCACCGCTATGTACGTATTCTGACTGCACCATATCCTCATTTACGGCATGGTTGGTAATGTGAGATAATTTTATACACTTGATGTAAAATACTTGACATTCATAAGTCGCATATGTACAATTATAAGGCTGTGAAATGGGCGATAATGGTATTTAAGCTCTGCCGTTGTCCAAAAAAATATAGTTCGCTCCACTGAACTGCCTATTTCAACCGTGAACGGCAAAAATCTTAAATTAAAGGAAAAGAAAAATGAAAAGTTTTATGGCACACCCAGAAACCGTCCAACGCAAATGGTATCTAATTGACGCTAACGGCATGGTACTTGGTAGATTGGCTAGCCAAGTGGCAAGTATACTGCGTGGTAAGAATAAGCCCACATTTACACCTCATGTAGACACAGGTGACCACGTTATAGTTATCAATACCGACAAGATTGTCCTAACAGGCAATAAATTGGAGCAAAAAGAGTTTAGGAGACACAGTGGCAATATTGGTAACCTACACGTAATTAAGTACGGCAAGCTGATGGCTGAGCGCAGTGATTTCGTAGTAATGAGAGCAGTTAAAGGTATGCTACCCAAGAATAGTCTTGGCAGACAAATGCTCAAGAAATTACGAGTGTATAAGGGCAGCGAACACAATAATCAAGCACAACAACCCGAAGTGCTAGTATTGGGCGAGTAGGAGGGATAAAAAATGACAAAAGTAGTATTAAAGAAAAAGGTTCAATTCATTGGTACCGGCAGAAGAAAAAAGTCAATCGCTCGTGTACGCCTAGTTCCGTCAGGTACTGGCGCAATCACAATCAACAAGAGAGATATTGACGACTATTTCCCACTTGACACATTGAAGTATATCGTGCGTCAACCACTCGAAGCCACAGGCACAACTACCAAGTATGACGTATTTGTCAATGTAGACGGCGGCGGCACAACCGGTCAAGCAGGTGCTATTAGACACGGCATTGCAAGAGCACTGGTTGAGGCTGAGGAAAACAAGGACGCCCTCAAGAAGGCTGGTTTCTTAACTCGTGACCCAAGAATGAAGGAAAGAAAAAAGTACGGACTACACAAGGCAAGGAAAGCCCCACAATTCTCAAAGAGATAATACCGTATTATCCGTATATTCAATCTATTACACATACAACCGACAGAATTATATCTGTCGGTTTTTGTTTGCCTACACATAACTTGAGCCTCTAATCTTGTCGACTGCACATTCAAGATACACAGTTATGCGTTGCCAGACAACTTGTTAACAAGGCTCTTTAATGTTAAAGAGCCTTGTTTTTGCTGTCAATTTCATACAATTTACACCCAATTTTCACGAAATATTCCATAATTACCTTTTGACATAGTGCAATACCATATGTTAAGGTGTAGATAGGGAAAGTAAACAATAGTTTTCATAGATTAACATAAATATATTAGTTTTTAACACTCATGGGCTAAATGCAATGTACGAACATACACTGCCCATATACTCATATAGTATAATAGCATTACTATATCAACTATGTCCTATTGGACACGGAGGTAAACAATCATGAAAAAGTTAAAATGTGTATACTAGCAATAGTGTTACTTGCTAGTCTGTGTGTAGGACTTACTGGATGTGACGGTAATGGTGATTGTCTAGTTAATAGATGGTTCACTGACTTAGAGTCATTGACACAAGCCAGCCTTGTGACTAGCGACTCCGAACACAGTATGACATTTATTACCCTTGCGAGTGATGAGCCTGAGATAGGTCAACTCATGGGTTACGGACTAAGATTTATGTTGGATTTTGACCTATTCTATTCAAATGAGGATATGAAGAATTATTACGATGTAACATATAACGGCGATTATCCAGCGCATACCGTTATTTATCGAAATAACGGTAACATAGGACGATATGTGTTTGATGTACTCTCTGCATATGGAGAGTATAATCCACCCTTAGACGATAATTGTCAATGTAGGTACTGCACATTAGTCAGGAATAACGAACCACATAGAATAGAAGTATGTGCGTAAACACCAATAGTAGGACGTTCGTCATTACACACTATGACTTGAACTTGCCAAGCAGTACGGGCTATGTATTCGATGAGGCAGACTTAATTCCTGAGAATATTAGTTATAGGAGTAGCGATGGCGGATTTTCCGTATATGTCAAGGACAAAATGATACTACGAATAGGTAGCGTGAACGATAGATATATTGTTGATGTTGACGATGTATATTACTCATGTAAGAACATTACGCAAGAAGACATAGAGTTGTTCGTTGCTAAACTACTCGATAACTACACTATCGTTGAACTCAACGTAGTCGAGTATAACAACCGCAGTCAAGACTAGTATCCCTCAATACAGCCTCATATACTCATATAGTATAATAGCATACTATCTATATTAAGTAGGAGGTAAGTTAGTTGACAAGAGTAACACATAATAAACTCATACTGATTCTATAGATAATCTACATCAGCATTACAAGGCTCTTTGGCAACAAAGAGCCTTTTATATATGCAGGTGATGATTAACTAAATTAAGTAGGAGGTAAGTTAGTTGACAAGAGTAACACATAATAAACTCATACTGAATCTATAGATAATCTACATCAGCATTACAAGGCTCTTTGGCAACAAAGAGCCTTTTATATATACAGGTGATGATTAACTAATGGGCAGTCGCCATTAAATATAACTATCCAGAACAGCCTTAAGCAGTGTCGGTCGATTAGTCATAATACCGTCTGCGCCTATGCTAATTAGGTACCTCATATCTTCTTCATCATCAATAGTCCAGAAGTGCACTGCTATGTTGTGTCTATGCGCAGTAGCCACGAAATTGCGGGTAGCAACGTTAATTACACCCTCGCTCATCGGCACTTGGAGTACGGCTATTGGTTCGAAGTAGAATAAGTCTACCCATATCCAACTAGTTACCAGTATGCCTGCTACACCGTTCTTCTCTGGACTGAACATCATATTAGGATTGGTCTTATAATATTCCTTAATCTGTTCGTATATCTCCTTATGGAAGGATGCGAACACAACCCTGTCCAAGGCATCATACTCCCTAACCAAGTCCATAGCGACCTGTAACGCCTTCAGCCCTGTATCACCACTCTGCTTAATCTCAACATTTATGCTGTTGTTGGGGAATACTATCAACAGATCCTCAAGTGTAGTCGCCAAAAAAACTGTTGTACTTCTTTCTTCTATGTCCCCATCTGCAAGTGCGTCATAATATGCCTGCGGATAAGTAACATCAGTAGGCAGTACATGGTCTCCGTTATAGTTGGTATAGACTAGGTCATCGTTATCTTCGTCCACACCGTTATAAGCAAAATCCACCTGTTGTTCAATCAAATCGCTGTAATTCCATTGAATAATCTCGCCACTCTTATTGGTTTTCCTATCGATTGTGGTATCGTGTGAAAGAAGAATGACATCATCCTTAGTGATAGATACATCAGTTTCCATCATTACATTGTTATCTATGCTATACGCATTACAGAATGCTTCTAACGTGTTATCAGGATACTCCTCATTGCCCCCACCGTGCGCTATAAGTATGGGTAAATTATCCTTACCAACAACATAGATATTATCTGCATGTGCAGTGGTGCGAGGAAAAACAGCAATAACGCCCCAAACGAACACAACGCATGCTACAATTATGAGTGCTCTTTGCCACTTCTTTAATTTCATATATAATGCCTCCTGTTATGTATATCTAATGATAACTGTTATTAGTGGTTTTGGCAAGAATAATGACACTCTTATTAAGCACACTACTAACAACCGTTGTGCATATCTATACATATAAGTAAAATTGACTGATTGTTCTTATTAAATAAGCATTTAGGATACATAAGTTACTTAGTGAGTGTCTACAGGTCTATGTGTTGTATTGACTTAGGGATAATAACTACCTTTATGCTGTTAGTTGCAGACAATAAATGTAAGTACAAATAATAGCATGTTATACTTTGCGGACATTATGTTACTGAATAGAATGGCTAACATCTTGTGAGTAGACAGAGTGCTCACTTTATCATCAATTAAGACAAAGAATAACTCTGATTCTACCTCAATCACTTCGCAGATATTGAGTTAAAAATAATCAAAAATATCAGTCTAATGACTAATCGCCTAATAGACTAAATAGCATTAGATAAGAGGTCGAATACTTGACCTATCGGCTGATTGATACACAAGTTGGCACGATAGTCATATTGAGTTACCGACTTGTTAATTAGAACTAGCCTATTGCCACGGTAACAGTCTACTATATACGTAGCAGGGTAGACGGTCAACGAAGTACCACCCACTATGAGCATGTCTGCCTGAGCAACTGCCATTAAACTACTTTGCCACACTCGTTGATTGAGTGGTTCGTTGTATAATACGACATCTGGCTTGATTATCCCACCACATACATCACACCTTGGTACTGATTGGCTATTGATTATCTTATCAACGGTATAGAATGCACCACAGTTGACACAATAGTTCCTATATACACTGCCGTGTAGTTCCAACACGTTACTGCTACCAGCCATCTGATGTAGGTTGTCAATATTCTGAGTAATAATTGCCTTGAGAATGCCCATTCTCTCCAGTCGGGCTAGGTAGTAGTGCGCGCTATTAGGTAGCGCATGAGTGGCTATCATTTTACGCCGATAGAAGTTGTAGAACTTGTCTGTGTGGGATTGAAAAAACTCGTGGCTCAATATAGTCTCTGGTGGGTACTCATATTGTTGGCTATATAGACCGCCCTGCGAGCGAAAATCTGGTATCCCACTCTCAGTGGACACACCTGCGCCACCGAAAAAAACAACGTTGTTGCACTCACCTATCCATTGAGCTAATTGTTCAGTCTTGTCCATATCACTTAATATACGCGCAGTCGCACTGTCAGTACGTTGACAGTGTATATCTGCATATTGTTCTATCCCTTATCTGCGCTGTTGTGTACATGACTATTGGGAATATTGCATGTATTGTCGCTACCCGATACTGTCTGTGTTGCCACTGCAAGTGCGCTCTCATCTGTGGCCTTATTTAATGTACTGTCAGTTGACACACTTCTGTTGAGAGTTGCACCCCTCTTGACAAACTGTACGGACATGGCCTTATCCATGATACCACTCTTAATTATAACACATATCAAGACGGCATTAACTAGAGCGTTGAGCGTCTGGAAAGGTATTCGAGCTGCCAAATACGTCCAAAAACCAGTTCTTATTGGTCTAACTGCCTGAATGTACGAAACAAAATTGACTATTTCGATACCTTCATTATTAAATCCGTATATCAACCACAACCCCAAAGTATTAAGGAATGCAGTGCAGAGGAACAGACACAAGAATACGCTAATAGCTACGTTGATATACTTGTTTTGTTTGCTATACCTGAATATAAGGGCAGGTATAAGTGCCAGCATAATGCTTGACAGTAATATCAATGGGTTAAACACCCCTTTAGGAACTAACAGACACCCTAAAAAGTCGCCCATACCTCCGACTATGACAGCTGGTACCACACCTAGGTACATACCGGCAAGGAAACAGACTAAGTAGGTGAATGATATGTAATTACTGCCCAATATCGGTATAGAGAATATGTTGGCTAGAACATTTAGTGCAACTAGTAGTGCAGTATAAACTAGTTTCTGTGTGGTGAACTCATTCTTGACGTTAAACATAAATAAAAAAACCTCCTTCTGCAAAAGGAAGTCCGTGATTAAATTGCGTTGGGATAATTAAGCTAGAGCAAAAAAACTCACAACAACAGTTATGCAACGGACGCAACACAGTACCGCAAAATCACCTAGAATATATTGATGATCTTTTCGTTGCTAGACAACTTCCCATTCATAGCACACTTAACGCACTGTATCTACTTTGCAATTACATAATAGCACAGTTAGCAGAATAAAACAATAAAACAATCCTACTTTATCCAAAATAAGTTAATTAAATATTACTTTCGCACAGTTAACCGTGTCAATATCACGCGCACCGTACGGTGCAATATAGAACACTTGTACTGTACACAGTTGATGTAAGTCGTATAATTAACAATTAATTCAAGGCAGTATGATTCACGTGAAAAATTACAACGATGCAACTACACGATGTATTAAATCTGTATAACACTGACACTTCATTCGATTAATACATAACAGAACGGGTACCTAATAAACTAAGACAGTATCATATTAATACTAAATAGTGCTAATATAATACTGCCTCAAACATATTGTATGTTATTACGTACACAATTATTCTAATAAATTACAGGCCATTCAACTAGAATACACTCATAATCACTGTCAAGTATCATCATCTCTATGCATATCACAATGCAGAATATGGAATGATTAGCATGCCTACCGCAATATAACTGTCAATGCCAGTATCTAGACAAGCTAGGTTGAACGGCGTTGTCTGTTCAATATCTCCTTAAGGAATATGCCTGTATAACTCTTATCATTCTGAGCCAACTGTTCGGGCGTGCCACATGCAATAACTTCTCCACCTTGGTTGCCACCCTCTGGCCCTAGGTCAATGCAATAATCTGATACTTTGATAATGTCGAGATTATGTTCAATTACTACTACAGTGTTACCTGCACTCACAAGGCGTTGCAGAATAGTGATTAGTATATCTACATCTGCCATATGCAAACCTGTCGTAGGTTCATCCAGCAGATACATTGTCTTGCCAGTACTACGGCGCGCTAGTTCTGTCGCTAGTTTGATTCGCTGTGCTTCACCACCTGACAGAGTTGTTGCCGACTGTCCCAGTTTAATATAGCCCAGTCCAACATCGTATATTGTCTGCAGTTTACGTGAAATAGACGGTATAGCAGAGAAAAAATCGCACGCTTCATCAATAGTCATATCTAGCACATCTGCAATAGTTTTGCCCTTATACATTACCTGAAGCGTTTCCCTGTTGTACCTTGCACCATGGCAAACAGGACAGGGCACGTATACATCGGGTAGGAAGTTCATCTCTATCTTAAGTATGCCATCGCCCTTGCAGTTTTCGCACCTGCCACCCTCGATATTAAAACTGAATCTGCCCGACTTATACCCTCTCTCAAGAGCGTCTGGCGTACTTGCGAACAGATCTCTTATTAAGTTGAATAGATTGGTATATGTTGCAGGGTTACTACGAGGCGTACGCCCTATTGGGCTCTGGTCTATATTGATTACCTTATCTAGTTGCTCGTAGCCTATTATGTGTTTACACTCTATGGCACGATATCGTGCGTTATTAAGTTTATTAGACAGGAAGGGTAATAGTGTCTCATTGATTAGACTACTCTTGCCACTGCCCGACACACCTGTAACTGCCACAAAACACCCTAGTGGTATATCAACAGTAATGTCCTTGAGGTTATTCTTGGTAGCGTTCTGCAGGGTCAAAAATGACTTGGGCTGTCTGCGCGTAATAGGTATATCTATATGCCTAGCGCCTGATAAATACTGACCCGTTACACTCTGCTTGCAATCGATTATATCTTGTACGCTACCTGTCGCCACTATTTCGCCACCATTGACGCCTGCGCCCACTCCCATATCTATTATGTGATCTGCTGCCATTATGGTCTCTTCATCATGTTCGACTACAATTAATGTGTTGCCGAGGTCGCGCAGATTCTTAAGTGTCTGGATAAGTTTCTGATTATCCCTCTGATGTAGACCTATGCTGGGCTCGTCCAATATATACAGTACGCCAACTAGCCCACTGCCAATCTGTGTTGCGAGTCTAATACGCTGCGCTTCGCCACCGGACAACGTAGCACTCGGGCGAGATAAAGTGAGGTAGTTAAGTCCTACGTTGATTAAAAATCTCAGCCTAGCCTTGATTTCCTTAAGGACTACGCTGGCTATCATACTCTTGGTTGAATCCAATACTAGATTCTCGAAAAAATCCAGTGCCTCATCTATGGACATTTGACTTATCTCGTAGATATTCTTATCCGCAATTCTCACAGACAATACTTCCCTCTTAAGTCTCATACCATTACAATCAGGACAGGGAGTGCTTGTCATAAACTTCTCATACTCTGCGCGTATGTCATCACTACTCGACTCGCTGTAACGCCTCTTCATCATGGGCAGTAGACCCTCCCAGTGAGAGGCATTATATGCTAATCGACCACTCTTGTTATATACAGGAAAAGATTCTTTTGAACCATTGAGTAGTATATCCATTGCTCTGTCGCTCAGTGTAGACACAGGTACATCGCAGGAAAAATCGTATTTCCTTGCAAGTGAGTTGAGATAGCTGTGCATCCATGTAGATGCATCCATACTGAACCCCATTAGTCTTACTGCGCCGTCATTCAGACTCTTGCTCTTATCCGGTATCATCAACTCTACATCAAACTCTGTCTTGACACCCAGCCCCATACAAGTTGGACATGCCCCGAAAGGTGAGTTGAATGAGAACATTCTCGGCTCTAATTCCTCTATAGTGATATCACATTCTGGACAGGCATACTTACTGGAATATAGCGTTTCCTTGCCGTCAATATCTGTAATAACTAGACCATCTGCCAGTTTGAGCGCTGATTCTACACTGTCAGTTAACCGTTTACTGACATCGGGTTTAATGACTATTCTGTCCACCACCACGCTTATGCTATGTTTAGTAGTCTTGGCCAGATTGATTTCCTCACCTAGTTCATACTGTTTATTGTCGACCTTAACTCTTACGTACCCGCTCTTCTTGAGCTGTTCGAAAAGACTATTGTATTCCCCCTTACGATGTCTAACTATGGGAGCATATATTATTACTTTGGCACCCACGCCACTGCTTAATATCTTGTCGCAAATAGTATCTATCGACTGCTTGACTATCTCCCTACCGCAGTTGGGACAATAAGGTGTACCCACTCTAGCGAATAATAATCTCAAGTAGTCATATATCTCCGTTACCGTGCCTACCGTGGAACGAGGATTCTTACTGGTTGTCCTTTGGTCTATGCTTATTGCAGGACTAAGTCCCTCTATATACTCCACATTAGGCTTGTTCATCTGCCCTAGGAATTGCCTAGCGTACGCAGACAGACTCTCAATATATCTGCGTTGTCCTTCTGCAAAAATCGTATCGAACGCTAGACTGCTCTTGCCACTGCCAGATATACCTGTAAAAACTACCAGTTTATCTCTAGGTATAGTTACGTCTACACCCTTTAGATTATTGTCTCGAGCGTTCTTTACTATGATGTTCGTGTTCATTATCTGTCTAACCCTCTGTATTACTGCTGTCTGCATTAGTTATTATGCTCATAATCAATTCTACATTGTACAACAAGTGCGAATAATCACTTCTGCCATCTCTTGCCACTATGCTTGGATTGATTCTCTTTATCTAGTTTGCGTTGCAGTTTGTTCAACTGCTCGCGTAGAATTATTGCTCTTTCGAAGTCCAGCTGACTTGCAGCCAACTTCATTGAGGACTGTACGTTCTCTATCTCTGCACGTATTCCCTCAACACTGTTAGACGGATTCTCATGCTTGGTTATCTCTAGCGTGTTGGCTACATTGTGCTCAATAGTCTTGGGGGTGATGCCGTGAGTGGCATTATATTGCTGTTGAATAATTCTGCGCCTGTTGGTTTCGTCAATGGCTCTCCTCATACTGCCAGTTATATTGTCTGCATACATGACCACGTGACCATCAACATTACGCGCTGCCCTGCCTATTGTCTGCACTAGCGCACTTTCACTACGCAGGAATCCTTCTTTATCTGCGTCAAGTATTGCGACCAATTGCACCTGTGGTAAATCCAGTCCCTCACGTAGTAGATTGATACCAACAAGAACATCGAATGCACCTTTCTTGAGTCCGGTTATTATCTCTATTCGCTCCAACGTGTCAATTTCGCTGTGCATATAGCGAACTCTAATGCCTCTCTTAGCCAGATACTCAGTCAACGACTCTGCCATTCTCTTGGTTAGCGTGGTAACGAGCACTCTGCCCTTACATCTCACTACAGAATCTATTTGTGAGATAAGATTGTCTATCTGCCCTTCCGTTCCCAGTACCGTTACCTGTGGGTCGATTAGTCCGGTTGGTCTAATTATCTGCTCTACCACCTGACCGCATATACCCAGTTCATAGGGTGCAGGAGTTGCAGACATACAAATAAACTGATTAATTCTGTCGTCGAACTCCTCATATCTCAATGGCCTGTTATCATATGCGCTGGACATTCTGAAGCCGAAATTGACCAGATTGTCCTTGCGTGCCCTATCACCGTTATACATACCCCTTATTTGAGGTAAGGTTATATGGCTCTCATCAATAAAAGTGATGAAATCACTAGGAAAGTAGTCTAGCAGAGTGAAGGGTGCTTGTCCTGCCTTGCGTCCGTCAAAGTATCTCGAATAATTCTCTATGCCGGAGCAAGTGTTAAGCTCGCTAATCATCTCCATATCGTAGGTACAGCGTTGCTTCAGCCGTTGAGCCTCTAGTATCTTGCCCTCATCTGTTAAGCGCTTGACTTCAGCAACTAAATCCTTACCCATCTGCTCTAGCGCTTGTTTCTTGCCCACGCCGATTACGTAGTGGCTAGCAGGAAATATGGCTACGTGAGATAGCGTAGATATTTTGTTACCTGTAATGGCATGTACCTCACTGATACATTCAACAATATCACCAAAAAACTCGATTCTTATCGATATATCTCCACTATAACTTGGAAAAACATCAATAGTATCGCCACGCACCCTAAATACTCCTCGTGCGAAGTCAAGGTCGTTGCGCTGGTACTGTAATTCTACTAATCTCTTAATAACTGATTCTCTGTCTATTTCGTCGTTGGGGCGTAGCGATAACGCCATAGAGATATACTCTTGAGGCGCACCTAATCCATATATACAAGATACACTTGCTACGACAATGGTATCACGCCGTTGTGCCAGCGAAAAAGTTGCTGAATGGCGAAGTTTATCAATCTCGTCGTTAATGTCTACTTCCTTCTCGATATACAAGTCTCTTGAAGGTATATAACTCTCGGGCATATAGTAATCGTAGTAGGAAACGAAGAACTCTACTCTGTTACGTGGAAAAAACTCCCTTAATTCGTTGCATAACTGCGCAGCAAGAGTCTTGTTATGACAGATGACTAGGGTAGGGCGATTGACTTTTTCGATAATGTTGGCCATTGTGAACGTTTTGCCACTGCCCGTTACACCACGCAGTACTTGCGTGCGCAATCCATTATTAAGCCCTTCCACTAGTGCGTCTATTGCCTGTGGCTGGTCGCCAGTAGGCTTAAACTGTGATTCTAACTTGAAATCCATATAATCCTTATTTAATCAATGGGTTTATCTGTATTGACTTACCTTACAGTCCATACTCAACTTGTCGAATATTTAAATTGACTTATGGTATATTTATACTTAAGTTACAGTTATCACTGCTTGACTTAAACAATCACACGCGTTGCTCAATACGTCGCAACTATGGCGCTGCGTGATAAGTGATAGTGTAGTAATAATCTCAGTAATCTCTGGTTTCCTTGCGATTTATTGTATTGAGATTGTAGATTATGTTCAATCCTTCTAGCGATAATTCTCTGTCCATGATATCGAATATTGGCTGTTGCTGTATAATCAACTGAGCTAATCCACCTGTAGCAATGACTTTGATATTATTATCTCCTATCTCCTCTTTGATACACCTTAGGATATACTCTGCCTCGCCTGACTTGCCATATATAATACCTGCTTGTAGTCCCTTGATAGTGCTTGTGGCAACTAACTTCTGTTGGCGAACAAGCTCTACCATGGGCAACTGGGCAGTGCTGTTAGCTAGTGCCTCTATACTCATTTTGATACCTGCAGTAATGCAACCACCTATAAACTCTCCTTTACCATTGACTACATTGTAAGTGGTTGCAGTACCGAAGTCCACAAGGATGAATGGAGCACCATACTTCTTAAGTGCAGCAACACAGTCAATTATTCTATCACTACCTAATTCTTTAGGGTTCTCGTACTTGATACTGAGACCTGTCTTGATACCTACCTCAACAACAATAGGGCGTAAATTGAAGTAATACTCTAGGGCGTGTTGCATTGTATAGTTAAGTTGTGGTATGACAGATGACATTACCGAGCCTTTAATCCGCGAAGTGTCAATGCTACTGGACGCGAACAGCTGATTGATTACCGTTGCAGTCTCATCTGCAGTACGCCGAATGTCCGTTCCCATACGCCAACTGGCTACAAGTACATTGTTACAAAACAAGCCTATCTTGATGTTGGTATTGCCCACATCTATTGCTAAGACATAATCCCTGTTTATCTTGGCTTCATTGTTATCTGTGCTCATCATCTGTCTCCTGATTTACATTATGTTGAGATGCTGGTTGTTCATCAACTGTATATTCCTCTGTATCTGTCACTTGACTGCGATTATCAACAGCAACTGGCTCCGCACTATAGTGTAATGCCTTGCGCACTCCTAATACCACAGTAGGCGTTAAAATGATGGACACTAAATATTCTGGGATAATATTAGAAAATAATACGACCTTAACAATTGCAAACAGCGGTTTGAAATCTATACTCAGATACTGTTTCCACAGATTAAGAGCAGTTAGATACAGAATAGTGTTGACTGCCAGTCCTACAAAAGTGCCAACGGAAATGGATACAGCTTGACGCACGGTGGACTTGCGCACGTTCTTAAGCAATAATACCATTAAGCGATAAACTGCGAATGCGCTGATGCCTACGAATATGCGTGGTAGTATGGACACTAGTGGATTGATATTGAGTGTTTCCGCAAAAATGATAGCCTTAACAAAAGATGCAAGCCCGAAGAATACGCCAGATAATAGACCAGTCAACCACTCGTTCCGTATCATGCAGAATGAGAATGTAACCAACAGTACGCAACACGCCATAGAGATGGGCAGAGCCAAACTAATTAGCCTGTCAATCATCATGGCAACAAAAGTTGTTGCAAACATAATTCCGTATAATGCTACATAATAAGACTTGGATTTAGTGCTAGAGTTAACGAAAAAATTAGATTTCATACTTATCTCACTGCGCCTTGAACATTGCAATAGCGCGTGTCATTTTTACAGTCGAAAACAACCAAAACTTGAGATACCGTTTACTATGTAATACGGCTCAATAACATTATAGCACAGTTGAACTGATTTGTAACAGTTTTTTTGCTAAAACCATAGAGTAAATTAGACTGATGTTTTGCAGACTAGACATTAGTCGAGTAAAAGGGAGGTAACTAAAAATGTTTGATGGAATGTTTGGTGGACAGGAACACGGACATGATGGCGGACACGGCTGTGGTGATAATTGCTGTACTTGGATTATACTGATTCTGCTATTCTGTTTTTGTTGCAGTGGCAAGAAAAAGTGGCATATCAGTATTAATCCCTGTTGCATCTTACTAGCGTTGGGACTACTATACTGTTGCGGTGGCATTAAACTAGGTAAAGACTGTTAATATCACAACGATACCTTGTCAGTAGTACAATGTGAAAGCTGTAGTGCACAACAATCTGTGTCAACACACATAAGATTAATCACGCAAGAATACGTCGGGTAAAGGTACCGAAAACACCTTAGATGAAGTAATAGCATACTCTATCGTAATCGTTGAGGCGAATGAATACAATAAACGCCTCAACGCTATCTACTATCATCAGTTACCACTGATAAATAAACATGCTAGCACGCAAAAGAATGGGTGGTAGCCTGTGTGTGCTTGACAATACATAGCACTATGACAAGCCACGCTACTGACTGCCTGCATATTACTCGGGGGATGGAGTCATCCCCCCCTTTTTTTTGAACGAACCAATAAACGTAGTAATGATTCCTTATTGCGTCTATATCACTGTCGGCATATACAATAGAACTTATATGTTACATGACTATGGACTGTTAAACCTACGTAATATATAGACGTAAATTAATCATTGCGCAGTCTAAACCTTGATAGCCTTACAGTCATTGATTAATGAGTGTAACAGTATTGTTGAGTCTTGCCTTACAGGATAGAATCGTCGACACACATCTATCGCTGTAATTTACGTATCGTATTAGTTTACGGGATGTAATTAAGGCATTGTAGGCAGAAATAAGAGACAGAATAATTAACATCATAAATACCATTCACAGGTCAGCAAGATGACAGGATGTGCTGTTGATTCTGTTCTAGACTATATTAGGCAATTACTATGTTATATGGTGTAATCAACTCATTTTCACCATGAATACACAGCGCATACTGAACAAATAGGTTATTTTATTTGACAAAACGGCATCTAAGTAATAGAATGAACGAGTGCACTGTCATAAATTGAGATTATGAGCAGACATACTAGGGGGAAAATATGAAAAAACGCAGAGAAGCTTTTCTGGTCAAAGATGTGGATCCAATGTTCTCGGTTATAATGAATATTATGCCACACAGATACGATGCGACCAATACAACCATGTTGGACTTAGCATGTGAACCTATGGATACATTTATCGATAAGATGAGAGCTGACGGTCTAGGCAAGTTTACATATATGGATTTAATCATTGCTGCAGCCGTCCGTTGCTATGCTATGCGCCCACAACTCAATCGATTTACTATGAATGCCAGAATGTATGAGCGCTATGGTATTACTGTTTGCTTTACCATTAAATCACAACTTAAGGATGATGCAGGCGAACTGCAGGTCAAATACACATTCTGTGGAAATGAGACCGTGGTACAGGTTAGAGATATACTCGAGCGCACCATAAGAGATACCAAGGCAGATGCAGGTGGTGCAACAAGTGATACGGCAGCCTCTATTTCTTCACTGCCGATGTTTTTGAGTAAAGCGCTAGTCAAGTTCTTAAGATTCAGCGATAAACGCAATTTCTTACCAAAATCATTTATGGATGTATCACCATTCCATGCTAGTTTCTTTATCACCAATCTTAAGTCAATCAGGACAGAGAGTATCAACCACCACTGCTACGACTTCGGTACGACCAGCATGTTCCTTGCCATGGGTAAAGAGAAAATGATACCCATAGTAGACGAAAACGACCAGATAGTACCCGGTAAGATTATGAAACTGGGCGTATCATGTGATGAACGAATATGTGATGGTCTGTATTTTGGCAAGTCATTCCACCTATTAAGGAGTCTACTGCGCAACCCAGAAGAATTACTTACGGAGTATCATGATGAAAAGGTGGATGCCGAGATAGAACGCCAACGAGTTCAAAGACTAGAGGAACAAGCACTCGCCGAAAAGAAGGCCAAGAAAAACAAGAACAAGCAATCACCTACTGAATAACTTCTAATAATAATTCAACGCCCCTTATGATAACATAAGGGGCGTTTACTTATGTACTTTATTCTTTAGTAAGCACAGTCAACCGCACATATTACACTATATACTAATGTTGGTGGACAGTTGAGTGCATGTAATAAGCTACGTTGTGCCTAAGGGAATTATTCATCTATAAATAGTATTCCTATGCAGTTAGGACCACAGTGGCTAGATATGGTGCATCCGGACATTGATTGATATATGGTGTCGAATCCTCTGTCCTTAAGTATCTGCTCGAATCTAGCGACATTCAAGAGATCTGTGGAAGAATATGTAAGGAAAATCTTGTCCTTCTTACAGTTGGGGTGTGCATTGAGGGTGTCATTAATATACTTGGCGACGCACTCATTGAGCCTCCCCATATAACGCTTAGAGGAAGTCATCTTGCCCTCTGTCATACTGATTGACGGCTTGAGCATCAATACTGTTGCGCCTATCATCTGTAAAGCAGTGCAACGGCCACCCTTATACATATATTTAAGCGTATTGAGTATGAAACTGGTTCTCACCTTGGGAATAACGACGTTGACTCCTTGGATTATCTCCTCTACCGACTTGCCACTCTCTGCTAATTCTACGGCAGTCATTACAACTAGACCGTGACCACTTGACAGATTGCGACTATCTATCACATGCACATTATCCCTATCCTTACTAGCTAGACTGGCGTTTGGGAAAGATGACGATATCTCTGCGCACAGCGAGATATGTATAACCGCATCGGCATCCTTAAGTATATTGTCAAAGAACAACCCATATTCCTCAGGAGCACGAGCAGCAGTACTGGGTAATATACCCTTCTCATCTACGTAGACAAATATTCTGTCCGAAAAAATATCTAAATTATCTTGATAACTATTAGTGTCTAGAGTGACTATTAAGGGCATAGTTGGTATATTATGCTCTTTGAGGTATTGGACAGGTAAATCACATGTACTGTCGCTTGATATTACAATTCTCATATTAATCTCCTCATTGCTTATTAATTCAAATAATAGGATACTACATTTTTATCAAAAAATCAATGATATATGCATAAAAGTAATAAATACGTCATTAGTATACTTATTTATACACAGATAACAGGTAAGTTATAACATTGGGCATAATCCTGCGAGCAGTTGGTCGTCCATAAATTACCTCCATATAATTATGAGAATCCATCACTATCTACAAGTAGCCATATTGAAATTACACCAACATGCGCTACAAGTATGCACTACTGTTGTTAAATGCGCACTCACACTGCACAAACACGCATTAAATATGCACTCACAAATATATCGACTATATTATGCAATTACGTTAGTTACTATGTCGCTCTTTTACAACTGCGCTAATCGTAGGTAAAATAAGTGCAATAAAAAAGCCTGTCATGGTTCGACAGGCTGTATAAAGGGTAGGGTTACTTCTTCTCGATAGCTGCTACTGGGCATTGGTCTGCGCACACGCCACACTCTGCACATATATCGGGATTAATCTCAAACTTGCCATCCTTCTCGGAGATTGCACCTGCAGGACATGCTGCTTGACAACCGCCACAAGAGATACACTCATCACTTTTGATTTGATAAGGCATAATAAGTTCCTCCTACTTTTAGTACCCATATAATAGCACCATATCGATGCTTTGTCTACAAAATACGGTGCGTTGAACAAAAGATTTTGAAAACTCATGCAATTCAGCTAATACTCATAATACTCTGCGCAGTAATCAACCGCATACAATCGTGGCTGTGTTATCTAGTCAATTATCTCCTTTAGTTCGGCATCAATTCTGTCATCAACTGCCTCTGCCATTACCTTGGTTGCCTACAATTGTCCATAATCTGTGTAGTCTCGACTACATATAATAAGGACTAGCTATCTAGTCGAGTATCTCCTTTAGTTCGGCATCAACGCTGTCATCAACTGCCTCTGCCATTACCTTGGTTGCCT
>JAQVWG010000002.1:0-68457 GCA_028698585.1 Clostridia bacterium | reverse complement strand
CCTACAATTGTCCATAATCTGTGTAGTCTCGACTACATATAATAAGGACTAGCTATCTAGTCGAGTATCTCCTTTAGTTCGGCATCAACGCTGTCATCAACTGCCTCTGCCATTACCTTGGTTGCCTTTATCTGTTCTAAAGTGTATGACCTTATCTCTGTTGCGCCATTAGACACCTCCACCTCTGCCTTGACTGTGCGATGAAGTAAGTCCACTGACGTTACCCTGCCCTTGCCGTCGGGAGTAGTTATCTCACTGTCAACAACAGGCATAATTTTGCTCGTTTCGGTATAGTGATCATTCTCATACTTGAGACAACACATTAGTCGTCCACATAATCCAGATATCTTAGTCGGATTGAGTGAGAGTCCCTGAGTTTTGGCCATCTTAATGGACACACGCTCGAAGTCGCCTAAGTGGGCAGAGCAACAACACGGTCTGCCACATGGTCCTAGTCCACCCAACTGTCGACATTCGTCCCTTATGCCCACTTGCCTTAGTTCTATGCGGATATGAAAAACGCTTGCTAAATCCTTGACTAGTTCTCTAAAATCAATTCTGCCGTCTGCAGTAAAGTAGAATATAACCTTACTACTGTCGAACGTATATTCGGCGTCAATCAACTTCATTTTGAGATTGTGTTTATCGATTTTTTCTCGAGCCTTCTCCATAGCGCTATCACGCTTGGCTAGATTCTTGACGTGTGTCTGCTCATCTTTATCCGTGGCCTTCCTAATAACCTCTTTAAGCTGACCTACAATCTCACTGCTAGGCACTTCCTTGTTAGCGATAGCGACATTACCATACTCTATGCCTCTGACAGTCTCCACAACTGCGCCATCGCCAAGTTCGAACTCAATATTCTTAGGGTCGAAATAGTAGATTTTGCCTGCGTCCTTAAATCTAATACCTACTATATTCTGCATTTGTGTTTTACCTCCAATACCTTCAAAATCAAATTGTCCAACGTGCTGACGAAGTTGGTTCCTCTATCTATCGACTTACGTGCTTCATCAATAAGGCTAATTATCCTCACAACGCTCTGGTCTGAGTATGCACTAGATATTATGGACAATTTATGTGCATAAGAGTCATCGGTCAATATCAATAGACTCCTATCAATTCTGCTCAACATACTCTCCCTCAATACTGCCTGCATAAGGGACAACAGTTGATTATATTTATTCTCATATCTCATTAATTTAGACAAGTATTCTAGCGACATGCTCGAAGAGGTCATATTGGCGAACATATCGAGCACAATTAGAGCCATTTCATAACCGTCTTGATTGTGCATAACTATCTCTGCCTTGTTGATATTGCCACCAGAGAGTAGCCCTGCCACTTGACTGCGAGCAGGCTGATAACCATTATCTATCAGATATTCAACTACAGATGGAATGGAGAGTCTGTCCAGTCGAATTGCACTTGCCCTAGACCTAACAGTGTCCAATAATTCGCCTGCGTTGGTAACGGCTATAAAAATGTACACGTTAGCAGGTGGCTCCTCTAATGATTTAAGCAGTTTATGCTGCCAATCAATGGTCATTGACGGCACTGTGGCATTGACAAGAAAAACTTTATTAGCAGATATCACTGGACACATTATACTTTCGTTAATAAGTGAATTGACGTCATCCACCGATATTGGACTGTCATCATTCTTAGGATACGAGAGACAATCTACATGTATACCTTTGGTAGCGTTCATGCAGTCCACACAGTGCATACATCCACCTTGAGAACACAGCGCAAAGCAGGATAGTATTCTAAGCGTCTGTGGTAATAGCGACTGCTCTCCCTCTATAATGTATGCGTGATGCGCGTGCCCGTTGGCAAAGTCTGCCTGTACCTGTTTGATAGATTCCATTGACAGTAGTAGTCTAATCGAATCCATTACAGGATACCCCTATCCTTACATTGAGCTATAATCTGCTCATGCACCTGTTCTATGGTGCCGCTGGCGTCTATAATGATGAATCTATCCGGTTCGTTAGCAATCAGCAACTGGTATCCCTCATACACTCTCTCGTGAAACCGTAAATCCTGAGTTTCTAGTCTGTCGTGTATATCTGCGCCACCTTTTCGGTCGAATGCTTTTCTGGGTGAAAGGTCCAAAAAAATAGTATACTGTGGCATATACTCACCTATTGCCAGTTGATTAAGGCGCTTAACTCTGTCTAGTCCCAGTCCTCTAGCAATGCCTTGATATGCGTAGGATGAATCAACGAATCTGTCACAAATAACTTTTTTGCCACTATTAAGTGCAGGAATAATTATCTCCTCAAGGTGTTGCACACGGCTAGAGGCATACAGAAATGCCTCGCACATATCACATATCTCTACATTGTCTGCGTCCAGTATTATATCTCGTATTTTCTCTGCCACACGGCTACCACCTGGTTCACGAGTAAACAATACTGGAATACCATTGTCGGCGCAGTACTGCTTGAGAATGTCTATCTGCGTGGATTTACCTACACCCTCACACCCTTCGATTGTAATAAAATCCTTCATTTAACTACCTCTATGGCACCGTTGACAAGATTGACGGTTGGCTTGCCCTTCATCTCATCTAGGCGGTGTTGAGTAATAACCTGTCCAGCCAGAATCAATGGTATACAGGGTGGAGCTATACCAACATTGTCTGCGCATATTCTGCCTACAGATTCATTAAATGGTACCAACTCCGTCTCGCCCAGCAAGTTATCCACGACCTCAATGTCGCCTACGTGGGGCAAGGTTATTATGGGCAAAATAGCATCATGGTCGCACTTGCTCTCGATATCCCTTATGGCACTTTCAAGTGCAATAAAATCTTGTTCGGTATTATTGACAGAGAGTAGCATAATGACATAATGTGGCGAAAAAACATCGCAGAATATATTGCGCTTTTCGAGCTCCATGTAGACTGCTTCGCCAGTCATATTGAGGCTAGTTGTATCAATAACTAAGCGTGTAAAGTCGTCATTTGGCTTGAAACGGACGACATTCTCCAGTCGGCTCTTCAATCGACTGACGCTTTGCGATAACTGAGTGTAACCATCTGGCCTCTCATATGCATCTACTACTGCTCTCTCTATACTAGACAGCATAATGTAGTTAGGGCTGGTTGATGTCAGTCTACCCACTGTGTAGTTGGCTAGGTCGAACAGTCTATCATTGTTGCCCAACATTAATGCGGTTTGGGTCAGGGAGGTTAGGTCCTTGTGAACCGACACAACGCACAGGTCACAGTACGGCGTGACGCTCTCGGGTAGTAGTGGTGAGAACATATGGTGTCCCCCATGCGCCGAGTCACACATCAGTACTAGATTGGCTTGTTTACAATATTTACTAATAGCGACGATATCACAACAATCACCCATATAGTTAGGACTGGTCAATAGTACAGTACCAATAGAAGGATTAGCACGAACTGCCTTATCAATCTGTTCAACGGTAATGGCTTTGCCCAATAACGACTGTTGAATGTTGTTGAGAACATAGGCCCTCTTATCAAATAGCCTTAATGCATTGTACGCACTTATATGACTGTTGCGTTGCATTAATATGTCGCCGACAGCAACGGCTACCATACCCATTATACCTATGGTTGAACCGTTGACTAGGTATCGACAGCGCTTGCTACCATATACTGTAGCAGTCTGTTGTTGAGCGCTTTCGATACAAGTGTTAGGATATAACAGGTTACCACTACAAGGTAACTCGGTAATATCAAATCTACCATCAAGGGTGAGCTTGCCCTTATTGCCCGGCATATGCAGTCTAACTGGATTGCTCTGGGCGTAATAACTCAACATAATTTCTAATAATTTTTTCATGAACATATTCTAGCATAAAGTATATTTTTTTTATAGCGTTTTTGACTACTTTTATGATACAATTAATGCATGAAAAAAGCGCTAATAATTATCAATGCTTTTGCCTGTGGCGAGGGTCAAACCAACAAGATATCTAGGCTGACGGAGGAGTTCGGCGTGTTGGGCGTTACGATGGATGTCAGGAGTAACGTAGATACTGTTTGCATATCTAACAATGAGATTGTGACTAACTTTCGCGGATATGATTTTGTCATATATCTAGATAAAGATAAGCATATAGCAGAGATGATAGAGAGGGCTGGATACACAGTATTCAACAGTAGTCAGAGTCTTATCCTGAGTGATGACAAAATGTGCACCTATATCACGCTTGCAAACAACGGTATTAATATACCCAAAACTATCATATCCCCACTCAACTATTCAGTAGAATACGACTGTCAACCTTTTCTTGACTATGTGTGCAGTCAACTGAGTTTTCCCATTATTGTTAAACAATGTTTCGGCTCACTGGGCGCACAAGTGTGGTTAATAAACGACAGACAACAGTTGGAGAGTAAATATCACCTGCTGAGAGGATTACCTCATATCTATCAACAATTCATAAGTACCAGCAAGGGCAGAGATACTAGGGTTATACTGGTTAATAAAAAAGTTGTTGCATATATGCAACGCTATAATGCTAACGATTTTCGCAGTAATATTGAGACGGGTGGACAGGGCAGTGTATGCGAGTTACCTGACAGTTATAGAGCTATGGCCGAAAAATGTGCCACTATTCTCAATATGGATTACTGTGGCATAGATATACTCAGTGGAGAGAATGGTCGGCCTGTGCTGTGCGAAGTTAATGGCAACGCATTCTTCAAGGGTATAGAGTCGGTAACCGGTATCAATGTAGCGTCAATCTATGCAAGACACATATACGATACCATATATGGTAAGGATAACAATAGTAAGTGTGCTAGCAATAACGATAACAAGTAACGTAGCTCAATGCACATGTTGTGGATGTAACAGTACTCAAGGCACAATATCAAAATAACAACATAATACAACAGAATATTAAGGCAGACAATGGTCAAGGCAATAATAATTAACATAGATTATCGACTATGTACGCTCATTTACGATTAATACGTAGTGCCTTGACTTATATTAGATACATTATCATATTGACCTGTGTGCATTAAACATTATTCAACTCTTGATAACAAGCAACCACCTGTCACCATTATGCAAGTGGTACACGCTATCCTAACATAGTTAGTTACACTTGCACTTGAATTAACGGACCGCTGAATAACTCACCCACTTAGACCTGTCAATCTGTAGCTAATATCACTGTGAGCATGTATTGAATAGCACATAATTATAGATAAGAAGTGAGGAGCAGTATAACTGCTCCTCGTCCATTATCTACCATTAGTATTGATATATCTAATTATAGGTCTACCCTATCAGTTATGCACCCATTATTAAGCAGTGTAGTTATTAATAATTAACAGACCTTCTAATTATGTTGAACACACAAGTACATACCTAGTATAACCTATATTATGTATGTGTCTTATTTTTCTGGTTTTTCCAGTTCTTCCTCCTTATTCCTGAATCCCAGTCCAACCACTTCCTTAACATTGAGTACATATGCGAATGCGTTAGGGTCGATAGTGCGAATCAGTTTACGACTAGCAACAAGTTGGCGTTTGAATACAACACAGACCACCATTGATTTATCGGTATTACTGTACATACCCTTCACCTTAACATTAGTTACTCCGTGTTTCAACTCAGTCATCAACGCATTACATATTTGGTCCGGTTTATCTGTCACTATCTCCAACAGAATTGCCGAAGAATAACCCTTATACATTATCTCTGCGATAATTTCGCTTGCAACAAGGGCAACTACGGAGTATACCATTACATCAAATGAGAGTAGAATTATGGCACCTAGAGCGGAAATAACTATATCCATATATAATATGGTGCGCATAACCACTGCGCTACTGTTCTTCCTCCTGAACAAGACAGCCAACACATCTGATCCACCAGTTGAGCCGTGTACGCTCAACATCATAGGTAGCGCCATTCCGCTCATCACGCCACCCACAATAGCGAATAGAACTCCATTCTCATTGTTATTAGTTCCTAGTAGTTGTGCAACGTCAAAAAACTTAATAAGCCACATTACTAGCGCTGTTGCCAGTACGTTGACCATTGTTCTTACCGTCCATTTTTTACCTATCTTCAACCTCGCTATAATAAGTAAGGGTATATTAATAACGATAAGGAAATAACATGCCCATAAGAAAGGTATTTTGTCGCTAAAATATACTTCGATAATACTGGCAATACCCAGTGCTCCGCCCAGTATATAGGCATTAGGTATAAGGAACAACTGGACGCCCACCCCACGCAATAGTGCAGAGAGCAGTGTATATATTAAAGATTTTGGTCTAAATGTTCTTTCCGTGTTCATTTGGTATACCTCATATTAAAGTCAGGTCTGGATACTACGTAGTCTATGTCTGTGGTGAATGCGAAACAATCTGCATCGGTGTCTTGGAGTAATTTCTTAATCATGGGCGCCTGTCTAAACTGCACTACCGCTACCAGCATATAGTAATCTGTCTGTTGTCCGTTGCCACCATATGTCTCTATGGAGGACACTCCTCGGTTAAGATACTGCATCAACTGTTGAGATACTTCGATGGGCTTACGTGTAATTATGCTAAACTTGACAATGGGATCGAATCCACTCATCAGTCTGTCAAGAGCGAAGGAGCACACATAACTATATATCAACGAATAGACCACAATCCATAAGTCATACCCCTCAGCCTGTGTAAAGAATCCACCGGCAGTCATAATGAACAAGTTGCAGATGATTAACACTTTACCCTCTTGCACTTCGGGATTCTTTTTCATAATTAAGCGTGCTACTATCTCCGTTCCGCCGGAACTGCCCCCACCGACATAGCAGAACACTAACGAAATACCACCAATAACACCTCCGAACACGACAGATACCAGCATTTCCCCTTGGAATACCGGCAGTTTTACCAGTTCTATTAAAGACAAGAATACTGATGTCAGCACAGTTACAACAATAGTTTTTATGGCAAAGTCCCGTGACAAAAAAATGCAGGATAGCACCAGTAATGGGATATTAAGCAGTATTAGACCATATTGAGCATGCAAACCAATGGAGTACTGTAGAATGGACGCTATACCACTTGCGCCACCGGGCACTATATAGTTGGGTAACACAAAAATATACATTGCCAGCGCACCCAAGAATGCACCAATAATGAGCATTAAATAATTACGTATTAACAGTTTTACATTGATTCTTTTCATAGGACAACTTATGTTAGCAAATGCGATACCAAATGTCAACGGTTTTTGGACAGAATTAATCTACTGATTATGTATATTATTAAGTGCATGCAGAGATGAGATAAGAGTATGTCGCAGTAGGTATTAATATTTGGCAGTCAATAGGTTATTTGACAGATTATGGTGGTATAATGGTATGGCTAGCGTGATACATAGCAAAAAAAATAATGCAAAAGTGGTTAGAATATTCAGGGTTGTCCACCCTTTTTGAACAAAATAGGAGATAAAAAGATGACTGACACCTTAATCCCGACCATTTTTGACCATATGAGTGCAGGCAACTGGGACATCGCATGTATAGCAACAATATGTTGTCTGCTGACGGCCATTATCAAAAAATTGTTTGTTAACAAGACAGTGATTGACTTGTCGCACAGATTGGACCCATGCGTATTTATCCCTTTCGTTGTGGCAGTAATACTCAGTATAGTGTACGGCGAACTGTATAACAAGGGTGGTGCATTGATTGAGTACGTGCAAAGAGGAATGTATTCTGGCGCACTATCCACTGCAATGTACAAGTTCTGGAGCAGTATTGATGGCAAGAGCCTTAAACAGTTACTCAAGGATGATTTGTTCAAGGTTTTTTACGACTGTCTGTTAGATTTAACAGACATTAAGGAGAAACTGCTCAACAATCAGTTGACACTCGATACGTTGGTTGGACAAGTTCAAACTCTGGTAGTCAACTGTAAGGGCATTTTTGCTAACAATCAAGACCGAGAGGAGCGCATACAGGCGCTTAGAATGTTAATGAACGGAATATTCGATGAAGATGATATAGAGCAAGTGATGCCGACTCTGTATATTACACTGGATAAACTGCTTACTAGCACTAATAATGGCAGTAAATGACACTTGTACATAAATTAAGACCGTGCATAGATAATATGTGATACTTAATACGTTTACTACAGTGGTCAACATCAAGAAAAGAGCCTAGCGTACATAGGTGCGCTAGGCGATTAACTCATTATTATTGTAACAATTCGATATCTCGTCATTAGTATAAAAGGGTCTAAAGCAAATCTTAATTACTAGACAACTGTTGATAACTAATTAATACTCAAGAAAAAAAACTACTATTCGCTAATTCTTAATACACACAATGTATCGCATCGGTATTATATCGAATCTATGTACTAGACAATGTTGCGAATCATGAGTAGCCATTACCAAAGGAAACATTCATAAATGTACCTTATAATATACAGGCCAATATGATACTACCGTACCCATGTGAACCAATCCGTCAGTACATCAATATATTTAATGGCAACTAACACAACCACTAAATACAGCAGTTGTATGAATAGATAAATGGTTGCCGACACGGTCAATACGCGGTTAGCTGTGCGAGTAGACAGTATTTTGGTATATCCACCAAAGAATGCCAAAAAACTGGCGAGAAAAGCAGATATACATCCAGTTAACTGCATGGTTACTGCGTCTGTCTTGCCGAACACACTAATTGACGGTATATATGGTGCCAGTAATATGCAGTATAGGTTGAATAGCACCAGTAGTATTAGTATAATAAAGAATATCACTCGTTTCATATATCCTCTCCTTCAGTCTGCGTGTTGCTCTTAATCAGTAAACTATAAATAGTATTCTTGGGTACGCCTCTATCCTTTGCAACCTGTTTAATTGCCTGATTCCTATCGTATCCACAATTAATATAGTGATTGTAATGTTGCTCGACAGAGAGAGAACATAGTTGATTGTCTGCAACGCAACTACCAACGACGATTACAAACTCACCTTTACAGGTATCTATATCTATATCTCCCAGTGTGCCGAATATCCTCTGCTCATATAATTTACTGATTTCCCTTGCTACCATACATTTCCTGTTACCCAGCGCTTGATGTAGATAGCGCAAGTCCTCTATAACGTCGTGTACGGCAGAATAAAAAATCAAGGTATTATTAATATTAACGCCATCTAACAACCGTTGCCTGTCAATATTCTTATCAGGAAGGAAACCAATGAATGTAAATGGAGTGCTAAATCCCGACATTACGAATGCGTTGACAAATGCGGACGCACCAGACACGACGGTATACTCAATTTGAGCGTCAATGAGTGCATTGACAAGTATATTGCCCGGATCACTAATGGCGGGCATACCAGCGTCTGTAATTACTGCTATAGTCTTATTGTCGGACAACTCGTCGAATATGCCAGAACAAGCATTCTTCTCGTTAAACTTATGATAGCCTTTGAGTGGTTTATGAATGTCGTATCTTGCAAGCAAGGGTGCAGAGTGTCGTGTGTCCTCACAATAAATGACATCTACGCTATTGAGCACTTGTACTGCCCTGTACGTTATCTCGGCACTGTTGCCTATGGGTGTTGCTACGATATATACTTGAATCATTATTGAACCGTGCCTCACTATATGCGCGTATATGCTGACATTATGGCGCATATATAGTAGTCGTTATGTCATATGCCCCGATTAATTAATATTGACGCTTGCTATGCCAACAAGAATAATATGCGCAACAACTAATATCACATTCTTGTTACTGACTATCTAGTGATAATATTAACTTAACCACTCAATAGTATTGCTATAACGGTAGACTGATATTACGAGTGATATAGTTATATATTGACTAATAAATTGGATTAACATTAAGTAAAGAACATACACAGTAAGCATTATTGAGAATGCTAGTTGCTTTACTGCTAGTTAAGTACCTATACTTAATATTTGCCCTTGCAATAGGCTACAAGGGCAAATGTGTAACTATTATTAGGGTATATGTAAGCTTATTCCGCTTGACTCTTATCTGTAGCCTCGACCTCTACCGGCTGTACTTCATGCACGGGCTGAATATCCTGTGGCAACTGCACTTGTTGACTAGGTTGCGGCTCGGGTTGCACTGCGGATTCAGCAGGTTGCTCAGTAACAGGTACCAGTGCTACTCCGTCAATGGGTTTACTCTTGCTCTTCTTGGAAGCCTTAGATTTCTTAACCTTCTCTTTCTTGACTCTAACAACTGTTTGTTTGCTTTTTTGCTCAACATTAAGCACCTGACCATCTGCATATCTGGTAACAACCATTTTGCCTATTTTAACAGTCTCCTGCTCCTTGGGTGGCAAATGGTCATCCTTAACCGATATATAATCTGCACTTAATAACTCAACCTTATCATTATGTCTGCTAATGAGTGGCATGGTAATAATCAAAGCTATTGCTGTTAGACAGAACGCAATAAACACAGCCAGTAGAATGCCACCGGGTTCAGTAAATACGAGGGATAGTATAAATCCTAACAGTGCGCCTGTAGCCACCGTACACAGGAATGCCAAGACTCCACTCTGTTTACGCATTATACGATCATCATAGTAGACTTCGCCATTCTCTTCCCTGTCTTCTGGCTTGTTATCGACTGCTTGTGCTTCTTTAACATTATTAGACTCGTCAACATGCTCCTCTTGTGCTGACTCGACCTTGTTGTCCTCAACACCTATTGCAGTTGGTTGTGATTGGACTGGGTATGGTTGATACCTAATCTCGTTATTGATTATCTTCTCTCTCTCGATAGTCTTGGGCATATTCTTGATTCTATCGATGAATCTCTGGTTGGCTCTATCCTTATCAGTCTCAGTCAATGTATCTGGGAATTGAGTCTCCTTATAGATAAGTGCCTTCTGTTTATGTAATTTGAGCGCTGTTTGGTCCAACTTGTTCTGATAGTCATCTCTTATCTTGTTGACACGAACATTGGTGTACTCCTCGAACAAGGCACGCCTTACATTGGCAGGTATAGAAATGTTATTGATAGTAACGTACGTTAAACTCATGCCCATAGATACAAAATCAATTTCCTTCTTGATGTGCTCGGTGATAACCTTATAGTGCAACGGCAGTTTAAAATAACTTACTTTTTTGGATAGTACATATTCTGCGATGATATTGTCAATTCTAGCCTTGATTATTCTGTCAAAGGCTTCTTTAACGTGGCGTATATCAATATCGCCCAGCGCAATATCCATGTTGTCTAGGAATGCGACATAGTCCTCTATCTTGAGTTTAACCTCAAAATTACTATAATATTCTGCAGGTGCGCCCAAATCGGCATCAAATCCGTCAAATACAGACTCGCACACGAATCTCAAACAGATACTGCCATTAAACGATTGACTGAATATGGGTATCCATTCTTTTTTGGGTTCGGGCTTCTGCTCGTATCTAATGCACTTACTCTCACAATTGTCTAGCTCGTCTACTTGGACAGCCTTCTCTTGCTCTTTACTGACCTCTTGCTCCCACATAGTCTTCTCTTGTGCTTCGCTCTCCTGAAGTTTAGCAACAAGATATGCCTCTAGCACTCTGTTGGTCAGTAATCTGTAGGGTACGATATCAATAAATGAAGTCTGAAAAGCAACTGCACCAGCCAACTTGTCAGTATGTACAGAATTATTCTCGTCCAGTTGGGCGAACAGTTGATTATCTCTGGTCAATTCTGCATTGAACTGCCTGTATGGAAGAGCAAGTATGTTAGTCTTCTTTAAATACATTGTTACTTATCCCCCTTTTTAGCGCCATAGTCAAGACTAAATGGGCAACTCTCTACTCCTTCCTCTATATTACTGTGGCAAGCACAGGAATGTCCATCCTCATCCTCTTCAACACATACCTCTGGTGCGCGATATACTGTGGTATTATTGATGTTGGTAGGTGCGATAGGACTGATTGGGATAGGTCTGGGCTCCTCCTCGTACTTGGTCTCTGCATACAGTTTAGCACGGTCCTCTACTCTCTCTTGTTCCCTGTCCTTCTCTGCCTCGGTCAATCCTGCGAATCCGTATTCCTTATATATCCTTGCCTTCTGCTCATATGAGGATAGTGCGAGCATATCCCTGTTGTTATTATATGTATCTCTTATGTTGAGTCTCTGAATATCTGCATACTCCTTATCTAGTATATCCTTGAGCGCCTCTGTGGTGGAAACGCTTGTGATATAGAAGGAACGCACTTCGATGCCTACTGCATCATATATGGCATTAAGCGTTCTCTGTAGGTTGAGAGATGCATCTTTAATAAACAGGGCTGTATTGAAGATATTAATCTCTTCGGGCTTCATTAGGTTAGCCAACTCCGTCTTAATCTCCATATACACAACAGGCTTGTATGCTGCGAGCAAATCACTGCCTGTGAGTTCTGATGCGTTGGCAAAACTCTCTATGACTTTCTCAGTATCCTTGACTGCGAAGGAAATCATGCCTTCTACGCATACCTCGATGGGCATATTGAGATAGGAGTCGAATAGATATAGACCTAGATTATCTTCCTTGAACGTCTCCGTGGTTGCGATGGCCTTGTTAACAAAGTATACCCACGCGTAGTCATCACTCTGTGCTAGATTATAGACGCCTGGCTGATATATTTCCCTTATGTTGCCGGCAATAAATAATGCCTCGTAGCCGAAAGGAACGACTAGTCTACTGTTCTTCTTGATGCCATCGAGCGTACGTACCCCCACAAGCATTGCTCCCTTTGGCTCAATAATCTGTTTCTTAAACATAAAAACCTCCTGTTTATATAAAAGTTTATTTATCAATTAGAACACCAACAACAGCAATACCTTTTGGTATGCTATCTGGCGTGGTGTCGGTTACTACGTATAATAAGATTACTAATTGCCCCATTACCAGTAGTACATTATTTTTTTATATGTTATCACACATCCGTTTTTTAGTCAATAGTCTTTTGTAAAACTAACACAAAAAAGCATAAAAACTTAAGTTCGTAGCTCTTATCAGCCCATATATGTAGACTAGTGTGTTGATTATGTGAAAATCTGTGTTATTTGTGCGAAATATAACACAAGGTCGATTCGCTTCTATGAAAATAAGTGACAATAATCAACTGCTATTACGGCATGTACGAGATAATATGCAGAGCGATTAAGCGCCGATTATCTATCCGCAGGGTATCATATACGAGATTACTCTATGCTGTATAAGCGATTGATTGTTTGCGTGTAATTGCCTTGCTGGTCGAATACAACTATTGGGCTATTCATAACTAAACCCTCTCTGCCACCTTTGACTGCTCTTATTAATATGGTTTTACTTTCCTCACCCTCTCGTGCAATAATGGGTGTCAACTGTTTAACGGCCATGTTATACTTACTACACAGCATTATTATCTCTGCAAGCCTCTGGGTCTGGTGTACTAGGTAGAAAACGCCTTTATCGTGTAATAGTTTACTTGCATTATCTATCACCTGTTCAAGCGTTATAGCCACCTCATGCCGACATATGGCAAGACTGTCATTCTCCTGCATCAGTCCACTACCTATTGCTCTGTACGGTGGGTTACATATAACTATATCAATATTGTTGCCGATTGTGTTGTGAATGCCCTGAATATTGGCGTTGATTATGCTGATTATATCTTGTAACTTGCACAGTTCCACACTACGGGCGCTCATTTGGGCTAGGTCAGGTTGTAACTCCACGGCATGTATTAATCTAGGCTGTTGCTTATGGGCTACGAGGATAGAGATAACAGCGCTTCCGCTGCCTAGTTCGACAACTGTTTTGCCTTTGGCGCCCTGTACGCTATTAGCTAGGAGTACAGCGTCTGTGGTGAATCTGTAGCCGTTTTTCTGCTGAATAATTCTCAATCCATCCAGTTGCAAATCTTCAATTACTTCGTTGTCCAATAGTTCTACTGTATCATTCATTCTGTATCCTCTATAGAGTCATCATAATTCTGTCTAGATGCAAGTCTTCAATTACATCATTGTCCATTAGGTCCAAACTTCAATCACTTCATTATCCATTAGTTCTACTGTAACATTCATTCTATATTCTTGGTCACTGATTAATTATAATCTGTCATCTAACCATAACTACGCATTAAGTATGATAATAGCGTTAATCTACATGTTCTCATTCATAGATAATTCTTATATAGTCGCACTTACAATATACTATATGCTTGGGTAGTATATGCGTAGAGGTATTGCTGAACTATTATTCGAGCACTGGCAACCATGAGTATACTGTGTTCAATCTATACCAACTGACCTTCTTTATTCATCTTAACTTAAGGATAAATGTGCTATACGTATCAGCATTATTGCTGTTGACTCTAACCCAATCACTATTAGTCGGGTGCTAATGCGCTGTTAATTACTTACCAGCTGTACTACTCTTATTGCTTATCACTTGCTGATAATTTAATCTAGGCGAGTTGTCAAAAAGTGTGGGTTATGCTGTCGTAGGCGATACATTAACTAACAATAACTGAATAATTCTAGCTGTACATGCAAGTAGTGTGTGTAACTTCAACCGTTCTTGTGCACAGTGTTCAATCTATACCAACTGACCTTCTTTTTTCATCTTGACTTTGGGCGTAAATGCGCTGTCGTATCGCTCTAATTGTTCTTGATTAATCTCCGTGAAGCACTTCGGTTCATAATACACACCTTGAAGAGCTCCTATCATTTCCTCATTGAACACCTTAATCATAAAGAACGGCGCAGAATCACTGCGCTCCACACACTCATGGTGTATGCCATATGTAGATGCAGGAAGGAAACCAAATCTCGAATAATAGTCGGGTGAACCACATATTACCACTGCGGGATATCCCCTCTTGCGTGCGAAATCTAGAGTGTACTTTACCATAGCACTACCCCAACCGCACCTTTGGTATTGAGGCAATACTGCCAATGGGCCAAAACTCAGCATGGGCATGCTCTTGCCGTTATTCAACTGGAGACTGCCCATAGAATACACTATGCTGGCTATAAGTTGACCGTCCTGTTCCATTACGTAGCATAAGTCCGGAACAAAATTGGGTGTAGAACGTAAGTTATGCAGTATAAAGTGTTCCACACAGCCTGGCCTGTATACATTCCAGAATGCCTCCCTTATGAGCGTTTCGTTCTCTCTATAATCCTTCTCTAATTCCTGTCTAATAGTAATCATATTCTCTCCTTGTTGAACGGTGATTGAATTATTGCTTGCGCAATCTGTGCCGGAGTCTTGTCAACCGTGTCAATCTTAATAGTGTTAAGACTGTCATAATATGGCAATCTACTGATACTCCTTTCCACTATGTCTGCCTTGCGTAGGCCTCGCGCTATATCTCCGTCTAATCTGGTGCGTAATGCTTGTTCGTTGCACATAAGCGAAAAACATTTAACTGAACAGTCGGTCAAGTCCAGTCTACACAGTATGTCATCTATGATAAACTGTTGATGTAATACCCAACTGAACACAATATTGTTATAATGCACGCAATGCAGGAAGTTATTAAGAACATAACAGATATTGTCCACAACCATTGACTTGGTGTCCTCATTAACTATGAATGGATTGGCGTCCCAACACCAGTCGCCCTCTAACAGCACACATTGCATTAACTGCTCCTTAAGTATGCTACATACCGTTGACTTGCCCACTCCCATTGTGCCACCTATTATGTATAGATTCATCTATTACCTCTCAACTATCTAACTATGATACTTCAATTTCAATATAGCACATGTAACGGCAATTATCAAGCAATATAGAACAACCCTCTCATAGCTAACGAGAGGGTTGTTCTATCTATCAAAATAGTTATATGAGCATTAAGCATTATACTTGAAATGTTCTCTAAACGCTTCATCATACCTGTCCATTGCTCGTTGAATAACTTGTCTTGCCACTTCGGCATTCTGCACCTCATCAACAACAGTTGCCTTACCCTCTAACTGTTTATATGTGAGGAAAAAGTGTTTAATTTCATCAAAAACATGCGTCGGCAAATCAGTGATATCCTTATAACAATTATACATTGGGTCAGAGTAGGGTACTGCTATAATCTTCTCGTCCTTTTCGTTGTTGTCAACCATGGTAGTTACACCGATTGGATAACACCTTACCAGAATCAGAGGATCAAGTGGTTCACTGCATATCACAAGTACGTCCAGTGGGTCATCGTCATCTGCATAGGTGCGTGGTATAAGACCATAGTTGGCAGGATAGTGTGTCGAAGTATATAGCACACGGTCCAATCTAATTAAACCTGTCTCTTTGTCTAATTCGTACTTCTTCTTGCTACCTTTTACAATCTCGATTACAGCGATGAAGTCATCAGCCTTAATTCTGTTGCGTGAAATATCGTGCCAAATATTCATTTCTTCTGCCCTCTCCTAAATATTAAATATTGCTTGTTTTGCGTTGACAAAACCCAGTACAAGTGAGGTAAATAACAGCGGTTTCTCGTACATGCTCGCATGTCCCGAGTCCATGATTGCCACATACTGGGCGTTAGCTATGTGTAGAGCCAAATAGTCCTGTTCGACCTTAGGCACAAGGGTGTCTTGCATACATGTAACAATAAGTGTTGGATTGTTAATCTTCTGCAAGTCTGCTTGACAATCGTGCTGTTCTGCGCTGTCCACTAACCTTTTCATTCTAGCCTGAAACTCCTTACTAGAAAAAAGTGGTACTAGCACCTTTTCCCTCTTATTCATCCAAGCACTTTCACGCTGATAGAACCCGCTACTGTATATTACCGGTATTGTGATATTATAGTAGGTCTGTCCGTCTAGTGTCTGTCCTATGTTATTCCAGCCTCTGCCTATATCTCTCAGCCAATTAGACGTCTTGGCTGTGGTGTTGAATAGCAGTAGCCTGTCCACTCTGTCACCATACTTGATAGCGAACTTAAGTAGAACTTCGCCACCGTATGAGATGCCCATTATTGATGCCTTGTCTAGATTGAGGTGGTCAAGCAATGCCCTTAATACCTCAACCTGCAAGTCCTGTGTATATGGTTGACTCATTCTGTCGCTCTTGCCTTGATCAAGAAAATCTACTAGTATAAGTTGGTTGTCTTGAGACATCGAAGGTATGAAGGGTACCCAACTAATCGTACTCATCATCACACCGTTGAGCAGAATTATGGGTTTTCCCTCGCCGTGTGTTTCATAATATATCTGTTTATCATTAAAATTAAAATACATGCTGATTCTATCTTATTATGCCAAGATCGTAAGCTTCCTTAGTTAACTGTTCTCTAAATTGTGGATGTGCAATACTGATTATTCTCTCCACTCGTTCTTTAATCGATGTGCCTCTTAAATTGACCACACCGTATTCCGTTACTAGGTAATGCAAGTCGTTGCGAGATAGCGTTACTGCTGCGCCCTGCTTGAGTTGGGCGACAATCTTGCTTACCTCCTCTTTTTCCCCTGTTACCTTATTGCGTACCATTGCCGTGCTGTACAGTGCAATGAATGATTTACCGTTCTTGCTCTTCTGTGCGCCACATGCTGTATCACTCTGGCCACCACTACCGGAGAACTGCATAGAGCCTATACTCTCACTGCAACACTGTCCAGTTATGTCTACCTCTATGGTGGTGTTAATCGATATTTGGTTATCATTCTTAGCTATTACCATTGGGTCGTTAACGTATCCGCCATCCATTATGCAACATGCGGGGTTATCGTCCATATAATCATATAATTCCTTGGTACCCATTGCGAATGCAGCCACCATCTTACCCTTCTGTTGTTGCTTACAGCGACCGTTGATGACACCTGCCTTGGCCAGTTGAGCCATACCGGTAGTGAGCATCTCTGTGTGGATGCCTAGATTCTTCTTGCCATACAATGATTTAGTTACGGCGTTGGGGATACCACCTATTCCTAGTTGTAAACAATCGCCATCATTGATGTAATCGGCAATCAGTTTACCAATTATTAAGTCCTTATCAGTCGGTGGAACATCGGGTATCTCTGGTATATCATAGTCCACATCAATGAATATATCCACTTCACTCTCGTGCATCTGAACATCACCGAATGTGCGAGGCAATTTAGGGTTAACTTCGAGTATAATATAGTCGCAATCTGCCATCATACGCTTCTCATAAGTGTTGGACAGGGATAGCGATACATATCCATGCTTGTCCGGTGGCGTACAGTTACCAAGATATATAGTGGTGCGTTTATTGTCTAGTCTCTTAATAGCGGCTAAGTGCAAGTGGTTGGGGATGAAGGATATGTTGCCGTTGGCATGTGCTTTACGCAAGGCAGGGGAATAGAACCAACCATCAAGTTGAAAACTATCCTTATATGCAGGATTGGTAAAAAACTGATAATCCCCCATGGGTAAACAGTTGGTAACTGTAACGTTCTTTACTCTATCGGCAATCTCATGTAGATGAGTTAGAAACTCTCTTCCCTCGGCACAGCCCAGTCCGGTGACGATAACATCTCCTGACTTAACCAGTGCCAATGCTTGACTCAGTGTCATTTTCTTAGCCATTCTTATTTATCTCCTTTCTTAATACAAGAATTATTTGCGTAGTAATATTATTGTTGATATATAAACTGCATTACGTCCTGCGCCAGCCTATCTATGCAATCCACGAGTGGTGAGTGTCCACAGTTAACGTAGGATAACAGTTTAGCACCCTTAATGGCATTGACATTTTCCATTACCATCCACGGTGGCACAGTATAATCTCTGTCTGCCATTGTAAAAGCGCATGGGCATTGAATATTATCTATCCTACCATCCCCCATTCTGGCTGCAGTGTACTCGTGCGACATATTGACGTTAGACAGTGCCCAGTCCAGGTCAACAATACAGCGTTGTTTCATTGTCTCTTTAATGTAGATTTCGGCGTCTTCCTTAGGGGGCTTGTTGACAGTGTATATAACTGCATCCCACAGAGATGACATACCCGCTACGTTATTAGAGACTAACATATTCTGCACAGGAGCGACCTGTACAGGGTCCTTGGCCAGTTCGGCTTTACTCTCGTATGCCTTACCGAATAGACTCTTGAACTCCTTATTCTTCTTATAGATAGGATAGCCCTTATGACTACCACCCTCTATTGCGAATATGGATTTAACTCTCTCAGGGTGCTTCGCTGCAAAGAGGAGAGTAACTGGACAGCCTGCCGACCAACAGATAAAGTAGGCTTGATTGATACTGAGCGCATCCATAAATTGTGCCAAATCATCTGCCAGTTCGTCCATTGATGATAACTCACAGTTGTAACTGCTATCACCAAATCCTCGTAAGTCTGGCGCAATACACCTATAATTATGTTTGAGAACATCAATCAGTGGCAAGTAATGTACGCCACTACTCATATTGCCGTGAACCATAATAATTGGTTGGCCGTTGCCGATATCTAAGTATGCGTATTCTTCTTTTTCCAGTTTAATATTCTTTTTCTCAAATTGAAACATAATGTACCCTTTTTAATAGTATTTGTTCAGGGGAGGGATAACCCTCCCCATCCCATTGATAAGATGCTTATTGTAATTGTCGTTGTTTGTTATAAATGTTTAGTTACAGCCAGCCTCGATTGTAGCAAGACCGGTAATTGTACGATATACTTCACCAACAGCATAGTTAGCTACAGTATACTTGTTTACTGCTAGAGAGTCAATACCTATTCTTTGACCATCTGCAAAGTTAACGCTTGTGCCCATTGGTACATCAATTGGAGCCTCTTCCATTGCATCGATAAATGCAGTCCATGTTAGTAGTTCGCCACTCATTCTAGCAAGACCTTGACAGAATGCATTGGCCGCGACATAACCTGCCATAGCATATGAATTGAGGAAGTATGCAGAGATACCATCAGCAGCCCAGTCCTTGTCACCAAACCATAATGTAACATATGCACCATAGGTAGCGTCAGAAGAAGTTAATAGTGTCTCATTGTTGTGCTTAGCATATAGTGTCATAACTTCTACATATTTCTCGAAGTCAGCCCAACCCTTAGTTGCTGATGGAGCTGTACCGGTAACTAGCCATGCACCTGCATATATCTCTCTTGTAGCAGTTAATGCGCCAGATACAAGTAGACCACTCATTGTAGCATAGTTAGCAGAAACATAGGATGTTAAAATGTCAACATTGTCATAAGCAACAGTTGTGAATGCATTAGCAATGTTTACAAATGGTCCTTGGTTAGAAGCAATAATTACTACTTCGCAACCAGCATTCTTAATAGCGGTAACGGCAGCTGTGTAGTCACTAGCGCTTGCATCAACATCTTGATAGAAAATGTCAGTGTCAGTTACTTTACCCAGTTCTTCTTGCTCAATAACAATACCGGCCTTAATGCTTGCGCCTGCCTCGTCAGTTGTAGCGATAACACCAACTTTGGTTGCACCTAGTCCTAAACCACCCTCAGTTGTTGCAAAAGCGGTAGCTAGCATTGAACGACCTTCTGTCTTGTAGATAGGTTGAATGGTCATAACGTTTCCTTCTGTGCCGTACAGTTGGTTAACACCACATACACCATAGACCATAGGAATATTCTGCTCCTCAATATAGTCAACGGTAGCTGCAACAGTGTTAGAACCAAAGTGTCCAACTAGTGCGAAAACTTTATCGTCCTCTACCAGTTTCTCAGTAAATGTTGTTCCCTTGGTTGCATCGAACTCGTCATCATAGTGAACAAAATCGATTGTGTACTTGTTACCAGCTGCGTCGCTATAGCCATCAGTGTGCTCGCTAAAATACCAGAAGTATGCTTCCATTGCATAGTTGAATGGTATGCCTACACCTGCAAATATGCCTGTTGTTGCAGCAGTATTACCAACTTTGATTACGTGATTGGTCTCATCTACGCCTTGAGCAACTGTTTCGGGATTATTACCACAAGCAGTCATAACAAACATTGTAGCAATTAATGTTACTGCAAGCAATAGTGCAATAAGTCTTTTTTTCATAGTTTACTCCTTTGAGGTCTTTCCCTCCGTCATTTTAAATATATTTTGGTTATCAACCAAATTGATTAATCTTTATTACCGCCGAGATATGCCTCAATTAGTCTGTCTTCCTTCTGCAGGTCTTGAGCACTCCCCTGCATACTTATGCGACCTAGTTCTAGTACATAAGCATAATCGGCTATTCTTAATGCTGCAAGAGCATTCTGCTCTACAATTAGTATTGTTGTACCCTCTTGTTTAATCTGTAGCAAAGTGTTGAATATATCCTTAATAACCAGTGGTGCTAGTCCAAGCGATGGTTCATCTAGTAATAGAATACTCGGACTTGCCATAAGTGCACGACCTATTGCCAGCATTTGTTGCTCGCCACCAGACAATGTGTTGGCCTGTTGTTTAGCGCGCTCTGCCAGTCGTGGGAATAACGAGTACACTCTCTTGAAATTACTCTCCATCTGTGCACGAGCAGTAACACGCTGTCCGTTAACAACCTTAGTGCACAACGAATACGCGCCTGCCTTAAGATTCTCTTCTACGGTTAAACCAACCAGTATCAGTCTACCTTCAGGCGATTGCATTATACCCTTCTTGACTATATTATAGGGCTTATGGTTGGTTATGCTTTCGCCGTTGACCAGTATATCGCCACCGGAAACTTTAGTTAAGCCAGATATCGAACGCAGAGTAGATGTCTTACCTGCGCCATTAGCACCGAGTAGTGCCACAATCTGTCCCTTATTGATATCTATATCGATACCCTTGACTGCCTGTATCGGACCGTATGCCACTCTTAATTTTTTTAACTGCAAAATAGGTTGCATATCTATTCCTCCACAACGCCTAGGTAGGCTTCCTGAACGCTCTTGTCAGCTTGGATTTGTTTAGGCGTACCTGTTGCCAACTCTTTGCCGAATGATATTGCGCATATTCTATCACACACTGACATAACTAGCGACATATCGTGTTCAACAAGTAGTATCGTACAGTTGAACTCGTCCCTTATTCGTTTAATTAACTTGGCAAGTTCGGCAGTCTCAGTGTCATTCAGTCCAGCTGCTGGCTCATCTAATATAATCAGTTTAGGCTGTACCATAAGTGCTCTTGCAATCTCTATCTTCTTGAGTATGCCATACGGCAAACCATATGCATACCAATCCTTATATGTGGATAAACCCATAAGTTCTAGTAGATTGAGTGCCCTATCCTTAATAAGTTTTTCCTCAATTCTCAATATGGGTAAATGTAACGCATGTTCTAATATGCTAGATGTATAGAATCTAGTTGCTGCAATCAATAGATTCTCCAGAACGGATATCTCCTTAATAACCTCAACATTCTGGAACGTTCTAGATATACCTTGTAGGACAATGTCGTGCACTGCATAGTCGGTTAGTTTGATTGTTTGATTCTGCTTATCATTAAACAACAGTTGTCCACTAGTCGGCTTATAGAACTGTGTAATACAGTTGAACACCGTCGTCTTGCCTGCACCATTAGGGCCAATTAGACCGAATATCTCTCCCTTCTTAACATCAAAAGACAGTTTCTCTACTGCGTGCAGACCACCGAAATACATGCATAAGTCCTTAACGGACAAAACGGTATCCTCAGATAGTGGCTGGAACTCATTTCGAAGCAGCTTGTTCTTGCGCTCTAATGCACTTGCTAACTTACGGTCGGTTATTGACTGATGAACCTTAATCTTGTCTTGAGCAACAGCATACTTAGTCTCGAACTGCGCGTCAATCTCTCCACAAGCATTCTGTAACAGTTGTTCGAAGTCTTGTTTACTCTTATCAATAACGGTTTGATTATCTATATGAGTTGCTAGATATGCCTGTTTGCGTTGATTCCATTTCTCGACATAAATAGCCCTCTTTTTGGCAATCTCATTTATCTGTTCAGCGTGTAACCGTTTGGCTGTGTTTAATACATCTATGTTATCACTACTAGAGAAACAAACATTAGCGTACTTAGTGTTAACTGCACGCTGAGTCCAATGCGCCGATAAGTCATATTGTTTGATAGCCTTATACATCTTAATGTCGAATATCTGTTCTGCTGTGTTAGTGGCAACCAGAAGTTTATACAACTGTGCATTGTTCTTCTTGACTTGTCTTGATAGGCTACTCTCTACTCTATGGTTCTGTAGTATCTCGTACTTACGAGACGAGTTCTTAAGGCGCATAATTGTTTTGTCGCAGATACCCAGAAGCAAGGACTTAAATACTTTTGCCATATTTTTTCTCCTTTGCTTTCTTAATAAATGCACTTATCTTAATCTTGCCCAGTTGTACCAGTTGAGCCAGTCCACCCGGATAGAACATAACCACTAGGATAATCAAGAATCCTGTGAATAGGGTTATGAATGTCGGGTTCTCTGTTAAGAACTTGACGTCGGATAGGAACATAGGACTCAAGCCGTACATTATGAATGTTCCGGCCAGCACACCCCAGATTGACTTAGCGCCACCAATGATTACTGCACCGAGTATATTAAGGGAGGTTGCCAGCTTGAATAACGTAGACATTGATGTTGATACAGAGCGCAGATACATCATATACATAACGCCTGCAAGTGCCGCATAACAAGTGGATAGCACGAATGCCAGCAAACGGTACTTCATTAACGATATACCATAAGCCTGTGCTGCCGAAGTACTATTTTTCATTGCAAGCATTGCACGCCCTGTTGGACTGTTAATCATATTGCTTGTTATCCACATCAGGATAAGTAGCACTATAACTATCAGATAGTAAACCGTTGTTTTATCGATTTTTGTACCGAACAGTACTATGTTCTTCAAATTAATATTGATTGTTGCCCTTATGGCTTGAAGTGCATATCGCAATATCTCTGCAAGTCCAAGGGTAATAATTGCGAGGTAGATACCTTCGATTCTCAATGAAATGAATCCGACCAGCACACCTATTACTATGGACACAGCCAGTGCGAACAGTATTGCCACTATATATGGCACATTCCACTCTTGAAGGCAGAAGAAGGCACAGTATGCACCAATTCCAATAAATCCTGCCGTGCCGAGAGATGCTAGTCCTGAGTAACCCAGTAGTAGACAGAATCCGATGGAAACCATACTATATATCAATGTGCTACCCAGCGCAGACATAAAACTTACTTTGATAATAGTAATGCGAAGTTCGTCCCCCAGTGATGACAATGCCTGCAATGCAATCAATATTATACCGAATATAATATACTGACTGAGAGGATTCTTAAGGGCTCTCTTGATACTATCTATACTCTCTGTCTCTTTTTCTAACGGTGTCTTGTCGCACAGTAATCTGCTCTTAAATTGCGTACTTGTCATATTACACCTTCCTTACTGCACGAGGCCCGAATAGACCTTGTGGTTTCCACAGAATTAAGAGTAGTAATACTACATAGACCAGTACTTCACGCCAAGTGGATAGAGTGGGTATGTAGATGGCCGTAAACCCTATCAACGCAGATATGAGCGGGATAATGACTGCCCCCAGTACCGGCCCGTAGAAGGTAGCAAAACCACCCAGAATACATGCCAAAAACGCATTGACTTGAATTGTGGTCATGAACAGGCTATTGCTCATCATATTAAAACCTGCATACATAGTGGCAGATACTGCACCTAGCGCACCCGCTATTGCCCACGACGCCGCAGTTATAACATAAGTATTGATACCTAGCATGCCTGCCACTTGCTCGTTGCTAGCAGTAGACCTTACGCCTAGTCCCCATTTGGAGAGATTAAGCAACAGGAATACTACTGTAACAATCACAGCAGATATGCCGAAGTAGACCAGTGAATTGATTTGAATTGCTATGTTTTTACTCAACACAACGTACTTGTTAAGCGCAACCATTGGCATTAGGTAGACGGCTTCTAGACCGGCAGTCTTGAATACAAATGGTATAACGCCTACAAGCAGAGACACCATACCCATAGTTATTATCTGCTTACCAATGGCATTAACATATCTACCATTCCTAAATATCACTATATCAATGAATAATCCTATTAGTATACCCGCAGTTATTCCAGCCAATATACCAATATACATTGGCACACGGTAGAATAGCATCAACTCCATGACAAGATACGAACCAACTGCTGAGATAACTCCCTGTGCAAAGTTAGTCGTATATGATGTCTTGAATATGAGTGTTACTGCTAGCGTTGCGAGTACAAGCACACTGATTGATGGTAGTGAGCCTAGTAACGTACTGGCAAGGTTATCAAATACAGTCATTTATTTTCCCCATTTAATGATATTAGCAGACCAAACATAGCCAATACCCGCTGCTATCATACAGACGACACTGCCGTTTTTAACTTTGCCCTCTTTGAGTGCGAGTTCAAGTGATAGTATTTGGTCTATTTGTCCTACATGACCATAGTCTTCTAAATAAATAGATTGTTCGGGAGTCAGCCCGAGGTCAGCCAGCATACCATTATGTCCACTCCTCTTCATGTGCAACACATCTAGATAATCAATGTCAGCGCGAGTCAAGTCAGCTTGACGCAAACTCTCATCTATGCAATGATACCAGTTGGGCATACTTACTTCGTTGAGCCTGTCTTTCATTTTTTGAGGTTCGAGCAGTCTTAATGACTTGTACCCTTCCTCGATGTTGTCCTTATTAAATGGATGTGCAATACCACCAATCTCAACACCAGCCGTGCGAGATAGAGAGCCATCGCTCATTATCTTACTGCCAAGAAGTAGATTCTTACCATAATTCTTCTTGAGAATTATAGCTCCACCACCAGCTGATAGATTGTACATCATTGACATATTCTTATCAGTATAGTCGACAAAGTCACCATTGCGATATCCACCACATACCATAATGGTATTTATCTCATCGTCTGCCATTAACATATCTCTTGCTATCTTCATAGCCGACACACATGTACAGCAACGATTCTGGACATCAATTCCCCACGCATTAGTAGCACCAATAGCGTCTTGAATATAGCAAGCCGAAGTAGTCAAGGGATATTCTTTCCATTCTTCACCGATACAGAGTATTACGTCTATATCTAATGGGTCAACACCTGTGTTCTCTAAACATTTCTTGGCTGCTCTGGCACCCATTTCCTGCGTGCCGTCTTCTGGGCCGGCTAAGCGCTTCTGTTTAATGCCCAGTTTAGTGATAACTGCTTCTTCCGACCATACGCCGTTAGTAGCGTCACTTATTTGTTTTGCCGTCATTACGTTATTGGGTAAATATGTCCCCATGCCTACGATACCAACATTAATACCTTTCATTTTAACTTATATGCTCCTTGTGATTATAGTCTCATACCACCATTGACAGAGATACATTGTCCTGTAACATAGCTTGCTTCGTCGCTGGCTAGGAACAATGCTGCCTTGGCAATCTCCTCTGGTTGTCCCAGTCTGCCAAGCATTGTCTGTTTAGCAAACTTCTCGAGCAAATCTGCCGGTACAGTCTTCATCATATCTGTCATTATGTAGCCGGGAGCAATAGCGTTAACTCTTACCGGTACGCCTTTTCTGGCAAACTCTTTAGCCCATGTCTTGGTTAAACCAATAACTCCTGCCTTGGTTGCAGCATAGTTGGCTTGTCCAATATTACCAAATATACCTACAACAGAAGAGATATTGATAATTGAGCCCCCACCTATCTCTTCCATCTGTGGCCCAATGTATCTAGTCAGATTGAACACACCTGTCAAATTGACTGCGATAACGGCATTCCATTGTTCATCAGTCATTTTTCTGGTCATTGAATCACGGGTAATACCTGCGTTGTTGACTAGTATATCAATCTTACCATACTTGGCTATCACATCATCAAAGAACTGCTTGCATTGTGCACTGTCCGTAACATTGAGTTGAGCATACTCTACATTAGCATTCTCATACGTCAACGGTATCATGTCAATGGCGATAACTTTAGCGCCATTGTTGGCAAATAGTTGTGCCATCTCTCCGCCTAGTCCTTTAGCACCACCAGTAATAACTGCTACTTTACCTTGTAATCTCATAAATATATCTCCTTAATTATTGTGTATTAATTGTGCGTATTTTACGCAACTAAACCTTTTTTACTATAACTGCGGTGCCCATGCCACCACCGATACATAGACTTGCTAGTCCTATCTCCTTATTATTATGTATCATCTCATAAATCAAACTAACTAGTATTCTGTTGCCAGATGCACCCACTGGGTGCCCTAGTGCAATAGCGCCACCATTAACATTGGTTTTGGCAAGTAGTTCTTCTCTGTCTACGTTATGCTCCTCACAGAGTAGTTTAACTACTCCTAAAGACTGCGCTGCGAATGCCTCATTGAGTTCTAGCACATCAATGTCACCTAGTTTCATATTAGCACTCTTAAGTGCTGCACGTATAGCTGGCACTGGACCTAGTCCCATGAACTGTGGATTAACGCCACCTTGACCAATACCAATTAATTCTACCAGTGGAGATAAATTATATTTCTTAACTGCACATTCGCTTGCGAGCATAACAAAACTGGCGCCGTCATTAATACCTGATGCGTTACCTGCTGTAACTGTGCCATTAGGCTTAAATGCTGGACGCAATGTGCCCAGTTTTTCTCTGCTGGTTGTACGATTGGGATATTCGTCCTTATCGAATACTATATCGCCCTTCTTATTCTTGATGACAATGGGCACAATCTCATCAGCAAAACGACCTTCATCTACTGATTTGATAGCCTTCTGTTGGGACAGTATGGAAAAATCATCCTGCATCTCTCTAGTAATACCGTATTTTTCTGCTATGTTCTCTGCCGTGATTCCCATATGGTCTCCACTGTATGCATCAGTTAAGGAGTCGAATATCATGTGGTCGACAACATTCATATTGCCCATCTTGTGTCCGCTTCTAACTGCGCTGGGGATAAGCATGGGGGCACGCGTCATAGACTCTGCGCCACCGGCTATTACCACGTTGGATACGCCTGCCTTTATCGCAAGGTAAGCATTAATGACACTTTTCATGCCACTGCCACATACCATGTTGAGGCTGTAAGCTGGTACGGAATCCGGAATGCCAGCCTTAATTGCAACTTGTCTGCCTACTCCTTGTCCTATGCTAGCTGGTAATACGTTACCCACTATCACCTCATCGATGTCTGCTGGGTTCATTTTAGTGTCGGACAGTATCTGTTTGACTACCTCTGCACCGAACTCTACGGGTGACACATCCTTAAGACTGCCTAGCATACTGCCAATCGCCGTCCTTTTAGCTGCTACTACGAATACTCTCATAAATCCTCCTATTAAGTCTGTAATAATAATTGTGTTCTAACGAAAAAAATATATATATGCAAAATATGAACACATATTCACAAAACTATTATACCAAAGTTGAATATGTAATGTCAATAGGGTTTTGAAAAAAAACTTGAAAGAATACTCATTTTTTTCACATTGGGGAAATAATGTGTTAAACACTTGTTTTTTTTGGTCGATTGCTTGACATTTTGCCCTACATCCCTAATAATAAGGTTGTTATTCAATTTTCCACAGAGGAGCGGTGTATGATAGACGGAGTGAGAAAACCGGTCAGTAGAACTGCTATCAAGAGTTTTAATAAGCTGGTTAGTGCTGCTGAGGTGATGTTCTACACTAAGGGTTACTTCAACACAACTATAGGCGACATAGTCACTCGGGCAGAGGTCGGCACTGGCACATTCTATATTTATTTTGACAATAAGTATCCCATGTACGAATACATAATGACCAAGTATGAGAGGGAGTTGAAGACCACTTTGAGGGAGAGCATCAAGGGTTGCAAGACCAGACTGGAGATAGAAGTAACTGGTGTGCGTGCATTCATTAAACATGCTTATGCCAATCCTACATGTTACAATTTGATATGGGAATCTCTATATATCAACAAGGAACTTTTCTATAACTATTATAGAGTTTTTGCATCCAGTTACGTGTACGGATTAATCAGGGCGGGGAAAGAGATAAGAGAGGATATAGACCTAGAAACTCTCGCATATGTACTGATGGGTATATCTAACTTCGTGGGACTACAAGCAATATCCGGCAAGAAACTCACAGAGGATAAGTTGAATACCATGTGCAACACAATTCAAGTTCTACTTGAGAATGGCGTGTTCAAAACGAACAAGCTATAGTTGCCCAGTCCCCCACTAGCGTTCATCTCGACAATAAATTATCATATAACACAGCATGAGATAATTGGTATCTTAAACAGTTTTTGCATATAGATAGTTTACAAAATCAAACATGTAATATATAATGCTAGTACATATAAGTGGATTAACACAATACGGGCGATTAACTCAGCTGGGAGAGTGTCTTCTTGACGTGGAGAAAGTCACAGGTTCGAGTCCTGTATCGCCCACCAATGAGAAAGAAGGAGAACGCAGAATCGTTCTCCAGTTTTTTTTGAGCTAACGGAGTGAACGAAGTGAACATGTGAGGAAGGACGAGAACCTTGAGAAGACACAGTACGTGTAACCAAGTGTTGGTTGGACAGTTGGTAGCATTGTGGCTAGATAGTTACACTGTGAAAGCAAATAAGTTGAACACAGTGTAACTGTGGGCAACACATTGTCCCGTATCGCCCACCAATGAGAAGCACATTCATATAGAATGTGTTCTTTTTTATTACTTGCAGCAACTGTTGGCGCAGGACTCGAACCTTGAGAAGGCACATTGCGTTAAGCACACTGTCCGGGGGACAGTGGGTAGCAAATGTGCCTAGATAGTTACACTGCGAAAGCAAATAAGTTGAACACAGTGTAACTGTGGGCAACACATTGTCCTGTATCGCCCACCAATGAGAAAGAAGGAGAACGCAGAATCGTTCTTCTATCTCTTTTGTCGGCAAATATCTAAGGACGTTATCGCATATAACCCCTGCCATAATTATTATAGTAAGTCAACGCAAATAGTGTGTTTTCGTGTATACTCAACACAACCTTATGTCTATTGAGTTAATGCTGATAACTGAAGTAGCTGATTATAAATTGACTTATTAATATCTTGATTAAACGTGTCGTTAGCAGTATAATTAAGAAGCTAGATGTTACTAATGCAGTTGAGGAAAAAGCATGAACGATATTGTTAAAGAATGGTATGAAAATCCAACAAATATTGACCAAATGCCCTCTTTGGGAAGGCTAAAATTATGGGAAGAAGAGGTAGTTAAGCATTTTCCACTTAATGCTCGTGTGCTAGATGTTGGGTGTGGAATGGGAAGAGAGGCGTTCGCACTCAATGACATGGGGTATTATGTTGTCGGCATTGACACATCACAGGCAATCATTGACCGAGTAACGCAACTAGCGCATGATAACTCGTACGACATACCTTTCGTGCACTATGACGGATATAATCTGCCATTCGATTATGCACAATTCGATGTGGTAATATTCTGGTCGCAGACTTTCGGGCTACTGTACGGCGAACAGAAAAAATATGATTATCTTAACCAGTGTAGGAAAGTAACGGTACGGAACGGCTTACTCAGTTTTTCTACACACGACCACGCTTACGTATCCAAAAATTATGGCAGATATGAAATAGGTAATAGATTCTACCCTTATGCCAACACGGAATTGTACTGGGAAACATTCTTACCAGAACAACTCATGCAATACGCCACTGCTACAGGCTATAGCATACTCTACTGTGGAAGTGGTGAGGTATACCGACCGGAGGATGGTACTATTCTGCATTGCTTGTGTAGAAATGATAGATAAGTAAGTGATTGGTCTGTTGAAGTAAGTGATGTCCTAATATATAGAATGAAACGATTAGGATAATAATGTTAAATTGAGAGTTGCTTAATTTGATTGAACGATATAGATACTAGTCTACCCCATAAGGCATATAATGTTCACCATTATATATTGTATTGTCTTGTTGCCGTTGACAAACGCTTAATTTAACGATACATCTAGATATATTCATCTACACCATTATGCAATCAAACGGACACCATCGTTTACGCTATATCACGTTGTACTAGTCGCAATAATTGTTAATCATAGTTTACTTCATTGGAGCCTGCTATTATCAATACACGTTGTCACATATACATTCTTGCATTATTCTAACAGCATTAGACATAATAATGCTATGAGTGATTTAGTAAAAGTAATAATTTTTGCGCTTTCGGCATATGCAACACTGTTCATACTGTCCAAGTTGCTAGGTAAAAAACAGATAGCGCAGTTGACATTCGTAGATTATGTAGTGGGCATATCTATAGGTTCTATCGGTGCAGAGATGGCTACCGAAACTGACAAGCCCTTCTACCATTATTTAATTGCTATGGCTTTGTTCTTCTTAATGGACTTAATTGTAACACTTATCGGCAGGAAGAGCCCTGTTCTTAAGAGACTTATATCGGGTAAACCTAAGATAATAATTAGCGAAGGTAAGTTAGATTATCAGGAATTGAAAAAATGCCAGCTGACTGTTGATGAAGTGATTGGGCTTGCACGAGATAAGTACTACTTCGATTTAGAGGACATTGCATATGCCATACTGGAAACGCAGGGGACATTGAGCATACTTCCTAAGTCTAATAAGACTCCTGTGGTTGCAGAAGATATTGATGTGCAGTTGCCACCTGCCGAATTAACAGAATATGTGATAGTTGACGGTAGATTCAACAAGGACATATTAACATCGCAAAATCTAACAAAAGAAGAGGTGCTTAATAAACTCCATCTTAGCAAGGAAAACCAAATAAGCAATATTCTGCTAGCACAATACGACGAGAACAATGACACAATGACTGTCCAGTTCAAGTAGCAGATAATATCCATACACTGCATTTATAGACCTATCGGTGACTAATAATATAATTACCCCTCTTACATAAGAGGGGTTACAATATATAGTAATATAAATTAGTACAAGCAAGTGTCTATACAACCTACTGCTGATTGTCCTTGGTGTGTTTAGCATTATCGGGCATATCTAGTCCCAGCGTCCCACCAGGATTCATCAAGTAGTTGGGGTCAAAATAGTTCTTGAGAGTGCGTATGACACCGTACTCTGTCTTGCCCAGACTGGCTTCAAGCCACCCACCGAACATTTTGCCTATACCGTGATGATGACTCATAGATGCACCACTGTTGAGAATGGCAGTAAGTATGCTGGAGTGATAATTTAAGAATACGTCAAGGTCGTCAATGGGTGCAATGAAAATGAAGTACAGATTGGCACCCTGCGGATAACAGTGAGACATATGAGTAGTTACTATAGCATTGGGCAGCTTAAGACATACTTGTCTTACGGAGTCATACACAGATTGCATATTGCTCCAGTTGACCGAACACTCAAGTGTGTCTGTCATTATGCCAAAGTCCTGCATGCTGTCTCTTAGATATGGGTCGGTGAATCTGCCTTTTTCCCAACTCTTACACACCCAGCCACCCATAGATAATGCCTTATATTGGCGGGCAATTCTTCTTATGTTTTTGGCTACATTGCTTGCGTATCCTTTCTCGCCATCGGTAAATCCCAAGAACATGCATGCTTGCATATCCTTATAACCTAGTGTAGATAGGACTCTCATCAATGGAGTCTCATCAACACCATATAAGTGCAACATAACACTGGTTTCTTGAGGATCGGATAGGCGAAAAACGGAGGAATATCCACTCTCGCATTGCATCATTTCTCGTGCTGCTCGCTGTGCTGTCTGCCAGTCGGGGAACATATATGCAAAACGCTTCCTGTTGCTAGGCATATACCTGAATATTCTAAGTGTAACATGAGTGAGTACGCCGAATGTGCCCTCGCTACCCATTAGAATCTGGTTAAGGTTGGGGCCTGTTGCCTCTCGTGGGTAGTTGCTTGTCTTAATGTTGCCTATGGGAGTTGCGTACTCTTGAGATAATACTAGGTCGGTTATGACGCCGTAGTAAGTGCTATTCTGTCCTGCACCTCTCGTTACTACCCATCCACCCACGCTACTGTACTCGAAACTCTGCGGAAAATGCCCACATGTATATGCACGTTTGGCATTGAACAACTGCACGGCATCATTTAACGTTGTTTCGAGAGTTGGCCCACTCATACCTGCTTGAACAGTGATTGTTTGGTCAATTTCGTTAAAATCTATTATCTTATTGAACCTTGCGCGCATATCAAGGGACACGCCACCTTTAACGCACTCTACTCCTCTAGTAACACTACTGCCACCACCATATACATATAACGGTATATTGTGTTGGGTGCAATAGGACACTATATTCTCAATCTGTTGCTTATTATCGGGATATAGCACGACATCTGGGACATTCTCCACTACCTTCTTGCGCAGACGCAACAGGTCGTACATTGTCTTGCCATATGCTACGGATAATCTAGAATAATCGTCAGTCTTGCAGTATTCTTCGCCGACAATTGCTCCTAATGCCTCAATGTGTTGATTAGACAGCCCACACGGAATGTCATACTCAACCTTATCCATACCTATATCGCAACTATATTGCTCGAAATGTTTATCGTCGAGATTGAATGCCTTCTTAAGCAGTTTATACATCGTTTCCTTGGGATACTTGACGTAATCGGGGTTACCCCAGCGAAAAATCGAACGGTAACTGCCCTTAGGTGGTGGTGTCTGCACCCACTGCGGTTGATATTCTTTTCTATATGGTTTGATTGACATAATTCGCCTCGTTACTGTCTTAATTACTATCCTCAACTGAACCATGAGGACTGTTTAGGTGATAATTATCATTATTTATCTATAATGTTCAACTTGCGATAGAGGGTTGTAATCTGCTAATTGTCATGCAGTATAATCTTGATTGCGCTCATATCTACCTATCATAACGCCCTCTGTAAATCGATAGAATAAGAGATGTTAATACTTGATTATGCTGTACAACTTGCGATAGAGTGGTTGTAGTCTAGCGTAAGTCTTACGATATATCTCTTGATATAACTCTTGATAGATTGCATGTGTTTCAGGATTGGGCCTGAACTCATCAACAAAGTGCACCATATTATCTACAGCATGTTGAAAACTGTCATAGCACCCCATACCTACGAAACCTGCAATAGACGAGCCTAGTCCTGTTGACTCATAAGTCTGTACACGGCGCACTGGTAGATTGAACATATCTGCAGTTATTTGACATATAGTATCCGATTGACTGCCACCACCAGCCACTGCCAGCCAAGTAGTATTGTTACCAGAACGCTTTTCTAGTGCCAACAATCCGTCGTACAGAGCAAATCCTATTCCCTCAATTATAGCACGATAGATATGTATGCGAGTATGCTCGGAATTGAATCCAATCATACTGCCTCTGCCCTCAGGTTGTTTAAGCAAGGGTGACCAGTAAGGTTGGAGCATAAGTCCATCACAGCCTGGCTTAATTTTATCCAATTCTCGGTTAAGTAATTCCTCAGGCGATATACCTAATTCTTTGGCATTCAATACTTCCTTCTCAGCAAACTCCTTAAGGAACCAACTGACCATCCAATAACCACGGTAAATCTGCACTTCGGGGTTATACAAGTCAGGGCATATTGCTGGATATGCAGGCAGAAGTGAGGTCGGTCCAACGTACTTCTTGGTGCTAATCTGCACTGATGCCGCAGTCCCGAAGGACAACGCAGCGCCACTCTCATCTAGCACGCCACTGCCTAGCGTCTCGCACTCTTTATCTGAGCCGGATGCAATAACAGGTAAACCCTCGGGTATACCAGTCAACTGGCTGGCCTTGTGGTCTATCGTACCCAGTATCTGCGTCGGATCAACTAATCTAATGAGTTTTTCGCTCTCAACGCCGAACAGGGCGAATTGAATGTCTTTTTCGCTCTTCCACTTCTTGGGCTTATAGTCGAATGGTATATGTCCTACCTGTGATGCAGAACAATCCACAAAGTCCCCCACCAGATTATATATAAGCCAACCTGACACACCAACGTATTTATATGTCTTATCCCATACATCAGGTAGATACTCCTTAATCCAGTTAGACTTAGTTATCTTGCGCTGGACATTAAGTGCTTCTCTCATACCAATTGCTGAGAAAACTATGTTAGATAGCGTGGATAACGGCTGTTTACACTCTGCTCGGCGTTGATCCAGCCAAACTATGAAGTTATTAAGAGGTTTTCCATCCTTATCCAGACATAGAAAAGTATCTCTAATCGTAGTAACTGTTACACAGATTATATCCGTAATCAAGTCGGCATGTGCAGACAGTATCTGTTTGGACACTGTGCACAGGCTATCCCAGTATGTAGATGCAGGCTGTTCCGCCCAGCCCGGTTGAGGAGAAATATACGGTTTATTATACTTGACCTGTGCTTTGTCAATGACATTGCCTTGTTTATCAACAAGCACTGCCCTCATGCTTTGCGTTCCACAATCAAATGTTAGAACCAGAGGATTATTAGTATTCATTCGTGAGCCTCCATAATATAATAGTAGTTGCTTATAACATCTAATAACAGATGTGTAAATTACTGTGTGAACAACGCAGTAGATGCGAACACGTCTTCGCTAGTGTGTTCTATACCCAGTTTGGCCAGTATAGCACTAGTATCTGCAGTTACTATGCAGGTTGAGTGCGCTTGACACCCTTTAAGCAAGGGTAGTTTACTCATGGCAAGCGTGGCGTTATCATCGTACGCTTGTGACATAGACAGAGCAATCAACACTTGCGACAGAGTCATCATGGTATTGGTTAATTTATATACTGATTGATTGAGTGTCAATATGGGCGCAATAACCTGCTCCGGAAGAAGTTTAACATCATCATCTATTCCTGCCAACTCCTTAAGCGCATTGAGTAGTGCCGCCGATGTCGAAGTCAGTAGAGCAGACTGCTTGCCTGTAATAATCTTGCCACTAGATAACTGTATAGCAGTTATGGGCATATGGCTTACACGGTTATACTCTAACGCAGGGAGTACACAGTGTCTATCGTGTGGATTTATCCCCAGTTGCGCCATTAGTTGTTCTAATCTGGCAAGCGCACTAGACTCTGCACCCATCTTGCTATCTACTCTGGCTCGGTAATATCTCAGTATTACCTCTTGTCTAGCAGCCTCACGGCAAGTTTCGTCATCTGTAATTGCGAATCCAGTCATATTGACGCCCATATCCGTAGGAGAACAGTATACTTCTTTACCTGTAATACGATATAGAATGTTATTGACAATTGGAAATGTCTCCATATCACGGTTATAGTTGGTTGCACTTATACCGTAGGATTGCTGATGATAGTAGTCAATGACATTGATATCATTAAGGTCTGCTGTTGCCGCCTCGTATGCTACATTAACTGGATGAGATAGAGATAGATTCCATATTGGGAAAGTCTCGAACTTGGCATAACCAGCTCTGTTGCCACGCTTATATTCGTGATATAACTGGTTGAGACAGGTGGCGAGTTTACCACTGCCTGGTCCGGGGGCAGTCACCACAACCAGTGGCCTAGTTGTAGGTATATAACAGTTCTGTCCATATCCTTCATCAGACACTATGGTATCTACATCTAGCGGGTAGCCCCTAGTGGTGCGATGAAGATAAACGTTCTCCCCTCTATTGCGAAGATTATTAATATACTGATTAACGTTAACGTCATTCTCGTACAGCGTTATCACTATTGAGGATACGAGTATTCCCTCTGCACGCAGGTTGTCTATTACTCTCAATGCCTCCTGCGAGTAGGTTATGCCGAAATCGGCACGCATTTTATTACGCACAATATCTCTACTGCTTATACAGAAGATAACCTCTGCCTTGTCTGTAAACTTACCAAGCAGTTTAACCTTGGAATTGGCATCATAACCAGGTAGTACTCGGCTGGCATGCAAGTCGTCGAATAGTTTACCACCAAACTCCAAGTAGAGTTTATTGCCGAACGTATCAATGCGCTTGATTATATTCTCCTGCTGTTTAGCTAGGTAAAGTGTATTGTCGAATCCTATTCTGTTGATGTTATCTCGTTGTGCCATAGTACCGTTTATATCCTCTGTATACGTGTATCGCTTGTAAAGTGATGTTGATATATACTTAAATCTACGTGGTTGTTCACTACTCTTATCCCCTCATTAGTCAGTAGTTGTGCTTGTACACCATCGCCAAATGCAAAGGCACCTGCAAGATGCCCATTCCTGTCGACTACCCTGTGACAGGGGACAACAATCATCGTCTTGTTGGCGTGTAGAGCCCAGCCTACTTGCCTGCTCAGTTTAGGGTTACCTAGACACAATGCAATCTGGCCATAGGTTACCACCTTGCCATAGGGAACTGTCCTTACAATTGCATAGACTCTGTCAAATAAGTTCAATCACTCACCATTATTACCATAATATTACTATTGATTATACCAAAGTTAGACTGAATAAACAAGGGTAATGTAACAAAACTTGCTTTGTTTTTTTAATTATTTTATCAGGCAGATAGACATGGGTGGTCTGTCTCAATAACAACAAAGAACGAAAAGTAATGATATTTTGGTTGACTGTCCGCCCAAAAAGTATTAATATAGTAAGGCAAAAATCCATTTAGCCATATTGGGGTATAGCCAAGCGGTAAGGCAACGGATTCTGACTCCGTCATTCGCAGGTTCAAATCCTGCTACCCTAGCCACTAATTAAGACACGACACTGTGCTATGCACCTGCTCGTGTCTTTTGTTTGCAGAATAAGATATAATTATACAATGACTCGGTTGAGCCTGCGAATCCAATTTAACTTACTTTGGGTGCAATTATCAACCTAAGCGAAGTTGAAGAGATCCCGTCCTCGCTTCACTTCGTCCTTACATATCTTGCTACTATTATACACTAATCAAGACACGACACTGTGCTATGCACCTGCTCGTGTCTTTCTTATTCTGCTAGGGTACGGGCGCCATTGTAACTCAACCGTGCGACAGTTATGTGGTTGGGTAAGTTTCACTTTATTGTTGTGTGAATATATGTGCCGTCGGGACTCATACATTGCACTGTTCGTTATTGAGGAGATACGACTATTTATTGAAAGAGCCAATTTCGATTAAATTGCCCTCTGGGTCTGCAACAAAACAGGTGCGTTGTCCCCAAGGCTCCGTTGTAGGTGGCAGGACAGATGTTGCTCCCATACTTATAACACGCTGGTATTCTTGGTCGACTTGGGCGTAGCAGTCTACACCTAGCGCAATTTCAAAATGTCCGTTCAAACCCTTGACATACTCATACTTTCGGCTAGTCATCTCCTCGAAACTGCTTTTGCGATACAGTAAGAATAGCGTGCTGTCCTTAACAAGATATACATTAGAGGTATCTTCATTCTCTTCTATCTCGAATCCCAATACATCACGGTAGAATCTCACCATTGTTGGCATATCGTCTACAAACAAACCAAATCCGTCCAATTTCATATCTCAATCTCCCATTGTTCATTTTCAGCAGCCATATTATAGCAAATTACACTCGCTTTGACAACATCAAATAATAGTTATATTATCTGTAACGATATCAACTGTGATTGCTAGAGAGCAATTTTGATACGGTTACATGGTAACGGCAATTCAGCAACAGTTAAGAGCGTCCTGTCCGTTGACAAATAGCAGAATAGTGCTATATAATGATGCAATAGTTATATAAAGGGCTGGTAATTGTTATGTTCGAAGATAAAATGTTGGCACCCTGCGGACTAGATTGTTCGCTGTGCTCAAAGGCGTACAGAGCCGAAAAACCTTGTCCGGGCTGTCATGGCGAAGACGAATATAAGTCTAAGTATTGTAGCACTTGTGGTATTGCATTGTGTAAATTGCGTCCGTTATTGCCTGACGACTTTTGCGATAAATGTCCTCAATACCCATGCGCCGATATAATGGAAAAGCAGAATCGCTATACAACTCAGTATCCGTTGGTGGAAAACCCCATAGACAATTTGGTGCAGATGAGAAAGATTGGCATTACTCAGTTTATGGACAATCAGCGCAAACAGTGGAGTTGTGAGTGCGGTGGAGTATTCTGCGTATATAACGGTGTTTGCTCAAAATGTGGCAAAGTGCATACGAAATAGACCAAGTAGAGACACACCGACCAACAACGTGCGCCATTTCCGCTCACATCACACATAGATTAACAGCAGAGTGTCATTAGATAGCAGACAAATTGCATGTCAACCCAATTGGAGTGAACCCTCATTGACGAATACTCTCAACACATTTAGTAAATGATAATACCAATATATCATTAATTAACAGTTAAATAAATGCCCTTATAATAGGGCATTTATTGTTACTTTTGTACGGTATGCAGTTGCTCATACTGGCTAGAGTAATTTTTCAATTCGCCTTCGAGAAAATATGAGTAAGTGCCTTTTTTGCTGACAATGATATGCTCGGTTAGATAGATGTTGAGGGAGCGCAAGACATTATATAGATTCTGCGACAACTCATTGTCTGCAACGGAAGGAGTCGTATCACCACCGGGATGAGAGTGCGCAATAAATACTCTGCTCGCATTATAGAATAGTGCAGTTTCCGTTAGTTGCTTAATGCTGACAGTAACCCTATCATCACGTTGTTCGGTAAAAACTGCCTTACCCAGTATTTTGCCATTCTGCCCCAGACACACTACGTAAAGCTCTTCAATCTCGTTAGGGATAAGGAGACGTATGCAGTAGTCGTAGATATCCTCAGTATTGTGCAGTGTTATTCTATTCATCTGTCCTTTAAGCAGATACTGACACATTAATGACGTTGCTAGGATACTCTTCGATGTTGCTATACTGACACCATCAATCCTCATAAGTTGAGATTCTGTTGCAGACATAACTCTGCCAATGTTACCGAACGTATTAAGCAAAGTTTTAGCCACAGTGGGCGCAGTATCCGGCGCAGTTTGATATAATAACAGCTCCAACATTTCTTCATCAGTAAGGTCGGTTGTCCTATACATAGTCGCTTTGGCAAAAAGTTGCTCTTTTCGTGAACTGTATTTACTCATTGTCCTTAATTATTCCTTATCAGTTGTGTATATAGAGATATGGTTGTTCTTGTACATGTGTCTGTCAAGCATATCAACCTGTCAATAGCACTTAATTAACGTCGAGTACTGACATAATCATCTATGTTCCTTAATTAAAAAAAATGCAATGGCATAGTCATTGCATTATTATTAGTGTGTTGTATAGTTACTCACTCTTAAGAATGGGTATACTTGCCAAAAACTCTATATCATCCCTGTTGACTGCGTCACCTTCAGCCAGTACGAATACCTTCTTAACAATTATGCCACCTGCCTTCCTGACCAGTTCTTCACAGCCCGCCAAACTGTTGCCGGTACTAACAACGTCATCTATAATGGCCACTCTCTTGCCCTTCATTAATTCAACATCGTGCCTAGACACATACAATTTTTGCACTTGACCGGTGGTGATACTAGAATTAATTATCTGTTCAATGCCGTCCTGCATATATAGTTTTTTGGTCTTTCTGGCTACTGCATAATAATCATGTCCCAGTATGCGCGCTATACAGTGCGTCAGTTGTAATGCCTTGCTCTCTGGTGTAAACAAGCAGTCGCAGTCAGCAACCAGCGGTGCTAGCGCTTGTGCACAATGCTCTGTCAATTTTTGCGCGCCGTGTAAGTTAAAGAATGCGATGCTAATGCCTGACGGCAAAGGTATTATTGGTAATTCTGCAGTGACCCCAGCAATGTTCACTTGTAATACTCTATCCATATGCTATACCTCGTCAGTTGAAATCAACTGAATATTATTATATAATAAAATGTTACTTATTAATGTATTTTTTGAGCACTTCTACGAAATGTTCATACTCAACTAAATCGTTATTCTGTATAGCGCTCTTAACACACGTAGATGCGTGCGAAATGAGTATTAACTTGGACAGTTGATCTATGCCACCCTTGACGGCTGTTAGTTGAAGCAGTATGTCATCACAACTCTTGTCGCTGTCAACCATCTGTCTGATTGCCTTGATGTGTCCCTCAAGTGTTGCCAGTCTAGTGTCTATATCAGTTATATTATCAGTTATATGACTCATTGTTCTTACCTCCCCTATCACAAAATGATAAACTACTTCTGCCTTATAGTACATCTTATTGTACTAATTGTCAATTACTTTGGTCAGTGGCATTGTTGGGACAGTATAGCGAAAAAAGTTTGAGACTCGCCATTATATAGCAAGTCCCATCTTCGTTAATAATCGGGGGATTATATCGCACGCGCGAAATAGTTGTTTAGTTGAATCTCTCCTTGAACTTGGTAGCAACTCTAAATGCAGGGGCATTACTTGCAGGCACATCATAAGTTTTTTTGGTCAGAGGATTGAGAACGCCTTTTCTGGCAGGCTTTGTCTTCAGCTCAAAATTGCCGAAACCGATGAATTGGATTTTCTTGTCTTTTTTTAGTGCTTCTGCAACAGTATCAACAAAAGCCTCGAATGTCTCTCCGGCAGCCTTGTTGGTCATACCTGTCTTGTCAGCCCACAGCTTCAAAAAATCTTGTTTGTTCATAGATTGTTCTCCTTTCTTTGATAATTATTATCTCAATAACAATTTGATTATATGTTATACACATTCGAATGTCAATACATTTGCAAAAAAACTGTGTCCGTGCGACATAATTCGACAACTGTAGGCTGATACATAATCGTTGACAATTATGCCAATTACTCTGCCAACGTGTTAGCGATATTGTATAACTTCTTTTCAAACTTCTTGGTTTTTCTTAGTGCCGTAGTTATATCTAATGTGATAATTCTGTTATTCTTAATGCCTACAACCTTACTCTCGCCGTCAAGCAACACCTTGACTGCTGTCACGCCGAACTGGGCTCCCAGTAGTCTATCCTGTAATGTGGGAGAACCTCCCCTCTGGATATATCCTAGCACCACTGTGCGCATAGACACCTTAGTTAACGCTTTGAGAACGATAGCTAATTCTTCGGCTTTACCTGCGCCCTCTGCTACCACTATAATATCGCTTGATTTACCCTTCCTGTGGTTGGCTATAACGTTATCGGCTATTCTGTTAATATCGTACTCTATCTCGGGTACAAGTATAGCCTCTGCACCACCGCCTATACCAGCATATAGTGCAATATCACCGCAGTTGCGCCCCATAGTCTGTACAATACATGTCCTGTCGTGAGATGTCATTGTATCTCGTATCTTATTAATTGCATCTAGCGCTGTATTGACAGCAGTATCGAATCCTATGGAGAAGTCAGTATAAGCCAAGTCATTATCTATCGTGCCAGGGATACCCACAACTGGGAAACCAAACTCCTGAGAAAGCAGTTGGGCGCCTAGAAAAGTGCCATCCCCACCTATTACACACAAGCCGTCTATATCGTTATCCTTAAGCACCTTATATGCCTTCTGTCTACCAGTAAACGTGGTAAACTCGACACTGCGTGCAGTCTTGAGTATAGTTCCACCTCGTTGCAATATGTCCGATACGGATCTGCGAGCCAGTGGTATAAGGTTACCGTTAATGAGTCCCTCATATCCACGCTCTATTCCCACTACCTCCAGTTTATTACTTATGGCATACCGTGTAAAAGCTCTCAATGTGGCGTTCATTCCGGGTGCGTCCCCACCACTGGTTAATATTGCTACTTTTTTCATTAAACTCTCCATTATTGATTATCACTCGTCGACTCTTTAATGTCGACTACTGGCGTTGGTTGCGCATTAAACTCTGCATTAGCGTCTCTTAGGAAGAATCTTGCTGTCTTAATCAAGTCTACATTGCGATACTCCATATTCCTAGCATAGTTGATACCCTGTCTATCCAACACTCTGTAATATTGTCTTGACCTAGATAAATAGTCATCATAGTCATCTGCATTACTTGACCAGCATTTCTCTGCAAATGCAAGCAATCTGGGAAACAGATTGAACTCTAGTTTGGCTCGACTGTCAATAAACTCCGTCCACAGACAGCATTCCATACCAATTACGTTCTTCTCGCCCTCCTTACTGATACCCTTAAGTATGGGATTATAGGTGTAAACTTTTCTCAGTGGGGTACGGCAGTAGGGATAATCGAAGTATGTATAGTCAAAGTGGGAGATGATAGCCTTGCGTCCTCCGTTGATATTCTCTATTGTAGGCATTGGCGATTTCATCAGCCTGTTCGTCCAGTGCTGTACGATAACTCTCTGGTCAAGCATGGGTGACAGACAGTCATTCCAGCATATCACGGTCTTGCCCTTCTTGGATAAATAAGACGCAATTTGATTGAACATATACGCTTGTAGTTGCTTATAATCCTGTAGTCCTAACTCTTGGAGTTTAGCCATACAATCGGGACAAGTTTTCCAACTATCTTTGGGCGCTTCGTCACCACCTAGATGTATCAACCTGCTTGGGAACATTTGACACACCTCATCCAATACGTCATATAGGAATTGATACGTAGATTGTTTTCCGGCGCACAATATAGTCTTGCTGATACCCCAGCGTGTGCTAACAGGCACCTGCTCACCCTTACATGACAGTTGTGGACAGGATGCTATCATAGCAACTGTGTGCCCGGGTATATCTATCTCTGGAATAATGTCGACATTTCTACGGCGTGCATAATCCACGATGTATGCCACATCAATTTTGGTCAAATATCCGCCATATTTAGTGGTGTCAAACTTGACTGTACCATTGCGTTTAGACGTGCCCTCGCGATAAGAACCTATCTGATTGAGTTGAGGGTACTTATCAATCTGTACTCTGAATCCCTGATCGTCACATAGGTGCAGGTGCAACACATTCATTTTAAGTCTTGCCAGTTGATCGATAATGAAACTAATATCTTCTTTATTATAAAAGTGGCGAGCTATGTCTAGTGATAACCCACGGTGTGTAAACCTCGGTTTATCCTGAATTAAACAGCAGGGGCAGACAAGCGCTCCATTAGATGCAAAATCCATCTCGAATAGCTGGCGTAGCGTTTCGACGGCGTAGAATGCCCCCAGGACGCCGCCTGCCTTAACCTGGATAGAAATGTTACCCACCGATATCTCGTACTGAGAGGGCGACATGGTGGACTCAAAAGCGAAGTAAATATCACCTTTATGCAATTCTAGTCGGTAGTTAAGACACTTATTTATCAACCAGTTAAACTGCTTAACAGCAGGCTCCAACTGTCTGTCGCCGAACAGACAGGTCTGTCTGTCTAGGATAAAGTATCCGTCTCTCTGGATACATTTAGTAGGTTTTGGTATGATGTTCAACACATTCGACCTCTCTATTATATTGTTATTATTCATGTGTGTTCTCGGTTATCAACCATTGTTATCCACAAAACAGTTGCGCAGTAGTACTTATTCACTTCGGTATCAAACACGGTTGTGCACTCGACATCGTAATCTGCTGTGCGAGTTATCACGTTGTTAGCGATGTGTTATTTAGTAATTACTACCTTGGATAACCTACGCACGCTGTCAGGATTAAGTCCCTTACTATTCGATACATATAGTGCGAACATTTGTCCTGCTACTGCAAGGGCAATGGGCGTCAACATATCGTCTACACAAGGCACAATTATGGAGTTATCACATTTATTGGCTATTAGGGTGTTGGGCGTAAATATTGTTATATTACACCCTGTCGGTTTAAGCATATCTATCAAACTGGATACATCGGCAATGGTAATATCATTACTTGCAACAATTAGGACTGGTATCTTCTCGTTGAGCATAGCAATGGGACCGTGATAGAAGTCAGATATGGCGAATGATTGAGCAGGAATGAAACACGTCTCTTGAAGTTTGAGTGCTATCTCTCTGCCCACACCTAAACATATCCCTCTCGACAATACAATCATATCTTGTACGGTAGCGAATTGTTGCGCAATTGCGCGCATATCCTCTCGCAGGTTGTACACCTTATCTAACATCGGCTTAAGTTCAGGCAGATTAGTAGGTATGGTGCAGTTGTCATCCATTAAGGCTCTTACAATCATATATAATACTAACATCTCTGCAGTATAAGACTTGGTTGCTGGCAGTGCTTGCTCCTGCTCGACATCTAGGTAGAAGCTATACATAGTATTAAGTGCAATAGGACTAGTTAGGTCGTTGGTAATACCTACAGTAATGGCACCCTGACTACGAGCGACGTTTAGTACAATACCGACATCAACTGCCCTACCACTCTGCGAAACGCCTACAACCATTGAGTCTTGCATGTTGAGTTTACCATTATAGACAGTTACAACTGACGGATGTACAAAAGTAACAGTAATACCTACGAATATCTCGCACAAGTATTTGAAGTAAATACAGGCATTATTACTACTGCCCCTTGCGACCATAACTATATGCCGAATGTTCCTGTCTTTGATTATTTGGGCTAGTTCCTGTGCCAGTGCTAAGTTGGTGGCATAGGTACGATTCAGCAGTACACTTTGAGAATAAATCTCCTTGGACATAATAGTTTCCATGCACACCTCTAAACGTTATTTAATGGCAATATTTTAGCATACTTTGGGCATTAATACTACTGTTTTTTGAAAAAAACTACCTATTAACCACTACGCAAGAATGAGAACTATCAAGTATATTGCATTATAACTATGCTTGTGTTATAATATATTATATTAATCTACATAGATAATTGACAAAATACGAGGTGTCACATGCTTCAACTATCTAACATAACTAAGAAGTACGAGATAGGCGACAAAAAAAATCCACAGCAGATTGTCGCGCTTAATGGTATCAATACTAGCTTTCGCAAGAGCGAGTTCGTGTCCATACTGGGTCCTTCTGGATGTGGCAAGACTACACTGCTCAATATCATAGGCGGACTGGATAAATACAGCGAAGGCGACCTATCAATCAACGGCATTTCCACAGTTAACTTTACGGATAAGGACTGGGACGGATATCGCAATAACTCCGTTGGATTCGTTTTCCAGAACTATAACTTGATTCCACACCAGACAGTGCTGGAAAATGTTGAATTATCGTTGACATTAGCAGGGCTTGGACACAGAGAGAGAGTAGATAGAGCAAAGAACGCACTTGCTAAGGTTGGTTTGGCAGACCAAATGCGTAAGCACCCTAATCAACTGTCAGGTGGTCAGATGCAGAGAGTTGCAATCGCGAGGGCACTGGTGAACGAGCCAGATATTATACTGGCAGACGAGCCTACGGGTGCACTGGACTCTGTTACCAGTGCACAAGTACTAGACACGCTCAAAGAGATATCTAAGGAAAAACTCGTTATTATGGTTACTCACAATGCCGAGCTTGCACAACAATACAGTACACGAATCATTACGTTATTAGACGGCAAGATTACTGGCGATTCTGCCCCCTATCAACCGCCGGAGGATTTACCTAACGAATTGCCCAAGTCCAAGGTCAAAATGAAGACCTCTACCTGTTTTAAGTTGAGTCTACGTAACCTATTAAGCAAGAGAACTCGAACTTTTATGATTAGTTTAGCGGGCAGTATAGGTATCATAGGCATTGCGCTTGTGTTGGCCGTATCTAACGGGTTCAACCTATATATCATTCGACTACAGGACGAAAGTATGGGCAGTTTCCCCATAACGCTATACACATCTATCAATAAGACCAGCGCAACTGATATGCGAGAGGTCAACAACCAGATAATGAAAGAGAATGAGGATAAGGAAAGTTATCAGGACATCTATCAAACAGGCATTAAATCGCAGAGTAGTGCGCTAGAGGACGTGGGCAGTACCGTCAGTCAAGGTACACACACCAATATTTTTTCTCAGCAATACCTAGATTATTTGAGTCAAATATCACCTGAGTTATACAACACGATTGTTTATAACTACTCTATGGATTTCAACCTATTATACTACGACGGTCTAGATGACACAACGGACAATGTACGATTACTGTACGTATTTAAGAACTCTGTAACAGAATTATTGACATCACTCGACTTCGAAAAACTACTTGAGTATCAAGCCGAGTTCTATACAGGCTGGGACAGAGTACTCAACTGGCAACAATTATTCAAGAATCAACAATTCATTAATGACAACTATGACGTATTGGCAGGTGTGTTTCCCAGTCAGTATGACGAGATAGCATTGGTGGTAGATAAAAACAACGAGGTAAGTGATTCGGTACTGGAATCATTCGGATTTACCGAAGAACAGATTGAGCAAGGGTTAACCGTTAACGATTTTTTGGGCAAAGAAATGAGAATTGCGCACCCAGATGCATTCTATTCTGCAACTCAGAGCGGTAACACCTTGACCATCAGCCCTTCTATGCCAGCCGACTATCAAACTCTGTATGACAATAACGCGCTCGGCACAATCTCGGTTACTATTACTGCCATTATACGTAACGATGTAGATGCAGTCCAACCGAGGTTCTCAACTGGTCTGGTCTACACTCCGATGCTGATAGATGAATTGATTAAGCTCAATCAACAGAGCGACTTGATGACTAAGATTGCTGATTCAACTGTAACCAAAGTAACATATAATAAACTAGTATGGAACGATATTACCAATGATTATGCACTGTCCCCCACCAACTATCGAAAACCAACCGCTGAGGAGATAACTCTGTCGGATTCGACAATGCCTGACGGACTGTCGACAGAAGAACAGAATGTCTGGTTGGGTGATTATAACAAGGCAATCGAGCGCATAGAGAAATGGCAAGAGTTCGAGCGCTTAATGGGTATATCAGTAAATCCATCTAGTATATATATCTATCCTAAGGATTTCAATAGCAAAACAGAGATACTTAATATGTTGGATGCATATAACAAGTCTGTCAGCGAAAGAGACCAAGTGCTGTTTACTGACTTGATGAGTGTGTTCATGGCGTCATTGGGGATAATGATAGATGGTATAAGTTACGTATTAATAGCGTTCGCATCTATTTCGCTTGTCGTTTCTTCGCTGATGATAGGTATCATAACTTATGTGTCCGTCGTGGAGAGGACAAGGGAGATAGGTGTATTACGAAGTCTAGGCGCAAGAAAGAAGGATATATCTACACTGTTTTTGGCTGAATCGTTTATGGTTGGTGCTACGTCGGGACTGTTGGGCGTGCTAGTTGCTTATCTATTCACAATACCGATTAATCTGATACTCAAAGCTCTTGTTAAAGGTATATCTAATATTGCCGTACTTAACCCGTGGCATGCATTGTGCCTAGTCGTAATCAGTTTCACGCTGACAATAATAGCAGGAATTATTCCTAGCAGAATCGCAGCCAAGAAGGATCCTGTTGTTGCTCTCAGGACTGAGTAGCGTATTAACTTAATCACGTGTAGACTGAGCCCTATTATCAGATTATTAGCACGCATAGCTCAACTCGCACTACTAGCGTTGATGTCTTGACTGCTATTTACAGTGATAAACGGTGCAAAAACAGGCTTATACGCTCACGTAGCATTACACCACACTATATACGTATAATCGATACGTAGGATAGACTTGCTCCCTTGCTTAAGCCATTACCCCTCGCTATAGTAGATAGGCGTACGGTGTGGAAATCATTTATTATCGCGCTACAATCGTTTGATGTCTTGACTGTTATAGAGTGAATGGCTATAGAATAGGCGCATACTCATTAAACGGCGTTAGCCCCTCGCTTACTCTATGCCGTAATCAACGCTCAGATTAGGCGCTAAACAATTAATTATATTCCATCAAAAATACTCTATCCCCAAATAAAGAGATAGAGTATTATTATTGTTTATTCACTTTGATAGTGTAATTACTTAGCTGTCTGCCAGTTAATTATTAGTCAATACTACATGATGAATATTATTGGTAATTGCATGTGTAACCCATTATATGTTGCCGTTCAAGATAGCAATAGCATCTGGCTCATATACAGGCAAACTGGCACAGGTGCGTAACTATTGTCCTTGTGTTCTACGTAATCACCGTAAAGTATACTATCGTAATTCTGTCCTTTCGAATAACGGTATTCAGTTACTCTTCTACAATGACAGCTTTCTTACCATTCTTAAGCTTGTAGACAATCAGTACTACTGCGCATAATACAACTACTGCGCCTACTATTATTACAATAATTACCCACGTAGACAATCCACTTGCCTTGACCTCCATCCACATAGTGGTAAGTGCATTATTGCCCTCTTTTGAGAAATTACTCATCATACCATAGTTAATATTCAGTATGTCGGGATAACGGTTGCTGTTGCCAAAGAAATCGGCAGTAGCAGTCACCTCATCCTCCTCACTAATCTCGTACGTATCAAAATAGATATTAAGAGCTGGTTCATTCACACTCAAAATGTCTTTATCTACGGCGCTCGTATATCCTATATACATCATGTTCTTCATGGCAACTTGAGGACTGTTGAGCCAGTCTATGAATATCTTGGCAGGTTGGACATTGACAGCGTTTTTGAGCATAACCCAGCCGTCGAACCATATATTGGCTCCAATGTCTGGCGTAAAGTATGCTAAATTAATTCCCTCTTCGGCTGCTAGTTCGATAGCATACATAGCGTCTCCACTCCATGCTAGATTGATTAATACTTTAGAATCAGGTTGAGCAATCTCCATTTTGGCCTCATCTACCTCGTACCCATAGAAGTGTGATTTTTGTTCAATCAGCACTTCTTTGACCAACGCAATCAACTCTTGATCGCTGTTATTGATTAGTACTTCGGCAGACATAGTGTCGTATGGTGCAGGCAACCTATGTTGATATTTAAGATACATAACTCCTGCCACATATGCATCTCTCATGCTGTCTTTCATGTAGATTGTCTTTTCTAGCCGTCTGTCTATGGTGTTGCCTTGGCTGTCGGTGTTCCACAGTAGCCCCCACCCGTATTGCTCAACATCTACTCCCATCTCATCCAGTGCATCCTTATTATACAGGATACCTAGTGTTCCATAAGTGTAAGGAACAAGATAATCAGCCAATTCTAAGCTACTGAACACTGCATTAGAATTGATCTTGGTTATAATATCTGCATTGATATTAGACTCAAACAGGTACTGATTGGCTGTGTCGTTATGGTAATTGAGTTTACACAGATAGCCACCCTCTATCAACCGTTGAATGGCATACTCACTGGGGCATATGATGTCGACGTGGGCGTCGTTGTTCTCAACTCTGGTCAACATTGTTTCGTTAGTATCGTAGGTAGAGTATGTTATCTCTATGTCATTGCCTGTTATACCCATGTAATACTCTTTGAAATCTCTCTCAAAATCGGGCGAGTCATCATTCTCGTCATCAGTATACATATATTCTGCCCAGTTATAGATGACAAGGTGATCTGTCTGCGTTGCGTACGCACTGTCGGTGTAACGGTAACCGAACAGTACCATATTACTGCAAACAAGTAGTATTGCGACGATAAATGAAATAATCCTTTTCATTCCTGATTTACCTCTCTTGTATTCTTGGTGTAGTTGCCTAGTAATACTGCTAATAATACTAGAACGAATATAATACTGCTGACGGCGAACCAATAAGGCTCCAGTCCACCGACACGCATATCTTCCCATATACATGTGGCAAGCGTTTCTATTCCCGTCTCTCCCTTGTTGAGCTGCGTTATGATGAAGTCGTCTATAGATATAGTGAATGCCATTACGAATCCACTTAACACAGCGGGCATAATGTAGGGTATAATTATCTTGAACAGTGCTGTAAATGGACTTGCGCCGAGGTCTAATGCTGCCTCATATAGATTGGGGTCCATTCGAGATAGTCGTGGCAATATAGACAGCACCACATATGGCGTACAAAAACTGATGTGTCCCAACAAAAGGCGTGGATAACCTTGGGGTATTCTAAGGGTTATGAAGAATATCATCAGTGCCACAGCCATTACAATCTCACTGTTAATCATGGGTAGCTGATTGATTGACAGAGTGATTTTCTGCCAGCGAGGTTTAAGATAATATATGCCGATTGCAGATATTGAGCCCAATATGGTAGATACTACCGATGTAATACCACCTATAATCAATGTATTTTTGAGTGCATTGACCAGTTTTACACTCCTGAACATCATTATATATGATTGAAGTGTCAATCCTTTAGAAAAACTGAACACAGAGTTACCCGAGAAGGAAAAAATTACCACTAGGATAATCGGCATATATAGGAGTGCCAGTATTAACGCTAGATAAGTGTTGGATAATGCTTTAGTCACTCTTCCTGACTTCATACAAGCCCACCTCCTTTAGTGGTGTCCTTATTAAACCTATTGAGTAATACGTTAGCGATTATTACAAGCACCAACATAACAAGACTCATAACACTGCCCACACCCCAAGTCTCCGTTAATTTGAACATCATATCGATACTATCGCCGAACAGCATTACCGTTCTTTCGGATAGATACTGCGATATGGCGAATGTTGATATAGTTGGAATGAACACCATAGTTATCCCAGAAATAATGCCGGGTACAGATAGGGGCAACGTTACTCGTGCAAACACGCTCACCTCATCACAACCCAAGTCGTTGGCTGCCTCGCCATAACTCTTATCTATACTCGTGAGTGTTGTGTGCAGTGGCAATATCATAAAAGGCAGGTAGTTATATATCATACCGAACAGCACTGTCCCCATGCCCAGCTTAACATCTAGAGTCATAAAAATCTCTTTGATTGCAAGCGTCCTAATTAGAAAATTAATCCACATAGGCACTATGAATAGCAATGCCAAAGTGCGAGTCTTAACATGATACCTAGCCAGAATGTACGCCACGGGATAGCCCAGTAACAGACAGATAATGGTGGTAGCAAAGCCCAAAACCAGAGAATTACCCAGTATTGCCAGTCCCTCTCTTTGAGAAAAGAAGGTAACGAAGTTGGCTAGAGTAAAACTGTCGTCCTTAATAAAAGCATTAAACAGTATCATAACTAGCGGAACTACCACGAATATAAGCATGAATATGAGATAGGGATATGAGAATACTTTTCTCGATATCATTAGCGCTCTTCTGCTTTGTTGATTACTACTACTCTTGTTCATCGTTCACCTCTATAGGAGTAATCTTGATTTTGTCTGCATTAATATTGATACCTACACGGTCGCCCTTATTCCATTCGTCCAACGTGTCCACGAAGAACTCATAGTAGTCGTCAGTACGCAAAATGCACAAGTAGTAACTGCCCTTATATATGCTCTCTACAACTTCTGCACAGATAGTACCGTCATTCTCGTCATCTATAATCAACACGTCGTCGAACTCTACTTCGACTTCGACCGGAGTATCGGCAGGGAGGTCTGCCATGCACTCGAACTTGCCACCACAGATGTCTACAACGAAGTTATCCTCCATATGTGTAATGAGTTTATTGACTACACGAGATTTACGCATTATGTGCAAATCGAATGGTTTAATGTACAGTCCTATTATTTCCCCTACCGTACACTCTACATTATCATGCACCAATATCTCGTTCCTATCCCCATAGGTATCTTCGTCACATGTTAGACACGTAGTTTGATAATAATTACCCTTGAATACGGAGGATAACACCTCAACGCACATTAAACACTTCTTATCATCTGCCGACACGACCTTAATATCCTCTGGCCTTATGATTACGTCTATAGGCTCGTCATACTTGAATCCCTTGTCTACGCATGTGAACTGTTTGCCTAGAAATGATACGACATAATCCTTATTCATAATGCCTGTATATATATTGCTCTCTCCTATGAAGTCGGCAACGAATATATTAGCAGGTTCATCATATATCTTGACAGGAGAGCCAATCTGTTGAATGACACCTCTATCCATTACTACTATTGTGTCCGACATGGTCAATGCTTCCTCTTGATCATGAGTAACGTAAATGAACGTTATGCCCAGTTTCTTATGCATGCTCATTAATTCCAGTTGCATATCCTTGCGCATTTTGAGGTCAAGTGCGCCCAATGGCTCGTCCAGTAGCAACACTTCTGGCTCGTTGACCAGAGCTCTAGCGATAGCCACTCTCTGCTGTTGTCCGCCGGACAGGCTATCAACGTGTCGGTAGCCAAAGTCTGCCAAGTCTACCATTTCTAGCGCCTTATTGACTTTGGTCGTAATCTCATCCTTAGTCAAACTGCGCACATTCTGGTACTTGACGCCGTCCTTTTCATATGGTTCGCCGTCAGGTACTTTCTTGATTTTGAGCCCAAATGCTATGTTATTAAACACGTTCAAGTGTGGGAAAAGGGCGTATTTTTGAAAAACTGTATTGATGTTCCTTTTATGCGGTGGCACATTGGAGATGTTTTTGCCATTGAAGAATATCTGGCCAGAGTCAGGCCGTTCGAATCCTGCAATCATACGCAGTGTGGTAGTCTTACCACAGCCAGACGGTCCGAGTAGTGTAACAAACTCTCCTCTCTTGATAGATAGGCTTATATTTTTGACAACGGGGTTCCCATCGTATATTTTGCTAATGTTAAGTAATTCGATAATCTTTTCTTTTGCCATTAATGTATTCTCCAACTGTTAAAAATTACTGGGCGTTACAACCCACAGAACCTTGGCACTGCTACTACTCTTGTTAGTCAAATAGTGTGGATATTTGCCATTAATATAGAAACTGTCACCCTTCTTAGCCTTATACTGCTTTTCACCTATACTGATAGTAATTCTGCCCTCTAGTATATAGCCGAACTCCTCACCCTCGAATGGTTCGCGCTCTTGACTGCTCGCACCCGACTGAAGTAGTAGTATAATAGGCTCCATTTGATTCTTCTGACTGTTGGGCACAAGCCACATTTGGCTACTCTCTTCTTCGGTGGACACGAAAAAGTCCTTGTCGGTAAACACAATCTGTTCATCTTGCTTATCCGAAAAAAAGTACTGCAAGTCCACACCCAATACATTGAGTATATCCATTAAGGTCGCTATAGAGGGGGAACATAGGTCGTTTTCTAGTTGAGATATATAACCCTTGGTCAACTCACAGCGAGATGCTAACTCCTCTTGTGTCAAACTCCGTTGAAGCCTGATTTGTTTAATTTTGGACCCTATATCCATTATTGACCACCTACCATATATTACACAATGGATATAATTATACCATAAAGATTAGTAAAGTCAAACAAATAGATTGATTTTACTAAACTTAAATCAAAAAAAATGTAAACAAACCATTAATAACTGGGCATGCAATCAAATTATGTGTAATTGCATCTTGGGGTAAACACATAGGATGAGACTATATATAAGTACATATAGCATGTGATAGATTAGTGATACTTATTGGTGTACGATGAACCTAATTTTTGACAGAATAACAGACACTACATTATGCCCCTGTAGATAGATACAATGTAACTACGCATAGCACCTTACAGCGTTAAATATAAGGCAGGCGAAATTGTGTTAAGCTGTTCGTTATAGTGTAATAGATTATATTATCCTTGTATGTGTAAGATAATTCTATAAGGAATAATATGCTTAGCGTTACGTAAGAGCATATAGATGGGGCAAAGACTATTAAGTAAACACCTCTCAGCGTCAAGCACAAGAGGTGTGTAAAGGGTATAGTCGAACTAGATAAAGTAGTCTTATCATAGTACAACAATCAATACGATTGGTAATACTAGACAGTTGTTATCAAGTAACGTATGGTGCATAAGGGGTTAATCCTTATACACCACGCACCAACTGTTCTATATGAGATAATTAGTCAACCTATTATTAGGTAATTATTGTTATAATCTTAGACTTACTATTCTGTTGCAATAATCTGTCCTACTGCAATTATGTCTAATTGTAAAATGTCGGTTATATTCTATATGTTATTGCTTGTCATTCTTTACACAATTCTTGTCGTCTATACGTTAGACTTAATACTATTTGTACAACACCTATCTAGACATAATATAAGTGTTTATCGTTATTATGAACAATCCAACAACAAACGAATAATGCTAACATTGTTCACCTATAAGGTACAGAATAATGTGTTGAGCCATTAATAACCCTGCTACTGCAGGCACATAACTTATTGAGGATAATGGATTGATACAGTTATTATCCGGCAAGCACTTACTGACTAGTGCTGGTTGACTGACTACCCCCGCTTTTCTTAACATTCTGCGCATTTTACTCGCTAGAGGGCAATTAGTTGTTGCGAAAATATCCTTAATTTCGAAGTCGGCATGCAGTCTATTGGCAGTACCCATACAGGAAAGTATCGGTATGTCCATCTGTTGACAAGTTGTGATAAGCAGTATTTTACTGTCTACACTGTCAATACAGTCTGCACAGTAATTAACGCTAGTCATATCTATCTGTTGCATTGTAGATTCATCATAGAATACATTATGCACAGTAACAATGCAGTTGGGGTTGATGTCAGCAACTCTATCTCTTGCCACCTGCACCTTAGACATGCCTATGGTAGAATTGAGTGCAATAATCTGCCTGTTGAGGTTGCTGGGGGCAATAGTGTCGCCGTCTACGAGTATCAATTTACCAACACCAGCACGCGCTAGTGCCTCAACACAATAGCCACCCACCCCGCCTATACCGTAAATTGCAACGGTTGAAGCAGATAGTATATCGTGTTTATCTTGAAGTAACAATTTGGTTCTGTCTATGTCTGTCATTGTCGCGCCTAGTATTGACGTTATTCTGTTCTGCCTATGTTGTCGTCTGTTGGCTGTTGATTAACTTGAGATTGATTAGCTGGCACTTTACGCCACATAGTCTTGTATTTACCACGAAACAGTATGAGCGAGTACACCACGAACAGTACAGTCATAATGCCTAAACTCAGCCAAGCCCATCCGTTGGCAGTAGAGCCTAAGGGCTGTGGTGCATAGGTCATAAGTAACAGCACAGGAAAACCGAACAGGATAGCGTATAGCGATTGATATACTACGTTGGGCGCTGCCGGTGTTCTATACTCATTATCTATTTGACGCAACAGTATCATTCCAGTGCTCGCAGTCCCCGTCAACATTCCGTACATAGCCAAGAATGCTTCGTCCGCATATCCGATGAATAAACGGCGACATGCGAACTGTGCGTATAGATAAGTAACCACACTGCCAGCGAGACATATAAGCGATAAGGGCAGTATGAAACTGGGTATTAAGAATGATGACAGATTAATTGCGCAAATGCTAGCGACAATCATTATATCGAATGCAAAACCCGATATACGAGATAGCATTACGTTGTCCAATATCTCGACGTTCCTTTTCCTCTCGATTACCACTATTACCTTGCGCATAAGAGTGCCATATACGGTACCCAGCAGGAAATTGAATCCCCAGATAAGTGGATTAACAGTATTATGCAGGAATCCGTCTCCAGACGGTTCCAACACGTTGAACAGCTTAAGTAAACCGAACATGGTTAAATATGTTATAGCATAGGTAACCAGTACCAGCGACAGTTGAATGGTCAAATTATCTACGCTGGTGTTAGCCTTATATCTAATGGAGCCCTCATCTGGTTGCACAGCGGTGGTGTCCAAAGTCAGTCCATGTTTCTTCTTCATACGAGTTAAATAAATGGCGCCACCTACTGCTGATGCAATAAATCCACAGGATGCAACAGTTAAGCCGAATGATACGCCGTTCTCGAATCCCCACTGCTCCATATAGATTTTGCCCCAGTTGTAGGCCTGTCCAGGACCTTGACCATAGCCCATAGGCAGTATAACACCGGACGCTGGAAATACGTTAGTTATAACATAGGATAGACCCAACGTAATTGCAAGACCAATTATGCCTTGAATTAAATATCCAGATACAGTAATGAGACCAGAATTAATGACATCCTTATTATTGTTCTTATCCTTAGGCTTGTCAGGGCGCTTAAGGGCTATTGCCACGAATCCTATGCCCAGTCCGTGGTATGTCAGCATCTCCAGTACAGAGGTGTCCAACATAGGATTCTCTGCGTGCGTAGGAACAATAAGATTATATATCAATGACGCACCGAGCAGTAGGAATCCGGCCAGAACAGACTCCGGCAATAACATTTTCTTAAGTGGTTTGATTACATTATACAGTACACCAACAATAAGAATACCGAATAACAGTATAGATATCGTAACGACGAACGACCACGTGCTGTAATCCCAAAAACTCATCATAATTGTTACCTCGTCAATTAATTTATATATCAACACCAATATAATGCTAATATTAGTAATGTTGATTACTCTACTTCTATTAGTGTGTATTGATTAGTCCCGACACCTATTTTCTCGCAATGCGCAAGGCACGTCTGCCAGTCGCTATTAGGATTGGCATTGGCAAAGTGTTCATGGCAGTCACCATGTTTAGCAACGCTCTCTGTTAGTTGGGTGTTGGGCAGAGGTGTAGCAGTATTGCATGCGTCTACACATGCTCTATCTAGCGCTACAGGGTCGAATGAAGCGAATATGCCTATATCCGGAATAATAGGTGCATCATTCTCTGCCCTGCAATCACACTCAGGCGACACGTCCATAACGAAATTGATATGAAAACACGGTTTATCTTGAACCACTGCCTGAGCGTACTCAGCCATCTTATAGTTAAGTAGTTTAGCTGAATTATAGTTACGATTGACTATGGCATTAAAACCACAACTGCCTATACATCTGCCACACCCTACGCACTTATCAATGTTAATGTGCGCCTTATCGTCAACATAATCAATGGCGTTATGTGCGCATTGAGTGATACAGCGGTGGCAGGACTTACACCTAGTAGTGTTGACTTGAGGTTTACCGTCACAGTGTTGTTCCATCTTACCTGCACGAGAACCACAGCCCATACCTAGATTCTTAATGGCGCCACCGAATCCTGTCATTTCGTGTCCCTTGAAATGGGTCATAGATATTATGATGTCGGCTTCTGCAATGGCCGAACCTATCCTGGCAGATTGTACATATTCACCGTTCTTAACGGGTATATTACGTTCATCAGTCCCGCGTAGTCCATCAGCTATAATAACATGACAGTTAGTAGAAAAGGGGGTGTAGCCGTTCTCATACGCTGCGCTTATGTGAGAGATTGCATCACCACGCCTGCCTACGTATAATGTGTTGCAGTCAGTAAGGAATGGCCTGCCACCACGCCTTTTGACATAATCGACTATAACTTTGGCAAAATTGGGTCGCAGGAAAGATAGATTGCCCGGCTCGCCAAAATGTATTTTGATTGCGACAAATCTGCCGCCAAAATCAATATCGTCTAATCCTGCCCTATCCACTAGTTTATTAAGCTTAGTAGGTAAATTATTACCCGGTCGTGTGCGCATAGAGGTGTAATAAACTGTTGACGGCATAGCAAGTGCTCCTTTGGCGTTACTAATACACACATTATACTTGTATCACTGCTGATTGTCAAACAAAATGATTGTCTACTGATTCACTGGGTAATGGATGAAACTATAACGCAATAATGCTGCGTAATCACTTGTGCGAACTGTGGCATAGACGGCAGATTGGACGGTATCGGCAAAAACTTACAATAGTATTGACAAGAATTACAGATGCCTTATAATGATGATGAGGTGAACATATGGACTATGAACGGATACTAAGACACTATATGGATGACTATGGGCGCTTGACTGCATATCCAGCCAAGAGGAAACTAAAGGTTATTTGCTTAATGTATATAGCCACTAAAGTGGACGATACTGTAACATACACCGAGAAGCAGTTCGACAGTCTGCTCAATGCGTGGCATACATTCGGTGATTGGTGCTTATTAAGAAGAGAAATGTGTGACTATAAGATGATGTGGCGCACACCTAGTGGTAGCGAATATCATAAGTCCCCAACACAACCGACAATGCAATCGTTAGGGTTTGAATAACGCATTCAGATGGATCAATGGTGTTTTTATGATTCATTGACATAAAAGATTGAGATTTAACATACTATTCTGTCCAAAATTAGCGTTAGGATATTGCGTGCATTAGTACATTTTACCGCAATTTACATTCTACACAACACTGGTGTTGGAATAATGGGTTTATATGAATCATCGGTTTTTGGGTAATTCGTCTATTATAACAATGGGATACTAATAATTCATTATAATAATTGATGTTATATATAGCCTTGGCATATAAGCTATTGATAGATAATCCTTAATAAATCAGCAGACTATGCTATCTCACTGATTGAGTCTAGAATAGTACTAGCGAACCATTGATAGCTATAACTTGCATATACGTCATTGAGTGGTAAGTTACGGTAATAAAGATAAACGGCTATGATTGAATGATTATATATGTAATAGCACGACCTATAATAATTGGTCGTGCTATTAATATAACTAATACGGCTAAGGTGACGATAAATCTATTCTCTCAAAGGCAATTATTGTCATCCTTACTGTGCGTGAAGTAGTTAAATATCCAGTCTAAGGTCATCAGGTTTAATCCAGTTAATATTACGTAGTAGCATACAAAAAACATAAGATAATAGCGCTGGCAACGCTATGCACAGTAACACAATGGCAAGTATAAGCACTGCAATATTCATATCGTTATTAGAAGTGATAACATCAATAATGCCGACTAGTCCACTTGTGCCCATGCCTGCGCCTACGCCACACTTTAGTTTGAACACACAGGTTGCTACAGGGCCCAGTATTGCCGAGGCTATGGTTGGCGGAATGAGTATTCTAACATTACGCATTAGGTTAGGTATCTGTAACATACTGGTGCCCAGTCCTTGAGCAATCAGTCCTTGCCAACGGTTTTCCTTAAATGACATCACGGCAAAGCCAACCATATGACAACAGCAACCGACAACTGCCGCTCCGCCTGCTATTAATAGAGAGTGGGGTATGGGTAAGTTTTCATTGATATATTGAGATAAGATTGCCACCCATATTGCGGCAGATGACGTGGGTAGTGTGAGTATGTTTCCCATTACTGCTGCAATTACTATGCCCATTAGGAAAGGACTCCATGTAGTTGCCACTTCGATACCCTTGCTCAGCATTGATATCAGCCAGCTTACCGGCGGACATATCGTTATGGCGACAATACTACTAACAGCCAGTGCGGTCAATGGAATCAACACTATATCAAGACGAGTTTTACCTTGAATGAGTTTACATATCTCAGCCGAAAAAATAGCTGTCACATATGCTCCTATTGGATTACCTGGAGAGCCTAACGTATATGGTATGGAATAATTATTGAGCCAACCTGACGAGAGCGCCCCTACCATGCCTGCTACAATGCAGGAAAAGATAGTTAGTTTATCACACTTGAGCGCATATGCAATACCCGCTCCTATTCCTGCGCCCATTGCAGACTTGGCAACTTTGGCAACAAGTATAATCAGAGCACCGACTTGGGTGGACGCACCAATTAGTTTACCTATCTGCTCGAGTATCGTTCCGGCAATCAAGGTAGCGAACAGTCCTAGCGCCATACCGGAGAATGCGTCAATGAACCAGCGCTTTGCTAGTTTTTTGACGGTTGCACCTAGTGTTGTTCTGGTGTGGGGCGCAGATTGATTGTTACATTCTTGAGTGGGTTGACTGTTGTTACAATGTTCAATTGTCTGACTCGTCTGCTGTGTTTGGGCGGATTCATCTGCCTTCGTGCACGTCTGTTGCTCGTTAGGTTGCTGATTGTAATCTAATTCTTCCTGCATGATTGGTTACTCCTATATACTGTGGAAATTATCTTAAGTACGGGTGGCTGTAATTCGTTAATCAATATCTCTGCGTGATATGAATACTGCTACAACTGTTGCATTGGTTCGTTGTATAATCGTGCTTGACTTAATTGCCGTAGGTATGCGATATGCCGAATTACTCAGTTCAATCGTCAGTTGCAGTTGTATGTGCTTTAATTAGTAAGCTAACAATACGTCTAATGCTATCGCATACAATATACTTATATCTCACACTCGATATTATATATTAATATCCTATAGTATGTGCACCTTTATCAACTACGGCTCTATGAAGTCATGTATATACTGGCACACTCTGATTTAGCAGTCTTATATGCTCATTAGGTCCTTACTGCATGGTTAATTGATAATTACGGTGCCTTATCTAACTCGGGTTTAATATAGTTAATGGCTCTCTCAACAGTACAATCAGCGAATGGACTGGATATATTAGCTAGTTCTAGCAGTTCAAGATAGGATTTACTCCCACCTGCACGGCATAGGTTAACATAATCGTCCCATGCTTTTGTAGGTTCAATTTTACTGCGACCATAGAATTCGTATGCGCCCATTTGAGCAAGTGCGTAATCTATATAGTAGAATGGATAGAGGAAAATATGTTGTTTTTGCATCCAGAATCCGCCACTCTCCATATAGGCATTACCGTCCCAATCACGCCAAGGCATATATTTCTTTTCCAGCGCACGCCAAGTGGCTCGCCTTTGGTCGGCATTCATTCTGGGGTGTGAGTATATTTCGTGCTGGAACTCATCTACCGTGCACATATAGGGTAGAGTGCACAGCGTGTCTACAAGATGAGCATATCTTGCCTTGTCAGTCTTTCCACCAAAAAATACTTGCCAATAGGGATAAGTAAACATCTCCATGCTCTTAGAGTGAATCTCATTAACTTCGGCTGTACTTGATATGTTAGGTAACACGTTCTGGCGCATAGATAAGTACATATTAAAACAGTGCCCTGCTTCGTGTGTCAGCACCTGCACATCAGCAGCTGTGCCGTTAAAATTGCTAAAAATAAAGGGTGCTTGATACTCTAGCATCGTTATGCAATATCCACCCATATGTTTATTAGGTTTAGTTTCGAGGTCGAACAGTTGATGGTCGGTCATGAACTCAAAAAACTCTTTGGTCTCTTGAGATAGCTGTTGGTACATCTCCAATGTCTTCTGCAATAAATAGTCCTTATCCCCTATGGGATCTGCATTACCATCGGCGAACAGTATACTCTCGTCATATATATGCATCTTGTCTACGCCGATTCTTTGCCTTTGCTGTTCAATTAACTCGCAACACAGTGGTGTAACAGTATCCAGTATTTGGTTGCGGAACTTGGCGACATCGCTCTGCGTATAGTCATATCTGCCACGAGTAAGGTACATAAAATCTATGTAATTGGAAAACTTGGCGTTCTTTGCGCTTCGTATTCTAAGTTTAATAAGTTTAGTGTATATTTCGTCCAGTTCTGGAGCGAGTTTAGCATAAAGGCCAGCAAAAGCCTCATAAGCGCTCTTGCGAATCTGTCTGTCGGTATCCTGCATATGCTTGAGAAGACCATAGAAATTACACTGCTCTCCATTGAAGTCAACCTTGGCCATAGCCACGAGTTTACTATATTGCATGGTCAGTTTATTCATTCTAATGGATAGCGGAATATTCTTCCAACTGGATGTCTTCTCGAATGTCTCTGCATCCTTGAACATCATATCGCCGTATTTCTCTATAAATTGGCGTTTATAAGGCGTCTTAAGCATGGCTTTATTAGCCTTACGCTGTAGTGGCAAAAGCAATGCCAAATGATTTAATAAGTATGTTACCTCTTGCTCGTAGTACTTATCAGCAGTGTTGATATCGTGTCTTATGTGGGCAACTGTGTATGTAGTCATTAACTTGGCATATAATTCATTTCTCTCAAAGAACAGTTTATCTGCACTTGCGAAATCCTTGGCATTTATGAACTGCGTAAGCAGTTTAACCATATCTTTCTTGAGTTGATGGATATTTGGGCGAGTATATGTTATCTCGCTAAACTTGCCAAACTGTGTACTCATATTATTCTCCTTATAATGCGTAGAATGCTTCTACACTGCAATTATATCAAAAAGTAACACAATTATCAATGCTTTTTACAATTTAATATCCTCTATATGAACAAAAATACTCGACATTCAATTCTAGTCTGCATTTACTAAGCACTGTATCTATCAGCAACGAGGTAAAAATATAATTGATAACATTCCTTATCCAGAGTGCATATATAGACTCTTTAACCAATTGAATAATGTTAATACAGGCATTGAGTACACTGTGTATTGCCTCGCGAATTAATACTGGTCGTCCAAGTGGCAAGAATACTGGGTTAGCTAGTAAAGGTAATATATCTTAAGTGACTCTAGGTAACAACAGGATAAATGTAAGCATAAACAAGTGCATCAACAATTATTGAAGTATATGACGATAACTTAATACGACTTGCCGTAATAGCAGCATTTTGCTCAACATAATAAGTATCTAAGCAAAATATATCTCTACTGCGCCATTTAATGCTTGATTAATATGCTTGTAATTTCGATGTTGGTATCTAGACACTAATAGACAAAGAGCACCGTATAGATACGGTGCTCTTGCTAATAGGATATTGACTGATATCAGTTAATTGATTAGCCTATGCTACTAATAACTGCATTAATGAAGTCTGGCAATGTCATATCGCTCCAAGCTGCTCTATCTGCAGTTGCAGTAGGACAGGTATATGGCATGTGTGCTACATAGGCACCTAAGTGAGCAGAACCATCACCGTCCTGACAGAATAGTGCATCCAGTTTTTCCATCGTGGACTGGTTAAAGTTGAGTATGCCCATATCCATTAATGTCTTTACTGTTGCCTCGTTGCTAATCCAGTTGGTCAACTTGGTGTTGATTGTATCCATGTTACCTACACTCGTATCAGCCATTATGCGTGTGAGCGAGTCTAAGTTGAGGTATACATATTCGCTTGTATTATTGTCATACATAGCCTTGTACCAGGTATTGTCCGCGGTATCACGCATAATCATCAATGCCCTGACTGTGCCATACACATTGCTTGTGCCCGTTACATCAACATTACCATAGCCGGTTATGCTGTCTATTTCGACTGTGCCAGACTTGATGTACTGACCACCTGAGTAGGATGCTTCATACCACTTGCCGTCGGTGTGGTTGATAATCAAGGTGTCAATCATTATGTCTGCGCCTGCACCAAATTGAGCGTATCCAGCAGTATCTGTTATCTCTTCTCTCCAAATAATCTCATTATCATTGGTTAGAGTGTAATTACCTACAACTGTGTTATCTGCGCCTGCGCTAATTGTTGCATAGTACCACAGACCGTCAATGCTGACTACATACTCACCAGAAGCATTCTGGAATATGTCATCGGTAATCCATATGCTATATGCTACTGGCTTGCTTGTCATTCCGACATAGTACTTATTCATACCCATTAGTTCACCAATCATCAGTGTATCAGCCTTAGTACCCAGTTCACCAACCTTGGTGTCTGCTAGTAGTTCGAGCATTGTATTGCCAGAACAATCTATTACGTCACCCAGAGTCAAGTTCTGTATCTTGTCTTGGAAGTTGATATTACCATTGAGCAAGTTATTCATTGTCTCATTAGATATCATGTTACTTACTTCGTCGACAGCGACTCCACCACTTAACCACTCATAATCGTGAGTGTGTACTCCGGCACAATCTGCTGCGCACTTATCTAGGTCTGTTAAATCGATAGTTAACGGTCTAATCTCGTAACCCATTACCTCGCCGATATACATATCACCTATGACATCATTGATGTTGAAGTTACCACTTAGCAGTGAGCTCATCATAACATTTGCGAGAGCATTATTGATTGAGGTTACTGGTGTTGTACCTTCGTACCATGTGTACCAGTGGGTGTGTGCAGGATTGGTATTATCACAAACATCGTCAGCATCAACGTCCGTGCAGTGGTCTAAGTCTAGGTCGCCCTTTACGTAGTTCATAACATCACCTAGTTGTAAGTCACCGATTACTGTGTTGACGTCGAACGAACCAGACAGAATGTCACTCATTAGTACATCTGCTAATGCATTATTGATTGCAGATACTGGTGCTAGCGGTGTGCCACTCATCCATGCGTCCTCAACTGTGTCGTAGGTGTAACCCATTACTTCGCCTAGTTTGAGGTGGCCAATTGTTCCGTTGATATCGAATGTGCCGGATAGGATGTCACTCATTAGTACATCTGCTAATGCATTATTGATTGCAGATACTGGTGCTAGCGGTGTGCCACTCATCCATACGCCCTCAACAGTGTCGTAGGTGTAACCCATTACTTCGCCTAGTTTGAGGTGTCCAATCGTTCCGTTGATATCGAATGTACCGGATAGGATGTCACTCATTAGTACATCTGCTAATGCATTATTGATTGCAGATACTGGTGCTAGTGGTGTGCCACTCATCCATACGCCCTCAACTGTGTCGTAGGTGTAACCCATTACTTCGCCTAGTTGCATATCGCCGATGATGCTATTTATGTTGAAATCTCCACCTAGCAGAGAGCTCATCTTGGCGTTGGCTAGATACTTGGTGATACCTGTTACTTCGCTCGCACCATTCCACCAAATGTATCTGTGTGCATGTGTTAGGTCTGTGTTATCACATACATTGTCAGCATCGGCATCTGTGCAGTGGTCTAAGTCTAGGTCGCCCTTGGTGTAATCCATAACTTCACCTAGGTATAGGTCACCGATTGTACCGTTAATATTAAATGCGCCTGACAATATCTCGCTCATTAAGACGCCAGCAATAGCGTTATTAATTGCAGTTACCGGTGTTGCGCCACTGTACCACTTACTCTCAACATCATTATATGTGTAACCCATAGCCTCGCCTAGTTGCATATCGCCGATGATGTCAATTACGTCGAAACTGCCACCGAGGATAGAACTCATCTGTGCGTTGGCCAGATACTTGGTGATACCTGTTACTTCACTTGCGCCATTCCACCAAGTGTATCTGTGTGCATGTTCAGGATCTGTGTTATCACATACGCCGTCAATATCAGCGTCTGTGCAGTGGTCTAGGTCTAAGTCGCCCTTAGTATAGTTCATAATTTCGCCGAGGTACAGTCCGCCGATAGTGCTGTTGACATCGAATGTACCAGACAGGATATCGCTCATTAGTACACCCGCAATAGCATTGTTAATAGCTGTTACTGGTGTTGAGCCTTGATACCATGCATCCTCAACTTCATTATAAGTGTAATTCATTGCCTCGCCTAAGTACATATCGCCGATGATGTCTACTACATCGAAACTACCACCGAGGATAGAGCTCATTTGCGCGTTGGCTAGGTACTTGGTTATACCAGATACTTGAGTTGCGCCGTTCCACCAAATGTATCTATGTGAGTGTGTCGGGTCTGTGTTGTCACAAGCGCCGTCACTGTCAGCATCTGTGCAGTGGTCTAGGTCTAGGTCGCCCTTAGCGTAATTCATTGCCTCGCCAAGGTACATATCGCCAAGAATACCTTCGATATCGAATGTACCACCTAGCAGTGAACTCATCTGGACATTAGCTAGATATTTGGTTATGCCTGTTACTGGCTCGCTTCCATTTAGCCATACATACTTGTGAGTGTGTGCAGAATCCGTATTATCACATACACCGTCGACATCAGTATCTGTGCAATAATCTAGGTCTAAGTCGCCCTTAGTATAGTTCATAATCTCGCCCAAGTACATATCGCCTAAGATACCTTCAATGTCGAATGTGCCACCGACTAGTTGATCCATCTTGGTGTTGGCTAGCCTTAGCTCAATGCCACTTACTGTATCACCATTGCTGTTAGTCCATTCATATTCTGCCTTCTCGTGCTCGTGTTCTATACTACAATCTGGCTCACATCCTCCTGTCTGTGTACCCTTAGTGAAGCCCATAATTGAGCCAAGGTATGCATCTGCTACGATGTCTGTTGCCTTGAATCCCTCTGCGAATATTCTGTAGAGTTGGAACGGAGCGATAGCACTTAACAGCGAGTCTGCAGCTGTTCCGTCAGCTTTACTCCAAGTGTCTGTTGCGTCATCGTATGTATAGTCTAGTATGTCGCCAACTCTCACGTTATCTTCTTGAGTCCCGCAAATAATTTCTAGCGCACCCATAATGTCACTTGCAAATAGTGGGTCTAGCAACTGGGATACTACTACTCTGGATAGCACAGCATCTCTCGGTCCGACCAATGTGGTCATTGTAGAGTCTGTGTACCAGTATGTTCCATCAGTGTACTTGCCTAATAAATCACCTAGGTGAGCATCACCAATCAAGTAGCTCACTAGTCCTTGCATATCTCCAGCCATCAACTTGCTTAGTGCTTGATATACGTCACGGTAAGCAATTACTCTGGTGATAGCATTAGCATTCATATCAACTACGCCCAGTAGCAATTCATCGAATGTCGTTTCGGATAGTAAGTACTCGAGTAGTGCTGTAAAGTTGTTGCCTATGATATGTGTGTAGATAGTGTATAGTGACTTCTCACTGAATGCACCAACAACTGGTATCGTTTCAACTGCCACTATGCCGTCAAGTGCTCCACGAATAGTTACACTGCCCAGCATGTATTCCACTAAGGAGCCCCATGCGGTGCCAAGGATTCTGGATGCAATCTCATATAGTTGTCTATCTGCGAATGCTTTGAGTACTGGGGTAGTAGTCTGTGACCACTGATCATTCAGCACACTGCCGATTGTCGCATCGTCGAAGATGTATAACAACATACCGTCGAAGTCTGCGCCCATTGCATAGTCTAGAACATCCTTAACTATGATATGCGCGAATGCCTCTAGGTAGGATGGAGCAACTGTTGTCATGGCAGAATCAGCATAGTAGACATCGTTAGTCTCATCATATGTGTAGCCCAACATTTTACCTATAGACATATCAGGAATTATGAAGTAGAACACTACGAATGCAATACCACCAACTCCACCGATTACCAGGATTGGGATAGGTACGTTTACTACAGGTGTATTAGCATACTGACCAATTACAGGTACAGCCGACAGATCTATGCCAAGAATGCTGTTAATTGTCTTCTCCTTGAAGACATTATTCATTATTGTACTGAACTGGCCACCATTGATAATTACCTTGACAATGTCATCATACGGCATTACTTCCAAGAATGCGTTGAGGCCAATTATCGTTGTAGCATCGAATGTGCCGAATCCGTCTAGTAGCTCACCTAACTCTACGCCACCGACCATGTAGTCTGCTATCTCGAGGTATTGCGAATTAAATAGTCGTGTTGCTATCTCGCCTAGCTCGCGGTATGCGAATACCTTTGCAATCGGTGTTGTGCTCATGGTGAACAATCCGTTGAACAGGTCGTCTAACGTAATGCCATCCAGTACATATAGAACCAACTCTATCCATTGAGCATCAAGAGCGTAGCTTACCATTGTGTAGAGCACCTTGCTATAGAATGCCCCAACTACCGGCACTGTAGATAGATCATATAGACCTTCAAACAGTGAACCTATAGTGATGTCTGATAGCATGTACTCTGCTAGAGGTTTCCACTCGCCATTCATTGAGTAACTAATGATAGTGTATACATTCTTGTCAGTGAACAGCCTAATAATAGCTTGCTCGCCCACCCAATCGTACGTTGAACCAATCAAATCACCGATTGTTACATCCTCAAATACGTTGTGCAGAATTGCATCTAGTTTATCGGTAGCGTCACTTAGTACTACGGCTAGGATATCATCATAAGGTGCTATACCTAGTAGAGTATCTAGTACTGGTAGACCTACTAATAACGAAGAGTAGTCTGCACATAGGTCTTCT
>JAQVWG010000001.1:245661-302459 GCA_028698585.1 Clostridia bacterium | reverse complement strand
AATATGGTGCCGAAGGCGGGACTTGAACCCGCACCCTGTTGCCAGGAACGGATTTTGAGTCCGTCGCGTCTGCCATTCCACCACTTCGGCGTGATTTAATTAGCGAAAAGTATAATAACATACTTTAATTTTGTTGACAACTATTTTTGGTGTATTGACTGCATATTTTTGGTCCAAACTTTTTAGTAAATAATATATTAACTGTTGACATTTTAGAACATATGTTCTATAATATATAATATGGATAGATTGATACTTCATTGTGACCTGAATAACTTCTATGCCTCAGTTGAGTGTGTGCTCAATCCTGACTTAGCAGACAAGTACATCGCTGTGTGTGGCAGTATTGATGACAGACACGGTATTGTACTTGCAAAGAATTACAAGGCCAAGAGTATGGGCGTCAAGACAGGAGAAACAGTCTGGGAAGCCAAGCAAAAGTGTCCCGACCTAGTAACAGTTAGGCCACATGGCGAGTATTACGTTTTTTACTCCTTGAGAGTGCGGGAGATATATAGCCGCTACACTGATTTAATAGAGGCATTCGGCATAGATGAGTGTTGGCTAGATATAACCAACTGCAAGCATTCAGGCAGTCCTCAACAGATTGCCGATAGAATAAGGAATGAAGTTAGAGAACAGACAGGATTGACGATATCTGTAGGTGTCGCATGTAGTAAAGTCTACGCTAAACTAGGTAGCGATCTCAAGAAGCCTGACGCAACCACAGTCATTACTAGGGAGAATAGGGAGCAAGTTGTCTATCCTCTGCCCGTGAGCGATTTACTCATGATAGGCCCCAAGACCACCAATAAGCTGTTCAACCTAGGCATAACTACCATAGGCGAATTAGCCAATGCAGATGAGCAACTACTCAAGAGATATTTTGGCATAGTCGGTCCACAGATGCGTAACAACGCTCGTGGAGAGGATAATTCTGCCGTTAGACCCAACGGACTGGAGCGCACAATCAAGAGTGTCGGACACGGCACAACAACAAGGGTGGACACTTCAACACTGACAGTCGCCAAGAAAGTCATATATACCCTATCCGAAATGGTCGCCACTAGATTGCGCAGATATCATCTCAAGGCAAGCTCTGTGCATATTGACCTTAGATTTAACGACCTCACTCACAGGAGTCATCAATGTTCTCTAACCACCCCCACTTTTTCGGCAGGATTTATCGCTGACGCCGCATATTGCCTAACTAAACAGATATGGAATCCGTCCAAGGACTTACCCATTAGGACTATTACGGTATCTACTACCAAGTTGTCAGGTACATGCGATTGTGGTGAACAAGTCAGTTTCTTTGAGCATGTATCCAGAAAACAAGAGAAGATTGAACAGACTGTGGATTCGATACGACATAAGTACGGATTCGGCTCAATGACTAGAGCTCTGCTTCTTGAAAACAACTCTGTTGTAGATAAGTATTGCAACGAAGAGGACTTGTTACCCTTTAGGCGATAAATGCTATGTCAATATATGATAATTCGATTATAACCAAGTTAACTCACTGCTGTGCGAACCAATGGGGAGAATAATTACTACTGGTCGGAGATAGACACGCTGATTACAAGATAGCTTGTGGATAATTGCTCTGTTGTAGATAAGTATTGCAACGAAGAGGACTTGTTACCCTTTAGGCGATAAATGCTATGTCAATATATGATAATTCGATTATAACGAAGTTAACTCACTGCTGTGCGAATCAATGGGGAGAATAATTACTACTGGTCGGAGATAGACACGCTGATTACAAGATAGCTTGTGGATAATTGCTCTGTTGTAGACATGTATTGCAACGAAGAGGACTTGTTACCCTTTAGGCGATAATAACGCATAACAATTGATTACTACTAACAACTACTTATTAAGGATAAGACCGAGTCGAAGAAGATGTATGGCTTACAGGCGATTGTCATACTATGTATGTAGATTCACTTACGGATAACAACTCAGTTGCAGTAAATATTGAAACTAGAGGCCTATTGCTCATTTATGCAATACTAAAGGGACGTTCAAATTAGTCACAGAGCAACTCTATCACACATAATTACTGCTACAGGTAGGATAATACCATTCACGATAACTAATCAGTATGCAGGCTGTGGTACATAGCATAAAATAAGTTGCAGTCAGGCAATATATCTAATGTTAGCATTAGTCATAGAGTAACTCTATCACACATAATTACTGCTACAGGTAGGATAATACCATTCACGATAACTAATCAGTATGCAGGCTGTGGTACATAGCATAAAATAAGTTGCAGTCAGGCAATATATCTAATGTTAGCATTAGTCATAGAGTAACTCTATCACACATAATTAATGCTACAGGTAGGATAATACCATTCACGATAACTAAACTGTATGCAGGCTGTGGTACATAGCATAAAATAAGTTGCAGTCAAGCAATTATATATTATATATTACCGTTCAGTCAATTTACACAATAAATAAGCAGGTTGGAAAAAACTCCAACCTGCTTATATTATTACGGCAACTTATTCGCCCATAAGTGTAGACTTACTGATTAACAACTTATTCATCAGGGCTGTGTAATCTGCCACTTTCTTCCTTTCTCCTTCAACAAGAGCCTGTGGTGCCTTCTCAACGAACCTAGGATTAGACAACTTATTATTGGCCAGTTCCAACTCGAATCTTACTCTCTCTAACTCTGCGTCAATTCTGGCTATCTCCTTACCTGCATCCACCATATCGCCTAGAGGAATCTTGACTTCGCCCAGCGTTGCCACTACGCAGACAGCCTTGTCATCGGGGCATGACTGTGTGAAATCTACCGTTGAGTTGGTAAGTTTCTCTATATAGATAGTAATATCCTTAGTGTCTAACGGCTGATTAAGTGTGATGAACAGCCTAATTTTCCTGCTGGGTGCAACCTTCATTTCTGCCCTTACGTTACGTACTTTACCAACGATTTCCTTAACTTTTTCGATTAATTCATACTCTTTTCTGTAGTTCTTCTTGGTTGGTGTAGGATACGGTTGATTCATAATTGTCGGCATAGCGAAAGGTGTTTCCTGATATATCTCCTCAGTAATGAACGGCACGAATGGATGAAGCATTTTGAGTATCTTATCCAGTACATACGCCAGTACGGAGAGATTGATTATTCTTGCGTCTTCATCTGTACCGTACAATACGGGCTTACTGAGTTCTATATACCAATCGCAGAATTGACTCCACACGAAGTCATATAATTCTGTCGAAGCCATACCCAACTCGTACCTCTCCATATTCTTGTTTACCTGTTTAGCGACAGTGTTGAGCAGTGTCAGTATCCATTTATCTGCGGGAGTCAGTTTACAGCTCTCGATAGGTAATAATTCCTTTCCTTCACAGTTGAGCAGTACAAAACGGCTAGCATTCCATATCTTGTTCATGAAATTGCGGGTATTCTCTACCTTGTCGGCAGAAAATCTCATATCGTTACCACTCGCCACACCGTTAAGCAAGCTGAAACGGAGGGTGTCTGCGCCGTATTTATCAATGAACAGGATTGGGTCTACGCCGTTGCCGGCAGATTTACTCATTTTTTTGCCTTTGTCATCTCTCACCATTCCATGAATCAATACATCCTTAAACGGCACTTCACCCACGTATTCTAATGAAGAGAATATCATTCTTGCCACCCAGAAGAATATGATGTCGTACATAGTAACCAACAAGTTAGTTGGATAGTATCTAGCTAAATCCACTGTCTTGTCCGGCCAACCCATAGTAGAGAATGGCCATAGCGCAGACGAAAACCACGTATCCAATACATCGCTATCCTGTACTAGCGCTGTGCTGTTACACTTAGGACACTTATGTGGCGTATCTATGCTAGCGATAACTTCATGGCAGTCCTGACAATACCATACAGGTATTCTGTGTCCCCACCATAACTGGCGCGATATACACCAGTCGCGAATATTGTCCATCCATGCAAAATAGGTTTTCTCGAACCTCTTGGGTATAAATCTCGTGTCGCCTTGTTGCACTGCATCTATTGCCGGTTTAGCAAGTGGTTTCATCTTGACAAACCATTGTTTAGATATAATCGGCTCAACTGTGGTATGACAACGATAACAACTGCCAACATTGTGCTTATAGTCCTCAATCTTGACTAATTGCCCCAGTTTATCCATATCAATAGTTATCTGTTTACGACATTGCATACGATCTAGCCCTTCGTACTTACCTGCAAGGCTATTCATTGTCCCGTCGTCATTCATCACTCTAACGACTGGTAGTTGATGCCGTAGTCCTACTTCAAAATCGTTAGGATCATGTGCAGGGGTGATTTTAACTACACCTGTACCAAAGTCTTTTTCCACATAACTGTCAGCAATAATAGGTACCTGTCTGTTGACAAAAGGTACAACTAGCATTTTGCCAACTAGGTGTAGATACCTTTGGTCGTCTGGATTGACAGCAACAGCCATGTCGCCCAACATTGTTTCTGGGCGCGTGGTTGCGAATGTTAAACTCTCTTTGCCGTCCACTGTATAATACTTAAAGAACCACAAGTGAGAAGCTCTTTCCTCGTACTCCACCTCTGCATCGGATAGTGCTGTTTTACAGCACGGACACCAGTTAATTATCTTGCTTCCTTGATAAATTAACTTCTTATTATACAGTGTAACGAATGCCTGTTTAACAGCTCTGGTACACTTGTCATCCATGGTGAATGATTCTCTCGACCAGTCGCAACTGGCACCTAATCTACGCAACTGTTCGACAATTCTGCATCCGTATTTAGCACGCCACTGATAAGCACGTCTCAAGAACTCCTCTCTGCCAATGCCCTTCTTAGTTAACCCTTCCTTGTCAAGCATTTTGATTATTCTTACTTCGGTTGCTATACTGGCGTGATCTGTGCCCGGTATCCATAACACATTATAACCCTGCATTCTCTTGTATCTCATAATGCAGTCTGGTAATGAGATGTTGAGCGCATGGCCGATGTGTAATTGATCTGTAATGTTGGGTGGCGGCATCACCATACTGAAATGCTCTTTACCACTGCCGTCGTCAGGCTTAAAGTATCCTGCTTGTTCCCACCTATTGTATATCTTCTGTTCGAACTGTTGTGGTTGATAACTCTTGTCCATATTCACTAGTTATATCCCCCTTATATAATTACTTTAGATTAAAAAAAAGTCGTCCCTATACAAAGGACGACAATATAATTGCCATGGTACCACCTTAATTCGACAGATTAACTGTCCTCATGTTAGGATGTAACGGTCCCCACCCGTCTCGACTACTGCACTTCACCGAGCGACTCGATAGACCACTTCATATACTGTCGCCACGATACTCACACCAACTATCGCTCTCTGGCAGACGACTACACATACTACTCACTTCTATCTCTAGCGCCTTTATTAAGATAACTTAATTATATCAGTTACTGCTTAACTTGACAAGTAAATATGAACAACAAAATGCTTCACACATATATTTTGCTACACATAGTATAGTAATAGACCAATAATGGAGGATTAAAAGTTGAAAAAAATTGTATCTATCGTGTTAGTGCTTGTCATATTGTCGGTCATGCCATTAACACTAGCAGGGTGTCAGCGTGAAGAAGATGAGCGAGTCATTAGGCTTAATGAGGTAACGCACTCAATATTCTATGCACCACAGTATCTGGCATTGGCACTGGGGTATTTCGAGGATGCTGGTATTACTATAGAATTGACCAATGGCGCTGGCGCTGATAATACTATGACTGCCTTGCTTACTGGCGAAGCCGACGTAGGACTTATGGGACCTGAGTCTGCTATCTACGTTTACCTAGAAGGCAGGCAGAATTATGCTAAAGTGTTCGGTCAACTCACCAAACGTGATGGCAGTTTCTTGGTAGGCAGAACTGCCCAAGAGGATTTCGACTGGACCGGACTAGAAGGCAAGGAAATACTCATGGGGAGGCGTGGTGGTATGCCCGCCATGATACTACAGTATATTCTTAATCAGAATGGGTACCAGGACGGCGTCAATATCACTATGAACTATGATGTACAGTTCGGATTACTTGCAGGCGCATTTACAGGTGGATTGGCTGACTATGTACCTCTTTTCGAGCCGGTTGCCAGCACTATTCAATCAGAGAATCAAGGTTATATTGTAACTGGGATTGGGCTTGCTAGTGGCGAGATTCCATACACCTGTTATATTGCAACACAGTCTTATATCAGTGAGAACGGCCAGTTGCTAACAGATTTTCTAGACTGTATTTACCGTGCTACGCAGTATCTCAACTCGCACGATAATACTCACCTTGCCCAACTGCTCGAGCCATATTTCGTTGGCACAGACGTAGAAATGATTGCCCTTGCGTTAGACAATTATAAGACGTACGACACCTGGATGACCACGCCAGTTATGCAGGAAACAAGTTGGAACAGACTACTAGACATTCTTGAGAATGCAGGTGAGTTGGAGAGCAGAGTTGAGTTCGAAGACTTAGTAGACAACTCGCTAGCGCAATTGGTATCACAGTAGGATTAACTTAACGGCAATAGCATAGCCGAGATAACCCCTTTAGCATATCAAAAGAATGCTAAAGGGGTTTAACATTATCAGGACAAAACAACTATAATAAAAGTATGGACTATACGAATAGCAAGAGCAATAAAATACTGATATTTGAAAATGTGTGCAAAACATTCTACACCAAGACCGAGCAGACGGAGGCCATACGCAATCTCAATTTTGAGGTTGCTAAAGGTGAATTCGTGGCACTTCTGGGTCCGTCCGGATGTGGCAAGACCACAATATTATCTCTAGCATGTGGGATACTAGCACCAAACAGCGGTAATATAACACTATGCGGTAATAATGATGCATCTACCAAGAATATAGGGTATATGCTACAGAGAGACCATCTACTTGAGTGGCGCAATATATACAGGAATATCGCCTTGGGACTGGAAATACAGGGTAAAATAACCACGGAGAATACTGATAGGATTAATACATTATTGGATAAATACGGGCTTAAGGACTTTGCAAAGCATTATCCTAATCAACTGTCCGGTGGTATGCGACAGAGAGTGGCATTGATACGAACACTAGCGCTTAATCCAGATATGCTGTTACTTGATGAGCCATTCTCTGCACTAGATTTCCAAACACGGCTTAAGGTATGTGATGATGTCTATTCGATTATCAAAAAAGAGCAAAAAACCACTATACTAGTTACACATGATATATCCGAAGCATTGTCTATGGCGGACAGAATTATAGTATTATCTCATCGACCATGCGTAGTCAAGCAAGAACACATAACTAATATGGACAGTTATGCGACACCGCTTAAACGCCGTGAGCACCCCACTTTCGCCAAACAATTCGACGATATATGGCAGGAGTTGAATGTATGAGTATCAAGCCACTCAGTGCCGAGCACGGTAAGTTCCTCCAGAAGGAAAGGAAATACTCATTCCTGGTCGCAGTCACGCAAATCGGATTGTTGGCAATCGTTCTTATTGTTTGGGAGTTACTCGCAAGGACTGGCGTTATCGATAGTTTCATCAGCAGTAGTCCATCAAGGATAGTCAAGACAATAATCAACACATTCAAAGTTGGCGACCTGTCTAAACATATCTGGATATCCACATACGAAACAATAGTGGGTTTTGCTGCCGGCACCCTCCTTGGTACGCTGATTGCTATCATTATGTGGTGGTCCAAGTTCATAAAAAGGGTTCTCGAGCCATATGTGGTAGTGCTCAATAGTTTGCCAAAGATAGCACTAGGTCCCATAATCATCATCTGGGTAGGCACAGGCACTGAGTCCATTATAGTTATGGCGCTACTGGTATCTGTTGTCATCACAACCATTACCATGCTGAGTGGATTCTGTCAGACTAACGCCGATAAACTACTACTGTTCAGAACGATGAACGCTAATAAGTACCAAGTGTTTACTAAACTTGTTTTTCCGTCCAACATCCCGACACTTGTTGCTTCGCTTAAGATTAACGTTGGTATGGCGTGGGTAGGTACTATTATGGGAGAATATCTCAATAGTAAGGCTGGACTGGGGTACTTAATAGTGTATGGTAGTCAAGTATTCAAGTTGGATTTAGTTATGGCTTGCACGGTTATACTATGTCTATTAGCAGGCGTTATGTATTTCCTTGTAGCACTACTAGAAAAGACTATCATTAAGTGGAAGGAATAGACAGTTGTGTAAGTAGCCCGTTGTCAATCGATAGTATACTAGTAAACTAGGTCATGGCTTGCACGGTTATACTATGTCTATTAGCAGGCGTTATGTATTTCCTTGTAGCACTACTAGAAAAGACTATCATCAAGTAGAATGAATAGACAGTTGTGTAAGTCGAACGATACCTATTGCATGTCTATAGGTATCTGTTCGCTAATTATATATGAGTTGCAGGTGTTTTTTTCTGCCTGCAACTCCCCTTATGTTTAATTATGGCTGTTATCTTATCTTTGAGAAGAAAAGCAGTCATTATGACTATTATCGCTGTGCCGAGTTGTGCCATGAATGGATATAGCGTATCGACTATTCGCTCAAATCCGAACAGTGACGTAACCAAGCCACACGACATCACAATGAATACGGATAAGAACTTGCTGTCAGTCATCGCATATACCCTATCAATCAGGGGAAATGCGTTAGCCACCAGCGTGGTTACTATGGCAAGGTATAGTACTATACTTGACATGACGAATAGGGTATGATTTTTTTCTTTTGCCAGATATATCAAGGGCATTGACAGATTAGCATAATAGTCGTTATTGATAGCAATCAGTATCAATGTGAGCAATAGTGATAATATAAATGCCGACACGATAGCACTTATTAAGCATTGTTTTATGCTCATATCCTGAGCCAATGGGAGTAGTATTCCGCACATCATAAATACGTTAAAACAAGAGTAAGAAAATGTGTTTTTCACAGTTATTACACCCTGGGCATATTCTCCCATGAATGTAACGAAAAGCACAAATATAATTATGAATGGTACTATTATTATATTCAATGCCTTGAGACCATTCATATTGTGGGTAAGCACCCACCCACATATTACTGCTGTTGCTAAGGAAAAAACAGGTAGTCTGTCACTCATGTTGAATAGTCCGCAGAGACACAGGTTGGCACCTGCGAGCATGGTGGACATTAGCGCATAATAACTGAATATCAGCAACCAATCAGGTAGGAAATAGAACTTGCCGAACAGTCTTCCAAATAATTGTCTAGTATTAAAGACACAATATGTTCTTGCACAATATAAGAACAGAAAAGTTAAACTTGCCAACAGTACGAATATCGTACATCCTATCACATAAGCATTAGCACCATGAAAAAACAATAATATTTCCTTGCCGGTGGCAAATCCCACACCGATAACGCCACCGATTATTACGCATATTGCTCCCAACACTCCACTAGCTCTACCCATACTATAGTTTACTTGTCAGGGGGTAGAATAGAACACATTGGCATTAACCTTAATCGCAAATCAACACATTTATAAGTAATCATAGTCAGTATTACCTAGCGCAGTTGTAGAATGAGATATCTGTAGTAGATAATATGACTTTCTTCAATCATAAATCAGTGCATTTAGCCTAATCAATAGTCGTATTATCGGATACAGTTGTAGAGTGATTTATTCATAGTAGTTATTATATCTTACCTAGGGCAAGTCTTATCAACTATCACATATTTTTGATTTAATACATTCATTTGTGGCAATGTGATGACTGGGTCGGCAATCGACAACGATAAATTGTGTATCTATTCGGCTTGTTAAGAAGCCCACTTACTATGCACTGTGCCTTAAGTAACTATAGTTTGCATAATTTGTACCCTAACAATGAGTGGCAATGTTGATGACTGAGTCTTTTCTCGACAGCTATACCTAATGTAGCCGTTCATCTCATTGGTTGATACTATCTGGGTGCTGTTCAATGATAATCCTACGAGACACTAAGTCCCACTGTTCGAACCCTACTTACTGCATGCATTAATAGATTCATAGTTAACAACCATATAGTACAGGCCAATAACATTGTTCAGCAACTGGTAGGAATAGATTACATTGAACGCACATAGTACAATGACGTTATCAAGTCAATGTCTGCCAATAAACGATTATACTGTTCAACTTCCAGTAACTGCATAATACTATACTGCTAATTTATAATGTTGTGACCAGTTGTGGTTAGACCTAATTAGTCCCAACAATACAACTATAAGAATTAGCCACATTAGTCCCAACAATACAACTATAAGAATTAGCCACCATTAACTTATAAGACGCTAGGTAATTAATACTTGCTCGAAATGGGTATGGGGTATTATGTCAACATAACTGCTGTTATTCTCATCACAAAAAAAACACACCCTGCATAACAACAAGGTGTGTTTATCAATAACTATTTATGCAGAATACTAGTTCTCTACATTGCCCTCTCTACTAGGTAATGGGGTGTTGACTGCTGGCTGTTGACCTGTGGGCACACCATTCTTCTTTCTCGGTACAGGGTTGAAAAAAGCAAATGTACGCATCATATGCGTCATCCACACATGGGCAATATAGTACATACCCAATATGAACATGAATGCAAGTATCAATGTGCCAATCATTTGTACAGTCATTAGTAATACGGCCAGTATAACCGGCAGGAAACATATCAGGAAATTAAACAGGTTGGGAAGGGTGTTAACCCACATCAACTGCCAAGAAACAGACAGATTCTTAACAACAGATTGCTTATACGTGCCACTTACTGCAATAAGCGTAAACACATACAGCGCTGTCAAAGCCATAACTATGCACCCCAGTACAACTAGCACAATGGCTAGCCAAGTAGGATGTACATAAGCCCTCAGGCAGAATATGCCGAAATACATAGCAACCAGAACTAGCATGCCAGATAAGGAATACCCAATACTAGATGCAATCCCAGAAAAGAATGGCTTGAAAACCTTAAGTTTGCCCGTCCAGAATGCGTCCCTCACTACTGCGAATGCTCCCGACAATGCGAATGCAACACCTAGTAGTCCTAGACATAGCCATAGGGTGTACTCCGTATTAATGGCAAGTGCCAACTGGTCATAGTGTTGATTAACGCTAAGCCAAGCGCCGCTACCAATACCCAGTCCGTTATTAACTGGCATAGTTATACCTAATACACCTATCTCGTTGAACATGAACACATATGCAACAATGGCAGGAACCAAGCATACAATCATGAGAATATTGGTTAAAAACATTCTAATGAAGCCGTCTCGGTATAATACCTTGAAGAATTGCCACGTGGTTAATCTATTAAGTCGCTTTTGAACGTGGGTACTGCGTTCATTCTCCAACTTAATTCTGCTTCTTATTTGGTCTACACTCTCTGTCAATTAAATGTACCTCGCTCAATATTAGATTAAGTGTATATTATTTCCAATAATTATGCAAATAGTTTGGGCAATAATATCGAACTTTTTACTTTTTATCTCATAATATTCCCTTATTAGTTATTGTTAAACACTAATTGACATATCGTAGATAGTAACAATGGAGACGTGATTGAAAAGAATAGCCATAGTTGGATGCACCGGACTAGTCGGCGAGACACTCATGCAACTGCTAGATACACGCAGTCAAGAGTATGACTTATACCTGTTCGCTTCACACAATAGTATCGGCGGAAAATATCGCCTGTGGACAAGAGAATACTCAGTGCAGGAATTAAATGAGGATAATCTCTTGTCTATATCGTACGACTATGCTTTTTTCGTGGCAACCAATCCAATAAGCGCTCAGTATATACCATTACTCACTCAACGTAATACTGTCTGTATAGACAATTCGTCTACCTACCGTTTAACTGACGCACCACTAATAATACCAGAAATCAACGGGCACTTGGCTCGCCAGAATAATGGCATCATATCTAATCCCAACTGTACGACTGCGCAGATTGCGTTAGCTCTGTATCCTCTACATAGGCAATATGGTATTAAGCGAGTTGTAGTCAGCACTTATCAAGCAGTGAGCGGTGGTGGTAAAGACGCCATTGCCGACCTTGTCAATAATCGGCAGTATGGTAGCCTTACGCACTTTGAACATCCAATAACTAGTAACTGCATACCCAGAATTGACCTGTTTTGTAGCAACGGCTACACGGGCGAAGAGATGAAGGTTATACTGGAATGTGCCAAGATACTTCAACTTAACCCTAGAATGATTACCTGCACTGCCGTCAGGGTGCCCGTTGTCAACTGTCACTGTGTCAGTATTAACTGCCAGTTCAACTCGCCTATAGATATAGACGATGTCAAACACTTGCTACATAATCAAGCAGGCGTTGCTCTATTAGATAATCCTTCACAGGACATATACCCAATGCCCATTCTCGTTAACGGACTTGATGAGGTGTATGTAGGGCGAGTGCGAAGAGATGATACTGCAGTTAACAGCCTTAATATGTTCGTTGTTGCAGATAATCTGCGTAAAGGTGCAGCACTTAACGCATACCAAATCCTACAATTACTCGAGCAATAGCATAATCTGTTATGTGTTGCCTGACACGCCAGTGTCTACTAATGCGCATTTGCGTTATAACACCTAGTGTCTATACCATACGCACAACTCAGTAATAATAATTATGTGCAGTAGTTGGATTACGGTATCAAGACGACGTGGGTTAAGATAAGACAATAGGACTCGCTTACAGCATATACTTACTGAAATACTTTCACACAACATCATTCGCATAGCGCAGTTAGAATGCAAAGCAACATCACCTATTAGCATAGTGATATTAATCTGTTGGTAGTAGTAACAAATTAATAATAGTGTGGGTTAAGATAAGACAATAGGACTCGCTTACAGCATATACTTACTGAAATACTTTCACACAACATCATTCACATAGCGCAGTTAGAATGCATAGCAACATCACCTATTAGCATAGTGACATTAATCTGTCGGTAGTAGTAACTAAATTAATAATAGTGTGGGTTAATATAAGGCAATAGGACTCGCTTACTGCATATAATTACGAGATACTATCACACACATTGAGATGTCTTAATTTAGAATGAATAATTATTATAACTAATCTTATATAATCGGAGATAATAGTGAAAAAACCTATTGGCATATGCACAGCGCTAGTTACCCCATACACAAGTGACGGCATAGACTATGATACACTGCATAGTCTGATAGAATATCAGATAGCCAGTGGCATTGACGGATTACTAATATGTGGTAGCACTGCAGAGAGTGCTTTACTCACACATGAAGAGAAGTGGCAGTTAATCAAGTTCTGCATAAGTGTAATTAATAAGAGAGTTTACACCGTTGTGGGTTGTGGTGAAATAAGCACATCTAATACAGTTATCAACTGCCAGATGGCAACAGACCTAGGGGCAGACATGCTACTGGTTGTTACACCTTATTACGTCAAGACTAGCGAAAAGGGTATTATCAATCACTACTCACAGGTTGCCAAACATTGTAATGCGCCTATACTGGCATATAATGTACCGTCAAGAACAGGGTATAATATGAATACTAACACGATTGCTTCGCTAGCCAGATTGGGCAACGTAATAGGCATTAAACAATCTAACGGTAGCATGCAGGAAAACGCTGATTTAATACCCCTTATGCAGAATGGGTTCTCGTTGGTATGCGGCGAAGATAGTCTTGCGCTACCCTACGCCAGTATAGGAGCCGTTGGGTTAATATCGGTGGTATCTAATGCGTACCCGAGAATCGTTAAACTTGCTTTTGCTAAAGACATAGTAGCATACCACAATTTAACACAGCTGTGTAAACTGGTGTTCTGTCAACCTAACCCCATTCCGATTAAGTATATAATGTACAGACTGGGTATGCTCAAAGAGTATTACCTTAAACTACCACTTGTTGCAATCAGTCGTAAATGGAAGGATAATATAGATAAGGAGTTGCCAAAGTATGACTGCTACCTATGATATACTCGTTTGGGGCAGAGGAAGGATGGCAAGTGCTCTCAAATCTGTGTTATCACATAGTACTATGACATACATAGTAGTTGATAGTACTAGTAATTCAGATAATACTGCGAGATGCATAGTAGATTTTTCGCGGCACAGTAACACTAATAAAATTATAGAATATGCCCGAAAAACCGGTACTCCTCTGGTAATAGGTACTACAGGACAAGATGAGACAGAAAAATCTCTCATTAAGGTAGCTAGCCAACACATTCCTATACTTATTGACAGCAATTTTTCGCTAGGGATTGCTACAGTTAAAGCGTTGTTGGCGAGTATGTCTACTCTATGCGACTGGCAAATAGACATTATCGACTATCATCGGTTCGGTAAACAGGATTCCCCTAGCGGTACTGCGCTATCTATTGCCGAGCTTATATCTAACCGTACTGGGCAAGATATAATCAATAGCAACAGGAGTGCAGATAAACAGATAGTTCTACATTCTGTTCGCTCTGGCACTCAGTTAGGCAGGCACGACATTATACTGGCACGAGAGCACGAAACGATTACTATAAGTCACTGTTGTACTGACATAAGGTTATTCTGTCAGGGTGCACTTGAATGTGCAGAATGGTTAATTGAACAGCCCCCGCGACTCTATTGCATGCAGGACTATCTAATAAGTCAAAACTAACATACACCTATCTCATCACTGGGTAAACAATGCCTCTGAGTTAAGTTACTCGGTAAATTAGAACGCCAGCCCACATCACGAAAAAAAAGGATAATGTAATTAAGCATTATCCTATCTCTTAATAATTAGTTAAGTTTATTATCTTACCTTTTCACGCACTTTAGCTGCTTTGCCTGTGCGCTCCCTCAAGTAATATAACTTAGCTCTACGAACAGTACCTTTTCTGATTACTTCGACCTTCTCAATCTTGGGGCTGTGTAGTGGGAAACAACGCTCTACGCCGATACCTGATGATATTCTGCGCACAGTAAATGTCTCTCTGAAACCACCATGCTTGCGAGCAATAACAATACCCTCGTATGCCTGTATTCTCTCCTTATTACCCTCAATGACCTTAAAAAACACTTTAACAGTGTCACCCACTGCGAAAGTTGGTGGATTCTCCTTAAGGTTTTCTCTTTCAATTTGACCGATGATGTCCATTTCTTGCTTTTTCTCCTTATCTTATTTGCTTAAGTTCACTAAATGTTCATTCACAAATTATTGTCAGCGGAACACCCGAAGCCTAGGTATATTAACACAAAATGTCGCAATTTGCAACTGTTTTTATGGGGTTTTTATAATTATAACGCATTTTTCATAACTCAAAAGCGTCTATGATATGCGTGATTATTCCATCCAGAATACTGATACAATCGAATCTTACTTGTATATCATATAGTTGATTGCTGACAATGTAGTGTCTAGCACAATTGATAATTTTGCGCTGTTTAACATAGTTTATTGCCTCGTACGGCATACCGAATGTATCGCTGCTCCTACTCTTTACTTCAACGAAAACTACAATGTCGTTTTTTTGGGCAACTATGTCAATCTCACCGAGAGGACATGTGTAGTTGCACTCTATAATCTTGTACCTATTTTTTTTGAGATAGCATACGGCTTGTGCTTCGCCGATATTACCCTTGACTCTGTTCAGCGCCTTCATAATCTAGTGATAAATGTTGTACGGTGTATTGGACTTGCACCTAACCGTCTTATGGCGTCCATATGTTGTTTAGTCCCATATCCTTTATTGCTTGCCAGACCGTATTGAGGGTATTGCTCATCGTATTGAACCATTATTCTGTCCCGAATAACCTTAGCGACTATACTGGCAGCGCCAATTAAGTAACTCAGCGCGTCACCGCCAATTATCGGGTATGTAGGATATATGGTATCACTCAGCTGGATAGCGTCTACCAGCACACTGTCTATGTCATTCATTTGATTAACGCATTGTCGCATTGCCAGTTTGGTAGCGTTAAGTATATTAATTCTGTCAATCACCCTATTGTCAATATGTACAACTTGATAATCAATTACCTTGCTCATTATGATATCGAACAGTTTTTCACGCTTACTTGCAGTCAATTTCTTACTATCATCTATGCCTTCAATTAAGTCATCTAATGGTAATCTAACGCACGCAACTGTAACGGGACCGGCAAGGCTACCTCTACCTACTTCGTCCATTCCTGCCAGCCTGAGTTTACCCTGCGATATTAAGTTATTCTCGTATTGCAGACTACCCATTGACACAGCCCACACTCTCTAGCGTAATCTTGCCTAACTTGCCTTTCCTAAAATCATCTATTATTACCTTGGCGCCCCTCTCTATGTCAGGTACTCCGCCTGCCATAATCAGTGAACGAGATATGCATATATCTCGCAGAATATTATCTGCACCAGATGTCAATTCACTCAGCTTATATCTTGCCATTAAGCTGTCTGGATATAACTGAGTTAATTCATCGACTAATGTTTGAGCGACTTCGATTATATCCACAATGTCATCCTTGATACTGCCTATATAACACAAATGGGCTGCAACCCTGTCGTCCTCGAACTTGCTCCACAATGTTCCCGGCGTATCTAATAACTCCAGACCATTGTCCAATCTCACCCATTGTTTACCTTTAGTAACACCCGGTTTGTCGCCTGTTATAGCCGTTTTGGCAGGACTAAGGCAGTTGATGATGGTAGACTTGCCTGAGTTAGGCACACCCACTATCATGGCTCTTATGGGCCTATATACACCTTTATCCCTGAACTTCTGGACCAAAGGCAGAGATAGACTCTTGAATGCGCTTGTTATCTCATTCTTAAACTTATTATTAGTACCGGACACTAGGATAGTCTTGCCCATATTGCCGAAATATTGTTTCCAGTCATTCAGCTTATTATCATCTGCAAGGTCGCACTTGTTGAGAATAAATAAGCAAGGTAAATTATTGAGTAGTTTAGTAAAAGATGGGTTAAGGCAGGAATAAGGCGCACGCGCATCCAGCACGTAGCCTATACAGTCTACAGCTTTAATGTTGTCCTGCATCATTCTCAATGCCTTGGTCATATGTCCTGGGAACCAGTGAATATTCATTTCTTATTTAATAAATCAGGTCGATTTTTGGCAGTAATTAGCATAGACTGTTGTTTGCGCCACAGGTCAATCTGTTTATGATTACCAGACAGTAACACTTCTGGTACACTTAATCCACAGAACTCCTGTGGTCTAGTATACTGAGGGTATTCCAGTAGTCCGTTACTAAAACTCTCTTCAACAACAGATTGTTCGCTATGGAGTACACCGTCAACATATCTGCTGACTGCGTCCACGACTACCATAGCTGGAATCTCACCACCGGTTAACACATAGTCGCCTATTGACAATTCCATATCTATGTCCAGTTGAATTACTCTCTCATCTATGCCTTCATAGTGTCCGCATACTAGCATTAGGTAGTTGTATTGAGCAAGTTGAGAAGTAATGGATTGACTCATAACCTGCCCTTTAGGGCTGAGATACACCCTCAGCGCCTCGTGATGTGGGTCTATTGAATTGATACAGTCATGCAACGGTTGAGGTGTCATAAGCATTCCTGCGCCCCCACCGAAGGTATAGTCGTCGCACTTGCCGTGCTTATCAGCGGAGTATTCCCTAATATCGTGAACACTGATGTCTAATAGTTTCTTATCTTGAGCCTTGCCTAGTAGCGAATAATTAAGGCTATCGAACATCTGTGGAAATAACGTGAGGATGTCAATCTTCATACAGACTTACCTCCAAGAATCTCTTTTTACTCAAGACAATTCGCTTGTTGTCTGTATCAATATTAACGATTAAATCATTAAGGAATGGAAATTGGACACTCTTACCATTATTATCCTCGACTGTATATATGTCTGCAGACACGCACGGAGATATGGCGACGAGGGTTCCCACCTCGGTATTATCATCCAGTGTAACAGTACATTGCAACAGGTCATCAACGAAGTATCGTCCCTCGGGCAATATAATCTTGTCCCTGTCGGCAAGTACGTTCTTGCCAACAAGTAATTCTGCGCCATTCCTATCGTTTATAAGGTCAAGCTTCATTATAGCGTAGTTGTTGGGCATAACGCGAATATTCTGTATACCATAAGTGACACCGTCAATATATACACTGTCGATGTCTACTAACTGGTCGGCGCTATCCAGCATACAGGCAATCTTAATGTCTCCCTTAATGCCCTGCGCCTTAAGTATCTTGCCAACTATGATTATCATATCAATAAAGGGATAGAGTATTAATCTATAATCTCTACGACGCACTTCTTATTCTGCTTATTAGCAGAAGCCTTAACAATAGTGCGTATGGCAGAGGCAATCTTACCTTTTTTTCCGATAATTTTGCCCGTCTCTTTATCGGCAACCTTGACTGTTATAACCTCGGTGTCGCCCTCCATTGCCGAAGTAACTGTTACGCTATCCTTATCACCTACTAGTTGTTTGACGATAAACTCTACTAACTCATTCATACTTCTAGTATTAAATTACGCTTCAGTTGGTTGTTCAGCTGGCTGTTCTGGCTCTTGAGCTGGTTGTTCAGCAGGTTGTTCTTTATGAGCAGTACCATAGTCAACGGACTTACCATTAACGTGCTTAATCTTCCTGCTGGCGAGCAGTCCTTCTTTGACAAGAATATCTCTTACTGTATCACTAGGTTGAACACCATTAGTTAGCCAATACTTAGCCTTCTCTTGATTGATTTTGGCAACTGGTGGATTGTGTAGTGGATCATATGTGCCTATTAAATCAACGTATTCACCATCTCTTGCCTTATGCGAATCGATTACCACGATACGATAGAATGGGTTTTTCTTATCCCCTAGTCTTGTCATTCTCATTTTTACTGCCATTGTGTTTTCCTCCAAATCTGTATAATTATTTATTGTTATATTATTCGATACTAGAAAGGTAATTTTGCACCCTTCTTACCAAATCTCTTCATCATTTCCTTGGTCTGTTCATACTGCTTGACCACCTTATTGACATCTTGAACGCTGGTTCCGCTTCCCTGAGCTATTCTCTTGCGCCGTGAGTAGTTCAACAGTTTACTGTTCTCACGCTCCTTGCGTGTCATAGAGTAGATGATAGCCTTATTTCTCGCTACCATACCTTCATCTAACTTGGCATCGCCTAGTTTGAGTTTAGACGCACCGGGAATCATACCTACCATATCCCCAAGGTTACCCATCTTGCCTACACTCTCCATTTGCACCAAGAAGTCATTAAGGTCAAAAGTGGACTCCTTTATCTTCTTGGCTAGTGTTCTGGCCTGCTCTTGACTGAACGTCTGTTCGGCTTTCTCAATAAGTGTTAGCACATCACCCATGCCCAGTATTCTGTTGGCTATCCTGTCTGGATAGAATGGTTCTAAGTCATCAATTTTCTCGCCTACACCTGTTAATTTAATGGGTTTATTGGTTACTGCCTTAATGGACAATACTGCGCCACCTCGAGTGTCACCATCAAGTTTAGTTATAATTACGCCGGTGATACCCAGACTATCGTCAAACGCCTTAGCCACAGTAACTGCGTCCTGTCCTGTCATGGCGTCGACTACGAGAAGAATCTCGGTAATATCTATGTTCTTCTTGATGTCTTGTAACTCTTGCATCAGTTCAGTATTGACATGTAATCTACCGGCAGTATCCAGAATTACTGTATCATATCCATTCTTGTTAGCATAATCAATAGCGCCCTTGGCTATCTTGGTTGGGTTAATGGTGCCCATTTGGAAGAAGCCTACATTAGCCTTGCTCGATACTATCTCTAGTTGATTAATAGCGGCAGGTCTATATATGTCGCAAGCAACTACCAACGGTTTCTTGCCCTGCTTGGCTAGAAATCTGCCCAGTTTACCACACATGGTAGTCTTGCCTGCGCCCTGCAATCCGCACATCATAATTACTGTCGGCAATCTGCTGGCAACACCTATCTTACTCTGTTGACTGCCCAGTAGCTCAATCAGTTCATCGTTAACAATCTTGATTACCTGTTGGCCGGGAGTAAGACTCTTAAGTATATTCTCGCCTGTAGCTCTCTCACCCACTCTTGCTATGAAATCCTTAGCAACTGTTATGTTGACGTCTGCTTCGAGCAGTGCAACACGGATTTCCCTCATTGCTTGTTTGATTTCCAACTCGCTGAGGGCACCCTTGTTCTTGAGTTTGGCAAAAACGTGATTAATCTTGTCAGTTAAGTTACTAAATGCCATTAGCAGATAATCCTCTCTATATTCTCTAGATGTCGAATAGTATCGTCATCGGCAGTCAGCTTAGCGCTATCTATACACTGCTGTATCTTAATGCGCTTATCCAGAAGGTGCAGTTTACTCTCGTATACCAGTAATAGTTGCTCGGCACTACTGATAAAATCTCTCACGCCCTGCCTAGTAATGCCATATTGCTGTGCAATCTCTCCAAGTGATAAATCGCAATCATAGAACAGTTTAAGCATCTCGACTTGTTTATCAGTCAACAGTGCCTTATATATATCATATAACTGGATAATATTAAGTTTATCAATAGTCTTATTCATAATAATAGGTGTAAAGCAGTTTAACTTTACACCTAGATTATACAGTATAAGCGATATTTGTCAAGCGATTGACGATAGATAATCGAATAATCCTAAATAACTCCTTCGACGAACTCTTGTGCGTCAAAGGGCATTAAGTCATCTATACCTTCACCAACTCCGACAAAGTACACAGGCAACTCTTTTTCCCCTGCTATAGCGAACACAACGCCACCTTTAGCAGTACCGTCAAGTTTAGTCAGCACAATGCCGTCAATACTGATTGCTTGGTCGAATATCTCTACCTGCGAAACAGCGTTTTGACCAGTGGTGGCGTCTAATACGAGTAAATTGACTTGCTGTGCCTGTGGATACTCACGCTCGATGATACGGTTAATCTTTTTTAACTCCTCCATTAGATTCTTCTTGTTGTGTAGTCTGCCTGCCGTATCTATGATTACTATATCAGTGTTCTTAGATTTAGCAGAGGCTATGGCGTCATATACAACAGATGCAGGATCACTACCCTCTTCGTGCTTAATCAACCTTACTCCTGCCCTACTACACCACACGTCGAGTTGCTCGCCTGCCGCAGCCCTAAACGTATCTGCACCACCAACAAGCACGCTCTTGCCTTGCTTGACGTAGTTATGTGCCAGTTTACCTATAGTGGTCGTTTTGCCAACACCATTAACCCCCACTATCAATATAACAGACGGTGTAGTCAGTTCTAACTGTTCATCATATAAGTTAGCGAGTAACACTTCCTTAAGGTACTGGTTGGCCTTATCTGCACTACTGATTTTATCCCTTGTCATATCTTCCCGCAGTTGCTCAATGATTGTCTGCGTTGTGGCGGAACCAACATCAGCAGATAGTAGTATTGACTCCAGTTCATCATAGAAGTCCTCACCAAACACACCCTTCTTGAATAGTTGTGCAAACGCAAATCCAATACTCTGCTTAGTCTTCTTTAATCCCTCTTTAATTTTGGAAAACAGTCCCATTTAACTCCTCATATATTCGTATACTACTAGCAACTATGAGCACACACAGTATATTACTTCTAACCTACAATTGATTGTCTTATTATCAATCAACGGTAATAATTTATCTATTGATAATCTAACTCTAGCCAACGATTACCTTTACTTCTGGTCTGCTAATGATTATGTGAATAGCACCCACAGTAGATTATCTAATACTGACCTACAGCTGATTGCCTTACCTCTAGCCAACGAACATAATTTAACTGCTGGTCTGCTAATGATTAAGTTATTAGCGCCCAACTGAGTATCCCATACTTACCTACAGTTGATTGTCTTACTACTACCAACAATTGATTATCTAATACTGTCCTACAACGTTACCTAGTGGTAATTATGTTAATCTACGCAGGCATAGACATAGCGTCGGTTAGTTCTACCGACACAACCTTGCTTACACCCTTCTCTTCCATTGTAACACCATATAATACGTCACAACTCTCCATAGTCGGCTTCTTGTGAGTAATGACAATAAACTGCGTTTGTGTTGCAAACTTGCGAAGGAATGTAGATATCCTCTCGGCATTAGCGTCATCTAGTGCAGCCTCAATCTCATCTAGCACACAGAATGGCATTGGGCGCAATTTAAGTATAGCGAACAGAATGGCAGTTGCAGTCAGCGTTCTTTCGCCACCGGATAATAGAGATATGTTGCGCAGTTTCTTTCCCGGTGGTTGCGCCTCTATCTCTATACCATAATCTAACTCGTCCTTATTCTCATCTCTCTCAATAGTCATACGAGCATAACCACCTGCGAACAATTCCTTGAATACGTTGCCGAAGTTGACATTGATTATCTCGAACCCTTGATTGAACCTTGTTATCATCTCATGGGTTAAGTCCTTAAGTAACTTCAATAAATCTTGCTCTGCCTGTCGCATATCGGCAATCTGCACCTTGATATCGTCATATCTAGCCTGTGTCTGCTCATAGTCCTGCACGGCATTAACGTTAACGTAGCCCAGTTTATTAATTAATGCAAAAAACTTGTTTATCTGTTCCTTAGATGACTCTATATCATAATTGTTATCCTTATAACGCATGGCAGAAGAATAAGTCAGTCCATACTGCTGTTCTATGCGTTCTTTAATGTCATTGATGTCATCGTCAATTCTCTCTAAGGAGAACTCTTGTCTGTTCTTATCATCGCTTATCTGTTGCATCTCGGCATTATAGAATGTCCTCTGGTGGTCTGCCTCTGCGCATTGCATCTGTAAATCTTTCTTGAGCGAATCGGCGTGATTTATCCTCTCGTCTATGTCCTTAAGCTGCTGATTCTCAGCCTCCGTGCCGGTATTAGAGGATAACTGCTCATATAGATTTTTGAGTAGAATATTGTTAGTTTCTATTTGCCTTTGCTTCTGCGTTATTTCGAATGCAACGCGTGTATTAGTTTGCTTATATCCGGTTATCTTAGATTCACAGGACTGTATATTCATACCTAGTCCTGCCACCTTGAGTTTACATGAATTGACATCTTCTTGTAGTTTATCTTTCTTGGACTTGGCTTGGTTGTATAGTTTTTGGGATTGAGATACTTGTTCTTCTGCGTTTTGTTTAACCTCTCGCAATCTCTGTTCCTCTTGAGAGGATATGGCAACTAATTGATTGACCGACTTAAGTTTATCACAGACACTTTCTCTCTCCCTGAGTAGTTTATCCTTCTGGTCGAAGTTAGATTGCTGTAATGCCGAGAACTTGCTTAGTTTTTCTGATAGCGCAGACATAAGTATAATGTTCTGTTGCCAGTTCTCCGCTTTTTGGTTAGATACGGCCAACTCCTGCTTACTCTTGTCGCTGACTATGTCAACTAGCTGCTTGACTTGTTGCTTAATTCTCGGTTCAAGGCGAATCTTATTAAGGCAAACGTTAACGTTGTCTAGATATCCGTCAATACGCTCTGCCATCTGTTTAGTCGTCTGTTTCTCAAAGTTGGATGTTATCAAGGTGAGTATCTCGTTACTCTGCTTATTGGTCAAGTCATCTAGTCGTTGGTCAATCTCTGCGCAATCCTTGTCGATATTAGATAGTCTGTTCTCAAGCGCATTCTTCTGGCTGGTATATGAGGATAGATTGCTCCGCTCCTTAGACAATGAATTATATATCTCCAGCACTTGCTTGTTCATCTTGTCCATCTTCTGTTGCCACACGGTCAACTCGTCAAGACAAGTTAGATATTGCTGACCTAACTCATTCAATCTGGTTGTTAGAGACTGCTCCTCGCTCTTGAGATTATTCTGCAGTTTAATAGTATTCTCCAGTCCAATGGTATTACTCTGCAATAGGCTGTTGGACTGCTCAATCTCTTTTTGGAGTTCAGCACTGTTGCTACTAATATTCTTAATCTTCTCATCAAGTACCCTGACTTCGCCCTTGCTATTGGCAATCCTTACAGATAAATCCAGTTGGGTTGTATGTAAGGACTTGATGACGGTATCCATGTCATAGATTTCCTTGAACAGTTTCTCGTGCTTGGCGAATGCCACGTCGTACTTTTGCGAGGCTTCATTATGTTTAAGCGTCAGTTGAGTAATCTTGTCCTTAATCCTCTTCTTATTGACACTTGCATTGTCATAGCTGTATATGTAGTTATTTATCTCGTGATACTTAAGTTGTTCTTGATACTCCAAGAACTTCTTAGCGTCTGCTGACTGGCGTTTAAGTGGTCCAATCTGTCTCTCTAGTTCACTCAGAATGTCGTTGAGTCTAACTATATTATCTCGTGTTTTTTCCATTTTGCGCTCTGCCTCTGCCTTGCGCACTCTAAACTTGGATACACCGAGCGACTCCTCAAATATGGCTCTCCTATCCTCCGGTCTAGCATTAAGAATAGCGTCCATTCTGCCCTGTCCTACCACTGCATAACCTTCTTTACCCAGCCCTGCATCACGGAGTAAGTCCAACATATCCTTGAGTCTGACACTGTTCTTATTAATTAAATACTCACTTTCGTTATCTCTATATAGTCGTCTTGCAATGGTAATCTCATCCATTTCTATAGGAAAAACTCTGCTCTTATTATCTAGAATCATGGTAACCTCGCAGTAACTCATGGACTTCTTCTGCTCTGTGCCCGAAAAAATGAGGTCTTGCATAGTTTTACCACGCAGTCCTCTAGCAGATTGCTCGCCTAATACCCACTTAATTGCGTCTACTACGTTACTCTTGCCACAGCCGTTAGGACCGACGATACCAGTAATGGGGTTATTGAATTGCAGACATATTTTGTCACTAAATGACTTGAATCCGTATAGTTGTATTTCCTTGAGGTTCACTCGTTGCTCTCCTTGTCATATATCACTTGTAGTGCCTTGTTGGCAGCCATAGTTTGTGCAGTAGCCTTGCTGTTGCCTGTGCCTCTGGTCACCTCTCGACCATTCATCAGTAGTAGGTACGTGAACGTTGGGTTATGGTCAGGTCCACTCCTGCCCACTTCTACATAATCTAGTTTAATGTGTAGTTTCTGGCAGTACTCTTGCAGTCTAGTCTTGGGGCTGTCAAAAAAATCTCCCATTATTGCCATATCTAGCTGTTCCTTGAGCGTGCGCATGATGAAACCAGTGGCGCTGTCTAGTCCACCGTCTAGGTATATTGCACATAATATTGATTCATATAAATTAGCGTATACCTTATAGTGTAAAGAAGCACCTGCGTGCATTTGACTGTCGCCCAGTACTAGATAGCGATTAAGTCCCAGTCTATTGACTGCATTAGATAGACTGTCTGCAGACACCGTATTGGCTCTTATGCGTGAGAGAACGCCCTCGTCATCCTTACTGTGCATAAATATGTATTCCGATACTACCAGTTGAAGTATGGCGTCACCAAAGAACTCCATACGCTCATTGCTAGCAATACCCTCTTGATTAGCGTACGAGGAGTGAATAAAAGCTCTTTCTAGGTGGTTTTTATTATTAAAGTTATAGTGAATTATATATTGAATTGCAGTAAAATCTTGGTCAGTCATTGGCATTGATTGGTAAACCTTCTTTAATTCTATCTATCAGTTTATTGTTGTGCATTGTAATTATCTGCTCAATTGCGCCCTCTATAGTGGTACACTTACTGCTACCGTGAGCTTTAATAAGTATCTTATCCAGTCCAATGAATAGTGCGCCACCGACCTTATTATAGTCTAGTTTAGCCCTGACTCGTGAGAAGGCTTTTTTTAGCAACAGTGCACCCACTTTATTGAATCCCTTAGTTATCTCTTTCTTGATGGTCTTAAGTACCATTAGTGCTGTGCCCTCTATGGATTTAAGCGCTATATTACCATTGAACCCATCGCACACTACTACGTCATAATCGCCAGACAGTATCTCTCTTGCTTCTATATTGCCGACAAAATTGATATTACTCTCCTCTTTGAGCAGTGTAAACGCCTGCCTATTAAGGTCGTTGCCCTTCTTATCCTCTGTGCCGTTAGACAACAGACCGACTCTTGGGTTAGCTACATTTAGTACTGCCCTTGCGTATGCGCTGGCCATGGATGCAAACTGAACAAGCATCTGTGGTTGACAGTCTACATTGGCGCCACAATCACACAATATCACAGAAGAATCGGTAATTGTTGGTAATAATGGTGCAAGTGCGGGGCGGGAAACACCCTTAATTCTGCCCACCTTGAAAATGCCACCTGCCAGTACTGCGCCCGTACTGCCAGCAGATAACACCCCTACGCACTGGTCATCTTGCCTAACCCTCTCAAGAGCCTTGACAAGACTGCTATCCTTCTTGGTTGCTATGGCGGTGGTGGGAACATCATTATTGGTGATAACCTGCTGAGCGTCAACTATCTCTATGCGGTCTGCGTATTTCTCATGGATTAGGCGTGATAATTCATGCTGTTTACCCGTGATAACTATGCCCAAATCGGTATGTTTATCAAGTGCCAACAAACAGCCTTGTACTATCTCTTGTGGTGCATTATCGCCACCGTATCCGTCAACTACAACCTTTATCATAGTAATACCTCGTATAATTTTGGTGCCATAATTTTACCACCGATTGACAGCGCTGGCAATTCTTTTGCGCCAAAAAGATTATTGTTTCACAAAAACATACCTAATGTTTCACACCATATATATCTATCGGAACAATAAAAAAGCAGACTTATTATAGTCTGCTGTTTTCGTAATTGAATGCTTACAGATGAAGAGTTATTTCTTATCTGCTGTCTGTTTGACAACTTCTTTGCCGTCATAGAATCCACAGTTATCACATACTCTGTGAGCTAACTTCAACTCATGGCATTGAGGACACTCTGTCATATTAGGCGTTGCTGCCTTCCAGTTTGCTGACCTTTTATGTTTTCTCTGCTTGCTAACTTTAGTTTTTGGTACTGCCATTATTCCTGCACCCCCATTTTATCATATTTGACACAATGCGTATTATATCGTGCCCGAGGTTATTTGTCAAACAAAATAACTCAGTTTTTTGCAAGAACTCGCATTGTTTCTTGAGCAATCACTAGTTCTTCGTTGGTTGGTACGACAAGTATTCTCACTCTAGAATTATCCGTAGATATATCTACTATCCTACCTCTAGCGCAGTTATTATTCTTGTTGGTGTCTATCTCTACCCCTAGGTAATCCATATTCTCGCAGACCTTAGCCCTTACATAGGCAGTATTCTCGCCTACGCCAGCAGTGAATACAATACAATCTAATCCGTTCATTACTGCCGAGTACTCGCCTATATATTTCTTGATGCGATATGCGAACAGGTCAACCGCACGCTTATTGTTCTCCTTACTCAGCGAATCATTCTCGGTCAGATCTCTGAAATCACTACTATTACACGATAATCCTAGCATACCACACTCTTTGTTGAGATGCTTGATTACCTCTCCTACCGTACAATCCCTCTTCTGCATCAAGAACTCCACTATGGCAGGATCAATCGAACCAGACCTAGTGCCCATTGGTAGGCCGTCTAGCGGTGTGAATCCCATAGAAGTATCCATTGACTTACCACCCTTAACTGCTGTTATAGATGAACCATTACCTAGATGACATGTAACAGTCTTGAGTTGTTCAATGGGAACATTCAAGAACTTGGCAGCCTCACGAGATACGAACATATGGCTTGTCCCATGAAACCCGTATTTCCTTATGCGGTATTGTTTATAATCCTCATATGCTAATCCATATAGATAGGCCTCTTGTGGCATAGTTGCGTGGAATGCCGTGTCAAAGACAGCGACCATTGGTACGTTAGGCATAGCAACCTTGCACGCATTAATACCCATAATGTTGGCTGGATTGTGTAATGGTGCCAGCTCGCTGTTGACTCTAGCATTCTCTAACACTGCATCATCAATTAGTACCGAAGAAGAGTAGTCCTCTGCGCCGTGTACCAGTCTGTGTCCAACTGCACTTATCTCGTCCATGGACTTAATAACGCCACACTCTGGGGATACAATACAGTCTAATACTAGTTTAATTGCTTCGATATGGCTGGGCATATCTGTATTAAATACGTATGATTGACCGTTGGCCTTATGTGTAAGCAAAGAGCCGTCAATTCCTATTCTCTCGCATAATCCTTTAGCAATAACTTGCTCTGTTGTCATATCTATTAATTGATATTTAAGTGATGAACTGCCTGCGTTGATAACTAATACTTTCATTATATACCTCAATTATTATATACTCTGGAGTGCAGTCATTGCGACGACTGCTACTATGTCGTTGGCTACGCAACCACGGGATAAGTCATTAACTGGTTTAGCAAAACCTTGACATATCGGGCCGTACGCATAATATCCACCTAGTCTTTGCAGAATCTTATATCCTATATTGCCTGCATTAAGGTCGGGGAAAATGAATACATTGGCCTTGCCTGCGACCTTGCTGTTGGGGAACTTAAGTTTAGCGACTTCCTCTGCTACTGCCACGTCGAATTGCATTTCGCCCTCAATCTCCATCTCGGGCAATCTCTCTTTGGCTAGTTTGGTCGCATTAGCCACCTTAACAGCGTCATCATTAGATGCACTGCCCTTGGTTGAAAATGATAACATAGCAATCTTAGGCTCTTCGTCTATAAAATGCTTGGCAGAGTGATATGCACAGACTGCAAAATCAGCTAAGTCGCTCTCGGCAGGGAAAGGAGTAACAGCGCAGTCGGCGAATATAATCTGGCCGAACTTCTCAACATCAGGCTTGTACATAACAAAAAACCCAGATACGGCTTTAACACCGGGTGCAGTTTTGATTATCTGCAGGGCAGGACGCAACATATCGCCGGTAGAGTGACATGCGCCACCAACCATACCGTCTGCCAGTCCTAGTTTGACCATCATTACGCCATAATACATCTCATTATGACACAACTCCAGTGCTTGTTCCATTGTCATACCCTTATGTTTACGCAAATCATACAACAGTTGACTGAACTCACCTAGACGAGTACTGGTCTTAGGATTCTCAATCGCTACACCAACCAGTCCTTTTCTACTCTTGGCACGGATAACATTCTCATCACCCAGCAGGATTACCTTAGCGAATCCGTCTGCAGATATTATCTCGGCAGCCTCAATTACCCTAGGGTCCTCTCCTTCTGGAAGGACGATTGTGCGCTGATACTGTCTCACTTTTTGCTTGTAACTCTCTACTAATTGTGTCATAAACACTTCCTCCTTGTTCGCTCATTGGCTTGCAAACAATCTTAAATTGTGATACTATGTAACTATACTATATGTCTACCCAAAAGTCAAAAGACAAAGGAGATTTTTTTGAAAATATCTGGAATAATTTGCGAATATAATCCATTACACCTAGGACACATAGAACATATTAAGTACACCAAGAGTCTAGGAGATACCATTGTGTGTGTTATGAGTGGCAACTTCGTACAGCGCGGAGCACCTGCTTGTCTAGATAAATATGTCCGAGCTAGACACGCAATTATGGCCGGAGCAGACATTGTACTCGAATTGCCAATAATATACGCAACCGCTTCTGCAGAAGACTTTGCACTGGGCGCCGTTAGACTGTTAAAGGCAATTAAATGCAACTATCTCTCATTCGGCAGCGAGTGCGGTAATATAGAGTTAATCAAGAAGTGCGCAAACGAACTGGCCAATCCGACAGAACAACTGATACAGGGTATCAAGACACAGATGGATAGCGGTAAGTGTTATCCGGTAGCAGTCTACACCGCATTAACAAGCATAGATAGCCATTATAAGTTCCTTAATAGACCCAACAATCTACTCGCAGTAGAATACGTCAAGAATATAATTAAGCAAGAGAGCGCAATCATCCCCGTCACTATGACCAGAAAGGATAACTACTGTAACACGGAGTTGTTGGGTGATTATGTGTCATCTAAGGCTATAAGGCAACACATCGAGAGTAATCCTGAATTGACCGAACAGTACGTGCCAAAATATGTACACGATGACCTACGACCGACCATTAATAGTAAGTACAAGGATTTTGTACATACTTATCTCAACACCATAAGCAAGCAGGAATTATCTAGGATAACGGGGGTAAACGAGGGGCTAGAGAATAGAATACTGAGTTGTGCAAAAGAGGGCAACTATGACCTAATGATGACTGCTCTCAAGACTAAACGATACACGACTGTAAGGTTACAGAGAATAATGTTAGGCGCTTTGCTAGGCACATCCAAGAGGCTGGTAGAGTTCTCTAAGACTATGCGCCCATACACTAGAGTGCTGGCAATATCCAAGGATAGAATGGATTTATTGACACATCTGTCGCAGTGCTCTGTCAGTTTTCCGCCCAATTTATCTCGCAGACAGAAGGATGTATACGAGTTAGATATCAGGGCTAACGATATTTTTGCCAGCCTTAATAACAAGAGTGGCAACAAGGATTTGACTATGCCGTTACAAAAAATCTAATAGTTACGCTCATCAGTATATAACAATTGAATGTCAGTAACACTCGAATTAGGTGCGTACACCTAATTGCGCCTATATACATCTACACAAGTGGTGTTAGTTATGTAAGACCTAATGCAGTTGCGTTCAATCTAACGGATTCGACTATGCCGTTATAAGAAGTATAGCCATGCATATAACCTCGCACTAATGGAGCACTCTATAATCCTTAATCAGGTAATAAATCTAGTTATCAACTTAATCAATATCACACATAAGGACCATTTATAACACCCACAGCAATTGGATTAATCTAGTTATCATTTCCCATAACATCAGCTCAAACCTTGCGTTATTACCGCTCTATTAGAACTAAACCTAGATATCGGCCTACCGACACCAGATTCAATTGTAATTTAGGCGCTTAAATCCAATGTTAACAAGTCTAGTTGTTACCCATTAATTCAACGCTATAATAAGCTTAAGCACTGCAATATGCTCAAAAACATATATGCCTAGCATTAATCATAAAATATGGTGTGAAAAAAGCGCTGATAATATATGCTCTCCTGTTAGTTGCCTTCTTCCTACTACAACCGACAGACTATGTGCATAGTTTTGTTAATGGCATTAACTTGTGGGCAGTCAATGTACTACCTGCACTATTCCCATTCATGGTCTTGTCTAGACTGTTGGCGCATACGGGTGATACGGTTACGTCAAGCCAGAGTAGTATGAAGAGAGTACTGGGTCTACCACGAGTATGCTGGAAACTATTTCTTATATCCTGCCTGTGTGGTTATCCTATAGGTGCTAAACTTACTGAAGAGTTCTACTCCTACGGTACATTCAATAGACGCCACTGCTACTTAATGACTGCACTGTGTTCACTTCCTAGTCCAATATTCTGCGCAGTTACAGTGGGTAAACTAATGTTCAATAACCTGTTGGTGGGCGTCGTCATATATGGTAGTTGTGTGATATCTTCGCTTATATTGTGTATTCTTATGAACATTACTTTCCTGCGTGAAAAAAGTCTCATAGCAGATGAACATACAGTTGCCGACAGTACAGCCATTCCCAGCCAACAACCGCTAGATAATATGAATCAATCCATCATGTCAATTCTATCAGTTGGTGCATATATTGCGTTGTTTAGTGTTCTATGCGATATGCTAACCAACATTACTGACAGCGTAAGCATATCCAACAGGAGCAATCTAGTGATGGCATACGGTCTACTAGAAATGACTAATGGATGTAGCAGAGCCGTGCAGATGATTGGCGGTACTACTGCAATGGGATTATGTGCATTCTATGTAGCGTCAGGTGGGCTATGCGTATATATGCAGTGTTTAGGATACAACCGAAAATGCCACCTCAACGGTGGCAAAGTGGCTATAATTAAACTGCTACAGGGGGCAATGGCGTTCATTGTAAGTACTGCAATTATCGCCCTATTTAGTCTTTGACTGATTCTTGGCGAATAATTGCATAATAATAGGTGCAAGTCCACTCGGTACATAGGGTGTAATGTCTACATTGGCAGTTGCCAGTTCCCTAACAAGACTGGAGGATATGCTCTGATACTGCTTGTTGCCTGCGAAATAAACCGTCTCTACACCACACATATCTTTATTAACGTCTGCCATATCCATCTCATATTGCAAATCTAGTGCGTTCCTGCCTGACTTAATAATTAATCCAACGCCATTAGTCTTACAGAAGTCAGCAATTAAACCCTCATATTTGACCACCTTGACATTTTCTAAGTGCCGAGTGGCCAATCTAGCCAACTCACATCTATCATCTATATCTATGGCGTATTTCTTATCTACATTGTTGGCAACTACTACATACAGAGTATCACACAGTTTACTTGCCCTTGTTATCGTATCCATATGTCCTTTAGTTATAGGACAGAATGACCCACAAAATAGTCCTGTCATAATCAATCACTCCTTAATTCTATAGAAGGAAAAAGTAACTCTACCCATTACCCTATCTCGGTATTTTATGAATGAATCCACGCATTCAGGCATCGTAGTATCGGCAGAATGTTCACACGCTATAATACAGCATTCGTTTGCCAGCCTATACCTGCTAATTAAGTGCAGGCATTGAACGCAATAATCGCTCTCATAGGGAGGATCTATGAATATGATGTCGAACTTATCGCCCATATTGGCAAGTGCTACGTTATAGTCGCTCTTATATATCTTGCCGTTGCACATAACTTGATTGCAGTTAGCCTTAATGCACTCACAAGCCGTTTGGTTGCTGTCCACAAAAACCACCTTACTAGCCCCTCGGCTATGGGCTTCGATTCCCAGTGAGCCACTACCTGCGAACAGGTCTAGCACCGTAGCACCCTCTATATCGAACTGCAAAATATTGAATAGCGTCTGCTTGGTGCGATCCAGTGTTGGACGCAAGTCGGTGCGAGGTATAAGTATCTTTCTTCCCTTATATTTACCGCTAATTACTCTCATTGATAATATTCTACCACTAGTATGTACAAAAAACAAGTCAAAATGACATCTCGTGCTGGTTTGAGGAGAAAAAATGGGTAATTAATGGATATTTTCTTGAAAAAGCATTGATATTCGTTAAATATTGTGCTAAAATGTAGAAAAAAGTGTAGGTTTATAGTATGAAATTGCGTTTTAAGATAAGTTTGGCAATTGAGATAATCCTGTATGTTCTTATTGCCATACAATTAGTTGTTTGCGTATACATTCTAGGACAGTGGTTTCGTTGGTTCCAATTGAGAGACTTGAGTGCTGCACTAGAGATAATAACATTTATTATTAGCGTACTGGTTATCATTTTGGCCGTCTTCCTATTGACGTGTAGGTATGTGTTCCGTCAAGGACAATTACAGATATTGTTCGGATTCTTTAATATCAGCGACGACCGTACCAAGATTGCTAACATAACTAGTGCCATTGTTAAGACTGACAGCCAAGCTCTCTATATCAGTGTTAATAAAGAGGGCGAGGACGCTAAGATAATGCAGATTAATATTAACCCCAAGTATTTTCCCGTTTTCATTGAACAGTTGAAGAGTTATAATGATAAGGTCGAGTGTTATAACGACTAGACAACCCATAGTCATTGCTACCAATAATCAGGGCAAGTTGCGAGAGTTCCAAGACGTATTCTCGCAACTCTTATTTACTGTTATTTCACTTCAAGAGCTTAATATCACAGAGCAATGTGAGGAGAATGGCAATACCCTCTATGCCAACGCACTGATTAAAGCCAAGTTCTATAAGGATAGGACTATCTACCCAGTAATTGCAGATGATACAGGCCTTTTTGTAGATGCGCTCAACGGTCAACCGGGAGTGTATTCTGCTAGATATGCAGGTATTCATGCCACACACGAACAGAACAGGAATAAACTTATTAATCAAATGCATGGTGTGAGCAACCGACGAGCATACTTTGAGTGTTGCGTAGTATATATCGACCAACAGGGCAACATCACTACAGCGAATGGTCGAACGGAGGGCACTATACTATCGAGTCAACAGGGTAATCAAGGATTCGGATACGACAGTATATTCTACTCCCAAGAACTAGATAAGCCATTCGCTATGGCAAGCATTCAAGAGAAGAACTCTGTCAGTCATCGTGCGAAAGCAATTCATAATTTAATTCAACAACTAGAGAATAAATGATTATCTGGAGGACTATTTAATATGAAAACCGAGGAAAAAACGCTACCTTTTGACAGTTATGAAAAGGACGAATGTAATACAGAAGCCGAAGAAACAGTTGCTCAGTCTGCTAATCCCTGCCCCAAAATTAAGCAACTTAAACGCATTGGATACTATGCATATCTAGTTGGAGTGGCAGTAGGATCAATATTCTTTATTATATCTGCTATCATTACGATGATATCTGACGCTAGTTTCTACAACATAGCATACTCCGTTCTGTTGTTCACGGCGGTGGCACTATATCTATTCGTTGCATTACCGACGTTTATTAACTTGTCATCCAATCTGTTCGCTAACGGCGAGAGAGTCCTAGATTATAAGGAACTGGCATTCGCATCGGCATGCGGATTGATTATTCATAAGGTCGGTAGTGCATTAAACGGATTAGATTCTTTTTATTTTGTCGGAACGTTCTTTATGTCATTGGCATTCTTAGCTTTACTTGCAACACTCGTAGTTGATGTAATAATTGCTATGCATAATAAGAGAATCAATGCGATAATCAATCTATTATTAGGGGTGGCATATATACTGGCTCTAAATCAAATTATACCAGTGTTCCTCAACGAGTTATTCAACGCAGGTATAGTGCTCAGCATAATATTCTTACTAATAGACATTAGTTCGTTAGGCGCGGTAGCACTAATCTATGCAACAGCACTGCATGACTTCTGGACGGATGGTGGCAATGTGCGCATATCTTGGATAGTCGGTTGTTATGTTGCGGTGATTGGAGTCGTGTCATTCATAACCATGTTGATAACTCAGGTTGCTTTTTTCTCTGCATTGTACACACTTGTTTTCAGATTCGGTCTAAGCGCATTACTATGTTTTGCTCCTATGCTAATTAGCAACAAGGACGCAACACCATTAGTAACCCCTCTCAATCCCCTATCGCTATTCAACAACCAATCAAGATGGAACAGGTAGAACAATAATCACAATATGTCCAAGGGATAAGTCGGCTAAATGGTCAATATACTAATCGTCAAGCTCTTATCTCAAGTACCACTATTAATCGAATACTATACTATGTAGCACTCAACACACCGTTAAGTGCTACATAATGCTTGACTATCAAGCGCAGTAATGTAGCGATAAGGCCCTTGACACACTGCTATGTGCTTATTTTATCTTACGACTGCCATAAACATAGTTTCTATAAATCAATCGAAGCACTAATAAGCGTTAAGTCTATTAAATGGCTGTCGTAGATACGAGAGGATTATATATAATGCTTAACACACTATACAATCCTATAGATTGTTAACTAACGCACTTTATACTAAGGATTAATTGAGCGCTCAACGCATATAGCCTTTATTATGCGTGGCCATAATAGATGCATTATGACTTATTACAGTCAACTCCGTTAAAATTATGTAAGCGCTAATAAGGACATCGTTGATACTAAGGTACAATTGATTCAAAAAAGACATGCAAAAACTCCTTTCAATAATTGACAGACACGACTCAAACATATATAATATGCATACGGTATAGATATGGTTAATATCTGTAAGCGTTGTGTTCGCTAACATTCGGGGGTATAGCTCAGTTGGTAGAGCGCTTGAATGGCATTCAAGAGGCCAGCGGTTCGACCCCGCTTATCTCCACCACCCAAGACCTAAGTCGTGTTCGACTTAGGTCTTCCTTTTTATCCAACGGGCAGACCATGGTTCATTCAGTCTACTCGTTTAATTGTGTCCGTTAGTTTGACGGCGACACACTCGTTCGAAAAAAACACACGCCATAGTGCTATTTCGCCTAGTAATGTGGTCTTTCAGTTTTGTTGTTGCGTGAAATGTATAATGCGTTAATTACTCGATATAACTACTGTATGGTTTCACATTTAGGTATTGACAAGAATATCTTTTACATGTATAATAGTTCCTAATATAGGGGTATAACACATGGATTCTATAGACGAACTAATGAACAATGAAAGCATAAAGAAAGAGTACAAAATAACTGTCCTTTTAACAATGTTCAAAAAGTTATGCATTAAAATGAAAAATAACCCATCATATCAAATGAAAGTGCAAAATCTTTTTAGACAAACTCACGACAAATGCATAACTGCACGATTAATAACTGAGCAAGAATTTGGGATTGCGCTCAGTGATGAAGAAAGTCAAACCATGAGTATATGGCTTAATGCTAATTTAAGGAAAAAAAATCAACGAAATGCAAGCTATACCAGTCTTTCAGCTAAAAAAGAATTATACAAAAAACAGGAAGGGATTTGTGCGGCTTGTGGAGAACAATTAGGCACTGAGTGGAGTAGAATTCATGTTGACCATATTGTCCCATTTGTTTTAGTAGGCGATGAGCTCGAAAACAATTATCAAGTGTTGTGTGAAACATGTAACGAGTGTAAAAGCGCAAAAGTTAACTACGTCTTTAGTAAAATGATTAAAATCTATTAGGAGTTTAAAATGAAAAAATTACTATTGTTAAAAATAATCCAACATGGTCAAACATGCTATATTGGTGCTACCGACCCAAGAAAGCTTGTAAAACTTGCTACGCATGTAGAAATGAGCGCAACACAGGAAGCACAGAGACCATTAAGCGAGAAACGCATAAAGATATTGCGACATATGCCGAAAGTAAAAATGGCATTTTGCCAAACACATTGACATTGGCTACAAAAGACAATAAACTATCAGTTAAACCTTACCCCGAAATAAATGGCTTGTTTTATATGGATTTCCCAGAAACCAATAAAGAGTTTGAACAATATCAAGATGCTGCCGAAGTAATGGATGGGCAACATAGACTCTATTCCTTTTTACCGAACATTAGGACTATTTCTGATAATGACTCATACGAAATTGGATTCACAATTTACATCCAACCAACACTCAATCAACGCAGACAAATCTTTGTTAGTTGCAATGAAAAGCAGGAAAAGGTTAGCGGTAATCTTTTAATGTGGTTTAGAGAGAAACTTAATATGTTGTCTGACACAGAAAAGAGTTACTATAATCTAATTTCGGAATTGAATAACAATTATCCATTACATAACCGTATAATTATGGGAGCAGAAAAAGTCACTAGAGGGTTTAAGGCGGACCAAATAATGGATGCCCTTAAAAATGCTCATGTACAAGATTTAGGTATATCCGATAGACTGTTGAATAACGAAGAAAAAGTAATAGTCATTTGTTTATATTTAACTGCATGGGAAAATGTAGCCGGATTCAGATTTGCGACATCATCTCCCAAGGAAGCTGGGGTTGCGGTAAAAATTGCTGGGCTACGATATATGCTTCTATTATTACAACCCATATGGGAAAGGGCAATAAACTTAAGGAGAACTTTTGATACCGCTTACGTCGAAGACACTTTATGCAAACTTATTTCTGCATATGGAGTAGAAAGAGAGTTATTCTTCAATAACAGCGAAAGTAAGCTGAATTTTAGAGATCGAACAAATATTACACACTACGCAAACAAATCTGCAAACATGATTCGTTCTTTGGGGGCAGAAAACTTTAATCCATTAGGCTAATATTGTACAAAGTGATAAATAGTCAATACAATTTAACATTTGTATCGACTTATATTGCCATTGCTCCACCAGTAACGGTTCAAATGCGCATTTGAGCCGTTATTTTATACTTGATAGCAGATAGTCGGTGGTGATTGTGTGATGCTACCATTTTATCCCATAGACGGCGATGTGTTACCGCAGTGACTGGCAAATTTTCACAGCATAAACGCGCAATTCGTCCATTTACGCTTACAAAAAAAGGACTATTAGTTACAAAAAATACTTGTAATTCGTTGACAAAGTTTAGTAATGGTGCTAAACTTTTTAGGCGTTGTTGTGCAGAGATTGTGCGCGGGTGTAGTATAGTGGTAATACAACAGCCTTCCAAGCTGTGGTTGTGGGTCCGATTCCCATCACCCGCTCCAAGCAAAGAAGTTAAGCCTGTCAGCTGTACATGTGCCTGTAGCTCAGCAGGATAGAGCATCGGCCTTCTAAGCCGGTTGTCGGGGGTTCGAATCCCTTCAGGCACGCCACGAATGACAGATATACCTGTCTTTGCAGATATTGTATGGTGGGCGTAGCTCAGTTGGTTAGAGTGCCAGACTGTGACTCTGGAAGTCGTGGGTTCGAGTCCCATTGCCCACCCCACACAATACATCTTGCTAGCATTACTTAGGGGTGTAGCCAAGCGGTAAGGCATCAGACTTTGACTCTGACACTCGTAGGTTCAAATCCTGCCACCCCTGCCACAGTTTGACCCATTAGCTCAGTCGGTAGAGCACATGACTTTTAATCATGGTGTCCCGCGTTCGAGTCGCGGATGGGTCACCAAATGGACACAACACAATTAGGAGTGTCTCAATAATATGCACCTTTAGCTCAGTCGGTAGAGCACCTGACTCTTAATCAGGGTGTCCAGGGTTCGAGTCCCTGAAGGTGTACCACATGCGGCTATGGCGGAATTGGCAGACGCGCTAGACTTAGGATCTAGTGGGAAACCGTGGGAGTTCAAATCTCTTTAGCCGCACCAGATAATCGAGTTTGACAGTATTGTCAGACTCGATTTTTCTTAACTATCGTTTAATGCTATTTACAAGGTACATATTAGTAGAATAATGAGGTCAAAATGGATATTGGATAATCTATATGTGTCTGTGCGTATAGTCATAGCCTAGAGAAGTAAATGCAATGACGTAATATTGTTAAGATAAATAAGCGGCTTGTGTGGGCTGGCTTGCTGTATATGCTCATACTACTCTAGTTGTTCTGGTGAAAGTAAGAAGCATTAAATTAACTTTGCTGAACGCTAATATCATTTTCTCAACTGGTGCCAAATGAACTGCTATGGCTGTAAATAAAGCATAACAAGAGTCTACCTATAAGGTCAAGTCAACTGCATTCAACCTATCTATCAAGGGATACGGTATGAATAATCACTGCGTTGCTTATATAATACGAGAACATAACTACATTTATCAACGACTGAATATGGTTAAGGATTATTATAACTAATAACGATATGGCATAATGAAATGGATGATTGCTTAATACATAATAAACAGTATTATTAAAGACAGTAAATATTAATACATATAATTAAATTGTGGGTAGATATGACATAATTGAACTGGTGGGTTGCATAGAACAATGAGAAAATTGCGCTATTAGTCACTGACAGGCTACGGTTAATAATTGTTATACCAGCATTAGCGCGAGAGTGGTTGATAAACCATAAGTAACTAGACTCATTCTATACAGTACAGACAAGTATCGTCAATACTCAATTCTACATGCAAAAAACTGGATAGATACCTATCCAGTTTTTCATCATCATGAAATATCAACGATATATGTATCATCCTCTATCTGCGAACACTAACTCTTGTAGATATCCTTGATTATTTCCTTTGCCTCCTTCTCGCCCTCGGCAAAAAACTTGTAATCACTAGGTTCCACATAGGTCAGTAGTACCATCAATTCACCCACGTGTACCTTCTCCTCGTCTCGTATCTGAGCCCATATAGCCTTGGGTACGGGGTCTTGGGTCATATTGTAGTGCAAATCATATTGATTGATTGCTTCTAGCTCCCCTACTATGTCCTTCCGTATAGCCCTTGCCAACTCACTGTTATTCTCGAACAACTGTCTACCTCCTCAATAGCCTTGTTATATTCTATTCGATTAGGTGCAACTGTGTTACACTAAGTGAGGGAATACGATAGCATTGGCAATTACAAAAAATGTCAGAACGGAAAGCACATCTACAAGCGTAGTAATAATAGGTGAAGCCATAAGTGCAGGATCAAGATGGCATTTCTTGGCTAGTAGAGGCAATGTACACCCTAGCAGTTTGGCTATTACCACAACTACTACTATCGTAATGCCGTATGACAAGCACAACCACCATACTGTGTTACCATATTCGAATCCGTAGAGTATCCACAGAATAGGAGTATTAGCAAGAGCTAAAGCAATACCGACCAGCAGTGCAACAGTAAGCTCTTTGGCCATTATTTTGAATACATCCCTAGGGTGTAACTCATCTAGCGCCAAACCACGAATAATCAATGTGCTACTTTGAGCGCCACAGTTACCACCTGTTCCCATAAGGCGTGGTAAGAATGCGACTAGCAGAGGGAGTGTGGCAAACATCGCTTCGTATTTGTTTATGATGAGACCAGTTAATACTCCACTTACCATTAGAACTAACAGCCATACTATCCTCTTGCGCCAATGCACCCAGACCGAAGTCATGAGATAGGGCTCATCGTTAGGCGCAACGGCTGCCATTAAATGGATATCTTCGGTTGCTTCTTGCGTGATAACATCGATGACGTCATCGGCAGTAACTATACCTACCAGTCTGTTCTCCTTATCAACAATAGGTATAACAGTGAAGTTATAGTTAGCCATCTTCTTGGCGACAAACTCTCTGTCCTCAGTAGTGCTGACGGTAACGACACTCTTATCCATAATGTCACCCACCACTGCGTCCATGCTGGCGAGTATTAAATTGCGGACAGTTAAACAACCCAGCAGTTTACGCTGGTTATCCGTTACGAAGAATATCTCTAGTGTTTCCTTGTCTTTACCAACCTCTTTAATGCGTACGAATGCCTCCGCCACAGACATCGCAGGTCTTAATGACACATACTCAGTAGTCATTATACTCCCCGCACTGTTAGGTGGGTAGCGAAGTATCTCGTTAATTTCCTTGCGAGTGTCGGCGTCGCAGTTAGTGAGTATTCTCTTGACAATATTAGCAGGCATTTCCTCGACAATATCTACGGTATCATCAACGAACAACTCTGCGAGAATGTTGCCTAGTTCTTTATCAGATAAAGACTTAATCCAGTCGTGTCTTCTCTCGGTGTCAAACTCAACGAATGTTTCGGCTGCCAACTCTTTAGGCAACAGCCTGAATATAATCAGGGCATCCTTGTCCTCAACAGGCCTTAGTGCTTCGGCTATATCGTATGGCTCCATTTCCATCAGTATGGACTTAATCTGCGAGAACTTCTTATCCTCTATAAGCGACTTAATGTTGCTAAAAGTTTGCATGGCACACCTCCTTATAACTATCTAATATAGTATATGCCACAGTAGTTATTAAGTCAATTCTATGCAAAAAAAATATTCAACACACGGCACATAGAGAAAAGAAGATAGACAAGAGCTCAACACATTAGTGTTGAGCTCTTAATATATGCTGGCATAGTCTGGTGGACTTCTATAGTATCAGGCAGACTAGACTTCCTTTGCCCTCATTGACAATTCTGCCTACAGTCTTGCGCATCTTGTCCTGAGCTTCTCTTGGCATCAATGTCAGTTTAGCATTGAGTCCTTCCTTGGCTAGACTACTCATAGACTTGCCAAACATATCTGTTTTCCATATACCTTTAGGATTGGCATTGAACTCTTCGAGCAGATACTGACTCTGTTGCTCAGTACCCACCATAGGGTTGACCTCGGTGGTTATGTCTACCTGCATAATGTGCAGACTAGGTGCTGTCGCTCTCAACTTGACTCCGTACCTGCTGCCCTGCTTGACAATCTCTGGATCAGCTAAATCCATCTGTTCAAATGATGGCTTGACTATGCCGTAGCCCGTTGCCCTAGCTGTTTCGAGTGCATCCTTAATACCCTCATACTGTTGTTTAGCGAATGAACAATCGGTAACAAAGGACATTAATGAGTATTCATCATCTATCTTGCTGTTGGCCTTTTCGCTAAGACAACGGAAGAATAAGTCCGGATTAGGCATAATAGAATAGTATGCCTCGCCGCTGCCCAAGTTTATATTATCCAGTACCAGTTTATCCAACCTATCATCCTGCGCAAAAACGTCGGTTAGCATTTGACAGTCTTTCATTTTTTTGACACTTTCACTCCCTTTCTTAATATAGGATGCAATTGTACTAATTAAGGTATCATCACCATGTAATGAACGCATCCATTTGGGCGTTGAGAACATCATTTTGCGCAATGGGAACTCTTGAAGCACACTACTGAAGATTGTTTCTATCTGTTCAGTGGTAATGTTCTTGATATCTACGCACATAGCGTCAATACCGTACCTTGCTTTCATATTATCCCTTATCTGCTGACAGATGACGCTTTCCGGACTGGTGCTGTTGATAAGCACTACGAACGGCTTACCGAGAGATTGTAGTTGAGTAATTACCTTGTCCTCGGCATCTACGTAATTAGTACGAGCAATCTCGGTAAAACTGCCGTCAGTAGTTACCACAATGGCAATATTACTGTGCTCCTCAACCACCTTGCACGTTCCCACTTCGGCTGCTTGCTCGAATGTCATATTCTCATTACTCCAAGGGGTCTTGACCAGCCGTGCCTTATCCTCCTCGTTGTAACCGTATGCACCCTCAACACCATATCCAACACAATCAATCAGTCTTACGTTGGCCTGCATTTTGTCTGCAAAGGTTATCTTGACGGCAGATGCTGGCACGAACTTGGGTTGTGTCGTCATAATAGTCTTGCCTTCTGCTGACTGTGGCAACTCATCGACTGCCCTTGTTCGCTCGTTCTTGTTCTTAATCTTGGGTAGGATAACCTTCTCCATAAACTGACTGACAAAGGTGGACTTACCAGTGCGCACAGGACCCACAACGCCTATGTAGATGTCGCCATTAGTCCTCTTGGCTATGTCGCCATAAATATCATATTTGCCCATTATTGTTACTCCTTGAGAATAAAGTCTTTGTGATAATTATATGTCAACACGCTAATCAAGTAGAACACACAAACAAAAAATTGCACATAAGGTGCAATTAGTTTGATTATTATTTTTGTTGTTTAACTCACCTTATCAGTACTACTTCGAATAATTAAGTGTATCGGCGTGCCTTTGAGATCGAATGCTCTTCGCAATTAGTTTGGTTGTTTCCTATCCTTGTTTGACTCATCCTTATCCGTACTACTTCGAATAATTAAGTGTATCGGTGTTCCCTTGAGATCAAATGCCCTTCGCAATTAGTTTGGCTGTTTCCTATCCTTGTTTAACTCACCTTATCCGTACTACTTCGAATAATCAAGTGTATCGGCGTGCCTTTGAGATCGAATGCCCTTCGCAATTAGTTTGGCTGTTTCCTATTGTTATTTAACTCATCCTTATCCGTACTACTTCGAATAATCAAGTGTATCGGTGTTCCCTTGAGATCAAATGCCCTTCGCAAGTAGTTAATCAAATATCTCTTGTAAGCATTCTGTAATAATTTAGCGTCGTTAACGAACAGTACGAATGTAGGGGGCGCAACGGTAGGTTGTGTTGCATACTTAATCTTGAGTCTTCTGCCGTTCCTAGTTGGTGGTTCTACTGCTCCGACAGCGTCTGCGATAACTTCGTTAAGTAGACCTGTTGTAGCCCTGAACTGACTCTTATTATAGACCATATCAATTAATGACCATATCTTGCCCACTCTCTGCCCACTTAATGCCGACAACGATAAAGTAATGAAGTAGTCCATAAATGCTAGGTCGGTAGATAATTTATTATTGAACTTATTGATGGTATTAGTGTCTTTTTCGATAATATCCCACTTATTAAGTGCGATAATAGACGGCTTCCCTTGTTCATGACAATATGCGCATATTTTGACATCCTGTTCGCTCACTTCTTGAGAAGCGTCTAACACTACTACGCACACGTCTGCTCTGCGCACACTTGCTAACGACCTCATCACACTGTATTGCTCTACGGTGTCATCATCTATTGCCCTCTTGCGCCTGATGCCTGCAGTGTCTATTAATGTGTAGTGCTTATCACCAACGGTGATTGAGGTATCTATACTATCTCGTGTAGTGCCAGATACGTTAGATACGATACTTCTCTCGTAACCCAGTAATTTATTTACTAAGCTGCTCTTGCCTACATTGGGCTTACCCACAATGGCTACTTTAATCTCCTCGCTATCTTGTTCCTGCTCCTGTCCTTCTGGAAAATGGCTGATAACTAAATCTAGTAGTTCGCCTAGTCCTAGTTTCTGTTCGGCTGATATAGGACAGGGTTCACCTATACCGAGCGCATAGTATTCTGACAAGTCCAGCCTAGCAAAGTCGTCGATTTTGTTGACTACTAGTATAACTGGCTTGTTGGTTTTTCGTAGCATTTGGGCTACATCATAGTCATCTGTTGTTAGGGGTTGTCTGCCGTCGACAAAGAACAGTATGCAATCGCATACTTCCATAGCTAATTCTGCTTGTCTTATGATGTGTGTGTGCATCTCATCAGTAGATTTGAGTTGTATGCCACCAGTATCTACTAATGTAAACTCTCTGCCCAACCATTCTGCATCTGCATAGATTCTGTCTCTTGTTACTCCCGGCGTATTGAGTACAATAGATATACGACTGCCGCATACTTTATTAAAAAAAGTTGATTTACCGACATTCGGCTTGCCAATTATGGCTACTAACGGTTTCATATCTTCTCCTGTGATTGCTCACATATATAATAAGGGCGACTGTTATATGTCGCCCACACATGTATATATTAGAACGTTATTAGGTCGAACAACTCTACCTCATTCTTGACCACTTTATTGTCAAGGTAATGCAGAGGTGATTTGGCGTCAAAACTAAACGTTATCTTATAACAGTTAAGGCACTGTTGCTTGACTTTATACCGCTTGTTAATTGCATTGACTCCATACTTGCCATCACCTGCTATGGGCAGTTTAACACTTGCTAAGTGTGCGCGTATTTGATGAGTGCGACCAGTAATTAACTTGACGTCAAGTAGGGACAGCTCGCCCTTTTTCTTAATAAACTTATATTGAGTCTCTATTGGTTGATAGCCCGTCTTGGGGGTTGGGCTAATATATACCATGCTTTTCTTGGCGTCCTTGAACAAATAAGCCTTAAGGGTTGCACTCTTCTGCGGTGTACCAGACACGATACAGTGATAGGACTTATCTATCTCTCTGTCCTTAAATACTCGCAAAAACTCTTTTTCTGTAGCGTCATTTAATGCATAGATAACAAGTCCCATAGTGTTGCGGTCTAACCTATGCACGGGGCGAGCGCCAGTGGTCTCTAGTTGAGCATTGAGTCTAGTTGTAAATGAGTCCTCTCCCTCTACCTCGATACCGGCAGGCTTAACTGCGACCACCACATTACTGTCGCTGTATGCTATCTCTATATGGTCCTTTTCCCTGTCCTTGACATACACATGCACCACATCGCCAGCATCTACATAACAATCGGCGCCTATTCGTGTGTTGTTGATTTTGACATGTCTGTCTTTAATGGCCTTAATTATTTGAAAATACCCTAGCGAAGTGTACGAAGCCAGCAGTTCGGATACAAGTATTCTAGTGTTTACATCAATTTTTTCTAACATAGTATGTATTATATCAAATAAATGAAAAAGTGGCAACAAATTGCCACTCGAAAAAAAATAAAATGCCCTTTACTCATCATCTATTAGATAGTCGCAGTTACTTTTCTTGGGGCGAACAGGCTCTTGTTTACAGTTGAATTGCTGTAATTCTAGCATAACAAGTATGCAGTCATCTCCTATTCTCTTGATTTGTCTAAAAGATATGAATAAATCATCTTTTCCCTTGAAAATGCGTCTTTCGGAGGGCACAACTATACCGAGAACCGAGCAGTTGGTACCACTGATAACTAAATCGCATACGCGTCCTAGTCTTCGCCCATCGACTATGTTGATAACCTCTTTACTACGCAACTCATTGTAAGTAATATCCATGCAATGTGCTCCTTGTACATATATCTTATACATAATAATCAGCACAACTTGTACAATATTACCCTTAATGATAATTCTTCGACAGTAGTTAAGTGTTATTATTGATAAACACATAATAATCATAGCCGGCGAATGGATATTAGTCTCAACAATTACATGCAATCTACATATTACATATTAAGTCTCAGTGTGGCACGCTAGGATTATTCATAAGTAGATGTCTGCAATTGTATGCTATTATGATATCACCCTACGTAGTATGCGTATGTTCAACTCAATTAGCCTTGACAACCTACCACGTATTAACAGTAGATATTTCCATTGATAAGTCTGCACTAGTGGTAAAGTGTTGTAATCCTATCGCATAATAATCCTTTGCAGTGTTTCTCCGTCTACTCAATAGATATTGACAGTCTATACCCAATTACATATTAAGTCGCAGAGTAGCGACAGCATTCTTTTCTAGCCTCGACACCTGCGCCTGAGAAATACCTATTTCATCACTGATTTCCATTTGAGTTTTGCCCTCATAGTAGCGCATTCTGAGTATGTCTTGCTCTCTAGCTGACAGTTTAGCAATGGCTTGACTGAGTGATAAGTTCTCTACCCATCCGTCATCATGACTATTCTTGTCTGCCAGTTGATCCATGAAAAGGATACAGTCGCTATCATCAGCATATATTGGTTCGTTCAGTGATATCGGTTCATTTATGGCGTCCAGACAGTACACTATGCGAGATAACGGCAAGTCTATGGCCTTGGAGACTTCTTCGAGACTGACTTCTCGGTCATAATGTGTCTCCAATATCTCTCTGGCAAGGAGGGTTTGAAAAGCAGTATCACGAATGCTTCTTGAGATTTTGAGTGAGTTGCTGTCTCTTAAGAATCGCCGTATCTCCCCCACTATCATTGGCACAGCGTATGTGCTGAACTTAACGCCGACACTGGTGTCGAAATTATCAACTGCCTTGACCAGTCCCACGCAACCTACTTGGAACAGGTCGTCAAGGTTATTAGTCTTGGACACGTAACGTTGTACGACGGACAGTACTAGCCTGAAGTTTGCCACGATAAAAGTGCTCCTCGCCTTCCCGTCGCCATCTTGCACCATATCAAGCATTTTTTGTCGTTCTTTAGCTGATAATTGAGGAAGTCTAGATGTATCAACACCACAAATAACCACTTTTTTTGACATAATGTGTTAGTTTTACCTCGCTTATACTGGTTAGTTTTTCCTAAATAATTTGAAATATACTACCTATTGCTGTTGACATATGGTGTTGTATGAATTAAACTTAACTAGTAACAGATGATTTTGGAGGCCGAAATGAACAGAGTTTACTGTGAAAGTGTAGATAAATTACATATTAGGGCCAAGTTAAACGCTCTTAATATTACCGATAGAAGTCCAACAATAGCCATTATAAGTGCGCAAAATGACCTAGTCCTGAGCGAAATTGACACCCCACAAGTAGTGGAAAAAGTCTACCAAGGCGTGCTTAAGAATGGTGGCACACCTAAAATGCTCTATATTAGCGCATTTTCTGACTCTACAATATATGGCACTAATCAATCTCGATATCAGCTAATACACCGCAATCAAGTGGCAGATCAAGTAGAGTTACTTGGCAGTTATGACTATATTGATGGCATAGTTTTCGTTGCTACAGATAACTGCACCATAGCCGGTATGCTAATGGGTGCAGTAAGGTTAGATAAACCATGCTTGTTCGTTAGTAATGGAACGATGTCCCTTATGTTAGATAAGGATAATTGCGAGTACGGATTATCTAACTGGTACACTTCGGTAGGACGACTGCGTAATAACGAAATTAATCTAGATGACCTAGAACAGATACAGAACGAAGTTCCACAAATTAATGGTCAAGACAGTCAATCCTATGACAGTCTCAGTATGACATGCGTTCTTGAAGCCCTAGGATTGGCTATAAGGGGTAATTGTACAGCCACAGCTAATTCCTCGACTAGACGGCAGTTAGCAACACAAACGGGCGAAACGGCCGTAGATATGGCAAAGAACAACCTGGTTCTGTCCAAAATACTCACACCGAACTCCATTAGAACTGCGTTGTGTTGCGATTTAACTTTTGGCGGATGTCCAACTACACTGCTGCATTTGCTTGCTATCTCATACGAGATGAAACGCTGTTGGAAAGTGGTAAGTATTGACATGGAGAAGGTTGAAATGCTGGCAAAATCCGTCCCCATTCTGTTTAATATGAACAGTGGCCACTGTTTCGGCCAGCAGTTAGAAAAAGCTGGTGGTATCTATCCCCTATTACAGGAATTATTGCGCCTACAACTTGTCGTATGCGATTATCCAACATGTACCAGTAAGAAGTTTAGCGATACTATCAAGAAGAGCATTTGTCTAGATGACACCATTATTATGCACGGCAGTAAACCTATCGCTATCGGCAGTCACCTCAGAGTTGTCAAGGGTAATTTAGCCGAGAATGGTGCAATTCTGCATTACGACGGCGAGACGCCTTCATTCACCGGTCCTGCCAAAGTGTACGAGAGTGAGGAAACCTTAACTTATTCGATACTAGATAGAGAGATTAAGCGTGGCACTGTAGTTGTTGTTCGCAATGAAGGACTGTCTAACGGCATGAGAGAAATGTATCAGCCTCTGGCTTTACTTCAAGTAATGGGTATGTCTCAATATGTCGCACTGGTTACAGACGGCAGAATATCCACCTGTTATGACGGATTCGCAGTCGGTCTTATCTCCCCACAATCACAAGACCAAGGTTTAATAAGTCTATTGCATGACGGAGATGTTATCGAAATTAATGCCAATAAAGGTAAACTTAACACATCTGTCAAACCCAAGGAAGCAGCCAAGAGGAAGCCTTATGTAGACGCTACAATTCAAGCCACACCGTCACTAATCAAGCGATTCGCTCGTAATACTACCTCACCAGAGGACGGATGTTCTGAGAAGCAATAGTCCCAGTAAACAACACATTAATCATATGTTAGATGGTCGCAATTAATTGCGACCATTGTTTATATCTAATCTTTTTTTGACTTATTCAGTTCATCCTGCCAACACCAGTAGCAGAGATTCTCGTACGACTCATCACCGCCGATTAACACGATTGGTCCGTCATCTACTGCTCTGCCATTTATGAACCTCGCATTTATTGTCGACTTGGCACCACAGCGGCACACCGACTTAATCTCGCTCATACTGTCAGCTAATTCTACAATGCGCTTGCTTCCCTCGAACAATTCGCCCTTAAAATTAGTTAACAGACCATAGCATAATACGGGTACTTGCCGTGTCAACTGCTTGAGTTGTTCTACTTGAGGTTTAGTGCAGAACTGCGCCTCATCTACTATAACGCAGTCATAATTACCGTTCTTTACAGACAGGTCATTAAACAGTTGAGTAATGCTCTCGTCAGGTGCGAATACATAGCACTTGCACTTGAGCCCTATCCTTGATCTTACGTACTTTGCTTGACCATTATCATCTCTATTATCGAGTAATGGCTTGAGCAGTAAAACGTGCATGCCTTTCTGCTCATAATTAAACTTGCACATTAGGGCTTGAGCGGACTTGGATGAGCCCATTGTTCCGTATTTGAAATATAATCTAAACATATTATTCCTTAGTAAATATCTTATGTAGTATGCTATCTAACTCTGTATAATCTGCGTATTCATAGCACTTGAAATGCTCACAGCCGATAATCATATAAGATACAGAGGGTGATAACTGTCTATTATAGAGGCAGTACACGGGCTTATGTATATTCTGGGCATAGGCTAATTCGTATCCTACACCTAGTGAGGGTGTGCTTATTTCGGCTATCACGATATCGCTATCTCTTAACCATTGTGTATCTTGATTATATACTTCGCTAGCGTGTATATAGTCACCACTTATATAATTGATATCACCAACGTGCTCGGTCAACACATCACCATATTGCTTACAGTAATCAATGATATGTTTATATACGTCAACTAACTGCCTTCCACCCTTGATAGAGCCACAAAAGTATATGTTTATAGGTTGTATAACGCTCATTTGGTTACTGGCCTTAATTCCTCGGAAACGAATATATAGTTGACCGAATTAGGTCCCACATGACATCCAATGGTAGGTCCCATAATGCGTACTTCTGGCTGTAATCCGAACTGTTCTTGCAGTGCGCTGGACAACCACTCTGCACCCTTAGTGTTGTCAGTATGAACTACTGTGAGATGACAATCGCCCTTAATAGGCGTGAATGCTGATCCCATATCTACTACTGCCTTGATTGCTTTTTTCATTCCACCAACAACCTTGTCAATAACCGTCAATTTACCGTCTCGGTCAAAACTCAAAATCACTTTGAGTTGTAACATCGTACCTATTGCTGCTGCAGCACCCGATACTCTGCCACCTCTTTTGAGGTGTTGGAGGTCATCAACAATCATGAAGTGTTGGATATGGTGCTTCATATTCTCAACGTAATCGACTACCTCTTGCATTTCTTTACCTTCTTGTTGCATTCTATATGCAGTCTTGACGAGTATGCCCTGTCCAACCGTTGTCGTATGGCTCTCAACCACTACTATATCTAAGTCTGGATATATCTGCTTGACTTGCTCTATAGCAGTATGCGCCGCATCCATTGTAGGCGCCAGTCCATAGGATATGGTGAAATGGATAATTTTCCTGTGTCCTTGCTCAGCTAGATGAGTAAAGTAGCGGACGTGTTTTTCTGCGTTGTTCATTGACGTTTTGGCACCTATGCCCTTGCGGAGAAGATTATAGAACTCAATATACTGCTCCTCGCAGGTAAAATTATCGTCTACCATTCTTATCCCATTATCTTCTATGGTGAGTGTTAAGGGCAAAAATCCAATCTGCATATCCTCAATTTCTTTTGCGAACAAATCTGCAGTACTATCAGTCGAAACAAAAAATTTCATTATAATATCCTCCATGTTCACTATTGTATCATAGCGTATAACAAAAAGCAACAAAACACACTTGATGCTCTATTGCTTTTTGTACTGACAACGCTATAATTGTCAATATTACTCAATCTCCGTACTTAATATTGTGGGTAGTTGAAGCACAACATCTACTTCTATACCCTCACGTAGCACAGTATACGTCAATGTATCCCCACCTCGAGCAGTCAGTATGAAGTCAAGAATGGAGAACATTCTAGTGATGTTAATTCGCGTGCCATCACCAATCTGCATGGCAATGATTTGGTCGCCAACACTAAACTTGCCCTCTGCAAGCGTACCTGAGAACACTTCGGTGATTTTTATCACATTTATAATGCGCATAACACCTGATTCATCATCATATACTCCTGAACTGCTGTCAATTGTAAGCATGATGCCAATTGTCTGCTTTCTGGCTTTGGTAGATGTGTTATTATCGCAGTGGTACACTATATTCCTAGCCAAAGCAACTGCAACATTACTAGGGATTGCGTACGCCATACCCTCCACGTCCTCAGAAACGGTTTTGGCAGATACTATGCCCAGTAGCTGTGCGTTAGCATTGAACAGCCCTCCACCTGAGTTGCCGTGATTTACTGGCGCATCGAAACGGATTACTCTCAAGTCTACCGTACCATCGCCGTTGGGCGCTCCTATTGTGGTTGTCTGCGAATCTACACTGACAATACCGCTGGACACCCCTATGCCCTCACCCGATGGATTACCTATAGCAAAAACACTTTCACCCACTGTTACTAGGTCAGAGTTTGCGACCTCGACCTGTGTTACATAACAATTTTTGATTTGGTCGCTGTTGGTAATCTTAAGTACGGCAATATCATTAGTGCTACTGCCACCTACGTATTCTGCGCTAATGCAGTTGTCAAAAAATATCTCACCATACAACATAATCCTGAAGTCTTGCCCTATTGCAGATGTTGTCTCGTCATAGCAGACGTGGTAGTTAGTTACTATATAAGCCGTACCGGTCTCCTTATCTAGCGAAAATATTACTCCTGCACCCGTTACACCTTCAATATCAACCACTTCATCACCATCAACAGTAGAATCTGTAACTTGATACACAATAACAGTCGATCTCAGCGCTCTATTGATTGCGCTCTGTAAACTGCTGGTCGACCCTGCGAGGCTAGCTAACCATTCACTTATCGTTCCATTATAACCATTATCTACGGCCAATTGATATGTAGATTTGCCATCTTGCCCTACCACAACGCCCAAGTTAACTAGCTCATCATTCTCTAGCGTAACAACGAGTTGTCCTAGCTGATTGATAGATAATGACCTAATACCGACATCTACAGAGCCATTCTCACCACGTAAACTGGCTAACCATTCTTGCAGAGTGCCGTCGAATCCTGCTTGTAGTGCCTGTTCATACGCAGATAAACCGTTGATTCCGTCGACGCCAGCCTGACCTACAACGATACCAAGGTTAATCTGTTGGTCATCTTCGAGGGTAACCAATAAATTACCATCGTCATCTATACTTACACTGCGTATTCCGACGTCAACAGTGCCCTTATCGCCTTGGTCGCCCTTATCGCCCTTAAGACTGGCCAACCACTCCACCTCGGTGCCAACGAATCCGTTCTGGACGGCAATATCATAAGCTGATTTACCATCCTCTGGCATACATCCTGTCATTATTAGTAGCGAAAGAGCTATAACGATGATTATGTAAATTAATTTAACTTTTCTCATAGTATTCTCCATATTATATTATTTGACTATATTGTATCATAAAGTACGCAAAAATCAACTCATTTCCATACTTGTCAGTAGTCAAAAAAAATACTGATAATCTGGCACAAAATACTTGATTTTTGTCTTGATGTTTGATAAAATAAACTACGCTGTCAGGGCAATTAGTAAGCGGGAGTGGCTCAGTGGTAGAGCGTTGCCTTGCCAAGGCAAATGTCGCGGGTCCGAATCCCGTCTCCCGCTCCAATTTTATCCATTTATTTGGGGCAAGGCACCATAGCCAAGTGGTAAGGCAGAGGTCTGCAAAACCTTCATCCCCAGTCCGAATCTGGGTGGTGCCTCCACATTACCAACATTTCTTATGAGTCTTGCTCCATTGTGTAAATGGAGCATACTTTATTTTATGTCACATGCCGATGTGGCGAAATGGCAGACGCAAGGGACTTAAAATCCCTCGAGGGCAACCTCATGTCGGTTCGAGTCCGACCATCGGCACCATATACAATAAGGGCGTTTAACTCAGTTGGTAGAGTGCTTCCGTCACATGGAAGAAGTCACAGGTTCGAGTCCTATATCGCCCACCAATGAGAAAACAGGAGAATGCGAAAGCACTCTCCTGATTTCAATTTGGTGGAGTGAACGAAGTGAACGTGCGAGGAAGGACGAGAACCTTGAGAAGGCACAGTACGTGTAACCAAGTGTTGGTTGGACAGTTGGTAGCATTGTGGCTAGATAGTTACACTGCGAAAGCAAATGGGTTGAACACAGTGCAACTGTTTACAACATATTAGTCCTGTATCGCCCACCAATAAGAAACACATTCATATAGAATGTGTTCTTTTATTAATTATTAAAGTACCCAATGGTGCGGGACTCGAACCTTGAGAAGGCACAGTGCATAGAACCAACTATACAACGTATAGTATAACGGTTGAGCAGTTATTCATCACAACTTGTACTGGTAGTATTATTCAACGTAGATATTAATCAGCAAGGATTACCTGCAACTGTTATTACTTAGCCGTTGGTACGCCGTCAACATATTCCCACTCACCTGCCCAGTACACAGGCAGGTGGCTGTGCCAATAAGACTCCCAACCTGGCGGTGTACTTGCTGCCTCACAGTAGATAGTAAGTGAAGAGCTACCATCAAAAGCAATATCACTTATATTTGTCACATTGATAGGGATAATGATATATGTAAGCGAAGTACAACCGTCGAAAGCCGAACATTCAATACTTGTCACACTGGAAGGGATAATGATAGAGGTAAGCGAAGCACAACTATCAAATGCAAACTTACCAAAACTTATCAACTGACTGTTATCGCCAAATGTTACGGAGGTAAGCGAAGAGCATGCGAAGAATGTCCATTGGCCCATACTTGTCACACTGTCAGGGATAGTGATTGAGGTAAGGGAAGAGCATGAACAGAAAGCCCAATCGCCTATACTTATCACACTGTCAGGGATAGTGATTGAGGTAAGGGAAGAACATGCGTAAAAAACCATGTTGCCTATACTTGTCACACTGTCAGGGATAATGATAGAGGTAAGGGAAGAGCATTCGTAAAAAGCCTTATATCCTATACTTGTCACGGGCTTGCCGTTGTATACACTCGGCAATACAATATCTGTATCTGTCGCCGTACCGATACCCGTTACCAAGTAGGGCAATCCGTCATCATTTAGCTCATATTCTAGTCCTACTGTTTAGTGATAATCGCATACGCTACAGTCGCCTGTAGTTGGATTAAGGTTATGCCCTGTCGCAGGTACCTCAGTAATCTCAGTTCTTATGTCGCAACGAGTACAATAACGAGATTTACTCCCGACTGTTGTACAAGTGGCTGGATTGTCAATGGTGAATTCGCTCTCGTAGTCATGACCAAGTGGTTCGCCATATAATTGACTACACCTTGTGCAAGTTGCTTGCACAGTACACGTAGCAGTGCCACCAGTATGGCCAACGGCAACAACTTCTCTTGTTTCCTCGTAAGAACAGTCTGTACAGGTGTGCCTTTCGCAACCAGCAGTGGTGCAGGTGGGATTAAGCGTTAGAGACCAAGCGCCATATGTATGAATGTGTATTGCTTCGACTAGGGTAATACTTAACATACACGTCTTGCCTTGATATATTATGGTAGTATTGTGAGTGCCTATTATTGATAGTCTAGTAATATCACAACTACTCAACATATCTACAGTTAAACTCACCTCCTGTTGTGCGCCAATATAAGGAGTAACGACTACGGTTATGGCTGACAGACTGTTAATATCGCCTTGAATAATAGATACGGGTATTGTGTCTTGCACTACTTCTATACTGCTGGTGCCTATTGATAGAGCGCAGACACTAAGCGTTATAGCTATACATATTGGTAATATGATGATTAGAATAATCAACAGTTTCCCCTCTTTAGTCATGGCAGTCTCCTATTGTTAATGTAATTGCGTGTGTTAAGATGTAGCAGTAGCACAGCAGTTGCATTTCATTAGTTAGTTATAAGTGGTAATAACGTATATAATGGACAACATTAGCCCAATAATGGCACTATAGTGTTGTCCAGTTCATCGTTTATAATTAATGTTCTAGTTTATATTGTCTAATTCTAAACAATTGTTAGCCTCAATTATCGACTCAAGTATAACAAGAAAATCCCCCTCAGTCATTATATTAATCAAAATAAACCATATATATCACTGTTTATTGTTTGGCGAAAATGCATTATAGCTGGCATGCTGAGGGCTGCATTAACTGGCGCATTCAAGTGTGTTAATACTTAATATCCTTGAGTATAGATTGGTGCTTATTTGACTAGAGTGAACAATCTGCGTGGGCGTGAAGTGTTCTCACCCTCGAAGTTAAAGTGCTCGATTCTGGCCACATTAAAATATCTGGAGAATGTATCCACCCATTGTTCGTCAGTCTTATTGACAATTCTCAGATTGCCGTCTTTTTGAAAGTAATTAGGTTGAAACTCTATAAAACCACCCTTTCCAGCGTACTCGCTATCAATGTAAGGATTGAGCATAATTAACGCCTTAGAACCATTGCCTAGCACCCTAGCGAATCCATTTAGCATTCTCTGCGTTATATCCTCTGGAACTACATCCAGTACATTTGACGAAAATATAGCGTCGAAACTGCTCTCTCTTACATTATTAAGATATGTATCATCTGCGACAACGAAGTTAATCTTACCATCCTGTTGAGATAACTTGGCAGTAATAATGGCGTAATTAATCGAATTAGGCGCTTGATCGACGGCAACTATCTGTTGATTATCACTGAGCATTGCCATAATTACGCTCGCCCAACCGGCGCCACAGCCAAAATCCAGTATTCTCGTAGCTCCATTAACGAGATTAGCAATAGCATTATCGAATGTTGTATTACCCATACTCGCCTCGTCAATTGCTTGAGGGGTTGCATTATTAAACCAGTCATTCCACAGTGTTAGTGCATTCTCATATTCTTTCATAGTATCTCTCCTATTTCCCCTTATTTATATCTGTACACAGTATCTCATTAACGCCAATATGTATGGTCAAAAAAATCACTCAATAAAAAACCCACCCTTGCAGGCGGGCATGACTGTGCAAGTTTAATGAGCTTATACACCTGTACGTTGTTCTTTAATAAATACTAGTATGTACCGTTTATCCTCATTGGGTGTGATAAGTTTATCTAGTTTCCAGCCAAGTTTGACAAAATTGTTAATTATCTTCTCTGCCTGCTTAAGACTACGGCACTTCTCCAACTTATACTTTAACATAATTTCCCCCAAAAGTATCTTACTTTTAACATTTTAGCACAGTATATACCATATTGCAAGCCTTTTATGGAAAAAATTATTTTTTTGGCAACACTGTGAACTCAATTATGAACAATAATATCCAACGTTCGACTTTTTTCGAGTCATTATTGTTCAATTCGACTCTGCCAGTAGAAAGCACGACACATTATTGAATCATGTCGTGCCATCTATTGGGTGATATTTATGGATTTATTACTTATTATTGAGTAAATCTTGTATTCTAGACAGCTCAGCAGTCAGTTTATCCTTAAGGGATTCAAGTTTTTCCTTGGATTGCTCATTGACAACCCAAGTGCATCACTAATGGGCGATAATTATGGATTTATTACTTATTATTGAGTAAATC
>JAQVWG010000001.1:184199-245561 GCA_028698585.1 Clostridia bacterium | reverse complement strand
TCTAGACAGCTCAGCAGTCAGTTTATCCTTAAGGGATTCAAGTTTTTCCTTGGATTGCTCATTGACAACCCAAGTGCATCACTAATGGGCGATAATTATGGATTTATTACTTATTATTGAGTAAATCTTGTATTCTAGACAGCTCAGCAGTCAGTTTATCCTTAAGGGATTCAAGTTTTTCCTTGGATTGCTCATTGACAACCCAAGTGCATCACTAATGGGCGATAATTATGGATTTATTACTTATTATTGAGTAAATCCTGTATTCTGGACAGCTCAGCAGTCAGTTTATCCTTAAGGGATTCAAGTTTTTCCTTGGATTGCTCATTGACAACCGTTGAGTCTATATCAGAGATTGCAGAGTTGACATCATCTAGTGCATCACCTACATCGTCTAGTGCATCATCTAAATCCTCTAGTGTATCTTGGATATCTTGGTCATCCTCATTATCGTGCGAATCTTCATTGTCTATGTTAATATCTGCTGATACTTTGGTGCTACCGTGCTTGAACATATTGCCGAGGTTTGGGATAAACGACTTGCCTAGTCCCGCCATCTGCTCTGCGAACTCAACCCAGTCACTGGCTTGTGTTTGATTTCCATTACCTTTGGGGTCATTCTCTTTATTCTGACCCGTCTGTTCATTTCTCTCGGTGGTATGTTCATGGGTGAGTTCGTATTCGAACAGTAACTTAACATCACTTGAAGACAGGAATGGCACTATAGTGTCTGGCAGTTGCGCTTTACCGTTCTGTGTATAACCGATAACTAGTTGGTGTAATGCGTTATTACTCACGAACGGGAAAAAACTTGCTAGTTTACTGGTTGGTACATTATTCTCGTTATATAACCTAACTATGACTTCGTCTAGTTTGCTCCTGCTGGCAAATGGGAGGAACATAACCATCTCTTTAATATCAATAGTATCCTTTTGTAGTTGGGCTTCGAGCAATTTATCTACCTCTTCCTTGCCTAAGAAGGGCAATAATGATGCTATTTTCATTGGATTATCCTCCTATATTACTCTATATATGCCATCTTCTAGGCCTATGCAGTCGATTGTAGTGTCTTGTTGATTCATTACTATCCTTCTATCACCGTCATTGACTTGATAATACACTTTTCCCCTCTGTGTTACGTCGATTTTTATAATTCCCATTTTTACATCCTCCCATTTCTCATTAATAATTCTTTTTTGAATAGTTCCATATCAAAGAACTGTTTTTCTGTGTCGGTCAACTTATGCCATAAATCGTATATACTTGTGTTGGCCACAAGCGGATGGTGTAAGTCTAACTGCATCTGTTCCTTGAGTCGTTGAAGCATAAACATCCTCTCAACATTGGAGAACTGGTAGAACACATCTGCTAGGTTGACTGTGATGTTGCCCTTAACTATCTCCATTACAACATACTCTCGATTGGCATTCTGAAACAGACTCTGAGCACTAATTGTGGTTGGCTCGTCCAGACACAGGATGTTATCGAAGGTCGTATTGAATATCTTGGTCAGCTCGCAGATGTTATCTATTGTGGGTAGCGCTAACCCTTTTTCCCATCTGCTTATTGCTTGCCTTGATACGTACATGCTCTCCGCCAGTTGCTCCTGTGTTATGTTGTTGTCCATTCGCAGAGTCTTGATTTTCTCGCCAATTCTGACTAAGTTTAGCATCGAATAGTTCGCTCCTTATTACGCTGATAGTTTAACACATCTATTGATACCAATCAAGCAACCATTGATTGCGTTAGCGCCTTATATAGGTGTCGTAGCGCAATCTATGGTTGACATTTAACGCATTATATAGAACTATCGTCAAGGGTTATTAGTAAAAATGTTTTTTTGTAATAATCTATCGAATAAAGGGCGATTGTTGGTCGCCCTTATGTTAACAATTATTGACTGATATCTTGAGGTTGTTTATATTTGCCAAGCCCCAATCTTATATTATGTTGTCTAACGGCAAAGTATAGTGGCACTAGGGCAAACAGTGTAATTATGGCTGCTGCAAGGAACAGAGCCTTAGTAGGCAGGTGTTGTTCTATTTCCCTACCGTATAGCACCATATTCTCAACCGAACCGGTAGCTCTTATTATAGGATTAGCAATAAGTGGACCGGCAACCATTGGGAATAATACGAAGAACAGTATTCTTATACCCTCGAACTGTCCTCTCTGGTCGTCAGGATAGAGTTTTTTCTGCCATACCATATAAGTCTGCATACTCGCTACGTACCCTATGCCCACCAACAGTATGCCAATGAACACTGCCCAGTTCTGTGGCGATAGCCAGTTGGTTCTGTTCAACGTATTGCCGTTACCGACGCCAAAGTAAACAACTAGACAGCCAACTACTGCCATTATTATGGCAACAGTGGCAACCAAAGGCGACTTATTACGATTAATCAATGCAATTAACGGCACCGTGCACAGCACTGCGATAATTAGAGGTATCCCAAGAATTAGACCACTGGCGCCAGCGTCAAATCCAAGCGTATATGTCAGCCAGTTCATTATGTGAACGAAATAACAGTTGAATCCAATAAAGTAAACTGTAACAGTTATGTTAATCCAAAGCAACTCCTTACGCTTAATGAACTCCCTGAAATTGAATGCAGTAGCAAAGTGTTGCCAAAAAGTTCCCTTCTTGACAGGCTGAAGTCTCTGTACATCCTTAACGGTAAATAGTGCCAGCACGCCTGCCAGTATGACAAACACGCCCATAATAACGAAGAATGCCATGAATCCACCACCGACGTTAGTACCGTTATTAGTAAACACTGCCATTTCGATAACTGCACCCCCTAGTACAGTGCCTATAAGTGTGCCTAGAACGGGCTGAGATGCTAATGCCATTCCTATCTGCCCTCTGTTCCTATCATTTAGCATATCTGAACACCAAGCGTTAAACCCACTGTCATTACCGGCAGAGCCGAAGAATGACATTACAGTATCAGTTAACACGACGACTATGCCTGCCCATAATACTGGGTTGGCAGATGCTTTGATTGAACCTGCATATATGTTGGTCAGGCCGAAAACAATCGTGAATATGCCCCAAGCAATATAGCCGAATGCAATGAATGGTTTTCTTGTCCCTAGTCTATCCGACCAAGTGCCGAAAAAGAAGGTGGAGAATGTCGTTGCTAACGCCGAAAAAATGGTCATCAGCGTTACGATGCCGACAAAATAACCAAACTCCGCATACAGGTAGTTGGCAAACCACGTATTCTCTACGCACCAACATAATTGTCCTGCCATACCGAGTTTCCAGATGAGTAGCCAGTTCTTAGCACCGACTTTACCCTCATGTTGCACAACATTACTATTAGTATCTTGCATACGTTTCCTCCCGTAACTATTGTCAATAATATTATTCTAACACCAATTGACCATTTGTCAATAGCAAATGCGAGTATATATACTTGACATTTACATATTAGTAACATACAATAATTCAAGTATAATAACAATCTAAGAGGAATTGCTTAATGTCAACACTTACAATGGAAAAACTAGTTAATCTCTGCAAGGGTAGAGGATTTATTTTCGCTGGGAGCGAGATATACGGCGGACTGGCCAACACATGGGACTACGGCCCGCTGGGTGTACAACTGCAGAACAATATTAAGAACGCTTGGTGGAAGAAATTCGTTCAGGAGTCACCATATAATGTCGGTATAGATTGCGCTATACTTATGAATCCGACTACATGGCAAGCCAGTGGTCACCTAGGCAACTTTAACGATCCACTTATGGACTGTAAGAGTTGTAAAGCTAGACATCGAGCAGATGAATTGATTGAGAGCTACTCTAACAGTAAGGGACTCAATATCAGTTTGGCGGGTAAATCATTTGCCGATATGGAGCAGATTATTCAGCAATATAAGATACCTTGCCCCGTGTGTGGTAATAGCAACTACACTAACATTAGGCAGTTCAATATGATGTTCAAGACATTTCAAGGAGTAAATGAGGATACAGCCAACACAATTTATCTCCGCCCGGAAACAGCGCAAGGTATCTTTGTCAACTTCAAGAACGTAGCGCGCACCACACGGAGGAAAATGCCCTTCGGCATAGCACAGATAGGTAAATCGTTCCGCAACGAGATAACCCCTGGTAATTTCGTATTCCGCACGAGAGAGTTCGAACAGATGGAATTAGAGTTCTTCTGTAAGCCCGACACCGACTTAGAGTGGTTCGATTACTGGAAACACTTCTGTCATAACTGGCTACAACAACTGGGTATTAAGGACGACAATCTGCGTCTGCGCGATCACGATAAGGCAGAGCTGTGCCATTATTCTAAGGCTACTACAGACTTCGAGTTCAATTTCCCATTCGGTTGGGGGGAACTATGGGGTCTAGCAGACAGAACGGACTACGACCTAACGTGCCACCAGAAAACAAGTGGTGAGAGCATGGAATATACTGATCCGTTCACCGGTGAAAAATACGTTCCATACTGCATAGAACCGTCGCTAGGCGTGGGCAGAGTATTGCTTGCATTCTTATGTAATGCATATACAGAAGAAGTTGTTGGCGATAATGATACCCGTGTAGTGCTTAAACTCCACCCAGCACTAGCGCCTATCAAGGTTGCAGTGTTACCATTATCCAAGAAACTGGGAGATAAAGCGCAAGAGATATACACTCAGTTATCTAAGCGCTATATGTGTGAATATGACGAAACTGGTAGTATAGGTAAACGCTACCGCAGACAAGATGAGATAGGAACACCACTATGCATAACTATCGACTTCGAAACACTCGATGATAACAGTGTTACTATCCGTACTAGAGATGATATGCAACAGATAAGGCTCCCAATAGACAAATTACAGGAGTATATTGATAAAGCCATAGAATACTAGATAATTAACTCGTAGTGATATCCTATCAAGTTATGGACAGCCAATTATTACTCTAATTAATAAATGCACCTTGCGTTATTAGCAAGGTGCATTATATTGTTACATAAATTATCTAGACTAGATTACCCACTCGCCGTCAACGAAGAGTTGGACTTCGTCATCAGCTAACGGATAAGCATTTTCACGCTATTAAGAATCAGCAATAGGTCATAATGCTGTTTAATCATAAACGGATATCTTAATTGAAGCGAATATATAATAAATGCACCTTGCGTTATTAGCAGGTGCATTATATTGTTACATAAATTATCTAGACTAGATTACCCACTCGCCGTCAACGAAGAGTTGAACTCTCTCGCCACTCTTGGTGATACCCTCTATGTTCATATCAGTAGTGCCAACCATGAAGTCGCAGTGCTCAGCACTCTCATTGACTCCTACCTTATCTAACTGCTCCTTAGTCATGGCAACTCCACCCTTAACGGTGCTTGGATATCCCTTACCTAGTGCTAAGTGACAACTGGCGTTCTCATCGAACAGTGTATTGTAGAATAGTATTCCCAGTTGAGATATAGGACTGTTCTTGCCAATCAATGCTACTTCGCCCAGATAACATGAGCCCTCGTCTGTCTCAATGATATTCTTCAGTGCGTCTTTACCCTGCTTAGCGTCATAATCAACAACCTTGCCGTCCTTGAACTTGACATAGAATTCATCAATGATGTTACCATTATCAACTAGTGGCAGTGCATTATGCACAACACCGTTTACCTTATACTTGTGTGGTGCAGTGAATATCTCTTCAGTAGGCAAGTTGGCAGTAAACATAATGCCGTCTTGTGCTTCTTCCTGAGCAGCGCACCATATATGACCTTCGGATAGTCCAACCATTAAATCGGTACCGTTCTTGCTGGTCATATGAACATACTCGAAGTCCTTATCGTTCATAAACTTGGCTCTTCTGTTCAACCTAATAATATGTTCTTCCCATGCCTTGACTGGGTCGTCTTGATCTAATCTCATAGTTCTGGCTATAGCGTCCCATAATTTATCAACTGAGTCCTCACAGTTGGGGAATACTTTATCAGCCCATGCCTTGGTGGGTATGGACACAACCAGCCACCTACATGCATTAGCCATCATTTTATCATAGTAGTACTTAATGGCCTTACGCGTTGCTTGAGAGCTCTTCTGTAGTTTAACAGGATCAACGCCAGCGTAGATTGATGGATCGCCTGCTGATATAGAGATGTTAGCACAACCCTTGTCTACTATGTAATTGGCTCTCTGTACAATCCAGTCAGGTATCTCTTGTAGTGTCTCAATAGATTGATTGTCTATATTGATTCGACTCAGTTTTTCGTCCGACCACTTAACTGATACGCTCTTAGCACCTGCATCATATGCTGCCTGAGCCATTATGCGAACAATGGGAGCGCACTCAATAGGTGAATTGATATTGAGTTCCTGATTGGGTTGCAGATTGACACCAATCTTGATTGCTAAATCTGCAAATTGTTTTACTTTTTCGTTAGATAACATTGTGTTCCACTCCATAATATAATAAATTGGTTTTTTTTCTTACAACTATTGTACATACCAGTGCGTTTTTTGTCAATACTTAACAGACATTTAGCAAAAAAGCCGAAGTGCTTGCTTTACTGCGCAAATGATGTTATTATGTTATGGGGTTAATATTATTGGAGGCAACACTTATGGAAAGGAGAAAAGGAAAAGGATTATCAGTTTTTCTGGGCATTGTGGTAGTATTGATCATACTATTCTTTATTGTTGTCAATATTCCTGTTAACCAGTTGTTCGGACTGGGAGAAATTGACTTGGGCAACGGCACAACACTCAACGGCCTAGGGCTAGGCGAGTATAAACTCAAGGATGCGTACAGAGCATACAGAGACTTAACAAGAGATGATGACGAGATATTGAAGGCTGTTGTAGATAAACCGGTGTCTAGTAATACCTCTGCTACGGACACATATTACTCTGCAAGCTCAGGTTCAACAGTAGATTATTCATCATTATTAACTGCGCCATTGACAACGTCAACGCCACAATCCATCACTATTACAGATTCTAATGTCGGTGCAATACTTGACGGTATCGTAGAGTCCTTACTTGCTGAGACACCCCTAGGCGAGAATATAGACGTTGATATCAATCAATTCATAATGGTTAAGGATTCTGACGGCAATATACTAGTTAATCTCGTTGTGTCCGTTAGTGCCGAGGACCTGATTACGCTACTTGGCGAATCTGTACAGAGTGCATATAACTCATTACCGGGCAATAAGCCGGAGATGATTGTACTATCCATTGATTTTGTCATGAGCCTAGCTGACGGTAAATTATCGACCACCTCTGTACAGCCAGTTTACACACTCAACAACAGTCAAACGCTAACTAACTTGGCAACCGACCTAATCGAAGCTAATTACACTAGTGGCAATCCTATTGCCAGTGCGCTAGACACATTAGCGAGCAAAATATGCATTGCAGTCAACAATCTTGGCTATATCAATGACATAGACAATCTAGGCAATATAAGTATGACTACCCATACGCAAGACTAATTATGTAGACTGCAACTACAGACAATGTATAAGCACATCATATGATGTGCTTTTTTCTATTATTTTCTCATGATTAATATACAATATGTAATCTCTCTAATTATTAACTGACATACGAATTAATTATGTGCCCAACATATTGAGCTCTTCTACGCCACCTAAACAGTATTATAAACAAATATTAATATTAAGCAACTAATCATTATGTGACATAGATGCAAGTAATGTGCCCAGCATATTGAGTTCTTGACCACCACCTATCTTATAATAGATACCCTTTGGTTGCAATATGAGTGATAGATAATGCTCGAATCGTTGTCTAAATGAATACAGTCTATAGAACGTTGTGCCCTCTGCAACAATTGCTATCGGACTATCCTGACTATACCCACAGTTAGACTTGATTGCGAATGCAGATACCAGTAGCGCTCCTACTTTGGCTGCTCTATCGATTATGCCCGTTACTATGTCCTTAACTACTAGATTATCTGCAATGCCAAAATACTTGGCTATAGCTTTGCCTCCTCTATCGCCCGACATATACTTATTCCATACTGCAGTGTCCGTTATGGAGGCGTCAAAGAAGTCTTTATCTAACTCGACCCTGCCACTGAATAGTCCGTCAATCACTGCTTGGTTAATGGCTTGTTTAATTATGAGAGAGAGATACCTGCCAGAACACATTTTCTCTGCTAATTGGCTGTTAGGTTGTTCACTCTGGCTATCTACTATTCTGTCGAATGTTCCACGATTAAGTTTATCAAAATTGCCTACTTCTGTGTTGATAATCATCTTACCCTTAACACTGCCTTGAGGTAATCGCTTGATGTTAGTGCAATCTTCTACATAACTGACATTAGTGCCTGTTCCAATAATATAACCTATGTACGTGGAGTAATCGGCGTCCCTTAGACACATTTTACCCCCTAATAGTGTTGCTACAGTGTCATTAAGAATCACTATCCTGCGTTCAGTTGCACTGTATTTCCTGAGCGCGTTCAGTGTGCTAGCGCCCACCATTGTGCCCTTAATACCCTTAACTTTGACTTCCTTGGCTGATTGATATGATATGCCGTCAAGTGTTGGCATCATAACCGCACCATAAGAATAACAGAATCCAATATCCTTACCCTTGTCAGCTAGTGGACTGATACTCTTGGCTACTTGTCTATAAAACTCGTCTGCAGTTATCTCCTTACGAATGCCGGGCATGTGCGTCTTATAGTAGTCATCAAGTGTTACTTTGCCGTTACTATCCACGCTACCAGTACATATGCGTAGGTTGGTTCCGCCGGCGTCAATTAGAATATTCCTGACGCCTGCCTTCACTTTAACATCAGTAGTTAGAAAAGAAGGAATCATATATATGCTGGACTGCTCCCTATTAAGGCCTGCCTGTATATCCTTGGCCAGTAATTGAAGCGAGGCGTCTATATCTATATCATCTGCATGCTGAACGTATTTTCGCAAAAAACTATCTACTCTATCATTCATCATTCTACCTCTTGGGTCAATTGCTCTGTGTTAGTTATAGTTACTCTGTTATCATTTACCAGCGCCATCACTCTACTCTCTCTTGCAGTGTCAATAGACTGACACTGGTCATCTCTTACGTAGTAATTGCACTGAGCTAGTTTAGATGTGTACTTACCACCATTATTATATATTATGTCAATAATGTGCATTACATTTGGCGACAACTCTATCGAGCGTGCTAGCGCATAAACTTTGCCATGCAGTATACGGCTCGACTTACTAAACTTATTGGTTGATATATACGCATATATTTGCTCTCGCGCTTTCTGCACTAAATGTTTTTTGCCTACATTCTCTTGCATGGACACAGTGCGTGTTACTTCGAAATCCTTATTCTCGCCGATACGCACAGAATAATTGTCTAATAACTGTTCAACAGTCATACCGGTAGTATTGACGAGATACTTAAGTGTCAGCATAGACACAAGGGCATCATCTTGACTATTGTGAGGGCAGAACTCCACTCCGATAGCGTCGGCAATCTTACATAGCGCCTTAACCTCTCTATCCCCACAATGCAGTCTATATAGTAGTTGACTGCAAATGAACTTGAAATTAATACAGGGCAATTTATAGTGCTTACATGCACAATTGAGCATATATACATCTGACTCGACAGCATGTCCAACTATAGTATAGTCGCCTTCCAAGTAACCCTTTAACATATTATAACTATGCTCAAAATCCGGTGAAGCGTCTAGTAATCCCTTATCTAAATGTAAATCAATATCGACATTCTTGCGACTACCATCTAGGTTATACTTGGTTCTGGGATTTATCAGTATGTTCTGCGCATACAGTATATTAAACTGCTCATCTGCAATTACAATGCCCACACTACATATACTATAGTGCTTATAGCCGTTTGCAGCCTCAATATCAAAAGCAAGATATCTCATTTAATTCCTCTTGTTTATTCTACCAAATCACATACCAAAAAGCAACAGTATGCTGCAATTATACTAATATAGAGAACAACATTATCTCTCAATACAGCACATAAGGTGAGTCGAACGAATAAAGTGATGTAATGACCATTAGCCTCTATCTGGCTTGCGTACTACGGTATCATATAACGATTCATTTCGTGCATAGCGTGACATATTCAATTTAGCCATACTGTTGGTTTGGCTAATAATAAGAGTAAACGCCAGCAAACGACACAGCACATAAGGTTATGCGAATAAAAAAGCGGGGTATAAGTATTCAACTTACCTCGCTTGTGCACTACTGTATTATATATCAATTCTGTTCTAGCATTGTCTTGACCTTCATCAGTCTAACTGTTGCCGACCTCTCATTCTCATCTAGTTTCATTTTGATGAACTTAATTGTCTCCTCTAGTTGAGGGATAATGACATTCTCTAGCGCGTTGACACGGCGTTTATTCTTCTCTATCTCATCCGCCAACATATTGCACGTCTTCTCAACCTCGGCTAGTTTAATTAGTTTGACCAATAGCTTATCCAATATCTCCACGCTATTATCTAATTCCTGCGTTACTGATGTAAAACTATATGGATACATGTCTTGAGCGACACTCTGTTCCTTGATATCAATGGACGGAACGGCGACATTCATAATGGAACGTTTATTGCATTGTAACTCTATTATACGGTTAGGCATAATTATCGCTTCGTCAATCACTTGATTAGATGACACTGCACGAGAAAACACGAACCCCTGCAAAGCTATGCCTAGTTCCTGTTCAACTTGTTCCCTTAATATCTTGTTCTCTCTGGCTATGACGACAAAACGCCTTATCATTTCATCCGTCTTGTCTTTAAGCAGTTTATATCCTCTCGCAGATGTCTTGAGCCTTTCCTTAAGGCGTTTGAGCTCCATGCGAGTTGGATTAACTTTTAATTGTGCCATAATAATTAAGCCTCTTGATTGTGGTAGTATTTATCAAGCAGTTTTTCGGATATTCTCTTCAACTCACTGCGTGGCAGTATTCTCAACAACTCCCAACCTAGGTCTAGTGTCTGTTCAATAGAGCGATTAGTGGTGTACCCCTGCGAAACGTATCTCTGCTCGAATGCTTCGGCAAACTTAGCATACAATTTATCGGTATCAGTCAGTGCTGATTCACCTAGTATGGTTGCCAACTCCTTAGCTTCTTTACCACGAGCATAGCATGCAAATAGCTGATTCATTGTTGCCGAGTGGTCTTCTCTTGTCTTGCCCACACCTATACCCTTGTCCTTGAGTCTTGACAAACTGGGAAGCACGTCGATAGGTGGATTTATGCCTTTTTTATGAAGTTGTCTTGACAATATAATCTGTCCCTCGGTAATATAACCTGTCAAGTCTGGTATAGGGTGAGTCTTGTCATCTTCGGGCATAGATAGTATGGGTATCTGCGTAATACTACCCGACTTACCCTTGATTCTGCCTGCTCTCTCGTACAATGAGGCGAGGTCGGTATATAGATAGCCGGGATAACCGCGCCTGCCGGGTACCTCCTTGCGTGCAGCGCTGGTTTCTCTTAATGCCTCACAGTAATTGGTGATGTCGGTAATTATTACTAATACCTGCATACCTAGGTCGAATGCGAGATATTCAGCGCAGGTAAGGGCCATTCTGGGGGTTGATATTCTCTCTATTGCTGGATCGTTAGCAAGGTTCATGAACAACACTGCTCTCTCGATAGCGCCTGTTGCAGTAAAATCCGTGATAAAATAGTCCGCTTCTTCATAGGTAATACCCATGGCAGCGAAAACCACAGCGAACTTCTCATCACCCTTCAATACTCTTGCTTGGCGCGCTATCTGGGCTGCGAGGTTGGCGTGTGGCAGACCACTAGCGCTAAACACAGGCAGTTTCTGACCCCTTACTAGCGTATTAAGACCGTCTATTGCAGATATACCTGTCTGTATGAACTCATTAGGGTAATCACGAGCATACGGATTGATTGGTTGACCATTGATGTCCATTCGCTTGTCGGCCAGAATGTTAGGGCCATTATCTATTGGCATACCCATGCCGTTGAATACTCTGCCTAGCATATCTTGAGATACGCCTAGTTCCAAGCTCTTGCCCAGAAACTTGGCTCTAGCGGTAGATATCTGTAGTCCTTGACTGCCCTCGAATAGTTGCACCAGCGCAGTGTCATCCTTTACTTCTAGCACTTTGCCCTTACGTACTTCGCCACTCTGCTGTTCTATCTCGACCAACTCATTATATGCCACACCACTGACGCCGGTAACCAACATCAATGGACCAACAACCTCTTTAATTGTCTTGTATTCCTTCAACATAGTTTCTCCCTTTGTTACTACTTGACAAGTTGTAACATCTGCTGTTTTAACTCCTTGGCAATATCGTCCAATCTCTCTATTTCGTCCTCAGGTATATACTTGGCTCTGCCTATCTGTTCCCTTACAGTTAAGTTAAGAATATCGTCTAAATCTACGTCTTGGTCTAATGCACTCTGGGCAAGGTGATAGAAGTCTATAATAAGCTTCATCATCTTGTACTGCTTTGTCATACTTGTATAGGTGTCCACCTCGTCAAATGCGTTCTGATGTAAGAAATCCTCACGGATTGACTTGGCTACTTCCATAGTCAATCTGTCCTTATATGACAGCGCGTCCATACCGACAAGTCGAACTATCTCATCTAGTTGACTCTCTTCCTGCAGTATTCGCATCATCTCGACTTTGGACTCCGCAAAATCTGTAGCTACGTTATCCTTATACCAGCCTTCCAACTTGTCGTCATATAAAGAATAACTCTGCATCCAGTCAATAGCGGGGAAATGCCTACGGTATGCTAGTTCACTGGATAGTCCCCAGAATACTTTGACAATTCGTAACGTTGCTTGACATACTGGCTCAGATAGGTCGCCACCTGGAGGAGATACAGCACCTATGGCACTTATTGCACCCACAGTATCGCCACTTCCTAGTACCTTAACTAATCCTCCACGCTCATAGAATCCGGCCAATCGACTGGCTAAATATGCAGGATATCCTTCCTCACCCGGCATCTCTTCTAGTCTGCCCGACATCTCTCTCAATGCCTCGGCCCACCTTGACGTACTATCAGCCATAACTGCCACAGTATATCCCATATCTCTATAATACTCGCCTATTGTTATACCTGTATAGATTGAGGCTTCTCTGGCGGCAACTGGCATATCGCTCGTATTGGCTATCAGCACAGTTCTCTTCATTAACGGCTCGCCAGACTTGGGGTCCTTCAACTCAGGAAACTCATTGAGGACATCAGTCATCTCGTTTCCTCGCTCGCCACAGCCGATAAAAATGATTATCTGAGCATCTGCCCACTTAGCCAACTGGTGTTGCACAACAGTCTTGCCACTACCGAATGGACCGGGTACGGCAGCAGTGCCACCCTTAGCAATGGGAAAAAGTGTATCGATAACTCTCTGTCCTGTTATCATGGGCAGATTAGGACTTATCTTCTCTTTATACGGTCTGCCTTTTCTTACCGGCCACTTCTGTAACATACAGATTGGGTTGTCACCTATTGTTGCAATCGTTTGGTCAATATTATATAGACCTCTATCGGCAATGGATACAATCTTGCCATGCACACCATAAGGCACCATAATTTTGTGCAATACGGCTACTGATTCCTGCACTGTGCCTAGCGTATCGCCAGCAATCACCTCGTCACCGATTCTAGCAACGGGGATAAACTCCCATTGTTTAGTATGATTTAGCGATTTAACCTGTACGCCTCTCTGTATTCTATCCCCTGAGAGTTGCCACATGGTGTTAAGTGGTCGTTGAATACCATCGAATATACTCTCTATTAGTCCGGGGGCGAGTTCGACGGACAATGGTTCGCCTGTGGATTGCACCATATCGCCAACACTTAATCCACTAGTTTCCTCATATACCTGTACTGACGCTCTATCACCTCGTAACTCTATGACTTCACCAATGAGTTTTTTTTCGCCCACTCTGACGACATCGAACATCTTGACGTCTTGCATATTCTCTGCAACAATCAGTGGCCCACTGACCTTGACAATTCTTCCTTGCATATATTAATCCTCTCTGTTAAACAATATATCTATTCCAAGTGCCTTCTCTACATCCTTTTTGATAGAGCGCATACCATATCCTGTACCCTCTTTATCCAGAGGGATAGCAACAATGGCAGGGTATGGTTGCGTTTTGGCACGAGTAACTACATCACTAATCTGTTCAGCTAGTTGTTCAGCAATAAAAATGACCGCAAAACCCTCCTTAGAGAGTCTCTTAATCAACTCTTTAGCGTGCTCGGGTTGAGTACAATCGAATACCTCCACACCGACTGCATTGAATGCCAACACGCTGTCCTTATTGCCGATAACTCCTATTCTATTATACATATAATTCCTTTAATCTCAATTTAATTAGCGCTGAGTCCACATTGTTGGCAATACAGGTCAACACCATCTTAACATTGTCTATCTCTGTCGTTTTGCTCAAAAAATAAGTAATAAAGGGCAGAATCGTGTTCAACTCGCTCTTATGTGGTTGCAGAACATCCTTACACCTGTTGAATGCAAGCACTTCTGCACTACAAAAACTCTTGTTCTCTGTAAGCGCTTGAACACACATTCTACAGAGGTCTAGATAATCTTTTTGACGATAATACCTAAGTTCGGTATCTATTCCTGACGGGTCTGCAATAACCAATAATTGCCGATAGTTGTCCATGATTGCATCCGTATTATCAGAGTAACAACTCATAAGTTGACCTGCGCTGAGGTTACCACAGTCGATAATCAACTCACGGTATTTATCTGCGCATAAACGTGCTTTTGCACATCTAAATGCACTTAGGATATTGATAAAATCTACTTTGAGCCTATAATACTGCTCAATCTGTGGACTAGTACAGCGACTTGCTACTCCTACTATATCCTCATACATTGCCCTATCGAACACTATATCTATTGTTGCCGGCTTGACGACGTCTACATATTGAGTATTAAGCATATCTATGGCAGTATGCATGGGCCCTGGTAAACAGTCGCAATCATTCTTCCTTATGCAGTCATCAATCTGTTCAGCTGTTAATAAGCCGTACTTATTGCATTGATTGGATACCTGTCTGTTCATCCTAATTGCCTTATATAACAGTTTACAGTTAAGGTAGTCGTAGCCTGTCAGGAAACAGACTTTGGCATTACTATCCACACAATGATACTTATAGAAGTCCACAGCTATATTCATTTCTGCATCCAGAATCTTAATATAATCTGTGGGGTTGCCGATAGTTATACCGCCACCATAACCGGTTTCGTATAGTATCTTGACAGCAGAAGCGAGGTTGCCACTCTCGGCAAGTCTATTGAACTTGTCGACGGCGAACAACTTCTGTCCCAGCATAGAAGCCACCCCATTAGAATATAGAATACTGTTTACACTCATCATTAGCCCTCGAATAGTATCTGCACAACCTTACTCTCGCTCTTTTCTCGTGATTGCCGTAGTAATAAATCTATCGATAGATTCTTCTCATACGCACTCATTGATATAATAACGCCACCGTCTATGTTAACATATGTGTCTGCCAATTTAAGATTCTTCCCTAATCCGTCTAGGAATTGTTGCGTTATTCTGCTAGCATCCCTACGGCAAATGGACACCACCTCGCCATTATCAGCGTTATTCATGAGCATACTACTAATAAATGCAAGATATCTTACATCATCGTCAAGCAGGATTCTTTTGGCCTCGAGATAGGCCTTATCAACCAGTTGTTGTTTAATATATAATTGGCTCTTGCGAGCATCAAGATTAGCAACAGACATCCTGCGTCTATCTGTTTCCTTGCCTTCTTCAAGTGCTTGTAATTCGATTACGGCTTGTTGGTCTGCAATCTGTTGTCTTGCTTGTTTAACTATCTCATCTGCTTCTTGTTGAGATTTACTCAATATTTGCTTACAAGTAGCCTCTGCATCTTGCAGTATTCGCTGGACAAGTGCTTGTGTTCCACTCATATAACTTGCTCCTTATTTATAGACTGATACCAAACATTACTAGCAAAAATGATACCAAAAGCCCAAAAATTGCGTACAGCTCAACTGCTGCTACCATTAGAATACCCTTACCGCTCATCTCGGGAGCCTTTCCTACCATGACCATTGCTGAACAAGCACTATTTGCCTGATACACTGCGCTTATCGGTCCAACTATCGCTATTGGCAGTGCTGCCACAACGAAACTTAGTCCTTGTTCTAATGTCATTGTCGGTATGGTGCCGAAGATGTTCATTTGGACGCCAGCCAAGATTGCAATCAAGAATCCATATAGACCTTGTGTTGCAGGTAATAATTGAATAATTTGCAGTTTAGAATAGACTTCTGGCTTCTCGCTGACAATACCCGACATTGTCTGTCCTGTCTTGGATACTCCGTACGCACTGCCACATGCAGCAGGTATGAATGCTAAAGCCATACCGAAGATGGCAAGCGGTAAACCTAGACTGGCAGCAGCGCCCTGAAATAAGGATAATAAACTATTAAACATAAGATGAATCCTCCGTATATTTGTATCTAATTCTTAATTCTGATATATTTAGTCTTGCTACCCAGCGCCTCGAATGGCAGTCCTTCACCGGTGTAGAACTTGCCAAAGAACTCAATATGTTGAAGTCTAGCATCGTGAATATATGCACCGAGCAGACTAATGGCAAGGTTAAGTGAGTGCCCTATTATGAGTACAACCACGCCGAAAATGTAGCCTATAATACTCAACAGCGAGGTAAATGGCGCAAACAACATGCCTGCAAGCAGATTGAAAACCATACCGATTACGCCTGTTGTTAGGCCCAAGCCGAATAATCTAAGGTAAGACAATACGTCACTCATTATATTGATGAGATTATATATGCCACCTAGTCCACCGATTACTTTCCCTAGTCCCTTATTCTTCCTGCCACCGGTAAGTACTATAATGCCTAGGAAAGAAGCACATAAAATCAAACCAGTAGTTGTCAGTTGAGGTGAAGACCAACTGCCAGCAATACTGCCGAATCCACCCAGTATCACGACAATCAATCCGATATCGAATCCTGCCCAAGTAAGTCCGTCCAGAATGCCGTCCCATACCCTGCCTTTAGCGAACTCATTGACTGCCTTCATAATCATGGCAGTCATCAGGTGAACTAATCCCATAATAACGCATACTTCTATCATAGCCAGAGGATTCCCTAGCGCTGTGAATAGTATGGGTTGAGGAACTAAATTGCCCTCAGCGCTAAAATATCCACCGAATAGTATGCCCCAAATAACGGTGGAAACGCCAGAGTAGCCAATCACTAGCATGAGGTTCTTGAAACCACCCTCTGCCTTCATGAACTTGACGAATACAATCGCCAATAACGCCATTAGCACTCCATATCCTACGTCGCCCATCATAAATCCCATGAATATCCAGTAGAACACTGCTACAACGGGGTTGGGGTCTACTTCGTGATAATTTGGTAGCGCGTACATTTGCGTTATGCTGGCGAACGGTTGCATAACCTTGTTCATTTTGATTACCGTGGGAACACTCTCGTCCTCGGTTGGTTCATCAAAATTATGCACATATACAGAGAGATTCTGCGCAAGAATAGACTCTGCGCTAGGTACGTCATCAGCAGGTAACCATGCTTGCAGTACGAACACACTTGCAGTTCTGCATATACTCTCGTCTGTCTGGCATATCTGTCTGTTGATGTAGTAATAATCGTACAATGTCTTGAGATCTAGTAAATATTCCTTGAGTTGACAACTACTATCTAGTATACTGTCTGCCTCAGACTTAAGTGCATCAATATTACTGTTAATAGTCGCAATCATATTGACGGCTGTCGTCGCATAGTTAAACGAACAATCTATGAATGTATAGGGTGAAATAAGCGCAATCACTTTATCTTCGTCCTCTCTGTGGTAGATGACAAGTAGCGACATTTGAGATTTATTGCGACCAATCCGAACAAACTGTGCATAATCGTTATCTACACAGAGTCTATCGAACTCGTCATCATCTATTGTGCATACACCCAACAGCATTTTGGTATTGAGCGTATCTACAATGTCACAAAAAGGTACGTCTAGATTAACATATATCTGTAAAGCTTCGCACTCTGCCTCTTGTTTATGGACTTCGTTCTCAATAGCGCGTAGTCTCTGCTCGTACTGGATACTCTTGTTAATTGCATTGTCGAACAGATGCTCCTCTTGTTTGCCAAAGTCTGCGAATCTATCGTAATCAACTTCCTCTTTTCTGCCTGACAGAGATATACCGACTTTGGTCTTATTATCGCCGTTTCTTACATACTCTGTCTGCCTCTTGTCTAGACTGCTCTTGATATAGAGCAGACAATCGTTGACCATAGACATCTTGTGCGTGAGATTATCCTTGTGTTCAACATCGAGTCTTACACTGGTGTTGTCAAGTTGTTGCATCTTGATGACATGCATATTCGCAGTATGCGAAAACTTGTCGAGAAGATTCTTCCTCTCAGCTTCGAGGGCAATCAATGTCAGTTTTTTCATCTTGACTATTGCCATAATTACATCAGATTCTCCAGTATAATATCAATAGCCTTGTCGATGTTGCTTGCGCAATGACTTACAAACTGCTCTGCCTCTTGAGTCTTGCTCGCAACGTATTCTTGCGCTTTATCGTTGGAGTACTGCATGGCAACTTTTCTCTGGTTGTTCAAGTATTGCTTGGCGCAAGCATTCGACTGCTCCATCTCGTACTCGGCTTGAGTACGAGCGTTCAATACAATTTGGTACCCCTTCTGTTGCGCTTTATCAATCATCTGTTGCGCTTCTCGTTCAGCGTCAACGACTTGCTCGATAATATCATTAATCATTTTCTCTTTCCGTCCAAAGCATTAATTTTATCTACTCTTATCTGGTGCCTCCCACCCTCGAAATTAGTGTTAAGAAAAGCATCAATTATCTGGTAACAGGTGTCCATATCTATAACTCTTGCACCCATTGCCAACGCATTAGCATCATTATGAGCCCTTGTAAGGGTAGCACACACCGAGTTAGTGCATAGCCCACATCTTATACCATGTAGCTTATTAGCCGTGATAGACATACCTATGCCAGTGCCACATATGAGAATTGCATATTGATTAAGTCCTTCATTGACCGTCTTACAGGCACTTATACAGTAATCTGGATAGTCGCAGGACTGCGTGTTATAAGTGCCATAATCGGTAACGTTATGTCCTCTCTTAATCAAGTACTCTATGGCTGATTGTTTCATCTCGAATCCAGCGTGGTCACTCGCAATAGCTATATTCATAATCTACTCCTTGTATATATTCCCATAGGCAGACTTAGTCATACGATTGAGCAAACTCTGTCCCACCTCCTGCTCAGGATAGAACACTTGCACTATGTAGTCGTGATTAGCTTCTGCCTGCCGTATCGCACCAAAATAGTTGCGTGATGCCTCGTAATCATCTATGCCAAGGCTAATGGTGTCTACATGTCCGAACTTATCTACCAACTCTTGTTTACATATAACGCATACTCTATCTGCAACAATGCTGTTAATATACTTGATTACCTCATCCGTGTTGCGAGTTATGAACAGTGCAGTTGCACACGATGGACGATAATGTGCGAATCTTACACCAGGTGAATTAACTAACTTACCGTCAGCAGGTGAATATATATCCACTCTCTTATTGAGTAGTGATTCTAATTCGGTCTGTGTTACGATTCCTGGTCGCAGAATGATTGGTTTATCTACCAACGAGATAACAGTGGACTCAATTCCGACCGCACACTTATCGCCACGCAGTATTAACGGTATCTTGCCCTGCATATCTTGATAAACAGCATCTGCATCTGTTGGTGAAGGGCGTCCGCTGGTGTTGGCGCTAGGTGCAGCTATAGGCGTGTTACATGCGTTTATGAATATTCTTGCCTGACTACTCCTTGGCATTCTTATTGCCACTGTATCAAGTCCAGCTGTAACAATATCTGGCACAGTGGACTTCTTCTTGAGAACGACGGTCAAACTAGACGGCATATAGGTATCGAACAGAATGCGCGCGTCACTACTAATCTCTTGTGCTATAAGTTCTAACATAGAATTGTCGCTTATATGCACAATTAACGGGTTATCACTTGGTCTCCCCTTGGCAAGGAATATCTTGCTCACTGCCTGCTCGTTGAATGTATCTGCCCCCAATCCGTAGACTGTCTCGGTTGGAAATGCGACAATTTGACCTTGATGTATCAATTTCGAGGCTATAGATATGCTAGTTTCATTTATATCTAGTATCTGCGTGTCCATACTGTATATTCTATCACAATCTATATATGGTGTAAACTATTTGGCTCGAATGAACGGTTGAATTGTCAATATCAGTGCTGTCCTGCCAGAGATAAACGCTACTTATCAAGTACTTATGCTGTTTAGCGCAGTGGATAGCGCTGTATTCTCATAATTAGATAATGTCACAATACATAAGATTGTATTTACAATAAGTTTGAGATGAACGGTTGAATTGTCAATATTTAGTGCCGTCATACTATAGGTATAGCGCTATATATTCACTGCTCATACCGTTAAGTACACTAGATAGCGTAGTGCCTCATAATTAAGAAGTGTCGTTACTTAATATAGTATTAACAATTGCTCGGTCGAGTAGTAGCATTTAACCGTTTTGGTACAGTTTCACATTAAACTATTATCGCGTTAGTCTGTACACTGTGCCGTTAACTGCATGTAGTCATACAGAATTATCATAACAATAGCCAGCCGTCATGGCTGGCTACATAGTGTAGGATAGTTGAACTTATTGAGATATCGTTTATCATACCATTATATCTAACCCTTATCTTGCGAGTGTGGGACTAACGTGTCAGCGTTAACGGGGATATGACGCATAAATACGGATAGACTTACATATATCTCTCATACTACGAACACACTTAATTTAATACTTCATAATGTTGGTGTATCTAGGGTAATCCCTTTCATTCCAACAGACTTAACTTTCCATGGACAGGTTGATATCTCATCAATAATGGTTTGCGCGTCTACCGGTTTGGTAAAATAGAAGCCTTGAAGATACCTGAGGTCATACATAACAGACCACTCGATGTTCTCAACCGTCTCCACACCGTCTGCTACCATAATTATATCATTCTCTTTAACATATTGATTAAGCGCATTGATGATACCGGAGTACAGTATGTTCTCTTTAGCATGCATTAAGAATGCCATATCAACCTTAATTAACGACAATGGCACTTTTTCTAGGTCTGTCAGAGCAGCCGTTCCTCTACCGAACTTATCAACGGCAATCTTAAATCCCATTTGGCTCAGTTTATCTATGGTATCTCTAACAACTGGTATCTTGGAATAACTTGAGATATCGTATATTTCTAGATAAAAGTCGCTAGCCTCGAGGTTGTTCTTCTGCAATACGCGAGTATAGTCCTTAATAATGTCTGGATTACTCAACTGCTTAACTGACAAGTTGATTGACATCCAGTAATTGAGTCCTTTAGTTCTAAATACGAGCATTTGTCTTGCTGCTTCGTTGATAATCCAATTACCGAGTACATTGATTTCGCCCGTTCTCTCAAGTATGGGCAGAAACGCTGATGGTGGCAGTATACCTCTCGTTGGGTGATTCCACCTGACTAAACATTCCACGCCTAGAATGTCAAGAGTCTTAGTCATTACGATTGGATGATAGAATAATTTAAACTCATTATTGGTTAACGCCGTCTTAATCTCTTCAATCTCTGCAGCTTCCTTGGGCATATTGGCAGATATTTTTTCGGAATAAACTACACTGGTAGTAGTTTTTACAGTAACTGGACGAACTTTCTTCTTGGAGTCGTGAATAATGGTATTGATTGTCGCTAGTAATGAGTCTAAACTCGAACCATCCATGGGATACTGAGCGACGGCTATAGACATTTCCATGGCGATATTGGTCTTATTAGTCAACACAACCTTGCGAGAGGTAATCTCCTTGATGGACTTAGCCAACAGGTTGACATTGACTTCGCCATTATCACGTACATAGACTAGGATGACGCCTTCATCATAATTGCAGAGTCTTACGCCCTCGCCCATCTCCGACTCCAGCCTATTAACCAGCCTTTGGGATGCCTCTATAAGTGAATTATGGTCGTTAAGAAGGGCCAAATCCTTATAATTCTTGATATATATCTCGAACAGGTAGAACTTATTCTTAACTTTAATGGAATTGTTAATGGAGCGCTCCATTTCATCATGTGTGTAAATCCTTTTCTTGTCGGTGATATCAATAAAGTACAGGTGGTCATATTGTATTCTGCGCATTATAAATAATCCCAACACAACAGTAACGACAACAATGCCCGCTACTATCAATATGCTCCCTAACGCACCAATCTCAAATAATGATATAATACCTGCCATTAATACCTCCTTTTCACGCCTCGTTACCAGCCAACAAGCGCAATGCAACGCTGTCTGGTACGGCTTTAGAATATATGAATCCCTGAACGACATCACAATTAAGTTTTCGCAAGGTCTCTAGTTGTTTCTCTGTCTCTACGCCCTCTGCAACTACCGTTTTTCTCAACTTCTTGGCCATAAGTATTATATTATCCACTATCATGGCGCTGTCGCTGATGTCATCAATGAATGTCTTGTCAATCTTAATTACTGAGGAGGGTATTCTCTTGAGATAAGCAAGAGATGAATACCCTGTGCCGAAATCATCTATGTGTATGCCTATGCCTGCATTAATCAGCAACTTAAGTTTAGGCAAAATCTCTTCTATAGAGTACATCATAGCACTCTCTGTTATCTCGACATTGATAACTGATGGCTTAACCTTGGCGTCCTTAATGCCCTGTATAAACCAGTTGACGAATCCACTCTCTAACAGTTGCACTGTTGATACGTTTATCGATAACTGAGCTTTAGGGCTGATTGCTTGCATTTTTTTGGCAAACTCTAATGCTCTGTGAAATACGAAGTTGCCCAGTTCTAGTATGCCACCGTGTTTCTCGGCTGTTTTGACCAACTCTAATGTGGAAATGTACTTCTTTTCTTCACTTACTATCCGTAGTAACGCCTCGAAACAAACAATCTCACCCGTGGCTAATTCATACTGTGGTTGATAGTAGACATCGAAGTCTCCTTTATCAATCATTCTACTAATGACACCCTTGGCTGCAAAATCAGTGGGTATGTGCTCTGCGAAGTAGTCTATCTCGTATTGATGACCAAAACTATTGCGTATAGCATAACTAATTGCCACAGATGTAGCGTGCATGGCAGTATCATACGTTATTGTACTCACATTCCCGCTGTCTCTAAACGATACACAAGCCGTCCTTACGTCTAGGCTAACCATTCTTCCATTGACTGTATGCACACCCTTGATTTCATTATCAACTTTTTTGAGTATCTCGTTCTGATAGTATTCTCCACCACGCCTGACTACTATATACTCTCCGTTAGATACATGAAAAACGTCATTACCACCGAACACTCTTTTTATAAGGCTGGCCATGTGCATCTTAATGTCGTCAACAAAATAAGAGCCGAGCATAACTTGGTAGCCTTCGATGTTACATATACTAATGCGAAACATAAGTAGTTCCTTACCATACTCCGTCACATATGTATTGAATATTTCTTCTAGATAGTTTTGATTCTTAAGTCCGGTTACAGCATCAATTGTTAACTTGTTCCTTATCCTGAATACTTGCTCAATCTCGTTGGATACCTCCAACCCCCGTACTGAGATAGAATCATTATTCTGCACAGTGCAGCTTATCAATGCATACTTCTGTTCGCCCGATATGGTTGTGAGTTGAGTATAGTAGCAATTACCGCTCTTAATACTCCCTATGTGCGCACTGCCACTAATGTTGTAAAGAGTATTCATAGATATGCTGGTATACTTAGATTTGAAAACCTTGTCTTTTTTGATGATGCAATTATTCTTGTCTAGTACTAGTTGAAACACTTATCTTTTCTCCTGTTTATTATCAGTGTTGTAATTAATTTCATCCTCAGTATCCGTATCGACTGCATGTTCAGCGTCCTCAAGTGCGGTATTCTGCTGATTAGTTATTTTTTTGAGTTGTTCTATCTTCTTCTTTATCTCTTCTCTCTCTTGATACTCTGGGCTCTCTTGTTGTATCTCCTTGCCTGTTGACACAATCTTCTTAATTATCAATACACATGTAATAAGAAGTACTGCCAGCACGCCAACGAAAATAAGGTTCTTGACATTGAGCATAAATACCATTAGTTTACCCAATAATGCTGATTGATTGACGAGTTTACCGACCACCGATTGCACGCCGAATGGGTCAATGTTGGGGTTGGCGTCACCCTTGGTAACCAGTGTGCCGTCATCCTGTATTTCCACCACTCTGTGGAGCACAGTGTCCACCCTCTTGCCATCTACCATATAGGTGGTGTCCGGGGTAAATAGTATGATATCATTCAGTTCAACCTCATCCCTAGAACACTCCTTGACAATCACGACATCACCCACATCAATAGAGTCTGGCTCTCCAGTAGACATCGAAGGTGTTACAACTATATGGAATGAGTATCCCAATAACGATGGTGTCTTGCCTTGCACTCTGGATATCGTAACTGATAATAGCAGAACAATAGACATTGCCAGCACAACGTAAGACAGTACTGACACTATCTTGGATATTATTCTAGAAGCTTTAGTTGGTTGCTTTGCTTGATTGCCTGTCATTATTTGTCCTTTCTCTGTTCTCGTAATTGCTTGGCCTTGAGTTTAGCTATTGTTTCCTTTCTCTTCTCTGCTGTCCTTATCTTGGCAGTCATCTCGGCGTATAATCTGCGGTACTCGTCATCATATTCGCCAAAATAGTTATTATCGCTTAATTCGGCCTTAATCTGCGCTATTACATTCTGCCTATCTTTAATCTCAATTATTCGTGCTTGTTCTTGAGCCAATCTCTCTTCTTCTTCATGAATGCGCTCTATGGCTATGCGCTCTTGTTCTTCTCTCTGGGCTAATTCTCTGGCAAGGCGTTTTTGTTCTTCTCTCTGGGCTTGTTCTATGGCAAGGCGCTCTTGCTCTTCTCTCTCGGCTTGTTCTCTAACAAGGCGCTCTTGTTGGGCTAATTCTATAGCAAGGCGCTCTTGTGCTTCTCTCTGGGCTTGTTCTATGGCAAGGCGCTCTTGTTCTTCTCTCTGGGCTAATTCTCTGGCAAGGCGTTTTTGTTCTTCTCTCTGGGCTAATTCTCTAGCAAGTCGTTCTTGCTCTTCTCTCTCGGCTTGTTCTCTAACAAGGCGCTCTTGTTGGGCTAATTCTATAGCAAGGCGCTCTTGTGCTTCTCTCTCTGCTTGTTCTCTGGCAAGGCGCTCTTGTGCTTCTCTCTCTGCTTGTTCTCTGGCAAGGCGCTCTTGTTCTTCTCTCTGGGCTTGTTCTATGGCAAGGCGCTCTTGTGCTTCTCTCTCGGCTAATTCTCTGGCAAGACGCTCTTGTTCTTCTCTCTCAGCTAATTCTCTAGCAAGGCGCTCTTGTGCTTCTCTCTCTGCTTGTTCTCTGGCAAGACGCTCTTGTTCTTCTCTCTCAGCTTGTTCTCTAGCAAGTTTTACTCGCTGTGCATTCTCACGAGCCAACAGTTGTTTATCACTTAACCGACTGATTCTGCGCTCTGTCTCTTCATCCTTAATCTGTTTCTTGAGCGTAGCCTCTGCCTTCTTAATTGCTTCTTTCTCTTCGCGTGCACGAGTCTTGGCCTGCTCTCTAGCCAAAGCTATCTTCTCTTTCTCGGCCTGCTTAAGTGATTGCAGTTTAGCTTTTTCCTGCATTAACTGCTTATTCTTGGCTTCGATAATGCCCATTTCCTCACGCAGTTTATCAAGATTACGCTTACGAGTCTCCTGCTTGCGCAACTCTAGTCCCAAATCACGCTTATAGGCATTTATCATTACTTGATATTTCTCGATATCATTCTCTAACCTGCGCGCTTTATCTGCCTTGCGCACGAGCAAAGTGCCCTCAATCTTAGTATTGGTCTTATCAATCTCTAACGCCTCTTCGAATAACGCCAGATTGACTCTGCGCACTTTATAGAACAGGCTATTGAAGTTTATCGACAGTTTCTGCTTCTGTGAAATATCCTGCAAATCCAGTTTCTCCTTACAGGCGTTGAGGACATCCAACATTTTTTCATAATAATACTGGTTGACTAGGTCTGCATCGCTTACATCGGGTGCATGTGGGAAGATAGGGTCGTGCTCTACATTCCTCACTATCTTGAATCTACGAGGCTGGCGTGTTCTTTTGCTCAGATTGAGCAGTTCTTCATTCTCTGATTTAGTGTTATATGCGAATGTTAATGTCGCTGCCATAATTAGATACCCTATATCGTAGTAATATCTATTATACAGCGTGATAGGTGCTGTCTCGACAGACAACTTGCAGTCGATTGCGCTATTGGCAGACAAGAAGGACCAGCACTCTAAACACTTCTTATAGTCAAAATTAAGTTTGAACAGATTGGTTCTGGATATAGGTGGCACAACCCTCTTGTAGCCAGCAAGGACAGAACAGAACTGCGTTCTCCTAATTGACCTTATCTGTTTAAGTAACGCCCTTATCCTGCGCAATACGTCCTGATTCTTTTCGACGTTCTTGATATCCTTACTGTCTGCAGTCATCTTGATATTGATGTTACAGTCGAAATCCTTCTCATCTACAACATACTTGGAGGATATATTGAGAGAGGTGGTGTCTATGGTGTTGATTCGTTCTTCGACCTCCACCTTGGCACGCTTAAGAAAACTATCTATCCTCAGTATCAGTGCGTAAACAACCCTGTTCTCATATATAGCATAGTCCATATCGGACACCGCTACGTTCAGTCTCTTAGGATAGACATTATCGTTCTCATCAATATCGTTGATGTCCGAGGTATGTCTTGAAAGGTATCTAACGCTCTCATTATCTATTCTGCGCACCTTCTCTGCCGACAGTATTTCCCTATCTACCTTAATGAACGTGCGTGGATTATGAGTAATTTTCTCAATAGAAAGGACAGCCGATTCGACTATTTCGAGCCAGCTGTCATCAATTAGTAATGTTTGAGAAGCCAAACTGCTTGCAACCTTGTTATTACCAGAAGTAATACACTGTATCAAGCGATCGAATGGATCCTTAAATTGTTGATTGTGTTGAACAAAACACTCAAAATACTCTCTCATAGTGTGGTAATCATTATGCTGTCTTAATCAATTCTTTGATGTACTCAATAGAATATTGCATAACATTCTTACCGAACAATCTATCAAGCAACGCAATCAATCCATTGAGTTCCTTAGTTAGGAAAGGTATATTGAGCATTGTGAACTTCCTGAATATCTTGCTCATTAGTACGAAATCCAGTGCTTCTATCTCCGTGCCACCACATGCGACAAAAACTGGAATATATCTATCTAATTGTCTCTTGATACGGTTACCGAACGACACTCTCAGTTTCTCGGTTATATACTCTTCAACTTCATCAATGGCCTTTCGACCGGAGTCTGATATTCTGTAATCGTTTACCGCGTCGAAGAATAACCTGTCAAGATAATCATACGTACAGTTAATAGGTTCGGTTAAGGGGGCATCAAAGTACTCTCCCCTCTTGTTAATATCTATCGATATAGCACGGTCGTATACTTTATCAGTAATTGCAAAAGTCGAGTCGTCTTGGTTAGCGGTGCCGACGAACCATATATTCTGTGGCACACGCAGTTTACCTTCTTCGAGCAGTATAGGATCATCTGGGAAGGAACGAGACACTACCTCTATGTTCCACTCGGTAACATCCGGCATTTCCATAACAGACAAGAACTCTGCAAAATAATATTCAATTCTAGCCAAGTTCATTTCGTCAAGTATAACGAATCTGGGCTCGTCACGATAGTTGGCCTCATACACGCTTGACAAAAAATCGCTCTCGTTAAACTGCTTAGTAAACTCATTAAAATATCCTAGCAAGTCTGCCTTATCTCTCCAACTAGGTTGAACGGAAACGATACTTGCATTATTCTTGAAGAACTTGGACATGGCGTATGGAAAACTCGTTTTACCAGTACCGGATATGCCTTCGAGTATTAGCAGTTTGGTCGTCGCCATACCAGCAAAATAACATCTTGCGTGATAAGGCGAGTAATACAGATGTAGTTGCGATGCAGTAAAATTACGGAATCTCTCTACTAACTCTGCAAGTGTAACCTTATCTGCATCAGACATGGTGGTAACGTAATTGCCTTCGGCGTACTGCTGGTCAATCTGAGCAAGTTTGGCAAATCTGCCTGCATACTCCTCCACCTCCTCCTCGCTGTCCTCTGTCGGTGGTGGACCTGTGACCTTGGTGCCTAACTGTAATTCGTATAGTCGTATTTTTTCCTTGTTAAGCTCGGTAATCTGCATCTTGGCGATAGCCAACTCTTCGAGTAACTTGTCTTTATTAACACTGTTGCCACGGTAGATAATGTATCTTCTTATTAACTGCACTAATCTGTAGCAAATAAAAAAAACTAATGCTAGGTTAATCAGCGTAACGAACACGTATGCTACCCAGTCCCAAAAGTTAAATGACGCAGACGACATAGATAGCGAACGGAAATAAGAGGGAATATCACCACTGAAGATAGTGCCCCATGAGCCCAGTCTTGTCGTGATGAACTTCCATATATTGTTAAAAAAAGTTATAAAAAACTCTAAGTAATATGATGCAAACCCTTTCATTATGCTTATTAGTAATTATTATACTAATCTAGACATTGGTTGACAGACATCAAGTCATACCCGTAGGTATGATCAATGACACTATTCCTTGTCTTCCTGTTGTGCTGTATGCTCTTCTTCATTCGGTTGAGATTGAGCATTCTGTTGAGCCACCTTAGTCTGTAATTCTACTAGTTGGCGCCTCATATCATCCATTTCTGCAGATTGTTTATCCGTTCTGCTCTTGCGCAACGTAACCACGAACAACACTGCAAAATAAGCAACAATAAGCACTGATGGGATAACTGTCAGTATGAATCTGCCCAGTTGAGATGACCTGAACAGTGCGAATCCGCCCCCACCAACTACTACCTTGACAACCTTACCTATGACTTTATCAGGGGTAACATTCTCGTATGTATTAGTACCGAGCGCCTTATCACCTTGAGTCTGGAATGCGTCTATGGTGTTGTCCTCACTATATCTTATGGAAGTGATACGGTGAGTTATCATGGCTTCAACTCCGTCGACAGCGCCCCAAAAAGTGATTACATCACCCTCTTGTAATTGACTTATCTCATTGTCGTTGCATATATCAATGACAATTAAGTCCCCTCTGTCAAAAGAAAACTCCTTCGCTACTTGGCCGTCAAGAGTGGTCATAGAGTCGCTCTCGACACCCAATCTCAGTTTACCAAACCAACTTACATAACGGTTAGCTAGTAGGCTGATTGCAGAATACAGTAATACTATACACAATACTGCACATAACACATCAATACATATATTGATTATCTGTTGTTTGGTCATTTTTTTCATTATCTGTTCCTTCCTAAGTACATCTTAGTATATAGATTTGAGTAAAAATAACTAGTAACGATATACTGAGCCAATAAGGCGCAGTACAGTGCTCGTAAACTATCCATCACAGTTAGATACTACATTAATATGTGCTAGTTTGTCAATACTATTAAACAAACTTGTACACCGCATAGTCCAATTATGAGCATTTCTAGGGGTTGATATTAATCTCTATGCCGGCAAAGTCTACGTACACTTGAGCATAATCGTCCAGTATACTGTTCAAACAATCTCCGTCCTTACCTTCTAGCCATATAACCATTGTCAACATTCCGCGATAATCACCGTTAACTGCGTCTCTTAGCAGAGTTAGATTGGTATCTGCGAAATTGCCTTCTGCAACCTCGTTTATCTCTGCGATATTGTCAGCACCCATGGTGTTGCTTGGATACGCATCATAGGGATTATTGTAGAGAAAGCCAGCCATATTGATTAAGCCTGCTTCCTCTACCCATCTTCCTTGATTGACACGGTATACCTTAATTAGTTGGTTGGCGCTATCAAAAAAAGCTACTCTTATAACTGCTTCTATATCACCATTTATCTCAGTATGGGCAGGTATGTCCGTGTCGACTCCAGCCACCTCGTCTGCATCAATTATCACAGGAGTCTTAACAGGTTGTGTTCCTAGCGCTACTCCCGATATAACTATGTTTTCGAGGACAACCAGCATTGGTGATTCTGACCTGAAGTAAATGTCTTGCACCAGCCAGCCGTTGCCAGAGTCTAGCGCATTGCCCATTGCAAAACCATGCATATCTACGAATGCATAACTGGTTGTATCCCAGTCTTTGTCGGTATATTCTATGGTATCGAAATCTTGCCCACGAGTAGGAGTATTATTCTCTATCTCTACTAGATATCCAACGCACACTGCAGTAACGTCGGTGCCCGTTCCTACCTGTCCAATCCAATATGTGCCGGTGTTAACATCAAACACATCATAGGCATTATCATAGTTGGTCTTGGCGATGTTGCATAGAGCAATCATATCTTCTATATCTGCAGTTACATCTACTGCGCCCAGCAGATACTTGACTACAGACATCTTAGGCGTGACTGCAGTTAATGCAAAAGGATTATCGAGGGTATAATTGAGGTCTAAGGTATGACTATCGAAGTTGCCTATCCCGTTAGACGAGATATATAGTCCCGCTCCAGTCTCCAGCTCTAGCCTAATGCCATCAAGGTATGCCTGCGAATTAACTGCAAACCACGCAAACGTGGTGGTGGTTGCTATTGCGACAGTTATCAGCAGAGAGGTGAGTATTAAGATAATTCTCTTGCTCTTAATCATTGATTGTTACGTAATAAGTATAAGCTTAATTATATGGAATTAATCCATATTTTCGTCACCTGTAAAGTGTAGACTTACTATTGCGCTATCATCGATAATACTGTCTAGACAGTCACCGTCTTTACCTTCTAGCCATATAACTAGGGTAACTTCTGTCTTGTACTCAGATGCGCTTGAAGATTTATCACCTGTCTCGCCTATGTATATAGGAGCATTCCTGTCCCACAATGTAGACTCGGTTATCTCTGCACTATTGTCCTCTTGGATAGCGTCATAGTCGTGTACGCCATTAAGTACATTTGATATTCTGCCCGTCTTGATGTTGTATAGATATGCTGCCATGTTAATCTTACCGTTGCCAGCAACATCTTCCCATTCGCCGTCAACATAACGCAGAACAGTAATCAATGTATCAGTCTCGTCAAATAGTGCAATACGTATAGCTGCCTTAATGTCAGCAGTAATGGAATCATCTGCATTAATCAATGTATCTTGATTATCAACGGTGCCGGCTGCAATATCAATAGGAGTTGTAGTGTCGGTGCCATTGACAACGCTAGAGATAAGTATATCTGTTAAGAATACTCTCATCGGTATATCTGAACTGAAGTACACCTTCTGAGTTATCCAAGGATTGTCAACACTGTCAGTTAGTGCATCACCTAGGGTGTAGCCGTTAAGCGTAGTAAACTCATAACCGGTATCCCAATCTGCATCTGCATAAACAACGAAATCAAAATCAAATCCTCTGCGAGCAGGTAAACATGAGTTAGTGTCATCATATGCCTTAACTGTAGCGGTAACTTCGGCATCGGCTTCTGCGTTAAGTACGCCGTCACTATCAGTATCTTGGTAATATTTACCAGTAGACACGTCAAAGAAGTCATATGTAAGGGCTCTTCCAGTCATATATGTCTCATAGTCACTCATAAGAGTATTGACAGCGTCTGTAACTTCAGTGTCGGTTCCATCGTCATATATACCATTGGCATTAGCGTCTTTATAATACTTAACTGTAGTTAGTTTAGGGGTTACGTTCTCTAGAGTCTTAGTTATAGCGGCATTAACGGTTAAATCATATGTAGTATCATTGACCGATACTGTCAATCCTTCGCTAGACTCTATAGTGATATTGATTCCATCTACGAATACTTCGGTGTTGAGTGCAAACCAAGCAAATGTAGCTGACGTTGCAAGTGCGATAGTAATCACTATAGTTGCCAGCGTCAATATAATTCTTTTGCTCTTAGTCATATTAATTGATTCTCCTTATATCAATTTATGGTGTCCGCCATCCCCCGCCTACCATAATCGTAAGCAGGGGATGTATGTAAGGACAAAATGTGCTTATCTTGATAATTCTATTAGAGATTATCTGCCTTCGAAAGTAAAGTCGATAGATACTGTTTGGGAGATAAGGTTGTTAATACAGTGACCGTCCGTACCTTCTAGCCATACGATAACTGAACAACTACCTGACCAGTTAGTTCCACTACCAGTTAGAGCACCTGCAGATACGCCTGAGCCAATAGTACTAGCGGTAAATGTCTGTCCGTGCAGGATTGCTGGAGCGCCATTAGTGTGTTGAACATATAACTCTTCTGCTAGGTTATAGCCTTGAGCATTTGCTACGTCAGCCCAATCTTGTGTTCCTTGGTCGAACTTATATACGCCTACTAATGTACCGTCAGATGTGAACAATGCAACTCTAATAGCATCTCTTACATCGGCAGTAACTGCTTGATCAACAGCATATGCTGGTGAACCAGTACCAAACTCGTCTGCAGCTAATCCTTCAGGCGTGTTGATTGTTAGTGGTGTGCCACCGGGTACGCTCAATGTTACCGATTTGAGATACACTGTCTTCAGCTCAGTTGACTTGAAGAAGAACTCGTCATAATAGTAGCGAGCGGCTGTATCATTAGTAAAGTCAATGTTGTTAGGAACAACGAGGGAATCACTTACAACTGTCTGCATATACTTATACGAAGCAACTGCCGTTAGTTCTGTAGCACTAAATGCTTGTCCACCGCTAGTAGCGGTAGTTGAGTAATAATATGCTTCGTCTGCATCTCTATAAGCGTCTAGTGCGGGGTTGAGTTCCCACTTAGATTGTTCTTCTGTGGCTGGATCTAATGCACCCCACTCTGTTGCTGTTGCGTATCTTGTGTATGGCTTACTTGCGAATGCAGTTAGACCATTCATAACAGGTGTACAAGCATCGAATGCAACTGACTCGTTCAGTGCCAAGTACTGTTTATAGACACCGTCAGCGGAGTCGGAGATGAATAAGCCACCATCAGCTGATACTGTTACGTTGATTGCGTCAACATCCACTTCGTTACCAACTACGAACCATGCGAATGTTGTAGTTGTTGCCATAGCGATTGTCAGTACTAATGCTACTAACATAGCTATAATTCTTTTACTGTTTTTCATTTTTTGTCCTCCAACAATTTTTTTTAGTTATTTTATAGTGTTGTTTACTATTATTAGCGAATTGATTGTTAGTCTTGCTTGATAACGCCGAACTCCATTCCCAGTCTGATTGCACCACCCTTAATTCCGTTAGTACATTGTTCGTCTGCGCCTTCTAACCATATTGTGATGGTATACTTGACCACTTGACCGGGCTCTATGGTGCGCACCTGATTGACCAGTACCAAGTTATCTACATCAGTAAATGGTATTGTCGTATATGCTCTAGTTACTCTTGTAGAGTTGCTGACTGCGTGTACTTCGGGACTGCCGTCCTCTCTTGCCTGAGCATAGATTATAGGCTCCTCATCATCTATCTCTATCATTATCCTGATTGCTGAGTGAATATCAAGATATGCTTCAAGCGAAGATATCATAGTAGCGTACTGCACCGTCTCGCTGGACTCTGACCTCAGGTAGAACGTATATGCAAAATATCTGCCGATGTTGTTCTTAACTAGGTTGTGCGACCCACCTGATAGTTGGTGTAGGTCATCAGGTATATCACCATAGGTAATGTTAGTTATGTCATCAATACCTGTTGCCAGTAACGTGCTGGCAATATCTTCTCTAGCGAACTCGCCAGTCTCAGATAATGATAAACCCAGTAATGAACTGTCATCAATATTGATAATGTAATTACCTACTTGCTGACCATAGTATGTTACTGCCATAATTGACACGGAGAGAATGGCAGTCACCACAATAGCCACAGTTGATATACGCATTAGCAATAGTCTCTTACCCCACCTCTGAACTTGCTTAACTCTCATCATACCACTTCACCACATCATCTCGTCCGTTGTAACTTAGTTGTACAAAAAAAGTCGCTCGCAGGGGCCCCATTACGCCTGCTCAACGACTTCTCAACTCAGTTACACCCTACTAATCAAAAAAAGTCACTGCACAGATACGTTCATCATTCTTCCTGCGGTTAGTGACTTCCTTAATCTTGGTGCTACATACCCTTTACATTAAACAAGCCACACAAACAAGAATTATCTTTCCCTGTCTGTATGACTCTCTTAATCAAGTATGTACTAAAATAAAAAAGCCATTATAACACTGGTGTTATAATAGCAACTGGCTGGCTATATTACAAGCCCCTATAGTTTTGCGTCCTTACCTTGCGATAAGTTTGCCCTTGATATATTTTATCAAGTGTATAATATCACATGTATGTTTAGTTGTCAATACTTTTTTGAAAAAAAATATCCATTTTTTTTACAAAAATGCTGGCAACACCTCGCGGTACATTGTGTGTTGCTTCACTTGATTTCACTATATTCTATGGTAGTCAATCTCGAGGTAAACCTTTAGTAGATGTAGAACGAACCCCTTCCTTGATACTCTTTTGGTTAGTCATTGTCAGTCCTGCGCCACCATCGATGATAGGCGTGGTAGACTCTCTAGTCAATCTCGAGGTAAACCTTTAGTAGATGCAGAACGAAACCTCTTCCTTGATACTCCTGATACTCTTTTGGTTAGTCATTGTCAGTCCTGCGCCACCGTCGATGACAGGCGTGGTAGACTCTCTAGTCAATCTCGAGGTAAACCTTTAGTAGAGGCAGGACGAAACTTCTTCCTTGATACTCCTGATACTCTTGGTTAGTCATTGTCATTCCTGCGCCACCGTCGATGACAGATGCGGTTAGACTATCTAGCGTTTCCACCTCGAAACGCAAATATATATTCATTTTGTTTTGACTAGGCTGTAGTATGCTGGCTATATCAACGCCAGACATAATTGTCAAATTACACACTTTATTACCGCTATCATCAGTAAATATTGTGTTGCCTAGATATATCTTATCGCCATATACTATATTGCCATTATTGTCCTGTCCTACTCGCACGCTAATTAATGACAGACAATCAATAAAATTATCAAAATCGCTACTTGTATAGGTATTGGATGTCGAATTATTAGGGTAATTATGGACATCATATCCACTAAATACCATTCTTATTGTGTTGCTTGCCTCACTGTTATTGATAATGTATATCTTGAATATGTGTATCTGCGTGGGTTGCAGATTAGTCAATTCCATATTCATGTTGATATTGGCTGCGCTCTCAGCCACTGCCTGACTGGAGTCAATAATAGTATATTGGAAGTGTTCTGGCGTCCCTATTGGCTCGTTGGCGTCAATGCCAAAGTTTGGTATGCCATCATAGTTATTATCTAACGCTTTATATAGACTTATCTTGGAATTGATACGTGCTACAACGAAGGACACTTCGCCAGTTGATGCCACTATGGTAAACCATGCGAAAGTGACAGTACACATCAATGCAACGGCTACAATCAGTGCAACTATAGAGATAATTAACTTGCTCTTTTGACTAAATAATCTCATACGTTCACCTCATCTACTACTATATATATACCCTTTATCTTAAACGTTTTTTCGGATAGTACGTTAACAAAGGAGTTGCCCAGTATACCTAGTTGAGTGGTATCCAGAGTAATACGAAACTGTATTGTCATAGTCCTGCATTCTGTGGCGTCCCACAGAGCGTTATCAATGAAAGTGATAGAGGTGCTTGCCATACTGCCGTCATACGTAGCCAACCATATATCTTCGCCCTCTACTATCTCGCCGTTTACTGTGGTTGTGTTGTTCATTCTATAACAACCGAGGATACTATACTCGTTTACTCCTAAATCCTCAATATTATTAGAACTCAGCACTCTATATGCGTGTGTGTTCTCACATACCAGTCCTCCTACAGTTGTGCCGTCTACTCCGTTGTAATGCAGTATGTCACCTATTGTTGCTGAAGTGACAGCATTATCCATATCATCTAAGGATGATACTGCATAACTGATGTCAATGCTACCCAGCGCTTCGAAGTATTTTTGGGCAGTTGCACTGTTATATGACAAGTAATACACATCGTTAGTACCGAAGTCTTCATTAGGTGAACCCGAATATTTATAATAATTGCCCACAATAGATAAGTCTGCAGAATAGAGTAACTGATACATAGCGCTAACAGAACTGATATTGGTTGCGTTTTCGTATCTCTTGAAGTTATCTCCTTGTATCCCGACCATATTAACATCATAATTATAGACTGCACTAATGGACGATGTTAATGGTATGTAGAAATCTAGTGTTCCCCCCGGCAACAATCCTGCCAATACAATGGGCATATAGCTCGCAGAATCCTGAATTGGCTCGCCACCCTCGTTGCAATAATATCCTTGCGAACCGTCAGTTGGTATGTGCCATAGGTAATATTTACCGTCAGTGAATTGTTTATAGTAGAACACTGTAGTGCTGATAGTATCACCATCTGCTATTCTGCGTACCACTGTCAAAGTGTTACTATAATTGTTCATATCGGCATTGGTGACTAATGACACGTAGTTGGCCGGATTGGTAGTTATTAGACCATTACTGTCCATGTAGTTACCATTATTGTCGCACAGACAGTAGCCTGCCTGGTTCTGGCGATAGTAATTGACAACTACTGATTCACCGTCACCACTAAATGTCGCTATGGTAACAATTGTATTACTGTCATCGCCTACTTTGATACTGGGCGAATTAGTAATGATACTGACAGCGTCAGCATCTATCATAGTTTTGTTGGCAAACCACGCAAAGCAAACACTAACAAGGACAAGTAATGAACACAGAATGCCGATTAAACACTGAATGAGTTTAATCTTATTGCTTACGCCAACTGAGTTGTAGGTCTTAACAGCAGGCGTTGCGACCACTGCTTGAGCATCTAGACTGGAATTAAGTTGTGCAGATGTGTTATTAATCATTGTTACCTTCATTAAGATTTAGTTGACTGTGAGTTAATTGCTATTATTATAAGTGAATCTGGCTGACTCTCTTATCAACATCGCCATGTCTATCTTGTCAGCTATGTGGCAGTTATCCTCTCGATATCGAATCTAGCCTGCATTGATACTGTGTACCACCCTGTTTCCCACGTGAATGAGCCATTCTGTAACTCTATCTCATAGGAGTATGTCATATAGAATCTGGTCGAAGTGGTTGCGTCGCCTTCGTAACTGAATGTGATTCCCCTATTCCTTATTGTGCCTGTAGGTGAAGAGATACCATAATCATCTGGATTGGTGCTCAGATTAGCATAGCATGTAGTTATGCTGATGCCCTCTGGAAGTATCTCTTGATACTCTATATTTCTCATGCGAGTGTAATCACTGCTTGATGTACCACCCTGAAAATAAGTTAATTCATTGATGTAGTACACCTTAGTGCCATAGTTGGCATACATAGACTGGTACGTTGACATATTGGTTACGCCTTCTGAACCGTAGATGTAGTTGACGAGGTCAGTTAGCAGATCATCTACTGTTTCCCAACCTATATTAGATTGGTGCGAGTTGCCGTACACGTATAGACTCTTAAGCGTGGTCAAGTCTTGCAAATCGCCAAATGAGTATATGCTGTTGTTGGACAGGTCAAGTGTAATAAGATTGGGTAAACCAGCCAAGTCAGCAATGAACCCGTTGTCTGTCCCCGGAAATCCTGCATTACCACCACCGGGTGCGTCACATAGAGCGTTACCACTCATATCTAACACTTCGAGTGCTTCCATGCCACCTATGTACTGGGCTGCATCAGCTGTTACAACAGTAACACTGGTGTCTGTCCTAGACAGGTCTAGTGCAATAACATTATCTAGGTATTCAACACCTTTATAGTTAGATATACCCATATTATTGTTGGAGTTGTTGATTAGTGATATCTCCCTAGTCAGCCAGTCCGTTTCTATGAATGTGTCTGCATAATCCTGATTATATAAATATGTATCATAACTTATACAATATACCCCATAACACCATGTATATAGTGTTACATCGGGCATTTGGATACCAGCACCACCAGTCGTTGTTGTTGTACCGTCCTTATACACGCACCTCAGTATGCCCGGCAGTATGAAGTCGCTACCATAATCATTATACAGTTGCCACTCATTAGTGTAGGCGCCATTATCGTAGAACTTATAGTTGTACTGTAATCTAATCTTGTTGTTAATGTCGCTGATTTTGTCTGTATTAATGTTAATAATCCACTTAGCATCGCCGTATGCAGTAAGCGCACTTAGTGTTAATGAATTGCTGTTGAGATAATTATCGAATACAGTCGTATAACTACTCTCTGAGCCGAGGTCAAGCGTCGTTTTGACCGAACCGCCGTAGTACAGTTGCATTGTTATAGCATTAAGACCGTTGTCACTATTGTCGTCAATGTCAGTTATATCAAAACATACAACAGGGTTGCCCGATGCGTAGGAGAGTGGCATTTCGTATGTAGTGTAAGTGTGTTGATTGGTGTAAGCCTCGAACATACGGTTGAAGAACACGTAGTAGGGCAAGAATCTGTTAATCTGTGTTTCACCACCGGCATTACTGTCATCATATACAACGGGTATTGTAATCGTTACTGCTGTGTCAATGTTATTCTCAGTAAATACGAATGTAGCATTAACAAAGACAGTCTGGGTTATATTGGGCTGATATCCTGCTTGAACATATAGGAAATTACTGTTATCAATTGCATACACGTTGTCAGTATTGTTGACCAGCACATAAGAGACAGATGTTACGTTCCTTGATGCATAGGCAGTTACATCTGATTTAAGCACCTCGTAACTATATCCGTTTCGAGAATATGCGCTGAGCGAATTACGTATAGTAATCTGCTGACCGTACCATTGGCTAACGATATTCTGCGCTATGGTAGTATTGTCTTGAATGATGCTGACAGAGCTACCCCTTACGGGTAAGTAATCGCTGGTAACTGTCACGCCTTCAACCGTACAAGTGAACACTAAGTAGTCTATGGCTATATTAGGCACTATGATATATCCATTGTCTGCGCCGGTCTCCTGTCTAAAGTGTCCCACAGTAGATACTAATGTATCGACAGAAATGTTGTCTGTAGAATCCAGTAGTGTGTTGGGGCTACCTGCAGAATAAGATTGATAAGTATAGGTTGCGCCTTGTGACTGTAATGCGCTATTGTACTTGGGCAACATCACTTCTCCGGCGAATGCGTATCCGTAGAAATCAATTACACTGTCGTTATTATCATCTAACTCCACGTAATACTTGGATAAGTGTTCCAGCATAATACTCTTGCCGACATTAGCCAATGCATTGGAGTCAGTGGAATCGATAACGTGAATTAAATAATCTTTGGTGTACGTATTACTGCCTACGGATAATATAGCTGTTAGAGTTACGTTCTGCACTGCACTAGCATTGGTAGTTACGTTGCCACTGCTGGATAATACACTGTCTTGCGATGATACGTACTCTATGTCTACGTCATAACAAAATATATGGTAGGGCAAATCTATATCATTTTGGACATAATAGCAGTTATATGGCGCTGTTGCGCCTGCTGGGTGATTAAGACTGCATTGGGTATGTTCAGCATGATAATTGAGTTGACTGAAGTCCGTATTATCAGCATTACCGTCCATATCCTCATCTGCAGTAAAGTATTGGTTTAGTTCATTGTAGTCTAGGTATGTATTGTCGAAATTAGCATCAGTCTGTAATACGCTAGATATCATATAGAATGCCAAGTTGGCCACATAATAATGGCTTGTCTGAACAATCTTGAAATAATCTGTAAAGTCCTCCATGGCAGGATTACAACTTGAAGTACCATTGGCAAACGTAAATCCTAGTGCAGTAAAGGAGAAGTCGGGCACAACTACTGCGTTAGGCGTACATACGATAACACTGTCCGTTTCGTTAGACAACACAATCGCACCTATTACTGTGTTGACACCATCTGTACGACTGCCTGCCGAAATCAGTACACTGCCGGCATATCCGTGATTAATGTTAACATCGTGACCATTAGTAATGATGGAGTAACCTGCTAAATCTATATGACAGTCTGCAGTGATTATGACGTCGCTCGTGAGCATAATATCTGCAGTCAATCGTAATGTCTGTCTATTGACCTGTGTAGTTGTACTGACATTATCTACGCTATTGTACACTCTGTCCTTAGTATAGTACATCAATTCGATTTCGTTAGAAATAGCAATCACATTAGTTACATCGCCGTTGTTAGCGGGTGTATTAATTGTAGTATTAACATTACTGGTAGTAAAATAAGCATAGGAAGACATCACTCCGCTACATGCAAAGAGTGCCAGAACTACAATTATTGATATTAGTACAAATAATCTGTTTTTCATTAAGTCTCCCACTGCGTAATAATTAGCTACCAAGTGATACCAAAAAATCTCTGTGGTATGTGTAGCTATTGATGTCCGTTATACTTGCCCTTACAACTGCGTATGATGTTGCACCACCGTAACTGCCGTTAACAATGTACCAGTTAGCACCAGCTGAGTTGATTGTAACGTTACCACTGACCACCGTCCAAGTTATAGTGTAATACTCAGTAGCAGACACATAAACTGTCTGTGTTAGATACATACGGGGTGCGTTGATTGTGCCTATTTCCTTGAGATAGAATAGACTGGTTAGGATGTTGATTTGCTCCTGTGTTAGCGTGGTGCTATATAGTTGTTTAATTGAACTACTGTCAGCATAGTATATACTGGGGTACTGACCATGTTCTTCATAGTATGCGAAGTAAACGTTTGCCAACTTGGGCTGTTCTACATTGAAGTCTATATTGAGCCCATATATATCAAGATAAGCCAGATTCTCAACACTCAAATCGCTAATAGAACTAATGTTGGATATATCAGCGTTATTACTCAGGTCTAAATGTGTCAAATTGACCAGTGAACCCAGCGTTGATATATCTGTCAAATTACAGTAAACCATTTCCAACACTTGCAGTTGAATGTTGTGTGTTGTCAGAGCGTTAAAAAAGTATTTGGCTTTAGGGGCATTAGAAAACATCCTCATTTCCGAACTCGAGCCAGCTAATGTAAGCCTTCTAAGGTTGACGAAGTAATTCATACCCGTTGTTGTACTATCTAGATTGAGTAGATAGGGATAGTAAAGGTCAGTAAGTTGTTCACCATTCAAGTATGCGTCTTCTAGCAGTAACAACTCTTCTTGAGAGCCTGTGTCAAGTATCCCAGAGACGTAATCATTAATACTCTCCCTAGCGCCACTCTTGAACTCGTTTACCTGAGCAGATGCCATGATGTACTGGTTGATGTAGCGATTATTAATAGAGTCGTAAGAGCGCAATATCTTATAGATAACGTTGTTAGTGTAATTACCTGATGACCCACCTGTGAACTTGATATAGCCGAAGTAATCAACAACCAAATGGTCACTGACTGTAGCTACTTTGACTGCACGGTAAATAGATTGCATTTCGTCATAGGCTATCACATAATACTGGCCGTTCTCATATATATTGCCTGTTGTTGTGGTGGTACCTGTGTACTTATAGACTACCCCAAGGTTGCCTGCAACTGCATTGGCATCCATTGATGATTGAGTAGATAACGGAATGGTTATGTACATTCCATTTCCTTGTACCGAAGCCAAAGTGCCCATATCGTACATTGCATAAGAACCACTATTGTACGTTACTCTGTAAACGTGGTCATTGGTATATGGAGATGAAGTGGACCCGTTATAGTAGTAGAACTTATTTACATTGTCAGCAGTCAATTGATTATTCATATCGGTTACAGAACTCAAGTAATCTATACCCAGATATGCAACATAACTCTGTTGAACATCATCATATCTCATTATGGAGTATTGGACTGCATTGGCAGTATCTACGCCCGTGTAATAGTATGCGTGAGTAGGATAAGCGAGCAAGATGTTGTCCATATCCTCTGCACTTGCTATATACGTAGACTTGCTTTCATTGTCGAACAGACCATTCCATGCTGTTTGATATCCACTGATTCCATTAGACTGGCAGAAACTATTGATAGCGTTGGCTTCATCAATAGATATAGTACTCTTGCCGTCGGGAAGATTAGTCATATACGACACTCCGTCCATATATGAGCCAACAATATCACGTGCCGTCTGGGTGCTACTTGACGTACTCGTTGCCCAGCCAATCAATCTGCTGTATTGATCTACAATCAACGACTTGATTCTGTTCTGCACTGCCGTAGCGAAAAGCCCGCTGTCGACTACAGTGATGTCGCCATTAGAAGCAACGGTAATGGCTGTTGAATAGTTAGAGGCATTAGCAACGACGTAGTCCCAGGCTGCACCTGCCAGTGCATGATACATCACTAATCCGCTTGCATAACCCATTAAGCATGATTTGATAACGTCAGGCTCGTTAGTGGTGTAACTAATACTCCAGAACCAACTATAAACTGACACTGGATAATTGCCAGGCGATATCACTGATTGAATGTCGTGGCGCACATGGGTGCCACCTGCCTTAACCGTACCCGGAACAACGTCATCAATATGGTGACCAACTTGCAGAGTAACAAATCCTACACGAACTCCAATAGTGCTTGTCCTAGTTGCCCAGTCAATAAATCCGGACCAGTTGTTCAGTGTAAATGTAGTATTTTCAACTATATCTTGCAATTCTGCTAGGTCAACTGCGTCAACGATGTAAGCGTCATCCAGTACTAGGTTGCCGTCTGGCACACCACCCGTTGCGCCCCACACACTATTGATAAACGTATCATAAGCGCCTGTTGTGTCACTTAGCATGGTTTGAACGACAGCGAGTATTGCACTCTGTTCTTCGGTGCCTAGATATGTCAATCCATCAGAATAGACGTCTGCGAGTGCTCCTATTTGGGCTATTATGTCCTCACTGACAATATCTCTAACCTGAATAGTATGATTAGTGGCACTTACTGCCCAGCTTAATAGTGCGTAGAAACTATCTGCGTGAGAACCATTCCTAAACACCAGTGTTTGACAAAGCTGTATATCCCTTTGTAGTATGTAATCACTGCCCAAGTTGGCAGGATTGAGCATAGAAGTCGTTATGTTGACTGCTGCGCTGTTATCTGTTGCGTAGAGCCCTTTTTGCTCATTTAGAGGTAGTTGTTGCCATACCTGTAGTTTGACGCTGTTGAATACTTCCATAACATTAAATCCATTGGTATCATTATGAATGGCACCCGGCGTGTTGACGAACAGACCCCTTGTTTCTCTGCCAGTGCTGCCTTCTAGGCTAGCCAACTGTACTGTCACATCTATGGGTACTAGGGTATCTTGAATGTATAAGTGCTCGGCGTCAATAGATATTATGTATACATCGGTGTTAAGACTCCTACTGTGGTCAACCACCTCAGAAGTCCAGTAATAAGCGTATGAATTGTAGCCTTGTGAGTCGCAGTACCACAGAATTATCTCTTGTTCTGCTGTGGATACCGCATTAAGTCCGTCACTGATATATGTGTTACTCACGGGCTGATACATAGAGGGTATAGTGACAACCAAGCCCTCTATATCCTCCACTCTAATGCCTGCAGTTGAGCCGATTGCCCAGTCAATCAGCAGATTATAGTCATTATCCGCTACATTGCCGTTATATGCCAACACTATGTTGTCTAGCCATTGTCTAACTGTCATTAGGCTAGACACTGACGAGATTATGCCGTTGGCAGCATCTCCGGCAATAGAACGATTGCCGTTGGATTCAACATAATTGCCCCATTCTGCAATGGCAGAATAATAGCCGTTCTTCAACAGATAACTGAGTATAACTGTTTCCTCATCAATAGATATATCTTCGTTGCCATCATTAACTAGGTTAACATCTGCGCTGTTGTTCAATTGGCTAGCATTTACTATTGTGCTCGCAGATACATTACTGCTAGCACTCATTGCCCACCCTATCAACGAAGTGTAATAGGTATCTTCTGCGCCTGCGTTCTTGGCAACAACAAGTGAGTTAAGCCTGTTGAGTATGGTCGGTATGCTGTACTCTGTGTTAAATCCCATATATGATGCAGGCATGACAAAATCACCTTTCTCATTCAACATACCGTCTGCTATTCTTGTATCAATTATGTTCTGCAATATATCGACAGTGTCCAGTTGCGTTTGAATGTAACTGAATACTGAATCTTGTAATTGTGTGTTCTGTCCTAATTCTATTACGATACCAACGGAGCCAGAGTATGATTCTTCGGCATCGGTGCCCCAGGTGGCCGTATCACTGAAGTATCCCTTGACATTAAGTTGTGCATAGACTTGGAATGTTACTTGATTGAGATAAATATCGTTAACATACCCGTTAGAATCCTCGTCATCCAGTACGACATAATAATATGCGGGATCGATACTATACTCGAATCCGTAGATTCCAAGGTCATCAACAGCGAATATAGTCCTGTAGTCAAGAGGGGTATTGCTAGGTACTGCAGAATTATAGTTGAGGTCAACAATAGGCAGGCTGTCAACCGAACCCTCTGCATCGTATATCTCGCTGAGATAGCGTGGATTCATACGAGCCAACAGGTACAGGAAACGAGTTTCGTTATTCTGCCTTATGGCTGTGAATACGAAGTGTTGAATGAAAACTTCATCATTAATCCTAATCGTAGCCGTTAAGGTAATGACTCCATTAGCAGTATTACTAAGTTTGCCAGTATTTGACACAGACTCTTGATTACTGCTTGTCCAGACGATACTGCAATTATATTGCTTTAATGCTGTAGGCAGGAATAGGTCGTAGGACACATCGGCTAATTGATTGTTTGGTATGTGTTTCAACTCGTTGGCAAGTATAGTTGCCATTGTCGTATCATTTCCTGTTCCTATTATCTTGAACTCTACGCTAGTAGAACCTATTAATAATGTATTAATAGATGTGTGAGATAGTGTCGCAGTAGTCAATATACCGTTAGCGACAGTGTAGTTGGCACTACCGTCAGTGGTTATTGTCATATTGGCAGTGTCTAATCTATAATATGTCATGCCGTCGAAGATATCTACGCTAGATGTCGAAGCTATGCCGTTACTATAATTACTGACCAATCTCTGGGCAATTAACTCTCTTGCGCCAGTTATACTGTATGCATTCAACGTTACTCTATCTGCATATAACTGCGCAGGAGTATACTTGGTGGTGACAGTCGAATATATAAATGTTTGGGCTACCATATCAAGTATAGCGCCCTGAGTCAATATATCATTCTGTGTGCTGTCTGCCCTATTAAGCACGAACCCGCCCGTACCACTATCCGTTGTTTGTGCGAATATATCTCTTGATGATGTTAACGTAACTTTACCGCTTTGGTTAAGTGTTATGGTGTGCTCGCCAAAACTCAGCTCGTTGCCGAATAGGTCTATTATACATGGTTTGGTTAGAACATAATCTGCAGTCAAGGTTATATTGCTAGTTAGTACGAGCGTTTTTGACTGAGTGTCGGACAGATTAATATCATCTATTGCCGAAGCGAACTCATCCTCGTTGCCGACAAATATCAGTTTCTGTACATTGGTCGTTTGGGCATAACTAGTAATAGATATACCACATATCTTGGTGTCGAAGTAACTTGCATCAGCACCTATATGCAGTTCAAAAGAAAGTGTCTTAGTCAATGTCTCATTGGGCAATATGTAATAATCCCTATCTATTATACCTTCAATGGACACATTATCAATGATTGGGCATAGGTCACTCAGCACACCCATGTAAATGCCATCCATATACACTAGGATTGCATTCTCAAGTCCTGTGCTTGTTGCACTGTCTACTTTGATTCCATAGTAATGATGATATATACCACCAGTTTGAGCATTGGCGAGAGTAATGTCAACATCTATTCTCTGACCAGCTTGAGTGTATACTAAATCCTGTTGGGCGACCTCTTCGACGCTGAATGTGGTAGTGCCAGCAGATATGGCGTGGTAATTAAGTGTAGAGTCAATAGGCACCATGGAGGAAAAAAGTATAGCAAAAACAGGAGTAATAAAAACTATCATCAACAATAATGCCGATAACAGTGCTATTAGTATTCTCTTGTTTCTCATTTGCTTAGTCATCAATCCTCTGCCTTTATATTGTTACTGACTGCTACTTGACTCAACGCCAATACTATTAGTAGCAATAAAAAAACCATTGTAACACTACCCATCATTGTTGGTAAACAGTGTTATAATGGCAACTGGCTGTCTTAATCATTATGCAGACAGTTAAAAAAACCGCAAGACAATACTATTATGTCATTACGGTAACTGGCTGTCTTGCACCTAAGCCGATAAAAAATGCCGTACAAACACGAGTGTTTATCACGGCAACTGGCTGTCTCAATATAAGACCCTATAGCTTTGCGTCACTGCCTTACGACAGTTTTGCTTCTATCATTGTTAGAATTGTATCACGGTACGCGCTATCTGTCAATGCTTTTGAGCAAATATCTACAAAAAAAACACACAAAGGGTGATGATGTTACCTACTCTATAATGCGTGGATTGTGCAGTCGAGTAATAATAACCCACATTTATTATTCTATGGTAGCATTAAGTACGCTTAGATTGTGGTAATTATTACCTTATGAAGGAGTGTACTGCTATTAGCCTTTGCACCAGTTAGGCTTGCTGTCCTATCACGCGCCTACAGACATAGCAACCTCTAATAATTAGTTTATTACTTATTCAAGTTAACATCGCCAGCATACTAAACATGCCCTGCTACGTACGGTATTATGCGAGTAGATACAATGATATACACAGAATTAGTTTGTATAATATGTCCCAACGCGCCTTAACTGTCTAATCACGGGGAATTAACAACTTGTGCTAATTGTGGCTAGTATTATACTTAAACTGTGTGCATAAGACTTAGAGCAATACGCACATCATGCGTTTAGCGTTACATTCTCAATGGCAAACTTGAGTTTAACCCCAGATAAACCATACCAATAGATAACCAGTAATGACTGCTGCCAATGTGAACGGTATGCCAATCTTGAAAAAATCCTTATTCTTGACTTCATATCCGTCTTTACGCAATATACCTATTGCTGCAATGTTGGCGCTTGCTCCTATAGGTGTAAGATTACCACCTAGAGTTGCTCCAACCAACAGCCCGAAGTATAATAACTCTGGATTGACAGGCGTACCAGCGCTCTCGAATGCTACTGCCAGTCCGGTGCATACAGGTAACATTGTCGTAACATAAGGAATATTGTCTATAAATGCGGAACAAATAACGCTAACCCATACTATAATTGTGTATACTGCAAAGACACTTCCACCACCCATTCGTTGGATGAATAAACTAACTCTATCTATCCAGCCTGCCTCCTTAATGCCAGCAATGAGCAAGAACAGACCCAATAACAGAAGTAACGTAAAATAGTCTATATCAGTAAACGCCTTCTTACATACCGTCCAACTATGGTTCTTAATACACTCATAGATAAGTGCGACAATGAATACTGCAACACATATTACACCATTGATGACGTCCAACTTCTCCACAGCTATGGTCGCAGAGGGGTTAAGATAGATATGCCAATCGAATACTGATGATATAATCAACATCACTACCGTCATAATTAATGCTATCGAGGGTAGATAGTCTGTAACTACCGTCTTCTCTATTGAAGCTATGGGTTGCTTGTCCTTGCGGAACAGTAGCAGTAATACCAACAGGGAAACAACGGCGCCTATCTCGGTAACAAAGAACATTCCCAGTCTGCCTTTCATGAAAAAGAAATCCAAGAAGTTCATACCTGCCTCGCCGGCCATTAACACAGATGTTGTATCCCCAACCAGCGTTGCTGCCCCCTGTAGATTACTAGACACTGCTATGGCAACTAGGCTAGGGACGGGAGAGATATTTAGTTTCTTGCACATTACCAGTGCTACGGGCGCTATCATTAGCACGGTTGCGACGTTATCGACGAATGCAGATATGATACCCGCAAACAGCGATAGCATGAATACCATCCACATTGCGTTCTTGGATTTTGAGATAATAATATCTGCAATTTTGTTAGGCATCTTACTGTCGATAAATAGAGACACAGTACCCATCGTGCCTGCGATTATTAGTAGCACGTTCCAATTGATGCCAACCAGTATTCTATAGTATGGCAGTATTGTCAGAATGATAAAAATGATAGCACCAAAAATCGCTATATACGCTCTGTATTTCTGAAAAACGAACAATAACACATATACAACAATAAATATTAAGAGTGCAGTTAATTGAAGTGCTGAGCTCATATTGACTTTTTGCTTCTCCCTTAATGACCTTTATCTCAGGAATATTATCCTGTGGTCATTTCTAACGCAATAATGGCATATCCTTAGACATCTATTACAGACATAGTATTATATAATATGCCCAAGTCTAATAGTACTATATCTACTTAAGTGCGCTGAGGCAGTCTGTAACAGACTAGAACTCGTAGTCTACAGTTACGGATATCTCGTCAGCGGTATTTATGATATGCCATAACCCAATAACACTTCAACAGTTAACGTGCCTATAATAGACTACAACAGACTAGAACTCATAGTCTACAGTTACGGATATCTCGTCAGCGGTATTTATGATATGCCTTAACCCAATAAATACTTCGACAATTAACTTGCATATAACAGTCTACAACAGACTAGAACTCATAGTCTACAGTTACGGATACCTCTACTACTGAGTGTATGTATGCCTTAACGACTTGGCAATGATAAGTATCATTAGCATAGTCTATAAGGTCTTGTCTACTATTAAGAACCACTTCGAGTGCAACATCATAAGAACGAGAAGAGTGCATCATGTCTTCCCCTACATTCAAATCTATAACTTGAGGAACTCTCCCCTTCAATGAGAGGAGAGTGTCCTTAACTTTACTGATAATGTCTGCACTATTGTCCTTGAGTTTATAACAAACAATGTGTTTAATCATATTATATCAATTCCTTCAGTTGTGCAAGTGTGTCTGTGAATGCCTTGGCGACAATTTCGAACGGTTCTTTGGTCAATAAATCTACGCCGGCAGTCTTGAGTTCGCTGACAGGGTCCATTGAACAACCTAATGTCAAGAACTTCTTATATTTCTCAACCATTGGAGCGCCCTCACTGAGAATCTTCTGCGCTATACATACTGCGCTGGTAATGCCAGTGCTGTACTTATATACATAGAATGCTCTGTAGAAGTGTGGTATCCTAGCCCACTCATACTCAATCTCTTTATTGTGTGTAACGGATGGACCATAGTATTTCCTGTTGAGTTCGACATAGTCTTTACATAACACCTGACTTGTCAATGGCTCGCCATTCTCACTGCGAGTGTGTGCCATATACTCGAACTCTGCGAACATTGCCTGACGATACATCGTTGTGCGCAACATATCTAGGAAATATGACAATAAATACTTCTTGATATTAACATCCTTTTCCTTAGCCAGTAAGTAGTTGAGCAGTAGTACTTCGTTGACTGTTGATGCAACCTCAGCAACAAATATGGTATATTCTGACTTAGCTTGAGGTTGGACTTTACAGCTATAGTATGAGTGCATGCTGTGTCCCAGTTCATGAGCGAGTGTAAACACGTCATGAGTGGTCTGTTGATAATTGAGCATCACATAAGGATGAATACCTTTAACACCTAAACTGAATGCACCCGAGCGCTTGGTTGGTGTCTCATACACGTCTATCCACCTTTCATCCTTGGCCTTACGTAATAATGCTTGGTACTCTTTACCTAGTGGTGCTAGTCCCTCTACAACCAGTTTATGGGCGTCCTCGTAGCCTAGTTTAATGTCGGCATTATCGAACATCGGTACATACAGGTCATACATATTAAGTGTTTCAAGCCCTAGTATCTTCTTGCGCAGAGCAATGTATTCGTGTAGTGGTGCAAAAGAATTGTTGATACTCTCAATCAAGTTCTCATATACCCTCTTGTCGACATCTTCGCCGGCGGTGGACATCTCCATGACGGAGTTATATTTCCTAGCGCAAGAAACGAAAACGTTATTCTTTACATTGCCTTCGTACAGCGCACTGATAGTATTAATCTGGCTGATATATGGCTTATAGAATCTCTCGAATGCAGCCTTTCTAACACTTTGATTCTTATGTTGTAGACACATAGAGTATGTGCCGTGTCCTAGTTTGATTTCCTGACCATCAACAGTAATACTGCCATAATCTAAATCGCCACTATCCAGTCTGTTGAATGCTTCTTGAAAATATCTAGTTACGTCACTTGCGCCAGCCAATAGTTTCTCTTCACCTGCTTCTAGGATGTGAGGTTTACGCTTAATGATAGCCTTAAGTGAGACTGTATAATTATCGAATCTCTTGTCGTCAATCATTTCTTGTAACATCTCATTAGACAGTTTAGACATCTCCGGATCTATGTATGAAGTCATCTCCCCTGCCTTGCTCTCGATACTTGAGCACTTGCCGAATCTGGTCTGAGCATCAGCATCCTTACTGTCTTCGCAGTAATTCAGGAAAGCATAGCAAGCCAGTTGTTCTAGTTGCAACCCGAACTTGTCGACATCCTTATACATTTCGAGGATAGTATCTGGATTATTAAGTTGACCCTTATACTTAGCCAAGTTAGGTATAACCTCTACAACCTGTGCAAAACTATCTTCCCAATCCTTAACTGATGCAAAAATGTCTTCCTTCTTCCACTTGTATTGCTCTGGAATCTCTTTTCTGTTTTGATAACTCATTATTTACTCTCCTTTTACGTTTATATAATTACTCGTCTTAACGATTAACTCCCATATTAGTTAAATAGTTCATGCCTAACTAGTGATTCTTGCATTAACTAGCACAACTACAGCGTGTTCTCTTATTATTGACTCTCGCTTAATTTATATCGCGTCTCTACTGCCAGCAAAAACGCTCTAGAGATATTATACACCTATCTCTGTAATTAATTGTGTGTTGTCTTGAATCAGACTGCCAGTGATTAAGTATACGCTGTCAAGAGCATATACATAAGGTGCTCACGCATAGATTATATTCCGTCTCTACAATCAGTAACAACGCTCTCGGCATATTATACACTTATCTCTGTAATTATTATGCGTTGTCTTGAATCAACTGCTTAAGATAAGGTAGTAAATCCTTGCCGAATCGCTCATCTCTAAGAGCGTACTCTATGAAGGCCTTGATATAGCCTAGTTTATCACCGGTATCATAACGCTTGCCAATAAACTCATACGCATATATACCATTCTCTTTAGCCTGAAGTTGGAGACTGTCAGTGAACTGTAATTCACCGTTAGCACTGATTGGCGTTCTATCTATGTATTCAAAAAAATCCTCGCTTATTACGTATCTTCCCAGTGGTGCCAGTAGTGAGCATACTTGACTGGGCGTAGGTTTCTCAATTACATTATCTATTAGGTGTGCACGCCCGTTACTCTTGACTACGTGGCAACTGGCATACTTAGATATCGCCTTAATGTCTACCTCTTGAACGCCCAGTATACTGGTGTGGTATTGATTGAAACAATCGCATAATTGCTTGGTAACAGTATCGCCTTGAGTGTAGATAATATCGTCTGCGTTAAGTACAACTGCAGGTTGTCCGTTGCAGAACTTCCTCGCCTTATTAAGTGCGTCCCCAGAGCCGTTGGCTTGATTTTGATACACGAATGAGAAACTAGCTAGGATGGAGAGCTCTTGAACTCTGGCTAACACATCCAACTTGTTCTTATTGTACAAGAACTGTTCTAGCGCCTCGTCTTTACTGAAGTATCTAGTTATCTCTTGTTTGTCCGGACTGATTACAATGCATATATCATGAATACCAGCCTTGACTACTTCGTCTACAACTAGATACAGTGCCGGCACATCCACTACGGCGAGCATTTCTTTACTAACGCCCTTAGTATATGGCAAAAAGCGTGTGCCACGCCCAGCTGCCAGTATTACTGCCTTGTTTAACACAATTATCCCCTACCTCTCGATATTGATATCTACATTATACAAAAATCAGTTGGAAAAGAAAACCCTTTTTGGCAAAGTAATTATGTAAAAAAAAGACAGCCTTAGTTTGGCCGTCTTTAATATCATTAATAATGTTACTCTTCCTCGGTAGCGCGCTTCTTGGCGTCTTCAATAATCTTGACGGTAGCAGATGCCGGTACTTCGTCATATCTCTCAAAAGCAAGGGTGAACGTTCCTCTGCCCTGAGTCATACTGCGAAGGTCTGTGGCATATTTAGTAATCTCGGCCATAGGTACTTCTGCGCTAATTACTTGTTTACCCTCAATTGCCTCCATGCCTAGTACCTTACCACGCCTCTTGTTAAGGTCGCCGAGAATATCTCCCATGAATGATTCTGGCACCGTAACCTTGAGCACATAGATAGGTTCTAGCAGAATAGGATGAGCCTTAGGAACTGCTTCTTCATACGCCAACTTGGCGGCAGAAACGAATGCTATTTCCTTACTGTCTACTGGGTGGCTCTTACCATCTATCAAGTGACACTTGATATTAATCATTGGATAACCTGCTAGCATACCTTTTTTGACTGCTTCTTTAAGCCCCTTATCTACTGCTGGGATGAATTGTCTTGGCACAGCGCCACCAACTACTTCATCACAAAACTCATACATACCGTCTGCAGCACCCGGCTCGAACACAATAACAGCCACACCGAACTGACCTGCGCCACCGGATTGTTTCTTATGTTTACCTTCTGCTTGAGCCTTGCCTTTAATGGTTTCCTTGTACGCTATCCTAGGCTCCTTAAGCACTGCATCAACGCCAAACTTATTCTTGAGTTTCTTGCATAGTATATCTAGATGATTCTCGCCTACACCGGATATTAACATTTCGTTAGTTTCCGGATTCTTAACTACTGCAAAACTTATGTCTTCGTCCTTGAGTCTTGACAGCCCTGCAAAAATCTTGTCCTCTTCGCCCTTCTTGGACGCATAGACAGCCATAGAGAGTACTGGTGCCGGCATCTGTATGGGTTCCATTACCAGTTCTCTGCCCTCACTCAGTACATCGCCTGTGGTTGGGGTATTGAGTTTAGCAAGTGCACCCATATCGCCAGCACTAATGCTGTCTGTAGCCTCTTGTTTCTTGCCCTTGACAAAATATATTGAGGAAATCTTCTCCTCGCTGTCCTTGGTTGCATTCTTGAGTATTATGCCGCTCTTGAGCGTACCTGACAGCAGTTTAATATAACTCAGTCTGCCCACGAATGGGTCAACCATGGTCTTGAATACTCTCAGGACTACTGGACCGTCAGAATCGCACTTGATAACAACATCTTGTCCTTTAGTATCCTTAGCTATTACATCTCTGTCTGCTGGGGAGGGCATGTTGGCAACAAGCTTATTGAGTAGGTTGGTGATACCCTTATTAAGTGCTGCGCTACCACCATAAACTGGGATTGTAGTACAGTTGGCTATGCCCTTCTTGATGCCGAGTTCTATCTCTTCCTGAGATAAATCGCCCTCTTCGAAGAACTTCTCCATCAGTGCATCATCACTCTCTGCTGCGGACTCTAGTACTTTGGCTCTATCCTCCTCTACTTGTGATGTGAGTACACTGGGTATATCCAGTCCGTTATCCTCATCACCCACATTGTAGTACTTACCATCGACAACATTGACAAAACCTTCGAATCCACCCTTAATCACTGGTATGAATAGTGGGGTAACCTTGGTTGGATACTTATCTACTATTGCGTTCGTTGTGCCGTTAAAATCTGCGTTTTCCTTATCTAGTCCGCTGACAAAAATCATAGCGGGTATCTTATTGGTTATGCAGTAATCTATTGCTTTCTCCGTACCTACAGTCATACTACCAGATGCGCTTGTAACAATCAAAGCAGAATCGACAGGAGCCATCGCCTGCACCAACTCACCTGCAAAGTCAAAGTCACCGGGTACATCTATGAGGTTAATCTTAGTTCCTTTATAAGAACAGTTTGCCATTGCTAATGAGATAGATATCTTCTTGGTAATCTCCTCTTGAGTATAGTCCATAGTGGAGTTGCCATCATCTACCCTACCTTGTCTGTCAATTGCCTTGGTGTTAAACAGAATAGCCTCAGCCAAAGTCGTCTTACCCTCGCCAGAGTGTCCTATCAAAGCAATGTTGCGAATGTTTTCTGCTTGAATTGTTGCCATCATTATTCCCCTTTATCTTGTTATATTAACATTACAATAATCTGCATATGAAACCACAGATAAAGCAATTTTATCACAAAATGCTATATGACGCAAATAAATTAATATAATTTCTGGCCAATGTGCAAAAAAAATGAGCGCACCTGCACTCACACAATCTACAGCCGATAACTATGCATAATTATATTCCCAACAATCGTTGGAGTTGCAACAACTTATATTCATCGGGTTTAGTCAACACAATCTCCACACCACACGACCATTCGTTACATTTACCTACTATACTCCTAACCCTTGACGCCACACCCTTGTTGCCATCGAAAACTTGCTTGACGAATATCCGTTCGAATATGTGCTTAACGTGAACGAAATGCGTACAGCCTAGCACAATACAATCGAAGTTGAATGTCAACTCATTAGCCACATTTTCGATGTACTGACTGATGTCTTTTTCGTGAGCGTCATTCTCAATCATTGAAGCAAGCTCAGGAAACGCGACAAACTTAATGAACTCACCGTCGAATCGCTTCTTAAGCCTATCACTTCGTGCTGACGCGTATGTGGTAGCGACGAGAATATTGCCTGCAGAATATTCTGTCGCTTGTTTGACTGCCGGTTCTGTGCCGACAAAAGTAATGTAAGGATACCGTTGCCTTAACCAATCTATAGCAATTGCAGTTAGCGTATTACATGCTATTACGATGCACGCTAAGGAATTGCATAACTTATTAGCCAGCTCAACGCAGTCGTTGGCTATACGTATCAAGTCTTTTTTGTCCTTATTGCCATATGGAAAATTGGCATTATCAACAATATACATATAGTCGCAACCATTGACCGTTTGCCTTATCTGTTTGCACACGGTCGCGCCACCTATCCCACTGTCAATCAATACTACCTTACTCACACCATAATGTATGACAAAATAACAAAAATAAGAATATTTGCACTAAAATTGTTGCAAATAATGTGGGGTTGTGCTAGAATTACAAGGCTAATCAAATGAAGTTAAGGAGTAAACAATGCCTAATATCAAATCAGCAGAGAAGAGAGTCTCTGTTATTAACAAGAAAAGACTACAGAATCAAATGGTTCGTTCACAGATGAACACCGCAATTAAGAAGTTCAATTCTGCTATATCTAACGACGATAAAGAGTTGGCAAGAGAATTATTACCGATTGCTTCGGCGAGAATAGACATAGCAGCTAAAAAAGGCATTATACACAAGAACAGCGCCAATCACAAAAAGTCGCAGATTGGTAAGGCCCTCTATCAATTAGAGCAGGGCATTATTGTCATCAAGATTGACGCCAAGACGCAGAAACAAGTTGAGCAGAAGGCCGCTGCAATTAAGAAAGCCGAAGAAGAGAAGGCAATCAGAGCAAAGAGAACAGAGAACAGACTAGCTAAAGAATCCTCCAAGGCTCCTAAGAAGGACACCAAGAAGGATATTACCCCTGCCAAGAAGGACAAGGTCGAGAAAACTGAGCCCAAGAAAACAGCTGTCAAGAAGACACCTATCCAGAAACCAGTTGAGGACGTCTCACCCGAAGTAGAGCCAGAAGAAGCGGACGAAATCAAATAATTGATTATCAATATAGGCTGTTTACATATGTAAACAGCCTATTTTTATGGCTTTTCTATTAATCTAACTAATTATTAATATATGTTAATTAATCGTGTAAGGGCAACGACTATAACGGCGCACTATCTTGCCGTATTAGAAGTGTCTATCTCTATTACCTTCTTGCCGTGGTAATCCAAGTTATCCAAGTACTTGTTCTCTAATGGCAACCATTCATTATTATACAATTCTAGTATCTGCTTGCCATCTCGTTCGAATATGCGCCTTTGTTGTGTCAACTTATCGACAGTCAACCTGATTACAAGGTCATACTCTTTAATCAGAGTTGGATGAGCAGAATATACGCCCTCTATTATGTTAATCTCTGCTGGAGCGAGCTTACATATACTATAACTCTGCGTAGCACAACTGAATTGCTTATAACTTATTTCCTCTCCCTGCTGAATGTTAGCGATAAGGTCATGTAGTCTCTCGTAATCAACATTACCCCCTATCTCTGCCAGTCTTTGTGGTGTCTTGGATAACCTTGGCAAAAAGAAATCATCAGTGCTGAACACATTACAGCGAGAGCCGAAATAGTCCTTAATGACGCTAGCATAATAACTCTTGCCAGAGCCGGAGTTGCCCTCTATACACACAAGAACGTTACCACTCTGTATATCCTCAATCGCTTGAATACAATCCATCATCAACATCATTGCCTTCTTGACCACTCTATAATGCGGATGATAATTCTTGGCGTAAGACGCTGTGTGCGAAACAGGGCGAATATCTCGCTTAAACTTCTCTATAGTAGATAACATAGAGTTGGGCGAAATATTAATCATCTTCCTTTCGCATAGGTCCATTAGACAATTAAACTTATTCTCAAGACTCTCTGTGGTCGCTGTACTGCGCGTGCTAGAACGCGCGAATATGGCGCCTAATAGTTGTAAACTCAATCCTCTGCGCATGTATTCGGCAAGATTAACCCTAACAAGTCCGCAACCGATATCTGTCATTAACTCCGTCTTTTCTGGTTTAATGTCCTGACACTCTGCCATTAAGTAAGACACTGCTTGATCCACTTCAATATTAAAGTGTGAACCGAACTCACTTTGATATATCAACTTAATGAAGTCTTGCTCCCTCATCAACGGATATTTATTATAGTGATTTAATAGAATATCAGTAAACACACACATTACCTCATTTTCCATCATTTGAGGACTGCTCGAATATCTTCTTCATCTCCTCAATGAATGTTGCACTGTCCTTGAACTGCCTATATACAGAGGCAAATCTAATGTATGCCACTTCATCAATCCCCTTAAGGCCAGACATCACCAACTCACCGATTTTTTTACTGCTGACCTCTTGTTCCAGCGAATTATAGAGTTGTTTAGTTATCTCGTCGACAAGGTTATCAACAACGCACATTGCGACGGGGCGTTTTTCGCAGGCTTTGAGAATGCCATTCTTGAGTTTATTCTTATCGTATGGCTGTCTAACCCCACTATTTTTGATGACCAGAAGTGGTGTTGTTTCCACTGTCTCGAACGTGGTGAATCGTTTGCCACATTTGACACACTCACGACGCCGTCTTATAGCATTACCTTCTTCTATAGAACGGCTGTCAATAACTTTACTCTCTTCACATCCACAGTAGACACATCTCATTGTCAATACCTCACATAATTACCTATAAGCAATTAATTTTTCAATCCCTTAAATGCGAATAGATAAGATACACTCTTGCCTGCGTCAAGGCTTATATCCTGCACACAACTCAGCTCGCTATCGAACTTGACGTTCTTGATACTGCATTTATTAAGTTTCTTGGTGCCGTCAGGTAGATACATATCAAAACTCACCTTCTTGCGTGCCTTAATATCGACTTGTAGCGTGCCAAATTTAGCATTATGCGTAATTGTAACTTGTGTTCCGCCATACGATTGTAAATCCTCTGCCTTGAAACTCGGCCAGTCATACGGCATACACGGCAGAATAAGTATTCTCCCATCCTGCGTGCCAATCAACATATTATTAATAGCATTCGCCAGAGTTATATTACTCTGTAACTGCATGGGTACCCATGTATCAGAGCCACACAGTCCCATACCACGCCAATCTGCCGAAGTCAAGGCTAAGTTATTCATCGAACATCCTCTTATGACATTGATAAGGCAGTCAACTGCCAGCTTTTTTTGCCCCAACTTGGCACATTGTGTGGCAAGCGTTGTCAACGAATAACTGTTCTGTATACAAGCGCCCTCTACTAGTTTACGGCGTGCTGTGGCAACTAATTCACCATGCATATCTATATAATCACTCTCGTCTCTTGTGATGGTACGAGCTAGGAATAGTGTTGAGTTATTAGCGTCATCATCAGCGCCCATTTGACTGCCATTAGTGTAATCACGAATAGAGCCGTCCGCATTCTTCTCATATGTAGGGAGATTGCTCAACATCTTCTCCCACCTATTGATATCTTCCTTATATATATCTAGTTCTTTAGCGCCCGACAATAAGTCGGTCAATACACGCTTACATATAGCGAAATCTATATATGCGTCTTTACCCAATACAGTCGTATCCTGTACACCCATAGTGCTTACGGCAACAGGAGGCAGTACGGACGGACTAGATGTATACTGGCCGTCTGCATTAGTTTTGAAATAATCCTCATAGAATGTAACTACTTCTTTAAGGTATGGGAGTATTCTACTCTTAAGCAACTTGGTGTTGCCAGTAAGCAAATAATACTCATAATATAGCTTAGCGATGTAACCTGCACATCCTGTAAAATGCACTGCATTGACATCTAGTGCTCCGAGCCTGCCGGTATTGGTAGCGGGGATAGTGGGTATATATATGCCTCTGCAACCGAACAGTCGCATAGCATTCTCTTTATACTCCCCTAGGTGTTCATCTACGAAACTGAACAATGACTCGCACAGTGGCAACATGTTGGCGCTCAAAGTATAGTCGTAGACCTCCTCGATAGCACCAGAATATGGTATAGCTGACTTGTATGCCTTATAAGAACCACACCATAATCCATAAGGAGTAAACAATCTGCCATTATCAGTTGTTGAACACGCTAATAGGTAACGAGCATATTTCCAGTATTTCTCAAGTAGTGTTGGGTTAAGATCTCCATTGTCTACTTGAGCCAGATAATCCTCAATGTATTGATCAGTATCGGTGTCAAAAGATAGAGTAGCGCCACCAAACACTTTTTGGTGCAACGCAACATGCGTTTTGAGCATCTTATCATACGGGTCCTTAAGTGCTGCCAACTCAGTTTTGAGCCTAGCGAACTCCTTCTCGGCTGTGCTCTTGACAAAAGTCTTGACGTACACAATGATAGAATTAGCACCGCTTATACGCAGACCCTTCTCGGTTATGCTCAATGCACCACCATAATGATTGAGTTTAGCAACGGCACCGTAATCTCCACCGTCATCATTACGAGCAGAGAAGTACATGAAATACTTATCGTAAACAGTCTTAACATTGTCAGGTAGTGCAGACATAGATGATACTGTGCGAGCATTGATTGCATCAATCAACTCGAAATTAAACTCGACATCTAGTTGTTTATTGCCACCTGTCTTGGTTATCTCGTACACTACGGTGTCATTAGCACGAGAAACGAATAGTTTACGCATTACTCTAGTTTGACCGTCAAGGTATGATGATGTAGCCTCAGCTGTGCCCATATTAAGTGTTCTCTCGTACTCTCTGACACCCTTATCTATGCTATTCTTGGCATGCAAAACGCACAAAGGCAGTGGATAGAAGTGCTGTGGACGAAAGTTCTTACTAACAAGTGCACGCACCATTACTTCAGATGCCTCATTGTATTGCTTATTATCTATGTATTTCCTTGTTTCCTTCAACTTGAATGCCACATCAGGCACTACGCTTATGCGCCCTTGCCATTGTAAATCCGCATGGTTAATCAGTATCTTTTCATCAGCTGGACCGCCGAATGAATTAGCACCAACACATCCGTTGCCGACAAAATAACCTTCTCTCCAGGTTTCCCCCCACCAGCCTGCTGGCTTTCCCGAAGTTAATACATTGGCTTGTTTCTTAATTGTCGCCATTTTTTGCCTCTCCTTATCTCTAAAACGAAAAATACTAAGTTGTGTTCATTATTAAAGCTTTTTCACGAGTTATTGATGACACTTCACCTCGTTTTACTCAAAAATAAAAAGTCGCACACCCATCTGCACGCAAAATCGTGTGTTGAACATCTTATTCGAGTAGATTGTACCAAAGATAATGGCATTTGTCTATACATTTGGGCGAAAAAGAACAGTATTTTTAGTTTATTTTTTTGGTTTGGTATAGCTAAAACATACTAATATCAACTCCAGTAAATACCGGTGTTAATTACGGCCCCTAATTTAGCTTATGAGCCGAGTAAATGCAAGTCGCTGTAGTTTACCTTCCGTATAGTATATGAGCTGTGACCGTCACTGCATGGGCACATTTAGTCCAAAAACTGACATTTTTGCCCACAAAATGAGTTCAACTCAAGTCGGTTACGCCTACAACGTGTTAACTTAATGTAACCGTCAATTTGTAACCACTGTCTGTTCATGATTAGATAACTGTAGTTAAGTATGTTCGAGTATGTTAACACAATACGACTGTTAATTGATATGCACGCAGTCCATTTAATAGAATGCTCAAGTCAGTTATGTGTAATGCCTGTATACCATTTAGTTCTATCTATTGCGTATTCTGCACGTGCCAGTATAATTAGTACTTATTATATTTGTTAGACTCATAGCACATATTATCTAGTCTATCATGCAGTACGATGCGGTGCAATTGGGGTAACCTGATACATAAGATATATGCGCTTTGGATCACGTCACCGATTGTCATTATATACGGTAACCACAGCTTATATGTCAATCAAATAAGGTAGTCCCCTATTATATACGACCATGAAGACATAATGTTCGATAGACTACAATTATCTGAATCAAACACAATTTGATTCTATACTAATGACATATCAGATATATGAGTTTATCAAAACAATCACCCTAGCATGAATAATACTTGTTAGCGTTCTGGCAAGGAAAATCACGATATACATTATCTGTTATTAGGCACAACAGTAAGATACAATATAATAAGCAATTAAAGTTCAGCCCACCTTATATTATTAATTGATAATATCTCTATGTTCGAGCAGTTTACCTAATAACATAGTACATATGCTAATATGTTCACTCATCCATATGTGCATGTACACATTTGAGCATATAAAGATACTAAACTCCACAAGATAATTCACCTGAGCAAATACACATCTAGGAACTCAAATGCACATGTATACAACTGTGCATATGACTTATTAGCAATCAAGTAACTCCCCCTGTGTACATAC
>JAQVWG010000001.1:177952-182952 GCA_028698585.1 Clostridia bacterium | reverse complement strand
TGTCCGATACCCGGATTACGGCGCACCGTTAGAACTCCAGCAACAAAAGGGTGGTATCCCAAGGGTGACTCCGCCAGAGCTGACGCCCTGGTTTCTCCGTCTCCCACCTATCCTGTACATTTGTTGCCGGAATTCAATATCAAGTTACAGTAAAGCTCTACGGGGTCTTACCGTCCAGTCGCGGGTTAATAAGCATCTTCACTTATACTACAATTTCGCCGGGCCTCTTGTTGAGACAGTTCCCAAATCATTACGCCATTCGTGCGGGTCAGAATTTACCTGACGAGGAATTTCGCTACCTTAGGACCGTTATATTTACGGCCGCCGTTCACTGGGGCTTAAGTTCACCGCTTCGGATTGCTCCTAACAGCTCCCCTTAACCTTCCAGCACTGGGCAGGCGTCAGCCCCTATACATCATCTTTCGATTTTGCAGAGACCTGTGTTTTTGATAAACAGTTGCTTGGGACTTTTCACTGCGGCCACTTACGTGGCACCCCTTCTCCCGAAGTTACGGGGTCATTTTGCCGAGTTCCTTAACAAGAGTTGTCCCGATCATCTTATGATTCTCTCATCGTCTACCTGTGTCGGATTGCGGTACGGGCACCACCTTCCTCCCTAGCAACTTTTCTCGCCAGCGTGAATTCATCAACTTCCGCTACTATAATTCACTCCTCGCAACACCCAGCCTCATGTGATGCGTACTTTACTACATCACAGCCTCGTGTTACGACCCCGCTTTACCATCCGCGTGGGTTTGACTATCCTTCTGTGTCATTGCTTTGGTAATATCGTCTAGTGGTGGTGCAGGAATATCTGCCTGCTGTCCATCATCTACGGCTTTCGCCCTCGACTTAGGCCCCGACTTACCCTGGGTGGACGAACCTTCCCCAGGAAACCTTAGACTTTCGATGGTGGAGATTCTCGCTCCACTTGCGCTACTTATACCGGCATTCTCTCTTGTATGCACTCCACCACCCCTTTCGATATGGCTTCTGCGCGCATACATTGCTCCTCTACCAATTAACATGTGTTAATTCCTAAGCTTCGGTGTCAAGTTTTAGCCCCGTTAATCTTAGGCGCGTTGTCACTCGACCAGTGAGCTATTACGCACTCTTTGAATGAGTGGCTGCTTCTAAGCCAACATCCTGGTTGTTTTAGCAACAATACATCCTTCTCCACTTAACTTGAACTTAGGGACCTTAGCTGTAGGTCTGGGCTGTTTCCCTTTTGACAATGGAACTTATCTCTCACTGTCTGACTCCCTGAGAACGAGTAATTGACATTTGACAGTTTGTTAAGGTTCGGTAAACCGTGAAGTCCCCTAGCCCATACAGTGCTCTACCTTCAATACTCTATAATCAGAGGCTAGCCCTAAAGCTATTTCGAGGAGAACCAGCTATATCCGAGTTCGTTTGGAATTTCTCCGCTAACCACAGTTCATCACCGACTATTTCAACAGGCGTGTGTTCGGTCCTCCACAGTGTTTTACCACTGCTTCAACCTGACCATGGCTAGGTCACTCGGTTTCGGGTCTACGACATGCAACTGAATCGCCCTATTCAGACTTGCTTTCGCTTCGGCTCCGTGACTTAATCACTTAACCTTGCTACACATCGTAACTCGCCGGTCCGTTCTACAAAAAGTACGAGATCACCCGTTAAGTCGGGCTCTCTCTGTTTGTAAGCATACGGTTTCAGATTCTATTTCACTCCCCTCCCGGGGTTCTTTTCACCTTTCCCTCACGGTACTATACTCTATCGGTCATTAGGTCGTATTTAGCCTTAGGAGATGGTCCTCCTATGTTCCCACCGGATTACTCGTGTCCTGTGGTACTCTGGAACTCAGCCACTAAATCAAAAATTTCACCTACGAGGCTTTTACTCTCTTTGGCAGTGCTTTCCAACACTCTTCGATTACTTTTGACTTATGATTATGCTGTTCTCTACCCCAAGTATATTGCTATACTGGTTTGGGCTCTTACCCTTTCGCTCGCCACTACTCAGGTAATCACTAATTTGTTTTCTTTTCCTCCGGTTAATGAGATGTTTCAGTTCACCGGGTTCCCCTTAATACACTATTTAATTCGTGTATTAATACTGTGTCTTCAACACAGTGAGTTTCCTCATTCGGAAATCTACGGATCAAAGTTCATTTACAACTCCCCGTAGCTTATCGCAGTTAGTCACGTCCTTCATCGGCGCCTAATGCCAAGGCATCCACCATACGCTCTTTGTAGCTTGATCTATTTATTAGATCCTTATATCTATTTCTCTCTTTATTAAAAAATCAACTCAACGAATTTGCAGTTTATTGTATTAAAATAAATGCTATTAACCTTTGTTTGTTAATATTTGTTTTGTTAAATCTTTACTCTCTTTTTATTGTTTATATGCAGTTGTCAATGTCCATTATCGGTGAAACAACAGTTCCACAATTTGCTATCGAATTGCCGACAGCCTTAATATGATAACACTATGCCTATTAATATGTCAAGAGTTTTTTGCAACTTTTTTACAAAATATTTGCATTTTTTGTGACAATTTTTTAGTCATAATACTGTCATTTCTGACCATAAACTATGTGTTCATCAGACTGTTTTCGGTCAGCACAAACTACTATACTCATAGTCTACTATGCTGTCAAGGATTTTGAGATACTTTTTTTTGACAAAATCAGATTTTTTCTTACCGATTAATGTCGACACAGTGTCAGTGCTCAATATGTTAAAAATAGCTATAACACATAGGCGTAATAACACAGTATATTGATTCTAGGAGGCTAGAATGCCCCTATACACCGAATAATACTTCTGGCCCAGTAGTTTATTGCCCTCCTTAGAAAAGTGCATCACATCTCCCTCATTGACTGCAACCTGCACTACGGTAATAGTGTCGCCTACCTTGACTTCTTCTCTAGTCGTAACGAATCCACAGTGGCTATTATTACTCACTACATCCTTAATGGCCTGCACAATGGCACTAGATGCAACGTAGTTCTGTTTCCACGCAGTAGAGAAATCTCCTGCAATAAATGGCACCTCAACAGCATTAAGCGACAATCTCATCCATTTAAGCATATTGTCAAATCGCCAAAAATACACCCATCTATTAACGTCTCGCGTAATATCTCGTTCACCTTGGTGCCATAATACTGCCACCAAACGATTATGAGGATTAAGACCCAGAACGGCCTTGACCTTACTGATAGTACTCTCGTATAAATCACACCCTGCACACCAACGGTTATCCGAGAAGCCCGTTTCGCTGACTGCAGTATTGATAATTAATAATTTCCTGCCACTCTCCAAGTCATTATTAGCATATAGTTTAGCAAAAAAGTGCGAAAAGCTATTGCACGAGAATCCACCTACCTCCACTTCTGTCGCTGTAGATATTACGTAATTATTGCCTAGTGAAACTATGCGAGAGTCTACTATATAATCAAACTCAGCAGGACCTATACCCCTCCCAACGGCATTTGACTGCCCGCACACGAGTATAATATCATACTCTTGTTCCTTATATGATTGTAACGCCTGCGCCACGCTCGAATCGACTGTAGGGTATGTTCTAAGCACGCGTACGAACTCGTCAAAATATCTGTGACCTAACTCCACGTTGCTTTCCTTACTGAAATGTACTTGGTCACTGACACCGTCGTTAGAATATAATCCGTCTGTCTGCACGAATCCTATCATACTTCCCTCTGTTGCCAACCCTTGTTGCGCTAGGGCTATTGCCGAAGAATGAGGGAAGAGTGCTTTCCATTGAGGGCACATATCACCACATATGAATGCCAGTGTGGGCATACTCAACTCTCGCCTTATCTCACTTATTAATGTAGATAAGTATTGCTCATATTGTGATTGTGATGTACGCCAAACAGTATCAATCTCGCCTTGGTGCCATAATACTCCCACCATGCGATTGCTATCGTTTATAACTAGCAGGGTCTTGATAAGTTCCATGGAGTAATCGAATAATTCTGCGTCTGGTAGCCATTTATCATTACAGAATCCGGCGCCTGCGGTAGCAGTATTAACAATAAGAAGTTTTCGATCACCACCCAGCAGGCCGTGCTCTAGGTACCGTTGAGCAAACGACAGATAGAATGCGTTACGCCTGAGTCCATCAAGATAGAACTCATCTGCGATACTTATCGTTAAATCCTCGTTGAGATACTGTACCTCTTCCTCTGGGACATAATCATACTGACTACTGCCTATTCCCCTACCCTGCGCGTTAGACTCGCCACATACTAGGATAATATCATAATTCTGATCCTTATAAGTGGATAGCCTATCCTTGATGGAAATATCCATTCCATTGTCTTCATAGCAGGAGGTCAATGACATAAGTAGTATAACAACCAGCACTATTGACAGCAATCGAAATGACTTTTTCATACGGCTCCTTTACATAGTTATATATAGTAATATTATCACATATCTTATTTTTTTTCAACATTAATGTACTCAAAAGTATTTTGTTCCAAAAGTATAGAAAAGATAAACTTTTGTTCACAGATAATCGAAAAAGTTGAAAAAAGTAATTGACATCATTTTGCAATAATGTTAGAATACTTAGGCGCAAAGAGAGTGATTGCGTTATTATGGGGGTATAGCTCAGCTGGGAGAGCACCTGCCTTGCAAGCAGGGGGTCAGCGGTTCGATCCCGCTTACCTCCACCAAACTCACTGACAGATGTAAAGTCGTTAAAACATGTATATAGGAATGTAGCTCAGTTGGTTAGAGCACCACCCTGATAAGGTGGGGGTCGGTGGTTCGAGTCCACTCATTCCTACCAAAGAGAGTCATTATGTATGGCTCTTTTTTCAGTTATTGCATTACATGAGTGGGCTCATAAGCATTTCGGTCGGTGGTTCGAGTCCACTCATTCCTACCAAAGAGAGTCATTATGTATGGCTCTTTTTTCAGTTATTGCATTACATGAGTGGGCTCATAAGCATTTCGGTCGGTGGTTCGAGTCCACTCATTCCT
>JAQVWG010000001.1:117248-177852 GCA_028698585.1 Clostridia bacterium | reverse complement strand
GGTCGGTGGTTCGAGTCCACTCATTCCTACCAAAGAGAGTCATTATGTATGGCTCTTTTTTCAGTTATTGCATTACATGAGTGGGCTCATAAGCATTTCGGTCGGTGGTTCGAGTCCACTCATTCCTACCAGAACGGACATTGATTAAGTGTCCGTTATTTTATTTAGAAAGAAACGGACATTGATTAAGTGTGCGTTATTTTATTTAGAAAGAAACGGACATTGATTAAGTGTTCGTTATTTTATTCAGGAAGGAGTGGGCTCATAAGCATTCCGGTCGGTGGTTCGAGTCCACTCATTCCTACCATAGATAGCATTGAATACACATCTATTTATTTATCTAGCATATATGAGTGCGCTTATGAATATTCGAGTTATTATTAGAGTGTACGAATATTACTACAAATAGAGGTGATAGAACAGTGCTTTTTATGGCTAGATTTATTTGATATGATATTGAAACTGTGATAGAATATACTAAAAGTATATTAGTTCAAGGAGAATAGAATGGAGTTAAAAGGAGCATTATTGTTCGGGCAGAGTGGAGGCCCAACCAGCGTTATCAATGCGTCTGCATGCGGTGTGTTCCAGACAGCATTTACGCACGACTGTATAACACGAGTATATGGTGCGGCGCATGGGATTAAGGGAGTGCTAGACGATTGCCTATATGATATCAACGCAGAGGATAGACAGCAAATAGCTTTATTGCGCAATACCCCAAGTTCAGCACTAGGTAGTGTCAGGTATAAGTTAAGGGACGCAGAGGATAACGAGACGGACTACTTGAGGATATTAGAGATATTCCAGAAGTACAACATTAGGTATTTCCTATATAACGGTGGTAATGACAGCATGGACACCTGTTATAAGGTGGGCAAATATTTGACCGAACATAACTATCCCTGTCGTATAGTAGGCGTGCCCAAAACTGTAGATAACGACCTATACAGCACCGACCACTGTCCCGGATATGGCAGTGCTGCCAAATATATAGCAACCACCTGTATGGAATTATCACTAGACGGCAGAGTGTATGATAAGGGCACTGCAGTCATTATTGAGATAATGGGACGCAACGCAGGTTGGCTGACTGCCGCAAGTGCCGTTGCCAGTTATGCCGGACAAGGCCCAGATTTGATTTACCTGCCCGAAAAGCCGTTCAGCATTGAGAAGTTCATCGATGACGCTGAGGTCGTTTATGCACGAAAAGGGAGCGTTATTGTGGCAATAAGCGAGGGCATAAGAGATAAGGACGGTAAATACATCGTTGAGTATGCCAGCGAGAACGATAGAGATATGTTCAACCATATTCAACTGGGTGGTGTGAGTGGTTACCTTGCCAGTATAATTAAGCAGAGACTGGATATCAAGGTCCGTGGGATAGAGTTGTCCTTAATGCAACGATGTGCAAGCCACCTAGCAAGCGAGCGAGACGTTGAGGAAGCGTATCAGGCTGGTGCAGAGGCTGTTAAACTAGCAGTTGCTGGCAGTAGTAATATAATGGTGGCATTCAATAGAGTCAGCAATAACCCCTATCGCATGGTAATAACTCCCGTTTCGTTAGAGGCAGTAGCGAACTACGAGAAAAAAGTGCCAGACAGATACATTAAAGACAATTTTATTGATGAATCATTCCTTGATTACGTATTGCCATTGATTGAGGGCGAGGCGCATCCCCCATTTATCAACGGTGTCCCCCAGTTTGCGAAACTGCGTAAGGTTATCGCACAAGTTGACTAGAATTAGGTAGCCGTCAATAAATGAATTGACGGCTATATTAATGCTCTAACATATAGACCACATAACTGCTTAGATAGAAAAAAAGGCTACCTTATATTAGGTAGTCTTTTTTGCTAAAAAGTTTATCGATGTTAGTCGATTTCGTAATACCAGCCACTTGCTTGAGTAGGTGGCAAAGTTTGCCCCTTCCTAACTTGTGCCGTGTTCATAACCTTACCACTCTTGTCGCACACTCTATAAGTTCCCGTTTGAGGTGCAGTGTCGCCAGAGTTTAATTTCATCAGGTAATACCTCCTTGTTTATGTACAATGGTATTATGCGCATATGCTCGAACTAATATACTCATTACATACTTGATGTAAAAAAAGCAATAAAAAAACCACCCTATAGAGTGGTCATAATGTCAGCCAGTATTCTCTTGTTAAGGGGAACTTAACAAAAGCTGTTAACAAGAAACGAGAAAGCAAGTAGTTACACAGCCATACGGGTTGTGGTAGTAGATTTTTGTTATTTATTGGAGTCTACAAATTCTACAATATAAAAAAGACTCAGTCAATCTGTTGTTTAGAGTGGTACTCTACCGACAAATCGTTACGACATAAAGTAGGTATTACCTACTCCCTAAAAGGAGGTGATCCAGCCGCACCTTCCGATACGGCTACCTTGTTACGACTTCACCCCAGTCATTGGTCTTACCTTCGGCAGCTCCTCCCTTTGCAGGTTAGGTCACTGACTTCGGGTACTCCCAACTCCCATGGCGTGACGGGCAGTGTGTACAAACCCCGGGAACGCATTCACCCCGACATGCTGATTCGGGATTACTAGCAACTCCGACTTCATGTGGGCGAGTTGCAGCCCACAATCCGAACTGAGACCGCTTTTTTGAGATTGGCTCAATGTTACCATATCGCATCTCTTTGTAGCGACCATTGTAGCACGGGTGTAGCCCAAGACGTAAGGGGCATGATGATTTGACGTCATCCCCACCTTCCTCCATGTTATCCATGGCAGTCTGAATAGAGTTCCTAACTTAATATTGGCAACTATTCACAAGGGTTGCGCTCGTTGCGGGACTTAACCCAACATCTCACGACACGAGCTGACGACAACCATGCACCACCTGTCTGCTTGTCAAAAAGAAGGGTGTATCTCTACACCTGTCAAGCGATGTCAAGTCTTGGTAAGGTTTTTCGCGTTGCGTCGAATTAAACCCCATGCTCCGCTGCTTGTGCGGGGTCCCGTCAATTCCTTTGAGTTTCAACCTTGCGGCCGTACTCCCCAGGCGGGATACTTATTGTGTTAACTGCGACACCGAAGGAGTCGTACCTCCAGCATCTAGTATCCATCGTTTAAGGCGTGGACTACCAGGGTATCTAATCCTGTTTGCTCCCCACGCTTTCGAGCCTCAGCGTCAGTTAATGTCCAGAAAGTCGCCTTCGCCACTGGTGTTCCTCCTAATATCTACGCATTCCACCGCTACACTAGGAATTCCACTTTCCTCTCCATCACTCAAGCTTAGTAGTTTTAAAAGCAGTTCCGAGGTTAAGCCTCGGGATTTCACTCCTAACTTGCCAAGCCGCCTACGCTCCCTTTACGCCCAGTCATTCCGGACAACGCTTGTCACCTACGTATTACCGCGACTGCTGGCACGTAGTTAGTCGTGACTTATTCCTTGGGTACCGTCATTTATTTATCCCCAATTAAAGAACTTTACAATCCGAAGACCTTCATCATTCACGCGGCATTGCTAGGTCAGAGTTTCCTCCATTGCCCAATATTCCCTACTGCTGCCTCCCGTAGGAGTCTGGACCGTATCTCAGTTCCAGTGTGGCCGATCACCCTCTCAGGTCGGCTACCCATCGTAGCCTTGGTAGGCCGTTACCCTACCAACTAGCTAATGGGACGCGAGCCCCTCCTATACCGATAAATCTTTTACCACTGATAGATGCCTATCTGTGGTCTTATACCGTATTAGCACAAATTTCTCTGTGTTATCCCGTTGTATAGGGCAGGTTGCACACGCGTTACTCACCCGTCCGCCACTAAGCGCATTACTGCACTTCGTTCGACTTGCATGTATGAGGCATGCCGCCAGCGTTCGTCCTGAGCCAGGATCAAACTCTTGAGTTCAATCATGACTTTTTATACAATGGTGTGAGTTACTCACACCGCTGGCTAAAATTCTTTGTTGTTGTTTCCTTTATTTTCTAAAGGAATTGACTGTGTTGTTTAATTACTTGCTATTCTCTTTTCAAGTTACTGTTACTGTGATTGAACATCACTGCCCAACCGACAGCCTAAATATCATATCATTACCAAAATATAATGTCAACGATTTTTTACAAAATATTTAAACTTTTTTTAACTTTTTTTTCGAAACATTGGATAACGCTTGTGTGTCGAAAATAATACCAAAAACCGTTAAAATACACCCTAAAACAACTATTATAGGGTGTAAATCTCGTAATGATAATATTGTTAAGTGATTATCTACTCCCTGTGCTACCTATAAGCGACATTGAGTAGTCGCTGTTTATCTAAGTTGCATAGCTTTTTCGGCTAAACATCGGTTAATCTTGTTTTGGGCACCGCTCATACCATTGAGTTGAGCGTGTTTGAACAACTGTATAGCACGGTCAAGATTCTTCTCTACCCCCTTGCCCGCCTCATACAGCAGTCCAAGGTAATATTGGGCAGGAGCATAGTTCTGGTTGGCTGCAAGCATAAACTGTCTTGCTGCCTCTAAAAAACTACTCTTGACGCCTATTCGCTCGATATAACAGACCCCTAGATTATATTGCGCAGGAGCATAACCCTGCGTAGAAGCCAATCTATACAGTCTATTAGCGACGTATATGTCCTTTTCGACCTTAATGCCCTTCTGGAAATATATACCTAGGTTGCTCTGTGCCTTGAAATAATCTGCATTCGCAGACTTATCGTACCAGAATATAGCTTTCTCATAACTTATATCTATACCGTTGCCTGTCTCATAGCATAGTGCTAACTCATACTGTGCTATAGCGTCGCTAGCCCAAGCACGCTTAATCAATGCTCTCACTCTAGGCGAAGCATTGACATCAACACCGTCCCCTGTTACTGCAACGGCTCTAACCTTATCTGCCTGTCTCTTGATTATCTCATCTTCGCTGACATCCTCAATCGGTTGCTTAATGATAAGGGGTTCTTCCTTGACAACTACTTGCTTATCAGACTCTTCTATAACGAACTCTAAATCCTTATATTCAATTACTGGTGGTAGTTGAGCATATTCTAACGGCAGTGCTGGTTGAGCAGGTTGTACAGGTTGCGTTGGCTGTGCTGGTTGATTAGGTACGGCTGTGAACTGTCTGTGCGCCTGTTCAACAGTGATTGGCATTGTCGGTGGCACCGGCTGAATGGGTTGAATTGGCTGTATGGGCTGTACCGGTTGCACGGGTTGAGAATTACCGTATGACTTACCCTTACTCTTGGTGCCCGTCCTGACAAAATACCCATTAATACGGCATTTACTTGCTACAGCTTGTTGATTACCGTATGTCCTAGTCTGTGTGGGTAGTTTAGCTATGATTCTAGATGAAGGCGATTTACCAATAATTATTTTGTTGACTTCATCTAGTATGTAATCTGCATCCGACTCAAGTTGATTTGACTTGCTCTTGGACTTGAGTTTGGCAATCACTTCCTCCAGTTTCCTGCGTTGCTCTTGTGCGTTACGCTCGAACTGCTCAATCTCCTCTGCGGTAAACAGTAATTCATCCTCTGTTCCATCGTACTTAACACCGGCCTTCTTATACCAGTACTTGGCCTTCTCAACGTCCTTATTAGTCGCTATGCCATCTCTGTAGTAATCGCCCAAGCGTTGCTGAGCCGGAGTATAACCACCTAGGGCTGACTTAGTGAGATAGTTGAAACTGTCCTCTAAGTTAACGCTAATATCACCTAGTCCCTTCTCCTTATACATGGAGACAATATACTGACTTATTACATCACCGTTATCTGCCTCGTTCAATATGGGAATGTATACCTTATTGCTCAACTGTTTAGCAACAGGTGCATCACCTGCCATATTAGACAGTGCATAACGACACTTGTTACTGCCTAGTCGAGCGCCTATTGTATAGTATGCCTCGCCCTTAAGACTGTTCCTGTTGGCCCTAAAGCCGTTGTAATATATGTTACCCAACACGTAGTAACTGTCCTCGTGTTGAAGTTGCGCACACTTATCTAAGCAAATAATGGATATTTCTCTATTCTTCTGTCTAGGATTAATGTAACAGTATCTCAAACCAAGATTGTATAACTGATCTATCGCTTGATTAACCTCATTAGAGTACTTATTCATATTACCCTCCTTATTAAGTATGTTCAACGGTAGAATTACCTACTATATCAAATTGCATTATATCATATACCTGCTGTTATTTCTAGTATGTAGCTAAACTTTTTTTGAAAAAAAATGATGATAATGGGCAAAACACAAGTAAATTGACGGCAGAACGAATGATAAACTGCCTCTATTTAATAACTTGCTGAATAGTTCCCCCACCCAAGCATTGATTGCCTGAGTAGAACACGGCAAATTGTCCCGGCGTTACTGCACGCTGTTTATGAGCAAACTCCACAAGACAATGATTATTGCCCTGCATACTAACACGCACGTCTTGTTCTTCTTGACGATATCTAAACTTGGCTTGACATTCAAACTGTGTATTCTGTGGTGCTGTAGGTATCCAGTTGAGTTGATTAACGGTACATGCACTGTCGTATAGTGGGCTCTCATCCCCATGCGAGACAACAAGTAAATTGTTGGTTACATCCTTACTCAGGACGAACCACCTACCCTCCTGTCCATCGTGCGTGCCACCTAGTCCCAGTCCCTTGCGTTGTCCTAATGTGTAGTACATTAGTCCTGAGTGCTCACCCACTTTATTGCCTTGAGTATCTACAATGTCGCCCTGTCTAGCTGGGAAATAATTGGATATAAACTGCCTAAAATTGCGCTCCCCTATGAAACATATGCCAGTGCTGTCCTTCTTGGTTGCCACTGACAAATTATTAACTTGAGCAATCTCTCGCACCTGACGTTTAGTGTAGTTAGCTAGAGGAAATAACACTCTCTCTAACTGGTTTTGATTAAGTTGACATAAAAAATACGTTTGGTCCTTACTACTATCCTTAGCCTTGAGCAGATAGTGGTTACCATTAGCGTGTTCAATACCACAGTAATGACCTGTCGCAATGTAATCTGCATTGAGCGACATGGCATATTCCAGGAACGGACCGAACTTGATTTCCCTGTTACACAGTACGTCTGGATTGGGCGTACGCCCTTTAGCGTATTCATCGAGGAAATAGGAAAAAACTTTTTCCATATATTGAGCCGAAAAATTGAGAGAGTAGTAGGGAATGTCTAACTGCTGACAGACATTCTTGGCGTCCAAAAAATCCTGTTCGGAGGTACAGACACCATTCTCGTCCTTCTCCTCCCAGTTGCGCATAAATAGGCCTATGACATCATAACCCTCTTGTTGAAGAAGCAGTGCCGCTACAGCACTATCCACTCCCCCGCTTATACCTAATACTACTCGCTTATTCATTATTAAGTATTGCTTCCAATGTGATTATATTCTGCTAAGTTTCTTCTCTTTGCTTTTCTGTGCTATCACTTTGAGCAAATTGATGAACTCATCATTATTGTTGGTTGTCATCAGCAGGTCAAGCAGCTGCTCTGTTGCTTCCACTGTATCTGTCTTGGACAAAGCGCGCCTTATCATCCACATACCTTCGAGCTGATTCTTGGTCAGTAACATCTCTTCACGCCTAGTGCCACTCTTGGCAAGGTCAATGGCGGGGAATATTCTCTTCTCGCTCATACGCCTGTCTAGATGTATTTCCATATTGCCTGTGCCCTTAAACTCCTCATAGATAATATCGTCCATTCTGCTACCCGTGTCTATCAATGCGGTGGCCAGTATGGTCAAACTGCCAGAACCCATCACGTTACGCCCTGCCCCAAAAAACTTCTTGGGCTCTTGCAATGCCGACACATCTAGACCACCTGTAAGCGTTCTGCCACTCTGCTCTGCAGTCTGGTTATAAGCTCTGCCCAGTCTGGTAATGCTGTCTAGCAGTATCATACAGTCTTGTCCTTGTTCAACACGCCTTTTTGCATTGTTGATGACCAGTTCGGCTGTCTGGATATGATGTAATGCTGATTGGTCGAATGTGGAGTACACCACATCACAATCTACACTTTGCTTGAAATCTGTGACTTCTTCTGGACGCTCATCTATCAATAACACGACAAGGTGTATCTCTGGGTTGTTAGTCCTTATAGCTTGAGCGATCTTCTTGAGCAGAATGGTCTTGCCTGTCTTGGGTGCGGCTACAATCAGTCCGCGCTGTCCCTTGCCTATGGGCGCAACAAGGTCAATCAGTCTCAATGAATATTCTGTCTTATCTCGTTCAAGAGTTAACCTCTCGTTGGGATAACAAGATATCATATCTTCGAACTTCTCCCTGCGGCAATACTGCTCGCAAGGTTGGTCGTTAATCTTAAAAATATATATTAGACTGGGTGATTGTTTCTCCTTGAATGCTCTTGCCTTACACTCAATCTTATCTCCTGCTCTCAGCGAAAATCTCTTAATTTGCATTGGTGGAACGTACACATCCGTGCTACCGTTATTCAGCCCTTCTGCCCTTAAGAATCCATATCCATCGGGCATAATCTCCAGTATGCCTGTTGCGGTACTATCCTTGCTAACATCAAAATCCTCGTTAGTCTGTGGATTGCCATCTATATCTTCTTCATCATCTAGTTGTGCTTGAGGCAGAATCTCGACTGGATTCTGCTCTACTGCTGAGATACTCATCCTAGTGCCGGCAGACAATAGAATATCTTGATTCTTGCGCATGGGTGGACGCCCACGCTTGCTCCTCTCAACAGGTGTCTCACCACCTACTGTGATTGCCAGTATACTGTCAATAATATCTTCCTTCTTGAGTTTAGTGGGTGCAGCAACACCTACCTCTCTTCCTAGCGCCCTAAGGACGTGAATATTCATTTGTGATAGTTTCTCTTTGGTGTAGATGCTAGTTAACATCAAAAGAATACCTCCTTAATATATACATTATAAAACAAGCCATTATAGTCATGATAAAGTAATAAACTGAACAACGTAATATTATGATATTAGTGTTGGGGTGGTTTACCTGGCGAGGGTTCAGTGCTAGCGGTTAATTGTCGCCCATTATCTTGAATCAAATTACCCTATTAGGACAAAAAAATTGATACGGTAGATTATATGTATTTTGTCTGGATATTATCTCATATTATTATAATTATGTCAACGCATTTAATTAAATATCTTGTCTAATAGTGCAAAAGTACCATAGACGAGGGATAATTCTCGCCTATGGTACATATCTATCCTACTACATTGTGTAGTCGCCCTCTACAGCAGTGATAACCTTGAGTATTTCCCTTTCACTATAATCCTGTGCATCTATATATACGTAGTAGGTATCACCTCCATACATACATATAAACTCATAACAGAAGTACTCATTTTGACAATCATCTACTATTACGCATTGATTGGCCTTATCTACCACTAATTCACCATTAAGATGACTTATCGCCTTACTATACTGGTCGAAGTGTCTGGGCAGTTTACGCTCTTTGTGATTGGCTAGGTAGCCAAAACTCTCTATGCCGACAACTTTCTTGGATTCTACATCTATGCCGACTTTGACCATATCGGGATATACAATAACATTGTCCTGCACATAGCATAGATTGACATATACTCTGCCTTGTACGGGTTTACTTGCCCATTGTGCCACTACATCGAATCCCAGTTTCTTCATGGCATCTTGTGCTATAGTACGATAATTACCCTCATCGTACTGGTCATCAGTGGCTTCCTGTGAACCGCAGTTGGTATTGAGTTGAAGTACTCTACAATCATTTGTCAGCACTATGCTGAACACACAACCCTTATCATCTGTGCACTCGAACACCTTGGCCATTACTTTATCGGTGTCAACATCGCTTACATGATTAATAGTTGTAAACGAATAGTCTGCAAACTTGTCGCTAATGAATGCTATGCAACTGTCATCGTCTACTTCGGTACCAACGCTAATAGTCTTGTGCTTAATACTGTCAGCATATGGTCCATCGTATACTAATGATGGATAGGTGAACAAGGTTTGGCTCTGCTCGTCTTCATTACTGTTACTACCAGTAGACTGTGCAACTACCATATAATCCCCTCTTTTCGCCATCTCTCGCAGCAAGGTATAGAATGACTCCGCTACCTCACCCATTGCCATTAGATTGGATTTTTCTATCATGCTTATTCTGTCACCGATGGCAAGCTTATTAGCCAAGCAGTGCGAGTAATCACTTAACTGGTTGATAAATATCGTAGCGTCTTCTAGCGTCTCGTCCCCATCAGTTTGTGGTAACACTGATAGGTTGGTGATTGCACTGGATGCATATGCACCACACTCTATGAACAGTTTTCTCATGTTGCCATTACAATTGCTTATACCTATCTTAGATAGGTTACTAGACAGATTATTCATGCAATCGGTCAATTCATATATACTCTGTCTATATATATTCTCAAGTGCTATTTGTGCGTCTTGAGGTCCAGTCAGTTGTCGGTCATCACCTACTGGTTCGGCGCCGCCACCTTTATCTGTATTGACGACAAACTTCCCACTGCCTACACCATTAACTCCAAGTGACGGTATGGCGAATGCACTAGATACTATTGCCGAATATACACATAGAGTTATCGCTATAACGGCTACTGAGCCCAAAAAAATGGCCAAAAATCTCCGTGTTCTCATAATTATCCCCTCCTAACAGAAAACGTGACTACCAATAACGGTAACCACCGTCTTGTTCCTTATCCACGAACTAGTTGCAGTAGATGGATTATAGTAGAACAGACAACCATAGGTGGGATCCCAACCGTTCATAGCATCTCGGGCTGCCTTAAGACACTCATCATTAGTGCCTAGATTAATTTGACCGTCAGACACACACGTGAATGCGCCCGGCTGATAGATTACGCCTGCAATTGAGTTGGGGAAACTACTACTCTTGACTCGGTTGAGAATCACTGCACCGACTGCTACCTTACCGGTGTAACTCTCCCCTCTAGCCTCTCCATATATACAGCTTGCGAGTAGATATAGATCTGATGATGTTGATGACGAAGTGGTAGTGCTTGATAAACTAATTCCCATAGCAGATGCGGTTGCTCTACCTACTATACCGTCTGCGGTAAGGCCGTTAGTTCGCTGAAAATATTTAACTGCAGTTAGTGTCTTACTACCGAATACGCCATCTACTGCGCCCGTATAATAACCCCAGCTCTTGAGTTTACGTTGTATTTTGCTCACTAATGTGCCAGATGAACCGTACTTAACAGTGGCAGCATTTGCTTGCTCTTGTGGAACTAGCACAGTAATGATACTTGCTAGTAGCAATAAACAAAGCAAAACACAGATAATGCTTTTGATTTTCATATTGTTCCTCCTGTTTTCCCTTATTATCTGTCAATAGAAGAATATTATGCTTAAACATATTTTTTGCTGTAACACATTACTTGACGCACTTGACGGGAATAAGAGATAAATATAGTTAAATTGAAGGATTCAATAATAAGTGATGTATTATGCAATGTGAGTTCGTATTTATCGCATTAATGCAAATGAACAGACATATCAGAGTGATTCAGTAATCACTGTATGTTGTTCAATGTGAAGCGTTCTTGTCTGCATAATTCGCAGAATCGATAATTAAGAGTATAAGTATTAGGTAACAAAGGCAGACTGTGGGTATAGTTCTACATATTTACGAATGAACAATCCAATTAGTATGAATCAGTAATTACTTGCATGTTGTTCAATCGAAGTGCATTGTCTACTTGTTCGACTATCAATAGGATAATTAGAGTAACGATATTATCTGCAATACGTTATGGGACAGCCAGTGCTAATTATCGGTATGCTGGATAATAAATTGCTCAATAATCTGTTTGAGAATACTTACATATCTAATCTGGTTAGTATTGTTTGATTCTCCTACAAAACATAGAGGTGGATATATCACACACCACCAGTTGTCGCCTTGGGCACTACCCAAATCAACTACTAGAGCGTCATACACGCCACTCTTAAGTGTCAGTTGACCATAACTGCGAGTTGGAAACTGTTCTCTACACATTCTTGCATTGGCTACATAGTCATATCCTGCCTCCCGTAGGACCTCATTCGCTATCTGTTCTATGCATTGTAAATTGTCGCCAATAACACTCTCTGCCTTAGATTTAGTATCTGCATAGGCAAGGTAAGGCGTCAAATAATCTACTATGGCGTCTCTGATTAGATACTTGATATCTTGATCTACTAAGTCATTGCTGTTAGCACGGATATGTATTCGGTAGTATTGCTGAGTATCATCGTCTGCGACAACTATCACGCTAAACAAGACAATGCAGACAACTATTAATAATAGTATTCTTTTCATAAATTACCTCGTATCAAGAAGTGATACTACAATTATTAACAGATTTACAACCTTTACTCAATGTACAGATATCATAAATTGATAAGTTGACTCACATATTGGCGAATAAGTCAGTATGATGTGTAACACATAACTATGAAAAAGATTAGACTAAAATGTAATCATAAATATAGATACATCATAATATCTATGGCGCTAGTAGTTGAGCAAATTAGATAAAGATAGATATTACATTATATCTATGGCGCTAGTAGTTGAGCAAGTAGTGTAACAATCGACACCGTGAGTAGTTAATAATGTGCAGTACTTACGCGCTTCCTGACCATTATTACATAGAATATATAGGTTGCCTCCACTGCCTGTGAGTATGGGCTCGGGAATGTGTAACTGGTAACAAAGTGATAGAATATCGGCAATATTCTGCGCCAGCCTTATTGCAGATGATTGTAAATTATTACCCATATTGAATCGTGCATTGACTATATCACCGGTAGTCAAGTGTTCTAGCACAAGCATATTATCGTGCAGAGTGTAGTCTGGTTGTACATCATACTCTCTGAATACGTCTGTAGTAGCAAGTCTTGGGCCATTAATTATGACAAAATCCAGTTGTCTGTCACTATTAATATAAGTAACCTCATCACCTTTGCCAGTGACAAGGGCAAGTCCGCCTCTCAACAAGTAGACAATGTCACTGCCTAGCATTGATGCTATATCTAGCATAGGCTTGTCAAGTGGCAAATTATACAGCATAGACATTGCGCTAATGACTGCCGAGGCATCCACGCTAGAACCACCCATACCGCCCATAATAGGAACATTCTTGTCTACATAGATATCAACACCGTTAACGCCAAACTCCTTCACAATGGCACTGGCGACCTTATTTGCAACATTAAGAACATCTATTGTGTTATCAACGGTAACTATGACTCTGTTATCACTTCGTTTACTCACGGAAACAATATCAAACACATCTACAGTAGTCATAACGCTAGACAGTCTGTGGTAAGTGTTATCAAACATCCCTTCAATATTGAGAGTGAGATTCAGTTTAGCTCTAGATTTAATTGTAACCATAATAGAACAATATCACAGTTATTGACTGCTTGCAACCATATTCTATAACAATCATTACTCATAATAAGCACGAAGGCTACACGCCCTGTTACATGTAGCCTTGCTGTCAATCCGTCTTATATTGCGCTATTATAGTCTGTGATATACTACTATCTGTTCATCTCTGTCGAGGGGGAATGATAAGCCGGGATTAAGTGTCGCAATATCTTGTTCTCTCATATTGAGATTCTTTGCAACAGTCCATAAGTCATCTCCTATTGTGGCATTTACCACCTCGAATGTCCATTGATTGTTCTTGACTGAATCGCCCATCTCTATGCTCGCAGTAACAGATTGTTCAACAGTCGCGAACACACACGTTGTGATTACCACCTGTCCATTGATATCTACTCCTCGCCTATCTTGTCTTATGTTCAATGCAGTTATACAACTGTTTGAGTTTAACTGCACTTGTTCGGTAATACAGTCATCTTGGAACAATTGAGTATAAGGTACTTCGATATGTACGCTGTCTAGCTTTTCTCCACGACACAATAGCTCCAAGTTGAGTATACCATCTACAGCCAATTGTCCATTCTGTTGCATTACCCTCGTGTTAGTTGCTTGGGCGCATAGACAAGCGACTACATCTCCCACGTCAGTATCGAACTCATGATAGTGAGATATGGTATATTCGTACTCTCGATTGCATACAGGCAATGTTGTCAGCACGGCTTGTTTAGTCAGCGCAATTTGGTTGGTTACGCTATAAGCATCTGCAATTACTTCTATGTTCTCAACAGAGTAATTGGACAGACTAAACTCAGCAACTGTTTCTACCGATAGAGTAGTGTTATCCTGTTGTTCTACCACATCTAATCGTACTTTGGTATTCTTGACCTTACCACAGCACACCATAGTTTTGTCGCCAACAAGCGCAATCTCAATCTCCTCTTTGAACGGATATGCGATAACCTCTCCATATACGGTGTTGTCCTCACCACCAGTGTACAGTAGTTCAACTGAGCACTCTCCCTCTATGGCAAGCACTCCGTTAGCGTACTGGCAATCTTTGCTAAACACACAGCTCTTGGCACTGATTACTGCATTGATTGGATGTTTGGTGATGATTTGTTCGACAATGCTTATCGGCACGTCTACATTCTGTGCATATGTACACACACCGACAGTAGACTTCTGCACAATTACGCCTTCTTGCTCCTGTGCTAGCTGAAGTGGCTGGCGTGCGAATATGCAGGGCAGGCATTGAACAGAGGTGTCTATGTCTATAATGTTACCCTCTATCTTACTCTTACACTCTGTGCACGAACAACAGAAGGATAATTTAGCCTCCTTACTGATAGATTCATCTAGCACCCTTTCGGCAAAATCGGCATTGTAATTAAGCCCACTTATGTTGCCGTCAGTATCCATTACTACCAACCTGTAATTACATCTGCCATTAACTAATGCTTCACCACTAACGCATTCATAGGATACAACATAAGCGCTGGCATCTATGCACAGCACCTTAGATACCGGCTGTTTGGCAACCAACTTGACTGATAACTCTGTATTTAACGGCGATAATTGCTTGCGAAAGAAAGTTTGCTGTTCCATTTATTACTCCCCCTTAATCATACAACATGTAGATTAGAATGTGTCGCTGTGATTATAATACTAGGAAATAATAACAAATATGACACTTACAGACATTTGGACTAAACAATAATAAAAAAAACAATCTAGAATCTAGTTACAAGTGTTAACTTTTGGCCTCTTTGAGCGAAATCTCGCCACATAATATATCTATATACGAGCATGTGAGTTGGCTGGGCGTACTGTCATTAAGATGTAGCATAAAAACATGCGAATAGCACTGCTCAACTCGACCTTTATAATTGCTGACCCTATTCCTTCCCCTATTATAGCGCACAAGGACGTTTTTACCCAATAATCCCTCTACTTGATCCCTTGCACACTCGATACTGGCAACTGCTCTTCTCATGATTGTACACCCCTACTTATACTTCTCAATAAGTATTGCCCATACTAACGGTAATTAACCTGATAATTAAACAATCATATATAAAAAGGACAAACCGTGTTTGTCCTTTACTTAATTCATTTTGTATTAGAAGTCGCTTTCCTCATCTTCGGCCTCGTCCTCTTCTTCATCATATGTGCCTTCTTCGTCATAGTCCTCAATGTCTATCTCTTCAAAGTCATCCTTATAATCAGGCACATATTCTTCTTCCTCATCATCAAAGTCTTGCTCATACTCTTCGTCTTGGAGTTCTTCTAGAGGTATCTCAATAGTCTCTTCGGTCGGTTCGACATCGTCACTATCAAGGTATTTTTTCCAACTGTCATCTTCCACATCGGGAGATGGCTCCTCCTCCATAGACATTGATGCAGCGCAACTCTCACACATCTCCTCACTGGCATTAATAACTACACGCTTGCAGATAGGACAGAGTATTGGTGTATCATCTTCAATCTCATCATCAACGATAATTCTACTATCTAGCCCTAACTCGGCCTTACATACGTCGCACATGTCCTGGCGACTATCAATGTAATTCAACTCACAGCGTGGGCACTTTACATACTTAATTTTGGGCATAATATACTCCGAAATTATTCTCTATTTTTTCTCGCATATTGTATATACAATTATATAAATTGTAAAGTATTTTTTGCATAAAAAAAATGATTTTTTGTTTATTAACAAGTATAGTGTGCTGATATGTTAGAAATTAACCAGAACGACTGCTGTTACGCCAACAAGAATGCCCATAATCTCTCTTAGTGAGAGCTTTTCGCCAAATAAAGGGCTGATACCGGCACCGATTAACATAGGTAGCGCAGAAGTGATTGGATAGAATATTGCTCCGTTCAATCTGACAGAGAAGTAGTTGAACATTATGTTGCCTGCAATGGTAACTATACCCACTCCTATTGCGGTTATTATGTACCACTTGTTAGGAATGCAGGATTTAATATCCTTATACCCTCGTGTGGTAATGCCGGTGCCTATAATCATCGCAATGAAGGATAATAAGAACATCCCTAGCACGAATTGTTGCCATTGCATGGGCTGATAGTGGTGGTTGGTTAATTTAATGTATAGAGATAATAGACCGTTGAACACAATGTATGCGATAATTGTAAAAATGCTGAATAAACGAGTTTTCCTATCTTGCGCAGATGTATTGCCAAGTTTGGTCTTGCCCAAGCACACTAGGTATGCTGCGACTACCATAAGTCCGAAACTCACGTATTGATACACAGTTATAATTTCTTGTAGCACCAAGGCGCTTGCAGTTATTGGAATTATCATGGCGAATAGCGCAAAGAAGTTGACATAAGCAATATTCACCCTCTTAAGCGCTTGATTATATGCAAAAATCATAGTGCAGAAGATAACTCCACAACCTAGACCATATAGAAATGATGTGCAGTCAAACGGAGTAAAGACAGATATGCATATAATCACAATCAACCCTAGTGCAAAACTAATGGTATTAAATAGATAATCGTTGCCTGTGGCGCCACATTTCTTGGCGCATAGCTTGAAACCGATGCCTTGCATTGACAGAATGATAGCAGTTAATATTGCGCCGTATATCATAGTGTCATTCCATAACAGATGTCTATGGGTGCGAACACTCCACAGACTTTTTTGAGCAATACTTCTGAACTGGTATTGCCCTTAACTATATATGAGTAGACTATGTGATGTTGACTGAGTAGTTGCCTAATCAACTCGGCAAGCACTATAGGAGCAAGTCCTTTTCCCCTATATTCCTTTAGGGTGAAAAGTGGTCCTATCGAACCCTCCGGATGTACCAGTACCCAACTCACCATCTTGCCTTCACTATTATAGAGTGCAACACTGGGATATCTGTCTACGCTCTGCCTAATATCATCAATGGAACCATAGTATTCGTGGTGTTCTACAACAACGCCTAGGTACTCATTGCGGACCTTGTCCATAGTTAATCCATTGGGCACCGTATACTCCGGCGGTTGTCCGCCATTGTTAATTACTGTACTGCATAGTGTATAACGTCTTAACTTGCGTTTAGAACCAATATAATCGAATACACTCTGTTCGGTAGCGCTAAAAAACACTTTTTTTCCACGTATGAACAGTTTATACGCTTGATCTAGAAAAGCATTATCTCTACTATACAGACAAATGTCATATTCTTGACCGAACTGGTTGACATATACTACTCCGTTGATATTGTCAAGATTATCTACATACACACTGGCATTATCATAGAATCTCAATGCGCCATGAATGTAATACATATAATTACTGAGTAAATAATCTGTCAGTCTATTGTAATCTTGTTTATCTACTTTTATCATTTTTAATATTGATGATTCCCTTAATTAGCATATCTATGGCGACATCGTTAAACCCGCCCTCCGGTATAATAATGTCGGCGTTGCGCTTACTAGGTTGAACGAATGTATCGTGCATGGGCTTAACGGTGGTCAACCATTGATTGATTACAGATTGCATAGACCTACCCCTCTCGTTGACATCTCGTGACAATCTGCGTATGAAACGCACATCATCATCAGTATCTACGAATATTTTGACATCCATTAAATCACATAATTGCTTGTTCTCGAATAATAATATGCCTTCAACCACGATAATATCTGCTGGAGACATCTCTTGCCAAATGTTGTTTCGCAGGTGCAATGAAAAGTCGTATGTGGGGTGTTTGATTGATTGTCCATTCTTGAGCATACTTACATGTTCAATCAATAAATCGGTGTCTAGCGAGTTGGGATGATCGTAGTTAATATTAGCCCGCTGCTCGAATGTGAGTTGAGAGTTGTCCTTATAGTAGAAGTCGTGTGACAAAACTACGCTGTCTAGACCGAATACATTTACTAACTTAGTGGCCACTGTTGTCTTGCCACTGCCCGAGCCACCCGCTATACCAATTACTGTTCTATTCATATATTCTTCCTTAGTGATAATTTATTTCCGCAACTCTCCTCTAATGCGCCTTACCCCACTACTGCTAGATTGCTCCTTGGTGATAATGAACTCGCCCAGTTCGCCAGTATTCTGTGCATGTGGGCCACCACATATCTCGCAGGAAAAATCTCCCATAGAATAGACCTTGACTCTCTCGCCGTATCTGTCGGTGAATGTACCTATTGCACCCTTTGCCTTGGCCTGATCGACTGTCATCTCTTGATACGATATGGGCAGATTGCGTTTAATTGCGTCATTTACCATCTTTTGCACATCCTCTATCTCTTGTGCAGTCAACGGTCTGCCGAATGCAAAGTCGAATCGTAATCTCTCAGGTGTGATATTACTGCCTCGTTGATAAATAGTGTTATCGTTAAGGACTGTACGCAGTGATTTAAGAAGTAGGTGAGTGGCAGTGTGTAGGTTAGTTGTTGCAACGGACGCATCGGCAAGTCCACCCTTAAATGTCTGTTCTGCAGTCGCATTACTTATCTGCTGGTGTTTAGAGAACTTATCCTTAAATCCCTCTACATCGACTGCCATACCTTTTTCGTTTGCCAGTTCGATAGTCATCTCAAGCGGAAAACCGAACGTATCGTATAACTTGAATGCTATTCCGCCACCAATTACACCATCCTTAATGTACTGTATGACTCTGTAGAACTCTTTTTCGCCCTGTTCTAGCGTCTTGCTGAACTTCTCTTCTTCCTTGTTCAATTCATCTATAACGCGCTGTTGGTTCTGTATTAACTCTGGGTAATCTTCGCTGTACTGCTCTATATAGAGTTTTGCAAGTTGTGCAATGCTACCCTTTGGCATTTGAAGGGTGTTGGCGTACCTTACTGCCCTCCTAATCACTCTACGCAGAATATAACCCTTATCGAGGTTAGAAGGCGTTACACCCATCTGGTCGCCCAGAATGAATGTTGCAGTCCTTATATGGTCAACTATTATCCTAATTGCCTTAGTACTCTTGTCGTCTTGATTATAATTAACGTGAGCAAGCTGTTCTATCAATGCAACGGCAGATGAGAATGTATCAATTTCGTATACACTCTTATAACCGTTGAGAACGCATACTGTCCTTTCTAGTCCCATACCCGTATCTACGTTCTTCTGCTTGAGAGGGGAATAAGTGCCATCCTCACTCTTGTTATATTGCATGAAAACATTGTTCCATATCTCTAAATACTTGCCACAGTCACAAGCAGGTGAGCAGTTGTCACTACACTTGGGCTTGCCTGTATCATAGAATATCTCTGTGTCTGGCCCACACGGTCCGGAGTTGCCTGCTATCCACCAGTTGTTTTTCTTGGGCAGATAGAATATTCTATCCACTGGTATGCCACACTCCTGCCACACTTTAGCAGATATTTCATCACGAGGACAGTCCTCGTCGCCTGCAAATACCGATACGGATAACCTGTCAGGGTCTAGACCTAGCCATTGTTTACTTGTTAGAAACTCATAACTATATCTAATAGACTGATCTTTGAAATAATCGCCCAGCGACCAGTTGCCCAACATCTCGAAGAAGGTCAGGTGACAATAGTCGCCCACTTCCTCAATATCGCCAGTGCGAACGCATTTCTGCACATTGGCAAGCCTTGTTCCACTCGGGTGGTGAGCGCCCATTAGATACGGTATCAGTGGGTGCATACCTGCAGTGGTAAACAGCACTGATGCATCATTCTCTGGTATAAGACTAGCACTCTTGATAATAGCGTGGTCGTGCTGAGCAAAAAAAGTTAGAAACTTATTCTTCAGTTCTTTAGACGTAATCATATTATTGCGTAACCTCTACTTATTAAAACTATCTTTGAGTGGCACAATTTCGTTAAAAACAAGTAGGTTTTCGTCACTATCTTGATCTAATACGAAATATCCTGTGCGCATAAACTGGAATCTGTCCCCCACCTGTGCATCTCGCAGACATCTCTCGCCAACTCCGTGCACCTCTGTCATACTGGCAGGGTTGAATCGTTCAAACAAGGTCAAATCTTGATTATCTTCTATCAGCAGTTTACCAAACTTGCGCACTTTCAAATCTACACAGTTGTTAGAATCTACCCACTGGATGACACCCTTGACCTTAACACCGCTATTATCGTTGCCACTCATACTGTTGGGTACTATAGAGCAATTTACCTGTGTAACCTCTCCCTTATCATCTGTTAGGTAACTGTCACAATGAATGATATAAGCACCCTTCAATCGTACGTATCCGTCTGGTTTGAGGCGATAATACTTGGGTGGTGGCACCAGTTCAAAGTCGCTACGCTCTATATATATCTGTTTACTAAGAGTAATATTGCGAGTTGTTACCTCTGTGGCGTTAGGATTGTTCTCGACTTGACACAGAATTGGTTCGTCAAGATTAGTCAGTACCACCTTAAGTGGGTTGAGTATGCCCATTACACGGTCGCAGTTAACGTTGAGGTTATCCCTAACGCATGATTGTAGATAACTCTCCTCAACCTCGCTATTAGACTTGACTACACCTATACGGTTGCAGAAGTCCTTGATAGCCTCTGCAGGATATCCCCTACGTCTTATTCCACACAGTGTTGGCAGTCTAGGATCGTCCCAACCCATGACCAACTTACTATTAACTAGGCTCTTGAGAAATCTCTTGGACATAATCATATTGGTAATATTAAGTCGTGCAAACTCTATCTGTTGGGGCTTAGACTTATGGTGCGAATGACCGCAGTTAGCTATTACCCAGTCATAGAATGGCCTGTGATCTTCAAACTCTAATGTACATATCGAGTGTGTCGTCCCCTCAACAGCGTCTTCTATTGGGTGAGCAAAATCATACATTGGATATATACACCACTTACCCTTAGTATTATGGTGGTGTGCGTGTAGCACTCTATATATTACGGGATCGCGCATATTGATATTAGGGCTACTCATATCAATTTTGGCACGCAGTGTCTTCTCTCCGTCTGTGAACTCGCCATTCTTCATACGCATAAACAAGTCTAGGTTCTCTTTAATACTTCTGTTACGGTATGGACTCTCTATGCCAGGCTGTGTGAGACTACCACGGTTGAGTTTAATTTCCTCTGCGTTGCAGTCGCATACGAATGCCAACCCTTTATTGATGAGTTCTACTGCGCAGTCAAACATCATGTCGAAATAGTCAGATGCGAATCTAATGCCATCCCACTTAAATCCAAGCCACTGAATGTCTTGCTCTATGGCCTTGACATATTCCTCATCTTCTTTTGTAGGGTTGGTATCATCATATCTTATATAGCACTTGCCATTATACTTGTCGGCTATGCCAAAGTTAATACACAGGCTCTTGGCGTGTCCAATATGCAAGTAGCCGTTAGGCTCTGGTGGAAATCTGGTCTGCACGCTTGAGACTTTGCCCGTTTCTATGTCTTTTTCGATTATTTGTTCTATGAAATTGTTGGCCATTAGAACTCTAATTCTCCTTTATCCATATTGCCTGATTCTATGTCTATATTTAGAGGTTGTTCAGGCATTGCATAGTCATCAGTGGGAATAGGCGCTTGCTCTGGCAGTGGTGCGTCAAAATCTTCGACTTGCTTGGGTTTACCCATATTCTTGAGTAGTTTCTGCCCTTCCTCGTCGTTATTGACGAATCTCACAATCTGTCCTAGCCACTTAAGAGGTATCTTCTCTGTGGAGCCGTTACGGTGTTTAGCAATATTGAGTGTAACATCAACAACCGGTTCTGTCGTATCGTTCTCCTCATCATAAGGCTTATGTATGAACATAACGATGTCTGCGTCCTGCTCAATTGCACCAGACTCTCTTAAGTCGGACAGTACTGGCTCCTTACTCTCCTTGACATTACGCTTGGCTGCCTCACGAGATAACTGTGAAAGTGCTATAATAGGCACTTCTAACTCCTTAGCCATAATTTTGAGGTTACGAGATATCTCACTTATCTCCTTCTGCCTATTCTCCTGTACCTTATCTGTACCCATACTCATCAACTGCAGATAGTCAACAATAACTAGGTCAAGCCCTGTCTTGTTCTTGATTCTACGGCACTTACTCAACAACTCAGCTGGAGTGGTCAGCGATGAATCATCTACGAATATATCTAGGTTGCTTATAACGTCGGACGCATCATTTATCTTAACCCAGTCGTACTCGGTCAAGTTGCCAGACAGTGCGTTAGACATCGATACACCTGCATAAGAACACATAATTCTCTGTGCAATCTCTGCCTTGGGCATTTCCAGTGAGAAGATTGCGACTTTTTTACCCTTTAAGGCTGCATGTTCTGCCATATTGAGCGCAAGGGATGACTTACCTACGCCTGTTAGGGCTGCTAGTATAACAAGGGTGCCCTTCTGGAATCCTCTAGTGACTCTGTCTAGTCCCTTGATACCAGTAGTTATTCCCATTAACTCGCCCTTATTCCTATGAGCGCTGTCGAACCGCATCATAACTTCGTATATACTGTCTGATAGATTGGTGATCTCGCCTGCTCTGTTGCCTTGACGAATGTCGTATATCGCCTTCTCGGCTTCGGCTATGGTGGCTTGATCATCCTGAGCGGAATATGCCTTATCAATAATGTCGCCACATGTGTTAATGAGCATTCTCAGATGAGCGCAACGGCGAACTATCTGCATATAGACCTTATAATTGGCTGAACTGGGCAACATGGTATTAAGGTCGACTAGATAATCGAATCCACCAGCCTGTGCTAGTTTATCCTCTCTTTCCAGTTGATCTTTGACAGTTACTAACTCAATTGGGCTGTTGAGCCTAGCTACTCCCCTCATGGCACCTATAATCAGTTGGTGCGATTTAGTATAAAAATCTTGTTCTGTAAGACTGCCTATTATCTCTAGCGCCAAGTCGGAGTTAATCATCATACATGCCAGCAGACTCTGCTCGGCCTCGATATTGCTGGGCAATACCCTTCCCCTGTTTACAGAATTAACTACGGTGTTTTCCTTGCGATTCTTTTCAGCCATGTCATCCATTCTCCACTATTCAGTATTAAGTAATTATACACATAATAACGGGTTTTTTCAAGTCTTTACACGTAAATAGAAAACAAAAATCAATGAGCAGTTCAATAAGAACAAGCACAAAATTAACTATATATGCTCTAATGCGACACTATTTGATTGGTGTCTGGGTGGGTACACGCTGTTTAGCACCCCACACCACAATTCTGGGAGTAGACATATAGCTGTCTTGACTAATCAGTACTCTCTTGTTCAGCCTGTCTCCATCCATATATTTGAGATACGCCTTGGATTTAATCGCATCACTGCCAATACTCAGTACGAAACTCTCATCGGTATAGATGACTCTATTGATATATTGCCCCTGTGTATCGATGATATTCTGCTGTTTACACGGTGTCTTTGCAGTTATTACGCTCTCTCGCACTACCTTATATGGTAGTTTGGCACCATACACATTGAACACTATCATTTTGTCCTTGGTAACTTGCGCGCTGATATACACGTTGTGTTGCGTGTTATTGGTAAATACTAAATCAGATATGCTTGACACCATTGCATCAAACCCTGGGTCAACGTAGCTACTGACTAAACTGTGCCGACTGCGAGAGTTGACCTTAATATCTGCCAGCAGTAACGCATTGTACAGCGTTGTGGACACCTGACACACCCCTCCGCCGACACCGTCAACATATTTTCCGTCAACTATAATCTTACCCACGGAGTATCCTCGCTGTGTTGTACGCTCGCCAACCAGTTGATTGAATGATACTCGTTGGTTAGGGAGAATGGTCAAAGAGGCGAAGTTGGCTGTTGCTAGTGCAATATTACTACTCCGACTACTGCCACTGCTGGAGTAGGAGGTACTGAAACTGCTCCTCAGTACAGTCCGTTCCTTAAGTATAGCCACTGTAATTGTTGGATTAAGTATGCGAGTTGTCAGTGCGACACGCATGTCGCTAGATAATTCTAAGTATATTTGATTACACAGCTCATCAGTATCTATGCACCTGCCCGTCTTTTCCTTCGTGTATTTGAATGCGCCGTTGATAAACTTAACAGTGGCGTCTGTGGGATGATATTCAACTTTGTCGGCTACGATAGACAAGAAGTCTATAAAATGTGGCAGGCAATAGCACACTGCTTCGCTCAGACTGTAACCGTTGTCTGTTAATTGCTTAATTTTCTGTTTTCTGAGACGGCAGGACAGATAGACGCCTCTGCTCTGCTTGGACCAATCGCTTATGTCGGCTAGATTATCTCTCAATCGATAGGTATAGTCAACTTTATCGCAGGACAGCACAATTACGCAGTCCCACGGATAAGATTCTGCGTGAGCAGTAACGGGCAAAAAAATACTCGCAATTAGAATTATCGCGAGCAAAAGCATTAAGTTTCTATTGCATTTCATAGGTTAATTGGTATCCTCTGGCAATTTGAGCACCTTTCTGGTAAACTTGTTAGGTCTAAAATCGCACTCTCCACCATGCTGATTATCATGAAAATCGCTACCACCTGTAACAATTAGTTTATATTTATCAGCAAGTGATCGATAAAACTTTCGCTCCAGCTCAGTATGTGCATAATAATCTGCTTCAATACCACGCAAGCCATATCCAATCAGTTGTTTAATGAGATCTATAGTAGCGTGCTGGGACAGTTTAAGATTCTTAGGGTGGGCAAGCACTGGTATGCCATTATACCTAGTAGCTAGTTCAATGGCTTCCTTTGGGGTGAGGCGCTTACTCTTTACGTAGGCTTTTTTGTCGAAACCTAGGTATTCTTCAAATGCCGAAAGTCGACAAGTACATATCCCTTGTCGCACCATGTCATCGGCAATATCAGGTCTGCCTATGGTCTTACCATTCGCCTGCTCGTATAATCTGTCTAGGTCAACACAGATACCAAAACCCCTTAATTTGTCCACTATGGCATAATTCCTTGTTTTTCTTAAGGATTTTACCTCGTCCAAGTCGGCACTCAAAGAAGGATTTTGATAATCTAAATTGTAGGCTAAGATATGCACTTCGGTCTCCGCATAACTAGATATCTCTATGCCCGGCAATACACCTATGTTATTTGCCAATCCTGCTTTGACGGTCTCCTCTACACCGACAACGGTATCGTGATCTGTTAAGGACACATAGTCCAGACCACGATGCTTGGCTCTATCGATTAATTGAGCAGGTGTCAACCTCCCATCCGATTTAGTCGAATGTAAATGAAAATCACACTGCATTTTTAATATTATATCAATTATTAATTATTAAGTCAATATACTCGTCAAAAATAGTTAGTACAATCTTGTGTAAAAAGCGCATAATAATGTCAAAGCAGGTTTATTAGACTCTAAATGAAGTACAAAATAGTTGCCAAATACCGCAGTTCAACTATATAATATACTTGGCAAATAACTAAGGAGGATTTTTTTTTATGCAATACACTCACGAAGTAGACAATATGTGTTGTGTCAAAAAAGGCTGTAATCACGGTCCGGCTCCCATACCGCAAGAAGGACAATGGACTCAAGCAAAAGAAATTAAGGATATCAATGGACTAACACACGGTGTCGGTTGGTGCGCACCTCAGCAAGGTGCCTGTAAACTGACGCTTAACGTCAAGGCGGGTATCATTGAGGAGGCACTTGTTGAGACAATCGGTTGCTCTGGTATGACACACTCTGCAGCAATGGCAGGCGAGATACTGGTCGGAAAAACCATACTCGAAGCACTCAATACAGACCTTGTATGTGATGCAATCAATGTGGCTATGAGACAACTGTTCTTGCAGATAGTCTATGGCAGGAGTCAATCTGCATTCTCCGACGCTGGATTACCTATCGGTTCTGGACTGGAGGACTTAGGCAAGGGACAGCGCAGTCAAGTGGCAACCATTTATTCGTCTAACGCCAAAGGTGTAAGATATCTAGATTTGGTTGAGGGATATATTACTAAACTGGCACTGGATGAGAACAGCGAAGTTATAGGATACGAGAATGTTCATCTGGGCAAAATGATGGACTATGTAAATAAGGGTATGAGTGGTACTGACGCTCTTGCTAAGGCTACAAGCAGATACGGTAGATTTGATGACGCAGTTCAAGTTATCAATCCACGCCATGGGTAGGAGGACATAACAATGATTACTTTTGAGAATTATAACAGAAGAATAGATAATATCAATAAAGTGCTTGCACAGTATGGTATTAAGGATTTAGAGCAAGCCAAGGACATCTGCGATAAAGCAGGCGTTGATGTAGACAGTATAGTTAGGGGCATTCAGCCCATAGCATTCGAGAATGCTGTGTGGGCATATACTGTAGGATGTGCTATTGCGCTCAAAAAAGGTGTTAAGTCTGCTAGTGAGGCAGCAGAGATGATAGGTGTAGGTCTGCAGTCATTCTGTATCAAGGGTTCGGTTGCAGATCACAGACAGGTAGGTCTAGGACACGGCAATCTAGGTGCAATGCTACTTAGTGAGGATACTAAATGTTTTGCTTTCCTGGCTGGCCACGAGTCGTTTGCCGCTGCAGAAGGTGCAATAGGCATAGCCAAGACTGCCAACAAAGTGCGTAAACAGCCCCTACAAGTTATCCTTAACGGACTAGGCAAGGACGCAGCGTACATCATCAGTAGAATTAACGGATTCACCTACGTTCAAACGTATTTTGACCACACCGAAGATAAACTCAACATTGTGCGTGTTGTCGCATTCAGTAAGGGTGAGAAAGCATCTGTGCGTTGTTATGGTGCAGACGACGTATCCGAGGGTGTTGCCATTATGCAACACGAACAAGTTGATGTGTCCATAACCGGCAATAGCACCAACCCAACTCGTTTCCAACATCCAGTAGCCGGCACATACAAAAAATGGGCTGTTGAGCATAATAAGAAGTACTTTAGCGTAGCAAGTGGCGGTGGCACAGGCAGAACACTTCACCCAGACAATGTAGCAGCGGGCCCTGCATCATACGGCTTGACCGATACAATGGGCAGAATGCACAGTGACGCTCAGTTCGCAGGGTCATCTAGTGTCCCTGCACACGTAGAGATGATGGGCTTAATTGGAATGGGTAATAACCCCATGGTAGGCGCAACGGTCGCATGTGCAGTTGCCGTTTATCAAGCAGTTAAGTAAATAGATATCAATACTATTAACAGAATTACCCCGAGAGTGTTTATCCCCTCGGGGTTTATTGTTGCCTACATTAGTTGACTTATCTATCTGTAAGCAACTAATTGTCAGTCACTAACTGTTAGCCGTAGAATAAAAATATATTAATACAACTAACAGTATTGAGTATTAGAACATTTGTCACCATCGGGGTTTATTGTTGCCTACATTAGTTGACTTATCTGTCTGTCAATTACTCATTGTCAGTTATTAAGTGTGTATGTTTATGGTTATTAACAGTATTGATTCTCTGCATTGATTATCACTCTTATGATAATTAATATCAATGGTTATCTATCTATCTGCTATGCTCTAACTGTTAAACATTAAGTTAATAGTTATCAATAATTATAGCACCATTAACCTTGAGGACATTTCTTATCATTAGGATTACTGTTGCTTATTTGACACTCACAGACACGCAATATGTATCACATACGCTCGTTCTCAATAGCCACATCATATAATTCAACACATAAATAAAGAGCAGAATGTAACTCCTGCTCTTAGTCTTATACCAAGTGTTAGTCTTCGCTCTGGTGGAAATAGTCAATATATTTATCTATATCAAACAGTGTAAAGGGCATAATCTCGGGTGGATAGCAGACGAATACCATTTTTTCCTGAGTAACGGGATGAGCAAAAACCAGTTGGTATGCCCATAATGCCAAGGGGGATTTACCGTACTTATCGCCACCATATCGTACATCACCGCATATAGGATTGCCTTGAGATGCCAGTTGTACTCTTATCTGGTGGCTACGCCCAGTGCCTAACTGCACCTGAATAAGTGATAGACCTTTTTCCACCTGTAGTACCTTATAGTCAAGTTCTGCACGTTTAGCACCATCGGTGCCACTTGTCGCTACGTAGACTGTATTAGTTAGAGCATTCTTCTTGAGCCACGACACAAGAGTACCCTGAGTACTGTTGAGTTCACCGTTGATGACTGCTAGATACTTCTTCTCTGTAGTGTGGGTAAAAAATGATTCACTCAGTCGTGCGGCAGCTTTGCTGGTCCGTGCGAAAACCATTACGCCTCCAGTTGGTCTGTCCAGTCTATGAACAAGACCTAAGTACACCTCACCCGGTTTATTATATTTATCTTTAATATAGCCCTTAAGTAGCGTCAATAAATCCAAATCACCACTCTTATCTGCCTGAGTGGGAATGTTCTGTGGCTTGACTACGACTAGTATATGATTGTCTTCGTGCAGAATTGGCACATCTTCCATTGTAAACTCTCTGTTCATACTATTCTCCAATAAATATTGCCGAGCATCCACATGGCAGTGTTATGCCCTCCTCTGTGGGCAACCCGACTTCGTAACTACTGACATTGCCCTTAATACCTGCAAGTGCTAACATAAGCAAGTTGGCAATCACGGTAGGTTGTAGGCCAGTTGTGTATGAATTAATGAGGACAAAAAGTGGTTTATCTGATAATACTTGTCTGCATAAACACACAAAATCGAATAAGTCATCCTCTATTTTCCATATCTCGCCGTTAGCACCTCTCCCATAACTGGGTGGGTCCATGATGATTGCATCGTACTTGTGACCTCTCTTAATCTCACGTATAACATACTTCTTACAGTCCTCAACTATGTAACGCACCGTTCTATCCATAAGATTAGATAGCTTTACGTTTAATCCTGCTCGCTCTACCATATTCTTGGCGCTGTCTACATGGCACACGCTGGCACCTGCATATGCGCATGCCACCGTTGCCCCACCAGTGTAGCCGAACAGGTTAAGCACGCTTATCGGTCTGTTGGCACCCTTAATGAGTTCTATCATTTTCTGCCAGTTGACTGCTTGCTCGGGAAATAGACCTGTGTGCTTGAACCCCATGGGCTTAACCATGAATGTCAATTCTCCCCAACTGACTGTCCATTCCTCAGGTATCGTGGATAGATACTCCCAACTGCCCCCACCTGTTGCACTTCTGTGATAGTGTGCATGTGGTCTAGGTAACGCTTGCCTGTCCTGACTCCAATGCCATAAGACTTGAGGATCTGGTCTTAATAGGATAACATCTCCCCACCGTTCTAGTTTCTCATAATCGCCTGTGGCGATTACACTGTAATCCTTCCACTTAATCATTATTCTGTCCTTGCATTCGATATGTTCATTCTAATAACCCTATTTATTAACACACATAGTAATTACTACGTTGTGGCCGTTGATATCCCATTCTTTACTTGTGCCATTGTTATCTACAATATTGTCTGTCAATGTGTCCCTCTTAATCTCCTGCTGATACTTGTTGAGTACATTCAACACTTCTTTACCACCCTCAACACTCAAGTTGATGTGGTCGATAACATTATAATCGCATTCCTTGCGCATGGATTGAATCTTACTTACTAGTTCTCTAAGTAGTCCTTCCTCGATTAACTCTTGTGTCAAAGTCGTATCCAATGCCACTGTAGTTTCTAGTTGACTGGCAACACTATAGCCCTCTTTTCCCATTGTGGTTATCAGTAAATCTTGTTGCGTGAGCTCAACCTGTACGCCTGCTATCTCCACACTATAAGTGTCGCCATTGTTGACTGTATCCACTATCCGTTTAGCATCTGTAGTTGTTAACAAGTATGTCCTAATACAATTAAGTATCTTACCATACTTAGGTCCAAGCGTCTTGAGTTGAGGCTTGAGTTGATAACTGACGAATGCGTTAGCCTGGTAGCTTGGGAGGATATTCTTGATGTTGAGTTCATCACAAACAACATCCTTCAACTCATCACTCAGTTCTACCTTGCTGACAACGTACATTTTGCTTAACGGTTGACGGTTCTTGATGTTGCTTGCGTTACGGCAGTTGCGCCCTAATGCCACAATGTCTAGTACGGCATCCATACCTATTTCCAACTGCTTATCGACATATTGATTGTTACAGACTGGATAAGAGGTTAAATGAACACTCTTGGGTGCATCTTTATAGAAGTTAGGCACTAGATTGAGGTACATTTCCTCACTGATGAATGGCACGAATGGTGCGCACAACTTGGTCAACGTTAACAACACATTGTACAGCACAACATATGCTGATTGCTTGTCATCTGTCCATTGACTGCCCCAATATCTCTCACGGCAACGCCTTACATACCAGTTGGATAGCAGGTCAACGAATCTCTCTATCTCTCTGGCAGTCTCAGTTACCTCATATCTATCTAGTCCATTATCAACATAATCTATTAATGTGTTGAGTTTTGACAGTATCCACCTGTCCATTACAGATAGTTTACAGTCCTCTAGCTGATAACTGGCGGGGTTGAACTTATCAATATCTGCATACAGCACGAAGAAGGCGTACGTGTTCCACAGCGTTCCCATGAACTTGCGCTGTCCTTCGCTCACTGCCTCATCATAGAATCTGGTGGGTAGCCAAGGCTGACTGCCAGTATAGAAATACCAACGGACTGCGTCTGCACCCTGTTTACCCAACGGGTCCCACGGGCTGACAACGTTACCTAGGTGCTTGCTCATCTTGATTCCATCCTTATCTCCAACAAGCCCCAATACTAGACAGTTCTCAAAACTGCTCTTGCCAAATAACAGTGTGGACACTGCTAGGAGTGTGTAGAACCATCCTCTTGTCTGGTCTGTAGCCTCGCTAATAAACTGTGCGGGGAAGTTCTTCTCGAACAACTCCTTATTCTCGAAGGGATAATGCCACTGAGCATAAGGCATACTACCGCTGTCGAACCAGCAGTCAATGACCTCAGGTGTGCGCTTATACACTCCGCCACATTGGCAAGGGAAAGTAACCTCATCTATGAATGGACGGTGCAACTCTATATTCTTATCGCAACCACTCAGTTGGTGTAACTCCTCAATACTGCCAACTGCGTGTATTTTGCCACATTTATTACATACCCAGAATGGTAATGGTGTCCCCCAATACCTCTCTCGAGAGATACCCCAGTCAATGACATTGCCAACAAAATTGCCCATTCTACCCTCTTTGATATTGTCAGGTATCCAATTAACGCTACGGTTGTTGGCTACTAACTGCTCTTTGACTGCTGTCATCTTAATAAACCAACTCTTGCGCGCATAGTACAGTAATGGTGTATCACATCTCCAACAGAATGGATAACTGTGCTCATACAACAATTCTTTATATAACAATCCTCTGTTCATTAGGTCTGATATAATGACCTTATCTGCATCCTTACAGAACATACCAGCTATACTGCCAGCCTGCTCAACGAAATTACCTCTGTCGTTAACCATCTGAACGAAAGGTAAGTTATACTTGCGCCCCACGTTAGAATCGTCTTCGCCGAATGCAGGCGCTATGTGTACTATGCCTGTGCCATCAGTCAGCGTTACATAATTATCGCATGTAACGTAGTATGCTTTTTCCTGTTGATATGGGAAAAGTGGTACGTACTTGGCATACTCTAGCGCGCGACCCTCTACTGTATCTACTATCTCATAACTGCCCTCACTAAAGTGCGCAGATATCAGCTCCTTAGCCAGTATATAGTAATCGTTACCGCATTTAACTGTGCTGTATAATTGTTTACGGTTAACGCAGAGTGCTACGTTAGACGGTAGTGTCCATGGCGTAGTTGTCCATGCAAGGAAATACGTATTCTGCTTACCTTCTACAGGGAATCGCACTACTACACTGGATTCTTTGACATCCTTATACCCCTGTGCTACTTCGTGGCTAGATAGAGCAGTTCCACAGCGTGGGCAGTAAGGGACAATCTTGTGTCCTTTATATATCAAACCCTTATCGAATATGGTTTTCAGCGCCCACCATAGCGATTCTATATAGTTGTTATCATAGGTAATGTATGGGTTGTCCATATCTACCCAGAAAGCGACTCTATGAGATAGTTGCTCCCATTCTTTCTTGTATAGCCAGACACTCTCCTTGCACTTCTGAATAAAAGGCTCTATGCCGTACTTCTCGATGTCTTGCTTACCGTCCAATCCTAAATGTTTTTCCACTTCTAACTCAACTGGCAATCCATGGGTATCCCATCCAGCCTTCCTGAGCACGGAGTATCCTTTCATCACACGGTAGCGAGGAATCAAGTCTTTCATGGCCCTTGTCAGCACATGGCCGATGTGTGGCTTGCCGTTGGCTGTAGGTGGTCCGTCATAGAATGTAAAACTTTCCTTACCTTCATTTAGATGCAAAGACTGATTGATAATATCATTCTTCTGCCAATAATCCAGTATATCTAACTCTCTTTTGGCAAAATCTAAACTGGTATCTACTTTTTTATACATAATCTGTCCCCCATATTATGGTCATTAATACACTTATTTATCTTAAAAAAAGCCGTGATTGTTGACATCACAGCATAAACAGGGCTATATACAATAACTGCATACACTCATATCTGCTATGAATATCGCCTCTTGTGATAACGGAAGAGTGCCGAGTCGACTTAATTAAGGTATGGTCCTCGTTCAGTTGGCCTGCATCGCAGGGTGATAATGAATGACATTCCTGTCTCAAGAATAGTTGCGTTTATGACGATCTCACCATTCGTCAAGTCTCTGTTGCAGAATAACTCTGTACGCAGTTTATCTTGTCACCGTGTCCCTACTGGTAACGCATTTATGCACCTAGTTTAATCAATAATCGGGTATTTGTAAAGTGTTTTGAGCAACTTTGACTTGTTTTTATGTTTTTATACATTTTGCGCCCATATAACAAGAGCATCAAATATGTCTAATGAGTTGCCAAATGATTATATATAGTGTATAATGCTTTCACTGTGCTAGGCGGGGAGCTAGTGGTGCCCTGTTACTCGCAATCCACTACAGCGAGGCTGACATGCCCTATAGAGGCTGGTGTGTGGAAAGTGTGGCGCAAGCAAGGAGTGTTGATATTAAGGTCCCGTGCAATGGTGTGCTGTGAACCATGTCAGGGCGGAAGCAGCAGCATTAAGCAGATTTCGCTGTGTGCCACGGGGATGCCGTAAGGGAGCCACCTACTTGCATACCTGTTCGGCTCATTCAGTCAATTAGGGAAGCACAGTATATAATGAGGAGAGCGTCAATGTCGCTACTCCTTTTTTTTATTGTCTTGTCAAGTGCTATGTGATGAACTCAGTACTGTGTATACTAAGTTTGAGTATTAGATGACACACAGACAGTCAATTAGGTGTAGACATTAGCATTGATAATCACACAGCATAAGGTTCTAGTATATGGATAATGCAATTATTAGTATACATTCAACTGCGTTTACGCTTAAATAAATATATAATATGCTCCGACAGTCGGTTGAGAAATATTAGTATTATCAATAATGACATGACATAGTTACAGGTTATGTCTACTTATAATTGTCTAGAGATTGAGTTATGGTCTTGATAATGGCAATCTTGAGTCTGTCCGGACTCTCTACCTTAACGCTATTGCCGAATGTGAGAATTCTAGCCACTAGTGCTCTATCAATGGGCAATGTTGCGACAGCAACAAGTCCTGCTCTGGTATGCATTATGGCGTCAGTTCCCAGCCAGTCCTCTATCTCTGATAGCACGTCTTGAGTAAATGAGATATAGAACTCCTCTGCCTTGACAACAGCGGGCAGTTGAGTAGATATTGACTTAATGATGTTACCCTGTTGAGGTGTAAAGATTTCGTCAGTGGTATTAATTAACTTGATTCTGTTGATAACGAATAACCTAAAATCTTGTTTACTCCTACAATATGCGTTCACATACCAGATGGCATTCCTATACAGTATGGTGTGAGGCAGTATTTGTCTTCTAGCTGATGTATCCTCATATTGATAATCTATATTAACCACCAAGCTCTTACATATGGCATTCTTCAATACCAATATATTACCAAGAAGTGCAGGGGTGACTGACATCTCTACCACTAATTGATCTGTAGCCAGATAATTATCCGGTATTTGGGGGCGAGATAATGCATTAAGTTTGTCGAGTAATAATGTCGCGACGGCATCCTTCTGCGAATAACTCTTTACTGCTGACAGCAAACAGTTATATTCGGTCGGGGTAAAGAATGTAGAGGTCATCTTGTAACTGTCTATTATGCCGAATCCGCCGTGCCTGCCTGGGTTGGCATAGATAGGTATCTCTGCTTGACACAACACATCGACATAGCGAAATATCGTGCGTCTAGATACTTCATATTTTTCTGCTAACTGTGCGCTTGTAACCTGCTTGTTACCGAGCAGAGTCATCAGTATCCCCAACAGGACACTATTCTGCATTATTAGACTCCTTTGCACATCTCACTACTGCGTGAATGTACATATTGTTGACAATTCTATGTCATATTTATTAGAACATATAGTAATGTAAATGACATTATTTGTCAATAGATTTGGATATACTGGCTTTTTCGACAAAACACGACAAGCGTTATTTACATCGGTATCGTAAGAAGCACCATTAAGGTGACTATTGTGCCAAGAAATACTGTTAGGTTATCAGCTGGCAGGGAATAACTATCATTAAGAAGCCACTTCAGTAATAAACATACCAAATGCACCATTTTGTCAGGATTGTGTTTATATACGTTTTCGACATAAGACGACAAACACCACTAGAGTAATAGTAAATAAGAAGAGTCCACCATTATAGTAGACTCTTGTGTCGAGTAATAGTATGGGATAATTAGCTAAGATGTTGAGCCATAAGTAGACACTTGTGTTAAGTAAGAGCTATGAGTTGATGGCATGCGAAAAAGCCGACTGATAAAGTGTCCACATATAAGTAGACACTTGTGTTAAGTAAGAGCTATGAGTTGATGGCATGCGAAAAAGCCGACTGATAAAGTGTCAACATATACGTAGATGTTGTGTAATACAACGATAGTTGACCGTAGTGCTATTGTCATGTAATACTGCATTATCGACATAATACGACAAACAGCACTAGAGTTATAGTAAATAAGAAGAGTCCACCATTATAGTAGACTCTTGTATGTTAGCTATAACTAATGCGCCATTATTTCGTGGTTGAGCTTATGCGCTTTATCTAGGTACATATTCTTGTCGGCATTACCTATGATGTTGTGCACTGATATTATCTTGGTAGTGAATAACTCATATCCGATGCTGAAATCTAGTTTATAGGGCAACTCTAGGTTGGCACTGTATCTATAACTCTTAACGCGAAAATCCTCAATGACATCATGTGGCGACTTACCCTCTGGCACCTTGAGCACTACTACGAACTCATCACCTGCATAACGGCAGATAAATGACTTACTATCAAAGCAGGCTAAGAGTAATTCTGCAACGGCAGAGAGTGCATTATCCCCCTCATTGTGTCCATATGTATCGTTGATGTCCTTAAAACTGTCTACATCTAGCATTACTACCAGTAGCTTATTGAGATTGGCAACCTTAATCATCTCTGAAGCTAGATACGCCTCTAGACTCCTTCTGTTGTATAGCTTAGTAGTATAATCTATAATTAATTCATTATTCTGTATATTGATATAGACTATAAGAAGAGATAGTACAGAAGATATCCATATAACTGCCAGTCCGTAGAATATGAACTGTAGTATCGTAGCTACAATTGGTGGAGCGACATATATGAGCAGTGTGCATAGATTTCTCCTGTCCAGCCTTTTCCTATTAACTATCAACTGCATTGACGCATGTATGAAGAACAGTAAGCACAGTATGAACATTACTGAACCTAGTCTAGAACGAGAGTAGATATTGTTCGCACTTATTGTGAAATACAAATCGAACCATATAGACAGTATGGATAGTATGCTCGATATTACGACAGGAATAGTGAGATAAAATGCTGAACGCTTGACGTGTGCGTCGCTTTGGTACAGTTTATAGTCTACATACAGGCACCAGATTAGACATGGTATTGGCTGAAGCAGATAATACAAGCAATTAAGGATAAGGTTAACAGTACGTGCATTGGGCGCGTGAAGACCATCAAACTCCCACACCAATGTATCTATGACCAAAATGACCATAGTGGTAAACAATGCAAGCCAATATAGTCTGTCATCCATCGTTTGAAAACTGGCTCTATTGACACTGCTCAATACCAACACAGTTAGAACTGCTATGCCGAATCCGTTAGATATCAAATAAGCAGCAAATGGTAATTGTACATTTATCATAATAACATTCCAGTATAATAAGGACTGCTGCCCTTACTACTTAATTAGGATAACACATACAAGACAATTATACAATAATTATTCGACAAAATGTCAATAATCTACCTTTTTTTTGACAACAAATAATCCACTACAATACGCGTACCGTCTATACTACGAGCAACATCAGCGTTGACGAAGTGATTATCCTGCGCTGACGAAATACTAGATAACAGATTACTGATTGTCAAGTTCTTCTGCGCAAGTATCGTACCTGCTTGAATGCTTAAGAAATACTCAGCATTAGCAGTCTGTTCATTGCGTGAGGCATTGGCTAGTGGTATTGCAACGAATGGGATACTTAGTGCCGTTAACTCACACAGTGTATTAGCTCCACCGCGAGTTACGCACACTGATGTGCAGGCATAGAGATGTTCAATGCTGTTGCAGTATGACATAACTTTGAAGTGAGGTTTGCTTGCAGAATCCTTACCTTTGCCGGTTACGAGTATACAATCATAGGAGTCAGTTAATGCCTGTGTGTTGTTCATATAGAAGTCGTTGAGAGAGGTCGCACCTAGACTACCTCCCAGTAACAGAAGAATAGGTCTAGAGCCATCAAAACCACATATTTTTAAGCCCTCTTGGGGATTGCCGTGATAGATAGATTGACGAAGTATAGCACCCACACGACACATGTTCTTATACGGACGAGGTGTGTCAAAAGTGGTGAACAATCGTTCATACCTACCGACAACTAGTCTGTGAGCTAATCCTAGCGTTCTGTCAGCCTCATGTCCAACGCATGGCAAGTTCAGTCTGCTGGCAGAATATACCACTGGCAGACCAACATAACCACCCTTAGAAAAAACAACATCAGGAGATATCTTGCGCAGAATAGCACTTGCTTGTTTAATAGATTGAATCAACCTAATTGGTATTGTCAGATTGGATAAGGCTAGTTGCCTTTTGAGTTTTGGTGGATTGTAGCAGTGATAAGTAACATTCTTATATTGAGCAAGCAAGGTATGTTCAATACCGTTACTACCTATATAGTGAATGTCCGCTCTATCACCTATCTCATTAATCAAGGCAAGGTTGGGCATTACATGTCCACCGGAGCCTCCCCCCGTAAAAACTATTCTCATATTATTATCCCTTAATAATGTTATCTGCACACAACCGCATACTGACGCTATGCTGTCTGTATCGACAACTGTCATAATGTGGACTAGTCATATTATATAAGTTTATTTATTTCGCGCTTGAGGCATAAGATAATGCGTTTTTCTAGCCTAGAGATGTATGACTGAGATATGCCTAATAGGTCTGCCACCTCCTTCTGGGTGCGCTCCTCAGTGCCGAACAGGCCGAATCGCATGAGTACTATTCTCTGTTCTCTTGTGCTGAGTTTAGTGATACCTGCGAGCAACAGTTGACGATCAACTGATTGCTCTATATCCTTATATACGCAGTCGGTATCTGTACCCAGTGTGTCGCCTAACAACAACTCATTACCCTCGCCGTCTACATTTAACGGCTCATCCAGAGATATCTCACATTTTCGCTTGACTACCTTGCGTAGATACATTAGTATCTCGTTCTCAATACAACGGCTGGCATAAGTCGCCAGCTTAATATTCTTGTCAGCCTCAAAGGAGTTGACTGCCTTAATCAGTCCAATAGTCCCGACAGATACTAAATCCTCTAAATCTAGTCCAGTATTCTCAAACTTCTTGGCAAGATATACTACCAGTCGAAGATTGTGTTCAATCAACTTATCCTTAGCTTGACTGTCTGCACATGCGACTAGTTCGAGTAGCCGTCCCTCCTCCTCAGCATCAAGTGGAGTGGGTAGCACTTCGTTACCGCATATGTAGTCTAATAGATTGTGCCCTAATCTAGGTAGCAGAATGCTAGTTATGAGTTCTATTAGTTTCATACTGGTTCTCCTTGAGGTAGTAAATAACTGTTAATCATAATGGAATATCCCCTATTCTCCCCCTTGGACAATGCGAGATAGATAGTAGATGTCGCACCACATATTGTAAAGTCGTCCACCTGTATGGCAACAGTGGCACCTTTGCCGGCAACAGTAGAGAAGGGAACATATTCTAGTTTGAGTTGATTGGTTGCTATGCCTTGTGATATTAGCGCACCTAGACGCTTACAGAGTTGTCTATCCAGTACAAAACAGACTGCCTTATCCCTATACATTAGGGTATTACCACTATCTAGGAAGGATTGTACGCTGAATTGCTTGTGCATAATACTAAATGTGGCTGTATATTCAAACTTGGCAATATGTCTTACACTTATTATGTATTTGACGATGTTTGCGACTAGGTAGCCGAATAGAAGCATAGCCAACAGATATACACCTATTGGTACAGAAGCACTATATGTTAGCGCCACGCTACTGGGCATATAATTATTGGTAAATAGCATAATCGCGTATATTGTGCCACCTAGAAGTATAGTGTATGCGACGAAAATCATAATAGACCACACATACCTTGACATCCTGTCCTTATAGCACAGTGGTAAACACAGCAAGGGAGCACATATCAGTTTAATAACGGCAATCAAGATAGTTGGCAGTGACTGGCAGAGTATTGGTATGATTATGGCTACAATAGTTGCAATTGCAGAACAGAGTAGTAATCGACTAATTTTTCTGTTCATTTTGAGCGTCAACGAAGTAGCCAAGAACAGTATGTAGTCTAGTAATAAATTGTCAATTATGGCATACTCAATGTAAATATCCATAGACTTAGCTTTATCTCTTTTTCCTCTATCATAGTGGTGATAGCATCAAAAAAGAGATAGCCTTTTGACAGAACTACTCTTATAATGGCGAAAAGGACACAACTAATTGTGTCCTTATCTTATCATACGACCTAGCGCTATTGATTACTTAATTCTAACTGTTGATTTTGTTCGTCTATCGTAATATAATCCCATGGATTGACAGCCTTGTCATTAAGAGTCATCTCGAGGTGCAAGTGAGCGCCGTCTATAAACTCGTAGGACGCACTCGTGGATATTTGACCTACTTTATCACCCTTAATAACCTCCTGTCCTTGCGTCAGCACAATGTTGTCTAACGAAGCATAGGTCGCCACTATGCCATCTCCGTGATTGATTATACAGTAATTACCATACCCGAAGTTACTACCAACTTCGATAACCGTACCGTTTCTCATAGCATACACATCAGTGTTTTCCGGAGCGATGAAGTCTACTGCCCTATGCGACTGCCACCTATTGAGTGTGTCATTGAACACGAACAGAGAGTCGCCGTCATTAGTGTAGTCCATGCCAATGGTATATTCGCTTTTGACCGGCAAGGTAAACATTTTGAGTTTGAGGTCGACCCCTTCGTTAGGATCTGGCCCATTTGGATTGGAGCCGGGGTCATCAATTACTGGATTGTTTGGTTGAGAAATAAATGGGTCTCCGTCGGTGGGCAATACATCATTGTTCGGTAATGTTGAAGCCACAATAATTATTGTCGTTACTGCAACAAGACAGGCAACTATTATGATGATGGCTAGATTGTTGCGTAAAAATCTGCTGAATCTTGTTGGTTTTTTTGCATTAACGTGCATAGTTTTTCCTCCTAATTACATTGTTATTGTGCTAGTAAGTATTTACACATTGAGCAGTTAATAAACTAGCATGCGCGCAATTATTTTTTTTGGGGGGTACTAATAACTGCCGAGAATAACGGGACTGCCAATATGTAGTATGCCATTACTATAGGCTAGTTGTATGTTGATAATTGTTCCGTCTATATTGATTCCACCTGCTATTCTGGGTGAGTATCCATAGATACTGCTGATTGAGCCTATAACCTCACTTTGCACAATAATTACGTCCAACTGATGCAAAATCCGTTTAATTTGCGCTATATCTGTAGCTAGACTCATACTAAATCCCTGTATGCCCTCTGTATGACGAGCAAGTTGTCTAGCAGTCGCATAGTCGCACCGAGTTATGGTAGCTCTTCCCGATTGACCAGTGTCAAGTCCTGTATCATCTTGACTGTATATGTAGTATGTTGCGCTGGGTAGTTCGAGTACTGTGATAAGCGACTTGGGCATAGCGTATAGCATTACCAGTAACACACAGACTAGTGCCATAACCATAGTAATTCGTAACATAAAAAAAACTCCTACTTGATTCAGTAGGAGTATTGACAAGTATATTTAATTCTATTCAAACAATTTACTTACAGAATGGTGGGTATATATATTAGATATAGCAGAGGCGAATAACTCCGATACGCCAACTTGTATTATCTTGGAGCACAAATTCTCTGGAGGCTGTTCTATGGTGTCCAGCATGACAAGTTTCTCAATAGGACTGTCCATAATCCACTCTATAGCAGGACCGGATAATACGCCGTGTGAACAACATGCCAACACCTTGCTGGCGCCCTGATCACGGAGTGCAATGGCACCCTGACATATAGTACCAGCAGTGTCTATCATATCGTCAACCATTATACAGACCTTGCCATCTATATCACCGATAATGTTCATTACTTCCATGACATTAGCCTTGGGACGGCGCTTATCAATAATAGCGATAGGTGCATTGAACTTGGTAGCCATAGAACGAGCACGCTTCACTGAACCCACATCAGGCGCAACGATAACTAAATCTTCAGTCTTGTAGCCATTCTGTATGAAATACTTAGATAACAGACCTTGTCCAACTAGGTGGTCAAGTGGGATATCGAAGAACCCTTGCAACTGTGCAGAATGTAAATCCATAGTTAGTACCCTGCTCGCACCAGCTGTAGTTATCAAGTCAGCGACCAGTCTAGCGCTTATTGGGTCCCTAGCACGAGCCTTCCAGTCCTGTCTTGCATAGCCGAAGTATGGAATTACTGCAGTAATACGGTCTGCTGATGCTCTCTTGAGTGCATCTATTATAATGAGAAGCTCCATTAGATTCTCATTGACAGGGTGGGACGTAGACTGAACAAGAAAAACGTCCTTGCCTCTAACCGTTTCCTTGATATTGACTGCCACTTCGCCGTCCGAGAATCTCAACACGTCCATATCACCTAGACTCATCTCTAGGTTGGCGCATATGTTCTTAGCCAGTGTCTTACCTGCGTTTCCAGCAAAGATTTTGATATCACTTAAGGGGGCACCTAACATGATTACATCCTCCGTAAAAAAAAGGGGTTAAGCCAAATTGCAGTATTATTCTAAAACAATTATATAGCCTTGTCAATACAAAAGAGTAGTAAAAAAGGAAGTTTTTGGGCAACTTCCTTTTCCTACGTGAATACAGGTAATCCACCTATTAGCCTTTAAAGGGTCTGTAGTTCTTGCAGTAATGTGCACTTGGTATAGAGTCGTGATTGGTTACCGTGATAGTAGATAGGCTACAACACTTACAACTTCTGTTGTTGTGTTCGCACTCACATACTTCACAATTGATACATTGATTGTTGTTACTCATTATTGTTCCTCCTGTTCATCTATGTACAGTATTATTCTTGGCAACAGACATATCAATTATGTATGAGGTCAAAAAAGGATGTTATATATTGACAAAATACGCTCTATATGTTAAAGTGTTAACCACAAGATGTACAATAAGGAGACATTAAATATGAAAGTTATTCTTACAGCCGATGTTAAGGGACAGGGTAAAAAGGGCGATGTCAAAAACGTTGCCGATGGCTTTGCCAACAACTACTTATTTCGCAATGGATTGGCTGTGGCTGCCACACCAGAACAGATAAAGAGGACTGAGGCACAGAGAGAACAGGAAAGAGTTGCTAAACTTAATGAGAAAAAAGATGCACTGGCGCTGGCAGACTCAATTAGAGGAAGGACAGTTAGAATAGTCGCCAAGAAGGGCGAGATGGGTAAGCTATATGGCGCTATTACCAGCCAAGCAATAGTTAATGCTCTCAACGAACAGGGGTTCAATATTGACAAAAAATGTGTCTTGCTAACATCCCCTATCAAGATGACAGGCGAACATCAAATAACTCTTAGATTATATGCCGAGGTTACCACCGTATTTAAACTGGTCATAGAGTAGATAATCACTATTGTATCAGCTGTGTTGCATAAGTTATCTACATAACTCGCATACTGATTATTACACACCTTACCTTAATTACTTATGACAACACTGTGATAATGTATTAATAATATCATAAGACAAAAAAAATGCACTCCATACAGAGTGCATTTTCAATACAACGTAATAATTGTGTAAAGGATTATTTAAGTTCAGCAGTTGCGCCGGCTTCCTTAAGTTTAGCGACAATTTTCTCGGCCTCATCCTTTGGTTGTCCTTCCTTAACTGTCTGTGGAGCAGATTCAACCATTTTCTTTGCATCGACCAGGCCTAGACCTGTCAACTCTCTAACAACTTTGATTACTTCTAGTTTCTTTTCGCCAAAAGAGGTTAGCACTACATCGAACTCCGTCTTCTCTTCAACAGGAGCGGCAACTGCAGCAGCGCCACCAGCAGCAGCAACTGGAGCAGCGGCAGATACGCCAAACTCTGCTTCGATAGCCTTAACTAAATCGTTAAGCTCTAATACTGTCATATTCTTAATTTCTTCAATCAATTTTGCGATTTCCATTATAATTCTCCTAAATAATTTATTATGATGATTTCTAGTGCCATCTACACTGTAGCCTATTATTCGGTGGGACTAACCGTTCTGTTTCTCTGCTACTCTGTTGAGTGCTACTGCCAAGCCACGTATAGGTGCTTGAAGTACGGACAACAACATGGATAGCAAGGCTGGTTTACTGGGCACTTTGGCGTATGCTTGAACTGCGTCTGCGTCGATAAACTTCTTATCTATCATGCCACACTTCACAGCCATAGCGTTGTACTTGCTGATTGAGTCTACAGCTACTTTAGCAGCGGCTAGTGCGTCGCCCTTGGCAAAAGCGACTGCAGTCGTGCCATTAAGTGCTGAGTCGAACTCTGTGTAACCTAGTTCGTTGAGCGCTATGCGGACAAGAGTGTTCTTGAGTACCTTATACTCTACATTCTGTTCTCGAAAAGCCTTTCTAAACTCGGTATCTTGTGCAACAGTCAATCCCTTATAGTCAATAATGACCATAGCGGTGCTGTTATTAATATGCTGTTTAATCTGCTCAACTATCTCAATGTTCTGTTGTCTCTGTTGGCTAATTCTCTCTTCCATCGTTTTCCTCCTTATTTTATTCTATAAAATAATTGCCCTCGTATCAATGTAAGGATACAAGGGCAGAAGAATATCTTCGTTTTGGCTTGTACCTCGGCAAGATTTACTTGTATACTTGCTGTCTATGGATACGAATTGTTATGTGGGGCAACTAATTAATGCTATTGTGCCATTCTGTATAGCACCTTGACGCCAGCGCCCATTGTTGATGTTATGACTACGCTCTTGAGGTATGTGCCCTTACTTGCTGACGGCTTAGCCTTGATTATGGCGTCCATAATGGTCTTGAGGTTCTCTGCTAGTTTCTCTTTACCGAATGACTTCTTACCGAAAATTACGTGACATATAGCTGTCTTGTCAACACGGTACTCAACCTTACCAGCCTTAACATCAGTAACAGCCTTGGTTACGTCCATAGATACTGTGCCACTCTTGGGGTTAGGCATCAAGCCCTTAGGTCCTAACAGTTTACCGATACGACCAACTAGACCCATCATATCTGGTGTTGTGATACATACGTCAAAGTCGAACCAACCTGCTTGAATCTTGGCGATAACGTCTTCGGCTCCGACAAAATCCGCTCCTGCTGCCGTTGCTTCATCAGCCTTAGCGCCCTTGGCTATGACTAATACACGCACTTTTTTACCTGTGCCGTTGGGTAGTACTACTACGCCACGGACTTGTTGGTCAGCGTGTCTTGGGTCAACGCCTAACCTGACGTGTAATTCCATTGTTTCGTCGAACTTGGCTGTTGCAGTCTCAAGTGCTAACTCGACTGCTTCATCTACTTCATACAGTTTAGTACTATCAACTTTTTTTGCAATCTCTAAATATCTCTTTCCCATATTACACCATTTACTCCTCTACCACTATGCCCATACTGCGACAAGTACCGGCAATCATAGAACAAGCAGTCTCTAGGCTTGCTGCATTCAGGTCAACCATCTTAGCCTTGGCTATCTCCATTACTTGAGCCTTGGTTATTTTGGCTACCTTGTCTTTATTGGGAACTTTACTACCTGACTCTATACCGCATGCCTTCTTAATGAGTACTGGTGCTGGTGGAGTCTTAAGAACCATAGAGAATGTGTGGTCCTTATAGATAGTGATGATTACAGGTATAATTAAACCTGCTTTGTCTGCTGTCTTGGCATTAAACTCTTTAGTAAACATCGGGATGTTAATACCTGTTGGGCCTAATGCAGAGCCTACTGGTGGTGCGGGTGTTGCTTTGCCCGCTGGCAGTTGTAGTTTAACAACGCCTGTTACTTGCTTTGCCATTTATTTACTCCTTTGTGGTAAACGAGGCTATAACCTCTTCCACTGCATATCACTTCCGTTGACAGAAGTGTAGTTATTTTTCTATTGATTCGACTTGATCGAAATCCATCTCAATATTAGTCTCTCTGCCGAACATAGATAACGATACTGTTACCTTCTGGCGTACGAGGTCAATGGATTTAATTATCCCTATCAGTGTCTCGAATGCGCCAGCGATTACGCGCACGTTGTCGCCAACATTGAGTTTGAAATCAATCTTGACTACTTCGAGCTTGAGCCTTCTCACTTCCTCATCATCTAGTGGCCATGCCTTACCTTGTGGGCCGACAAAACCAGTAACACCTCTTGTGTTAGTAATGAGGTACCATATCTGTGAGGAATATACCAACTTGATGAACACATAACAGGGCATGAGTTTCTGCTCAACAGCCTTCTTCTTGCCATTGCGCTCCTCTACCACTTGTTCGGTCGGTATTTTGATGTCGGTAATAACATTCTGCAGATTATTATTGACAATCATCTGCTCTATGTTGGTACGGACTATACCCTCATAACCTGCATATGTGTGCAGGACATACCATTTAGCTTCGTTGTTCATTTGTTCAATAAGTATTAAGCCAATAGCAGTTTATATAGCCATAGGAATATCGAGTCGAATGCTGTCAATACTACTATGAAGAATAGCACGACTACTAGTACAACTGCTAGATTCTTCAATACCTCGATAAATGTCGGCCAACTAACTTTTTTGAGTTCTGACCAGCTCTTTGCGATGTGCATGCCAAATCTCTTGAAGATATTCGGCCTTTTAACTCTCTCTGCCATATTATTGTTCCCTCTATTGATTACTTAGATTCCTTATGCAATGTGTGTTTCTTGCATGTTGAACAGTACTTGTTGAGTTCAAGCTTCTCTGTGGTGTTCTTGGTGTTCTTCATATTGTCATAGTTACGGACTTTGCACTCAGTACATGCTAGCGTTACTTTGACCCGATTGCCTTTTTTTGCCATTTTTATATTCTCCTGCGTATTTTTCACACGAAAAATTAACACCCCATACTGGAAGTGCTAGATTACTATATCATAAGGATTATTAGGTGTCAAGCAATAGAAGGACAAAATTATATAAAAAAAATAATTGATAAGTAGCAGTCGTTTAGTTCAAAGTGCACTTAAATATATATTAACTCTTGAACAGATAGGGTTGTTTCTGCTCGTCGACTAAGACTGTCTGTCAAGTTAAATTATATCTATCACCCACTACGCAGATAGAGTAGCAGTCCGTTAATCCGTATATCCTCGTATATCACGCACACCTATATATTGCATGCCAAACACATAGTACTGTTGTATGCCTTTATTACTGCCTACGTATCAAGGTGTACTGATATTAACTGCTCTCGTGTAGCATTGAGTAATTAGTTACTCAATTAAGTTAAGTATGTCGCAACACACTCATACTATCAACAACCACGCAGACAGAATAGCTAGTAGTCTGTGTTTACCGTATCTACCATGTATCGCGGTACACAATATATTGCATGCCAAACACATAGTACTGTTGTATGCCTTTATTACTGCCTACGTATCAAGGTGTACTGATATCAACTGCTCTCGTGTAGCACTGAGTAATTAGTTGCTCAATTGAGTTAAGTATGTCGCAACACACTCATACTATCAACAACCACACAGATATAATAGCGTAGTAGTCTGTGTTTACCGTATCTACCATGTATCGCGGTACACAATATATTGCATGCCAAACACATAGTACTGTTGTATGCCTTTATTACTGCCTACGTATCAAGGTGTACTGATATCAACTGCTCTCGTGTAGCACTGAGTAATTAGTTGCTCAATTGAGTTAAGTATGTCGCAACACACTCATACTATCAACAACCACACAGATATAATAGCGTAGTAGTCTGTGTTTACCGTATCTACCATGTATCGCGGTACACATTAACTATTGCTATCATACGATTATGAGCTATCTGTCCCTCAGATAATTAAGCCTATCAAGTGACATTGTATCTATTGTTATCATACGGCAAGCGTATGGTTTACCTTTAATATACAACGCGTATTTCAAGGTAAACTTACGTTATGATTGTCATTCATATAGGCTGTAATATACGCCTTAACGGATAATTGATGTTGTCTCCGAACTAGCTCATATAGGGTAGTTTTGTTGACAATAGGTTACAACAAAACTACCTCGACAGGGTTATTGTCGAGGTAGTTTAATTGAAGGAAAAGACAATTAGTCTTTGAGTACCTTGGATACTACGCCAGAACCTACTGTTCTACCACCCTCACGGATAGCGAATCTTAGTCCTTCTTCGATAGCGATAGGTGTAATAAGTTTGACGCTAATGGTGGTGTGGTCACCAGGCATTACCATCTCTACACCCTTCTCTAGTTCGATTGAACCGGTAACGTCAGTTGTTCTGAAATAGAATTGTGGACGATAACCATTAAAGAATGGGCTGTGGCGTCCGCCTTCTTCCTTAGTTAGAACGTATACTTGACCTTCGAAGTTCTTGTGTGGGTGAATGGTCTTGGGCTTAGCTATAACCTGTCCTCTCTCAACTTCGCTTCTCTTAATACCACGAAGTAGTAGACCTACGTTGTCGCCTGCTTGTGCAGAATCAAGTAGTTTTCTGAACATCTCAACGCCTGTTACGGTTGATTGTGTAATCTCGTCCTTTAGACCTACGATTTCGATAGGATCGCCCATCTTAATCTCGCCTCTCTCAACTCTACCAGTAGCAACTGTGCCACGACCTGTGATGGTGAAGACGTCTTCGACTGGCATTAAGAAAGGTTTATCTGTTGCTCTCTGAGGGGTGGGGATATAACTATCAACAGCAGCCATTAGTTCGTGAATGCAGTTGAATGCTGGGTCGTGTGGATCTGTGCAACCAGATATAGCCTTATCCATAGCAACCTTAGCGCTACCCTTAATAATCGGGATATCATCTCCTGGGAACTCGTACTTAGATAATAGATCTCTTACTTCCATCTCTACTAATTCCAGTAGTTCTGGATCGTCAACAAGGTCTGTCTTGTTCATAAATACGATAATGTATGGAACACCGACCTGTCTAGCAAGTAGGATATGTTCTCTTGTCTGTGGCATTGGGCCGTCTGCAGCTGATACTACTAGTATAGCACCGTCCATTTGTGCGGCACCTGTAATCATGTTCTTAACATAGTCGGCGTGGCCGGGGCAGTCAACGTGAGCATAGTGACGATTGTCTGTTTGATACTCAACGTGCGCGGTATTGATTGTTATACCTCTTTCTCTCTCTTCTGGAGCCTTGTCAATCTCATCATACTTCATAATCTCTGCTTTACCTTCCATGCTCATTACCATGGTGATAGCAGCGGTCAGAGTGGTCTTACCGTGGTCAACGTGACCGATAGTACCAATGTTGACGTGTGGTTTACTTCTGTCAAACTTTTGTTTAGCCATTTTTTACCTCCTAAAAACTTCTTAGTTTTATATATTATTATATTTTTTGTTATTTATGGGATTATTCCCTTTTGCTCTTGGTGGCTAATCAGTAGCAAATATTATTCTACTATATATTTTTGGTTTGGTCTACAATTTTAACTTATTTTGTTAAATTAACCAATAATCCTCTTCTTGACCTGTGGGGGTACTTCGCAGAATGTATCGAACTGCATTGTGTAGTTACCTCTACCCTGCGTTTGACTCCTTAAGTCAGTTGCATAACCGAACATCTCGCTCAGTGGTGCAAGTGCATTGATAACTTGGATGCCGTTGCGTATCTCTATGCCGGTTATAGCACCCCTTCGAGATGTTAAGTTGCCCAACACATCCCCCATATACTCCTCGGGTAAAGTAATCTCTACTTTCATAAGTGGTTCTAGTATGGTAGGTATGGCTTTCATTGCGGTATTCCTAAATGCTAGCGCGCCACATATCTTGAATGCCAACTCACTGCTGTCAACAGGGTGTGTAGACCCATCGAGTAAGGTAGCTTTGAAGTCCACCATTTCATACCCAGCGATAACTCCGCCCTTAGCAGACTCGATTATCCCTTGGCGTACTGCGTTGGCATACTCGCGTGGTATAACGCCACCGACCGTGTTGTCAACGAACAGGAATCCCTTACCCTTATCAAGTGGTTCAATCTGTAATACTATGTGAGCGTACATGCCTTTACCACCTGATTGACGGATATAGCGTTCTTCACCAATGGCCTTGGTCGTTACAGTCTCTCTGTAGGATACTTGAGGTTTACCTATGTTGGCTTCGACCTTAAACTCCCTTAACAGTCTGTCAACAATGATTTCTAGATGCAATTCACCCATGCCTGCAATGATAACTTGACTAGTCTCGTTATCGGTGTACGTCTTGAATGTGGGGTCCTCTTCAGACAGACGTGCTAGCGCATCCATCATTCGCTCACCGCCTTGCTTGGTCTTGGGCTCAATGGCAACCTTAATCACAGGCTCTGGGAAGGTCATCTTCTCCAACAGAATTGGCGATTTTTCTGCGCACAGAGTATCACCGGTAGTGGTCTCTCGTAGTCCAACTACTGCTACTATCTCGCCGGCAAAAGTCTTATCTATCTCCTGCCTCTGATTAGAGTGCATTTGCAGTATTTTGGCTACCCTTTCCCTCTTATCCTTACTGGCATTATAGACTGTCGTTCCCACCTGCAGTGTACCCGAGTACACTCTTACATAGGCTAACTTCCCGACATACGGGTCACTGACAATCTTAAACGCTATTCCGCAGAACGGTTGTTCGTCATCGGCTTGACGCTTGACGGTTTTTTCCGGATGGTCAGGTAAAAATCCCGTAACAGCACCTATATCGCTAGGACTGGGCAGATAGTCGCACACTGCGTCTAACAACATTTGAATGCCTTTATTCTTATATGCGCTTCCACACAGAACAGGGGTTAAAGATAATTCAAGTGTTGCTTTACGTATGCCCTCTTTAATCTGTTGTACAGACAGTGGTATTCCTTCGAGGAACATATCGGCAAGCGCATCATCCTGCCCTGCGATAAACTCCTCCAACTCATCACGGTATTTTTTGACTATGGACTGATACTCCATAGGCACACTCTCTGTCTCGAATGTGCTACCTGTAATATCATCAAACACATAAGCCTTACGCTCAATAATGTCGATTACGCCAGTAAAATTATCCTCTTTGCCAATGGGTACCTGTATGGGCATAGCATTGGTCTTGAGTCTAGAACGCATCATCGAGATACAATTGCCGAAATTAGCACCGAATATGTCCATTTTGTTAATGAATGCTATTCGTGGTACATTATACTTGGTGGCTTGATGCCAGACTGTCTCGCTCTGTGGCTCTACGCCACCCTTAGCGCAAAAAACAGCCACTGCACCGTCCAGTACTCTCAATGACCTCTCTACCTCAACAGTGAAGTCCACGTGTCCCGGTGTATCGATAATGTTGATGCGATAGTCTACCTGATTATAAGGATTAAGCCAATGAACCGTTGTGGCGGCAGACATAATGGTGATACCTCTTTCCTGCTCTTGCGCCATAGAATCCATAACGGCAGTACCATCGTGTACTTCCCCTATCTTTCTAGTTTTGCCGCTAAAAAAGAGTATCCTTTCACTAGTTGTCGTCTTACCTGCGTCAATATGGGCCATTATGCCTATATTACGAACGTTTTGTAACGGATATAGTCTCTGCGCACTCATTGTGTGTTAATCCCTTCGCACTGTTGAATCGCTTGTCAATAGTTTATAACAGTTATGACAATAGATTATTGATTATATTGGTTGATATATACTACCAGCGATAGTGAGCAAAAGCCTTGTTTGCTTCGGCCATACGGTGAATGTCTTCCTTCTTCTTAAATGCTCCACCTGCACTGTTGCTTGCATCAAGTAACTCGCCTGCTAGTCTTTGGTACATATCTTTTTCGCTTCTCTTTCTTGCAAACATAATTAACCATCTTATTGCTAAAGTCTGTCTACGAGCAGGTCTAATCTCCATAGGTACTTGGTAGTTACTACCACCCACTCTTCTGGCCTTGACTTCGAGCATCGGCATAATATTATTGATTGCATTATTGAATACTTCCATTGGGTCTTGCCCAGACTTCTCACCGATAAGGTCGAATGCCTTATAAACAATCTGTTGTGCTGTGCCCTTCTTGCCGTCTAACATAATCTGGTTGATAACCTTAGTTACGACCTTACTATTATATACTGGATCTGGAAGTACATCTCTTGTTGGTACGCCACTTCTTCTTGGCATGCGTCTTTCCTCCTTTTTAGATATTTGTTTTGTTTCCCTTCAATCTTTGCTTTAGATACAGCTGACTCGACAACATAGGGATGTTGGAGAAACTTCTGCGACTATACACGCATACTGCCTACCTTTGTGAAAGGGATACAAAACTATCCGAATCAATCACAAACGCTGTAACTAATTAAAACTTGTTTAACCCTTAGGACGCTTAGCGCCGTACTTGGAGCGACCTTGTCTGCGCTTTGCTACGCCTTGAGCATCGAGAGTACCACGGATAACGTGATATCTTACGCCCGGCAAATCTCTTACCCTGCCACCACGGATGAGCACAACACTGTGTTCTTGAAGGTCATGGCCTTCACCGGGGATGTAACAAGTACCTTCTTCGCCGTTTGTTCTACGCACTCTACATATTTTTCTCATAGCAGAGTTAGGTTTTTTTGGAGAAGTAGTTGTAACAGATAGACATACGCCACGCCTTTGAGGGCTGTTGCCCAGTAGTGGGGCCTTACTCTTTTCCACTTCGCTAGTTCTTCCTTGCCTAATTAGTTGGTTGATTGTTGCCACTTAATTTACCTCCTTGTAATAATGATTGATTCGTTGGATTACTCCAATCAAAAGGATATATTTCCTTGTGCCACGCATTGTGGCACAAAGTATATATTAACTTAATTTAGGGCATTATGTCAAACATTTTACTGAATATCATCAAAATCGGTTTGGTCGCTAGATTCTGGGATACTATTTATCACTTGTTTGACATTATATCCACGGTAGTTCTTAAGACCTGTACCTGCTGTTAACAGTTTGCCTATAATGACATTCTCTTTAAGCCCTATTAGTGGATCTACCTTATTCTTGATTGCTGCCTCGGTCAACACCCTACTGGTCTCTTGGAAGGATGCAGCAGAGAGGAAGCTCTCGGTAGCTAGACTTGCCTTAGTGATACCGAGTAATGCTCTCTTGGCTGTTGCAGGCTTGCCACCGTTCTCTAGCGTGGTAGTATTCTCCTCCTCAAAGTGGAAAATGTCTACTAATTCGCCAGGTAGTAGTTTGGTATCGCCGGCGTCTTCGATCTTGACCTTTCGTAGCATTTGACGTACAATAATCTCTACGTGCTTGTCGTTGATAGTAACGCCTTGTTGCATATAGACAGATTGCACTTCCTTGAGTAGATACTCTTGAACTGCGTTCAATCCCTTAGTCTTGAGTAGGTCGTGTGGATATACTGGGCCTTCTGTTATGAGCGTACCACTCGTAATATGATCTCCGTTCTGTATCCTAAGTCTTGCCGTAAATGGGATATCATAACTCTTACTTATCTCGCCTTCTTGCACTACTACTGTACGCTTGTTCTCTTTTTCGATTATTTCTACAGTGCCGTTGTTCTCGCAGATGACTGCTACGCCCTTGGGCTTCCTTGCCTCGAATAGCTCTTCAACTCTAGGCAAACCTTGTGTTATATCCTCAGATGTAGCAACACCGCCGGTATGGAATGTACGCATCGTCAACTGTGTACCAGGCTCACCTATGCTCTGTGCTGCAATGACACCAACTGCCTCTCCTAGTGGCACTGGATCGTTTCCAGCCATATTCTTACCATAACACTTGATGCACACACCATGTCTACTGCGACATGTCAATGTTGTACGACAATACACCTTCTTAATACCTGCTGACACAATCTGCGCTGCCTGTATGTCTGTTATCATGCTGTCTGCGTGAACAAGTATTTCACCCGTTTCTGGACTGATGACATCATCTATTGAGAATCTTCCTATAATACGATCCTCTAGTTTCTCGATAACTTCGTTCTCATTGTTGGAGACTGTCAAAGCAGATATCCACATACCCTGAGGTCTGCCACCTGTAGCACAGTCTTCCTCACGCACAATAACATCATGTGATACGTCGACAAGTCTACGTGTTAGGTAACCCGAGTCTGCTGTCTTGATAGCAGTATCTGCTAGGCCTTTACGACTACCGTGAGAAGATATGAAGTACTCTAGCACTGTCAATCCTTCTCTGAAGCATGCCTTGACTGGCAACTCAATAGTCTTGCCTGACGGGTCGGACATTAGACCACGCATACCAGATATCTGACGGATTTGACTTATGGTACCTCTTGCACCAGAGTTAGCCATCATCCACACAGGATTAAACTTGGTTAGAGTCTTCTTGAGTCCTGTCTCTACATCATCTGTTGCTTTTCGCCATGTTTCTACTATCAGCTTGTATCTCTCTTGATCAGTTACCAGTCCGTCTTGATACATACCTTCGACATTCAGCACTTTATCATCGGCTCGACTCAGTATGTCCTTCTTCTCGGGTGGAATATGCATATCGAATACCGATGCAGTGATACCTGCAACTGTACTGTACTTATACCCTAGAGCCTTAATTCTGTCTAATAACTCTGCTGTTTGACTGGTACCGTGTATTTTGTAGCATCTCTCAACTATTTGCGACAACTTCTTCTTATCGACCAGTTGCTCTAATTCATTTTTCAGGTAATCTTCCTTGGTCTCTCGCTTGCAGAATCCTAGGTCTTGAGGAATTGATTGGTTGAATATCATACGTCCGACAGTGGTCTTAATTCTTCCTGATATTATTTCGCCATCTATCTCTTTGGTTACCCTTATATTGACTATGGATTGAAGTTCTATATCTCCAGCATTATACGCCAATATAGCTTCGTCCACTGATGAAAAACTCTTGCCCTCGCCCTTAGCACCATCTTCGACTATGGGGCGAATAATTACCTTTTTATTGCAGGTGTCAGCACTTGACGCTATGGATTCGTTAGCTACAGTCATGCTCTTGAAATTTTTGCTACCTATTTCTGTGCCGTCATCATTGATTACGCCTACATTTACTTTAGACTGCAGTCTATGTTCGCCTGCGTTATATACTACCATTGCATCTGCAATGTTGGTGAATGTCATTGCATCGCCATATACAGTCTGTTTATCTATCGTTAGGTAGTAACAACCCATAACCATATCTTGCGTTGGAGACACGACTGGTTTACCATCGGACAACTTAAGAATGTTATTGCTTGCCAGCATCAAAAACCTTGCTTCGGTCTGTGCTTCGATAGATAGTGGTACGTGTACTGCCATTTGGTCGCCGTCAAAGTCGGCGTTAAAAGCTGTACATGCTAGTGGGTGCAACTTAATTGCTCTACCCTCAATCAATACCGGCTCAAATGCTTGTATGGAGAGTTTATGCAGAGTAGGAGCACGGTTAAGCATAACTGGGTGGTCCTTAATAACGTCCTCGAGTACGTCCCACACCTTACTGTCGGCTCTCTCAACTCTACGCTTGGCGCTCTTGATATTCTGGCATTGATTGGTATCAACTAATGTACGCATAACGAATGGTTTGAACAATTCTAGAGCCATTTCCTTAGGTAGTCCACATTGATGAAGTTTAAGTTCTGGACCAACTACAATAACTGAACGACCTGAGTAGTCAACACGTTTGCCCAGTAGATTCTGCCTGAATCTGCCTTGTTTACCTCTCAACATTCCAGATAGCGATTTGAACTCTCTATTGCCTGCGCCAGTCTGTGGGCGCTTGCTACGGCTATTATCAATAAGACTATCAACTGCTTCCTGCAACATTCTCTTCTCATTGCGAATAAGAATCTGCGGAGCGTTTATCTCTATAAGTTTCTTAAGCCTGTTGTTTCGATTAATAACCCTTCTGTATAAGTCATTGAGGTCGCTGGTTGCATATCTGCCACCGTCCAGTGGAACCATAGGGCGAATCTCTGGTGGCAATACTGGTAGTACATCCAGTATCATCCATTCCGGCTTATTGCCTGACTTGCGAAATGCCTCTACGATCTCTATGCGTTTGATTGCTCTGGCACGCTTCTGCCCAGAAGCAGTCCTGAGGATAGCCTTGAGTTCTTTGCTTTCCTTCTCTAAATCTATCTCTTGCAATAATTCCTTGATACTCTCGGCGCCCATGCCCACTCTAAAACCGTTAGGACCATACTTCTCTAATTGTTCCTTATACTCGTTGGGGATGAGCACTTGTTTCTTAGTCAAATCGGTGTCCTTAGGATCCAGTACAACATAGTATGCGAAATTGAGTACTTGCTCAAGGTGCTTAGGTGACATGTCGAGCAGTAGTCCCATTCTGCTCGGCACTCCTCTAAAATACCATATATGAGATACCGGCGCTGCCAACTCTATATGACCCATTCTCTCACGACGCACCTTGCTCTTGGTAACCTTGACACCGCATTTGTCACAGATAACACCCTTATAACGGATACGCTTATACTTACCACAATGACATTCCCAGTCCTTGACTGGTCCGAATATGCGCTCACAGAATAGCCCGTCTTTCTCTGGCTTCTGAGTGCGATAGTTAATTGTCTCTGGTTTAGTTACTTCGCCGTAACTCCACTCTCTAATTTTTTCGGGGGAGGCTATTCCTATTTGGATACTGTCAAAATTGTTTAATTCCATATCTTATCCCTCCTATCTATCCTCGTCTTCATCGTCTTCAATGCCCAACAAGTCACTGAAGTCGTCATCTTCACCTGATTGATCTTCTTCGTTATCATCAAGCAATTCGTCTATACTTATCTTACCTTTCTTACTTGTCCTATCTTCGTGCTCGTCATCGCCGAACAAATCGCCGATATCAAACTCTGATTCGTCTTCGTCTGCAAAGTTGAAGGAGGTGTCATTATCTTCTAGCGTTATGCTGTCCTCTTGTTTGAACGCACGCATTAATGCCTTCTTCTGCTCCTGCTCCTTAAAGGTCATCTCTGAGTAATCTGTGTCATCATCTATGCTGTCTCTTATTTGAATCTCTTCCTTGTCTTCGCTCATAACTTTGACATCCAGTGCAAGCGACTGAAGTTCCTTAATTAAGACTTTGAATGATTCAGGGATACCCGGATTAGCTATATTCTCGCCTTTGACAATGGATTCGTATGTCTTGACACGACCCACTACGTCATCTGACTTGACCGTCAATATCTCTTGCAGTATGTTGGCGGCACCGTATGCTTCGAGCGCCCAGACTTCCATCTCGCCGAATCTCTGTCCACCAAACTGTGCCTTACCACCTAGAGGTTGTTGTGTAACTAGGCTATATGGTCCAACAGACCTTGCGTGTATTTTGTCATCGACCAAGTGAACAAGCTTAAGCATGTACATATATCCAACGGTAACTCTATTCTCGAATGGTTCACCCGTTCTGCCATCATACAGCGTAACCTTACCATCAACCTTGCCTGTATCTTCGTTGATAATGCCGTTCTCCTCGAACAATCTCTTGATGTCGCCCTCGGTAGCGCCGTCAAACACTGGCGTGGCTATCTTCCAACCGAGCATTTTAGCTACCAGTCCCAAGTGAACTTCTAGTACCTGTCCTATGTTCATACGAGAAGGAACGCCTAGTGGATTAAGTACTATTTGTAGTGGTGTACCGTCTTCCATGAATGGCATATCTTCTTCTGGCAGTATACGTGATATACAACCCTTATTACCATGTCGACCAGCCATTTTGTCGCCTACCGATATCTTCCTCTTCTGTGCAATATAGACTCTAACTAGTTTCTTGACACCTGGACTCAGTTCATCCTTGTTCTCTCTTGTAAATATCTTGACATCTACAACTATACCACCCTCGCCGTTAGGTATACGCAATGAGGTATCTCTTATTTCTCTTGCTTTTTCACTGAATATAGCACGCAGCAGCCTTTCCTCAGGAGTCAAGTCCGTCTCGCCCTTAGGTGTAACTTTACCTACGATAATGTCGCCGGGGTGTACCTCTGCGCCTATTCTAATGATACCGTTCTCATCTAGATCCTTAAGTGCGTCTTCACCTACGTTAGGTATATCTCTGGTGAACTCTTCTGAGCCCAACTTAGTCTCACGGCAATCTATCTCGTGCTCTTCGATGTGAATAGAGGTGAATACATCTTCTTTGACCAGTTTCTCACTAATCAGTATAGCATCCTCGTAGTTATATCCTTCCCAGCACATGAATCCTACTAGTATGTTGCGACCTAATGCCAGCTCACCACCGTTAGTTGATGGTCCGTCAGCAAGTATGTCGCATGCCTTAATAACCTGTCCCTTGTGCACAATTGGTTTCTGGTTGATACAGGTGCCTTGATTGGACCGAACGAACTTCTGTAACGGGTATATGTGCTCTTGATTCTTCTTGTCTGTAACTGTTATACTGTCGCCTACAACTCTGGTAACAGTACCAGACTCATGAGCGACTGCCATTACACCGGAGTCGTATGCTATACGGTGTTCTATGCCAGTAGCAACAATGGGTGCTTCGGGCACAAGCAGTGGCACTGCTTGTCTCTGCATGTTGGAGCCCATTAGCGCACGAGTGATATCGTCATTTTCTAGGAATGGAATCAAACTGGTTGCTATAGATACCAACTGCTTGGGGCTAACATCCATATAGTCAACTACTTCTCTAGGATACTCTGCGATATTCTCCCTGCATCTACATGTAACTCTTGGGCGTACGAACCAGTCATTCTCCAACTCTTCGTTGGCTTGAGCGACTATGAACTCGTCCTCATCATCTGCTTGCAGATAATCTATGTGTTTGGTTACGACATGCTTGACTTTATCAACACGTCTATATGGGGACTCGATAAAACCATATTCGTTAATCCTCGCATAAGTTGCTAGGGAGGTTATCAAACCGATATTCTGTCCTTCAGGCGTCTCAATAGGACACATTCTGCCATAGTGTGAGTAGTGAACGTCACGCACTTCGAATGTGGCACGCTCTCTATTGAGTCCTCCCGGACCAAGAGCTGACAACTTACGCTTGTGCGTCAATTCTGCTATCGGGTTACTCTGGTCCATAAACTGTGATAGTTGAGATGAACCGAAGAACTCCTTAATAATTGATGATACTGGACGCACATTGATTAAGGACTGAGGTGTTGCTTTATCCTTCTCTTGAGCGCTCATTCTCTCACGAATAAGCCTTTCTAGTCTTGCCACGCCTACACGCAGTTGATTCTGCACCAACTCACCAACAGAACGCACACGACGATTGCCCAAGTGGTCTATGTTATCTATTGAACCAAGACCGTACTTAAGATTGAGGTTATAACTAACACTGGCTATAATATCATCTATTGTAATGTGCTTGGGTACCAGTCTATCTTTACTCTGTATAATTGCCTCTACTGTCTCATTCACACTCAACTCTTGTTGAAGTAACTCGCTAAGTACATTAAGGTTGGCGTATTCTAGTATACCGTAATTTTTCCAATCAACGTTGGCAAACTCTAAGTTATATCTAGGCATATAGTAGTTCATATCTACTACATTATTGCCAATTACCTTGACACTATCATTGCCTACTTTGACATAGACTACGTTGTTGCCGGAGTGTTGAATCTCCCATGCAAGTTGACTATCAATCAATGTGCCAGCCTTAATCTTCTTCTTGCCCTTACGAGCATTATCATCAAAGCACTCTACGGGCTTGTCCAACACTTTGCCTGTTATACGGCGAGCAAGGGACAATTTCTTATTGAACTTGAATCTGCCTACACGAGCAAGGTCGTATCTACGGGCATCGAACAGCAAGTCGTGTAGTTGTTTACGGGTGGACTCATCTGCAGGCACTTCGCCAGGACGCAACCTCTTGTACAACTCAATCAAGCCGTCTCGTTCACTCTTGGCGTTGTCCTTATCACATGTAGCACGAATCATGCTGTCATCATCGAACAAATCGCAGATTTCCTTATCAGTACCATATCCAATTGCACGCAGGAGTACTGTAGCGGGTAGTTTCCTGTTGCGATCAACGTGTACGTGCAGTGTATTGCTGTTGCCGTCTTGAACGAACTCTAGCCATGCACCCCTATTAGGGATTACGGTAGTGTTGTACTGTAAATTACCATTCTTATCTCTACTACTGTCTGCATACACACCAGGCGAACGAACCAGTTGAGAAACAACTACTCTCTCTGCGCCGTTAATGATAAAACTGCCTGTCTCGGTCATTAATGGAAAATCTCCCATGAATACCTCTTGCTCAGTTACCTCGCCTGTATCGGTGCGTACCAATCTAACCTTAACCCTAAGTGGTGCTGCATAAGTAGCATCTCTTTCTCTGCACTGGCGTTCATCATACTTGGACTTCTGTTCTAGAGTACAATCTACGAAATGCAGTTCGAAGTTACCACCAATGTCAAGAATGGGAGAGAAGTCATCAAAAACCTCCTTAATACCCTTTTGAATAAAGGTATCATAGGAGGACTTCTGGACTTCAATCAGATTCGGGACACCTAGTACTTCTTCAATTTGGGAGAAGGTTACCCTCTCTCTTGTACCATACTTCTCGTTATGGAATGTTCTTGCCATACGCTCGTTACCCCTCAAAAATATTTATTAAAATTGTATCAAAAAAGTATTGCCAAACCGTTTAATCTATGCTAACCTAACTATGTAATAAGGCTGAGCGTTGTTCTATCACACCGATAGTGTGTGGATAAACGGCCTGTTTTTCGGACATTCGACCACTTCCACGGGGGAGGAGAATGTCCAATGGGTGCAAAATAGCACATATAACACTATAACATTAGGCTTGTCAATAGTCAAGTCTTTTTTTAATACCTTTTTCAAAAGATAAATGTACAGTTTTTTTTCATTATTCAAGCACACTTTATGTTGGTAAGTTTACATGCCTAAAGTGTTAAAGAATGGTAATTATTTTGACAGCAAGTTGCGATTATGATAGAATGAGTAAGTAATATTCTAGCAGTATACAGTGTTAATTTCTTAATCAATTATAAGTTTAACAACACAGTCAGTTGTGATTATAATATAATCATGTAGAATATTTAGGCAGTATATACAAGTATCAACCGCTAAATGATAGTAAGGTATAACATAAAGGAGTAGAATGAGATTAGACAAGTTCTTAAAAGTAAGCCGAATACTGAAAAGACGCAGTGTAGCAAACGAAGCTTGCGACGGTGGCAGAGTCGAAGTTAATGGGAGAAGAGCCAAACCGTCACATCAACTCAAAGTTGGCGATGTTGTGTGCATACACTTTGCGGCAGGACAACTACAGTTTAGAGTGTTGTTGCTTGCAGAGACAGTTCGCAAGGAAGACGCTGATAAGATGTACGAGGTAGTATAGATGAGAAGTGCAGTTATAGTGTGTGCGGGCATAAGCACAAGATATGGCAGGGATAAACTGTTTGAGCCTCTTGACGACAGTTG
>JAQVWG010000001.1:75957-117148 GCA_028698585.1 Clostridia bacterium | reverse complement strand
GAGGTAGTATAGATGAGAAGTGCAGTTATAGTGTGTGCGGGCATAAGCACAAGATATGGCAGGGATAAACTGTTTGAGCCTCTTGACGACAGTTGCGTTGCATATAAGTCGGTTCAAGCATTCGTAGGAATCGCAGACCAAATAATAGTTGTGGGTAACCTAGATAACATAGACTCTTTGATTGATTTATTCGACACTAATGTTCAATACGCAATTGGTGGCGACACTCGTGTGCAGTCTGTTATGGCAGGGTTAACGCTAGCAACAGGTGATGTTGTGGCTATACACGACGGCGCAAGACCGTACATTGATAAAGATTTTGTCACACTATTATACGAACAGGCTGAGCAACAAGGCAGTGCAGTCCCCTATCTATGTCCAACAGATACGGTATACGTTGATGACACGGTTGTTGAGAAAGACAGAGTTAAATGCGTACAGACACCACAGGTATTCGACAGACTCAAGTTACAACAAGCCCTTAAAGGGACACAAGACAGCACGGATGAGAGTCAAATATGGTTGCACTCATATGGTGAGATTAATTTCGTACAAGGACTAACCAAGAACATCAAGATTACCTATCGAAGCGACTTGGATAATAGGCGAGTAGGCTACGGCTATGATATACACCGTTTCGCAGAAGGCAGACAACTGGTACTAGGTGGCGTTACTGTACCATACAAGTTCGGATTACTTGGACACTCTGATGCAGACGTCGTGTTGCACTCTGTAATGGACGCCATGTTGAGTTCAGTCGGATTGGCTGATATTGGACATTACTTTCCTGATACAGATATACAATACAAGGACATAGACAGTTCTATTCTGTTGAATAAGGTTGTCGACCTATTACATAGTCAAGGCGCCTACATTATCAACTTGTCCATAAGCATAGTGGCACAGTCCCCGAGATTGGCAGAGTATTTACCTAAGATGAAGAGTATAATTGCCAGTATAATAGGTATAGATATACAGCAGGTAGGAATAAGCGTTACTACTGCAGAGGGTGTAGGTGAGATTGGCGACAATCAAGCAATCGCATCTAGATGTGTGTGCCTAACAAGACTATAGCACCCGTATATAATATGCAATAGTAGAAAAACAATGGAGTTCCATTGATTCTGCATGATAGATTCAGTGACAAACTATAGTTCTTACACAATTATTGCTTATCAACACACAGCGATATTGGGCTAAGTATAATTGATTATAGCGAAGTAATTGCTGTTTTCTCGTTATTAGGTGCATTAACACACGCTGTTTTTCTCGCAATATTGATGTCATGCACACACTTATGGGTTTAATTTATTTTCCATGATTACAGTGGCATGCCATCGTACCCAATATATGCAACAGACAATAACTGAATAACTATACAATTATATGTTCTAGCAGTATTTTGACACCTATAGCAATCAGCACAATTCCACCTATCATGGTTATAATGCGTGGATTACCCTTCAATATCTTATTGAGCAGACTGGCGAATAATATGCCAAGTGTGCATATGATGAATGTAATTACAGCTATTACCGCACTGCTAATCCATATCGGCACAGTAAAAGTAAGCAGTGATATACCGACTGCCAGCGCATCTATACTGGTTGCAATACCTTGTACGATTATTCTGTCTATTCTGTACTCTATGGGAGTAAACTGCTCCTTATTCTTAAGGCTGAGTAGCGCATCTACAGCCATTTTGCCACCAATAAATAGTAATAATGCGAAAGCAATCCAGTGGTCGACACTCTGTATATAAATCATGAATGTGCTACCCAGATAATAGCCTATTAACGGCATTATACCCTGAAATGTGCCGAATACCAGTGCAATGAACAGACCTCTTTTTCTCGGCATATTGGGCATTGTTAAACGGTCGCATATCGATACTGCCAGCGCATCCATAGATAACCCTATACCCATAAGGGTTAATGTTAAATACTCGTACATAATGAATAACTATCTTAATGTGTAGCGAACTAAACTAGCGACACTATATCTCCTTACGATTCTCAATAGCCCTAGACAGAGTAACCTCATCAGTGTATTGTAAGTCCGAGCCTATACTCACACCCTGTGCAAGCCGTGTAACCTTGATACCTAGCGGTTTAACTAAGCGAGCGATATACATGGCTGTTGCTTCGCCCTCTACATCTGGGTTGGTTGCCAGTATAACCTCTTTGACATTGCCCTTTCCTAAGCGCAACAGTAGTGATTTAAGGTTGATTTGATCTGGTCCTATACCGTCCAGTGGCGATAAGACTCCGTTTAATACGTGATACACGCCGGCAAAAGTAGATAATTTTTCGATGGCGAGTACGTCTTTGGCTTCCTTAACTACGCATATTGTGCTGTTATCCCTTGTTGAACATATTCGGCAGGGATCTACATCTGTAAAATTGCCACATATCTGGCAGAACTTGACATTCTTTTTGGCATAAATAATCGCATCGACAAAATTGGCCACTTGATCATCACTCATGTTCAGTATCCTCAAGGCATATCGTTGAGCAGTCTTATTGCCAACGGAGGGCAGTTTACTAAACTCGTTAATTAGGCGGGCAATAGGATCTATATAATCTCTCAATTACAGTAGGCCCCCTGCACCACCGAAGGGCGCCAATAAATCATCGGATAACTCCTGTGCCTTGTTAGATGCGTCATTTACAGCAGCCATAATCAAGTCTTCGAGCATTTCGACATCTTGTGGGTCTACTACGTCAGGACTAATGGAAATAGACAAGAGTTTTTGTTTGCCGTTCATTACTACGACAACTTTATCTCCGCCACTGCTTCCCGTTACCTCACTCTCCTCTAACTCTTGTTGTGCTTGAGCCATTTTCTGTTGCATAACTTGGGCTTGTTTCATCAATTGTTGCATATTGGCTCCAGCGCCGAAGCCACCAAACTTCTTGTTCATTATATTCTCCTTAATATTATTTTCTTACTTTGATTTCCCCTCTTGCTATTAATTCTTCTGTTGTGCTTTTCCGTTGCTTATCCACTAACACTGTGGGCTTGACCTTGAGATTATGCTTAAGAGTAATTTCCTGCATTTTGTTAATGTTATCCTCTTGTTCTAACAGTTTACACTGTGGCTGGCTACAGTAAACAAGCATGTAGCCATTCACTATCTCGAGTTTTTTGATTTGGGTGGATATAGTATATAACATCACCAAATCAGGCGAGTAACGTATATTTTCTAGTACCTCTGCCCATATTTGCGTTGCTAAACGTGTGTTTGAGGACGACGTGCCAACTGACTTAGCAGGTGTAGACAATGCGTCACTGTGTGATGACTTAATGGGCGACATTATGCTAGGTGGCATGGACTTCTTGGTCATATCGTCTTGAACGGGTGTGTTAGTTGTCTTAAGCTCTGATCGAACTGGGTTGCGAGTTGGCTGAACGAACACAGGCTGACTAGAGGGGGTACTTACTGATAGACTAGACTTGATGAGCTGTTCTAATCTAGTAATACGCATATCTAGTCCTTCTACATCTACTTCGCCACTGCTTGATGCATATCTCAACGTTACTGCCTCGAATAGTATCTGCGGAGTTAAGCTCGTCTTGAGTTGATACTCTAATGTGGAATAACTCTCTACACCATAGAGTAGTTTTTTGATTGGCACAGATGTGGCAGTTTTCTCTAACTGCTCATATATATTCTGTGGATAACAAAGTATGCTGTTGGCATCAGAACAGGAGCGCACTACTAGTAAATCTCTGAAGTGCTTACATATGTCGTGGCATAACACCGATATGCTCTTGCCCTGATTGGCTATATTGTCGATACCATGCAATATACTACCACTGTCACCACTCAGTATTCTGTCCACCAGTTCCCCTATGGTCTGTTTACTAGTGGCGCCCAGCACCTTAATGACGTCGTCGTACGTTAGTTTCTGGTTGGAGTATGCAACACACCTGTCTGCTATCGTTAATGCATCACGAGCGCTTCCCTCACCACTATTGGCAATAGCCATAACTGCGTCAGGGGTGTATTGTATATTCAACTCATCGAATATGCCTGATAGTAGTTTGACTAATTCTTGCGTAGCAATCAACCTAAAATCAAATCTCATGCACCTAGATAGGATAGTGGCAGGAAACTTCTGTATCTCGGTCGTGCACAATATGAATATGGCGTGCTTGGGGGGTTCTTCTAGCGTCTTGAGTAAAGCGTCGAATGCCTTGACAGATAATGCGTGCGCCTCGTCTATGATATATACCTTGTACTTAGATGAAGAGGGCATGTAGTTGACTTTTTCTCTTAGATCTCTTGCTGAATCCACGCCACTATATGATGCAGCGTCCATTTCTACTATATCTACGTTACCGTGCATAGCATAGTCCCTGCATGCTTGACATTCAAGACAAGGGTTGCCGTCCTTAGGGTTAAGGCAATTACAGGCTGATGCAAATACTCTGGCGGCAGTAGTCTTACCTACTCCCCTAGTGCCATTGAAAATGTATGCGTGCGATATGGTACCATTCTTTATTTGATTGGCTAGTGCAGTGCATATATGCTCTTGTCCCACTATTTGGCTAAAAGTCTTAGGTCTATATCTACGATAAAGTGCTTGGTAACTCATTATATGGTCTCCTTTAGGTGTTCCAGTTTTTTCCTCGCTCTGCCCAGTGCACCGTCAACCGACTTGTAACTCTTGTTGGATAGGTGACAAATCTCCTCTCGGGTATATCCTTGCGTGTAATACTCTAACACATACTTCTCTAATGCGGTCAACTGCGTGGCTATGTAATGCTTAACTGTCGATAACAGGTCGTTATTAATCGCCATTTCTAGTGGACTGGCACCCTCGTCTACTATGTTGTCCTCTAATGGCGAAGCAAGTAACAATGGCTTATTCTTGTCCTTATTGGCACTATCAATTACAGTCAGCATACGCCTTCTTATACATAACAGAGCAAAAGTAGTAAATGAGCCTTTAGTATTATCGTAATTATTGATTGCACCGAATAGCCCTACCATGCCTTCTTGTAGCAGGTCCTCCTTCTCACCGCCCAGCAAAAAATAGCTGTTGGCTATGCCACGAACGTAAGGCTTAAAGTAATCGAATACTTGCTCTATTGCCACGGTGTCCTTTTGTTGTGCCTTAATGACTAGCTGATTAAGTGTCTCGGTATCTATTTGTCGCATCTCTGTCTAACCACCTCATAGCAGACAATACCACAGGCAACTGAAGCATTAAGACTGTTGATATTGCCCAGCAGTTTAATTGATACACTAGCGTCGCACAGCTTCTTGGTCAGTGCTGACACGCCCTCACCCTCACTGCCGATAACCAGCGCAATATCGCCACGCAAGTCTGTATCATACATACTTACACCGTCCATATCGGCGCAGTAAACGAATATATTTAGTTTTTTTAACTGTTCTATGCAAGTATTAAGGTTGGTAACTTTGGCTACCTTGATATGAGAACAAGCGCCAGCGCTGACCTTAATAACAGTTTCGTTTACGGACACACTGCGATTCTTGGGTATTATCACGCCGTCCACTCCTGCACATTCACACACTCGCAATATACTGCCTAGGTTATGTGGATCGGTAATACCATCAAGCAGGACGATGAAGTGGTGTATTGATTTGGGGTTATTTACTATATCTTCTACTTCGCAATACACGAAATCGGTAGTGTATGCAATGAATCCTTGGTGGTGGCCTGTCGAACTCTGCTTATCCAGCAAGAACTTGTCGACAAACTGAACCTTGACACCGCATTTCCTTGCTTTGCTGATAATATCGTGATTAGTGCCTTTTTCTACTAGCAGTTTATCTATTGTTGCGCCAGTTTTCAACGCTTCCAGAATTGGATTTTTACCTTCGATTTTCATCTACATTTTACCTTATTTTTCGTCAATGTTAATATTAAGTAGTGTTTTGAGACGCTCATTCTGCCCTGTGAGGTACAAAAACCCGAAGACAGCCTCCAACCCACTTGCCTTCTTATAGTCTGCAAGACTACCGTTCTTGGCGGCATGTGAGCTCTTGGAGTTGCGTGCTCGCCTATATATGTCTAACTCTTGTTCAGTCAGCATGGGCAACATAATGTCGGCTATTATGGACTGAGATTGACACTTCAACTGTTGGCTTGCTAGTGAGTGTAATGTGCCCGCTTTGGCATCATTACTCTTGGCTAGTCGCTCTTTGACATACAGCGTCTGCACGGCGTCACCTACGAATGCCAGTACCAGAGGGTTGAGTTGTTGCGCTCTATCTATTGTTATGGGTTCAATAAACTGCAATACCATTACTCCTTATTATCTGTGTTGATAACGAATACTTTATCCCTAAAACGTTCATCTACTTGTCTATAACCGTATCTAGTATAGAAGTTGACTGCCTTAACATTGTCTGCACGACAGCACAGCATTACCGACTTGATTGAATTATCTCTCAGGTGAGATAGCAGTGTATCTACCAATCTAGTACCATATCCGAGTCTTTGATACGCAGGCATAATATCTATGTGCATATGCGCCTTATACTGCGCATGGTACTTGTTCTGTACGCGCATTCCTATACCAGCAATTAATGCGAACAGCCAACTAGACTTGGACGCAAGGCGCATGTAGCGTATAATTGACTGTGCGAAATCGTCATTGGTTGAACAGAGAATGTAGCCCACTGCAACTCCGTTATTGTCAATTACATAGCAATTACTAGCCTCATTCTCGGTGTAATAATCGTTGAATAAGAGTGTTAAGCAGTCGTTATATTTGGCATTAAACGGTGGATAAGCAGTTCTAATGCATATTTGGCGTACATAATCCTTGTCACCGTCTTGATAAGGCCTTATTGTTAAACAATGCTCTGGCAAGAGCTTAGACATCACTATATGTTGGCAGACATTAGGTATATCGAACCTTGCTCCTACCGTAGAATAGCCCTGTTTAATGTAGAAGTCGATAACATCTACTCTGGCATTCATCCATATGCGCCTTACACCCAGTAATATTGCCATTTTTTCTGCATAGAGTATCAACTGTCTGCCGTATCCACAGTTCTGATATGAATGATCAACTGCCATACCACGCATTTGCAACTGTAACCGATCGTTAAACAAGGCCTTATTATGTGACATAAGCGACACACAGCCTATTACTTTATTACGACAGGACAGTGCTATATGTACACTATCTGTTTGTTTGTCACTGTCAAAATGTACAGATTTCATACTCTTGCTGTCAGGTCGCAGAATATCCTTTCTCAGTCGGTACAGCTTATCAACAGTACATATATTAAGTTCAATATTGTTATTCAGTATCATTATTACCAGCCTATTATAGGATAAAATACCACATTATGCTTGATAAGTCAATAATTGAGTGTGGACAATTATTTATATTACATAGATGTTTATGTAACACTATTATGTAATTATATGCACGTATCGTTATTTTGGCTGTACGTGTAAGGCTTTTTTTCCTAGTACTGTTTACAAAGCAGGCATTGTCAGGTATAATGTAGTGGTTATAAGGGGGTATACGTAATGAGTCAACAATACTTAATGAATAAGGGCAAACTACTAGACAATCAGGGTAAACTCATAGAGGTAGGTTATGCCCTAGACCTTGTTAGAGAATACAACAGGGCAGATATTAAGGCAAGTAAGTGGCGTATCAAAGAGTGGGATTACTATTATATTGGCAACAGCCATTATGGCGTTGCATTGACGGCAGCTGAGAATAGTTATATGTCTATGACATCAGCTAGTTTGCTGGATTTTGATAAAAAGAGTTATACTACAACTAGCGATATGCACTTTTTGACCTTCGGCAAGAATGTTATGCCCAGCACCATTGAGAGTGGCGACGCGGACTTTCAATCCAAAAGGGTGCGCATGCATTTTGTTAAGAACGAGAACGATAGGAAACTAGTGTGTATATTCAACGATTTTAAGAAGCAAACACATTTAGAGGCCAATCTAACATTGACCGACTTCCCTAGAGATAACATGGTAATTGCCACTCCTTTTGACGGAGATGATAAAGCATTCTACTATAATGCCAAGGTCAACTGTATGAAAGCAGAGGGATACGTGAGAATAGGTGCAGAGGAATACAAGTTCGACAAGAGCGACAGTCTAGCAGTGCTGGACTGGGGCAGAGGTGTGTGGACATATAAGAATACATGGTATTGGAGCAGTCTTAACACCTATGTAGACGGCAAGCGAATAGGATTCAACCTAGGATACGGATTCGGCAATACCGACAGAGCAAGCGAGAATATGATTTTTGTGGACGGCATTGCTCATAAGACCGACAGAGTTACGTTCAATATACCTAAGAATGCTAGGGGCGAAGACGATTACCTGTCCAACTGGACAATAACTAGCAACGATAACCGAGTAGACCTTGTTTTCCAACCGATACTAGATAGACAAGACTACACCAATATATTGATTATATGTTCTAATCAACATCAAGTATTCGGTAAGTTTAATGGTAAACTAGTGTTAGACGACGGCTCAGTTGTGCAGTTACAAGATAATGTGGGGTTTGCAGAGAAAGTCTATAATAAGTGGTAGATAATAGTTCACTCATTATTATATAGTCAACAGGCTACCTATTATCTCGGTAGTCTGTTGTAATTTATGTCAATCAAATTATCTCTATAGTTAAATTATAGCGGGTTCTACTCTAAGGCAGTCGTATCTATGCGCACTTATACTTCTTAAGTGCGGTTGCCAACTGGTCAGGACACGAAGTCGGCTTAGAGCCACACTTAATACCCTCAAGTAGCTTAATTGCGACATCTATATCCATGTCTTCTACCAGTCTGCATATGCCTTGCAGATTGCCATTACATCCGCCTACGAATGATACATTATGCAATTTATTGTCCACTATTTCGAAGTTTATTTCCTGAGAACATGTGCCGTTAGTCTTGTATTTCATAATTATACTCCTTAATTGTCCTATATAGATTATAGCTCATATAATCTATAGTATGCAAGCATTTTGCCCTCAATGGCAAGGAAAAAGGACTAATGCTGGGGTTAAGCATAAGTCCTCTATCCAATTAATTATAAGGAGGGTATTATGAATAACTTGTTGGGGGTGTTATTCATGACTACACTATAATACTCCTGTGTGAAATCTGTGTGTTGACATAATGAAAACTTGATAAGCATTTGAAGTTGATAAAGTGATAATATTTAACTTGATGTAACAATTACTAATCAAAATGAATGTTGAATTATATTCAAGTCAATTACATGCTGAGTTAGATATAACACTATGGCGCCTATATAGAGTGACATTTATTAGAACGCGCACAAGCAATGTATACAGTCAGTTCATTTAGTTGCGTATAACTTGATAATCAATGGTAGCTCGAAGTAAAAGTCACTGCCACCCTTTTCCAGCAGTTTAACACCGTAGTTACTCTCATGTCCTACGAGAATATTCTTGACAATAGATAGCCCCAGCCCTGTGCCTTGACTCTTGCGGGAGTATTGTTCGCTTGAACGGTAATATCTGTCCCATATCTTGGTTACATCTTCCTCCTTGAGGGTATTGCCACTGTCTATGCAGTCAAACCTCGCCGTTCCGTCCTTCTCTGTTAACATAATGATAACCTTCTTGTCCTCACCGGTGTATTTGAGTGCATTGTCTATGAAATTGAATAATACTTGAGATATCTGCGACCTGTCGGCATACACGAATAGGTTGTCAGTAATCTTGCGAGTAACATCATAACTATCCATTTTGACACTGAGCGATTCTAGAACGGATAATAGCAACTTGGACAGACTGAATGCTTCCTTATTGGGCTTAATACTATTAGACTCGGAGAGAGATAACTGAGTCATCGAGCTAATCAGTTGAGTCATTCTATCTACTTCCTTAAGAATGATATTGAGTCGCTCCTTTCTCTTATCTTTGGCGACATTGGGGAACTCAGCGAGCATTTCGGCAGATGACTTAATTACTGTTAATGGAGTCTTCAAGTCGTGTGATACATTGGCAACTATGTCACGCCTTAATCCTTCCAGTTTACTTAACTCCTGCGTGGTGTGGTTAAGTGATTGACTGAGCAGTTCTATCTCGTTATAGCCCTTACCACTGAAACGCACACTGTAGTCGCCTTTGGCCAGTCTGTGCGCCATATTGGACATATTTACTATGGGGTTGGATAACCGTTTGGACATAATAAATGCCATTACAATGGATAGTGCAAAACAGATTAGTGTTATCCAGATAAGTTGAGTGGATAACATCTTAAGTATCCCCTCTTGCAACTCCACCGATTGAGAGCAGAATAGGAAATATCTGTTCTGTTCCTCTCCGACAAAGAACTCATAATGCAACAGTTGGCTTGTTCGCGATTCGCTTGCCGAGGTTGAGTCGCCTGATGTCAGTGCACGAAAACATCCTTCTATCTGCAATTGTAATTCGTCTAGAGGCATCTGTGGTTCATCAGTAGAAGTATATGCATAATGATTCACAGCATCAAAATCAATTGTCTCATCTCCAGCAGGGGTAGTGGACACTAGAAAGATGTAGATTTCCATGGACTGATTCTGCGCTATCTCATCTATAACACTGCGAGTGCCGTCCTTATAACTCTGTATAATGGTTAGAGTGGCGTCCTCCATCAAAGTCATTTTGGACTCTCTATCGGTCATATCGTTGGCACTAATGAGTAACCACCACACAACCAGCGCAAGTAACAGACCATATATTGCAAAGGATACAAAAAACTTCGTCCTTAAATTGTCTTTGACCTGTCTCTTATTTGACATACTCGAACTTATAGCCTAGACCTCTTAACGTTACTATATAATCACGGTATTTACCGAGATTACCTCTTAATGTCTTGATGTGAGTATCTACAGTACGGTCATCGCCGAAGAAATCGAATCCCCAGACATCTGCGAGAAGCTTCTCTCTCGAGATAGCTAGCTCCTTGTTCTTGACAAGGTAGAATAACAATTCGTATTCTTTAGGCGTTAAGTCGGCTTTTTTGCCGTCGATTGTAACTACTCGGCCGTCAAAATCAATTACTAATCCACCGAACTTTTCTACGCTATGTTGTTTCTCCGGATTATAGCGTGATAATATTGCATTGATACGTGCAAGCACTTCTTTAGAGGAGAACGGTTTAACAACGTAGTCGTCAGCACCCACTTCGAACCCGAATAGTTTATCATACTCTTCGCCACGAGCAGACAGCATAAGTATAGGCATGGACTGCGTCTTGCGTATCTCCTTAACAGCAGATATACCGTCCAGTCTAGGCATCATTATATCCATAACTATCAAGTCATATTGAGTAGCGTTTGCCTTGTTAATGGCATCTATACCGTCAACGGCAGTATCTACGTCATAGCCACCGAACTCCAGATACTCTGCCAGAACTTGCCTAATGACTTCTTCATCATCAACCACTAATATTTTCTTCACACTGCCTTACCTCGCTATGTATTTGATATTAGTTTACCACATAAACACTAGAATGACAACAAAATAAAAAAAACTCGCAATTATTAGTTAATTTGCTATAAGAGATAATGCATAATCAACTTAGGCATAACACTGTATGAAAAACCCCCTTGATATACAAGGGGGCGATTGTCAATATTACTGTTAATCTATTAAGCAAGAATCTTGATATCCTTATATACGGCTACGCATACAATATCAATAATCCAACCTATACCGAATATACCGCCCGTAATAATCCAAATAATACCGAGAAGAATCTTGCCGTCTAGTATTCTCCTGATACCCTGCCACAGTGGGTCGATAAAGATAGTCAGTAATAAATTGAGTAACCAATCTACACTCTTTTTTGCCATAATAATCATCCTCCTTATTTGTAGTTATTCACTACTTATGTTGCCTCAAGTATACCATATTACCCTACATATATCAATATATTAAGCGCAAAAAATATCTCATTTTCGACACATGTACTGCATCATTCAACGTAAATGATAGTCTTGTTGAGCAGACTCATACACTTAATAAATTGTTCCCTCTCAAGCACCAGTGTGGCAGTATTATCGCAGGGGTGGAACCTAACATAACTGGTAGTTCTAATAGAGTAGTCTAGTAGTAATTTGACCGATTGACTCTGTGGACAGATGAAACAGAACGGTGATACATTACCCCTAACCACACCCAACATCGTTAACATCTTGTCGGCAGTGCCGAATTCGAACTTCTCGCAACCTACGTAGTGCGCTAATGCGCGCATATCGGCACGCTTGTCTGCAGGTAGTACAACCATATAGTAGTTGTCGCTTTTTTTATCCTTAACGAATAAACTCTTGTAACCACTACATCCCTCAATGTGAATAATACGCTTACTGTCCTCTACCGACACCACAGGCTGGTGGGTATATATAGTATAGGGAATAGCGTGGTTATGCAAGAAATCTAGTACTAATTGTCTCATAGCCATATGCTACACCCGTGCTCAACACTTGTCAATGCTTGGCATATATTTAATGATTGTGTCCTATGTTGACAGCAGACTGACCATTGATTATGTGCTGTAGGTTAATTGTGCGTATGGTAATGCTTATTATGTGCAATCTACACAATCTAATGTTGAATAGTGCCTTTGCTAATGGCAGACTGACCATTTATCATGTACTGTAGGTTAATTGTGCGTATGGTAATGCTTATTATGTGCAATCTACACAATCTAATGTTGAATAGTGCCTTTGCTAATGGCAGACTGACCATTTATCATGTACTGTAGGTTAATTGTGCGTATGGTAATGCTTATTATGTGCACTCTACGCAATCAAATGCTTGTGAGATAGAGTATTATACCTTGGAAAATGTAATCTACCAACTGTTTCTTGTACTCACAACTGGCTAGCAGTTGTGCTTCATCGGGGTTAGACAGGAAACCACACTCCACGATTACACTGGGACAATTAGGTAGACACTGGAGTATATAGTAGTCGCCACTTAAGTGTGAGTGCGTACTGTCCAAAAAAGCGTTAAGAGTCTTCTGTATGCATGACGCTAAAGGTTGACTTATTTGGTCTCCCTTCTGATAGAACACTTGAGCACCCTTGCGCGAAGTGTCAGAAAACTTGTTCATATGAATAGATATTACTATATCTGCGCCTGATGATGCAATTATCTCTCGGCGCTTACGCATATCTTCGCGCTTGAATCCTGATTCTAGATTGGTATACAGTCCGTCCTTATTCTGTCTAGTCAATATCACCTTGAAACCGATGTTACTCAACTTATCCTTAAGTAGAAGAGTGTACTCCAGATTAAGGTCGCTCTCTCGAATACCACTCTTACTAACTACACCATTATCAACTCCCCCATGCCCTGCGTCAAGCACAAAGGTAACCGTTTTGCGTGGGGACTTATAGTTGAATGCCATAATGAATGAGCAGGCAATGTTGGATATAATTGCTATGGTAATAACGCATATAAACAGCGTTTTTATAGTCTTATCGCTATTTATGAATATTTTTCGGTTTTTGACCATTTTTCGACAGAATACCCCCATAAATGCCCAGTTTTAGGGCGAGTTATTCACTTATCCACAGAGTTATCCACAAAACGCCCTTGTTAGAGTGGACAAGTTGTTTCATAACCCATGTGGAACAAATAACGAATATTCCTCACCAGATTCATGTAGAATATTGAGCATAAAATACCACTTTTTTCCTAGTTTATGTTAAACGCCATTTACATTATTCTTTGCATAACGATAATATTTTAGCGACTAAACAGATATTGTGTCGCAACGTAAAAAGGCAAGCGTTGTATGGCTTGCCTTAATAAATCTATAAGTTGTATATGAGTAATTATAATTGACTGAGCACCTGTGCTAGAGTGTCTGACGCATTGCCTAGGTACATATACACACCATCAGTTCTGTGATATATAGGGTTATCTACCCCTGCATATCCCGGCTTAGTGTCATAGTTGAATATGAATATGTTGCTGCATTTATCTACGTCTAGTATAGGCATACCATATATCGGTGTACCCTCTGCGTTACGCGCGCTTGGGTTAAGTACATCATTAGCACCCACCACTATTACTGCGTCTGCTGTGGCAAAGTCGGGATTGATTACTTCCATTTCGTACAAATCCTCATAGTCAACATTAGCCTCGCAAAGTAATACATTCATATGTCCCGGCATTCTGCCTGCTACTGGGTGTACTGCGTAGCGAATCTTGGCACCGTTCGATTGGAGTTTATCTGCCAACTCCTTAACTAGGTGTTGCGCTTGGGCAATAGCCATACCGTATCCGGGTACTATTATTACATCACGAGCGTTGCGCAATACTTGAATGGGATCTAATGTAGGTTGTTGCTCTTTAATTATTTGTTGAACCGGTTGAGAATCAACTTGCGACTGATTGTCGACTATACTGGCACTAGACTGTGATTGTGGGTGACCACTCTCTGTTAGCGAAGTTTTGCCGAGCAGTATAGTAGACAGTTTTCTGTTCATTGACTTGCACATTATCTGTGTCAAGAGCAATCCACTGGCGCCCACTATACCACCTACAGAAACTAGCAGAACATCTTTAATTGCCAACCCTGCTATAGCGCCGGCAACACCCGACAGACTGTTGAGTAACGATATTGTAATCGGCATATCCGCTCCACCCACTCTAATTGCGAAAATGTAGCCGAAGAATGAAGAGAATAATGTGCCAACTATCAGCATAACTACTGCTAACGGCATACTGAACGGGATTACTCCGAATAACACTATACATACGGCTACGACTGCAAGCGAGATAATGGTCATAAGCTGATGACCTTTATACACTACGGATTTCTGAGGAAGTATCTTGGCTAGTTTGCCTGCGGCAACAAGACTGCCTATTAGTGTTAACATACCTACAGACAGTGCGATAATACTAGTTACGCAGGAAAAAGCACCTGTATCGCCACCTATGTCAATCATAGCGAATGCACCCACAATGGCGCTTGCTAGTCCACCAAGCCCATTAAGCAGGGCGACCATTTGAGGCATTTGAATCATCTTGACCTTGAGTGCAAAGTACAGTCCTACTGCGATTCCTGCTAGTAGTCCCAACAGGATATATATCCAAGCAGTAAATATGCCGTATTTGACAGCAGTTATTACTATTGCCAACACCATACATACTGCGCTTAGGATGTTACCCATAACCGATAATTGGACTTTACTGAGTAAGGCTATACCTGCTAGCACTCCAACAGACAATAATCCGCATAGTATATAATACAGTAATGGCGAATTACCCATACAAGCCATTAATATAACAAGCGCCACTATAACGAGTGCAAATCCACCTATGGCTAGGTATATCCATTTCTTGCTATTATCCTTGGCAATCATTTTGAGCATTTTGTGAGTAACGACGAATCCACCTACTACGTTAATCATGGCTAGCGCAATAGCGACAGCACCTATGATACCACCCATCACTGAGTTGTTGACGGTAACTGACAACGTTGTAGCAACGAGTGCGCCCAGTACGGTTATACCCGATAGAGCATTCATTCCCGACATTAGAGGCGTGTGAAGCAGACTGGGGACATTCTTAATCAAAAAATATCCAACAATGCTTGCTATCACGAATATCGACACCAAAATGTATTCCATAATCATTCTCCTTATACATTACTTTCCCCTTAACTTATGCTAGACAATTTGTATATGTTAAGGGGTAAAAAGCAATTATTATTATTAAATATCTAGTATTATTTTGCTTGAGCTAGTGCTTCGAGCGTGCCTTCGTGCACAATCTTGCCGTCATAACACACAATGGTGCTAGCAACAATCTCGTCACTGTAATCAAGTACAATCTTGTCGTCCTTAACCAGATACTTGAGTAGATTGTAGATATTGTTGGCAAACATCCATGTAGACGATGTGGGCAGTAACCCAGGTATATTCTTGATTCCTTCGATTACTATGCCGTGTTTAATATCTCTCTTGCCTGGATTAGTAATAGCGCAGTTGCCACCTTGATCGATTGAGATATCCACTATGCAACTGCCTGGTTTCATAGACTTAACCATGTCTTCTGTTACCAGAATTGGTGCGATGTGGCCGAATAATAGTGCAGATAAGAAAATAATATCGGCATTCTTAACGGTCTCTGCTATGTGCTCTCTCTCAACCTTCAACCATTCTTCGCTCAGTTTATTAGCGTGCTTGCCGTCTGGTGCGACACCTATCTCTGCAGGTATGCCATTCTCAACAATCTTGGCACCTAGGCTCTTAGCTTGCTCGTTGGCTTCGGGACGAATATCAGTCGAATATACTTGTGCGCCTAGTCCCCTTGCTGTTGCAACAGCACGTAGTCCTGCCACGCCTGTACCTATTACGAATACATTAGAGGGCTTAATCATCCCTACTGCTGTGCCTATTAACGGCAAAAACTTGGGGATATCATCTGTTGCCATAACGATGCCCTTATAACCTGCGCACGTACTCATAGAACTGAGTGCGTCCATGCTCTGAGCACGAGATATCCTCGGTATGCCGTCAAGTGTTATTCCTATGATGCCCTTGGCAGCCATTGCCTTAACCATAGAGTGATTCACTGGGCTAGCTGGGTGAATAAAAGTAATTATATATTGACCTGCATGCATCATATCGACCTCATGCATATTCTTCTCTTGGTTGAACAGTGGTTCCTTAACCTTTAGTATTACTTGTGCTTGCTCGTATACCTTGGCACAGTCTGACTCGAGTACGGCACCGGCCGAACTATAATCCTCGTCCTTATAGAATGCGCCTAGTCCTGCGCCCGCCTCTACTAGTACCTTATGGCCGTCTTTGACCATTTTTGCAACAGTTTCCGGAGTCGCTGCTACACGATTCTCTGCGTGCATAATCTCTTTTGGAATACCGATAATCATTTTTATTTATCCTCTTTTTATAGGCATGATAGCCTTAATTTGTCTATTTATTAGAAGTGCTTCTACTTGAGCAATGCGTTATGTATGTAATATGTTAATTTATGGCTTGTATTATCCACATGTTGTGCCCTGTTCAACAGCTAATTTGCGCACGAAATGACTGTCTGTCACTTCGCACAATGACTATATCACAATGGTAAATAAATGTAAATATATTGGGGGGATTTTACAAAAATATTTGACAACATTTATCATTTTTTGTCTACAGATACACACTGTGATAGCGTAAATAATATATGATATATCATGCCGTTGATGACTGCGTTATAATTAGTAGTGTGCCGATAATATGTGAGCTATTATTTAGTCTACATCACCAGCAAATTGCAGTCAGTAATACTCCTTTAGTAAGTGCGTTAATAATTAATAGTGTGCCGATAATATGTGAGCTATTATTTAGTCTACATCACCAGCAAATTGCAGTCAGTAATATTCCTTTAGTAAGTGCGTTAATAATTAATAGTGTGCCGATAATATGTGAGCATTATTTAGTCTACACCACTATTAAATTGCAGTCAGTAATACTCCTTTAGTAAGTGCGTTAATAATTAATAGTGTGCCGATAATATGTGAGCTATTATTTAGTCTACATCACCAGCAAATTGCAGTCAGTAATACTCCTTTAGTAAGTGAGCGGTACGATATTCTCCTACCGTTAATAGGTAAATTATAGGCTTGGGCACGTCTATAACTTATTAATTACTGTATCAATAAGCAAAGAGTCCACTAGGACTAGTGGGCTCTTTGCCTTACTATGGAGGTTATCGCTTGAATATGGTTCTTCGCTATTGAAGTGTGCTTGACTATCATTGAGCGAATATAGTTTAGGTGACCTTAATTTGCTTCTTCTCGGGGAGCTTTTCAGGTTGTTTGTTAACCTTTATAGATAGAATACCGTCAGTGTAATTGGCAGATATATCCTTTTCCTCTACATCGCCCACATAATATGTGCGAGAGCAGTTACCAATAAATCTTTCTCTGCGAATGTAGCCTTTTTGCTTATCTTCATGTTCTTCCTTCTGTTCTACTGCAACTTGAAGATAGCCGTTATCCAGTGTCAAATTGATATCATCCTTATTAACTCCTGCCAAATCGATATCGAACTGGTAGTGGTCACCATTGTCAATGACATCTGTGCGCATTCCGCACGACACTCCCCTATTACCTCTGTAAATAGGTGCAAACATTTGATCAATCTCGTCAAACAAATCTCCGTTTCTTAATGTTAGATATTTCATCTCTGTATCCTCCTCTTTATGATATACTTTTAGCAATCTATACTTGTGTTTGTTAGCACTCTCACTCATTGACTGCTAATCACAGTATATCACTAATAAATTAATTGTCAAGAGTTTTTCGAAATATTTAGAAAAAAATATTTTTACATATTATTCCTTGCTGTTAAGGTGACAGAGGTGATTACTCAGTTTATTTGACGCCCTACGCTTGTATTATCCTTCTGTCTGTTCTGCAGTACTTGAACAGGGTGCTGTTTAACTTGGAATCTGTAATCATTGCCATTAAGGGCAATATACTTGTTGATTACTTGATGACTTGCAACGCTCTTCAATGGATCATTGACTGTTTTTTGATAACTGACGAAGTCGCTCTCCTCCTTAAGATCGGTTACATCAACATAGTCCTCTCTGTATCCTGTCAGGTTGATAGTATTAGCCAATACATTTCTTACGTAGTCAATGTTGGACTTGAAAAGTAGCAGTTGAGGAAAATCTCCCTTGCCCACCACTTGCTGATACTCTTTTTTCTCGTACTTATTGAGTAGATAGAGTGCATTATGCAAGTGGGCTATCTCCTGCGTAAACATCTGTTCATACACATCCCTGATTCGCTTATCCTTCTCGTCATTCATAGCGCTGTAATACAGATAACATTCGGTGTATTCGTGCATTAATAGATTTTCTAGCCAAGTGCAAGTGGTATCCAGTAGACTACCATAACTACTGACATGCTGTTCCTCTATCATGGCTATCTCTGCGTATAAATCTCTGCCCAACTTGTTCTTGTAGAAATTGCCTATGTTCATATAGTAGTTCATTGTCTGTTGCTCTGCAGCCGTGATTATGTTGACATTAAGTTTAGTTTGCAGACTACTCTGCGCAAAGTTGGAGTAGCGTTTAATATCGTCTGCAGGAAAACGGTGTTCAGCGATGGTAGGTCTGCCCGGCATTATTTCCGTCAATTCGCCCACAAGTTGTTCAGCTTTAATACCCTCGTCGATATCTAATAAATCAGCGTATCGATATAGATGGTCGAAGTCCTCCAGCAGTGCAAAATCTAGCGTTTTTTTGACATATGGGTCTGCCTCTAATTGAGCTAGCATAGACGTCAATTCAACTGCTAATTGTTCATAGCCTATGGTGTGTTCTAGTATAGATTCATCGAAAGGCTTAAATGATGCCAACCTTTTCTGCTGTTGTTGTTCACTGCGCCTAATCAGACACAACTCCCTGCGCAGGTCGTTATCATCGCAGTTGCGTGAGAAACAGTGCGAAAACTTAACTGCCTCGAACTCTGCACCATTGAGTAGTATTAGCCTTAGTTTAGTAAACGGGTGGACACTTTTACAGTTATAGGGCTTGACGGACATATCTTTCCAGTCCATATACACTTCGTCGATTTTTAGCGGTTTTTCTTTGAATGGATTAAAACTCATAATAGACACCTCTTAATCATTATTTATTGGTTATGGCTAGATTATTGACGATGAAAGAAAAACTAAACCTGTATGCATGGAAATCTCGTAAACTATGTGAGTATATAATAATCCACCGACATAATCATTGTCAGTGGATTATTCATTGCCATTATTACGGTGATTAAATGCTAGTTAATTAAACGCAAGAGTTATTTATACAACTTAACCAGATTGAGTAGAATCTCAACTACCTTATCCATAGCCTCTTGGGTTATATATTCATATCTGCCGTGGAAATTGTAACCACCCGTGCATAGGTTAGGACAGGGCAATCCCCTAAACGACAGTTGTGCGCCGTCAGTACCCCCTCTTATTGGCATAATAATAGGTTGAACATTGGCTTGTTGCATGGCCTTAACGGCGTTGTCAATCAAGTGCATATTGGGTTCAATCATCTCCCGCATATTGCGATACTGCTCTGTAATCTGTAACTGAACCGTATCTGGACCATACTTAATGTTAATGAAGTTAACAATATCACGTAGCAGTTGTTTCTTGGCCTCGAACTTAACTCTGTCGTGATCCCTGATTATGTACGACATAATAGTGTTATCGCAGACACCCTGCATTCTGGTCAAGTGGTAGAATCCCTCGTATTTTTCCGTATATGCTGGGTCTTGTTCAACCGGCAACATAGAGTGTAATTCGTGTGCAACATGCAGAGAGTTTATCATCTTACCTTTAGCGGTACCTGGGTGTATAGATACCCCCGTTATAGTAATGCGAGCAGAGGCTGCATTGAAGTTCTCGAACTCAATCTCCCCTACTCTGCCACCGTCTATAGTATAAGCAAAATCGGCATTGAAGCGTGGAATGTCGAAGTACATAGGACCATGCCCTACTTCTTCATCTGGTGTAAACGCTATTTGAACGGTGCCGTGTTGGATGCTATTATCTGTGAGTAAAATGTACGCCAGTTGCATTATCTCAGCTACACCTGCCTTGTCGTCAGCACCCAGTAATGTTGTACCGTCGGTGCATATTACAGTCTCGCCCTTATGGTTGAGCAGACTAGGGTACTGAATAGGACTTAATGTATATCCGTTACCCATATTGATATCATTGCCGTCATAATTACGCGTAATGACTGGCTTAACGTTGGCTCCTGACACTGCAGGACTGGTATCTACGTGGGCAATGAAGCCTAGTTTAGACTTACTATCGCAGTTAGCGGGGATAGTAGCATACACATATCCATGTTGGTCTGTAGACACGTTGTGTGCGCCCATATCAATCAATTCCTGCGCAAGTAACCTAGATAGGTCTTTTTGCTTATCTGTACTTGGAACAGTATCTGTATCTTCTTGAGCGCAGGTGTCAATAGCAACGTAACGCAAAAACTTGTTAAATGTATTCATTTTCATTCTCCTCTTTGTTCTTCTAAATAACTGGCCAGTAAGTCTGCCGTATGTAACAGTACGCATAGTGGGTATTTGTCGAATGCCTCGCTTATGGAGTAACTACCACCCTTAACTCTGTCATCGAATCCTCCCATATGCCAGTTGATTGCCAGCGCCTCCACGGCAGACAATCTCATATAGTTGCTAATGATGAATACGGATTTCTCGCCGTGCCCATATGGCAATTTATCATGGACTGTATAATATGGGCGTTGGGTCCAGCCTCCACTAACCTTAACATTGCGTAACTCGGTTATATAGTAGTTGACCTTACATATATCGTGCAGTAATCCCACTATGGCTATGCTCTCGGCAGAGAACATATCCTGCCAACGCTCGCCGTATTGCAGTTTAACCAGTTCTAATAGTTTAGAATACACTTTGAGCGAGTGTTGACACAATCCGCCTTCGAATGCAGAGTGAAATCTAGTTGACGAAGGTGCCGAGAAGAAGTCAGTATTCTCTAAATATTCGAGTAGTTTATCTGCTCCCTCACGCTTGATGTTGGCATTATATAGGTTGATAAATGAACTTTTCATATATATCTCCTTTACTAATTGATTGTTAGGTAGAGAATAACAGCTAATCTAACATATTCTATAATTCGGGGTAACCTACTTAGATTTCCAATCAGCACCATAGCATATAGGTATTCTGCGCTTATGTTGAGTTAAGGTGTGATATCTGCTATATAGGTTGATGAATGAGCTTATCATAGACATCGCCTTTACTAATTGATTGTTAGGTAGAGAATAACAGCTAATCTAACATATTCTATAATTCGGGGTAACCTACTTAGATTTCCAATCAGCACCATAGCATATAGGTATTCTGCGCTTATGTTGAGTTAAGGTGTGATATCTGCTATATAGGTTGATGAATGAGCTTATCATAGACATCGCCTTTACTAATTGATTGTTTGGTAGAGAATTAACAACTATTCTAGCTTATTCGATAATTCAGCTAATCTACTTTGATTTCCAATCAGCACCATAGCATATAGGCATTCTGCGCTTATGTTGAGTCGAAGTGTGATATCTGTTGATAATATTAAGACTGCTCTCGTCAACTTGACCACCAAAGATATGGGTATCTATGTCCTCATAGGTTACTCCCATTTCGCTCTCGTCGGTCTGTCCTTCGAACAGGCCTGCTGAGGGTTTCTTGACGATAATAGACTGTGGAACACCCAAGAATGCCAAGAATTGATATATCTCTGTTACAGTCAAGTCTGCAATACAGTTGAAGTCGTAAGCGCCATCTCCCCACTTGGTGAAGTAACCCATATACATTTCGCTAGCATTACCCGTTCCTGCCACTAATGAACCCATTGATTGCGCCACACAGTACAGAGTAGTCATACGCAGTCTAGGTGCTATGTTGGATAATGCGTTATTGGTTATAGTCGCCACATCCAGTCTGTCTAGTAGAGCCTGCCGTGTCTGAGTCAAATCAACTGTGATGTTAGCGATACCGAACTGCTGAGCGACTGCCAGTGCATCGAACATATCATCTGTGTAGTTGCGTTTACTCGCACATGGCATAATTATGCCCATAGTGTTGTCGCAAGCCTTCTTACATATTATAGATACTAGCGTGCAATCTTTGCCACCCGAATTGCCATAGATGACACCTTTAGCGTTAGCACTATCAATTACGTGTCGTACGAACTCGACTCTGTTATCTAACTCTTGTTGCCAATCTCTCATAGACTATCCTCACTACTAGCACTGTCGCTCTCGTCGGTTGAACCAACTGGTTGAGCTTGTGTCTGTTGCCCTTCACCTTGCACGGTATTGACATTCTTCTGTCTGTTGATATACATTGGAGCGTCTACGCATATAGCGACATAGTAACCCACACTGCATAGCGTAGTCAATATACGACAGGCAATTAAGAATATTGAACCCACAAAAGGTATCCAAGAAAATATTACATAGATAGCGAATACAATTAAGTCTAGCGGTATCAGCACAATATACAGAGGTAATCCTACCACGATACATATCGTTTTGAGTATAACGTACCACCACTTCCGTGATGTGTAGTTGAAAATGTCTGCAAATCTTTGACGGTAATGTTGCATATACTGTCCTCCATAAGTCAGATTGATGATTATGGCTCTGCCTACAGGGTATTATAGCATATACTTAGCCCAAAAGTAAAACAAAAAATGTAAAAAGGGCGCACCATCGGTACGCCCTTATGTTAATCATGTTATTGTTTAATCACTATTGGTAGAATGACAGGGGTAAGGCCGACTAAACCACCGATAAAGGCAAGAATGGTTCCAATTGATATACTGTAATTAGCACCCGACAATATTGTCTCGACATTAGCATACATCAAGCCGAAAACGAATATAAGCAATCCTGCAAGAAAGAGCAACACTCCATAATACTTAATATAATCTAACGCTTTAGCAACGAATAGAGAGACAATGCCTAATAATACAGCTATAATTCCAAGTAATCCGGCGAATAATGCAAACGCTGAAAAGGTGTTGATTCTATCCTCTGCTTGTTCGCTAACGAAGAATATAAGAGCATCCTCGGCTTGCTCTGAATACTCGTCTTGCGACACGTCTTCATCGGCAATGAGCCGTTAGCCTCTAATATATTGAGTGTGGAACTCATAACTTTAGTGCTAATATCAACACTCATCACTTCACCCTTATACGTGTAGGAAACGACTGGAATGAATAGTGATAATAGCATGAGCACGCCAGCTGTAATAATTGACAATCCAATAATCAGCTTGCTGGCAGAATTATTGTGGGTTTTTTTGACATAGTAGATTCTCCTTGAAGTACATTATAATCAGCATATAAGATAATGGTCGAATGGGGATAGTGGTCGAGGTGACAAGATTTGAACTTGCGACCTCTTGGTCCCGAACCAAGCGCGCTACCGAACTGCGCTACACCTCGACATTTATGAATAAATTGTCCCATTATTCTGTCGCGGTCATAATTATAACACAAACATTATCCTATATCTACTGATTATAGTAATTTTTGTCAACAAAATACATATCTATAACTGTATCACGTTGTGCCATATATCATGACTATTGAATAGCTGATACGATTTATCATATTCTCTGCGTTGAAACACGGTGTTGCACGCTGCCATGTGTTAATTGGTGAGCACTATTGTTAATCGTACTATGTATGTATACTATAGGTGATACCTACGTTATTTAATGTAAAAATCTATCGTGCGTGTGCCAAACTCACTCTTAATAAGTAGCCTTGCATTGCCTTTACCCGTTGTCTTGACATAAGTACCACTATATCCGCCTTGTAACGATACATCACTACTGCCAATAATCTGAGCATTACCCTCTACAGATAGATGTAATGGTATGTTACACAATGGAAGTACATTACCATACTTATCTACGGCCTTAATGCGCACGCTAGCAACATCATAGCAGTCTTCATCAATTAGTTGTGTACTGTCAGCCTCTGCCCATAGACTGATACTGTCAACAGTCTCCTTAACCACAGATTTAACGACAATACCGTCTTTGATTGCTTCGAACGTGTAACTAGGCGAACCGGTGCCCCAACCGACAACGTATTTCTTGCCGATATTAATTACCTCAGAGACCTTGAGTTTCTCTTTAATGCAAACTGCAATTACATTGAGAATACAGGACAATGACAGTCTGGTATAGCCATTCTTGAGCACATGCTTGATACATTTTTTTACTCGCTCTGCACTACGGTGACTTAACTTCTCGCTATTCTGTAAAGTGTCACCAATACAGTCATCTATACATATCGGTGGATGTTTAACGCCAACATAGTGCTTATGGTCCGGATAGAACTGTTTAATGAAATGACCGTTACGATACAGCCTAACACTGTCTGCATTAGTGAATGCGTATATGTCGGGCAGTTGGTATGTGTCCCATTCGCCACCGTTCATTGTAGATAATATCTCTAATACTGGTATCGTAGACTGACTGGCGTATGCGTATGATGCCAACTTGGGATTGCGAAACATATCCATTACACCATGATAACATATCTTGTCTTGCGAGCCGAATTGTTTATGAGTGTTATAGTCTGCCATACACCAACCTATACCACCACATAGGTGGTTTGCCTTAATGCAGGCGTCAATCATAGTCATATGTCGTAGGGCGTGTTGCGTGCGTCTACTCTCGTTATCATAACTCTTCGTTGGATACATATGCCCTAAGTATTCCGTAACTAGCATTGGTGCATTATCTCTACACATGGCTCTCTTAGAAAACAAGGTTTTCTTGCCACCATTATACGTGAAATCGTTATATGAATAGATATCTTCGAGTAAACGTGAATGTTGTATGTACCTTACTCCTGCCGTTTGACGACTGTCATCTAGTTGGTGAGCAGTTGCATTGGTGCGCAGATAAAGATTGTCATTGTCTTGACTCTCGTTAATCCTTACTCCCCAGCACACTATGCTGGGATGATTGCGATACTGCTTGACCATATCGGCAGTATTATCGATAGCGACGTTCTGCCAGTGCTCGTCCCCTATGTGATTCCACCCTGCTATCTCGGTAAAAACAAGCAGTCCCAGTTCGTCGCAGGCGTCTATGAAATCCTGCGATTGAGGGTAGTGGCTAGTTCGAACTATATTGACACCCAACTCTTGCTTGAGTATGCGTGCGTCGTTCCTCTGTGGGCGGGAGGGCATAGCATAACCGACATAGGGGAAACTTTGATGTCTATTGAGCCCAATAAGGTCAATTTTTATGCCATTAAGCAGAAATCCTTTAGTGGTAAATAGCACGTCACGGAACCCGAATCGTACTTCCTTACTATCAATAAGCCTATCGCCTTGATACAGTAACACCGTAAAGAATGCCAAATTAGGACTGTTGATATCCCATAATTTAACGTTGTCAATACATGCGAACACTGTGGTTGTGCGTGTTGATACTGATTCGCTCGCGTTCAGTTTCTCGCCCTCTTGGTGTAATTGATAGCGAATGGATAGGTCGTTAGCGAACTGGTTGAGGGTAATTTCTGCGCAAAAATTGTATGGTTGCTTAATGCTATAACCCTTAACGAATATTTCTTGGATATAATACTGCTCTAGCACGTCAAGATATACTTCTCGATAAATACCGCCATAAGTTAAATAATCAATTCCCATACCAAACGGTGGGATATTAAGGCTCTCTCTAGAGTCTGCACGCACAGCTATTGAGTTGATACCGACCTTAATGTATGACGTTATATCTAATGTAAAGGACGAATAACCGCAGTTGTGGGTACCAGCTATTAAACCATTAATATACACTGTACTCTCGTGTGCCACAGCGCCGAACGTCAGGAGTAGGTTCTTACCCATCCACTCTTCTGGCACGTCAAGAAGGGTGCGATAGAAGGCTATAAATTGATAATCCTGTTCGTCTATGTAGGAATAAGGCAGAATCACATTGGTGTGAGGTAGTCTAACCTCCTCGAAATGTTCGAAACTCTCTTCCCTGCTAAACTGCCAATTATTGTTAAGGTGTACCCTCATTTAGTTAATTCCCTCGCAGTATTTGTTAATAAGTATTGCCAATTGCACCACCTTGTCCCCTATGCTGTCTAGAGCGCTAGACGAATATTTAAGATACATATTGACGCTTTGACTACCCACATAATCGGATACACCCTTAAGCATTATCAGTGGCGTGCTGTTGACATGGCAGACTATAGCAATTGATGCTCCCTCCATATCTCTCAATGAACAGCCGAAGTTATTCTTGATATATAGCGCAACGTCATCACTCTGTGTAAATCTGTCACCGGTTGCAAGCGATGACTTATTAAACAGCGTAAACTGTTGTTCAATTGGGTTATTAATGGGTATGTATGCGGTAGTAAAGTAGGGTACGACGCCGGGCGAACAGGTGTCAATTTCGCTGAGATCGAAGTCATATAACACACATTTATCAATCAAATAAACTTGTCCTAATTGTGCCTCGCCCACAACTCCACCGCATGTACCTATATTGACTATGTAATCAACGCTATAATGGTCGATAATGTACTGCGTAGCAAGAGCAGAGTATACTTTACCTGCGCCACACACCAGTATTACTGCCGGCACCTCTCCTATCTTGATACGATAGAGAGATTTATTGGTAAGCACCGTGGACTGGCTGATAATTGTAGAGTGATTAAGAATGGCTTCAGCTTCGCTACTAAGTGCGACTATAAATCCTATCATTGTCTGGTCTCCTAAGAAAATATTATTAGACTATTGTATATTGCGGGATAATAAAAGTCAACATTAAAACTATCTCTACTGTAATCCAAAGTCAATATTATACTCAGTCAATCTGGTTGAAATGTGGTATGTATTCAGTAGTAGCAGATGATGGTTGCTGAGTGTAGCCGTTAGTTAATCCCAAGTCATACATATAATTGACTAATTGCTTATATTGACTACTGCTGACTTTATCATTTAGTGGTGCATACTCGTGCGCTTTGCCACAGGGTACATATTGACTCATAAGGGATACGAAACATAGTGAATCGAAGTTGGCAATCCAATCCAATATGCACTTACTGTCCTCTTTATAGTGAGGTAAAGTAAGATGGCGAATTATCAAGCCCTTCTTCATTATGCCGTCAACAATTATGTCTTGAGGCTGTTGACTGCGCATAAGAGAAACGGACTGAGTAGCTATGTCGAAGTAGTCGGGTGCCTGAGAATACTTGATTGCTAAATCATTGTCATAATACTTGATATCTGCAAGATAAACGTCCACTAGACCATCTAACTGCGATAGATAAGTTACATACTCATAACTACTGGTGTTATAAACTATGGGTATGGTGAGGAATTGCTTGGCCTTGCGCAGTACATCTATTAGAAGTCGAATGTAGGGCGTAGGCGTTACCAAATTGATATTATGTGCGCCCATATCTTGTAACTGGGCAAAAATATCTAGTAGTTGGCTACCAGTAATAAGTTTGCCTTTTCTCTGCTGGCTGACAACGTAATTCTGGCAATAGACACAGTGCATGTTGCACCCACTGAAAAATACTGTGCCACTGCCACTGGTACCTGATATAATCGGTTCTTCGCCATAATGAAGTCCGTAATGTGCAATTCTAAATATATTGTCCATAATGAGATTATAACACTGTAAATGAGAACAAGGCAATTAAAGGGAGTAAATATAGAGCAAATAAACTGTGGGTCGACCTATAGACAAGGCACTAATTAGTGCTCAAGACTCTAGGCGACACAACTAACGGTTATACTACCTGTCAAAATACCCTTCTTCTATTAGCATCTGTAACGCTTTTCACGAATCAATACTTAGCTTTCTAGGCGACAAGCGAGCAATGAGCGAATTATGCTACACGTCAAAAAAACCCTTCATCTATCAACATCAGCAAAACTCTCATCAATGCATTGATTAGTTATCAAGGTTATATGCGACACAACGAATAAGACGATATGTATTTACGCAATTGGCTCATCAATACAACATATATAATGAGCTGACATTAATAACGGCGAGCAAACTGTAGGTATTATCTGTAAATAAAAACATTTCATAACTAGGTGGTTATGAAATGTTTATGTGCTCATAATTAATGGATAAGAATACCTATTTTGATATGTTTACGCACCCTTTGCTGATTTTACATACCACCTGCTGATTTCAGCAATTCTTTATGCTTACTGAAGCAGTAATTTCAGTTTACTAATTAAATGCTTACTATCTTTTTGAAACCTTCACATAACGGCATTTTTGTATTCTTCCTTCATTAATAGCATTAACTCAATATAATATCATTATTTTAATCCTTTCGAGTTGCTCCTTTGTTGGATTTTTTATTTGAAATCCTGTAAATGCACATTTATCACCACAGCTACCACAGCCACTGTAATTAATATTTGGTTGAATCATTTCACGAAAATCATCAGATTGATTTAATAAAAATTGATTGAGTAATTGGTCGTATTGCACACAAACTCGAATAATAAAATCATCTCCATAATCAAAGATTCTCCCCCATCTTTTTGATTTATATAATCCGTTTTTGTTTATTTTATTATCTAATAGCCAACTATAAAACAATGTTTTTAGCATATATTAACCTCCTCGTATATGATTTGTCTTAAGGTTTCTCTTTTGACTCAATTCTTAGTTAACTAAATAATAATCTCAATAATAATATGTGTTAAGTATCTGCCACTTATTGCTAATTAACAATAACTGCGTTTATGAGGATAGACTATTTCATTGTTTTACGCAGAATGAACTGTCCATTCATATAGTCCTTAGGATTATCAATTCTAATGCAATGAAAACCGCATTTATTGATATAGAAGTTATGATTGCGTTGAGAAAAAACAGGCGTCTCTGTATACCAACAGTGAGTATCGGGATACATCCTCTCGATATCAGTCCAGACTTGTCTGCCTATGCCCTTATTCTCATATTCTGGCGATATGAATAAGCACCCAAGCCTATTATCCTGAGTGGCAGTATTAATCCATAGATTAACTGCACCTATCACTTGTCCGTCTAGGTAGATTGTGTAGGGTACGGCACGGGGGTGCATAAACCACTTACGCAAGAAGTCACCGTTATCATAACCATCTGGCCCACCGTCTTGCCCATTAAGGTGGATGTGTGAATCCTCATCAAAAGCACTCTTCATTATGGGTGTCAACACATCAATATCTTTTTCGTTAAAAGCAATTAGTTTAATCATGCTATTCTCCTTATGCATATGCTATTAATAATGTAAGTGGTGAGTATAACCCACACATAACCGTTGATAGACTTCAGTACAGTTTATCACATATCTCGACATAAGTAAACGCACTCGAGTAACTTATACTGTCAATAACAGATATTATTTATATCTTTCATACAATTCCGATTCGTGACTACAGCGTATTGCTGTCATATGATTGCTTGTCTATAACCCAATAATAATTATAATATTGACTGAAATGGTTAACAGTAAATAAACAATAATGAGGTAATCTGTAAACAAGAAGCATTTCATAACATATAGTTATGAAATGCTTGTGTCCCTGTGTAATAATTGGTGGAGGTGGCGAGACTTGCACTCGCGTACCACAGTGTAGCCATTGGACCTTCTCTCGTGCGTAGTCTGTTGATTGTTTAATGTCCTACACCGAGCGTAACAGACAATTTACGGTGTAGTAATATGTTCTTTGACGGCATTTGGCTACATAGTCACCAAACTGCCCTTTAACCGTTCTAACTAACGCCACCATCCAGACCGAACGGTAAATCTGGTGATGACGGACTACTTATTAGTTAAGCAGCGCAAGCCCAACCATAGGATTGGGTGTTAACACTTTGTTTTTCAGCGTTTAATTTGTTTGCCAGTTATTACGAAGCCTGACACTTCGGCACGCTTATCCAACCTCTATTCACAATGGGCGAATCTAAAAACACCCCCATATCTTACAGGTTATACAGATATTATATGCACATTCTTATATAACCTTACCATAAGGCTACAATAACATATCACTTTTTAACACAGATGTCAAGTAAAAAAAAGATAGACTGTTAACTACGGTAGAGCTGACACGCAAGGTTATGTATATACCCAAAGTGTAGATATGCTAATTGTTGTGTTGCGTATATGTATTAAGTGATAATTATGTATCAATCATAGTGACCAGATAATGGTTGGTATAGTAATAATGCAAGACAGACTAATTTACTACGATTCTTGGTATTTATATATAGTCGGTGGTGCTCTGTCAAATTGTGAATGTAAGATTATCCGTTGTTGCAGTAGACATCCTAGTAATGTCAGTGTAGATATATCAATATAACATTACTACCATACAAGATTAGATATTATGTGCACAAACTGTGCTGTATGCAGTAATGGCTAATAATGGTGGTGTATTAGTAAATATGAATCCTCGCGTTTATAAGACAATCTATTATCAGTGCTAGATAAGACAAGATAGCAGAGTGCTATAAAGGACAACATAATTGCACGTTTTTTTTCGTCAAAAAGAGTGTAAAAATACCCTAAACCTATTGCATTTTATCGACTATTTGATATACTAGATTGGTAGGCTTATTGCCTATCAATATTATTGGCGGTATTACAATATGCGTATCGAACAACATCCTATCTTAACTTTTCCTGCCGGTAAGATGGTCAAGTTTACCTTTGACGGTAAAGAGTTGTATGGCAAGGAGGGAGAACCTATTGTCGCAGCGTTACATGCTAACGGCATCAAGGTTATCGGGCATTCTCACAACAAGCATCGCCCTAGAGGGTTATACTGTGCTATCGGTAATTGTTCATCTTGTCTCGCAACGGTTAATGGTGAACCGAATGTTCGTACATGCATCACGCCTCTATGCGAGGGTATGGTGGTAACTATGCAGAACGGTAAAGGGGTGATTAAATGAAAAGAACAGATATAGCCATAATCGGTGGAGGACCAGCCGGGCTGTGCGCCAGTATAGCTGCAGCCAAAATGGGCGCCAAAGTTACACTAATTGAGCGCAACAGCACACTTGGTGGACAGTTGGTCAAACAGACGCACATGTTCTTCGGTAGCCAGAAACAATATGCGTCAACAAGAGGCATAGATATCTGCAAGATATTGGATAACGAAGTTAATAAATACGACAATATCGAGGTGTTAACCAACACTACGGTGCTAGGAATGTATGAAGACGGAGTAATCACACTGGACTGTAATGGATCATATAAGAAAATGCTCCCTTCGAGAATAATTGTAGCTACCGGCGCAAGCGAGAAGTATCTGCCCTTTGCCAACAACGATTTACCGGGAATATATGGCGCAGGCGCAGTGCAGACATTAATGAATGTGTACGGCGTCAAGCCGGCAGACAGCGTAGTAATGGTCGGCGCAGGCAATATCGGATTGATTGTATCATATCAACTAATGCAAGCAGGAGTATCAGTCAATGCTATTATTGATGCAGCACCATCAATCGGTGGATATCTTGTTCACGCTAGTAAGGTGGCAAGACTGGGAGTGCCCATTCTAACCAGTACTACCGTTAAATCTGCTCACGGCAAAGAATACATAACAGGAATAACTACAGTTAAACTAGATGATAAATGGCAGGAGATAGAGGGTAGCGAGAGTTATTTGCCTTGCGACAACCTGTGTATTTCCGTTGGATTATCACCTCTAGCTGAGTTATTATGGCAGATAGGCTGTGAGATGAAGTACGTTCCCACACTGGGTGGGTTCGTGCCAACAAGAGATAATCATCTCAAGACTAGTATAGATAGTGTCTATGTCGCCGGAGATGTGGCAGGCATAGAGGAAGCAAGCAGTGCAATGGTCGAGGGCAGTATTGCAGGCTTATGCGCCTCTAGGTCGATAGGATTAACTATGACAGACTACGACAAGGTGCTAGCAGATTATATAGAACAATCCAACTCCTTGCGCAGAGGTCCTGTGGGAGATAAGATACGTCAAGGCCTGGCTCAAGTTGAGATAGGAGGACAAACAAAATGATTCAAAAAGACGGTATAGCAACGCAAGAAATGATAGACTCCATAACCCCCTCTGCCGAGCGCAGAAGTAAAGGACCAGTTGCAGTGGTAGAGTGTTTTCAATCTATACCATGTAATCCCTGTTACACTTCTTGCCCACGCAAGGCAATGAAAGAATTAATAGATATTAACGATATGCCACAAGTCAACACGGATATCTGTAACGGCTGTGGAGTATGTATAAGTCATTGCCCCGGACTGGCAATATTCGTCATCGATGAGACATACGGAGACAATCAATGTTTGATTAAGATGCCATACGAGTTCACACCACTTCCCAGTGAGGGCGACTATGTTACGGCTACTGACAGAGGTGGCAAGCCCGTGTGTCGAGGTAAGGTTGTCAAAGTAGTAAATACGCCTATGCAAGACAGAACGCCTATCATTCATTTAGTAGTGCCCAAGGAGTTCTCAATGATAGTGCGCAGTCTTAATATCAACGACATTTACGATGATAACACATATATATGTCGTTGCGAGGAATTGACTCTAGGTGAATTGCGAGAATATATTCGTAAGGGTTATACTACGCTAGACGAAATCAAGAGAATAACTCGTGCAGGTATGGGACCATGTCAAGGTCGTACTTGCAGACAATTGATTATGAACGAGATAGCCAAGTTGACCGGAGTCAAACCACAAGATCAATTAATGTCTACCTTCCGTCCACCGGTTAAACCTGTTAAACTGGGTTTCTATGCACAGGAGGATACGGATAATGAATAAGAGCGCAAGTGTAGTAATAATAGGTGGTGGCATATCAGGTAATGCCATAGCTTACGAGTTGGCCAAGAGGGGTCAAAAAGATATTGTGCTGTTAGAAAAGAAGTTCCTCACTGCCGGCTCAACTGGCAGATGCGGGGCTGGTATCCGTATGCAATGGGGAACTAAACTCAATTGTATTATGAGTAAATACTCTGTGGAGAGATATGAACACCTCAATGAAGAATTAGACTATGAGCACGATATAGAGTTCAAACAAGGTGGCTATTTAATGTGCGCAGCCACGTCTAAAGAAATGGAGCAGTTCGCTCTTAACGTTAAGTTGCAGAATAGTCTGGGTATACCTTCACGCATGATTACTCCTCAAGAAGCACTAGAAATAATCCCCTATATCAATACCGACTATATGATAGGTGGTGCTTTTTGCCAAAAAGACGGACATTTGAATCCATTTCATACCACGCAGGCATTCGCTAATGCAGCACAGAGACTGGGTGTATGCATAGAGAAGTTCACTACAGTAACTGGTATTGACGTAGATAATGGTAAGGTTATAGGCGTACAGACAGATAAGGGCTACATAGCAACCAATGTTGTGGTGGACTGCGCAGGCGGATACTCGCAGTACATTGCCAAAATGGCAGGTATAGATTTACCACTCTATTCCCAAAGGCACCAAATACTGGTAACAGAACCAGTTGAGCCGCTGCAAGGACCTATGTTTATGGGTTTTGCACATAACATATACTGTCAGCAGTCGCCACACGGCAGTTTTATCATGGGCAGAGGAGATGACGAGGAGCCAAAGGACGGCAGAATTACAAGTGGTTGGACATTCCTTGAAGAGATGGCCAAGAACTGCGTTAAGCTATTGCCCTTATTGAAGGACTTGACGGTAGTTAGACAATGGAGTGGTCTATATAATATGTCACCAGATAAACAGCCCATATACGGACACGCACCCAATGTAGAAGGATTCTATATGGCTTCAGGATTCTCTGGACACGGATTCATGTTCGGTCCGGTAACGGGAGTTGTCATGGCAGAAATGATACTGGGACTATCCCCCACGGTTGATGCAAGTCAATTATGTTTTGACAGATTCGAAAAAGGTCAACTGTTCATAGAACCAAGTGTGGTCTAGAATATAATTTATTAAAGGAGATATAGATAATGAGTAATGCCAAGTTTACAGTACCCAATCCCCACAATGAACCAATATACGGTTATCTACCCAATTCGCCAGAACGTAAGGCGCTTAAACAAGAGTTGGACAGGCAACTTAAGCAGGTCGTACAGATACCTATTATTATAGGTGGTAAAGAGTACTATACCGACAATAAGCGAAAAGTTACTATGCCCACAAGACACAATCACGTGCTGGCAGAGTTTAGTCTAGCAACGCCAGAGTTATTAACGCTTGCCTGTCAAACGGCAATGCAAGCCAAGAAAGAGTGGGCAGAACTACCTTGGGAACACAGAATAAGTATTTTTCTCAAAGTAGCCGACTTAATCAGCAATAAATATCGTGCTAAACTAAACGCATCAACGATGTTAGGTCAAGGCAAAGTTGCATTCCAAGCAGAGATAGACAGTGCCTGCGAGATAACCGACTTTTTGAGGTTCAATAGCTATTATGCTGACCAGATATACTCTCAACAGCCACAGAACAGTAATGGCGTATGGAACAGAATGGAATACCGTCCATTAGACGGTTTCGTAGCTGCAATCAGCCCGTTCAACTTTACTGCTATCGGTGGCAATCTGCCAACAAGTCCGGCAATAATGGGTAATACTGTTGTGTGGAAGCCGGCCTCAACGGCTATGCTGTCTAACTACTATTACATGAGAATACTTGAGGAAGCAGGTCTACCAAACGGAGTTATCAATTTCGTTCCTTGCGCTGGTGTAGACGCTAGTGAGTACGTGCTTAAGAATCCCGATTTGGCTGGATTCCACTTTACTGGTAGCACCAACACATTCCAGAGTATATGGAAACTAGTAGGCAACAACATACATAATTATCACTCATATCCACGCCTAGTTGGCGAGACCGGTGGCAAAGACTTCGTTTTCGCACACAACTCTGCAGACGTTGATTCGCTTGTTGTAGCCCTTACGAGAGGCTCATTCGAGTATCAAGGGCAGAAGTGTTCTGCAGCTAGCAGAGCATACATACCCGCAAGTATATGGGAGAAGGTTAAGGAAGGGCTGTTGAGTGAAGTTGCCAAGATTAAGATGGGTGACGTGTGCAACTTTGACAACCTAATGGGTGCAGTCATTGATAAGGCGTCATTTGACAATATTAAGGCATATCTTGATTACACCAAGTCCAGTAAGGATGCACAGATAATCTGCGGTGGACAGTGTGACGATAGCGTAGGCTGGTTCGTATCCCCCACCATTATAGTAACTAGTAACCTTAATTTCAAGACTTTGGTCGAAGAGGTATTCGGACCTGTGCTGACCATATATGTGTATGATGACACAGAGTTCGAGCCGACAATGGAATCCTGTGACAAGGCATCTATGTATGCACTGACCGGATCAATATTCGCAAGAGACAGGCAAGTGTTGGTCAAAATGGAAAAAGCGCTATCTAACGCAGCAGGCAACTTCTATATTAACGACAAGCCAACTGGCGCAGTTGTTGGACAACAACCATTCGGTGGCTCGCGTGGTAGTGGTACCAACGACAAGGCAGGTAGCATACTGAACCTATATAGATGGACAAGTCCACGAGCAATCAAGGAAACGTTCCTTCCTGCAACAACGGTCGATTACCCATACATGCAGGAAAAATAGTACCTGCAAGTATAATCGCTGGCACAAAACAATATTAATAACTAGTCTTAACCCCACTGGTACAATAGTGGGGTTTATTTTTAAGTTAAACTGAACTAATTAATCTCTAGGCTGGTTAAACTTCAAGCAAATAATCTATTAGGTAACTTAATAAGATACTCATTCTATTACGCCACATATAGTAAATAATGCAATAGTATTCCCCCTATAGCACTGAATAATGCTAGCTACTAGTCGTATGAGATAATCCTATTCTGTGGTTTACTGTCCTAGGCAACAATGGAGTTTGTTCTTGTTGCGCATAATTACCCTAGCGTTAGAGATACAAGACATATGTCTTGTGTTAATTATACTAATCAACCATTTGTTACACCTATATCAACTAACAATCCATGCTATTAGCACTTATCCGTATATAGCAAGGATTGAAAAAAAGACCTTCGACATATAGTCAAAGGTCTAATTAGTATTACTATTGATTAATCTGGCGTTGTGAGATAAAGTCTGATTATGATAATTCTACTGCTCTCTGAGGCAATCATTATCGGGTTGCCTGCACTTCTGGTATTGGATATCTTGACACTTACGTCAATATAACCACGATTGTTACTGAAGTCACTATAATCATGAGCGTCCAACTTATCCTTGAATGATTGAGTCAACGCGAATGATATGTTACCTTCTGAATCATTGGCACAAGTAATGATATTAGCTACGCTGTAGGTGAATGTAAATGTATCTATGCCACTACCTATTGTATATGCTGTGCCGTTAACTAGATAGGAGAACTTACCTATGTGTTGAGGTAAATCATGATCAAAATCACTCAGAATCCACTCCCAAATATTAGAGTTCCTGTATGATGTTGCCCTATTGGTAATCTCAAGAGATGTGTGTTTAATAAATCTAATCTTGATTTGATTATCGCCGTCTGCGAACACGAACGGATCAAGACCTTCGCTCCTAACAGGTGTAACAGTGATTACGACATCAAAATAGTTGTTGGTGCCAAAGTTAACATTGTCAACAGTAATTGGTTGTAATAACAATATATTCCTAATATTCTTGTTGAGCGACTTGACAGGTGGGACACAGTCTATCAGTCCGTCTATAGTATAAGTAAATGAATAGTCGGTTATCGTGTTGCCTATTGAGTATGTTGTGGCACCAACTTGAATTGCAAACTCTCCTATAGCCACTCTACTATCAGCTGGTATTGTGGAGATATCTATCATCCAGCAACCTTGCTCTGCGTTATAGTATGTCGGTTTACTATTAACAACCAGCTCTGGTAAAGCATTCTCTGCCAGTATGCTGATACTAATACTCTGCGAAAAACGAGCAGTCCATCCACATACCGGACAGGTCAACTCGCCATTAGGTATCAAACTGGTATAACCATCTTGTGCTAAATGACGGCAGACTCTATCGCATTGTGAGCACTGGCTAATTGAAGTACCTCTTACCCAAGTGCTGTTACTGTCTTCGTCGGTGTGTGTACATACCTTATCGAATACTTCACTGTCAGCAACCGTCTCTATCAAATGGCCTTTCTCATAGTGATATTGATACACTCCACAGTTCTGGCAACGACCGTTTATCCAAGTCTCATGGATGCATTCAGGATCGATAGGATCAGCAATGAAGTCAAGATATGCAAGTCCACATATACCACATACTGTATCATCTGCTGGGTCGGCAGGATAATCGTGAATGCAAACTAAATCACACACGCTACATACTCCCGTCTCGCTCCATGCAGATACTACGGCGTCATCCTCTTGTATGGTGTGGGAACACGCTCTCTGGCTGTCGCTAATCAACGGCTTTACATACGCGTCATACAGACTGACAGAGACTTCGACCGTGCATGGCTTAAGTGCCGTGACAAGACCTGTATTAGATATGCTTATATATGTGGCTACTTCCGCTCTCTTGCCCTCATAATACAACTTATAGATAGCCTCGTCCTCACCAGTATACCTTGCCCGTAATATTGTCTCTCCTGAGCCACTCTTAAGAGTCTTAATGTCAAATGTATATGCAGCCTTGCCTATACGATCACTGACTTCGAATGCTAATTGCTTAGTCTCGCCCTCTCCTGTGAATGTCTTGACATATCCGCTAGTATCGGTTGGCGTTATAAGAGCGAATGTATTATCGAGTAGCGACACCAGTATAACATCAGTTGCCACTATTTCACCAGCAATGGACGCTGTAACAGTAGCAAGGGTGTCTGTGCCGGTTCTCTTAATAAACTTGCCTTCATCGGCTTCCCATATAGATGTAAATGTAACTGAAGCGCCACTTATTGTCTGGGAAATCATCGTGTTCCTGTTCAGACTAACAGCATATGTAATCTCTCCTTCAGAGACGTACTCATTTATAGCACCCTCTTTGTCAACCTTATATAGACACAGCAAGACAGCAACACTATCATTGTATTCTAACTCTTGTTTATTGATAGGAATAATGCCGTCGGTAGTCTTAATGCCAATGTAAATGTTCTTGTCGTTATTGCATCCGGTCAGCAGACACAGGCTAGCCGACAACACCATCACGATGGCCAAAACTAAAGCAATTCTTTTCTTAGTCATTAACTCTTCCTCCGAATTATATGTGCTTAAGTAGTTCAACAGTCAAAACTGCTACATAGTATATTATCATAATAATAATTCATTTGCAATAGCATTTTTTATAATTATCTAATTATTTACTTATTATCGCCCGATAACGGACAGTGTCCTTGTCAGAACGACCATATATCAGGTCTAATAATATAATGCTATTGGGCAATATTTGCCATTATGCATTGGGCGTAGGTATGGCGCCTACATAAGACCACTGGTTAGACCAGTAGTACGTAGTACAGCTACCCTGCCAATTATCTGCCCATTGGCTGGGTTTACCACTGACATTAAGGAAAACTCTCTGTGACGCACAGAATGTATTAATTCCTATAGTCTCAACTGATTGCGGTACGACTATATTGTGCAGTGCACTACATTCGTAGAAACAATATGCACCTATGGTTGTAACTGTTAGTGGTAAATCTATTGCAGTGAGCGAGGTACAACCAGCAAAAGCATGTCCTCCTAGATATATCAAGCTGTCACCCAACTGCATGCTGGCGAGGGATACACATCCATCGAATGTATTGTTGCCAACAACGGTTATTCGACCAAGTGCAACAAAGGTGACTAGATTGACACAGTTGGCGAATGCTCCCAGTACTGATTGGTCTGACCCTATCAGTGTAACACTGCTGGGCAGATACACTTCCTCTAACGACCCACAATCCTTGAACCCACCTGTCTTAATCTGTACTATGGGTAAATCATGGTATGTGGAGGGGATAACAAGGCAATCTATCCTCGTTTTCTTATCCCATGATACGATATAACCGTCTTGACTCGCGTTGAGTTCATAGCTCAATCCGTTGTTGCTTGCCACAGTGTATGCGTACGAGCATGATAAATTGACATCATTATTATATCTCACTGTCATACTCTTGAGCCCCGTGGTAGAAGAATCAAATCCGATTACCATAGAGTCGGTAATAGCCGTCTCACAAGTGGTATCGTCAGCAAGGTGAAGTATAAGTACGCCACCAGTAGTATCCTTCAACCCATATTTATCATATTCGTTCTTGAGCGTGCCTGCCTTGACCTCTACACTGGTTACGCCTATTACTTCTATTGTGCATTGCGTAGTGAAGTTCTCGTATCCTATGGTAAAAGTGTGTATGCCGGGCGTAGTCCTCAGCAATACATAGTCTTTATAGTAGAACATATCTGTGTTAAGAGTGACTTTTTTGGCTCTCCTGTCCGACATGGTAACGGTAACAGTGACACTATTCCAATCGAATTGTCCAACGGCAACTTTTGTGGGTGCGTCTCCGTCAAGAACGGCAATGGCAACGGTCTTAATTTCAAAACAACCGCATAGCATACTCATTAAGAATACCAAAACTAACAGTAGTGGTACAAAACGCCATTTACCCATAGATAATCACCTCAAATACATATAACGACAATTGTTACATTATTATACATCCGTTGGCCGACTTTGTCAAATAGATTGCATAATTACTATTTTTGACACATTTATCGGGCTTAGAGAAAGATAAACTGCCTTGCAAGTGTATTTTGCAGGGCAGTTATTGAGCAATCTAGGACTGTATAGTATTATCTAGGGGTTCAACACGGTATTATTATTGGCTTGACTTATATCAATACAATAGGAATTATCATTCCTCGCAATTCCAGTAATAGTGGCGATAAGTAGATGTTAGGTAAGTGGCATTAGTGGTTGCGTTGCCCAGTGTCAAGTTGGTTCCACTAGTAGCAGGTTGATAAGTGCTGATATACCAGCCAACGGTATTCTCGAATGTTACACTGACAAGATTATCACACATGTAGAAGGCATACCGACCTATGCTTGTCACACTTGCAGGTATAGTGATAGAGGTTAGGGAAGTACATTTGTAGAAGGCATAAGAGCCTATGCTTGTTACAGTGGAAGGTATAGTGATAGAGGTTAAGGAGGTGCAACGGGAAAAGGCATAATAACATATGCTTGTCACAGTGGAAGGAATAGTGATATAGGTTAGGGAGGTGCAACCAGCGAAGGCACCCGGGCCTATGCTTCTCAACTGACTGTTATCACCGAAGATTACTGAGGTTAGGGTGGAACAACGGTAGAAGGCATAGTCACATATGCTTGTCACACTGGAAGGTATAGTGATAGAGGTTAGGGAGGTGCAATAGGAGAAGGTTTCGTCGCCTATGCTTATCACACTGGAAGGTATAGTGATAGAGGTAAGGGAGGTGCATTTGTAGAAGGCATATGAGCCTATGCTTGTTACAGTGGAAGGTATAGTAATAGAGGTTAGGGAGGAACAATAGGAGAAGGTTTCGTCGCCTATGCTTATCACACTGGAAGGTATAGTGATAGAGGTAAGGGAGGTGCATTTGTAGAAGGCATATGAGCCTATGCTTGTTACAGTGGAAGGTATAGTGATAGAGGTTAGG
>JAQVWG010000001.1:0-75857 GCA_028698585.1 Clostridia bacterium | reverse complement strand
CATTTGTAGAAGGCATATGAGCCTATGCTTGTTACAGTGGAAGGTATAGTGATAGAGGTTAGGTAGGTACAATAGGTGAAGGCACCAGGGCCTATGCTTGTCACAGTGGAAGGTATAGTGATAGAGGTAAGGGAGGTACATTTGTAGAAGGCATATGAGCCTATGCTTGTTACAGTGGAAGGTATAGTGATAGAGGTTAGGAAAGTACAATAGGTGAAGGCACCAGGGCCTATGCTTGTCACAGTGGAAGGTATAGTGAACTCGGTTATAGAATTATCAGATAATCTCAATAAGATGGTTCTGCTGTTACAATAATAGACACCTCCTACTTCTTCCACTGTGTAAATAAAAACGTCTATTATATTATTACCAAGGACATCACATACAACATAACCAGTGGTATTGTCGACATAGTAGGTATATTCTCCGTTCATATCATTAAGTGCTGATATTAAGGTAGTTTTGTCAGCAGTTGGAGTGCATTCAATTATTAGAGGGATGTCATAAATTGATATATAGGAGGTTATCATATCATTGACTGCGATATCATCAAAAAGATTACAATCTGCAATAAAGACTATTTCGGGACTAAAACATTGAAAATACATCTCATTAATCATGTCACCTTTTGCAGTCCAATACTCGGATAGAGACAAAAAAGGTGGTTGATTCTCGCCACAGACAGTGCAGGTGCCATTAACATAGTTGTGCCGTGCCAACCCACCATATTCTATGCCACACACTGTACATATTGCTTTATGCGTGCAAGTTGCACTGTCACCTGTATGACCTAGGGCTGGGATTTTCCTAGTATCTATTTCTCCACAGACTGAACAGACTCGCTGTTCGCTTCCTGCTGTTGTACAGGTTGGTGCAAGGACCTGTGACCATTCGCCATAAGTATGACCTAGAGCTGGGATTTCCCTTGTTTCTTCCTGTCCACAAGTACATACTCGTTTTTCACTTCCTGCTGTTGTACAGGTTGGTGCAATGGTCTGTGTCCATTCGCCATAGGCATAAGTATGAGCATGTAATGTAATGGTAAAGGTATCACACTTACCTCTGTATGTAACAGTAATCGTATGAGTGCCTGCTGTGGAGAGTTTGGCAACGTCCTTGTTTGATAACATGAACTCATATAAGAATATTGATTTAATAGAACCGTCACTTTTCTCAACAAGAACTTTGATCTGAGAGATGTCCAACTCTCCTGCTGCTGCTTCTAGTGGGATAGTGTCCTCATCGATAGATATAGACATTACAGTAGTGCCACCATCACAGGATGCGAGTGCTAGGGTAGATAGCAACAAGGTTATGAGTAATAAGATACACAGTAATCCGCATTTTTTCATAGTGAACTCCTTATCAGATAGTTTATGAATAGACAATATGACTACACATTGGCTACAATAGTGCATTATGAGTACCTTATTATTTATAATTGCATTGTAGTTGGTCAATATTGTATGAGAATAGTGAATATATTTTACAGATGACCGGATTATACCATAAAAAGCATTTGCATTCAGTAGGTTGACAAAAAATGACATTTTTCTCCAAAAAAAAGGAACCACCCATGTAACTGGGTGGTTGTAAAAAATTGGATGATAAGTTCTAATAAAACTAAAATCCAAAAAAATCTATATGAATGACTATACTATGCCTTGAGCCATCATAGCCTTGGCAATCTTGTCAAAACCAGCTATGTTAGCACCCTTGACTAGGTTGTAGCCTAGGTCGTAATCAATTGTAGCTTGGAGTATTTGGTCGTGAATGTTCTTCATTATCCACTTCAGTTTAGCATCTACTTCCTCAGCAGACCATGACAGTCTAGCACTGTTCTGGCTCATTTCCAGTCCTGATACTGCTACGCCACCTGCATTGACTGCCTTACTTGGGCAAACAACGACGCCGTGCTCTTGTAGATATTCCATAGCCTCATTAGTGGTAGGCATATTAGCAACTTCATTGAGGTACTTAACGCCCTTGGCAACGATAGCCTTAGCATCATCAATTCTTATCTCATTCTGTGTTGCACATGGCATATAGACATCGGCGTCTACATTACCCCATGGCTTCTTGCCAGCGACAAACTTGGCACTAGGATACTTGTCTGCAAAATCCTTAACGATATTCTTTCTCCAACTAATCATCTCTTGCATGAAGTCTACTTTCTCGCCACTTATGCCCTCCTGATCCTCAACATAACCGTCAGGACCAGATATAGATACTACTTTGCCACCAAGTTGGCTTATCTTCTTGGCTGCGCCCCATGCCACGTTACCATATCCTGATAGAGCGAATCTCATACCATTAATTGATAGACCCTCGTGCTTGAGTACTTCGAGGAAGAAGTATGTGGCACCAAATCCCGTTGCCTCTGGTCTAATTAAACTGCCACCGAATGAGAATCCCTTACCTGTCAGCACGCCATTCTCATATTGATTGACAATTCTCTTATATTGTCCAAATAGATACCCTATCTCTCTGGCGCCTACACCAATATCTCCTGCAGGAACGTCTAAGTTAGGACCAATGTGTCTGAATAACTCTGTCATAAAACTCTGACAGAAACGCATAACTTCTGCATCGCTCTTGCCTGTTGGGTCAAAGTCTGAACCACCTTTACCACCACCCATAGGCAGACTGGTAAGACTGTTCTTTAATGCCTGTTCAAAGGCAAGAAACTTCATGATAGATAGATTTACCGTTGGATGAAATCTCAAACCACCCTTATAAGGACCGATAGCACTGTTGTACTGCACTCTGTATCCCTTATTAACCTGTACAACACCATTATCATCTACCCACGGCACTCTAAACATAATGACACGCTCTGGTTCTACATATCTCTCCAATAGACCCGCCTTCTCATACTCGGGGTGCTTGTCGAACACTGGCGCAAGAGAATTGAGTATCTCTGTTGCTGCTTGGTGGAACTCTGGCTCGTTGGGATTACGCTCTATCAACTTAGCCAAAACTCTTTGAACATAATTAGACATTGATTTTCTCCTCATTTTAACGATATTATATCGTTTAATATTTTTTGTGCGAATAATCGCATTTAATACATAAAAAGGTTGGCTTGATATTACTCAAACCTCGTTGATTATAGCATAATAAAATATGTTTGTAAACACTAAAACCGAAATAATTATTGGCATTTTTACTGACAGTGTTATGGTAACGGTTGGTTTTGCGAGGGTAGAGATATTAAGGCACTATTTGTGTGGAAAATGTCAATTGACAGGTTGCCAGCCAGCGTACAGTATTAAGTCATTCTCTATGCGGCTATCGCAATCATACATTTGAGTACACTCCGTATCGGTGTACCAGCCCGTGAACGTATATCCCTGCCGTGTGGGATTAGAGGGCAATGAGAGTGCCTTGTGATACTTGACATACACTATTATAGGTTCAGGGGCACCCTCATAGTTGTAGTCGAATGTAATACGAAATCCTTTCTCAATTAGGGATATCATAAGCACGGTAAGGACTATAAGCACAATAATAATAAGTAACAGAAATATTTTTTTATTCATAAGCACCGACTAATAATTACGTATAGTAATTAGCAGACATATCAACTGCGTGTGAGGAACGTGTATCGAAATGAGTTGATAATAGGATATTAGTATATGAAGGTGCATTTGTCAACCGAATATGTTCAAACTGTCATGTAAACGTAGGAATAACAGACATATCAACTGTGTATGGGCGAAAATGAGTGTAGATATAAATGGTTGAAACACTACTTAGAGGTATCTTTTTTTCAACCGAACACGTTCAATCTATTATATAATTAATTATGTATAAGCTGTTAATCAGTTATGTGGTACACAATATATGTGTAAACGGTTGCCCATTAAGCGCTCGTGTTGTATAATACTACCATTCGAAATGAATATGCGAATGTAGTTTAGTGGTAAAACGAGAGCTTCCCAAGCTTTAGTTGAGGGTCCGATTCCCTTCATTCGCTCCATTATACTGAGTAAAGCGACACGAGTGTGTCGCTTTACTGCATTTATACTAGGTAACATGGCACGGAATCTATATATGTAAGTAGCGTGATAAAGAGGGGGACAATTGAAAGGCAGAAGTTATGTAAAGGGTTAACATAACTATATGGATAATAATTATAGAGAGAGTGATTGGTGTCGAAAATAGCCCATAATCAATATTGGGGTTGTAAACATGCAATATATTTGGTATAATTAGATAAGAGATAGCGTACATCTATTAAACTAATACTGTGGCAAGGAGTAATAATGATTAAGATACTTTATCAAGGGCACGGAAGTCTACGGATAACTACTCACGAGGGAAAGGTTATCTATGTAGATCCGTACGCAGGCAAGGGCTACGACTTGCCAGCAGATGTTATACTGGTTACCCATCAACATTTCGACCATAATTGCGTTAGCAAGCCTGCCAAGAACGTAAACTGTGTGGTCTGGCAGAATACTGATGCACTCAGCAATGGTCAATATCAGTCTGTAAGCCTCGCTGGAATTATGGTACAGGCTGTACAGGCATATAATGCCCATCACCGAAAGACAGAGTGCGTTGGGTACCTGCTCAAATGTGGTGAGACTAACATCTACATCGCAGGAGATACTTCGTTGACACAGCAGATGTATGATATGGCTGATTACGGTATTGACTATGCTTTTTTGCCGTGTGACGGCAAGTACAATATGAATGTGGCAGAGGCTATCAAGTGCGCAGAGATAATCAATGCCAAGCACGTTATTCCCTATCATATGGCGCCTGGCAAACTGTATGACGAGACAATCGCAGAGACTTTTACACCATGTAATGCCTTGTTGGTTAGACCTAATGAAGTTATTGAGATTGCATGATACCTCATAAAACGAGCATAATGCTTCTATAAACTTAGGATTAATGAGTAAGCACATACGTGTACGTGCGTATGACTTAGTAATCTAATAACAGAGATTGGTGCATCATACAGTAATGGTAAACCTAATCATTTATTGAGATTGCATGATACCACAAACACAGCGTAGCACGGCTTATTGTTACTATAATTAATCAATCAGCACATACTGACAATTAGACTAATAATCAATTGATAGTATGTGCTGTACTTATTATATATTTTGAGCGTTATGGCTTAATAGTAATTAAGACTATGGCAGTAAGAAGTGCTTGAGTAATTCAAAAGTGTTGGTAATGCCCTGTATATGAGTGCGCTCATATCCGTGCGAGGCATACACGCCTGTACCTATAAGTGCACTCTTAATGTCTGCACCTGCACTTAACGCTGCGGAGGCGTCCGAACCATAGTATGGATACACGTCAACGGCATATGCGAGATTATGTTGTTTAGCACAATTAATAAGTCTAGTAGTCATCTCATAGTTATATGGCCCAGTACTGTCCTTAGCGCAGATGGAAACTTTGCGCTCATCACATGTCAGTCCGTCCCCCACACAACCCATATCAACACATAGTATCTCCCGAGCGTCAAACGGGAAAGATGCACAACCATGTCCAACTTCCTCATAGACGGTAATATATGCGTATATCCTGCGTGAGGGTACTATATTGTTGTCTGCTATATACTTGGCAAATCCCAACAGTATGGCTACACTCATCTTGTCATCAATGAAACGGCTCTTGATATAGCCACTGGGAGTGATTACTGTGCGTGGGCAGAAACATACATAATCTCCAACGGCAATACCCAACTTCTCTACATCCAAACGGCTACTTACTACTTCGTCAAGCAATACTTCCATGTTAGTAAACTCTCTAGACGACTTAGCATAGTCGGCATTGACATGAGTAGAGGCGTTACACAACTGCATGCACCCCGTATAGCAGTTACCTTCACGAGTATAGACGGTGCAATTCTCTGCCTCAATATTCTGCGGTTGAAGCCCGCCTATCCTAGTAAGCCGTAGACCACCGTTGCCCTTAATCTCAGCAACCATAGCACCCAACGTGTCTATGTGAGCAGATAATACAATTGGATTGCCCTCTCCACCTAAGTCCACTACAACACAACCTTTAGTTGTAAGTGAGGACTTGTATCCCATATCAATGAACTGTTGCATGGTATAGCGTGCAACATTGTCGGTAAACCCACTTGGGCTGTCAATATTGACTAGTTTCTCGAACTGCTGTGTAATGTATTGCATAATTACTCCTTAACTAACGTATTAGATATTGTTATAAATTGTATCACATAATAGCGTTGCTGTAAACCCTAAATTGCCCAAAAAAACCTATAAAGTAAGTCTCAAAAATTAAGGTTATAATTGAAATTGGGTATTGACTTTTGCTCTGCAGTATGATATAGATTATATGTTGCTTGAGTACAAGCGTATTTATTCAACTTCTAGTTTAATTTCATACTACAATTCATAAGGAGATACAACCGTAATGATTTCACAAAAAATGATGCAACTTGGTAAGAAACGCTCGACAATACGAGAGATATTCGAGTATGCCAAAATACGCAAGGCTAAGATAGGCGACGACAAAGTATTCGATTTTTCGATTGGTAATCCCTCTGTTCCTGCGCCAAAGTGTATCAACGACAAACTGACTTTTCTGCTTAAGGGCGACTCCGTTGCCTTACACGGCTATACTTCCGCACAAGGGGATAAGCAGACAAGACATGCAATAGCCACACACGCCAAGAAAACGCAGGGTGCGGACATTGATGAGGAGCTCATCTACATGACTATGGGTGCAAGTGCAGCCCTTAGTATAACTTTTCATGCTATATGCAGTTCTGCTGAGGACGAGTTCATTGTATTCGCACCTCATTTCCCAGAATACAAGGTGTTCATTGAGTCCAGTGGAGGCAAAATGATAGTGAGCCAGAGCGACAGGGACACTCTTATGCCAGACTTTGATGCGCTAGAAGGACAGTTAAATAAGAATACTAAGGCTGTCATAATCAACACACCTAACAATCCTACCGGCGTTATATATCCGGAGAGCGTTATCAAACGCTTAAGTAAGCTACTCAAAGACAAGTGTAAGGAGTTCTCCACACAGATATTCCTTGTAACGGATGAACCATATAGAGAGTTGGTGTACGACGACCGCAAGGTCCCCTATGTAACTAATTATTATGACAATACTATCGTGTGCTATTCTTTTTCCAAAGTGCTATCACTACCCGGCGAGAGAATAGGTTACATATCAGTTTGCCCCAAGATGAAGAATGCAACAGATGTATACGCCGCAGTTTGTGGCGCAGGAAGGTCACTAGGATACGTTTGCTGTGCAAGTCTGTTCCAGAAAATGATACCGTTAGTAATCGGTAAGTGCGCTGATTTATCAATATATAAGAGAAACCGTGATTTACTATACGACTCACTTATTAATATGGGATATAACTGTATACATCCGGATGGCGCATTCTACCTATTTATGCAAACGCCTGAAGAGGATGCTTTCGCTTTTTGTGAACAGGCCAAAAAATACGAATTACTTATGGTCCCATCTAACGATTTTGGGTATGAAGGATTCGTGAGGATAGCATATTGCGTAACAACCAAACAGATAGAGAGTGCACTCCCCGCATTTGAGAAATTAGCCGTACAATACGGACTGCAACCTAAACAGCAGAAGACTTAGTTTAATCCTTATTGATGATATAACAGCCATATAGCTCCCCTCGGCGTAAGCCAAGGGGAGCTATATGGTGCGCTTAAATTAGGTTACTCTAGTCAAAAGTACACAATAAAGTGTGTTTAGGGCGATTTCATACAGTTTTCACACAAACTACACAATACTATCTCAATCATATAATATAATGATTTCGTTCGCCAAAGGGTGAAGAGTGAACACTGCATTTTTTTGGGAAAATAGACATTGTTAGCTAATAACCGACATGGAGGACAGCAGGAGGGGTATGAGCAACTGGCTTGAATCATCAATTATATTGGCTTGTGCAATTGTACTGACAGTATTGGCGTGCTTGTTGGTCTTCAAGAGAAGAGAACGAGTAGTTGTCGAATCAGAGCAAGGCGATGGCAAGAAGGGTGCATTCGACTATGTAAGAGTGGTCAAAGTGCTAGCCATTGTAATGGGGGTATTTTGTGCATTCAGGTTGGCATTCCGTGATGCCATATCTAGTACAACGTACGGCGTCATAGCCTTGCAGGGCATGGGTAATAGTAATACAATCAACCTAATAATAATTATCATTAGGATTATCACTCAACTATCAATTTTACTATTGATGGTATCACCTTTTTTTAAACTCAATCGCATAGAATCAATAGTCAGTTATGTCGCTCCAGTGGCATATCTACTCAACATTATATTCTTCAACGAGTGCATTGGCGTTATGAGTAATTATCAGGGTTCTGACCTTACAGAACTGGGTAGATATACTACACTACGCACTGTCATGTTCGCTATTGAGTGCGTGGTAGGATTCTGCACTGGATGTCTGCACCTGTTCAACAGAATTATCAACAGACAGTTTGAACAGCAAGGCGTCAAGAACATACTGATTACTATCGGCGTGGCAGTGGGACTGGCATTATCCTGCTTCCCCGAGTCTGCGATGATGGGATTCTTCGGCGAAATTGGACCATCACTACTGGACCTAGAATTACCACACAGAATAGCACTGTATATAACGTTCAGCGTGCCGATTATACTATATATGTCTTTACGTAACAAGAGTTACGAAAGGCGCAATTTTACCATGACAACACTTGCTATAGCAGGCTTTATGGCATACTTCTATCAAAGGTCTATACCCATAAGATTGTATGCATTGCCCTTACATATGTGTAATACTGCTATGATTCTGATGTTATTCAGTTTCATATTGAAGAGCAAGAAATTATTCTACTTTAATTACTTTGTTAACGTTGTGGGTGCGTTCGCTGCTTTGCTTATGCCAACTGCAGAGACAGCGATATTCAATCCTGACACAGTACAGTTCTGGTACAACCACATTTATGCAGTAATATTGCCTATACTTGGAGTGGCACTACATATTTTCCCTAGACCCAATATGAAAATGATATGGAACGCTATATGGGTGTTCAGTATCTATTTCGTAGTGGTAGCATTCATTGACAGTTATGTTACCAATATTAATCCTGGTGTAGACTACTTCTTCCTTAATAGCGACTTTTTACTGGAGAAGTTCCCTTTCGCAGCACCCCTTAAAGCCAACTACACGTATCAAATACCACTGAGTAACGGCTACAAACTGAGAGTGTATCCCCTATTCTGGCTAGCGGTATATGTCGTGTATATAGGATTGATGTTTGGCGAGTGGTTCATATACGCTTTTCTGTATTCCGTTAGCGACAATCACTATATCTTATTGAAGAAAAAGAGGGAAATTAGAATGGACATGCTGGGTATCAAGGGCCTACTTGCTGGTAGAGCAGTGTCCCAGCCTGCAGAGATTTCGTCAGCAGATAGGATTAGTATTAGACATTTCTCTAAGATTTACAGTGGCAGTAACCGCAAGGCAGTGGACGACTTTTCGCTGGAGGTGCCAAGTGGTACTGTATATGGATTCCTAGGTCATAACGGCGCAGGTAAATCTACTGTAATTAAATCCCTCGTGGGCATTCAAACTATCACAGAGGGAAGTATGTACATCTGTGGTTATGATGTTGCTAAACAACCCCTGTACGCTAAACAACTTGTCGGCTACGTGTCAGATAATCACGTTGTCTATGAGAGGCTGACAGGCAGAGAATACATTGATTATGTCGCCAACCTATATCTAGTGGACAACAAGGATAAGGAAGAACGCTTGAGTAAATACCTCAAGATGTTCAATCTAGAGAATGCTATAGATAATGAAGTCAGTAGTTATTCACACGGTATGCGACAGAAACTAGTGGTGATTTCTTCACTGATACACAATCCTAAGGTGTGGATACTGGATGAGCCCTTAACCGGTCTAGACCCTACCAGTTCTATGCAAGTTAAGCAATGTATGATAGAACACGCCAGAAAAGGCAATATCGTGTTCTTCAGCTCCCATGTAATTGAGGTTGTGGAAAAGGTATGCGACAGAATCTGTATCATCGGACACGGTAGGAAGTGTGGTGAGTATGACATGGCACAACTTCGCAGAGATAACATTTCGCTAGAAAAAATCTATCTAGACTATTCTCAAGAGAATAATATCAGTAATCCTGCTATAACTCAGAATAAGGTGGTGAAAGCATGATTTACGATAGAATATTTATCCTTATATCACTGCAACTGGGCGGTAAATACAAGTTAAACAAGACTAATGACCGCAAAGGGTTGGCGCTATCCATAGTATATCGCGTGTTAGGAGTATTGGGTATAACTGCCGTTTTTGTTGGCATTCTATACGCAATGAGGAATATTCTATTCCTACCATTGACAACCAACTTGATGTTGTTCTGTCTGTTCGTATCGCAAGTCCTCTCCCTTATATCATGTACCGTGGGACTATGCGAATCATTATACACAAGTAAGGATAATCCCATATTACTAGCTTATCCTGCAAGACACAGCGAAGTATTCTATAGTAAATTGGCTGTATTCTACATCGCCGAGTTTATGAAGAATCTATATTTCCTACTACCTATCATTATAGCATTCGGCATAATGCTTAAGGTTACTGTGTGGTACTGGGTGTTCGGTTTAGTAATGCTAGTGTTACTGCCACTGCTCGCAACATTATTCGGCGCAGTTGTATCCATACCGTTAATGTACATCAAAAAAGCATTAAAAAAACTCCCCTTCATATATGTCGTACTTATACTGGCGCTTGCTGTAGGTATCTTTCTGGTAGCCAAGTGGCTAGCAGACTACTTAGATGCACATCCTATAAGAATAAGGGCGTTATACGCATCATTTGTGTATAGAGCACTGTTATTCGTAGATAGCGTATCTAATTATACATTGTTCTATAGATGCGTCACCAATGTGATGTTCGCTAACAAAATACTACTAAATATGGTCATACTTATGGCAGTTATAGTTACATTAGGCGCTATAGCACTACTGCTCTCGCGTCCACTGTTCTTTAGAATGACCAGTATGCAAGGCTCGACGACTAAGACCAAGATTAAACATACCGTATCCAAGAGAGATAGGCGCAAGAGTGTATTCGCAACTTTCGCCAAGAAGGAGTTACTGCTTGCATTAAGGAACCCGGGGCAGATACTAAGTAATTATGCCTTGGTAATGGTGCTACCCTGCATACTATATATACTCAACATTATATTCTCAACCATTCAGTTAACCCCCACTGGCAATGTGTTGGTGTTCGTAATCAACCTGTTCTTGTGCCTAGTGATGGTTACTGCAAGTAACGGACAGAGTGCCACTTCATTGTCTGTCGAGGGTAGCGAATTCGTACTGCTCAAGACTGCGCCTAGTAAGACATACTTGATTGCATGGACCAAGGTGTTGATTAACTTCATTATATCAATGCTGTTCGTGATACTGACAGGCGTTATTCTGTATCTATTAAAGTCCATTGATGGGCAAGATGCGCTGTTACTTATAGGTATAGTTGCGCTTGTTGATGCAGGGCATATATTGTGGTCATTCCAGATTGACTTATGTAATCCACAACTCCGTGATTATGCATCAAGCGGTAATTTACAGAACAACACCAACATCAGTAAATCTATATTTGTTGGATTCATGGTGGCTGTCATTGTATCTCTGCTGTGCGTATTCTTCTATAATGATAACGCTAATACTTACATCGTCAAAGTATTCGGTATATGCGTAGCTTTTCTAGTGGCAAGGATTTTCCTATTCAGTAGCAATTTGAAGTGCCACTTTAAAGACATTGAGTTCTAGGAGGAGCAGATATGAACAAGAAATTGATTCTTATAATTGCATTAATGGTGTCTGTTGTATCGGTAATCCTAGTGAGTGTGTACGGCAAGGTTGCTGATGGTGGCATCCCGACTGTTAGAGTATCGGAGATGTTTTTCGACCAAACTAAGGGTATAACAATAGATTCTACTGGTATAACTAAGACATTAGATTTACGCAGTAATGAGTATCAGAATGAAGAGGTTAAGACTTGGCTATCAATCGAAGAATATATTACACTTAATCCCAGCAATGCCACAATTACTGATATTAAGTATTCAATAGATGTAGGTGCTGAGTACGCAACAATCACACAGACTGGCTTATTAACGGTGTATAGCCTAGATAAGGATATAACAGTAACAATTCGTTCTGCTGACACAGCATTCTTGAAGTCGGATCAAGTGAGAATACTGCTCAAGGTAAGGACGAGTTCACAAGATGTCCCGGGCAAAATACCGGGTACATAAACACAATAACAAAACAAGAACTATATTAACCAAAAAAGGAGAATTTAATTATGAAAAAAACAACAGCACTAATCATCGTGGTAGCTATGCTATTGACGGCAATACTTCCAATGATGACAAGTTGTGGTGTAGTCAGTGTTATTTTTATGGACGGCGAAACAGAGTACCGAAAAGTAGCAGTTGAAGGGTTCGAGATGCCTCCCGACCCAGTCAAAGGTGGGTATATATTTGAAGGCTGGTGGCTAGAGCAGACATACTCAACTGAGTTCGATAGTAGCGATGCCACAGGTTTGACGGAAAAAATCACCGTTTACGCCAAGTGGCAACCTATAGCAACTCAACCCACAGGACTATACTATGACGCAAGCACAACAACAATGTCCTGGTATACCACAGTGGGCACAACATTCGGTATCAGAATCAATAACGGAGACGAAACAAAACTCGAGGACAACAGTTATGTTACCGAATTGAACGAAGATGATTACTTCGAAGTCAGGACTTATACACCCGGTCACGAAGATGACACATTGTACGCATCTGCTTGGACAAGATACGAGTATACCACAGTCATCCAAACAGCTTATGCCAATAAGTCTGCCACAGAAGTAATGGGTACACCTGACCCAGTCACAAGTATCGCTACAGGTCTACGCTATTTCACAGAAGGTTCTGTTGATAACGACGACTTCCTTGTTACTTTCTTCGTAGGTATCAGTTATACCCTATCTGCATACGACACAGTAGAGGTAATCAGTAATGGTAATGTTACAGTAACCGACAAGACATTATTGTGTAGTGACCCATGCAATTTCGACCTCGTTCTCGACGGTATTACCTATAAGGCTCAGGCAGTTAGATATGTATCATCACTTGCATTCGGCGCTCAGTATATCGGTTCATTCAATCACCAGATAGGCGCTAACAGCGATTTCCTAGTGCAGAATGACAACCTATACTATATAGGTAAGGCAAATGCATTCAAGTTCGAACTGTCACTACTAGATATGGCAAACGTGGCTATGCCAACAAGCAGTGCCGTTCTCAGCTTTACTGTTGTAGATGAGGATAATCAGCCTGTAGACGTTGACAACTTCATGACAGTCTATAAGGACGGCACAATCAAGATAAACAACACTGTAGAAGACGGTAAGTACACAATCACAATTTCGCTTAAGTATAACTCACAAGAGCAGTCCATAGACCAACTCGTACTACCAGTGTACGTCAATAACGGTATTAACGTAAATGAACACTATGGACTACGTGACGCATTTGGCGACAATGACATTAGTATAATCAATATACACTCTTCAATCGAAGTTGTGCTTGAGGACTATCAAGTCAATGCTGAGGATAACACACCTATCAATTTTGTTGAAGACAACATAGTTAATCAAATGAAGGAGAATCTAGAAGCTGGCAAACCAGTATATGACCACATTGTTGGTGCATATCCATACGTTAAGGCATTTACCGGCCCAGACCAGAATCTCACTATTAATGGCAACTACTTTACCATTGATGCACAGAATATCAATTTGATTGATACCAAGAGCGTGGATGAAGACTTATATGCTGTCAAAGGACAGGTAGTAAGCCTAGCTGGCTCCGCAGGCGTTGCATGTAATGTTAAGACTTCTATGTTCATGGTTACTAAACTTCCACCGGCTGGCGAAACAGCTTATGTTGACAGTATTAACCTATTCGACGTTAACAACCTCAAAATAGTAGGAAACACAGAGAATGCTAACCCAGCACCAACCAACCAAGTGCAATACAAGAAGAGTGGTGGTATGATAGCATTAAAGGTATCTACACCTAACGGCGTTACAGGCAACCCATTGCAGAATCATGTAATAGTTGACTATGATAACCTGCACGTAACCAAGACCACCCAGACATATTTTGTAACTGGACAACAGAACGAGATGTACTGTAATGACTGCTACGCAGATGATATATTCTATAACTGCGTTTTCTCTTGGGGCAACCAGAAAACATGGTTGGAAGACTGTTTATTCGAGCGTTGCGGTGGTAGTTCTATATGTATTGAAGACTACGTGAGAAACTATGGCGTCGCTAATGCTCAAGGTGGTACCGACTGGTATCAATATAATGAGTCAACAGAAGACACACTACTAACTGATGGCGTGTGGTATGATCCAATCATATATATCAAGAACTGCACACTGAACAACAGAGCAAGCGCAGAGAGTGAGTTCATACAGGCATTCCAGTTTACCAGCGTAGCTACTATGATATTAACATCATTCCCACAACTAACTGAGCCGTTCGGATACTCTGTAATGCAATATCTACAAGGCGAAACAGGACTAATACAGGCGTTTAACTGGATGTTGTTAATGCAGAGTGGTACTTCTAGTTGTAATTCCTATGCACAAGCAGACATTAATATATGGTATAACACCAGTGAAGAAGATCCAGATCAAGGATACTGGGTGCGTAGTTATAAGAAATATGACTATATCACAAGTTCTGCAACCAATATGGATCCTCGTATTCAATCAGTAGGTGACATGCAACTACTGGCAGCAGCTTATGACGGTATGTCTGCTACAGATAGCTATTCAGCAGTCTATAACCAAACAGTCAGATATATGACCACACCTATGGCACAATTAACACCGATGGAGCAATATCTACTGACTGCTAACGGAGTATCTGCACCTATAGCTAATCAGACAGTCGCACAGACAATGGCATACTACACCGTAATAGGTAACGGATTTGCTACCAATAACAGTCAAGCGAACGATCAAGGCTATATCCAAATATACGGTTCGATAGCGGGATTTGGCAACATTATAGCATTGATTGAGTATGCACCAATAGGACAGTTAGACGAATACGGTAATGCTTGGGCAGAAATCCAGACTCCGTAGTAACTGTTGTGGCAACTTAATTTAGCTTAGTTCACATTACAATGCACTCTTGGTAACAAGAGTGCATTTTTACACACTTATTATAGGATTGACACAATTACAGTCAGTTAATTGTTGTATAACGATTAATCAAACAAACTGAGTGAACTAGCCTTGACGCATAACAGAATTAATTATTGTGTATATAATCGCCAACACACAACATTGCCCATTGAGTATATTAGGACTATAGGTGCTCGCCCACAACCGCAGAGTATATATGTGTCTGTAATGTGTGGATTGCAGTAAGATGCAATTATAGGAATACATATACATGTATCTATTAGGTAAGATGTGGTTGTTAGTTGTGCATAATTATGTGCTCTATTGATGTGTTTGATAGTTATATGACAGAACAATTACTTATTTATTAGACTAACCCAGCAAGTCAACCATGCGCTAATTATCGCCTGTTCTTAACAGTACAAGCGTAAGTTATGAGTTGTGGGTATCACCATTTATGTATTCTAATGAGTTAAGAGTATAAGCATATCTATATTAGTCGTGCTACGAGCATAAATGCATTCGAAACATAAGCGATGTCGTAAGTAAGACTGCTGGGAAGTTATAATCTTGTTTGTGTATCCCCATATAAGCCAAGTAAAGAACAAGTGTATAACACATAACTGTACAACGCACTAGATTGTTCCATATGTACTACCGTGCCATTATAGTACATTATGTGTAGTGAAATAATATTTAATTTGTTTACTTATACGATAAGTTGACAATTAACTGCTAGCGAAATAATCATAACAGGCCGTGATTATAACTAGGACCATAACTAAATGCGCTTAGTGGTCACATCTTATGACATAATTTAAGGGGCTATCTAGACAACTAGACAGCCCCCAATCTAATATATATAGGTTTAGTTTGCACTTAACCAAGCAGTTGTAAGGTTATTAGCGATGTCTTGATCCTGCTTGTTCTTATCGAAGTCATCAAGGCAGTCAAACATGTAGAAACGGAAGTCTTGATTACCTGCGCAACTGACTAGTCGGCTCGTCAATTCGCCTATGCCTCCTTCTATTTCGACATCACCTAGCCCTATACATACTGACGGTACAGTCGTATCCAACTTGTATGTATCATTAGTGCACTGGTTGTCTATTAGGTTGTAGTTACGACCACCACCGAAGAATGCGATAGCGCCATTGACATACTGTACACTGTTGACGTTGTCCAACAAGTTGAGGTTCCTGTCAGTGTTCTCTTTGTCAATCATATTCGTCAAGCCAAATGGATCTGGGAATGTTGTAGAAGATAGACCGACTAGACTTGCCGAATTGATTTTGGTGAAATCCTTCCACTCGTAGAATCTAACTTGACCTTGCAGAGTGAGGAGAGCGCCATAACTTGTTCCTGCGCAGTTAGCCCATCCGAACGTAGGTCTGTCATTAAGGTATGCGCCTGCAAAGTGTGAATCCATACCTATAGCGAATAGACCAGAGTTCATAAACACCACATTATTGAGTGTAACTCGAGTGCGTATGTATGTGTTCATGAAATATTCATCAGCCAGCAGTGCGTCCTCTTGAGCCTCGACGTTATTAGTAGCTGTTGGATTGAGATACACTCTGTTAGCGGATACTGCATCTGCATAAGCCGACGCATTGGCGTAGATAGAATTATATCCTTCCTTTGCTAATAGTAATCCCGTATTAGTTTCGTTGTTGACACCTGCATTATCCTTAAGCACCGTGTTGGAGCCCATTCTCAAGGTAAACTCTCTAGAATGTGCCAGTATGCAGTTGTTAAGTGTTACACTAGTCTTAGAGGTGTCAGTATAATCCATAGCATTACCAGAGAATACTCTCAGCACTGTTCTGCCCCACCACATCGTGCTGTGGCTGATTGTGTGATTTTCACCTATTACTTCGACTGTTGTTCCAACATAATCTAGTGTAGTCAGGTTATTAGTGGCATCACAACTCTGCAAGGTAATATTATCGACATCTACATTGCTTCCCTCAATCAAGAACGCAATATTATCTTGACCGTAGACAGTGTAGCTGTTAGTACCCGGATTGGCAAGATTGCCAGCATTAAAGGACACGAAGTTGACAGCGCCATTAAATACACCTAGTTTAATACCACCGGAGTAGTCGCCAAATACAGGCATAGTCAGGTTGTGAGCATTAAGAGTAAATCCGTTGCCGTATACGTCCTTAGTGAAAACTAGGCCTACATTGATTGTATTACGCACGCCTGCTTGACTCCTATCGTGCCCACATACTGCCAGTTTTTGGCCACAAGCACAGGTGTAATCATCAATCTTGTTCTCATTGAATTGTAAATCGCTGGTTGCAGTTCTGGTAGAATAAGCAACTTTCTTAGTTGTATCACTCTCATCGAATGCATACCAATTAACACCACTGATTACTGGGCAAGTGGTGCTGTAGAACGGTTGAGTCTTGCTCGAAGATAGCATATCAGTATCACTGCCTATCGAATTGAGTAGAGCAATAGCATAAGTGCCGTTATAACTTGCCTTAACTAGTTGATCATATGTAGATACCATTACAGTATTCTGAACACAATGGAAAGTGAATGAGTCCTTAATGCCGGACCCAACACGTGAGGAGTTAAGGCTCTCAACTGTAATTGTAACGTAACCGTCAGCAAGTATGGTTATAATGCCTTGACTATTAATAGTGGCAACACTCTCATTAGATGAGGTAAACACATAACTGTCGCCATCCGGCAACTCACATACTGGTGTTATACGGTATGAATAATTGCCATACTCAAGGCTATTATCGAACACCTTATCACCCACAACATATTCGTCTGCGATGCCATAAGTAACTTGATTCTCTATCAGTGTTAATGAGTCGGGTACTTCGACAATATGAAGTGTGATAGTCTTGCCATTAAGTTGCGTTACATCTGTCAAATCGTCACGGTTAGTTATAGTGATATCACAACTGATAATAACTGTACCTGTAGTAATCTTGGTCAGTTTAACTGTCGAACCCAGTGTTTGAACGCTCACAATACTGGCATTAGTAGATGAGTAGGTGTAAGTTATCTCATAATTAGATGGTATTGCTGTTGTCAATACTAGATTGTTGGCGACATTAAGGTCTAGATATACTTCACTAGATAGTGGTGTAGTACCTCTTCGCCACGTAAAGTCTGCAAGGGTAAACTCATCAACAATATCTATATTAACTCTTATATTGTCCCCATAAATGTTGAAGGTTACTGCAACTGTATCATCTAGCTGTGCAGTAGGATAATTAACAGTTACTGTAATGGTGTTATTGCTAAACGAGTATTCAATCTCTGTTATATCTGCGTCTACAACTGCCATATTGAGGCCAGTTATGTCAGCAAGCGTTGTGATAACTTGACCATAGTATTGCTGAGAATATACAGCGTCTAACTGAATATAGAATGTAGCAGATGTCTGATATACCGTAAAGTTGTATACGTTAGCTGTCTCACTCCTCGTTATACCATCATTCTCATCATAGACTTCATAGTATAGCACTGTCCCATTACATCTATCACATATACGGTCTGTATTGTCATCTATGTGTCCTAGCGTCGGTATAGCAGTTACTTGCGATTTCTCACCACATCCGTTCAAACAGTGTATAGATTTACTGCCTGCAGTCGTACAGGTTGCAGGTGTATCAATGGTAAAGTCCTCTGCCCAGTTATGTCCCAATGCAGGTGCATCAGGATTCTCTATGTTGCAGACAGTACATACTTGTGCAGTGGTACATGAAGCGCCTACACCCCAACTATGTCCAAGTACTGGAATCTCCTCTGTCTGTATATCACCACATTGAGTACATATTCTCTGTCTAGAGCCAACAGTGGTGCACGATGCTGCAGAAGTGATTACCCAGTCACCATATGTATGCGGTGGGCAGGTACTCTCGCTACAACTCGATGCAAACAATAGAGTTGTTAGTAGTAATAGTACTATTAGCGTCAATATCAGCCTTTTTTTCATAGTTTATCTCCTTAGTTATAATTATATTTAGATAACAACAGCAATAATTATTATTCAATTAACTCTTGTCAATTCTCACTATTCTATATATGGGTAGACCGTTCCATGTACCGTTAGTTAATGCCAGTCTTATATATATCACCGTCAAACTACTATCTAACCCACTCACAAACTTGAGTTGCCCACTTTCACCTATTGTTAAGTATGGACAGGACGCATGCCATTGCATTGACTGTGCACTTATATCCTCCCAACTCTTGATATCATCCCCTATCTTTTCCCAATAGTACTCAACTGTCAACTCATTAAACGCATACTGGTTGTTAAGGTCGTCTTGCACGGATATGGGGATAGTATTAAACTGCCTGAAGTTAGCCGATATAGAATAGAAACCAGCATCGGTCAGGACTATAGCATCGCCGTCTGCGTGAGTGAGTATTATATCGGTTGGTTTAGTTGATGTTATATTGACAATTACGCTGTCACTGAATCTACCCAGCCCGTCCGTTGCAGTAACTGTAACTTTGACCTTACCAGTCTTTATGGGTATCAGTTCACCTGTAATCCTGTCAAGAGTTGCTAATCCACCATTGTCGCCATGAGACGTTACTGTGTACACTGCGCCCGATACAGCATTGTAGGGTTTGATTGTGGTTGCGAATGTAATAGTCTGTTCGGTATCTGCCATATCTATGGTTAATATTGTTCCGTTAACGGTGACATTCTCGTTAACGTCTCCCTCTACCGCATATTCAAGCGAAATACTAGACACCGATACATCAATTACTATCGTGGCCGCCTCGCCCACGTTAAACATAGTAAACATCAATAATAATGGTATAACTAGTATTAAAGCTATGATTTTTTTCTTCATATCAGTTTACCGTCCTATTGACTCTCTTGCCCAGTCCCACGAAAAGGCATAAGGCATTAACCAGCAGAAATATTGCCGAGACACATATAACTACTGCTACAACTACCCTATGAGCAATGATAGCGTTCTGGAACTTGCGTGCCATAAGGAAATTAAGCACAATGGCGCCGAATCCTAGCGCTATAGATATAATGAATCCTATGGCGATAGAGAATGATGAGGCACTATTGGACACACTCGGATTGTTAGCAATGGAAAACTTAGGACGGCGTAAGTCTCTGTTGGTCGCCATGAATATCTCACCCGTTGTAATGAGTAAACTGACGCACAACATGACGATAAACTCGCCTGCATTGATGTTGAAAAATCCCTGCGGGTTAAGCCACAACAACAGGCAGGTTGCTAGTAATGATATAACATTGATTATGGAGCAGAATAGCACTTTGGCAAGCACCTGCATGCTGTAGTTCGTGGGAAGGCTCTTGTTGATAATGAATAATTCTCCCTCACGAGAGATATTAGTGGCGCAGAACGTGTTAGTCAATACCGCGAACATAGTTACACATAATAACCCTATCTCGAAATTGAACTCTAGCGCAATCATGTTGGTAATCAATTCTGCCAATATACCTGTGCAGCAGTACACCATTATAGGCAGTGAGAATGCAGTGCCAAAATATGAAAAAGTGTAGTCAGGTGTACGCAATACAGTGATAAACTCCTTCCATACGAATGCACCGAATGGGGAGCTCTTTTTCATGGCTATCTTCTTATTGAATGCCTTCTTAATGTTCGCACCGTTCATTATGTAGTTGTTGAATAGATATCTTGTGAATAGGTAAATTAATAATATGCATGCAATGGTAACAACTACCATTATTGGCAGATTATACCACAATCCAACGCCGAATATGGCATCGGTAAAAAAAGCGACTGGATAGCATGTGGCATCGAATCCAATAATAAACTTGACTACTTCGTCGCTAAAAGTGTATTTGATTTGACCCGTCTCGAACATAGAGCGAACCAGTGTAAGCACCGAAGAATACAGCCAAAAAGCCACACATAGGGTAGCAATAAAGAGTATGGCTAGCAGTATATATTTGGTCTTAATCCAGTTTACTATATATTTGGCGGGCACGGACAATACAGCAGAGAATAAAAAAGACAGTGCAGGCAACATAAGGCATGTCAATGCAGTGCATACCCAGAACCAAACAGAATTAATGTCGGGGACAATAGATTGATTGGTAATAATTCTGTCGGTTGCTACTGCAAATGTAACGTTGACTGCAATTATCATAATTGACATAGATACTACTTGATATATGTATAGGGTTGTCAACTTGGATAAGAATATCTCTTGATTGGTTACCGGCAAGCGTAGGAGATTTTCCATCTCCTTGTCGTACGTAATACTGCCATTAATCTTGCCTAAGCCGAGTAAAATGCCGACTATTACTATAATAGCGTAACTAAGCGTCATAAACTCTCTTTGACGTAGTACTAACTGCTCTGCACGCGGTAATGTTGATGAGCGCTGATATATAACAGAGTATTGACCAATAACACCTGTCAGCACGAGCACGAATGCAGTGCCAATTGCACACACTATAACAAGATTGAGCAACAGACCGAAAATGTCGATGTTCTTGACCCTCAACTTCTTTATGGAAAACAGCCCTTTAAGTTCTCTTTTGGCTAGTATACCAAATGACGTGTTTTTCACTCTAACTCCTAATCGTCTCTCTTGTGCAGATGCGTAACTTCGAAAAAGTGGTCTTCTAAAGTAGTGCTACCCTTCCTAAACTCATTCATATTAATCTGATCTATAAGTTTACCTTTGCTGACTATGTAGACTCGGTCACACAGTTTCTCTACTGCGTCGATATTGTGAGAGGAAAACAGTACAGTGTTGCCATTAGCCTTATGCTCGAACATTAATTCCTTGACTCTGTAGGTTGTCTGTGGATCCAGACCGGTCATGGGTTCATCAAGTATCCATAACTTGGGGAAATGAATGAGTGCACCCATAATGGCTATCTTCTGTTTCATCCCGTGCGAATAACTGGATATCTCATTATATATTGCTTCTCCGAGATCTAGGCTGTCTTGAAACATATTCAATCTCTGCACACGAGTATCTAGGTCCACACGATATATGTCGGCCATGAAATTGACATATTCTATGCCTGTCATCTTATCGAACACTGCATGGTTATCCGACACGAAACCGAATTGTGCTTTGGCCTCTGTGGGCTGAGTCTTAATTGAATAACCACAGAGTTCAATCTCGCCAGAGTCAATAGGTATCATCCCAGTCATCATCTTGAGCGTAGTTGTCTTGCCTGCACCATTCTGTCCCATAATACCAATAATCTCTCCTCCATAAGCAACGAGGGATAGGTTATCTACTGCTAATGGAGCAGATGGATTATATCTTTTGTTCAGTTTAGTTATCTTTACGGTAACTTGTGTTTCCATAATAATTCCCCTTGCACTGTCATAAGAATAGAATGTATACGGAACACTACTGCATAATAACAGTAATCATTAGCTATACACCTGTGAGGATAATATATCACCAATGAGCATCATAGTCAATACAATAGCCCCAAAAAAAGCCTAAATTGAGTCTAACAGTGTTATATACACCGAGATGAAACTTATATACGTCAAGTGAAATGCCCGATAATCAAGGTTTAGGCGCCCTATTAGTCGTAACAACTAGGTTGATAATGCGCTCATGCAACTGACTGGATAACTGTTGCCATTGAGTTCGATAACTCCAGTTATTCATGGATAATGTAGAGGGCAGATTCATTCTGCTTGCTACACCTTGGCAGAGTATATCCTGTAATGGAACAACTACGAAGTTGGCACGACTGGCAAAAAGCAGATTAATTATGGTATCAACAATGGTACGTGCGTCTGTTAGAATACATTCGACATCGAACGTCTTACACTGTATTGCTAATTGTTTGATTAAATTGTCGTATTCAAGCGCGGCTAAATCTTGAACAAACTGATACAAGGGCATATTATCGTGAGTGCCTGTGTATGCAATGCAATTGGAGGGTATGTTGGTTGGATTGTGCTCGTTATCAGTGTCGCCATTAAATGCGAACTCCAGTACACGCATACTGGGATAGCCAGTCTTACTCACCAACTGCCTAACATTATCATCAATGAATCCTAAGTCTTCTACAATGATATTCTTATCTAGTTTATCGGCAAATAAGTCAAAACCACATCCGTCTATCCACTCACCTTGTTTGGCGTCATTATTGCCGTATGGTATGGCATAATATTGACAAAATCCTCTGAAATGGTCGATTCTTACATAATCGAATAGCTTAAGTGCGTCATCTATGCGATTATTCCACCAAACATAGTTATTGTTCTTCATATACTGCCAGTCGAATAGTGGGTTGCCCCACAACTGTCCCTCTTGACTGTAACAGTCAGGTGGACAACCTGCGACAACGGTGGGGTTGCCGACCTTATCCAGTAAGAACATCTGTGGGTTACTCCACACTTCTACACTGTCATACGCGACATAGATAGGCATATCACCGATTATTCTAACGTTATTAGCATTAGCATACCGCTTAAGCGCAGTCCATTGTTGCATAAATATATACTGTGTCCACTGCCAGAACTCGATTTCTCGTGCGTTACGATTGCAGAAGTTTACAACTGCACTACTCTCTCTGTTTCGTAATGGTTCATCCCACTTGCGCCACTCTAAGCCGTTAAATGACTGTTTAATGGTCATAAACAAGGCGTAGTCGTAGTATCTATTACTGGCAATGAACTGCTCATACTGTGTGGTTGCTGTATAATTGTCAAATGCTTTGCGCAGGCATAGGTATCTATTATCGTATAACTTCTTATAGTCTACTCGTGTGCTATCGCTACCCCAGTCTATATCGACATCCTGATTAGTGAGTAAACCCTGTTGAATTAACATATCTAAATCAATGAAGTATTGATTATATGCAGTTGAACATGGAGATTGATAGGGACTATCACCATAGGATGTAGGAACGAGAGGTAGTACTTGCCATAAGCCTATTTTACAGTCGCGTAAATAGTCCACCCAACGATAAGCGCATTGGCCTAGACTACCTATGCCATATCTATTGGGTAATGAGGAAATGTGTAGCAGTATGCCTGCCAGTCTGGGAGTGTTTATCATAATCGCTAATTAGGATACATCCTGTGGTTAAATTGTTCTTAATCCGTGTCAATATTATGTACTAATGAATCAAGGTTATTGTGACTAGCGTACTACTCCATTGCAATATCGCCCACACCCTGTAATATTAAACGAGGGCGATAGGGATAAGTTTTGACAGTGTCTAACGTGGACACTCCTGACAGTACGAGTATAGAATCAAGTCCACTCTCTATACCAGCTATTATGTCGGTATCCATTCTGTCCCCTATCATAGCGACATCCTGTGAATGTATGTCCTTGTTGTGAAACGACTGCATGGCCGCTCTCATCATCAACGGATTTGGTTTGCCGACAAAATACGCTTTACGTTCTGTAGCTATCTCAATGGGCGCAATCAATGCCTTACAAGCAGGGACAATTCCATGTTCTGCCGGTCCTGTCACGTCACTGTTGGTACCTATCAGTTTAGCACCTTGATTGACCAGTTGTGTCGCCTTACATATATTGCCGAAATTGTAGTTGTTAGTTTCGCCGATAACCACGTACTCAGGGTTGACATCATTGAAGTCTATGCCTGCTTGGTGCAACGCAGTTAATAGTCCGGAGTCCCCTATGACGTAGGCAGTAGTATTGGGCGCTTGACTGCTGAGAAAACTGGCAGTTGCCATGGCGCTGGTATAGAAGTTACTCTGGTCAACATCCAGCCCCATACACTTGAGCTTTTGTTGTAATTCTCTGGGCGACTTCTGGCTGTTGTTGGTGAGGAACAGGAATTGTTTGTCATTCTTATACAGCCATTCAACGAACTGCTTGACACCGTCAAGTAGTCTGTTGCCATGATAGATGACTCCGTCCATATCGCAGATATAACCTTTTTTGGCTCTTAACTTGTTCATGTATTCTCCTTATAGCGTTGAGTGTCGTATAATAATTAAGTATGGTCAGCGTAGTTATGCAGTAATCAATCTGCTAGTGCTAGGGCTCGTTGACTGAACTCGTTGATTAACATACATGCATGACTGCCGTCATTGACAGCATGATTACAGTACACCGACATATTGATGAGTACCTTATTATCTACTTGTTCGTATCTGTCGAAGGTAATAATGGGTGGGTAGTATCCGTCACAATATTTAAGACAGAATGATATACTGCTCGCCTTAATCCAAGGCAACACCGATATGTTGACTACATTTATAGGTATGTTAGGTTGAGGGCGATAAGCGTCAACATCCTTATACTGCCGTTTAACACTCTCAATCATTGCTACCTGCTGTAACGTGTCGGCATTATATGGAACGAACAGCGCCTTGGTGTTGCCACTCTTGTTCATATCAAAAAACAGTGGATGAACCACATCATAGTAGCCGAAATCATCGCCACACCAATTATATTTGAACTCCGTATGAACATTAATCACTTGAGATACAAGCGCAACCATTAGTGGGTAAACCTTAATGTTGTGCGACTTGGCATAAGTGTAAAGGTTGGTAATATCCACTTGAGATGTCACAGTAAACCCACATCCCCCGCTGGTAAAGAACTCATATTCGTCTTTTCTCGCCCACTTATCTATATCTACTTTTGTAAACTTGTCCATTTTCTTATATCTCCATTAGAATGAATGCGCAATTGTGTAGATACACTTTAACATAATTTGGCTCAAAAATCTATTAAAAGAGCAGTAATGAGCAATAATGTTGTAATATGTTGATAGTAATGGTGATTATTTCCTTACCAGTAATTGACTAATCTGTCAAGACCTTATATAATAATTAAGCGTGTGAATACTATGGTGCACATTCTAATAGATTATTAACTAATTATGCGTGTGAAATGATAGTCGGCTATTAAATGGACTTGGTTTAATTTACAGCAATTAATACTAGCGAATGACCATGTGCAGACTGTTATGAATGTGGCTCAACTGATAGAGCTCTGGTTTAACGCATATATCGTATTAGTGTACTACAACACTACTATGGGTATATAATCACCCTTTGCATCTGTTGCCCAGTCAATGGAGATTGATGTGTGGGCATAAACCATAGTTAACTTAATATTATGTATAAATGACATTAATCCGTACGCTTGTGTGGCTCAGTCGGTAGAGCGATTGATTCGTAATCAATAGGTCGGCGGTTCGAATCCGCCCACAAGCTCCAACCATCAAGTCCCTAAACTAATTCAGTTTAGGGACTTTTGTATTATATGAATCTATAATATTAGGTGGTATGAAAGTGTAATATGAGTATTTCAATATTAAGTAGTTGCGTCATTATGATAGAGATGTTTCTGTAATTCTAACGGCGATTGAGTGTACTCTGTCTCGTTGCTAGCAACTCTCTATGTATAGATATGGCCATATACTGACAGTGAGCAGAATATCTATAACTTATTACATAGACCATCTTTGTCCAAATCAGTTGATTAGGGTAATACTCAGTATCAACGAAGTGGCTATTGATACGCACAAGGGAGTGATATACACATTGTGTACTTACGTGGTGTAGAATAGGTTATCATGACAATAAACAGCATTCAGAGTATATACAAGGGGGTAATAGGCGTTACTACTTTACTGCGTAGCAATATAATAGGATTGAGTGGTTATCACGGCAATAAAAAAAGGCTTAATCGGTGCTGACTAGCCTTGCTTCTTGATGTCCTTAAGTTGTCTCTCCATATCTAGCTCGGCGTCTTTCTGAGCAATAGATTGACGCTTATTGTATAGTTGCTTGCCTCGTGCTAGGCCTATCTCTACTTTGACCAAACTGCCGTTAAAATACAGTTGGAGGGGGATAAGGGTGAGCCCTTTCTCATTTATTTTGTTACGTAGTCGTTTAATCTCTTGCTTAGTCGCAAGTAACCGCCTTTCACGCCACGGATCAACATTAGCATAACTGCCTTTATCAAAGTTCTTGATATGACAGCCAACAAGAGTCAACTGAGTATCAACCCTAACATAACTGTCTCTTAAGTTGACTTCTCCATTGCGTAAGGACTTGACCTCGCAACCAACGAGGTTAATACCTACTTCGTATTTATCCAGTATTTCATAATCATGAAATGCCTTCTTATTATTGGCTATTACTTTAATCACTATTAGTCCTTATTATATGCATTGTCGCACAGACACTATGGGTACTACTGCTTATACGCTTGTAGTATATTACGTTAGTTCTATCTTAATAGCACAGATATTCTTGTTATTGGCAATTACTTTAATCACTATTAGTCCTTATTATATACATTGTCGCACAGACACTATGGGTACTACTGCTGATATCCGTGGTAGTATATTACATTAGTTCCAGCGTAATTGCAACCGTATAAACAAAAAAAACAGTTGCCCATATCACAGAGCAACTGTATATGTGTCATAATCTGTCTATTTATCTCAAAACATAGAATACAATAGAACATACTGCTAGTACGCCTGCTGTAATGAATGTCCACATCTTGAGTTTAGATTCTACCCTTCTGCCCTTGTTCCTGCCGTAAAAAGTCTCATTATCCTTGCTCGCACTGCCACCTGTGAATGCACTAGTACCATCAGAGTTACTGGTCTGGAACAGAACCAATACAGCAACTGTAATAGCAGACAGTAGCATTATCACTGCCAGTATTACACGGATAGTGGGGATTGGACTTCCGAAAAAGTTGGAATCGGCCATGAGCAATGTATAACAACTTAAATCTCTTAACATTATATAGTTTCCTCCGTAATTCGCTTGCACTGTGTAGTATAACACACAAGATATTGATTGACAACTCTTTTTGCGCGATTTACCTAACTTTTGCCTAGCGATTATGGCTTAATCAGCGATACTCCAGTCATCTCGCTAGGCTGATTCAAACCCATTGTCTGTAACATCGTAGGCACAATATCACACAACGAACCCTTGTTGAGTGTAACCCCATTGAGTCCCTGCTCGACGTAGATGAACGGCACAGGATTGGTTGTGTGGGCTGTAAACGGTTGTTCATCTAACACCATTAACTCTGCGTTGCCGTGGTCTGCGGTAATAAAAACTCTGCCATTACACGATAGAATATACTCAACTATTTTTCTCACGCAGTTATCAACGGTCTGCACTGCCTTTATGGTCGCATTCAAGTCTCCTGTGTGCCCTACCATATCACAGTTAGCAAAATTGAGTATCATTACATCATACTTATCCTTGCTGAGTTCTGCTATTGCCTTATCTGTTACATAGTTGGCTGACATCTCCGGTTGCAAATCGTATGTGGCAACAGAGGGAGAGGGTATAAGCACTCTTGTCTCGCCCTCATTAGCCTTCTCTACTCCACCGTTGAAAAAGAATGTTACATGGGCATACTTCTCTGTCTCTGCTATGCGTAATTGCGTTAGACCATTATTGGACAGATACTCGCCGAAAGTGTTATTAATGTGCTCATCCTTAAATGCTATCGGCAGGGTAAACGTTTCGTCATATTTGGTCATAGTAGTGTAGTGAACATTTCGCTCTTTACCCTTGGTGCTGAATCCGTCAAATCCCTTTAGCGTAAATGCCTTGGTCATCTCTCTGCCACGGTCAGGACGGAAATTGAAGAATATTATGCTGTCATCATTGTGCACGGTCGCAGTCGGCTTGCCGTCCTTAAGTATAACTGTAGGCAGAATGAACTCATCTGTAATACCTTTCTGGTAACACGTCAACATTGCTTGCTCTACGCTGTCGGCGTACTCACCCTTACCCAGCGTCAACATATCATAAGCCTTCTCCACTCTCTGCCAGCGATTATCTCTATCCATAGCATAGTATCTACCGCACACGGTGGCTATCTCACCTATACCTATGTTATCAATTTGCTGTTGAAGTTGTCTTATGAAGTCGATACCACTGTTGGGTGGTGTATCTCGGCCATCTGTGAATGCGTGTATATAGCATTTACTTACCAATTGCTGTTTGGCCAATCTAAGTAGTGCGTAGATATGTTCCATAGAGCTATGTACGCCACCGTTAGACACAAGACCGAATAAGTGTAGCGCATGTCCTTTAGCGTTGTTACAGGCGTCAATAAGCACTTGGTTAGTAAAGAAGTCTCCGTCTATAATAGACTTATTGATTCTTGCTAAATCCTGATATACTACCCTGCCGGCGCCTATATTGAGGTGTCCCACTTCACTATTACCCATTTGCCCTTCTGGTAAACCTACATACTGTCCATGCGCATATAGAGTAGTTGACGGAAAACTTTTCATTAAATAATTGATGTATTGTGAACAGTTGACTCCCACTGCATTATTATCCTCTTGATTGCTGAGTCCATAACCGTCCATAATAATAAGCGCTGTTATCTTCTTCATTATTCCCCCTAGATACAGTTAATTATCTGTACGAACTTATCTGCGACTAGTGATGCCCCACCTATAAGTCCGCCGTCTATGTTGGGCATAGAGAGTAGCGATTGAGCGTTCTTCTCATTCATACTGCCACCATATAGTATATATAGTTGTTGCGCTACACTCGCGCCATACATATGTGTTAATACGTCACGGCAATACTTGATTGTTTGCTCAGCCTGTTCAACTGTTGCTGTTACCCCTGTACCTATCGCCCAGATTGGCTCGTATGCCACTATGATATTGGGTAGTTGCTCTGCTGATATATCGGTAAAACCCAGTTTAATCTGCTCGGCTAGGTGTTGTTCGGTCTGACCGTTCTCTCGTTGTTGTAGTGATTCGCCTATACACACAATAGGTTTGATATTATAACCGAGTAGTGCCTTAATCTTGAGATTGACTGTTTGGTCAGTTTCACCATAGTATGCTCGCCTTTCGCTGTGACCCACAATGGTATACTGTACGCCTAATTCTGCAAGCATTTGGGGCGCAATCTCGCCTGTATAAGCGCCACTCTCCTTATAGTGACAGTTCTGTGCACCCACATATATTCTACTGTTAGAAGCCAAACTAAGGGCTACAACAAGGTCTGTATATGGCACGCAGAGAATTATGTCGTTTTTTGTACCCTCAACACATGGCAAAAGTTGATTGAAAAACTGTTCTGTCATAGCGACAGTCTTGTTCATTTTCCAGTTGCCTGCTAGTATCTTGTTTTTCATTATATACTCTCCTTAGTATATTACTACATCGTTAATTATGGTTCGATTATTTATCATCAAGGCAATCAATCCCGGGCAGAACTAATCCCTCGAGGTATTCTAAACTGGCGCCACCACCGGTGCTTATGTGTGTAACCTTATCCGCGAAACCCATCTTGTTAATGGCACTCGCACTGTCGCCACCACCTATAATAGACACAGCACCACTCTCTACTACTGCCTTGGCTACACAGTAGGTCCCTTTGGCAAACTGTTCTTTCTCAAATACTCCTAACGGGCCATTCCATATAATTGTCTTAGCCTTGCTGATATACTGGCTAAACACTTGTATTGTCTTACTGCCTATATCTAGTCCCATATATGAATCAGGGATACTATTGCGACTACATTCAATTATGCTGGTGGGATTATCAATGTTATCGGCGCATACATTGTCAACGGGCAAGACAAGTTCTACTCTATGTTGTTTAGCTTTAGCCATTAGTTCTGTCGCTAGTTGCACTTTATCATCTTCGCACAGGGAATTACCTACGGTATACCCCATAGCCTTATAGAATGTGTATGCCATGGCGCCCCCAATAAGCAGTGTGTCTACTTTGCCAATCAAGTTGTTGATAACTCCAATTTTGTCCGACACCTTGCTACCACCCAGAATGGCTACAAGTGGCCTATCAGGATTCTCTAATGCTTTGCCCATTATGGACAACTCCTTTTCTATCAACAGACCGCATACAGACGTGGTGCAAAACTTACTAATACCTGCAGTAGAGGCGTGTGCTCTATGTGCTGTACCGAATGCGTCATTAACGTATATGTCACACATCGAGGCTAGTTGTCTGCAAAACTGCTCATCATTGGCCTCCTCCTCGGGATAGAATCTAAGGTTTTCGAGTAGAACTACTTGACCTGACTGCATATTGCTCGTTGTAGCCTTAGCAGACGGACCTATGCTATCTGTGGCAAATATCACTGGTCTGTTGATTAGTTGCGATAGTCTGTCTGCAACTGGCTTGAGGGTGAACTCAAGATTGACTCTGCCCTTGGGACGACCTAGGTGTGACATCAATATAACTTTTGCCCCCTGCTCTATAAGATAGTTGATTGTTGGCAGTGTTGCCACTATTCGATTGTCACTCGTTATATTGCCTTGTTCGTCCATTGGCACATTGAAATCAACGCGCACAAGACACCTTTTGTCCTTTACAATTACATCCATTATACTTTTTTTTGCCATAATTGCGCTCTCCTTTACATATATCGCGTAATACGCTTCTTACGATTAGATACGAAACTAATATGGTCGGCAATCCTCTCGATATTACTCAACAAGCTATTATGTACATATCTACTATGTAGATTGTGTTCCCATAGATGATACTTAATACTCTTCTATAGAATGTGCTACGAAACAGATATGGTCAGCTATCCTCTCGAGATTACTCAACAGGTTATTGTACAGTCCGCCACTCTGAGGATTGCATTCGCCATCGTTGAGCCTTCTGATGTGATTAAGTGAGAACTGTTTACGCAACTGGTCTACCTTATCCTCTACGCAATCAACCTGAGCGAGTAGATTGTGGTTCCTAGTTGACAATGTGCGCATTGTGAGTTCATACATCTTGACTATCTCTTGATACAGTTGAGCAACTTCTACATTGACAGAGTCCGTCAACACTAAATCTTTTTCTAGCACTCTGTCGACATATCTAGCTATGTTGAGGGATAGATCGGATACACGCATTATGTCACTCAATACCCCGTGCAGAGATGTTACCTCTTTCTCGCCCTCAACAACGTCGAGATTAGAGGATACTTTGACAAGATATATAGTTATTCTGTCGTTATATGCGCTTACCTGCTGATACATATATTGCACTTGATGATTATTGGAATTATCCCTGTTCATAAATGCGTTGACTGCTATGTCCACACCTCGCATGGCCACATCGCTCATTCTGCTAATCTCCTTGACTGCCTGAGTTAATGCTATAGAGGGAGTAGACAGGAAACGGTCATCTATATATGACAATTGTGTTTGCGATGCGTCGGGTCTGTCATTAATAACCCAGTTAGCTAACTTAACGAACATTTGAGAAACGGGCAGGAATACACAAGTGCAGAATACATTAAAGAACGTGTGGAACATGGCAATCTGCGTCTGAGGCGCGCTGAACCATCTAGCAAATGTGACTTGCATAAAACTCTTCCAGAATAGCAGTGGTATGAAGAATATGATAGCGCCCAGCACATTAAACATTAGGTGGATTATTGCTGCCCTTCTGGCGTTACTGTTAGTTCCTATCGATGATAACAGTGCAGTTATACATGTACCTATGTTGGTACCTATTATAAGGAATAATGTTGTGTTGCCAACGAATACACCTTCACCTGCTAATACCAGTATTATTGCTGTCACTGCCGAAGATGATTGTAGCAGTGCAGTTGCCAACAGGCCAATCAAGAGCAGAATGAATGGATTAGTTACGACTCTAATTAACCGTGCTACACTGTCTGCCATACCGGACATTGAGGTTGACATTAGACCCAAACCAATAAAAATCAGGCCAAGTCCACCCAACAACGTGCCAATAGATCTAACCTTATCCCTCTTGGATAACATAACCATCATGATGCCAACGAATGTTAAAACAACAGCTACAGCAGATACACTAATCGTACCACCTGCGAAACTCAATGCAGCTATCTGCGCAGTAATAGTCGTACCTATATTGGCGCCCATGATGATAGTTGTCGCTTGAAGCAGAGTGAACATACCTGCATTAACAAAACCGACCACCATAACCGTTGTAACCGAGGATGATTGTATTAATGCAGTTACTGCAGTGCCAACACCTACGCCGACCAGCCTGTTATTGCCGATTTTTCCAAACATTTTTTTCATGCCTCTGTCGGCGAGATTTTCTACAGAATCAGACATCAGTTTGACACCAAATAAGAAGGCGCCAACTCCGCCCAATAAACCCATTATCATATAAAACATCTGTATAATAACCTCTTATTCTGGAATAGCGTTAACTGTAAGTGCCCTAATTCTACTCGACTGATATGTCTGTACATAAAAAAAGACTGTATTACAGCCACAGCGAGTATAACATTTATGACAAATGTTGTCAATTCATTTGGAGTCATTATTGACAACAGCAGTATTGGCGATTGTGCTAGTTCGAATTGTCTATTATGTCAATTTGTCTGCTGATTGAGAAAATCAGAAACGATTAGTAGTGTCAAGTCAATGTCTTGGCTCTGTTGCACCCTGTCTTTTACGTCCTTATTGCCCTTTATTCCCTTGAGGTAATAGCTGATATGCTTCTTCATCTCGTTAACAACCACGTGTCGTGGCATAAATGTCAGCAGACTCTCACAGTGTATATTAATTGCACTTAGTATGTCGTATGTATAAGGTATGCCGAGTATTTGACTGAATATGTATGGCCTGCCCAGTGCTCCCCTACCTATTGCCACACCGTAACAACCTGTTCTATCAAGCATACTATGGAAACTGCATTCATCTACCACGTCACCATTACCAAATACCGGTATCTTGACTGCACGCACAACATCTGTGATTACCTGCCAGTCTGCTTTGCCCTGATACATCTGTTTAGCATTGCGTGCGTGAATAGTCAGCATGTCGGCACCTGCCTGTTCTAAACGTCGAGCAAAATCCACAGCTAAACAATCATCCGTTATTCCACTGCGAAACTTAACAGATACAATCTTGCCACTTCCCTTAACTGCGCGCACGATAGATTGAGCAATGGATGGCTGAGCCATGAGCGCAGAACCTTCGCCATTATTGACAATCTTGGGCATGGGACAACCCATGTTGATGTCGATTATATCAAATGCGTCTAGAACACCACTGTCTACAACTTGCGCAAATACTGTGGGTTGACTGCCGAATAATTGAACGGATTTAGGGCTCTCTTGCTCGCAACAATATAACATATCCCTTGTTACCTTATGATTCATGGTCAATGCTTTGGCTGACACCATCTCGGTAACTGTTAATCCTACATTATATTGATGTGCAAGCAGTCTAAACCCCGCATCTGTATATCCTGCAAGGGGAGACAGCATAGTATTATACTTAAGCAGTTGATTAATCCTGTTCATGTGTCAGTCTACTTAACGTGGATTTTGCTCTCGTCCCAGAGCTTGTCCATCTCGGCTAGATTGCTGTCTTGAGGCTTGCGGTCCTGCTTAGCTAGTTGCTGTTCTATATATTCGAATCGATTAATGTACTTATTAGTTGCCTTAGTCAGTGCCACTTCGGCATCAACATGCAGGAATCTAAACACGTTGACCAGTGCAAACAATAGGTCGCCCATTTCCTCCTCAATCTGTGCCTTACTGCCACTCTCTATAGCCTGCTCTACTTCTTGCCACTCTTCATTGACTTTACAAACTGCGCCCGACTTGTCCTTCCAATCGAATCCAACCTTGGCACCCCTATGTTGCACTTTGGTGGCTCTAATGAGCGCTGGCATGGTATATGGAACGGATTTCATATACTCTGTGGTGGAAGTAAACTTGTGTTGCTTAATTTTATTGGCCTCCCAGGTAGTTAACGCGCTTGTAGCGTCATTAGCCTTGTCTGCGCCAAATACATGCGAGTGCCTGCTGATGAGTTTATTACACAGCGTATTATATACTTGTTGTGCAGTAAAACTGCCCTCTTGCTCTGCAATGGTGTTATGTAACACACATTGAAGTAATAAGTCCCCTATCTCCTCAGCCATATCTGTATAATTGTTGCGATTGATAGCGTCAACCAACTCATATGCTTCCTCCACGACATTGGTTCGTATGCTCGCGTGCGTTTGTTCTCTGTCCCAAGGGCAACCATCTGGCGCTCTCAGTATTCTCATTATGGTTACTATATCTTGATAATCAAACTGTTTTTTTTGCAACAGATTGTCCTTTTCTTCACTAGTGTTCACTCGTAATCTCTCTCCTTCTCAATAGTCGTGATATATCTACTTCGTCCTTGCCGAATACCTTGAACAACGCCAACGCACCCAAGTACATAATTGCGCATAGCGACACCGTAATGATTGTCCCCATGATGCTATTAACGAAATCCGTTGCCAGTAATGATAAGGATAGTAATCCTACAAGCATAACCAGACAACAGCTTATGGGCTTAATTGCGCAACTAAGGCAGTCTATCCTCAGTTTCTGCTTGACTTGTAGATATATTATACCACTAATTGATGCCAAAGAAAAGCACATAGACTCAGAAATCGCTGCACCTAATATATTGATATTCTCAAGGGGCAGTAAGAATAGATTGATGAGCAGTTTACTAACTACTGCTATTGACAACATGACCACTGCAATGTATGGTTTGCGCAGGGCTTGGAGGGTGGCCACTATCGTCTGGAGTAATGATAGTGATACGATTGATATTCCTGCTAGTACCACTAACAACGCACACGTATTCAACTCCTGAACGGGTAATGAGCTATATAGTAAACCAATAATTGGCTTAGCCATCACTGTTATGCCCAGCGCAGACGGAAGCGCAATGACCAATGTGAGTTTAATAGCAGAATTGTATTTGGCATTAAGATTCTGTTCGGTCAAGTCGGTATATGCCCTAGTAATATGTGGCAACGCAGATACAGCGACGCCCGCAGACAGAGTAACAGGCAGTCCCAGTAGAGAGTTGACAGGCCCACTCCACAGCCCATACAGACTAGTTGCATTATCTAATGTCACCATATTGACTACCAAAAAGGAGTCTACCAGTTGAGTCAACTGCATAATGAATCCGGCAATAACAACAGGCAGAGCTAACTTGAATATGTCACCGTAACAAGAATAGCGATTATTATCGTTAGCGCGCAATAAGTTACAATTGCGATGAGGAAGTGTGGGCATAATTCTATACGCAATATAGATGATTAACATGCTGACCGCTTCACTGATAGTAATAGCGAAAACTGCGCCGTAGACCGCTAATTGAACATTTGGCATCATTTTGTTGGCAACGAGCAAGCCTATCAGCAACTTGGCTAACTGCTCAATCACTTGAGCTAAGGACAGTGGTAACATGGACATATTGCCCTGAAAATAACCTTTGTACGCACCTGTAACGCATACTAGCAATATTGCCGGACTAACCAATCTATATGCTGTGGTCAACGCAGGCAGATTCTGCATATTGGCAAGTGGTTTGGCCAACACGAACAAAGTAATGCTACCAATTAATCCTGTTGCGAACAACATACGCTTAGCCTGAGTAAAGACAGCGCAACTTCGATCAAACAGTCCCAGTTGGTTGGATTCTGCTACTAATCGTGAAACTGCCAACGGTATGCCGAACCCTGCAAGTATTAGCAACAGAATGTATGGTGGAAATATTAACTGGTACAATCCCATGCCATAACTGCCTAATAGGTTAGTAAGTGGTATGCGATATATTGCGCCAAGAAGTTTGGCCACTAATCCGCCTAAACTTATTAACATAGCACTGCGTATGAAGTTATTGTGCCCCACGTTGGTGGCAGTGGATTGAATATTAGTTGTCATAATATATATGTTATGTCAAATAGTGGTGTAAAAGAAGTTAGTTACAAGTTAACTGTCAGCATATCCGCGATATACTGATAGCAGAACTTCAATACCTCATTACTTGACTGTGTGGGGTTGAATGCTATTATTGACGCAACTCTTACATCCTTAATGGTTATTGGATGTGCAGATACTGTATATGAATCAAGCTGTGTTGTGCACGTTGGCAACTCGAATAACTGAGATAGTTTACTGCGCAACACATTAGGGCAGTTGTCACTCTCACAATACACTCCCTCGTCAGTAATCATAGCGCAAGGCACATTTTGAGTGTGATAAATGGTGTTAAGTAATCTTGTTATTTTGGCTTGAGAGCGCGATAATCTACTGTATTGCCTTATACATATAGTGTCACCTTTGACAACGAACTCCAACTGCGAGTTGGGTAATATGCCCAAATGTTGCCTTATGCCCTTGGGAATAACTACCCTGCCTAGTTCGTCAACCTGTCTTATTGTTCCTATCAATTAATGTATCCCCCTTCTATGGGATAAGCACATTGTCTTGCTGTTAATCCAACTAATTTTTGCTCTCAATTCAAGTATCCCTCTGCTGTTAGTGTGAGAGGCTATGGGAATAATTATGCACGAAAAAACCGACTGCATATACACAGTCGGTTTAACAAAACAGTATAGATATTATTGATTATCGGGTACTTCGAAACCGTTGGCCTTTATCCATTTAATGAAGTAATCACTGAATATTATATCGTCCTTAACTTCGTCAAGCGCTGTTGTGTAATACAACTCATATGCGCCCTCCGTTATACTACGGTAGTACTCGTGGAGTAAATTGTATTCTTGTGTGCCCTTAGTATAGTACAAGTTATTAGTCGTGTCAAAATCGAATGTGTGTGCAGTAACCTTACCGACATAGTAAATGAAGTGTACGCCGAAATCTGTCACAGCAATGGCAATACCACCGGTACCGGTAACAGTATCATTATCAACAAATAGGTCTCCATTATCATATAAGAGTTCACAGCCTTCTTGGAACTCTGTCACCCATGCGCTCTCGAATCCGGATTCTGGATCGCCGTTGGCTACATAGTCGAATGTGCTTGTATGCTGAGCAGTGTCGGTGTTGTACTTGTACATTAAATCTAGGAATTCGTCCGCATTACTAACTGATTTGAGCAAACTATCAAGTGTTGGGTTAATCTGTAGTTCTCCAGCATCAATATAGAAAAACTTCTCTAGTGGTGCATTCTCGTCAACGAAGTTCTCGGCCAATATCTCACTAGCCATTCTCAGTCTATACTGTTGATATGCATCCTTATTAACATCGGTCTTGTATGCAAATCCATTATTATCTGTAGATATAGCACCTATGGCCTTGCCTATTGCAGTCAGTTGGGCTTGTTGCTCGCTTGAGAATGGTATCAACAGATTCTTAACGAATATGAATTGGTCTTCGCCGTCAGGTACGTATGATATATAGGAGTCATTGGTAAGTCCACCTACTATGCTCTTCTTAGTGCCATCAAGCACTTTACTACTCACTACGCTTCTTCTGTAATTATCAATGTCTAACGTGTAGGATATCTTCTGCATATCAATAACTTCGGCAAGGTAAGTATTGAGACGAGTAATCATCTCACTCTGGTTGCCCTCAAGTAGGTTAAGGCAGAACTGTCTCTCTATACGAATAAGCAGTGCATTCTTGAGGTTATCATCAATTAGATTCTTAATAAACTCGTTAATTGTACCATTAAAGTTGGACTTAATGGTCAACTCAAGTTGATTGTATGCCTTAGTTCTGTATGCCACGAATTGCTCAATGGTAAACACGGTCTGTGTATCCTTCAGTTCAATATGGTCTACCATATATTGATACTGCTCAATAAGTGAGGTATTGTCAACAGGTAGTAGGAAATCGTCAATAAACGTGGTATAATCTAGGTTGAAGTTACCAGTAGTATCTGGTGAGTACTTAATCAAGAACTCATCAATAGACTCAGTGTCTAGACCGTAATCCTCCGAAACGAAGGAATCTATAACAACGGTAGGTTGATCGGCGCGTATGTTGGTCTCGTTGTCGTCGTCATCATCGTCATCATCCTCAATAGTATATCCTTCTTCCTTAATGATTGTAGTGAGGTTAGATATCAATGCTGACAATAGAGAGGATTTGGATGCCTTAAGGACATACCCTATCTCGTCTATAACTCCAGTGGCACCATCGGTAGCCTCTACTAAATACTTGGCGTAATCAAACTCGGCAGAGAGCGTATTATTATAGATAGTGGGTGCATTCTTCTTATATAATGCTATCAAAGAGTATGCATTAAGAATCTGATCATAAGTATAATTGAATACTTCCTCATAGACCATGTTATATATTTCGTCCATAGTAATGTAACCGGCACTGATATATGAAGCATACTGTTGTTGATATGACTCGTATAGCGACTGACCATAATTATTAACGTTGGCACTGAATGCGCTTTGGAAGGTATATAAACTGATTGATTCACCTGCAATAGTGAAAGCCTCTTTACCACCGACCGTCTTAGGATTGTCGGTAAAGAGTCCACAACTGCACAGCAAAGTTATTATCAGTACTAGCGCTGTCAACATACCAACTATTCTTAACCTTTTGCTCATTTTATGTCTCCTATAGGTTGTAACGAAGTGTATCGTTACAGATACCAAATTATTATACAAGATTATTGTGGAAAATGCAATTCTTTTTGTCTGCTTTTTTGCTTTTTTGGATAATTGCCAAGCTATGTGTATGCGTATAATATTACGACTCTGTGTTGCCAGTACCATCCTGTTGTATAGACTGTAACAGCGCTATCAGGTCGCCAAAAAAGGCTAGTTTATTGCCTGATTTAGAGTAGGTAATTTCCGGCAGAATGGATGAGAGTTTAGCATTGTTCTTCTCCCTATCCAGCGCATCGAACACGCACTCGCGCAGTAGATATTCCCTGTTAACGAATGTAAGTTGAGCAACCTTACCCTTAATTACAACCTGAGTAATGCCTGCACCACTTGCCAACAGTTTAATTGATAAGACTGTGAGCAGATTATTCACCTCAATTGGTGGCGTACCATATATGTCTACTATCTCTTGTCTCAACTGTTCAACCTCTTGAATAGTTGAACAGTTGGCAGATTTTTGGTAGAAATCCATTCTTTGTTGCGAGGAAGCGATATAGTGCTCAGGTGCGTAGGCTGACACGTCAATGTCTACTGTTGCCTCTATTGTACGCTTCTGGGGAACACCTTTAAGTTCGCTGACGGCCTCACTTAACAGTCTAGCATACATATCATAACCGACTTTGACCATATTACCATGTTGTTCTGCGCCAAGTACGTTTCCTGCGCCCCTTATTTCTAGGTCTGCGAGTGCAATCTTGAATCCACTACCCAGTTGATTATATTGCATTATTGAGGACAGGCGATTATAAGCGTCACTATCTAGCACTTTATCTTTGCGATAGACGAAATATGCGTATGCCAGTCTATCACTGCGCCCTACTCTTCCCCTTAACTGATATAGTTGAGATAGTCCCAGTTTATCTGCGTCATATACAATAAGAGTGTTGGCATTAGGCATATCTATGCCGTTTTCGATGATTGTCGTGCTTATCAGGACATTACTGTTGCCCTGGGCAAAATTAAATATGGCGTTCTCTAGCACCTCACTATCCATTTGACCATGCGCAACAGTTATGCTTGCCTCGGGCACTAATTGTCTTATTTTGGCTGCGAAATAGTCGATAGTCTCCACTCTGTTATAAACGAAGAACACTTGACCGTCTCTCATTATCTCTCGCAAGATAGCCTCTCGTATCAATGTGTAGTTCTCTTCAGTAACGTATGTCTCTACTGCTATGCGTTTACTGGGTGGAGTGTTAATAGTCGAGATATCCCTTATACCACTTATTGCCATGTACAGTGTACGTGGGATGGGTGTGGCAGACATAGTGAGCACATCCACATCTGCCTTAATATTCTTAATTTTTTCCTTATGTTCAACACCGAATCGTTGTTCTTCATCTAGTATTAACAAGCCTAACTTACTAAAGTGCACATCAGCAGACAGTAGTCTGTGCGTACCTATTACGAGGTCTATATTGCCACTAGATAAGTCCTTGAGTATCTGCTTTTGTTGAGTCGCATCGCGAAAACGGTTAAGACAGGCAATCTTGATACCGAACGCCTTCATACGATTGAAAGCAGTTAGATAGTGTTGTTCGCTAAGAATGGTTGTAGGTGCTAGGAATGCAACTTGATAACCATTAGTGATAACCTTGAATGCCGTCCTTAATGCAACCTCGGTCTTGCCATATCCGACGTCACCAACAAGTAATCTATCCATTATCTTGTCGCTAGATAAGTCTTTATCTATCTCGGCTATACTGGTCAACTGGTCGGGCGTCTCCGTGTACTCGAAACTCTGGTCGAAACTCTTACATAGATAGCTGTCAATGTTATATTTTCTGCCACGCTTGTGTTCTCGCAGAGCATATAGTTTAAGCAGGTCGAAGGACATCTCCTTAATCTTCTGCTTAACTCGGCTCTTGACTCGCGTAAAATCTGCACCACCGATAGTAGATAACATGGGTGCCTTATCGCTACCAGAAAACCTAGTCAGTAGGTTACTTGCCTCAACAGGCACATACAGTTTATCACCGTGCTTATACGTTACCAGTACGAAATCCTTAGTGCCCCAACTACCGTTTAAGGTGGTTATGCCTTGACATAATCCTATACCATGCAACTCGTGTACAACATAGTCGCCTGCGTTAAATGACAGGAAAACCTGCTTTCTGGCGGGCGTAATTTGTCGAGTTGTGGCGCTTTTCCCAACATCTTTATTGCCGACTATAACTATCTTATTGGAGTGGCTTATGAATCCCTTGTCGAACGGTATTGGCAATATAAGGGCGTCATTTAACTCATGTTGGCTAGTACCTGCCACATCAACACTTATACCGAGTAGATTAAGTTGGTTTTGTAGGGCGTGTGCAAACTCCTCATTTATGGCATAGAAGTGTACCTTGTAACCATTCTTGCGCCACCCTTCGAAGTCTATATAGAGTTGCTTAATGTTGTATTGATAGTTATACAGTGCCGAGGTTGTAAAGCCAATTATATCCTTAGGATTGAAGAATGTCCCACCATAATTGAGTTGTTGTAGGGAAATCTGGAATTGTTTATCAGTAGCGAAAACCTGACTTTTTGGGATAATTAAATCCTTGTGTTGAGGTAGTATCTCGCCTAGTTTAAGCAGTCCATCGAATCTATTGTCAAAGTCCTGATATATTCTGTTGACACGAGCCTGAAGCAGTTTAGGTTCATCCCACAGTATGATAGTATTATCGCCCAAGTAATCTAATAATCTACTACGGGTGTTATAACAAGATAGCCAGTATGAGTGTCGTGCAGTTGTCAACTCTTGCAGAATAGTATCTATTCTTGAACGACCGTTACTGTCTAGTTGTTGTGCAAATGCCGACCGTTGCGCTTTTTCTAGCAGATTACTATTTACTCTGTCAACTAGTGGATATACTACAACGCCAGATAACTCGTCAACACTAACGTAGTCTTGCCCAACTGTCTTAATACTCTCTAACGTATCCCAATTCCATAATAATCTAACAGGAGTATCTAGGCTAGGTAGAAAAACGTCCAGTATATCACCCCTAACTGCGAACTCACCGACATTGGATGCACTTTCGCAACGATTGTAACCACAGTAAATTAGTTTGGCAATAACCGATTGCACGGACACATCTTGCCCTTGATATAGTCTAAATACACCTTGACAGAACGTCTGTTTATCCTCTATGGTGTAGCATAGGCTCTCCACACAAGTTACTACTACATCTACACCACTGACGAGTCTATATAGCGCGTTGCCCATTCTGGCTACATAATCGTTAGACAGACTCTTGCGATGAAGTAATATCTCATCCTTATATGGCATATATATCGCATCTACTCCCAGTCCACACAATTGAGTAGTTATGCTCTGAGCGGAGATATAATCATTAGCAACATACAGTATACTACCACCTGTTCTGCTGAGAGCATTACTTGACAGTTGTTTAATTATGGTGGCAGTGATATAGATCTTTTCGCTTTGTTGCAAGCCAAAAGCCGTGATAAAACGTTTATCACGGTCAAACAGCCTAGAATACTGGCTATATTCGGTTATTCTATCTATACCTTGCGACATGCTCTTTGCAATCAATATAGTGTGTCAATATCACTGTTGACATAACTTGACCTAATCCGTTACTGCCAACATGATAATTGACTAATTGTACTTCTGCATAACGTTATCTAGCGTTGCGCCATTTACGAAGTCAATACATGCGTCACTTGCTCTGTCGAATACTTGAGATAATGTTTGCCTGTCCTTATCTACAATGTGCGATAGCACATAGTCATATAACTGCTCTGTGTGAGGCTGTCCTATGCCTATGCGTATGCGATAAATATCCTCGGTGTTTATTATGGCTACTATATTGCGCATACCATTATGCGTGCCTGCACTGCCCTTGCTACGAATACGCACAGCACCTAATGGAATATCAACATCATCATAGATAATTATACATTTGGACTGCTCAATCTTATATTTATGCACCAGTTCTCTGACTGACTCACCAGACAAGTTCATATACGTAATTGGTTTAGCAAGAATCAATCTATAAGATGCAGTCTTATATGTGGCAGTTATGGCACGACACTCTCCCTTGATGAACTTAACGCCCAGTTTATTAGCTATAGTGTCTACGCACATATAACCAACGTTATGAAAAGTGTCCAGATACTGTTTATCCGGATTGCCTAGGCCGACAATTAAGTATGTAGTCAACGTGTTTCGTAGCATATATTCATTATACAGCCATAGGTAAAGAAAGTAAAGGTTATGTAGCACAAAATACTCATATGTATTCTAGAACTAACGCATTTTGTCAAGATAAAGGACTATTATTACAAGCATGCTAGGTAATAATATGATGTACTAAATGAGGGTTATCACATCGTATAAAGAAGAATTGAATTATATTACATAAGAATTGCCCCAGTATTCTGGGGCAATTCGTTATAACGTGAGATATTAATACATTATTTGATAATCTCAACTAATACCATTTCGGCAGCGTCGCCACGACGTGGTCCTAGTTTATGAATGGTTGTGTAACCGCCCTTCTGTCCTTGTTCCTCGTTGCGCTTGTCGAATCTGGGTGCATAGTCGTTGAATATCTTCTCAATCAATGGATGTCTAACGTCTGTTGTGCGAATACGATATGCAGTGCGTGATTCTCCATCGTTCTTGGTCTCCAGAATGTCATAGAGGTTGGCCATAAGCCTTCTTCTTACCGCTAGTTTCTTGGCTCCGTCATTAACAACTTCGACCTTGCTCTTGGCTCCCTTAACTACCTTGGTCTTGTCAACAGTAACAACATCCTTATAGGTGTTAATGGCTAATGTAATGTATTTTTCTGCCAACTTGGCAACTTCCTTACCTCTGGTGTAAGTTGTCTCAAGCTTCTCATTCCAAAGCAGGTATGATACTTGATTCCTCAGTAATGCCATTCTTTGGTCTGTTGGGCGTGATAATCTTCTTTGTTCTGCCATTGTTCTTCTCCTTATTAATCATCCTTGTTTTTGAGCGACAGACCGTGCAATGCCAACTTGGCGATTACTTCGTCTAGTGATTTTTTGCCCAAATTACGAACTTTGAGCATATCATCCTCGGTCTTATTGGTTAAGTCCCCTGCTGTGGTAATGCCAGCGCGCTTCAAGCAGTTGTAACTACGGACGGATAAATCCATCTCCTCTATCGTAGTGGCTAGGGCAGTCTGGTGAGTATCAGGCTTAGGCGTAGTTAGTAGGCTCATGCCCCCCATACTCTCAGATAGATTGATGAACATTGCTATGTGTTCATTAATAATCTTGGCTGCTAGAGATACTATCTCTCTGCCAGTGAATGCTCCGTTAGTCGTACACTCTAATGTCAGTTTATCAAAACCGATGTTGTGTCCAACGCGTGTGCTCTCTACATTGTAGTTAACTTTTTTGATTGGGGCGTAGATAGAGTCAATCGGTATATAACCTAGCGGTCTGCTAATCTTGGCCTCCTTATCAATCTCTTTATTGCGATCAGCAGATACATAGCCTCTGCCTCTGTTGACGAACAGTTTACAGTTAAACACACCACCGTCATCTATGGTACAGATTAACAAATCTGGATTGAGTATCTCTACCTCGGCGTCTGTCTCAATATCGCCTGCATATACTTCGCAAGGACCGACCTTTCTTATTGATAGTGTTTTATTAAAATCTTTATCTAGATTCTGAGATTTGAGTGCAAGGCATTTAATGTTGAGAATTATCTCGGTAACATCTTCCTTAACTCCGTTGATGGTGGAATACTCGTGGTCAACTCCGTCAATCTTGATGCCTACTGTTGCTACTCCGGGCAGAGCAGATAGCAATACTCTACGAAGCGCATTCCCGAGAGTTATACCAAAACCTCTCTCTAATGGTTCGACAACGATAGTTATCGAACTGCCATCACTGGATTCTTCTACCGACATTCTTGGCTTTTCAATTTCCATCATAAGCAAAACAATCTCCTTTTATTATTTATTTGGACTTGTTGTTCTAGAGTAGTCCATAGAAACTCTTTTTTTGTGCTAAAAGTAGTTGTCTTTTGATTACTTGGAATATAACTCAACAATCATATGTTCTTGGATACTCATATCGATATCTTCACGCTCAGGCTTTGCTAGTACTTTACCCTTCAAGGTAGCGTTGTCGAACTCTAACCATTTAGGGAATACTGCTGGTTTCATTTGCTTGAGTTCAGTAAAGAATGTCAATCCTGTCTTACTACTCTTGACTGCTATCTCATCGCCAGCGTTAACTTGATATGAAGGTATATTGACAACATTTCCGTTGACGGTAATGTGTCCGTGATTGACCAGTTGTCTAGATTGCGAGCGCGATGCGCCTATTCCCATACGATACACTACGTTGTCCAGTCTCTGTTCGAGCATTATCAACATATTGGCACCGGTGATACCACGCATTTTCTCGGCTTTTTCGTAGTACATATGGAATTGATTCTCTTGAAGTCCATAGAGTCTCTTGGTCTTCTGCTTCTCACGGAGTTGCATGCCATATTCTGTGATCTTCTTACGACTGTTCCAGTGTTGTCCAGGAATCTTGCCACGCCTTGTTAGTGCACACTTGGTTGAATAACATCTGTCACCCTTTAGGAACAATTTAGTCTTCTCTCTCCTACATTGACGACAATCTGCACCTGTATATCTTGCCATTTATATTCTCCTCCTATAATCTTCTACGTTTAGGTGGACGACAACCGTTGTGGGGTATTGGTGATACGTCTTTAATCATGGTAACTTGGAGTTCGGCTGTCTGTAGTGCTCTAATGGCTGCCTCTCTGCCTTGTCCGGGTCCTTTGACGAACACTTCAACTGTTTGAAGTCCGTATTCCTTGGCTTTTTTGGCTGCTACTTCTGCTGCTTGTTGTGCTGCGAATGCAGTGCTCTTCTTACTGCCACGGAATCCCAGTGCACCGGCTGAGCATTGACTTAATGCGTTACCGTTGGCATCTGTTATGGTTACTAATGTATTATTGAAGGAAGCGTGAATGTGAGCGGCGCCTTTTTCAACCTTTCTTATTTCTCTTCTTTTCTTAGTTGGTTTCTTGCCTGCCATAATATTACTCCTCCTTACTTCTCAGCAACTTTCTTGCCACGAGATACGGTCTTCTTGGGACCCTTTCTTGTGCGAGCGTTCTGCTTTGATGATTGACCTCTTACTGGTAAGTTTCTCCTATGACGGATACCTCTATAAGAGCCTATATCTTTCATTGACTTGATATTTTGAGCAACTTCTCTGCGTAAATCACCTTCTACATGTAGGTTTTTTTCGATGTAGTCCCTGATTTTACTAGTGTCGCTCTCCGACAAATCTTTGACGCGGATGTCAGGACTGACGCCTGTCTCTGCCAAAATCTTGTCGGCTGTGGGGCGACCTATACCATAAATATAGGTCAGACCAATTTCTATGCGTTTCTCTCTTGGTAAATCTACGCCTGAAATACGAGCCATTTAGTTTTCTCCTTATCAAAATTATTTTACTGTACTGTATATATAACGGAAATACGACACCGAAAAAGTTGGAATGTAATCTCGGCACCTCAATCCCTATTGTTTTTTTGGCTTGTTAAATTAACACTAGCCTTGCCTTTGCTTGTGTTTTGGGTATTTGGAACAGATTACCATTACTTTGCCGTTTCTCTTGATTACCTTGCATTTGTCACACATAGGTTTTACTGAAGGTCTAACTTTCATTTCTCTTTTCTCCTTTAATTTAACTTTGCTGGTTCTTACCACGCCATACTATCCTGCCCTTGGTCAAGTCATAAGGACTCATTTCTACTTTGACTGTGTCGCCGGGCAATATCTTGATATAATGCATTCTTAGCTTACCTGATATGTAGGCTGTAATAACATGATTATTGGTCAATTTGACTATAAAAGTCGCATTTCTCAATGCCTCTGTTACTATACCTTCTACCTCGATACAATCGTCTCTCGACATTAACTATACCTCCATACCTTTGTCGTTGAACTCTCTAAGAGCGCTGTTAACTTCGGTATCAAATACCTTCTTGCCTGTATTAAACTTGTCGGCGATGGTGGTGAGTACCCTACCACTGCTTCTAAGGTGTTTCATGTTCTTTTTCTTGGGGTTCTTAAGTTTTCGTAGATTACCGTCTACAATATAAGCGTAGCCATCCTCTAGTTTAACGATTACATAATACCTGCCACTATCTCTGCCCGAGAGGGAATATACTACGCAACCGACACTTATTTCGTCCATATTAACTCCGTTATCTGTTAGATTGATAGAATATCAACACCATTGTCTGTGATTGCCAGAGTGTTCTCATAGTGGGCACTGGGTAAACCGTCTTGAGTCTTGACCGTCCAGCCATCGCTCATAGTCATAACCTTATGACTGCCCATATTAATCATCGGTTCAATTGCTATTGTCATTCCTTGGCTAAGTCTAAGGCCTCTGCCCTTGACACCATAATTAGGCACATTGGGGTCCTCGTGCATATTACGACCTATACCATGTCCGCATAGTTCTCTGACAACTCCGTAACCGTGACTCTCGGCATACTGTTGAATGGCTTGACCTACGTCGCCTAGTCTTGTATTAGGTTGAATAACCTTGATACCTTCATAGAAACATTGTTCGGTAACATCTATTAATCTCTGCTTGTCGGCAGTTATCCTACCTACACCAACAGTGCGAGTAGCATCTCCATGCCAACCATTGAGAATAACACCACAGTCATAACTGACTATACTGCCCTCCGCTAGAATCTTATGTTTATTAGGTATACCGTGAACCACTTCGTCATCAATACTAATGCAGATAGATGCCGGATAACCATTAAAGCGTAGGAAGGAAGGTGTTGCGCCGTATTTAACAATGAACTCATATGCCATCTTATCTAGAGCTAGTGTGGAGACGCCCTCCTTGGTTGCCTCTATCAACATCTCTAAGGTATGTTTAACCAGTTGATTGGCTTGACGCATTAACTCTATCTCAGTCTTGCTCTTAATATATATCATTCTATTGCTTTGATTATCTGCGCGAAAACTTCTTCGGCCTGCTGGTTGGCATCAACATCTATTAGCTTGCCACTGCGTCTATAATAACCGATAAGTGGTTGAGTGGTAATGCCGTACGCTGTTAGTCTCTTATGAACCGAGTCTATACTATCGTCTGCACGTATAAACAGCTCTCCGTTACATACGTCACACTTGTCTGTCTGCAAAGTGTCTATATGGTGTATCTTGCCACACTTAGTGCAGACACGCCTTCCGGTCAGTCGGTGAATAATTGTGTCTTGATCAATAACGAAATTGATTACGTAGTCCACAGTAGCTATCTTATCGAATGCCTCTGCCTGTGGCAGTGAGCGTGGAAAACCATCCAATATATATCCGTTGGCACAGTCATTCTTACTCAATCTGTCTCGAACTAGTTGAAGTGTTATATCATCCGAAACTAGGCCACCATTATCTACAATCTCTTTGACCTTGATACCTATTGGCGTACACTCTCTAATGTTAGCACGAAATATATCGCCAGTAGATATTTGGGGGATACCCAAGTGCTTCTGCAGTCTTGTAGATTGTGTACCCTTGCCACAACCCGGAGAGCCTAACAAAATCAATCTCATTTAAGGAATCCTTTATAATGACGCATCATCAACTGATTCTCTAATGCTTTATCGAACTCTAGGGCGACGTTGACGATAATCAACATACCTGTTGAGGAGAACGCGTTGAGTAGTTGGCTTTGATTCTGTAGCACTAGTCCAAATACTAGTGATGGTACTAGAGCTATTATTGCAAGGAACGTAGCGCCCCAGAATGTTATCCTCGACACTACTCTTGCTAAGTATTCGCTCGTTTCTCTACCGGGCCTAATGCCTGGTATGAAACCACCGTTCTGTTGAAGATTCTTACTTATCTCTATTGGGTTGAATTGAATCTGTGAATAGAAGTAACTGAACCCAAATATCAACAATGCTAGTGATACGGAGTTGACTACTGTGCCCACCCAGTATCCACCGTTGCTTGTCATGTACTTTGTCCACCAAACTGCGAATGCGCTATCAGCCCAGAAGGTATTAGCAATCATAGGTATGAATGATAGTAGCGCGAATGCGAAAATAAGTGGTAATACGCCTGAACCATTGACTTTGACAGGGATATATGTGGATTGTCCACCATACATCTTATTGCCCTTAATCTGTTTAGCATATTGAACCTTGACTCTTCTCTCTGCGCCGTCAACCCATATAATGAATCCGAATATGACTATAACAACCAGTAGGAATCCTATTATCTCCCAGCCACCTGCTGCCCAACCGTTAGTAAATACGTCACCGAATGATGAGAGTAGTTGTCTGCCTGCAGTTGATAGGATACCAACGAAAATCAACATGGATATACCATTGGATACGCCATATTCGGTAATTCTCTCGCCAATCCACATACATGCCATACAGCCTGACACAAGCATAAGTGTTGCGAACACGAATACAATCCATTCCGGTACTGCTTCGTTCCAGATGAACTTGGCGTCCAGAACGCCTGCTGCCCTGAATGCTAACAACACGCCGACTGCAGTTACAACTGACAGACCTAGTGTTACGTAACGAGTGATTTTCTCGACCTTTTTCTTGCCGTCTTCGCCGTCTTTATTCAATCTCTCTAGTGCAGGTATTGCAACAGTTAACAGTTGCATGATGATGGATGCATTGATATATGGTGATATACCTATTGCGAACCATGCACCTTGTTCAAGTGCCGAGCCTGATATGGCATTCATCAAACTGAATATCGTTACATTATCTCCCGTAGTGGCAAAAGCATCGCCAATAAGTCCGGGAATAGGTATATAACAGCCCAATCTGTAAATGAATACGAAGAGGAGTGTTAATAATATCTTTCTGCGTACTTCTGCAACCTTAAAAGCATTTTTGATTGTTTCAAACATTATTCTATTACCTCTATACTTCCACCTGCGGATTGAATCTTCTCTATAGCAGTGGCAGAAAACTTATGTGCCTTAACTGTAAGTTTTTTGGTTAGTTGACCGTTACCTAACACTTTGAGGCCTGCATCGCCCTTGAAATTGACAATGCCCATATCCTTTAATAACTCTGGTGTTACTGTTGCGCCGTCCTCGAACTTCTCGAGTCTACTAATGTTGACGCAGTCATATTCACGCCTGAAAAAGTTGTTAAATCCATACTTGGGTAATCTTCTTGCCAATGGAGTTTGTCCGCCTTCGAATCCCGGACGCACACCACCACCGGAACGAGCCCATTGTCCTTTGTGCCCTTTACCACTTGTCTTGCCTAGACCACTGCCGATGCCCCTTCCTAGTCTCTTGGACTTAGTTGTTGCACCCTCTGGTGGGGTAATACTGTGTATTCTCATAGTTAGTGCTCCTTAATTAGATTTCTTTCACTTGGACGAGGTGTTTGACTCTAAAAATCATTCCTCTTGTTGCATCATTGTCTGACAGAACTACCGTTTCGCCAACTCTGTGCAATCCCAACGCCTTAACCGTAGCCTTATGAACAGCTAAGCAGGCAATTGTACTTTTGACCAATGTTACTTCGATTTTTTTGTCTGTCAACTGGTATGGTGCGCGACCCTTATCGTGCTTAACCTTGTATAGTGGCTGAGTACTGGTAGCCACATACTTACCATTGATATATAGGGGCTCATTTTTTTCAACTTTTTTAGCTTTTGCCATCGATATAGCCCTCCTCTTATAGTTCGTCCACAGTCTTGCCACGCAAGGCTGCTATTTGCTCTGCAGTACGAAGGGTTTTGAGTCCCTCAAGTGCTGCCTTAGCACAGTTGATAGGTGTGTTAGAGCCATACGACTTGGTACGAACATCCTTAATTCCTGCTGCCTCAAGAATGCTTCTCACACTACCACCTGCGATAACGCCGGTACCTTGTTGAGCTGGTAGAAGCAGAACATGCCCTCTGCCAAACCTACCGATTGTCTCGTGTGGTATAGTGGTATCCTTTCTTGCTATCTCTATCATGGAGTTCTTAGCTCTCTGGGTTGCCTTCTCAATTGCCTGTGGGACCTCACCAGCTTTACCTGTACCCAGTCCTACTTTACCATTGCCGTCGCCTACGACTACAACTGCTGAGAATCTCATAGTACGACCACCCTTAACGACCTTAACAACACGGTTAATTGATACTGTCTTCTTGATTAAGCCATCATCTTCTTTGACTTCTCTTTCTCTTGGACGTCTGTTACCCTTCTTCTCTCTGTTGTCGCCCTTATTATCATCTCTTTTATGGTCATTGTTTCTGGAAACAAATTTACGCTCCATCTTGGGTTTATCCACAGATGGTGTTTCTTGCGCTTGTTCAGTGATTACTTGATTGTCTTCGTTCATTTTGTTTCCTCCTAAAACTCTAATCCACCCTTACGGGCGCCGTCTGCTAGTGCTGCCACTCTGCCGGTGTAGATATAGCCACCTCTATCGAAAACGACCTTCTTGATGCCCTTCTCAATAGCCTTCTTGGCTATGTCCTGACCAACTAGGTTAGAACTGTCTACTTTGTTCTTGCCTTTGCATTGTTCTGCTAGTGCTAGGCTGGACGAGCTGCACAGGGTTACTCTATTGATATCGTCTATAATCTGCGCATAGATGTATTTCGTGCTACGATAAACATTAAGACGGGGTGCTAGTGTAGTGCCGAACACTTTTTCTGTAACTCTTTCATGACGGATTCTTCTGTCCGCATTCTTATTCTTCTTACTAATCATTGTCTAATCCCCCTACTTGCCTGCTTTTTTGCCTTCCTTGATTACGACAACGTCAGTCTTATAACGCACGCCGTAAGCATGGTAAGGTTCAATAACTCTGCTTGCCTTGATGTTGGCGGCCACCTGACCAACCAATTCTTTATCAACGCCGGATACAACTATATCAGTGATGCTGGGACAGGTAAATGTGATACCTGCTGGAGCAACGAACTCAACTGGATGAGAATAACCGATATTGAGTACCAGTTTATTGCCAACAACTTGAGCCTTATAGCCGATGCCATTGATTACTAGTGCTTTATCATAACCGTGTGTAACGCCGTGAACCATATTGTTAACTAGCGCCCTATAAAGACCGTGTTTAGCACGGGTTTCTTTATCTTCGTTAGGTCTTGTAAAGACTATTTTGCCATTATTTACTTCGCATTTAATAATGCTGTTGATATCACGCGTTAATGTACCTTTAGGTCCCTTAACGGTTATTATACCATCAACTAATTTAACATCTACACCACTTGGTATAGTAATGGGCGCTCTACCTATTCTTGACATATCACCTTACCTCCTACCAAATGTATGCTAGGACTTCGCCACCGAGATTCTGTAATCTGGCATGCTTGTCCGTCATAATGCCACGTGATGTAGAGATGATTGCTATGCCTAGACCATTGAGCACCTTGGGCAGATTCTCTGCCTTAACATATACTCTAAGGCCGGGTTTGCTGATTCTTCTCAATCCCGTGATTGCCTTGACACCCTTAGTACCATACTTCAATGTGACTCTCAGTGTACCTTGGATTGCGTTATTCTTCTCTTCTACTGCGTTAATGTAACCTTCGTCTAACAATATCTGTGCGATTGCTTTCTTTGTATTTGAAGAAGGAATCTCTACCTCGCCGTGCTTGGCTGATGATGCGTTTCTTATGCGTGTTAGCATATCAGCAATTGGATCTGTAACTACCATATTAATATCCTCCTTACCAACTTGATTTTTTTACGCCGGGAATCTCTCCCTTGTACGCAAGTTCTCTAAAACATATTCTGCAGATACCATACTTCTTGAGCACTGCATGTGGTCTACCACATATGGTACATCTTGTATAAGCACGAGTGCTGAACTTAGCAGGCTTCTGTTGTTTATTAATCATTGATTTTTTTGCCATTGTTTTACCTCACTTACGCTCTAAAGGGCATTCCCATTAGTTGCAACATTGCTTTGGCTTCTTCGTCTGTTGTTGCTGTGGTAACGAACGTGATGTCGAAACCACGAGTTTTTTCCACTTGGTCGTACACGATTTCGGGGAAAATGAGTTGTTCTTTGACGCCCATTGTGTAGTTGCCTCTGCCGTCAAAAGAATTAGGATTAACTCCTCGGAAGTCTCTTACTCTGGGCAATGCTATAGCAATGAGTTTGTCCATAAACTCGTACATTCTACGGCCACGCAGTGTAACCTTAACGCCTATGTTCATACCTTGCCTTAATTTGAAGTTGGCAACGGATTTCTTGGCTTTGGTTACAACAGGCTTCTGTCCTGTAATCTGTCTTATCTCTTCTACAGCAATTTGAAAACTCTTGGAGTTGTCTTTAATATCGCCTAGACCACTGTTGATGACTATCTTCTCCAGTCTTGGCACTTGATTGACATTCTTGTAGTTAAATTGCTTTACCATAGTGGAAACGACAGTGTTGGTATAATGCACTTTAAGTCTATTTGGTTCTTGTTTAGCAGGCTCTTTGGCGACTGCTTTTGCTTTCTTATCTGCCAACTGTCTATTCCTCCTTACTCTCTACTGGTGTTTCTGTGGGTTGCTTGGGAGCCCTTTTCTTGGTGACTTTTTTGACTGTCTTCTCTGCCTTGACATCTAGTACAGCGCCACACTTCTTACATGTGCGAATGTGCTTCTTACCATCAGGGGAAAGTGCGTGAGCCACTCTTGTGGGCTTATTACAACTGGGACACACAACCATTACGTTGCTTGCATCAATTGCTCTTGGCTTATCAATTATACCGCCCTTTTCTCTGGCATTCTTAGGTCTAGTGTGGCGTTTAATCATGTTAGCGCCCTCTACGATTACTTTGCCTTTCTCTGAATCGACCTTGAGAACCTTGCCCTTCTTGCCTTTCTCTGCGTCAGCCTTGACGCTACTCTTGGTTCCTACAATAACTAGTACTGTATCACCCTTTTTTACATTCATACTTGCCATATTGCTCTATCCTCCTACAACACTTCTGGAGCAAGAGAAATAATGCGCATGAAGTCTTTCTCTCTCAGTTCACGAGCAACCGGTCCAAAAATACGTGTTCCTCTGGGTTGCTTCTGGTTGTCTATAATTACTGCTGCATTGTCATCGAAGCGAATGCGTGTGCCGTCTGGTCTGTTAATGCTCTGGGCTGTACGGACTATAACTGCCTTAACAACCTCTCCCTTCTTAACAATGCCACCGGTGTTGGCACTCTTGACGCTTGCCACAATGATATCGCCGATGCTACCTGATTTTCTTACTGAGCCACCGAGTACCTTGATGCACATAATCTCTTTCGCACCGCTGTTATCGGCTGCCTTCAATCTAGTTTGTACTTGAATCATGTGTTTCCCCTCCTACTTAGCCTTCTCGATGATTTTGACCAGTCTCCAGTTCTTATCCTTACTGAGTTTCCTGGTCTCTGCGATTAGCACAGTATCGCCTATACCACATTCGTTCTTCTCATCGTGAGCCTTGAACTTCTTGGTTGTAGAAATGGTCTTCTTATATAGTGGGTGCTTGAACTTGTTGATTACTGCAACTACTATTGTCTTGTCCATCTTATCAGACACAACCTCTCCAACCAACTCTCTTCTTTGATTTCTCTCGATTGGTGTGTTTTTATTCATCTCTTCCGTCATGATTTACTAGCCTCCTTGCTGAGTGCTCTCTCTTTGTTTGAGCACCGTTTGAACTCTTGCAATGTCCTTCTTGCAGAGGGACAGAGCCATGTTATTGGAAAGTTGTCCTGACGAATGGGATAACCTAAGATTGAACAACTCTTTTTTGAGATCAGCCAATTTGGCGACTAATTCTTCATTATTTAATTCTCTTATCTTACTCGCCTTCATTTGCTATCACCTCTTTTTTGATAAACTTACACTTAATAGGTAGTTTATGGTTTGCCAGCCTTAGAGCCTCTCTTGCTTGATCCTCAGGCACGCCTGCCATCTCGAATAATACTCTGCCCGGCTTAACTACTGCTACCCAATACTCTGGAGCGCCCTTACCTGAACCCATACGAGTCTCCGCAGGCTTCTTAGATACTGGCTTGTGTGGGAATATATCTACCCATACTTGTCCGCCACGCTTAATGAATCTAGTCATAGCGACACGGGCTGCTTCTATCTGATTGCTGGTTATCCAACCACATTGTAGTGCTTGTAAACCATACTCACCGTATGCTATTATGTTGCCCCTATGTGCGCAACCCTTCATCGTACCACGATGTACACGGCGTCTTTTTACTCTCTTAGGCATCAACATTAGTCGTTACCTCCTTGCTTTTTCTTTCCCAGTATCTCTCCCTTGTATACCCACACTTTAACGCCAATGATACCGAATGTTGTCTTGGCCTCTGCTAGACCGTAATCAATATCTGCACGCAGTGTGTGTAGTGGAATACTTCCCTCGTGATAATTCTCGCTTCTGGCTATTTCTGCGCCGTCCAGTCTGCCGCTTACCATTGTCTTAACACCCTTGGCACCTGCACGGATTGCTCTTGTCATACCTTGGCGCATTGCTCTACGGAATGCTATTCTTGCTTCGAGTTGAGAGGCAATGTTCTCGGCTATGAGTTGTGCGTCCATATCTGGCTTCTTAACTTCCATAATGTTAACTGTCAACTCTTTCTCGCCTGTGAACTTAGATAACTCTTTTTTGATTTGGTCGATACCTGCGCCACCCTTACCGATAAGGATACCCGGCCTGCCTGTCCAAATATTCACGATGACTGCACTACCGTTTCTCTCGATAACAGTTAACGATATTGATGCTTGATAATATTTCCTCTTGATATATCTTCTGATATCATTGTCTTCTTTGATATTCTTGGCTATATCTTTTTTGTCGACTATCCACTTGGAGTTCCATTCTTTATTAATACCGACTCTCATGCCGATTGGATTAACTTTTTGTCCCATTAAATCTTTACCTCCCCTTATACTCTTTGGTCAAGCACAACTGTAATATGGCTTGTGCGCTTCAATATACTGTGTGCCCTGCCCTTGGATACAGGTTGAAATCTCTTAAGGGTTGGCCCCTGACCTGTGTAACACTCTGCGACATACAGTGTATCCTTGGATAATCCTTGATTAACTTCGGCATTAGCTGCTGCGCTGTTGAGCACTTTGAGCACTGGTTCGCTTGCAATTCTTGGGGAGCCTTTAAGGGTGGCCACTGCCACGAAATAGTCCTTACCACGTATTAAATCCAGGACTGCATTGACTTTGCTGGGCGACATACGAATATACTTTGCTATGGCATGAGGTCTCTTGTCACGAGCCTGCTCGTGTTGAATTGCCTTTTCTCTGCTTCTGGTTGCCATTATGTTTATCCTCCTTACTTGCCAGCACTGGATTTGCCACCAGCGTGTCCTCTAAATGTTCTTGTAGGAGCAAACTCACCGAGTTTGAGTCCTACCATATCTTCTGTAATATATACTGGTACGTGTTTCTTGCCGTCATGAACGGCTATAGTGTGACCAATAAACTCTGGAAAGATAGTCGAGCGTCTCGACCAAGTTTTTAGTACTTCTTTTTTACCGCTGTCATTAAGTGCTCTTACTCTTAGTAAGAGTTTCTCTTGTACATACGGACCTTTTTTCGTTGACCTACTCATTGTTTAATCTCTCCTTAATTTACTCTCTTGATGATGAATCTATTGGACTGATTCTTCTTCTTTCTTGTCTTGAAACCTAGCGTAGGTTTACCCCAAGGTGTTACTGGGCCTGGACGGCCTATCGGGGACTTACCCTCACCACCACCGTGTGGGTGATCGCATGGATTCATAACACTACCTCTTACCGTTGGCTTAACGCCTAGGTGTCTGGTCTTACCTGCTTTACCTATATTAATAATATTGTGCTCAGTGTTGCCTACTTGACCGACTGTTGCACGGCACTTGAGCAGGACAAGTCTTGTTTCGCCGGATGGCATACGTAGTGTGGCGTACTTACCTTCCTTGGCCATAAGTTGTGCATATATGCCTGCTGCCCTTGCAATCTGCCCACCCTTGTTGGGGTGTAGTTCGATATTGTGGACAATCTCGCCTACAGGTACATACTCAAGTGGAAGGTTATTGCCTGCCTTAATGTCAGCGTTATCAGCAGAGATTATTGTGTCTCCTACCGTCATGCCGATTGGGGCGAGGATGTATCTCTTCTCACCGTCTGCATAGTGCAGAAGGGCTATGTTGGCTGAACGGTTGGGGTCGTACTCAATCGTGGCCACTTTGGCTGGGATGTCGTACTTGTCACGCTTGAAATCAATCATTCTGTACTTAATGCGATTGCCACCACCGATGTGTCTAACTGTTATCTTGCCTTGGGCATTTCTGCCACCGCTCTTGCGTTTGGTAACCAACAGGCTCTTCTCGGGAGTTGTAGTTGTTATCTCATCATAAGCGGGCACTGTCATAAATCGACATCCTGGAGATGTAGGTTTATATCTTCTAATTGCCATTTGTACTAGTTCCTCCTCTTATTATGTCAAACTCTCGAAGAACTCGATGGGTTTGCTGTCATCTGTTAGGTGGACAATTGCTTTTTTCCACTTACTGGTTAGGCCTGCGTGTCTACCTTGTCTTTTCATCTTGCCACTGACGTTTACTGTATTGACTTTTTCCACTTTGACGTCAAAAATCTTCTCTATTGCTTGTGCAATCTCTATCTTGTTGGCACCTTGCGCTACTTCGAATGTGTATCTCTTTCCAGGTATGCCGGCATAACTCTTTTCGGATAGCACTGGTCTTCTTATAATGTCATAAGCGTTCATACTGCGTAAGCCTCCTCAATCTTCTTTAATGCGCCCTTGGTGGCAAGTACCGTATTGTTGACTACTAATTGATAGACATTAGCTAACTCAGACACAGTAACTGTTAAGAAGTCAATGTTATTGGTTGCCCTGAGTGTTGTTTGGTCGCTGTCTTCTATGATTAATAATGTGTTGGTTGTCAACTTGAAATTGTCAAGTACTTTGGCCATCAACTTGGTTTTGGCTTCGGCTAGTTTAAGTTCGTCGAGCACCAGTAGTTCGTTGTTGGCGACCTTATAACTGATAGCACTGCGGAACGCCTCTGCCTTGACCTTTTTGTTAATTTTTTTGTAAAAATCTCTGGGCTTCGGTGCGAACACAATTCCACCCTTCTTGTATTGTGGTGCACGTATACTACCTTGTCTTGCTCTGCCTGTGCCCTTCTGTCTGTACGGTTTTGCACCACCACCACGCACTTCACTTCTTGTTAATGTGCTCTTGGTTCCTTGTCTTTGATTAGCTAGATAAGCCACTACTGCTTGATGGATGATAGCAGAATTATATTCGCAACCAAATACTTTATCTTCTAATTTGACTTTACCTACTTCTTGCGCTTCGGTATTAAAAACTTTTACTTGCATTCTCTACTTTCCTCCACTACTAATTGGCTGTCTTAACAGCGTTGCGTATATACACTACGCTGTTCTTGGCGCCGGGGATTGCTCCCTTGATAAGCAGTACGCCTTTCTGAGCGTCAACTCTAACTACCGTGAGATTAAGTACGGTAACTTGCTCTCTACCATATTGTCCAGGAAGATTCTTACCTGGGAAAACACGGCTTGGTGTGCTGTTGGCACCCATTGAACCGACTTCTCTGTGGACAGGGCCTACACCGTGAGTTTCCTTAAGTCTGTGTTGATTCCACCTCTTAATAACACCACTGAATCCATGTCCCTTGCTCGTACCAGTTACGTCTACTAAATCGCCCTCTGCAAATGCCGTGCAATCTAGTGTATCGCCTACATTATATTTATCAGCATTGTCTAGTTTGAACTCCTTGAGCACCTTCAGTGCACCGGCGTTGCCCTTCTTAAGGTGACCTAGTTCGGGCTTGGTAAGTTTGTTCTCTTTGACGCTGTCAAATCCTAGTTGAACTGCCTCGTATCCGTCTCTTTCCTTGGTCTTCTTCTGTATGACACTGCATGGACCTGCGAGTATAACTGTTACAGGTATCATTGTTCCGTCTTTTTCGAACACTTGTGTCATTCCTAGTTTCTTGCCTATGATTGCTTTATTCATTGATAAAGTTCACCTCCGTATCCTACAATATTATAACTTGATTTTGACATCGATACCAGCAGGTAGGTTGAGTTTCATTAGGCTGTCAACCGTCTTGCTATTGGGATTATAGATGTCTATCAAGCGTTTATGCGTTCTCATCTCGAACTGCTCACGAGCGTCCTTATACTTGTGCGTTGCACGTAGTACTGTTACTATCTCTTTCTCCGTCGGCAGTGGAATGGGTCCACTGACTTTTGCGCCCATTTTCTTGGCAGTATCAACAATTGTCTGGGCAGATTGGTCAATTAGGTTGTGGTCATATGACCTTAACTTAATTCTCATTTTCTGGTTTGCCATTGTTCTCTCTTCTTCTCCTTTAATGTGTTTTATTGAGCCGATATTACCTATTGCTAACAACACAACCGTGTGTGTCATTTGTTGGGAAAATTAAAAGCACATTGTGTAGTGCTTGTGCAATAGTCGGTTAATCGGTAAGTCTGTCAGTTTGTGCCTTAAGGCACACTTAACAGTGCGTACGATGCACCGTTTCTCGGCTAGCAAACGGTCTGTATGCCGTCTACATTGGTCAGCAGAAGTTTTCTGTTTGCTCAGTAACCTCCTGCATCCTTCCTTTTTCCGCAGCCTTATTAGGATAACATAATGCAAAAGTGCCGTCAACTATTTTACGACACTTTGACAAAAAATATTCATTATAACGAAAATATATACAGTAGACTGGATTGGGTGATGTGTTCTATACTAACTTATATATTATGAACATTATGATTGCCACAACAAGATAACCGAGTCCGACAAGTAATGTGTGACCGACGCGGACGGATTTTTTGCTCTTCTTCATAACGAAAATATATACAGTAGACTGGATTGGGTGATGTGTTCTATACTAACTTATATATTATGAACATTATGATTGCCACAACAAGATAACCGAGTCCGACAAGTAATGTGTGACCGACGCGGACGGATTTTTTGCTCTTCTCCTCCTTGTACTCGTAGAATGTCTGGCGTTTCTTCTCTAGTTTACTGGCAGGATTGAATATTCTTATAAGTTGCTTGAATCCAAATCCTAGCATATCGAACCCGCCTTGATTGGCAATCCACCCCATAGCGCCCACCCCCATTAGCAGTGCGCCAGCTACAGTGAATCCGTCCATTATAATGACATATTCTCTGCCGTCGTTAGCAGGTGAGAATATATCTCCGATTAAACATGCTAGGAATACAATCATTAATCCTACAACAGCAGTTATTAGATATATCAACCAGATTTTATCATGCTTACCTTTAATATCTTCCATTTGGTTGGAGATATCTATTTTTTTCTGCTCCTGTGTTGCTATATCATGCTGTGGATTATTGGTTGTGTCTGGTTTATTGTCTTGATTCATTATTCTTAATCTATAAACAACCCATAAGAATATCTCTGCTCTTATGGGTTAGTTAATATCTATCCTTCTTTGACTATTCTCTGGTACTGTTCGAACTCCTTGGTGTCGCACAGTACAAAGTGTCCTTCCTCTACCTCACGCAGTTGTGGTTGCTCGCTCCTATAGTCATGGTCTCTGACGGGGTTATAGGTAATCCTCTTCCTCTTCTTCTCATATAGTGGGTCAGGTAATGGAATGGCAGACAACAATGATTTAGTATATGGGTGTAGTGGGTGAGCGAATAGTTTATCCGAAGTGGTCAATTCTACTAGATTGCCATAATACATAACGCCTATTCTATCACTGAAATACTTGACAACGGACAAGTCATGTGCAATGAACATAATTGTCAATCCCAACTCTTGCCGTAGATCATTGAGCAAGTTAATAACTTGAGCCTGAATTGATACATCTAGAGCAGATATAGGTTCATCAGCAATAATCATATCAGGTCTCATAATCACTGAACGAGCCACACCGATTCTTTGTCTTTGGCCACCGCTGAACTCATGTGGATATCTTGTGCTGTGCTCAGCAACCAGTCCAACCATATCAAGTGCTTGATACACTTTTTCATCAATGTACTTCTTGTCCTTTATACCCTTAATAATCAGTCCTTCTGCAATAATCTCCCTAACTGTCATACGAGGATTCAATGAAGCAATTGGGTCTTGGAAAATCATCTGTATCTGTGTTACAAGCCTTTCGTTCTTGGCTATGGCTAGTTTCTCACGATACTCTTTATGCAATTTAGACTTTTTCTGCGGATCGGTCTCACTGGCAATCATCTGTTCGTATTGCTTCTTAATCTCGGCAACATGCTCCGCAGCATACTCCTTATCGCAGTACTTATGGTCGTGCTTAGCAGACTTAATCAGCTCACGCTGAGTAGAGATAAACTCTGCTGCTTCCTGTCTTATCTCCTCCAGACGGGCATTAAGGATATCTGGATTGGACTCCTCAGCTGACAGTTTCTTGATATCTTCTGTTAACTGCTTTTTCTTGGCTTCGATGGCGTCCTTATAGGAGCCTATGCCGGCGCATATACGCCTGCCCTTGAAATAAACGCTACCGGATGTGCAGTCGTACAGTTTAATTATCGAACGACCTGTAGTTGTTTTGCCACAACCACTCTCGCCCACTAGGCCGAAAACCTCACTCTTATAGATGTTAAAACTAACATTATTAACTGCCTTTAATTGTCTTCTGCCCATCTTGAAAAACTGGCAGAGATTGTCCACTTTAAGCAGTATGTTGTCATCACTGTAGTCTATCATTTGTCAGCCTCCTCATTGAGTTTTTTCATTCTTTGGATACGATCTGTTACAATCTTGGGTGGATTAGCCTTGGGAGCATTCGGGTGAAGCAACCACGTGCTAGCATAATGCGTATCGCTTATTTTGAACATAGGTGGCTGTTGCTCAAAATCTATCTGCAATGCGTACTTATTACGGACTGCAAATGCATCGCCGACTGGCGGATATATCATATTAGGTGGTGTGCCGGGTATAGCATCCAGTTTCTCGTTGGTGTCGAGGTCGGGCATGGATGCCAGCAACGCCCACGTATATGGATGGCGAGGATCATAGAACACTTCCTCTGCTGTACCATACTCAACAATCTTGCCAGCATACATGACGGCGATACGATCTGCCATATTGGCGACGACGCCTAGGTCGTGGGTAATGAATATGACTGACAGATTACGTTCAGCCTTGAGGTTATTGATTAACTCTAGTATCTGTGCCTGAATGGTAACATCAAGCGCAGTTGTAGGCTCATCACAGATTAGAATGTCTGGATTGGCTGCTAGTGCAATAGCTATAACTATTCTCTGTCTCATACCACCTGAAAACTCGAATGGGTACTGTCTGTACCTTCTTCTTGGCTCAGGTATGCCTACTTCCTCCATTAGTTTAATGGCGATATTTTTGGCCATACGAGATGTTACAGTGTATACTATGCTAGTTGCCTTATCCTTCAAGAACTCTATTAATTCATGTGCGACCTCGCTTACATTCAGTTGTGATTCACCATTTAGCTCATTCTCATAACTGGTTCTTAGACTTGTAAGTAGGTCTACTATGTTGCTCTTAGTTAACTCTAGGTCAACTAACTGAGGTGGAGTGACTTTCCATGTGGGTTCTCTACCCTTGCTTGTTAATGATGCATGTTTATCGGATTGTCTCTTATAACGCTCCAACTCTTTAGGATTCTTATATAAGCCCTTAAAATACGTCTCTATAGCACTATTAAGACTCACTTTGAACGTGTATGCTTGAGTATCCTTAACGATGGCTAGACGATTGATTGATGTTTCGACTAGGTCAGTCAGTTTCTTGTACGACTTAATACAATTATCTTTAACTAGTGTGTCTTGAGTGAACACCGACATCTCTGCGTCAATACATTTAATTACCTCGGCCTTGTGCGCCAAAGAGGAACTGTAGGCGTGTTGTATAGCAGATGCTGTCTTGGCCTTAATTGTGTTCATTATGTGTTCGTTGCAGAATTGTTCCGTAATCCTATTAAGCTCTGCTACGGGCATAGATACCAAGTCTGCATTAGGATTCTTAATCTTATAGTATGCTAAATCGAAAAAGTCAGGCTTGTCCTTGGCTAGTGCATCTGTAAAGTAGTCGTGTAATCTCTTCAACTGCACCTTTATATTATCAGTTGGCACCTTGCCTTTACAGAGTTTGCTCTCTTCTATTATTTTGGCCAACAGAGCCGTGTACTCGCCATTATCATTTTTAATGACGTAGTCGTTGACACAACTCTTACATTCTTTGAGTAATGGTTTGAGTATCCTATAGATGTCTATATCTTGCTCTTTCTCTATGTTGAGCAATAAGTCGTCTAGGTCGAATAAGCAGTCTGATACGGCGTTCTTGGCAACAGTAAATGCATTCTCTATCTTGATAGCAACTATGGTAAAGTTATAGAACTCATTAACCAATTGCTTGTTCTCTTCGATTACAGTCTCGGTACTGTGAGAGAACTCATTCATATTATCCTCAAGACAATGCAATGTCTGGGTGAACTCTCTGCGAGCGTTACGCTTGTTGTTGGCATTCTTGAGCAACATTGCCTCAGTCAATTGGCGACCAATCCTTACTATAGGGTTAAGACTACTCAGCGGGTCCTGGAATATCATGGCAATCTTGTCACCGCGAATCTTATGGAAATCATCCTCTTGTATTCTCAGTAAATCTTTGCCGTCGTATAGTATCTTGCCGCCTTCTATAATTGAGTTGCCTGCCAGAATACCCAGAATAGCCTTACTAGTAACCGACTTACCACTGCCGGACTCGCCCACTATTGCCAGTGTTTCGCCCTTATTGAGATCAAAACTGATGTCACGCACAGCCTTAACTGTACCGTTGTTAGTTTTGAAGGATATAACTAGATTTTTTACTTGTAATTTCTTTTCTGTTCTTTCCATTTCTTATTCCTCCACTCCACGCAGTGATGGGTTAAAGGCATCACGCAATCCGTTACCAAACAGGTTGAAACTAATCATTAACATCGATATTACCAGTGAAGGCCAGAAAATCAGGTGAGGTATAGTACCCAGATAAGACCTACCTGATGCCAGTAATGTACCGATTGAGGTTCCCTCGCTGCTACCCAGATTGATTATACCTAGGTATGACAACATCGACTCGCTGAATATCGTGCCCGGTATTGCCAGAACTGACGATGTAATGATAGTACCCAGAGTGTTGGGGAATATGTGCTTGAACATCAACCTAATATCTCTTGCGCCAAGCGTTCTCGCTGCCAGCACATACTCTTGATTCTTAAAACGATAGAATTGTGTTCTTACACGGTAAGCCGTTCCTATCCAGCCTGTCATTACGAAACTGAATAGCAACGATGGCACAACTCCAACCTTATGCGCCAAGTGCAGTTGGAACAGCGTCGCAACTACTATGAACGGGACGCCAGCTAGAATATCGGTTATTCTCTCCATAATCATATCTGCCCAGCCACCGTAGTATCCCTCGATAGCACCGTAGATAGCACCTATTAGGAAGTTGATAAAGAATATGGACACAGATAGCAACAGTGATAGTTGAATACCTGATGCTAAACGCACACACATATCATAACCTTGTGCATCCGTACCTAGTATGAAACTAGGTTCGTGATTGTTCTTATAGATGTAGTAGTTATAATATAATAAACATACTCTGTAGTTATCACCACTCTTCTTCTCAAAGTATTGTACTATACCCTCACTATTACGCAGATAGTTGTCTTCGAAATAGTCATCATTAATGTCATACTCCTCAGATAAGAAGGAGTTGGTCAGTGGTGTGCCGTTGATAATAGGATAGTAACCTACATTTCCGTGTTTAAACCAATAGTTAGGATTATTAAAGTTGAAGGACGAAATATTCTTAGTGGTATCAATCATAGGATATATAACTTGAATGCCACTCTTCTCTTGCCATATCAATAACTCATCCAACTGTGCTTTGGTGAACTCATAGTATCTGAATCCTAGCTCATTGTATAAGTCTATTTCAACATCGCGATAGTAATACTGTTGTGCTCCTGATGTCCAGGATTTACCGATCGAATCCAGTGATATGGGTGAATATGGACTGTTAAGTCCGTCTGTTTGCGTAATACTGTCGATGTATGCATCACCTGCTGCTGCGCCTGCAACCACATCAATAGTACCGTCTCCGTTACTGTCGAACCCGTTATCAACTGCAGTATAGTACTTGTCCCAATCGAATACCGAAGCCACACCTATTGCAATGTTACGTAGCAACAAGTTGTTATTCATTTGCTTATCTTTACATCCAGTAGCAATACCGAAGTTAGACAAGAACTCATTTCTTGCAGGCATCTTGTTGTATGTGGTATCAATATAAGTTACGTCATATTGTGAGACCAATGGGGCAATCAATGCGAACAGCACAATAAGAATAATTATGCACGCTGCAACGACAGATGACTTGTTCTTCTTGAATCTCAACCAAGCATCCTTGAAATATCCAATGGGTTTAGTGTCGAACTTCTTATCGTGAAGTCTGTCATCTAGTTGTGCAAAAACGAACTTATTCTTGGGGATATCCATTATATTAATCTTTTCCATAATTATCTAGCCCCCATACGTATTCTTGGATCAATGAATCCATAACTTAAGTCTACTAGTATCTGAGCTGTTAGTCCGATTACTGTGTAGAACATTGTCAATCCCATAAACAGGTCATAGTCTAACTGATTAATGGATTGAATATACACTTTACCAATGCCGGGTACGCTGAATATCGTCTCGATAATCAGTGAGCCACTCAATATATTGATAAACATAGATATAATTGTTGGCAGAATAGGCACCATTGCGTTGTTGAGTGCATGGCGCACGGTGGCTTGTCCTTTGGTCAATCCCTTGGTGCGAGCCAGCAACATGAACTCGCTGGTCAGCACCTCTGTCAACTCTGCTCTGGTGAATCTTGCAAGGCCTGCTATCGTACCGAAAGACAGCGACAGTATGGGCATCAACATGGACTTGAACATAGACCATGTAAACCAGCCACCTGCCTCTGCTAGGCTGTCAATGACGGCAGAATCGAACAGACCCCACTTGAAGAATAATAGATACTGCACCAAAAAGGCATATACATAAGAAGGCACAGAAACGAATACCATAACCAATGTAGACACAACGTGGTCTTGCCACTTGTTCTTCTTGAGTGCTGCATATATACCCAGTCCTATACCTAACGGTACGGACATGATTAACGAGTAGACGTTCAGAATGATTGTAGGGGGCATTCTATCGATGATGAGATCATTGACGGGTTCGCCGGTCTTAATTTTCCATGAGTATCCCCACGGTGCTTCCTTGTTGGTGAATATGTTCTTAATGTAATTTACGTACTGTTCACCTATGGGGTTAATCTCATACTCCAAAGCCACAATGTCAGTTACCGTTAAGTAGCCATACGCTTGCATCTTAAGTAAGGTTGCTTGCGCTTGACTCTTCTGTAAGGGCAACTGGAAAGGTAGCATTTTGACCAACACGAAACACATTGTCATTATTACGAACAATGTGAGAATCATCAATAGCACCCTTTTGATAACGTACTTCAACATGTACATAGTGTGTCTCTTCCTCCAAAGTTATTATCTAAAAAAAAATTATGTCATCTATAATATTACCAGCACTAAGTATATTACCATAATGTTATAGAAAACACAATTCTCTTTGCAAAAAATATTTGTCTTGCTTGCTATTTAGTGTCTGTGTGGCGTCATATACCACAACACATCGTCTGTGAGTAATTGTCTGTCTAGTAACACAAGTGGGGCACGAGTGACTCATGCCCCACCGCATTTACATTAGTGATATGCTAATTGTACACAGATATTCTACGTGTAATCAAGTATTCCGTTAGGTTGTGTAGCACAGTAAGCTGTCCACTCATCATTGGTGTAATTATAGGTCATGAACCTCACTCCACCATAACCATACATAATGTTGTATGTTGTTGTGGCTTGCTGTACTTTCTGAGAAATCATTGAAACCTCAGCCTCAGCAGAACATGGTATACAACTGTACATGTTCAGTATGCCGTACTCTAGTCTGGACATAATGATCAAACGTAGAGCCAACATCTCTGGAGTATCAGGACTATATATGCCTGAGTTAATTGACTTAGCCCACTCTTGATAGGTTTTTATTTCTGTCTCTTCGCCATCGATAGCTGGATCAAAGTCAGCGGTAATTGTCAATGTCTCTATTGTTGGGTCGAATCCACCACTCTCGTGAATGTTAGTATAATCTGGGTCTGTGTAGCAACGAATTGCACTGAAGGGGTAATATGCAGCGCCACCCCATGCACCGTGACCAGCCTCACGAACACCATTATATACGTCATCATAACGTGTAGATAGGTTGTAGATATAGGTGATTGTGATCTTGTCCTCTAGGTCGGTACCTACTGTAGCAGCATCAATGAACTCTTGAAGCAGGGTGTTCTGTGATTGATATTGCTCTGTAGCAGCGCCTGCAGTTGCACCGACATTGATTGCTACTTCTTGACCAGCAGTCATATAACCAGCAGCTATTGCTAAATCATATGCTTCTTGGAACAATTCTTGAGCACGAGCTAGGTTAAAGCCTGTGACAGAATCATGTGCTTCTTTAAGGGTCTTGAACTCCTCTGTTGCACCCCAAGTTACGCCGTATAGGTCGCAGACTGCTTGCATTGCCTCGTCTGAATTACGATATACAGATGATGGGTTCCTCTCAACGTCATACATATACAGTGTATTGTATAGTGAGAATGCTGGGATATAACCAGGTGTAACCTCTGCGCACCAACGTGTTCTGTTGAGTGCCAGTGACCAAGCATGTCTGAACTCATCGAAGTATAGTATAGATACGTTCTTGCCATCGTTTCTCTCGGCTTCGATAGCTTGTAGATCAACAATATCGGTATTGAAGAACCAACGATATGTATATGTGGTTGGGGTCTTCAGTAGATATGGTGATGCACCGAATGTTGACATATCGGTTGCGGTTAGTATAACGTCATCCAGTTGTCCTTTCTGGAACATCTGTAGAATTGTCTGTTGATCAGCTAATACTTGGAACTTGACTTCTTCGGTTTGATATTGACCTTCGTGATTGCCATCTGTCCAACCGAACCACTCATCGTTCTGAGCAAGTGCGAATGCCTTATCATCCTCGAATGATACTAGCTTATATGGACCATAGCTCATATAAGTATCCTGAGATGTACCATATGTTGTAGATACTAGTCCGTCGGTTGTGGTCTTGTTCTCTTCATATAAATCCTCATAAACTAGGAAGTTGCTTGTACAAGAAATCTTGAAGTAGAACTCTGTTACAGGAGCAAGGTTAATCCATACTAGTTTATATTCGCCTGTCTTAAGAAGACTTACATCCTCCCATTCACAATCTGGGAATGTGTAGTAAACCTTAGTCATTATGACCATCTCAACATCAGCATTAGGATTCCATCTGTCGCAGTTATTATAGTCATCTATGATGTCTTGAGTTAGTGGTAGTCTGGTTACGTCTTCGCCAGCTTCTGCCATTATGGCAAGATACTTATCGAAGAAGTTAACACCTGTAGGAGTTCTTGCACCTTCTTCACCTGTGAATATCTCGAAGTATGCACCATTACCAGTGATACCTAGTAGACTGCTATAACCAACACCGAATCCACTCGCAACGGCAGCGTCGGTCTCGGTATCAAGCGTTAGATATACGTCGCACTCAGCTGCAGCTTCGGTGATTGTACTAAACAGGTTAGATGTGATTACGTACGTCTGTTGACCCTGCATATAGTAATCATAAGCACCAACTAGAGCATTGTCACCGCTGTAATAGTTATTAGCACGGTAGTTCTGCATCTCTGGATTGAGCAGTTGTTGCATTGAATAGATGTAAGAGTCGGCATTAATTAGAGTACCATCCTCCCAACAAGCATCTGGGTTAAGGGTAATCTCGTATGCAAGTCCGTCACCGTCAATAGCTTCTGCATCAATTCCCCACTGACCAGCATATGATGCGGTTACGTCTACGATATTGGTAGCCATCTCATAGTGGAATGCATACTCACCGTCGACAGGATCGCCGTTCTCATCTACTGCCATGCCTGAATCAACCCAACCGGGCTCAGCATAACCAGCGATAATATTGTCAGCATTTGTCTCCCAAGTGTGTGGGTTGAAGTCAGATGGTGTTGCACCTATATATGTATTATAGGTGTAATTAACTTCCTCTTCATCCGGTGGCTTCTTGGGACCGCATGCAGACAATCCAAGCGTTAATAGCAATACTAGTGCAAGCACTATTGCTATAAGTTTAAATTTACTCATGTGTTACCTCCATAAATATTTGATTCACCTCTTTGATTTTCAGCGAATAACCGAATCTGATTATGAAAGGACAGTAACGTTCGATCCAGTCGTGCGCCAAATAAGTGAATTATGTGTCATTTAATAATCTGCCTCAATAAAAGCAATTAGTTTTGCCCCTTTTATTAGGATTGTATAGGATTGCAGTATATCGACATTGTATAGAAAAATGGTTTTGATGTCAATACTACTGGTAAATTTTTTTCAAAAAAAAGGTGATTTTTTCTCATAAAGTTATTTTTAAGGAGTTTTTGGGGCTCTAGCGAGGACATCTTCACCTAATAGGTAAGCCTTGAACAAGCTATTGAGGTCGCTTCCCTGTACTAAAGAAAAACATTCTATCATATCTGCCGATGTAGCGATAGCGAATCCATACTGTGATACGTATCTGTTGAGTGCCTTGTTGAACTTGACATTCCCCATAGTCTTATATATTTCGTAGAACATAATACATCCTTTAACATAGTTAATGTATGCATATTCCTGCCAATTGCTGTACTCGTATATGCTACGATTCATAGAAGTATCTACGTCTTTGGCAAAACTGGTCTTGACATCTATATAGACAGCATAATTGGCATAGTTTGAGGACATAATGGAATCCATTGTCAACTCATACTGTGGGTGGTTATCGAAGAACATGGCTGTAACGAACTCAACCAGTCCTTCATCCATCCAAGCATCGTTTATCTGGTCGTTGCCAACTAAGGCATATAGCCATTGGTGTGCAATCTCGTGTACTACAGTGTGCCTGTACTGAGCTACGTCATCTATTACTGCCACCATGACAAGCGCAGGATACTCCATTCCACCATAACACAGATCTGTCTGCACAACACTTAAATTAGGGTATGGATACTGACAGAATAGTTTAGAAAAGTATGCTACGGCCTCTGTAATCAATTCTAAGGTGCTTTGGGCTGAGGGGTCGTTATAATACATGTAAGAGTTGGTGCCGTTAGAATGCTCGCCACAGAGCGTTGTAAAGGACTGCGAGAGCACGAATGCGAACTCCCTTACTGCGAGTGCGTTGACTAGATATGTCGTTAGAGCGTCTTTTTGAGATTTATCTGTCAAACTGCCAGTATGCGCAACTTGATATGTAGAGGGCACTGTAAGTGATACTTGATAATTGGCGACATCGGATAGGAATGGGTCACCTATCGGAGTATAAGAATGACACCTATATGCGCCCTCGCAAAGTACACAAAGTATGGGAAAACAGTTGCCGAAATTGACAGTGTTATCGCCATAACCCAGTCTGTGGCGTATGTTGGCGAGATTAACCTCGTACACCATGGTTATCTTGACACTTTTGTTGGATGCAAGTGGCGTACGCAGTGGTATATTGAGGATATCCTCGTTATCACCTTCTATTATATATGCACATGTCTCATTGTTAACGCTAACACTGTCGAATGAGATACTGCCATAACTGTACCCGTTATAGTATGCACTCAATCTATCATCTTGCATTACCACGGATGAACAGTTGTCTTGACTGTACGCGTTGGCGTAGATATGAAACTTGACACAATCAACAGTGACTTGTCCCCTATTTGTAAACTCAACTACCTGCACAGCAGAGAGCACCATATTCTTATCATCGAATGTCGCAGATACTGAATAATTATCTAAATCCTTGCTTACCTTATTAAGGTTGGGCTGACCGCAACAAGACAGCGACAAGGTTAGTAGTAGTATCAAAGCGAGTAGCAGTATTGTAATTCTCTTTTTTAACATAATAACTCTCCATAGGACAAATAATAGCATTGACTGCCAGCATTATTATGCATAAGCATCAATTGCATTTGTCTGCTTGTATAAATATATGAAAACATGATTGCTTATATGAACTAGACCTTGCAAAAGCCCTATCGTTGGTGTATAATATACCAAAATAATTCTAAGCAGGAGATAATATCGATGCGACTATTCATTGCAATCAAGTTGCCCGAACAAGTGGTCAACAATCTCAGCAAGATGCAGTCTCAACTCGAACGATACACGGTTAAGGGAGTCATGGTGCCAACAGATAACTTACACATCACGCTCAAGTTCTTAGGAGAAGTGTATAGCGATAAACTATACTCCCTATACTCATTAATGGACGAGTTAACACAGTTTCAAGCGCCGACACTGAGTATACAGCAGATATCTACTCTTAAGGGTGCTAACATAGTGTGTGCCAAAATTAAATGCGACAAGAATATCATAGAGTTAGAACATTATTTAACAGACAGGCTGGAAAAACTCGACTTTACGGTTGAACACAGAATATACAATCCTCACATAACGCTAGTGAGAAAATACTCGTTCAATATGCCCTATAGCGAAGTAGGTAAAAATATCCCAGTATTTAATAAACCGTTCAGTGGTGGCGAGATAGTGCTATATAGCACAGAGTTTGGTCCAGAGGGTGCGCCACCCACATATACGCCACTATATACTGTGCAGTTACAATGAACAGCAGTCTATATGGTATAGATTACGGTTTAACGGCATAATCAATATGACTACTAATTCACCACTCATCAAGAGAATAACGGCAATGCTGTTGGCAATATTATTATTGCTGACACTTGTATCGTGTAGCAATGGACAGTTCAAGGGGAGCAGTAGGTATAGCACGGAGTTTTTTGGCACCTATGTCGAAATGATATGTTATGACTACGTTGGCAAGAATGAGCAGACTCAACTGGACTTAACGTGGAGCAGTGTTGAAGCAATATTAACGGATATAGATAACAGCATATCACTAACCAACGCCGATAGCGATGTCAGTAGATTTAATGCGCTAGAGGGCAACCAAACCATATCAATCAGTAATACTACTGCACTAATGATACGGATAGCCAAGGATTTATACAGTAAAACGAACGGTGCATATAACCCTTGCGTGTATCCGCTGGTTGACTTGTACGGATTTTCGGCAAGATTTACCAACATTACCACCGAACAAGAGTATGCTCAAATGGCCAAACTGCCATACGATAGGGATACTTTGTCACAGTACAGTCAGCAGTTGCCCCAACAGGAATATATAGATGCATTCATACTCCTTAATGATTTTGACGGCATTACCATGCAGGGCAACGCTATAGATGGCTACACATTGACCAAGTCGGCAACATCTGTACAGGTTGACGGAACGATATATTACCAACAGATAGATTTGGGTGGCATTGGCAAGGGGTACGCTGTAGATATGGTTAGGTCTGTCATGGCGGATAACGGCTATCAATATGGGCTGTTTACCTGCGGGGGCAGTAGCATATATCTAGGCAAGTATGCAAGCATTGACGTATATAATGGTTTTACGGAGGGGGATTATAACGTTGGTATCACCTCACCTCGTTATTCTGGAACTGTGGGCAATAACTATATGACTACTAAGGCGATGGATACGGTCGTATCATCGAGCGGAGATTATCAGACAGGACACTACTATATGGTAGGGCAGAGCAGATTGTGTCACATTATTGACGCAGATAGTGGCTATCCTATCAATTATAAGGGTTCTAACACACAGAGTGGTATCTGTGCTGTTGCTATATTCGGTGGCAACGGAGCAGATGGCGATTGTCTGTCTACTGCGCTATGCGTAATGGGAATTGAGGGGGCGCTAGAGTATCTCAACAGCGATGATAATGTTAATAAATACCAATACATCATTACTCTATACAATAGCGAGCAACCCAATTACTGCGAGGTTGTAACTAATATCGCAGACTACACCATATCACAGTCCGCACAAGGATATTATAGAGTAGTCAGCACCACCGTAAACGGCATAACCACCTATAACGGCCAGTTGATAACAGAATAGGAGCATGTAGCAGTAATGGCAATTAAACAAGTAGAGCAGGGTAAACAGAATAGTTATTTTAGGAAAACAGACCTGATAATATACGGCAGTATTTTGGTTGTCGTAGCCCTACTTTTTACTATATTCTTCGTCAAGGGTCGCGAGCAACAGTTGGACGGCATAGAAATAGTCTATATGGGTGATAAGAACATAACCATATTTACTTACAGTTTTGACAGCGACAGATATCAGATACATCCTGCTTGGCAACAACTGATTACCATTACGCCTACAGAATCTGGCTATGTTGTGGTTATTTCCAACGCTGACCAGCACGAGCGTTTCAATAGAATGGTAATTGACTGCAATGAGCGTAAGGTGTGGGTTGAAGAGGCTAACTGTTCACTTAGCCGAGATTGTACTAGAATGGATGCCATCGATAATGCGGAGAAGGTCATCGTATGTGTGCCACACAGGTTAAAAATCCTGCCCTTATCCCCTAACTATGATAACAATGTTAATTTGGAATAATATTACTCATTGTGCAACACGCACTTGCATAGCACGGTAAGGCATAAGTACTGTGATTAGATAGACAGTAACTAAGGTGCATTTCCATAATATTATTGTCAATTTGGATTAGAATTGACCATTGCGAGTATCATGAACTAGAATAGAGCCGTACACGGACTGAACGGGGAAAAGACGAACATTTATTAATTGTCGTATCGTAATATTATATCCATTGGGATTGAATCTACCGTGATACACATTAGACACTTGTCGAGAATCGAGCAAGGAGCCATAAACATAAATAGACGTTTCATAATCGCATAACATCTTAATAATGTCATTCTGGTATAATACTGGCTGTTGAACATATTACGAACTTGCATAGAGCAGAGCATATTACTAAAGCGATACAGATAGAGAATTATAGTATGCACCACCATTCTTCATCTTATATCTATAGCTTATTATCGGGCAGACATAATAATCATTTGAGATAGATGACTAACAACGATGTAATAATTATGGCAGTATACACGAGTGCCTAAGGTACGGGCGCAGGACAACTATAGGACTATAACGCACAGGCAACGAGGAGAGTATAGAAGATAGTGAAAAACGCTAAAAAAATAGCAATAACAGCGCTATTAACAGCATGCGCACTCATCGTTTTTATGATTGAGAGCCTATTTCCCCCACTGCTAGTAGTGGGCGCTAAGGTTGGGTTATCCAATATCTTCGTCATGCTGGCATTAATACTACTAGATCTTCCCTACGCATTGATTGTAACGGTGACGAAGTGCCTGTTGGGGTGTGCATTCACGGGTACGTTGTCTAGCTTGATATATTCTCTAGGTGGTGGACTGGTGTCGCTGGGCATTGTCGCCCTATTATACTACATATTCTACCCTTCTGTCAGCCTTGTCAGCCTGAGCGTAGTAGGTGCAGTAATGCATAATGTTACGCAGAACCTTCTATTCATACTCATATCACAAACACCATTAATGTTATCCTACCTGCCCTATCTAACGCTAGTCGGCATATTGGCAGGGGTAATCGTTGGCAGTGCAGTGCATATTACCATCAAAACTATCCCCTTATCCACTTATGAGAAACTGTTGTCCTAGTACAATTAAATTGACCTACTAGCAGTAGAATACGGACTTGACCTAATTATCTGTCAATACATGCACATCACTATCTGCACTATCCCAACTATCTACTTACGATTAGGTGTTGTTCTCGTGTAGCAATAGTGTAATGCACAAGTAGACGGCAAAATGACACAGTTTGGTGATTTTTTGTAATATATTCTCTTGACTAGCGTAGAGTTTTGTGGCATAATACATGAGCGTTGGAGATAATCGTGGCAGATTAGATTGTGTATAGTATTCATTATAGCATAATTCATAACGACACAGATAATCCATACAGTACACCTTGTAACTCACGCCCACAGCATGCACGCACCATATATACGTTCCTAATTACAGGTATGCTGTTGTAGCTCAGTAGGTAGAGCGCGTCCTTGGTAA
>JAQVWG010000013.1 GCA_028698585.1 Clostridia bacterium | reverse complement strand
TCAATAATGACCGTTGCACACGATAAATTGACGAGGGATTATTTCTTCTTGGATAGTGCTAACAAGATTTTGTCCAAAAAACTCTTATCAAGGACTCTGTTATGACCCGAACACAAGATATCGAAGTCCAACGATTTCATATACTCGACTGCGTTAATGTACTCGCTCTTGCCCGTTACCAAGTGTGGCAGAGGGCTGTCGATACTATCGCCTATATTGTCGCCTACATATAGTACTCTGTCTTGCCCATCCAGTATGCATAGACAATCGATTGTATGTCCTGTCGAAGTAAATAAGAATAGATTATCTTCAGCAATAGTCAAGTCATTTTCTACCAGTAACGTAGGTGTTGCAACACACACTTTCCCACGAATATAGGGTATATTGTGCTTAATCTCATACTCGCCGTATTTAAGCATATCGCCTATTAGTTTCTTGTTGGCGATAATAGTCTTAGCGTCAAAACACCCCGTTCCCCACACGTGGTCCCAGTGGTGGTGAGTGAGGATTACTACGAAAGGTTTGCGTTCTGCGTGGCTTAACACGTAATCCTTAATTTCCTGTGCGTCTAGACTACCACATGCCGTATCAATAATGTAATGATTGTCCTTGCCCTCTATCCAATAAGAGTGCATATCCCACCTGTCAAGCGGTCTAAACGTAAACATTGTTCCTCTGTTGCTGATTTTTTCTGCTTTCATATTGATTAAGCCCACCTATTGTATTAAATAGTTATTTTGACACAATTATACCACCATGCCGTTAATTATTCAACAGTGCGTGTCATATAATGAATATGCCCACCCCCAAAATAAATTATAACTGTTTTTCCTCATTACCGGACGATAACTCTACAATTATTATTAAACAACCGTAAGTGCAATTACACCTACGGTTGAATTATAAATATTAACTTCTGTTCGTTATACTGCTAGATGCCACGTTTAACATACTTGGTGTGTAGCAGTTCGTGTGCCTTATGGCTGTTGGGTTTACCTAGATAGTTGTCATATATTTCCTTGATGTAAGGATTCTCGTGAGACTTACGCAGTTTCATCTGTACATCTGTAGAATATAGTGCCTTGGCCCTTAACTCTCTAATGTTGACGTTGTTGCGTGTGTATGCGTCATGTATGGGTTGTCCACCACCGTTGACACAACCACCTGGACAAGACATAATCTCTATGAAGTGGTAATCTGCCTTGCCTGCGACAATCAAATCCATCAGTTTGCGCGCATTAGCTAGTCCTGACGCTACGGCGACCTTTACCTCGATACCAGCCAGTGTATATTTGGCTTCCTTGATACCCTCGATACCTCTAACTTCTGTAAAGTCGAGTTTGGTTAGTTCTTTGCCCTCTAACACTTCAGCAAGTGTACGTAGAGCTGCTTCCATAACGCCACCTGTTGCGCCAAACAACAGTCCTGCGCCTGAACCGATACCTAGCGGTGCATCGTATTGTTCATCTGGTAACTCATTATAGATGATTCCCTTGCGCTTGAACATTCTTGCCATTTCTCTGGTAGTTAACACGTGATCTATATCGGGATACCCAGACGCGTTCTGGTAAGGTCTGCCCTTCTCGAACTTTTTGGCTGTGCATGGCATAATGGATACTACGCTGATTTTCTCGGCAGGTACACCTATCTTCTCTGCATAATATGTCTTACACAGTGCACCGAACATCTGTTGAGGAGACTTACACGTGGATAGATTATCAATCAGTTGCGGATAATAGTGCTCAACAAACTTAATCCATGCAGGTGAGCAACTGGTCAACATAGGTAATTTACCGCCATTGTTAAGTCTGTCGAGGAACTCATATCCTTCTTCCATAATGGTTAGGTCTGCTGTAAAGTCTACATCGAACACGTTGTTAAATCCACATCTTCGCAATGCGGCAACCATTTTGCCTTCGGTGTTGGTGCCGATGGGGTATCCGAACTCTTCGCCTATTCCTACACGCGTAGCAGGTGCAGTGCCCACTATTACATACTTGTCAGGATTGGCGATATCTGCTAATACGTCATCTATCTCATCTCTTTCACGCAGCGCGCCAGTTGGACATACTGCAATACATTGACCACAACCTACGCAAGGTACGTCACCGAGGTCTTTTTCGAATGCGGTGCCTATGTGTGTATCAAATCCACGGGCATTAGCGCCTATTACCGATACAGACTGGTACTTTTCGCATGCGGCAACACAACGGCGACAAAGTATACACTTACTGTTATCTCTAATAAGGTATGGGGTGGACAGGTCTTGTGGGTACTCTGTCTTTTCGCCAGCGTACTTCTTGTTATCACATCCTAGTTCTAAAGAGAGTTTTTGCAATTCGCAGTTTTGGTTACGCACACAGCCCAGACAGTTCTGGTCGTGGTTAGATAACAACAACTCTACTGTGGTCTTACGACTCTGCAACACTTTAGGAGTGTTTGTAAACACTTCTGTGCCCTCTCTGTCCAGTGGATATACGCAAGAGGCTACTAGTGAACGAGCACCTTTAACCTCGCACACACATACACGACACGCGCCTATCTCATTGATTTCCTTTAAGAAGCACAGTGTAGGTATCTTAATGCCGGCTTGTTTGGCCGCCTCCAGAATGGTAGTGCCAGATTCTACCGTCACAGGGACATTGTCTATTTTTACATTTATCATATTGCTCATAATAACACCACCTTATTTCTTAATTATTGCACCGAACTTACAAGTTGATGCGCATACACCACACTTAATACACTTAGATTCATCTATGGTAAACTTCTCTTTGATTACGCCACTAATAGCGTTTACTGGGCATTTTCTTGAACATGCCGAGCAACCTATACACTTGTCGGTAATCACATATTGTGTCAAACTCTTACATACACCCGCAGGACACTTCTTGTCTACTACGTGTGCGATATACTCATCACGGAAGTAGCGCAGTGTTGACAGCACGGGGTTAGGTGCAGTCTGACCTAATCCACACAGGCTGTTTTCCTTAATGTAGTAACATAGCTTTTCCATATCATCTAAGTCTTGCAATGTTGCCCTGCCAGAGGTTATTTTATCTAGATACTCTAGCAGTCTGCGATTGCCTATACGACATGGGGTACATTTACCGCAACTCTCATCAACAGTAAACTTAAGGAAGAACTTGGCAATGTCTACCATGCAGTTATCCTCGTCCATAACAATCATACCACCACTGCCCATCATAGAGCCTATGCTGATAAGGTTGTCATAGTCGATAGGTATATCGAAATGCTCTGCAGGTATGCAACCACCTGACGGTCCCCCCGTCTGTGCAGCCTTGAACTTCTTGCCGTTGGGAACTCCACCACCAATATCGTCAATTACTGTGCGTAGTGGTGTGCCCATAGGTATCTCAACTAGCCCTGTATTGGTAATCTTGCCACCCAGTGCAAACACTTTAGTACCCTTGGACTTCTCTGTGCCCATTGACTTGAACCACTCTGGGCCCTTGAGAATAATCTGTGCAACGTTAGCGTATGTCTCAACGTTATTAAGAATAGATGGTTTACCAAATAATCCCTTAACTGCTGGGAATGGTGGACGAGGACGTGGCTCGCCACGATTTCCCTCGATTGATGTCATCAGGGCTGTTTCCTCACCGCATACGAATGCGCCACTACCTAGTCTAATATCAATATCAAAGTCGAATCCTGTGCCTAATACGTTCTTGCCCAGTAATCCATATTCTTTGGCCTGCCTAGCTGCTATATTGAGTCTTTGGACTGCTATTGGGTACTCTGCACGCACGTATATGTAACCGTGATTGCTACCGATAGCGTATCCTGCTATTGCCATGGCTTCGAGTAAAGCGTGTGGATCGCCCTCTAATACTGACCTATCCATGAAAGCGCCCGGATCGCCCTCGTCAGCGTTACAGCAGACATATTTGATATCCCCCGGTTGGTCCTTAGCAAACTGCCACTTGACGCCCGTGGGGAAGCCTGCGCCACCTCTACCGCGCAGTCCCGATGCCTTAATAACATCAATGACTTGTTGTGGGGTGTACTCCGTAATGCACTTAATAAGTGCCTGATAACCATCAGTGCCTATATATTCGTCAATATTCTCTGGATTTATAACACCGCAGTTGCGCAGTGCTACACGAGTCTGCTTCTTGATAAAGTTGGTGTCGCTGAGTGATTTGGTTGCTACCTCTGTTTTCTCATCCTTGTGTAGTTTGCGCTCAACTATGCGCCCTTTAATTAGATGTTCCTCAACTATCTCTGCTACATCTTCAACTGTCATTCTGCTATAGAATGTTCCCTCTGGATATACAATGACAATAGGGCCTACTGCACACAGTCCGAAACAACCGGTGGTAACCACTTGAACATCATTCTCCAGTCCCTTGGCCTTGATTTGTTTCAAAAACTCGGCCTTGACTGTATCGCTTTTGTTTGAGTGACAACCTGTGCCACCGCATATTAGTACATGACTTCTAAACATAGTTCCTCCTATTCGTTCTCGACAAGGTATTGTGTGCAAACGTTGCCACCTACGATGTGTTTGTCGATAATCTCTAATATTTTTTCGGGGGTTACTCTGATGTACGTAACCTTACCGTCATTGGGCGTATATACTTCTACAATTGGTTCTAGTTTACACATACCCAGACAGCCCGTTCTGCTGACTTTGACATTGACAAGTTTGCGCTTGGCAACCTCGTCAACCAGTGTGTTGAATACAGGGCGAGCGCCAGCTGCAATACCGCATGTAGCCATACCGACAATTATACGAATGTCCTTATTATGGGACTTATCTCTGTCGATAATCTCTGCCTGCATTTTATCTCTAATTGCCTTGATTTCGGCTATGGTTTTCATATATTCCTTCCTCCATTTACTGTAATGATATTTTCTGTTAATAGGTCCTTAATATATATGAGTATCTCCGGACTGTCTATTGGTATATCCCCTAACTCTTGTTTAACTTGACGTGTGTCGAATATTGTTCGTCTATCGTCTACTTGATAATCAAGCAGATAGTCTATATCCTCACTAATCAGCGTTATCATTGTCGATACTAAGTCGCCTAGTGGTGCACGGTCTATGTGATTAACAAGGAATGTTGCCTTAACCGTCGTGCCCACATTACGCGTGCTATCTATTGTGAACTGTCCTCCTGCACACTGACAAGCCATCTTGAATAGGGGTATTCCCATACCCACCTTACGAGTTGTTCGCGAGGTAGTGAAGGGGTCGCAGACAGTATCTAGTAACTCCTTGCTCATACCGTGTCCATTATCAATTATCTCTATTGTCAACAGATTGTCGACGGTGGTTATATTGATAGTTATCAGTGTCGCACCCGCCCTAACGCTGTTGCCCACTATATCTAGTATGTGCAAAGAGAGTTCTCTCATATAGGCCTACTCGTAATTAATACTTAGCCAGTATGCCATCTATGTCTGCAGTAGTCAGTTTACCGTACACATCATCATTGATAGTCATAACCGGTGCCAGTCCACAGCATCCTACGCATCTAGTCTCGTGCAGTGAGAACTTGCCGTCAGGTGTACATTCGTCATTGCCAATACCCAACTTGTTCTGTATGGCCAGAAGAATGTCGCCACTACCTTTAACATAACAGGCCGTGCCTAGACATACAGATATCTTGTACTTACCTCTTGGATTAAGTGTAAATTGGCTGTAGAATGTGGCTACTCCAAACACCTTCTCTATTGGCAGATTAAGTTTATCTGCGATAATCCTCTGCACCTCTATGGGTAGATATCCATAGATTTCCTGTGCTGTCTGCATTGCCGGCATAAGTGCTCCCGGCAAATCCTTGATTGTTTCAAGCTTGTTCATGAGCAAAGTCTCTTGTTCTGGAGTGCCGTTGAATGGGACTTTGGTCAGTTTGATTTTTGCCATAAATGTCCTCCTAGCGTTAATATATCTATTGTAATATAAACATATACTGGTGGGAAATGCCCCACCGATGATTGTATCATAGTCAACAATAAAGAGCAATACAAAAAAACAAAAATAGTAGTTAAAATTGACAATATATGTGCCTAAACTGACAATAATTTTTCTCCACACACCATATAGACAGCAGAAGTCGTTATTTATCCGTCAGGTATAATTTATCTATGAGCGCTTGTGCACTCTTATTACGTAAATCTATTGTGTGCAAAGTTGTGCCCAATGTGTCCATACTATGGCTATCGCTATCTAGTATGACATTGAAATGTGGGCTAAACTGTTGAACCAGTGAGTTAGGGCAGGCAGAAGATAATTCCACTGCTACGTAGTAAGAGGGTATGTCGCCAAGTATTGCAAGCATGCCGTTAGTATCACGGTCAATGTGGGCAGGGATTGCAACGCCACCGTATTGTTTGACCTGCTCAAACACCTCATACTCAGCCAAATTGCATGCCATGGATAATAGTCTGTCCAGCCGGCCGACTATATTGTCTTGTTCGTCAATTATGAGTTGGTCGCCAAATATATCGGGTTTGTTGCCAATAGGGGAGAAACGAATGGTCTTGTAGAACTGTGATAATTGTTCGTAAGTAGGGAAAAGGCAAAGGATGTGTATATCCTCTGCAGTTTGTAATTCCATTGCAGGCACGACCACGATATCTAGCGCCTCGCCTATGTGCATGGTTGCCAGTACATTCTCTATGCTGTTATGGTCGGCTACTGCTATCATCTCTAAACCCACAGCAGATGCGTATGCCACTATGTTGACAGGTGTCATATGATTATCTGCGCAGGGAGAAAGTGCGCTATGAATGTGTAAATCGTAACATATTTTCATTACTTGATATATGCCTTAATGGCATCAAAAACAGTGAGATTAGTACGTATTAAGCATATTCCCTGTTGACGCGCCCTATCAATAAGTGCGGTGTCGCACTCTACCCCTTCACATATAACCGTACATGCTACATCCGTTAGGTGAGCAACTGCGGACACGTTGACATTGTTCACAACAGTGAACCACAGTGTACCTTCCGGCGCTCTACCCATTACCCAACTGAGGAAATCTCCACAATATCCACCCTCTATTTCTCTATTATAGTCAGGCGGAATATTAACTACCGTTGCATTAAGTCTGTTGATTACTTCTTGTATTTTCATTTGGTTTTATAGTAATTATCCATTCGTACGCACATAGATATATCAGCCATGCCACTCTCTACATCTTCTGCAAAAGCCCTACAACTAGGTGCACCGCACAACCCACAGTCTAAGTTGGGTAGAGTCTTATAAATGTCTTCAATTCTACTCATCTTCTTCATTGCCACAGCTCTATCCTCGTCCAGCCTGTATACCTCCTTGACCTGAGGTTTAGTCTGCCACTCGTAATAACTGTTGGGTTTATCATACTGTTCAAGCGTATTGCAGTTGAACTGAAGTTTATTGCGTAGATTCCTAATGCGCGCCTTGGCGACGTATGGATTCTCTATATTAAGGACGCCACCCACACATCCACCGTTACATGCATTAAGTTCGACGAAATCGATATAATTGAGTTTACCGTCCTCTATACTGGTTAGCATATTGATTACGTTCTCAATGCCATCTGCCGCTAAATACTTGTCTATATATAATCCAGCTGCTTCGCCACCGCTTGATGCCCATTGTAGTCCAGTCTTGCCTACCTTAGATAAGGGTTTAATTTCCTTAAGTTTAGGCATTATCGGGAGTAGTCTCATATATACTTCACTGACAGATAACACGCCGTCCACAACAGGCTTGTCAACGCCTAGACCTGTCTTGAGGGCGAACACTTTAGCAGGACAAGGTGATATGAAAAATACTCCTATGTCCTGTGGGGATATGCCCTTATTTATAGCCTCTTCTCTTGCCATCTGGGCTACTATATCAACAGGCGCTAGCATGTTGAGTAGCCTGTCCTCTAACGAATGGAATCTAACTAGAATTAACTCGACCACTGCCGGACAAGCAGAACTAATTATTGGTTTGGGCAAATCCTTGTTAGTAGCAATGAACTTGCGTGTAGCCTGCGACAGTAATTCTGCTCCACGAGCCACCTCGAATATTTCATCAAATCCTATCTCTTTAAGCCCGTTGAGCACGATATTAATGTCGTCAAGATTATTAAACTGTCCATACAGGCTGGGAGCGGGCAATGCTATCTTGTATTTGAAGTCGTTGACAATGTCAAAACTGTCATATCTAGCCAGTTTAGCATGATGTGGGCACAACCGTACGCACTCTCCGCATGCGATACAGCGCTCATACAACACCGTCGCTTTGCCGTTACGCACTCGTATTGCCTCCGTTGGGCATCTTTTCATGCAGGTAACACAGCCCCTACACTTGTCGCTATCCAACATAACCGTGCTTATACTCTTATCGTACATATCTTTCATTGTCACCTCTTATCGTTGGTCGAAGTCTATTTCCATAGTTATGGTAGTGCCCTCGCCGATAGTTGACTGTATATCGAATCGGTCAGAATATTTAATCATATTGGGCAATCCCATACCTGCGCCGAACCCCAGCGCTAATATATCCTCAGGTGCAGTCGAATATCCAGCCTGCATAGCCAACTGTATATCCTCTATACCCTTGCCAGTGTCTGCCAACACAATTTTGATGTGGTCAGCAAACATGTCCACATAGGCATTACCACCACCCGCGTGGATTACCATATTGATTTCCCCCTCGTACATAGCAATGGCAACACGCCTTACCGCCTGGGCCTTAATTCCCAGTTTCTTAAGGGTATTCTTGACTTCATCGCTAGCGCTACCTGCCGAGAGGAAATTATTACCCTCGACGGTAAACTCCAAGTGTAGCGCATCGTTCATACTAGTGTGTTTTCTCCGGGAAGCAATCCTTGCTCGTACAGCAGGCCACACGCTGCGAACATTCTCAACTTGCTGGACAATATAACTATATTGCTCTGTTGCGCAAGTGTAATCATATCCTGAGTGGGGACCTTACAGCGAACAAGCACTAAACAGCGCATATCCATCATTATAGCCGTGCGTATTGCCTGTGGGTTGCACAGACCAGATACTAGCACTGCCTGATCCTTGACAAATGCGAGCACATCACTCATCATATCGCTAGCACACGCAGATATTACCTCATCATCCAGTCTGTCATAGCAACTGTACACCTGTGCGTCTAGAATCTCTGCTATTTCTCTAATTTTCATATTATACTCCTCATGTATGAGTTATTTATTAATTACATCACTGCAACAACCAGTGTATAGTAGTTGTGTTCAGTTATTATAGCATAAGAACACAATTATATCAATGCTTTTTCTGGTGTTGTACTCGTCCTATTAGGTGTGTCAGTCCATGTTGTGATTGTACTGGTATATGCCTTCTCTTGAGTTAAAAGCGATAAAATTATTGCATAATAAGGTTATTTATGATAACATTATATAGCATAATAAGTGTGCACAATGGTCGTTAGACAAGGAATGACTTACTGGTGAAGTATGCAAGAGAATAACGTATTTATCAACGACAACTTATATAGGGAAAACGATTATGGGATAAGGAATATTAATTCCATAGTTGACAACAAGACAGTCAAAGAAACAATAATTATTAAGCCTAATGTCGTTCCTACCACGCCCAGAAATGTTCCTCGCAGGAGCAATAGGATATCTGTGGCCAAACTATCCTCTTTTGTGGCTGTTACCACTGCAGTTGTGGGTACTGTTGCCATAGTTGGTGCTATTCAGGCGCCAGCAGTATCTATTAATGATTTAACATACGAGTATATGTCAGATACAGAGATGGCTTGTTCTATGGAGATTAGCAATATTGTCGTAGACGAGGATAATACTAATCCCATATTTATTATGAGTGCCGAGGATGACAACGGACAAGTGTATATAACTCAGTTATATAATGAGCACGAGGGCGAATATCTGGATACAAATCAAGACACGCAACAGCCAACGACTAGTACAGTTGACCTTAATGGTACTTATTATGGTAATCTGTGGGAATTATCACCTTCAACCCAGTATGATTTATCTATCTATATGATACCCTCTGCCCCCTTATATGCAGAATATAGTGTAGGCAACGCTTATTATGATGAGCAACAACTTACCACGCTGTTGAGCGACCAAGCATACTGTGCTCAATTACTACACCAAGATACATTTACTACACTAGATGAAGAGCCACTTATAAGCGATTTCAAGTTTTTGAGCATAAGCGAGATGGATATGTGTTGCTCTTTTGATGTACAAAATGTCCCCGTTGACGAGCAATCCAGCCACGCACTTTTTATTCTTAAAGGGCAGGACAGTCTTGACAATGTACATTATGCGCAAGCATATCTTGAGACCTCATCTTACCCAGACCAACCACCCACTCAACCCACCGAATCGTTTGATATTAATGGTACATATTATTGCAATCTGTGGGACTTGAACTATGCGACCAATTATAACATATCCATATATATGATACCTGTTGTACCCACTTACATAGAAGAACAACTAGTGGAGTATGATGCAGATTTCAATGAAATATTACAGAACCTTGTTTCCGATCAGCAATTTTCGGCTCAACTGATGTACACAGATAACTTTACCACATTCGGCCAGTTGCCTATGGGTGTAGAACACGCCGTTGAACGAGATATAGAGCATACCCAAATAATGCTGTGGTTAGACGATAATGAGTTACTACAAGAGGGCGCAGTTATATTCGCACCCATTCTAGACGACAATAGTTGGTCATCTGTAGAATACGTACAATTTGTCATGAATGATGACGGCTGTTTAGTGGCAGATACGAGCAGCCTAGATTCTTATTTAGGATATTATATCGGCAATATTTACGTGGTATATGGACTGGATACACAGCAACCTACTCAAGAACAAATGAGTCTGTGTCTAGAAAATATGTATGATTATTCTGCAACTAACTGTGCAGTATTCTACTTATATACTACCGTAATAAACATAGATGCAGTCGACCCGACTGTACAACCGATACGTCTTAATACCACAGATACCCATTCGGAATATACTGTGCAAATAGACAACGCCGTCCAGAACAGTGATAGTAATCCATTAATAATAAGTCAGTTCTCCTATGGCCAAACCAGATACTACAACTTAATGTACCTAGACGAGACAATGACGCATACTGCCATTAGCAAGTACTATTATGGATATACAGAAGGACTGATGGCAGGTACGCAGTACAACTGGACAATATATCTAATATCTAATGCGCCCGTGAGCGAGGAATATAGCCAACAGCAACTAGAAACGTTAACAATCGACAGCCAATACGAGGCAACTATATTATACAGTCAACAGTTGACCACTAGCGCTCAGCTACCAACCGTTGACAGTGTGAGTGTCAACAGAGATGTTACTACGACAACGATATCTGCACAACTATCCAGTTACGACTGCCTGCAACAAGGCGCTATAGTGGTTGCAACGGTATGTTCTAAACAGACTTGGTTAGAAGTTGCGTCCGGTATATGTCAATTTATTGACAATCAGTTAGTATTTACAACCACTCAGCTGGACGCATACACAGAATACTATGTAATGTTCAGCGTAGTTATAAGACCTACTGACAACACTGCCTTGACACAACAACAGTGGGAAATGTATTGTAATGGTGAGGGTGCAGATTACGGTGTACATTATTATGAGACCACAACAGATATACTGCCACTTAACCCTCCGACAGTAAGTTATGCGACACTGACGCCAACAATAACGTCTATTGACGTTCTAATGACACTTGATAGTACTAGCATAGTGAGTGAATATTCGCAGTTTGTTGCATGTGTTTACACCAATGTAGACGGCACCAATGTATTTACCTATATACCTATGTCATATGACTCGCAGTCACGAACCATACACGCTCGTGTCGGTGGCTTAATCAGTGGCAATGAGTACTTCTATAATGTATACTACCTAGCGCACCCACCGACAGAGTTGACGCAACAGACAATGGCAGAGTACTGTGGTCAAGGTACTGTACACTCATCGCAACTGGTGGCCCAGTATAAGTCATATATGATTAAGTCGGACGGTGGCACATCTGTAGTGACTGATATGTTATATAATTATGAACTGATACCCATGCAGGGCGATGGATATATGCTATCGATGTACACCACAGGCGACAATAACAACGTTATTTACGTGGCCAAGATAAGTGACGGTACCACGGTTACATATGTACAGATAGGAGGACTAGGAGAATACGGTGCGTTAATTAGTAATACTGATATGCCCATGGGGTATTACTATAAGATAACCTTGTGCACACTGATTGCAAGTGGTTATACAAGCGACAGCGAGATAGACATAACCGTACTCAACTCATTGATACAAGAGTGTGATTTAGTCGAGGAATATACGATTGATTTTGCCACAATAGACGGTACAATGACCACGTCACCCACATTGAGCACCTCGTTTTCGCTCTATAATATGTCCTTCTTGCCACAAGACTACTTCTTCATTGCAAGTGTACACAAGTGGGACGAAACAGTGGTTAATATCAGATACCAGTATGTTGACGGCGTGTTTGAGACTGCTTCGACTGCCGAGGACGGACTGAATACATCTACTATAATGTACGTTGAGATTTACTTAGTCTATGACAGCACGACTGATTTAACGAGCGAACAGTCGCAACTGGATTATTACATATCGACCGCGAATGAGACTGATTATTTAGATAGACAATGTGTGCAGATACAGGAATTATTCGATAACCTTCTTCGCTAGACAATCAATTTATCAAGGAGATAGACATATGAATCAAAAGGAGCTAACCCAAGCCAAAGAGAAAAAAGCCAAAGTTAAGAAGTTGATTTACAACATACTGCTCGCAGTTATTTTGGCAGGCCTAATTGTTTTTGTTATCTTTTCAGACAGAATTATTACTGACGAGACCAGTCCTCTGTATGAGGTTACCAAACTCAAGAAGGTGTTCGACAGTAATCTACTTAACTCGCTCATATACGCACTTGTGTATGCAGTAGTAGTCATAGTTGTATATAGAGTGCTATCTTGGGTACTACAACTAACAATGGCAAGAACGCAGAGAGGTAAGACGGTAGTCAACCTGCTCAACAGTTTTATTAAATACGCTTTTGCCATCATAGGTATATTACTCGTCCTGTCAGCATTCGGCGTAGACACGACAACACTTCTTGCCTCAGCCGGTATATTAGCCCTAGTCATAGGCCTTGGTGCACAGAATCTTATCGAAGATATACTCGCAGGATTATTCATTGTTTTTGAGGGCGAATATTCCGTAGGCGACATCATAGTAATTGACGGATTCAGGGGAACCGTAACGGAAATAGGCATTCGCACCACTGAACTGACAGACGCCTCCGGCAATATCAAGATTGTCAATAACAGTGATATCCGCAACATAATCAACATGAGTAGCGAGCTATCGCTGGCAATATGTGACGTGTCTATAGAATACGGCGAATCTATAGAGAGAGTGGAGACTATTATTCAACAGAATCTGGATAAGGTGTCAGAGAGAATACCTGCCATAATCGAAGGTCCATACTATAAGGGCGTCGCCCAACTAGCAGAGAGTGGAGTAGTAATCAAGTTTATCGCCAAGTGTAAAGAGGATGACCGTTATCAAGTAGAGAGAGATCTGAATAGAGAAATTAAGATAATATTTGATAAGAATAATATTAATATACCTTTTCCGCAGGTTGTCGTCAATCAGCCTAAGGAGTATAGGAGGGTAACCGAGAATACTCGCAACAGGGCTAACGAGTTCGTAGACCAACAGAAGGAAGCCAGCAAAGATATCGAAGATGAGCAGAATACCTAAGTTGCACATTGATTGTAATCGCAACTAATACAACAATAATACTAGTCAACATTGAGGTGATTGTGCAATTAATAATCATCTCAATTTTTGTAGTTTGTGCTACACTTATTTAGCGAGGTTATGTATTAATATATGGACATCAAACTGCGACCACACCACCTGTTGTGTATATCTTTCTTCGAGGGGGAGGGATATAGCGAACAGTTCGTGAGTAATATGCAGAGCGTAATAGATAAATTGCGTGAACACAAGTTATTTAGGCTGACGCTTGGCAAGGACTGTATATGCGCATGCTGTCCGTTATATACAAGCGAGTGCGCAGATATTGACAAAGTTACAACCTATGATAATATAGTTATGAGATTACTGCGTTTAAGCGCAGACACTATCTATAATTATGACGATATTGTGATTAAGGTTAAGGAGAATATCCTGGACAAGGGGTTAACAGTAGATATATGTGGTGACTGTCAGTATGCCTATATATGTCACAACGGGCATGATGCGTAGACAGTACAAGTCAGGCAAGGAGGATACAGAGTTGAACAGTTTGTTAAAGGCAGTCAATGATTGTCAAGTGGTAAGTGTTGTTGGTACATGTAAGAACGCCGGCAAGACTACCGTACTCAACTATCTGTTATCACACTTCGACCACTGTGTTAATGCCGTTAGCAGTATCGGTAGGGATGGTGAGAGTCAAGACGTAGTTACTTTGACTGCTAAGCCAGACATATATGTAAAGAAAGGCACGTTAATAGCCACTGCGCACAATTTATTGCCTTGTTGTACCATTACCCAAGAGATAGTTAGTACAACGCCCTTCAACACCCCGCTTGGAGCGATAGTAATCGTTAGAGCGTTAAGTGACGGGTACATACAGATAGCGGGTCCATCTCAAGTGCAACAGATGATTCAAATTAAGGATATGTTTATAGGGCTAGGTGCGCAAAGAATATTCATTGACGGAGCTATATCACGTTTAAGCCCATGTACCACTGCACTTTCGCAAGCAACTGTACTGGTTACAGGCGCTAGTTATGACATTGATATAGATAGAGTTGTAAACCACACTGCATATATAACAAGGTTGTTAACGCTAAACAGGGTCAATAGTAATATCGCTAATATAATTGACGCACGCAACAGGTCAATATATAGTGGCTCTCAGAATGCTATCTGCTTAGACAGTAAGGGCGCTATAGTGGAGTGTGATACCTATCAGGCAATGTATCTGCCTACTGAAAAATTGAAATATGTCTATATCAACGGCGCCCTAACAGACAAGATTATCAGTACGGCTGTTAAATCACCCAATAATCAGCAACATAAGACCATAATTGTAGATGATAGTAGTAAAATATTGATAAATCAATCTAGCTATGAGTATGCTATGTGCAGGTTAATTAACATAGAGGTTATACATGATGTCAACCTAGCATTGATATGTACCAATCCCGTGTCGGCGTATGGCTATAATTTCGACGCTAATACATTCTGCGTCAAAGTAAAGCAGTTGTGCAGTAACATATGTGACGTTCCAATAATTGACGTTATGAGGTGTATAAATGAATAATCTCTCAAGCGATAAGATAAAAACAATAGGTATTAACTATATAATAGATAACCTATCCACCGTTTCGCCACTAGGCAAGGAAAGGCTTAGAAATATTAGTTACTACGGCAGAAGTAACATAGAATTACTCAATAGGGAGTTGGACAACATACAGGCGTTGGTAGATAACCATGCAATCGTCAGTAATAAGTTACTTAACATCACAACCGTGATAGCCAATGCCAAGAATATTAGTAAATCGGTATCTAAATTACCTCATCATACGCTTGATGAGATTGAGTTGTTCGAGATTAAGAAGTTCTTGTTGCTATGCGACACCTTAAGCCCTATGATAGCCGACCTAATAGCCACAGCGCACTTACAGGGCGTTGATTTCGTTGACACTACTGACGCACTTAATACTATTGATTTTGATAAGCAACGCATATCGACATTCTATTTTCCTAACAACTACACAGAGCAACTGCGGAAAATAAGGGATAGTAAGCACAGACTGGAAAAACAGTTAGTAGATATAACAATGCGCGAGCAAGTCAAAAAAGAGCACCTAGATATAGCAGTTCAGGAAAGACTAGAGGAAGCCAACTGTCGCAAGATATTATGTAGCCAACTGGCAAACTTTATCGATAGTATGTTAACTAATCTAGATTGCATAGGCTACATAGACCTGTTGATAGCCAAATCTTATTTAGCGTATAAAGGTAATGCCGTTCGTCCGAGTGTTAATACAGAGCGCCTTGTAGCCGTCAATTTAATTAACCCTAACGTCGCACATCATCTAGAGAGCAAGGGCAGGGTATTTACGCCCATATCCATAGAGCTAGACAAGGGCGTCACGGTGATAACGGGTGCCAATATGGGAGGCAAAAGTGTAGCATTACAGACAATCATGCTTAATTGCATGCTGGCCAACTTAGCCTTCTTCGTGTATGCTGACAGTATGGACTGTCCAGTATTTAACTTTTTCGAGTACGTAAGCAATGAGGGAGATGACGCCGAACAAGGTCTGTCTGCGTTTGGTATGGAGATAATTAAGCTCAATCAAGTTGTAGACAGAGCGCAAAATCAGTATGGGTTGGTGATATTCGACGAGTTCGCCAAGACCACCAACGCAGGCGAAGGGCAACAACTGTTCAGTGCCGTTGTAAAGACATTTAATCAACTAGACTGCATAACTGTTATGACAACTCACTTCGACCAAGTTAGCAGTTATGCCAACGCGCATTATCAGGTCAAGGGCTTGTCTGCACTTCCGCCGTACACCCTGCCTGTCAGCGCTGACTTCATCTCTGCTCATTTAGACTACGGTCTGATTAAGGTAGACGGTAATCAACCTGTACCAAAGGACGCTCTTACTATCTGCCACCTGCTCAATCTATCTCCTTATATTCTCTCGCACCTTAACTAGTGCACAATGACGAATATACGTTATACTACCTTGTCGTTATATGCACAACATACATACCTAGTCAATATATGCACATTACACATTAAATTATAGTAATTGCTCATATTATTGCTCACACGCGTTGATTATGAGTAGAATACTATGGGCGTGTGGCTATCACTCCCTGTTGGCTAAATGCAGGGTACACATCGTACAGCCACATGCTGGATTCATTAGGCACTATGCGCAAATAATTAGATTTGTATGTCGGATTATCCAATGATTAGCTACTCCCTGTTAGTTACGTGCAGAATGCACTGTAACATAATTGACTGCCGAATATTACTATAAATACATAGACTTAGACGATGCTTAGTAACGCTAATTCGAGTGACAACATATACTTGTGTGCTATACATACAGAATGTATTTTGGTGTAAATATTCGCTAAATATTTATGGTTCTTTACATAGATTTTGAATAAAAGTTGTTGACAAAACGGCCGTGATTATAATAAGATATTATTATAGGTTAATATTATAGAGGTAGCGATAAATATGGTACAGCGCACAAGGGATAGACACCGTATATGCGCCGAATAGATTTGTCGCCGAAAGTATAACACTATGTCTATTAAGTGTCATACTTGGGGGTAATGCCGAGTGCAGTACCACTGTCGTAGTTAATACGAAGCGCTATTAAAGATTTTTTACCATTTCTTGATAGTGCTTTTTTTATGTATCTAAGAAATGATTGCATATAAGTATGCCCATAGGCTGTATCAAACAATATCTCACCTGTGCCGTACTTAATTAAGCACAAGCATTAACAGTATCTAATAATCTATATAATTAAGGAGTAATATCATGAAATCAACAATTAGAGTTAGAATGGGCGCTAATGATGCTCATTATGGTGGTAATCTAGTAGACGGTGCCAAAATGCTACAACTATTCGGCGATGTAGCAACAGAACTACTCATTATCAACGATGGTGATGAGGGACTATTCTGCGCCTATGACAATGTAGAGTTCTTAGCGCCAGTATATGCGGGAGACTTCATTGAGGCAACAGGAGAGATAGTTAAAGTAGGCAACTCCAGTCGCAAAATGACATTCCAAGCAGTCAAAGTGATTATGCCTCGCCCTGATATCAACGACAGTGCATGTGATGTGCTGGATAGTCCAATAGTCGTCTGTCGTGCAAGTGGCACATGCGTAGTGCCCAAGGATAAGCAACGCAAGACACGATAACAGTAATGTTGAACACAGATTACTATCAGTCCTGACAGAAGACTAACAGGCTATGATAAACTATCATCTTTGCAAGCAACCAATATATTAGACAGGTTGTCATAATAACAGATATGGCAATCAATATTAAGAGGTAATATTATGGAAAAACTTATTATAACCGCTGCAATATGTGGCGCAGAGGTTACTAAACAACACAACATAGCAGTGCCTTATACAGTAGATGAGATAGCGCGTGAGGCCAAGTCGGCATACGACGCAGGCGCCAGTATAATTCACCTGCACGTAAGAGAGGATGACGGAACGCCCACACAGAGTAAACAACGATTCAAGCAATGCATGGATGCGATATGGAGTGTGTGTCCAGATGTTATAATACAGCCTAGCACGGGTGGAGCCGTTGGTATGAGCAACGAGGAAAGACTACAACCAATAACACTGTGCCCACAGATGGCAACACTTGATTGCGGTACATGCAATTTTGGTGGCGATGATATATTCGTCAACACAGAGAACACCATTATTCAGTTTGCCAACGCCATGAAGCCCCTCAACATCAAGCCAGAGTTAGAGGTGTTCGATAAAGGCATGGTAGATATGGCAATTAGACTGGCCAAAAAAGGTGTAATAGATATGCCCATGCACTTTAACTTCGTTATGGGAGTCAACGGCGGAATAGCAGGAACACCGAGAGACCTAGTTTTCATGATAGGTAGCTTACCGCAGGGTAGTACATACACAGTCAGCGGTGTAGGCAAATGTCAATTTGATATGGCCACAATGAGCATAATTCTCGGCGGACACGTAAGAGTGGGATTCGAGGATAACATCTATCTTAGTAAGGGTGTTAAGGCCAACAGTAACGGCGAAATGGTGAGTAAGGTGGTGCGCATAGCCAACGAATTAGGTAGAGCCATAGCAACCCCCAGCGAGGCAAGAAGCATACTGGGATTAGCCCAGAAGTGACGACTACGCACTAATCATATATAAACGCCCAATTAACAAACAAAAATATTGTATATAGGAGAACTACAATGGAATTAAAAGGAAACAAGTATGGTACACACAGAGTATTAGAGCCTGTGGGAGTTATGCCCCAAACAGCACAGAGAATTAACAACTCATTCAACCAATTATATAGCAATGAGATAGTATGCGATGTGATATCGCTTAACATTGACAGCGCATCATTTACCCAACTCAAGAAAGAAGCCAATATGGATGAAGGCAAGATTGCCGCTAAGATTATGGAAATTGTTTCTCAAAGAGGTAAGATGCAGAACCCCGTTACCGGTTCTGGTGGTATGTTTATTGGCAGAGTTGCCCACATAGGTAGCGACCTAGTTGGCAAAATTGACCTAGAAGTGGGGGATAAGATAGCGAGTCTTGTCAGTCTATCGTTAACACCACTCTGTATCAAGAGTATTGATAAGATACACATCAATATCGACCGTGTAGACGTTACAGCCAAGGCAGTTATTTTCGAAAGTGGCATTTATGCTAAACTCCCTAGTGATATGACCGAGCAACTGGCACTGGCAGCACTTGATGTAGCTGGTGCTCCTGCACAGACTAGGAATCTGGTTAAAGAAGGAGATTCGGTACTGGTACTGGGTGCTGGTGGTAAGAGTGGCATACTGGTATGCTACGAAGCCAAGAAGAAGGCTGGTAAGAACGGCAGAGTTGTGGGAGTAGTAAGAAAACAAGCCTATGCAGACACACTTATGGAACTGGGTGTAGTAGACTCGTGCATACTAGCAAGCGCAGACCAACCTGTCGAAGTGTTAGAGAAGTCGCTCGAGGCCAACAATGGTTGTGAGTATGATGTAGCAGTAAACTGTGTGAATGTTCAGGGCACCGAGATGGCAAGCATTCTGCCGGTTAGAGATGGCGGTATTGTTTACTTCTTCTCAATGGCAACGTCTTTTACTCGTGCAGCGCTGGGCGCAGAGGGTGTAGGCAAGGACGTCAATATGATTATAGGTAATGGATATACTAAGAATCACGCCGAGATTACACTTAACGTGCTGAGGGAGTCCCCCGGTATTCGCAAACTGTTCCAAGAGAAATATATTTAACGGACGGCCGTTAGTTGTTGATTAACAGTAGATACAATAAGTCAACATATCACACTATAATTAGTAAGGAGTTATACAATGAGAAGTAGCAGAGAGAACGGATTGTTTGTCAACGTTCCAGACCAACAGTGGAATGACTGGCACTGGCAGACAAGCAATCGCATAGAGACACTTGCAGACTTACAGAAGTATGTAAAACTAACAGAGCAGGAACAAGTGGGCGTGGAAAAGTGCCTATCGACACTTCGCATGGCAATTACACCCTATTATCTGTCATTAATTGACCTTGATAATCCAATGGATCCAATAAGAAAACAGTGCGTACCCACGATAAGTGAGTTACACACCTGTCCTGCCGACCTATTAGACCCCCTGCACGAGGACACGGACAGCCCCGTAAAGGGATTAACGCATAGATATCCTGACAGAGTACTTTTCCTTGTTACAGACAAGTGTTCTATGTATTGCAGACACTGCACACGCAGACGATTCGCAGGGCAGACAGACAGCAGTTGTCCACCTGCTCAGATAGACGCCTGTATTGACTATATAGCCAATCATACTGAGGTGAGAGACGTATTACTGTCCGGTGGTGACTGTCTAATGTTGTCTGATGACAGACTAGAGAGTATTATATCTAGGTTAAGAGCAATAGAACACGTCGAGATTATTAGATTAGGAACTCGCACACCTGTAGTTTGCCCACAGAGAATTACCCTAGAGTTGTGCAATATGCTCAAGAAATATCACCCGATTTGGCTCAACACACACTTCAATCACCCTCAAGAGATTACTCAAGAGAGTAAGCAAGCGTGTGAAATGCTTGCAAATGCAGGCATACCGCTAGGCAACCAAAGTGTACTTCTAGCGGGCATTAATGACAGTGTGTGCATTATGAAAAAACTGGTACACGAACTAGTCAAGATAAGGGTGCGCCCATACTATATCTACCAATGCGACCTATCCCAAGGGTTAGAGCACTTCCGTACACCCATCAGTAAGGGCATAGAGATAATTGAGGGACTAAGAGGACACACTTCAGGCTACGCAGTACCTACTTTTGTAGTAGATGCACCTGGTGGTGGTGGCAAGATACCGGTATCTCCCAACTACATTATCTCACAGAGTCCCGAAAAGGTAGTGTTGCGCAACTTCGAGGGAGTTATCACCACCTACACCCAGCCGACCAACTACGTTTCACCAGAATGTAAGTGCGAGCAGGGGAGAACTGCGCCAACAGGAGTTATGGGACTACTCAAGGGCAAGAAACTATCACTAGAGCCAGAGGGACTAGAACGTAACAAAAGACACCAGTAATATAACGATTATACAATAGAGTACTATCACGCGTTGAGATATAAGGTAGTACATAATGACTATTAGATTTTTTTGCACCCTAACAGCAGTAACGAGCGTTATGTGCAATTGAGGTATGATAATGATAAACAAACTTGACCTTCCTATAACAACCGTGGCAGAGTGTAGACAATACGCTCATAATACAGCTCAACAAGTGCAACAATATATTGATTTACACTCAACAGTTGCAGTTGAACGTACTATATGTAGGTTAATGGGTATAGATGACGTCAATGCAATGGATGTCCCACTGCCCAATGTGGTGGTGGAACACCTAGAAAACAAGGGCATATTGTCCCAAGGCGTAGCATATTGTCTAGGAAATGCAATCTTAGAGTATAATCTATCCCCACAACAGATTGCGCTGGCGATAGATAAAGGGGAGATTGATTTATCCAAGACGCCCACACACAACGTAGAACAAGTGTATAGGGCAGTTATGGTAATTGCCAACAAGACGGCTAATGTAGTTAAGCATAATGTGGCGACACGCAATCAGTATCTATCCGAGTATGGAGATAAAAAGGGCCCTTATATCTATTTAATTGTTGCAACAGGCAATATTTATGAGGACATCATTCAAGCCAAGGCGGCAGCCAAGCAGGGCGCAGATGTCATAGCAGTCATTCGCACAACTGGTCAAAGCCTACTAGACTATGTTCCATACGGGGCTACGACTGACGGATTCGGTGGGACATACGCTACTCAAGAGAACTTTCGTTTAATGCGCCAAGCGCTAGATGAAGTAGGACAGAGCCAAAACAGATATATTAGATTATGCAACTACTGTTCTGGCCTATGTATGCCTGAGATAGCCGCCATGGGCGCGCTTGAACGGCTGGATATGATGTTAAACGATGCGCTGTACGGGATACTGTTTAGAGATATCAATATGAAAAGGACAATGGTCGACCAGTATTTCAGCCGATTGATTAACGCTTATGCCGAGGTAATTATCAATACTGGCGAGGACAACTATCTTACCACTGCAGACGCAGTAGAGGAAGCCCACACAGTGCTTGCAAGTCAATTCCTCAATGAACAGTTTGCACTCAATGCCTGTGTCAAAGAGCAGTTTATGGGACTAGGACACGCATTCGAGATTGACCCGTCAATCAAGAACGGCTTCCTATACGAACTGGCTCAAGCACAAATGGCTAGAGAGATTTTCCCCAATGCACCGCTTAAATATATGCCACCGACTAAATATATGACAGGCAATATTTTTAGAGGACATATACAAGACGCATTATTTAACGCAACCACCATTATCACCGGGCAAAAAATCCACCTATTAGGTATGATGACCGAGGCAATACACACGCCATTTATGTCGGACAGAGCCTTAGCCATAGAGAATGCACAATACATTTTTAACACCATGGCGGACCTAGGCGATGAGATATTGTTCAAGGATAACGGTATAATCAAGACCCGTGCCAACTACGTACTCAATAAAGCGCACGATTTACTTAAAGAGATTGAACGGGACGGGTTATTTAATACACTAGAGAAGGGTACTTTTGCTTCCATTAAACGCCCTCAGGACGGTGGCAAAGGATTGAATGGAGTGTTCGTTAAGGCAACCACTTATTTTAACCCATTTATCTCGATATTCACACAGGGAGGGCAACAATCATGAGCAGCGGATTATACAGTACCAAGAAAAGTTCGACAGACCTTACGCTTAATCTATCTAAACTGTGTCCCTATGGCGACACTATGAATGACGCCAAAGTGCAGATATCCTTTACCTTACCCATTACGTGTAACGCCAAGGCCACCGAGACAGCACGACTATATGCCAAGAAAATGGGTTTAATAGAACCCAACGTGGCACTATCACAACGACTGGATGAAGGTTTTACGTTTTTTGTAGTGTATGGCTCGTGTGCACACACTATTGACTATAATGCTATCACAGTTAACGATGTAGAGAGTACGACTATGACTATGGATGAGACCAATAAGTATATTGAGGATAACATAGGTCGCAAAGTAGTGGTAGTCGGCGCAAGCACGGGTACGGATGCACATACTGTCGGTATAGACGCTATTCTTAATCGTAAAGGATTTGCTGGGCACTACGGACTAGAGAGATATGATATGGTAACGACATACAATCTGGGTAGTCAAGTAGACAACGCAGACTTCATTGAGTTCGCCAAAAAAGTAAATGCAGACATATTACTGGTATCACAGACAGTTACGCAGAAGGATATACACATAGCCAACCTAACCAATCTAGTTGAGTTATTAGAGGCAGACGGACTGCGCAGTAAGGTGGTACTCATCTGTGGTGGTGCACGCATAACGCATGAACTAGCCAAGGAACTGGGCTACGACGCAGGATTCGGTGTGGGAAAATACGCAGATGATGTCATATCATTCGCCGTGCAAGAGATGGTAGAGCGCAAGTTGGTGTAATTCATTAATCATCTATAGGCACAACAGCGCACATCTATTGCCTAGCACCGATAAACTATTAAGATAGATATTACAGTTAAACATATAAATGAACCCAACTAATACTATTTGGAGGATGAACATTTGAAAAACAAGGTTATATCACTTGATAAAGCGTTAGAGTTTATCAATGACGACGCAGTGGTTATGTACGGCGGATTCTTGTCATGCGGTGCTGCCGAGACCATTATTGACGGTATGGTAGCCAAGGGAGTTAAGAATCTTACGATTATTGGCAACGATACCGGACTTGTAGGCACAGGAGTAAGTAAACTCATAGCCACCAGACAGGTTAAGAGAGTTATTACCTCTCATATTGGCACCAATCCTGAGACGGGTAGGCTTATGAGCACGGGCGAAATGCAGGTTGACCTAGTCCCACAGGGAACACTTATCGAACGCATAAGGTCGGCTGGACACGGGCTGGGTGGAGTATTGACACCGACAGGCATAGGGACCGACGTTGCACTGGACAAGCAAATAATCAACGTAGACGGTAAGGATTATTTACTTGAGAAACCACTCTTTGGAGATGTTGCCATATTACACGGCAGTATAGTGGATAAGGCCGGCAACATATTCCACCGAGGGACAACACGCAATTTCAACTCAATCATAGCCACTGCATGTAAGATAGTCATAGTAGAGGCGGAGAAACTGGTAGAAGTGGGTGAACTTGAGCCAGAATACGTAATGACACCGGGTATATTCGTGGACTACATAGTAGTAGCAGGGGGTAACGACTAATGGACGCTAAAGAAATAATTGCACGCAGAGCAGCTAAAGAGATACAAGACGGTGATGTTGTCAACTTAGGCATTGGTATGCCCACACTAATTGCCGACTACATAAGTCCCGATATTGATATTGTACTCCAATCGGAGAATGGCATTCTCGGTATGGGTAAATTGGCTGAGGAACACCAAAAAGACAAGAATATCGTCAACGCAGGTGCAACACATGTAACGGTCAATAAGGGTGCAGTGTTTTTTGATACTGCTACATCGTTCGGCATTATTCGCGGGGGACATGTGGATGTGACATTCCTAGGTGCACTCCAAGTTGATGAACAAGGTAGTCTTGCAAGCCACATTATACCTAATAAACTCGTGCCCGGAATGGGTGGAGCAATGGATCTGGTTGCAGGCGCCAAGAAGGTTATAGTAGTAACCACTCATACAGCCAAGGATTCGCCCAAGATTCTTAAGCAATGCACTCTCCCACTAACAGCGTACAAAAAAGTCAAAATGATTATTACTGAGTTGGCAGTAATTGAGTGCACTAGTGAAGGACTACTGCTCAAGGAAATAAATAAGGACACCACCATTGAAGAAGTTGTAGCCAAAACAGATGCCCACTTGATTATTCCCAACACTGTTGCTACGTTCTAACTCAATAGATAGCATAATTAGATAATGATATATTAGACATCACATAATCGCAGATATTAAGGGGGATATAACAATACCCCCTTTTTGTGCTATTTTTTGCATAAACATTGACTTAATGGTGATTGGTATGTTATTATTATACTTACAGTTATCAATTCAACGGATAACCGATTATCACATCTTGTGGGGGAGTATGTATAAGAGGAGATTGGTTTATGGTATAACGAGGGGTGTACTATCAATACTATGCGTATTGATATACATGATGTCATTGACCACCGTTGACCCGTATCCATATACCATATTTACATATTTATATAATTCTACTATTCTGTCTGTCAATTTGTTGCCCACTCTATCTCTATCATTAAGTGATTATCACAATTTAATTATTGTATTTATATTCGCTACTGCAGCATTAATTCTCTTCGTTGCCGTTATTATCAATATGGACATGCGTAAGAGAGTGGAAAAACTACTATATTTTGACACGCTGACAGGACTGTATAATCGTGCCGGATTCGAGAAAAAAGCTAGGAAAATCTTAAATGTAGCAAGTGCAAGGCGATTTTTTGTCGTCGACTTCGATATCAACAAGTTCGAGCACTTTAACTCTGTTCGCGGATACGACGAGGGTGATAAACTGCTTATAGAATGCGCACGAGCCATCACACTGTATAAGGACAATTATGAGATAGGTGCTAGACTGGAGGCAGATCATTTCGTAATTCTAGCAGAGAACTTGTCTATGTCTAATCTAGTCGATAACCTCAAGGTGTTCAGTGATGCCATCTGTAATGCGCGCCCACTAGAGGCCCTTCTCCTGACATTCGGGATATGTGAGATTAACAATCCCAACCTTTCTCTAGCACTTTACATAGACAGGGCGCTGGTAGCCAAGAGGACGCTCAAAGGCAATCGTGATAATAATATTGCCATATATGATGAGAGTTTTCATCAACAAGAGATAGAGACCACCAAGTCCACGGCACGATTGATTGATGCTATTAACAAGAGGGAGTTCATTCCCTATTATCAGCCAAAAGTCAGTTTTATTACCGGTGAGGTAACCGGATATGAGGCGCTGGTAAGGTGGGTGCAAAAGGATGGCAGTGTACTGGGCGCCAACGCATTCGTCCCCCTGTGTGAAAAAATAGGTGTAATAGGAACGCTGGATTTAATGATTTTTGAGCAAGTGTGCGATGATATATTAAATCAAATATTTAGTGGTGGAGTGCCTAAAACAGTGTCTATCAACTTTTCCCGTGTTGCGCTACTGGATAATCAATTCGTAAGTAAACTGACCAATATCTGCAAGGAGAGAGGCATAGACACGGGTAATATTGAGATTGAGTTCACCGAGACTATATTCTTCGGCGATAAAGAGATGATGGAAAATGCCATCAGTAAACTACACTATGCAGGCTTTACCGTTGCTATAGATGACTTTGGTAGTGGGTATTCCTCGCTTAACATGCTCAAAGACTCCAATTTCGACGTGGTCAAACTAGACAAGGAGTTCTTATCCGTTACATCTGCTAGTGCCAAGAGTAAGGCTATCATTCGCTCTGTTATAGCACTAGCCAAGGACTTAGGTCTGCGAACGGTAGCAGAGGGCATAGAGACCCAAGAACAATTCGGGTTCTTGCGCGAATGTGGATGTGACGACGGTCAAGGTTATTATTTTGCCAAACCAATGACTAAGGAGGACACAGGCAAGTACACCCAAGAAATGGCTGTTAAGGCGCAACAGCGGCTGGTAGACGTGGAGAAGTTATCCATCAATGATGTTGATATTAATTTACAGAAGGATATGCGTATCCGCAGTAGCATTATCAAGGACAAAGAGCGATTCAAGACAGTGTTCAATCTGGTGTCATTAGGACTAAGTATATGGAGTATTGAGCTCAATAATGTGTATGAATTAAATGACGCTACGTGTAGGATTCTGGGCAGGTCTGCAGAGGAATTACTTAATTCGCAGTGGCGTTCGTTCGTATATGCTGATGACATTCCTTTGATAGCCAACTCATACGAGAATCTCAAGTCGGGCCAAATTGAGCGTGCCGAGTATAATGCGAGATTTTATAAGCCAAACGGACAGATAGTGTATGCAGAAGTAACCGATATGTCTTTCGGTTATAGCGATGATGGAGATAAATTGCTACTGCTTGCTATTAATGATATAACGGAAAAAACTCTGCAAGAACAAGAACAGAGAGATATGCGCGAGAGATATAAGGCTATAGAAAAAGCCATAGATGAGGTAATTTTCGACCTTGATGTTGCGAGCGATACAATGACTTTTTTGAAGCGAAGAGACAATAAAGAGATAGTAATTAAGGATTATCTTCAATATATTCGTAAATCTACCTATATGTACCCCGAGGATGTGGATGAATGGAAGGCTAAGTTACAAATGTGCATTGACACCATAGGTGGCGTTTCGGGACGTTATGAATGTCGCAATAAATATTTTGGCGATGAATATATCTGGTGCAAGTGCGTATATTCTCCCGTATGCGACAGTCGAGGACAGGTAAAGCATATTATTGGCAAAATTGAGAGTATTCACGAAGAAAAAGAGTTTTTGCTTAACCTTAAACAAGAGGTTAACCTCGATCCATTGACAAGACTATATAATAAGCGCTATGTTAAGGAAAAGGTAAGCGAGATATTAGCACAAGACGGCAAGGACAGCAATATGTGCATGATGATGGACCTAGACGACTTCCATAGTATAAACGCTCAATACGGTCATGTTGCCGGTGACGAAGTTATCAAGAAGTTCTCTTCGATAATGGTTAGTTTGTCCAAGACTAGTGACATAGTTGCCAGAGTGGGTGGCGATGAGTTTCTTATTTTCATGCCCAACAGTAGCGAAGAAGATGCTAAACTACTCGCACAGGCAATTATCAAGAGGGCTGGCAAGTTCGCCGTCAAGGGCATAGGTATAGTTACAGTGGGTGTTAGCATAGGCATAGCATCTCACAACAGGGAAAGTTTGACATACGAAACGCTCGTATCTCGTGCGGATTCTGCAATGTATTTTGCCAAGAATCATGGCAAGAACAGGTGCAAGGTATATACTAGGGAGAACATGTCCAAGCACGTGTTCGGAACGGACAGGAGGACTTAACCGATATTAGCTACTACTTGACTTAATTCTGCATTCATATTATTTTATTTTTGATAATGCAGAAATCTATATATATTTGACAGCACTTTTCTATTTTCCCTATCAACTGTGGCACTTAAACGGCGCCACAGTTTTTCTTTATATCTACTTGAGGTCGTGCGAACTGTTTATTATTGCTTGAGCTCACGATAACCCACAACTAATATTGAGCGGAGCTAAATATTTAGTGATACCCGTTAGTGGACGCATAACCCTATTATCCAATTATATTAAGGTCATAATAACCCAATTACTACTTACTATTATGAGCATATCAGCACATATCCAATATTATTGATATTTATCGCATGGTTACGCTTATATTAATATTATATTTACGCTTACTGCTTATGTCGGTGGGTATGAAACGAGCGATAATTCTGTTTAACTACGACAACAAATTATAAGGTGTTAACATAATTACACGACAACAATTCAACATACCACATGTCACTGTCGTTAAGTGTATTACGCATGGACTAAGGTGTGTCTTATCAACTATGTTCAAGCATATAATACAAGGTAGCAATGTAACGCACTAACACAATCATTTGTCGTATAGATAGCGGTAACTACCCGTTAGTTCTGTCTACACATAATAACGACTAACGACAGAGCGATTGTTATAATGTAATGCTCAATGTACTAATTATAACAGAGTAGTCGTGGGGAACTATCAGCTATTATTAGTCATAAGTTGTAGAACAATAAGCCTAATAGTAAAGATAAAAAAAAGCAATAAAAAGGAGCACAATAAATTAACGAAACAGACATCCTAGACAGCACCATAGAGCAGTTGTTATCCAACTCGAATGTTTACTCACTAGCTCTGTCAACCTTCCCTGAATGGCTCCTGGGGCCTCATTTTGATACACTAAAAAAGTATACACTGAGAGTGATACTGTCCTTACTACCTCCGACAGAGCAAAAAAACAAAGTTTTGCACTTCGTTAATCGCCTTAGAAATGGTCAATTCTAATGCCCGACAGGTTATGTCATAATGCTCAAAGACCGTTTTGTTATATTCATCCAATAGCTCGAATTAAATGCAGAATAGGTTAGATTGAGATGTCTATAATGCCTTATTACACATCTATGCAAGTTAAGTTAATTGTGTCTATATTAACGCAGTTTTGCATAGAGTCAGTTCTAATGCTATCAAGGTAAGTTATAATTGTCTATAAGCCCATAACTGCGACCAGAGCAAGTTAGGTTGATGTAATTTAAGTTATGTTTCTAACCCAAAATGTGTAGAGACGTAATATCTTAATCGCCATAATGTTATGCAGAACAGGTTGAGTTAAACGAGTAACATTTATTTATACTACCCAGTCAGGTTACGTTATTGTTGACAACAATATTACTTATATCAAAAACACACTGTAGTAATAATAATCATATATTTCATTCTCTTAACGCAATATTAGAAGTAACGACGAAATCTACTCTTAATATTTATAAAGTTATGTTATTTATAGTAAGAGCGCGCAGGTTAGGAATAAGACTATAAACTGTGACAATCAATGAAAAATAATGATATTAATCGAAACATTACTTATTCGGTGCTTCTGCATGCGCTGTCTACTAGTTCGTAGTGTAGATTATCGACTGAATAGGTTTTGCTCAAAAAAATACAACACATAACAAGATTAGCCATATTATTGCCCAGAGTTGACTATATGATATACCTACCGTTTATACGTTAAGGCGAGGGTTATGTATGCAATCGGGCAAGTCGGTCATTAAACAAACGTTTATCTATATATCTCTATGCCTGTGCCTGCTGTTAGTTAGGCAATCTGATTATGCCTACGGATTATCCTACGGACTGTTTGTTGGCTGTCTATATTGCCTTAATATATGGTTATCTTCGCTGATTTATATTATATCTTCACTGTTCGGAGGGGTAAACGACATACTTATTAGCCTTTCACAGGCTGTACCTATGTTGCTGGCACTGTTTATACATGGCAAGATTAACAAAAAAGTCAACCGTTGGTTACTCATAGGTTATATCTGTCTATCTCAACTTTTCTACGTATTCTATCAGTATAGCCAGTCTGCGTTGCCCACGCGACTTATGGACTGTGCAATAGCACTGATTTATTCATTCATCTGCATATACGTATTGCGCGCGTTGTTCGTAAGGGGACTACGCTATAAAATGGGTGTAGACGAGCAAATCTGTATACTGCTGGTGGTTGCCATTTTGACCAAATCGCTTGCGCCAATCAATATAGAGGGCGTCTACATAGTAGATATCATCGTCCCATTCGTTGTGCTTACTGCATTGTTCGTATTCAGTCCACAGACAAGTGGGGGACTGGCAGTGGCATTCGGATTAGGCATAGCACTCCAGAGTGGTCAAGTGTCTGCCATAGCCATATATTGTCTATATGTATTGTTCGCATACGCTTTTTGCAGTATCTCACGGCTATTATCTGCACTTTCACTTACTTTTTCCTGCTTAATTACGACATTCTTTTTTGACGCTTATGCGCGCATTGGTTATTGGCACATATTAGCGTGCGCATTTGGGTGCCTGTGCTTCTGCGCCATACCCAGTAAGAGCATACAGAAGTGGATAGACATAATGGGCAACAGGAGAGAGCAATACTCGGTAAGCCACATAATCAACAGACTGCGAGGAAACTTGAGTCATAGATTGTATCAGTTGGCAGACGTTTTCCACGAAATGCAGTTATCATTCAAGTCCATGGCAACTAAACAGTTAGAGCCACAAAAAGCGTGTATTGCAATAGCCAAGCAGGTGAGTGAGAGTATCTGTAAGGATTGTCCGGAGCGAGCTAAGTGTTGGCGTGTTAATTTAGATAAGACGGAGAACGCCTTCATTGACCTTGCAACTGTTGGGTTAGACCGTGGCAAGGCTACGCTACTAGACATCCCTAACATACTTACAACCAACTGTATGCGCCTTAATACAATACTGACTTGCTTCAACAGAGAGATAGTAACGTATAAACAATATTATCAACGCACAACAAGTGAATGCAACAGTAAACTTCTCATAGGCGAACAACTGGACGGTGTATCTAGGATAATGATGCAGTTATCTTCATCCTGCAAGGGTAAATTAGTGTTCGACAGAGATAAGGAAAAGAGGGCAATGCAAGACTTGACATTCTACAACTGCCTTGTCAAAGAGGTGTCTATATGGCAGGATAATGACATTTTGCTGTGCTCGTTAACTATAGCGTCTGCCCATGCGGACAAGGAGATAGTTACCACCATTCTGTCCAAAATATGTAATTGTCAACTGTATGTTGATAGTGCAGAAGTGATACCTAACAATCCCAACTGGAAAGTGTTATTCTTGCGCCCTAAATCAAGATATAATGTTACATACGGTTACGTAGGTGGTATTAAGCACGACAGCACAGTATCGGGCGACACGTATTCTTTTATACGTTTGTCTAACGACAAGTTTTTACTGGCTCTGTGTGATGGTATGGGCAGTGGCGAAGTAGCAGAACACACGAGTAATACGGCAATATCATTGGTAGAAAACTTCTATAAGGCTGGGTTCGACAGTGATATCATATTGTCCTGTGTAAATAAACTGCTGGCGACTAAAGATGATGAAGTGTTTACAGCAATAGACCTGTGCATAATAGACTTATCTAATGGCAATACCGACTTTATTAAACTAGGTGCGCCCAATTCTGTAATTAAATGTGGGGGTGAAGTGCAGTTTATTGCCAACGGCAGTCTACCGCTTGGAGTATTAGAAGAGATGAAACCACTTGTGAGCAAAAAAGTCATGGGTGATACAGACATAATAGTGATGTATACAGACGGTTTTGCAGACATGTTTAGTGACAAGAACGAGATAGGTTATATGCTGACAGACATAAACTACACCAATCCGCAGATTATTGCCGAAGAACTATATGAGCAAGCTGAACGCAAGTGTAACGGCTGTCTTGCTGACGATACAACTATTATTGTCGCCAAATTATCGCAGAGTGCATAACATTACTAACAGTATTTAGCATTAACTATTAATAATCCACGCAATATGTAATTTTAGCCATACTTTGTCTATCCAATTGCCTTGCATTAATACCTAATTACTATAAATTAGCATAAATTGTGTTACAAGTGCATCAATCTACCCGTGCTATTGAATAACATACGTCACTGGTAGAAATATACTAAGGTCAGCAAAGTAAAAATAAAAAAATGACCAATGATATCATAATCACTGGTTATCACATTATCAATAATGCCAACAAAATGTATTATGTTGGCATAATATTAGTAGCGCTATTATACTGATTTACTCCATTGTTATGCATATAACGTGGGCAAGATTAGGAAAGCCAGTGCTGGTTATATGCTGACCATAATCTACTTGGTAGGTATAATAGGTTAATAAGACTGAGCAATTATATTGCTTATACTTAACCTACAACCCACTCGGCAGATGTGTTCCAATCATTACGCCTATGAACACTATTACTATCGACATCACGGTGTTAATAGCAACAAAATACCAGTGTTTAGTCTTATGGTGAACGGTATACATAGCTATTAATCCACCTATACTACCACCAACGGTAGACATTATTAGGAGCGCTACCTCTGGTATGCGGCGCAAGTTATTCTTGGCACACTGCTTGTCCAGTATGTACAGGCAGAAAGTTATCGCAGACATACTGACTATGAAAATCAAGTAAAGTTTGAGCGTCATATACACAATTTACATCATTATTGTGCCCTTGTAAAGAAAAGAAGCATAGTTTGACCAAATAATTGACACATAATACCTTATGAGTTAGAATTATTGTATTGCACATTTATGTAATGCAGCAGGGGGTAGGGCAATGAATTATACCGAAATTGATAAGAAATGGAACACTAGATGGCAGGCAGACGCCCTGTATAAGTTCGATAAGACCAAAATAGAGAATAAACACTATGTGTTAGAGATGTTCAGTTATCCCTCTGGCGCTAAACTTCACGTTGGACACTGGTATAACTATGGTATGGCAGATATATATGCTCGATATATGAGAGCGCAAGGCAAGAATGTGTTCCACCCAATGGGATTCGACGCATTTGGACTGCCTGCAGAGAATTATGCAATCAAGACAGGCGTGCACCCCGCCGACAGTACACATAAGAACATATCCATTATGGAACAACAATTGCGTGATATGGGTGCATCATTCGACTGGGACTATGAATTGGCTACATGCAACCCAGATTACTATAAATGGACTCAATGGATGTTCATACAACTGTTCAAACACGGCCTAGCATATCGCAAGAATGCTCCTGTCAATTGGTGTACCAGTTGTAACACAGTTCTTGCTAATGAGCAAGTAATTGATGGCCACTGCGAGAGATGTGGTAGTGAAGTGCTCAAGAAGAACCTTACTCAATGGTTTTTTAAGACCACTGCATACGCACAGGAGCTGTTGGACGGACTGGACAAGTTGGATTGGCCAGAGAAAACTAAACTAATGCAGAAGAACTGGATTGGCAAGAGTAACGGTGCGGAACTGGTGTTCAAGTTATATAACAGCGATGAGAGTTTTTCCGTGTTCACCACTCGTGCCGACACATTATTCGGTTGTTCGTACGCAGTGCTTGCACCAGAACACCCGCTGGTGAACAAGATAACCACCCCACAACAAAGACAAGCAGTTGAGGACTATAAGCTACAGGCTAGCAAGACCACGGAAATAGAGAGATTATCTACAGCCAAGGAAAAGACAGGTGTTTTTACCGGCGCATACGCAATTAACCCTATTAATGGCAAAAAAGTACAGGTGTGGGTGGGTGACTATGTACTGGCAACTTATGGTACCGGCGCAATTATGGGTGTGCCTAGTCATGATGAGAGAGACTATATTTTTGCTCACAAGCATAATTTAGACATAGTTAGAGTAATTAAGAGCGCAGATGATAGTGCGGATGAACTGCCCTATACAGAATATGGCATAATGGTCAACAGTGGTAAGTTTAACGGTATGACTAGCGAGGAGGGTGCCATTAATGTTGCCAAAGAGCTGGAAAAACAAGGACTAGGTAAACTGGTTACCAATTACCGCTTGCGCGATTGGTTGGTATCACGCCAAAGGTACTGGGGCGCACCCATACCTATTGTATACTGCCCACATTGTGGAATGGTGCCTGTGCCGGAAAAGGATTTGCCGGTGCTATTACCTTATGACGTCGAGTTTACACCAGACGGCGCCAGTCCACTTGCCAAGCACCCAGAGTTTAGTAACGTTACCTGTCCAATCTGTGGCGCACCCTCTAAACGAGAGTGTGACACACTGGATACATTCGTATGTTCATCGTGGTATTTTTTACGGTATCCTGATAACAAGAATGAGGATATGCCTTTTGATAAACAACTGATTGATAGAATGTTGCCAGTAGATAAGTACGTAGGTGGTCCAGAACACGCTTGCACCCACTTAATGTATTCAAGATTTTTTGTCAAAGCACTCCGTGATATGGGTTATCTTGACTTTGATGAACCATTCAAGTCGCTTGTACATCAAGGAGTAATACTGGGACCAGACGGTAATCGTATGAGTAAGTCACACGGTAACGTCATATCGCCGGACACATACGTTTCGCAGTATGGCAGTGACATTTTCCGCTCATATATCGCATTTGCATTCAAGTATATTGAGGGGGGTCCGTGGAAGGACGAGGGAGTTAAGGCTATTGCTCGGTGGTATGATAAGGTAGAGAGAGTGGTGATAGACGCATACTCAACTCGGAATCAGCAGGGTAACAGTCCAATGGATAAGGAGCTGAAATATTATCTTGCCAATACAATTAAGTGCGTTGGACAGGATTATCAAGATTTTTCGTATAACACAGCCGTTGCGAGAATGATGGAGCTGGTCAACACTATGGCCAAGTATCAAGCGCAAGCTAACTATGATGGCAAACTGTTGTTCAATACCGTGTTGGACTTCTTGAGAGTGCTGACTCCACTTGCACCACATATCTGTGAGGAGTTGTGGGAGCAACTAGGGCAAGAATACTCGATATGCAATCAACGGTTCCCGTCATATAATGATAGAGACCTCGTTATGGATACTGTAGAGTTGGCTGTACAGATTAACAGCAAAATTAAGTGCAGAATTAATGTTGATAGTAACTTATCAGTTAAGGAAATAGAGACAGAGTGTCTAAAGGACGCTCAAGTAATACAACTACTTGATGGTATGAATGTAAAGAAAGTGATAGTAATACCCAACAGGCTAATCAATATCATAGTTTAGTGATAATTTGATGAGTTTTAATTGGTAGCGCTTTACATAACCGTTATTTGTGATACAATAATAATATAATATAAGTGAGGTAACCTTTATGAAAAAAATGCTAGCCATAACTCTAGTCCTTGCTCTTATGTGTTTAACACTGACTGCTTGTGGCACACCACGCACCGAGTTGACAGGCGATGGATTATCTAAGACAATCAATCAATTTCTGGATGGTAATACTTATACAGTAGAGATTAAAGGAATATCCCTGCTAGACAATACTGCAGAACAAGAGTACGTGTCCGTAGTACTTGACAGTACAATTGGTAATCAAATTGACATCACTGGTGATACCAATATAATTGATACGCTGACGATAACTAAGGACGTTATTACAGATAAGATAATCATTACAGGCAGTAATGAATACACCTATGGAATGACCACGCAGATAGTTATTACTATCGGTGCAGAGATTAGAGAACTGATACTATCAGGCAATTTCGGGCTGTCAACACCTAATTTTAACTCAATCAGCGGATTTAGACTGAGCGCATCGATGGGCGGAGTGGCTGGATATATCAATTTTGGTGTAGATACTATTGATAACTTTGATATGAGATTAACTATGGCTGTCAGCGAGTTGACTATGGTTGGCACCTGTACTAATTTCAGCACAACGGCTATTGGAGAAGTTAAGCTGCATGCATATGACCTAAGCGTCACTAATGCAACTATCAAGACTAATATGGGCAGTAGTATTATCGAAGTGGATGTAACTGACGCACTTTCATTCACAACAGATGACGGCGTATGCACGTATGAGGGCACGCCATCTATTACGCAAGAGATAACAGGCGCAGGTTCTATATCTGCAAGAGTCGTTGAGCCATAATAAGTAATAGCCTTAATTACTAACATTACTTGTAATATAACATGTGGCACTTAATCTATAAGTGCCACTTCTTATGTGTGAAAATGACTTATGTTGCTGGCTAGTATAGACACATCGCTACGCTTGGAATATTATTTAACGGCATATTCTACAGATTAGCCGTGCCAATTAAGGCAGGCAAATCTATTCGTTGGACAAATTATGCGATAGAATAGCTATTTGGTCCTGCAATAACACTGTAATAAATAAACAAGTGGCACTTAATCTATAAGTGCCACTGATAACGTAATTAGTTTCTCTACATATTGTCGCTTAAGTAGAATAAGTCTAGTTATGTTGCAATAGTCTTATATTCTTTTATAGACCGACATTGTAGATAGGCTTAATGTATTTTTGGGCAGGTATAACTATTATGAATACCGCTATAAGGTTGAACGCGAATACACAGCTGATGATAATCGGAACAGTCAGTGTAGTACTACCAAGTAAACCTGCAACAATCTGTCCGAACAGTGAGCCCAACATGTTGAAAAACATGAATGCGCCATTGAATCTGCCCCTTTTCTCTTCTGGCACATACAGTTGCGTACTGCTTATACGCAGGTTATAGCTTGTTACGGACAACATACCTTCGATGAACATTGTTGTGCACATCAACCATATTGGTAGATGCAATAGCGCAATAGTGATAATATTAGTTGTTATGTAGACTACAACAGCCACAGTGTATCTAATTGATGCCTTGAACTTGACATGATACTGCACGTTAGCGCCAATGAACCGTCCAATGGTAGATGTGCCAAACACCACTAGGTACACCCACAAGCCAGATACTGTGCCACCGAGTAAGGGTACGTTTTCCATACCATTAAAGTATGGGAATGTCAGCGTATTCATAGCACCACCACATAGACTGACAACAAAAAAGTATATTGTGATAGCCAGAAGTCCCTTTTCCTGTTTAATATATCTTGCGCCCTCTCTAAAGTCGGTGAAGAAGGAGTTGCGCTCCTTTCTCTCAATCAACTCTTCCATTGTGCCACCGTTATTCTCGTGTTCAATCTGTTTGGGTGACTTCGGCAGTTTAAGTTGTTTTTCCGGTTCATAGGGCATCAAGTGGGGTTCTCGCACGCGAATGAATATCTCTATGCATGCAGTAACGAACAGTAGGCAACTAGCAACAATAAACATAGTTAGAGGACCTATCTTCTCGTACCCGAGTAGCGTGAGTGGCATCGAAATAACAGTACCTATAGGCCACAACATACTGTTGATTGAGTAGGCTTGCCTTGTGGTATTAGTAGTGACCAGTAGTGGAAAAAGGCTATCAAAAGCCACCATATATACACCGTCTTGTGCACCTAGTATGAATTGGACTGCATAAACAACAACTATATGAAGTGCATCGAATCTGAACAGTATGGCACACAGTGTGAACAGTATTGCTGACATAAAGTCGATAGTATAAATTGCCTTTCTCCTGCTGTGTCTGTCAAAATACGTACCAGCGATAGCAGGGGAGATAAGGCGTGGCAACATCGAAATGGCTAATGAAAAGGCAAACAATAATATATCATTATTGTTGGTATCCAACATGAACTTGCCCAAAGTGAATGTAGCGCAGGAGTATCCAATAATGGATACGAAACTCCCCAGTACAAGTATTATGAAGTTCTTATTCCACAGTTTTGGTAGTGGTTGTGGATTACTGGCCACTTGTTCTAGATTATTCATGCCAAGACAAGATATCATAATGGTTCTATTAAGTCAAGCGAACACCTATTGAAATAAAGATTATTATACTTACCTTACAGAATAACTGCTAATTAGTAGAATAGGGCTTATGTAGTGTCGTTTAGTTTGGCACAATACACAGCACAATGTCTACTGTGTATTCAGAGCGTCAATATGAATTAACCTAACAGTGTAGGCTGTTAGGTTAATAATTGTCTTAAATATAGTTAATTGTATTGATAGCGGTGCCGGTAACTGAATTAGATATGATAAACTGCTAGACTACGTGTATGATTAGGCTTGGACTCTAATAGTGTCGTATGTAGGGCAGAGTATGGTTACACCAAAGAATATTGACATCAACTTGATTAAGTTATCATAGTCTTGCGTGCCACACGTCTCAACAGCAGAGTGCATTGCCAGTTGAGGTAAGCCTATATCCACACTCCTTATAGATAACTGTTGACTAGATATAGCGCCCAAAGTGCCACCACAGGGCATATCTGCACGCATATAGAAGTCTTGAGTTGGTATATTATTAAGCAGGGCGATATCCTTAATTAGGGCAGAAGAGAATGCGTCAGTAGTGTAGTTCTGGTTTGCGTGGTGTTTAATAACTACGCCACCGTTAAGTAGTACTGCGTTGGTGGGGTCGCTTTTCTCAGCGTAATTGGGGTGCACCGCATGTGCATTATCGCAGGATACCATTATGCTATTGGCGAGCAGTTGCTGTTTATCGTAATTTAGGCACCTACATATTCTGGATATGGTACTCTTGAGAAATGTCGAGCCTGCACCCTGTTTAGTTGAACTGCCCACCTCCTCGTTGTCCGCAAGGTAAGTCATGCTGATATTATGTCCTTGAGAATTGATAAGTGCGCTAACGCTTGCAAATGCGCTGGTTAAGTTGTCAATGCGTGGCGCTGATAGAAACTCATCATTGTAGCCATTAATAAACGGTTTGACAGCTGACGTTACGTATATATCTGTACCCAACACTTCTTTACCCTCGTATTGTCGCATTATATCTAGCATAAAGTTGTCCTGCATGCTAACAAGTGGGCTTAGATGACTCTGCGGATTGAGAGTCAATCCATTATTGGATTCTCTGTTAAAGTGAATTGCGAGAGATGGTATGACTACTAGCTGTTTACTGTCTACTAGATGTGACTGAAGCGTGCCGTTGTCTTGCTTAACTATCACTCTGCCTGCTAAACGCAGTGGTATATCCAGCCAACTGTAATTAAGGCCACCACCATATCTCTCGACATTGAGTTTAGTATATTTACTAACTCTTAGCTCTGGATTAGCCTTGACTTTAAGACAAGGGCTGTCGGTGTGTGAAGCCACGATATTGAATCCCTTAGCGTTATTTCCGACAGTGAACGCAATAAGTGCAGAGCCATCACGTATAACCAGACACTTATCGCCTGGTCTAATGTTCCATTGACTAGACTCGTCTATCTGCACAAAACCGTTATCCATTAACTCCTGTCTTGCAAGTTGGATTGCGTGATACGAAGTGTGGGATTGTTCCAGTTGATTAGCGAGTTTATTGATGTAAGTCATTGTTATCTCCTTCTTTTTCTAGTGTCTGTGCATTAAGCACAGTTAGGGCATTATTTATCATTAAGGTGAGGTGATTATTCTGTTGTGTTAATCAAATGATATCTAGGTTAATAGCAGCTATAGTAACTGATATTGGCACCTCTCCATGTGCACACTATTCTATCATGTATATGCCTTGTCGAAATATAATACACTTAATTATGTTTAATGTATAACGTCAGTAAGGCACAATAAGGCAAGGGTGGAAAAAACTTATACATAACCGCAGTTTGTTCCCGCAGAGGGCAAATAAGGACCTTATATAGTGTGCAAATTAGCTTATAATCTGCGTTATACATCATTGAAGCTGTTGATATTGTACTGATTAAGACCCCTGTTCTGCGTTATGACTACCGTTCAATATCATGCGTTATTATGTTATTAATTAGCCTGTTAATGCACTCGTCATTAGCAAATAATTCTGCCGATATATCCTATGACTAATACTGGCTAAGGCACGCTATACTGTCTTAACTATGGTGTCATATCAAGCATACCTATGCTCTTATTTATCCTGTTAATGCTCTCGTCCTTACCCAATAATTCTGCCAGTTCAGTAGCACCGCCCGGTGTAGATTGCTGTCCTGACAGAGCCACCCTTGTGGGCCACAGAATCTGGCTGTTCTTGAGCCCGCTATCCTGCGCTATCTGACATAATTGTTGATAAATCGTATCGTTATACCACTCATTAATGCCCATCATTGTTCTCTTTACGAGAGGTAATACTTTCCGTGCAATATCTATATCACTCTTCTGTTTTTGGTTAACATACAGTTGCAGGTTATAACTGTCAAACTGTGCTAGAAAATTAATTTTGTCAGGTATGTCACTTAATATCTCAATTCTGCCTTGAATAAGTTTACATAGTTTATCATAATCATATTTACCTGCTACCATGCTCTTGTCAATCCAAGGGGTTGCCATCTGTACAAACTGCTCGAATGGTAGCTCTTTAACATATAGACTGTTGAGCCACTTCATTTTGGTCAGGTCGAATATGGAGGGAGAGCGAGAGATACCCTCTATGTTAAACAACTCTATCATCTCTTGTAGCGACATCTTCTCTTGGTTGCTCTTGGGTGACCAGCCCAGCAGTGCTATATAGTTGACTATTGCTTGAGATAAGAATCCGTTGGCAATGAAATCGTCATAACTGGCAGCACCATCCCTTTTGGACAATTTATGTTTCTCGTCACGCATAATAGGGGGCATATGTATATATATCGGTCGTTGCCAACCCAGAGCGTCGTACAATAAATTGTATTTAGGAGTACTGGACAGATACTCTGTCCCTCTCATTACCACATTAATGCCCATTAAGTGGTCGTCTATTACGTTGGCAAAGTTATATGTTGGCAGTCCGTCACTCTTGATTAATACATTATCTTCTAGCTCGCTGTTATCGACGGCAATTTCGCCAAAAACACAGTCAGTGTATGTAGATGTGCCACTGCTAGGAATATTCTGCCTAATAACGTAGGGCACGCCCTGTGCCAGTTTACTCTCTATCTCTGTTTTTGATAAACTCAAACAGTGTTTATCGTACTTAGTTGCACCCTGTTGATGTAGTTGCTCAAGTCTGTCCTTGTCGCAAAAACAGTAGTATGCGTCACCTTGTTCAATAAGTATCCTAGCGTATTTAAGATAATCTGCCTTGCGTTGGCTCTGTATGTATGGTCCGTACTGCCCACCCACATCTGGACCTTCATCATATAACAGTCCGGCGTCCTTCAAGTTGGCATATATAATCTCTGTTGTGCCCTCTACATAGCGTGCTTGGTCTGTGTCCTCGATGCGCAGAATGAACTTGCCGTTATTCTTCTTGGCATAGAGGTAGCAGTATAGGGCTGTGCGCAGACCACCTATATGTAGGTATCCAGTCGGACTGGGTGCGAATCTTGTTCTGATAGTATCCAATAGTTCTCTCCTTGATTACCGTTGTGTAGGAGAAAATTATAGCACATAATTGTCTTAATGACAATATATTTTTATTGTCAATGCTTGTGCTAATAGTGTATAATGTAACTAACAATGATAGGAGAAGTGAAGAATGAAAGAAATAGACATATTGAATAGTAAACAGAGCCTGTTAATTGACGCAGTGCGCAAGATAATAATGTTCGACACTGTCAAGAGTGAAGCAACGGATAACGCGCCGTTCGGAGAAGGTAATGCCCAATGCCTGGAATGGGTACTCCAACTGTGTCAACAAATGGGCGGGAAAATATATAATGCCGACAACTACGCTGGGCACGCTGACTTTGGCGAGGGCGAAGAGATATTCGGCATACTCGGACACCTAGATGTTGTACCCGCTAACGAGGATGGCTGGTTATATCCACCTTTTTCGGGCACTTTTGCAGCAGACAAAATATTCGGTAGAGGTGCACTAGATGATAAGTCGCCCATGATAGCATGTCTGTTCGCCGTTAAGTCATTGCTTGAAGCAGGATATAAGTTTAAGCGCAAGGTGAGACTAATATTCGGTTGTGACGAAGAGAGTGGTATGCATTGCATGGAGTATTATTTTACTAAGGTTCTACCGCCCGACATGGCGATATCTCCAGACGCCAATTTTCCCATTATTAACAGAGAAAAAGGTATAATTGCAATACACATAGATTGTGGGCGTATTAATAGCAATATTCTAGACATCACATCGGGCGCAAGACTCAATGTCGTACCAGATAAGTGTGTGGCAAAAATCAAAAAAGTCGACATTACTCAACTCGATAAGAATGTGGCTGTTCAGGACTGTGGCGACTATTATCAGTTGACAACCTATGGCAAATCTTCGCATGGGGCTACACCTCAGGAGGGAGATAATGCCAGTTGGAAAATGCTTAAGTCTCTTGCTGAGCTGTTCGATGATGATACTCTACACACGGTATATAATAAGTTTTGCGATTATACCGGCAAGAATTGGGGGATTGATATAGCAGATAACGAGAGTGGTCACATCACCCTTAACATCGGAATGGTGAGAATGGTAGACAATACGCTTAAACTTGCCATAGATTGCAGACACCCAGTTACATTCACTAATGAGCAAGTTGTTAAGATGGCTAAGAGTAACAATCACGGAATGAGTATCAGCGTATCCAGAATGACTGAGCCATTGTTCGTGCCTGAACAATCACCGTTAGTGCAAGACTTGTTAAGGGCATATAGTAATGCAACAGGCAAACCGGCATACACTATAGCCATAGGTGGAGGCACGTACTCTCGCTGTATGACCAATTGCGTGGCTTATGGACCAGAGTTCCCTAATGAGGAGGCACTAATCCACCAACCTAATGAGTATGTAACAATAGATGTGCTCATGCGTATGGCAAAGGTATATATGGAGGCAATCAAAACTATTTGCTGTGAATAAATAATGTTAATATTTACTTATTGATAATTATTAAGTCAGATTATCAGTTAAACACTGTTAGCACAATATAATAAGTCCTGCATGTGGTAGGACGTATTATATTGTGCCTAACTAGACATAACAGAGTAACGCTGATTGCTCAAATTAGATATGCACAAGTGGAATTGTTCTAAAAACTAACATATAAGATATATCATAACCATAATGTATGCATAGTCATCAAGTTGAGCATAAGTAATATGGTGTTAATTAGATAAATATTATCGTAAAGCGTTGCTTTATTAACTCGCAACATATAGAATAAGGTTGAGAATGCACATAATATTGTGTATGGTGTTCATTATGCTTGTCAACAGTGGCACCTACGATATTAAGAAATTGAGCAGGTAATAAAGTGTTGTCAATTAAGTTCATTATATTTGGAATACTATATTCTATAGCGCTTGTGTTACCGGGGTTCGGTGGCGCTACTGTTGCTATGGTGTGTGGGTTCTATGAGAGATTGATACAATGTGTGGGTAGATTAGTACGAGATTTTAAGAAAAACCTTCCCTTTCTGTTCCCATTTGTCATTGGCATGATTATAGGCATAGTTTTAACCGTGCTAGGACTCAATTATATTATCACCAACTATGAGATAATTTTTACATTCGGTATCGTTGGCCTTATTATCGGTAGTGTGCCGTCGATATACAAGAAAAGCAAAATTAATTTTAGTAAACTCAAAGGCTCGCACGTGATACCTTTTTGTCTGGCGGGACTAGCTATGGTTATACTGGCTGTGTCGGGCGTTGGTGGCTCTATTGAGTTAGGCGTCAGCACACCCTTACAGGTAATCAATCAAATATGGATAGGATTCGTCAGCAGTGTAGGTCCCATGATACCCGGAATCAGTGGGGGTACATTAGTTATGGTATTCTGTGGTGCTGAGGGATATGCGTACATTATGGGTACACTGCGCGCACTGCAACTATTGGATTTATTACCTTATGTAGTAGGTGCATTACTGGGAGTATCCATGTTGGCCAAGTTTATGAAAATGTGTTTTGCACGATTTCCAGACGCAACATATTCTGCTATTTTGGGAGCAATGATTTTTTCCATCGTACCCATGCTCGACCCTCTGTACGTAGAGATGAACAAGTCGTTAATGCACGGACTAATGTGCGCTATAGTATGTCTTGCGTGCGCTGTTACGGTGTACGTACTGTTGTATTATGCCAACAAGAATAAGCCGGCAAACAATGGTAGCATACTGACAGATAAATCAGAGTAACAGTTTAAGGACGTAATGGATATTATTTATCTAGGCGTACGGCGTAACAACAACTAGTACAGCTGCACATTTTTACATAAATAGTCATTATTTACACTTCTGATAAAGCCCGAGAAGTGTTTTTTAATGCATTTAGTCATTACTCTGCAGAATTGCGCCTTACACAAGACGACAATATTCTATCCACGCATAATACTAATATATTATAGTCACTATTTATATATTGGAGTAATTCGAAGAAGTGTTTTTTAATGCATTTAGTCATTATTCTGCATAATTGCGCCTTACACAAGACGACGATAATAAAGTAACGCCATTGCTCATTCGACACGCAAAGCATGTTGTAACGTATTGATTAATAGCATACAATGTAACATACATGGAGGGCAGGAATGAGTAATATCACGACTCAATCGCAAAGAATGTTAGAGAAATGTCAAATAGATGATAGCGTAAAAGTTGGAAAAGGCGCAGTGATAGAGCGGTTCGTATGCTTGCGTGGAAAAACGGTGGTAGGGGATAATACCGTTATCAAGTCTTTTTGCTATATACAGGACAGCACAGTAGGTAGCAATTGCGTTGTTCAGTCAAGCACACTAGATAACTGTACTGTGGGCGATAACTGCACCGTGGGACCCTGTGCGCATATTAAATCTGCCAGTATAATAGGTAATAACTGTCGCATAGGCAATTATGTCGAGATTAAGAATAGCGTACTTAAGAACAATGTTAAAGTCGCTCATCTTGCATACATAGGAGATGCGAGTGTGGGCAACAGAGTCAACGTAGGGTGCGGAGTGGTTTTTGCAAACTACGACGGAGTCAACAAGCACAGAACGGTAGTGGGTGATGACTGCTTCATAGGGTGTAACGTCAACATAATAGCGCCACGAGTAATCGGCGGTGGATGTTTTTTGGCTGCAGGCAGTACAGTGGACTGTGATGTAAATGACAACTGTTTTTTTATTCAACGCCGTGACAGTATAGTTAAACCTAACAAATTGCGCAAGTGAGGATAAGAGTATTCATTGAGATTATTTGGTTGATAAATGCCGTTAAACAATGTATAATTAGCCTATCAATCTAGGAGAATATCTATACGAAAGCATATTATCAGTGCATAAGTGATGTTAAGGACACAGATACCAGTAGGTTATCTGATACTGTTAAACAACACATCGCATACTATGGCGAGAGTGTTAGGGGTAAGGCTTCTGCATGTGCATATCTACTGCTTGACAGAGTAATCAGCACCATTGATAGCCGTTACACAGGAATAGGTTACATGGTTTTTGGTGTCAATGGTAAAGGCACACTATCTAACTCACCATTAAATTATGGCGTATCACACAGTGGTGGTGTTGTGGCTGTGGCTGTGGGGGACATACCAGTTGGTATAGATGTACAAGTTGTGGATAGTAAGAAACTGAGTTTTTTGCGCACGTACTTTAGTAAGTTGGCAAACGAGATAAATTATGAAACTATGCCTGTAAGTGACCAGATACAATTATTGACCAAGCAGTGGTGTGTAGTCGAGAGTTATTCTAAATGTTTCGGAGGAGCAGTGGGGAGCCTAATGCGACTACGTGGAGTTGATATGAACAAGCGACTTCAACAAGAGGAATTAATATGTAGTCAATCCACCATTAACTTATACGGCAGGACATATTGCATTGCGGTAGTGTGTGCGACTGCCTGCACAATAGAGAGATTATATTGATATACTATCTCCATGCAGGATATTTAGGCATCGCGACAAAAGCGTTTCATCACACCATAGGGTTATGTTGCACGCATTCTGTATGACAAAATACGGTATTTTGCTTGATTATTAAGGCATAATGGTATAATATGTATAGCACACGGAGAGATGTCAGAGCGGCCGAATGAGCACGATTGGAAATCGTGTGTGCTGGGAACAGTACCATGGGTTCAAATCCCATTCTCTCCGCCA
>JAQVWG010000012.1 GCA_028698585.1 Clostridia bacterium | reverse complement strand
ATTAGGTATACGTCGATTGAATTATCTGTGTTTTGTAAATGCCTTCGAACAGATTATAACGTTGATAGCATAAGCATTAGATTGCGACCAAATTACGCTTGATATCATGTAAGTATCGTGCAGAATCACATAGCCTAAATTGATAATTAGTATAATAGTAGTCGTTGTATGAGTTAACGGCTTGCATTTATCAACAGCGCTGTCAAGTGGTAATCAAGTTACTGTGATTATCAATTACTGTGCGATAGTAATTCTGTAAGTTTATTAGCGAGAATTATGCCGTGTTCGTAGGTTATCCCACCTTGAAGATATGCAATATATGGCTCTCTGATTGGAGCATCACAACTCAACTCGATAGATGCGCCTTGGACAAAACAGCCTGCTGCCATAATCACTTGATCTTGATAACCCGGCATATTCCACGGGGTCGGCAATGCATAACTATCCACAGGCGAAACTGTCTGCACCGTTTGAACAAACTTGATAAGTTTATCCCTGTCATTAAGTTTGACCGAGCAGACTATGTCCCTAGGCTGTTGATCTATATGTGGCAAGGCATCATAGCCCAACATATTCATACATCGACTTACTAGCATGGCCGTCTTAACTGCCTGAGCGACTATATGTGGCGCCATAAACAGACCTTGATATAGATACTGATATCCATACGCATAACTGCCGATTTCTGCACCGACAGAAGGAGAAGTCAGCCTGCCGGCAATCCTCTGTATCAGTTTACTTCGACCTACAATGTAGCCACCTGTCTGTGCAAGTGAACCACCGAGATTCTTTATGAGCGAACCGGCACAAACATCACAGCCCACCTGAGTCGGCTCCATCCTCTCAACGAACTCACCGTAGCAGTTATCCACGAACAACACTACATCCTTATCGATGCTTCTAATGTGCTCAGCTATCAACTTAATCATGTCACACGATATTGCCTGTCGCCATGAATATCCACGTGATTTCTGTATATAGATAACTTTAGGCTTGCGTTTAATCACCTTATCAGCTATAGTTTGATAGTCAAAATCGTCATTAATCAAATCTACCTTATCATACACCACACCAAAATCCTCAAGTGAACCATCTGCTCCACTAATAACCGTCTGCAACGTATCATACACATCACCAGTAATGCTCAGCAACAAGTCGCCCGGCCTTAATAGACCGAACAAGGCAATAGTTAGCGCATGAGTACCGGATAGAATGTTAGGGCTGACTATGGCGCTCTCGGTGCCAAAAATCTGAGCAAAAATGTTCTGAAGTGTATCTCGCCCTATGTCGCCATATCCATAACCGTTGGTGTTAGCAAAATGCATTGCCGAAACTCTATGTTCTATGAATGCTTGCAATACCCTCTGTTGATTGTGCAGTGCAATACTGTCAATTTCGTTATTAATATCATCTAATTCATGTTGTGCTAAACTAACAATATCTGTCATTTTCTTCCTCATTAATATACTATGTCTGTAATAAAGTTATATATAATTCCCACAGTGTGGTACTTCTCTAGTTTGGCGTCGTTCATTAGTTCTGTGCTAAACTAACAATATCTGTCATTTTCTTCCTCTTTAATCTACTATGTCAGTGATAGTATTATACATAACTCGATTTCATGTAGTACTCATCTAAAATAGTATCAATTACATTTGATTGAGTTGATGTCACATCTAGCCATATTGGATTCAATCTCTTAAGAAAAGTTAATTGCCTTTTGGCATAATTTCGGCTATGCCGTTTAATAAGGTCAACTGAGTCACTTAGGGTTATTTCACCCTCGAGATATTGAATAATCTCCTTGTACCCGATACCTTGTAGCGCCTGAAGTCTCCTATCGTGGTAATCTGCGTATACATTCTGCACTTCTTCAATTAGACCTTGTTTTACCATCGTATCAACCCTATTATTGATTCGCTCGTAGAGTAGTGGTCTATTCATACTAAGCGCAAATAGCACATGGTTGTATCTACTACACTTATCGCGTGCATTAGATAAGGAGCCACCCATACTAGCCACTTCGATAGCTCTAATCACCCTCTTGACGTTATTGGGATGTATGCGCTCTGCCGACTGTGGGTCAAGGTTGTGCAACTTATCGTGAAGGTACTGCGCACCTCTCTCTGTATATTCGTGAAGCAATCTGTCGCGCAACTCAATGGTTTGACCATTCACTTCAAAATCCAACTTATATAGCAGACTATCAAGATAGAATGCAGTTCCACCAACTATCAGCGATGGTTGTTGTGACTCCTCGTGCTGAGCTATAATACCGTCAACAGCCTCCTTATACATATAGCTACTGTACTCTTCATCACAATTAATTATATCAATCATGTGGTGTTTAATTATGCCTTGGTCTAGCTTGGTAGGTTTAGCAGTACCTATATCCATGCCACGATATATCTGCATCGAATCAGCAGATATAATATCACTCCCCAACCGTCTAGCTATCTCCATAGCAATGTCACTTTTACCTACTGCAGTCGGTCCGGACAAGCACAGCAGAGTATGAGAATATTTGCTCATGTCTTGCGATTAAACCTCCTCTCGAACTCTACTTGATGGTATATCACGACAATCGACTTGCCTTCGGGACTAGTGTGAAACTTAGTTCTGTCAATCGTTTTTAGGAATGTGCGTATCTCGGGTACGGTGAGATCCTCTGCTCTCAATTCTAGATACCTACACATGAGTCTGCCCATATTCTCTGCTGTAATAATATTCTCCGCTGAACCATAATTATAAGAATTAGTCAGTAGACTCTCCACAAAACTCTCAACATGCATCACGGTCGAAAACCCTAATGGCAACCTATCCAAGCGATAGTACACACCTTGAAGTTGCTTAAAATATATCCCAAGTTTTGCAAACAGGGCATGATTGAGCACTAAATAGTCTTGCATGGTATCATTAACCTTAAATACGAATGGTTCCTTCAGTTTAATACTTACCACGTTGCTCTTGCATTGTTCTAGATAGAAGTCATAATATGCCCTTGCTCTGGCAGCATAATAATCTATTATATATAAGAACTCATCTCTCTCGAGCAAGATATATCTATCGAATATCATGCCCAACAACTTACCACTAGAAAACAATGGAAAACTAGTCAGTTTACTAGCCCTCATACCATTTAGCATGGTAATTATGCTCAAAAAATCAGCATTAGTGTTCTCATCTAGTTGATAATACCTATCGCCTGAGGCACGTATGTGGCCGTGATTGGCATAGAGCAGATTAGCATCCATACCACCGTAACCCAGATACTTAGTGACCTCCTGCTCCTTGGTGTTCTTAAATGAGTTGAAAGGTAAACCACTCCTCAAGCGCAACGCACTCAAGTGATTATTGAGATTCCTGTGAGCTTTTTTGTCCTTTAGTGCATCATCCCCGAAAACAGCCCTTTCGTTGATAATATGGTCATATTGAAGAGTTTTTTTGACGCTCTCTTTTACTGCTTCACGTACTCGTTGCTTGTTGGCGAACTCAACGTGAGTCTTATTAGCACTAGTGTTAACATCAACATCCTTAGGCATGAGAGTAATATTGAGAACAAAAAAAGCGTGTTTATCAATCAAATAATACCTATAAACGTCATTGATGGCATTCAATAGCAATGGTGATTCAATCAGCCGATTATTAACAGATATGGTCTGCATACCATTGTGCGACTGACCGAATCCGGGCTTGCTTATGTATCCGTGTATGGTGATACCATGATAGAACCAATCGGTTTTGAGCACATTCGAAAAAAACTTCTCGCCGTAGACCGACTTGATTGCATTCTTGCGACCACTGCCGTCATGATTAAAAATAAGTTTATTGTCTACATAATACTTGATGCATTTGTCACCATTAGTCAGTATGAAGTCGCTTACGCAACGGTTAATGCCTACCAGACACAGTTGGTCATCATGATTCTGTCTTATCTCCGGATTATAATAGAATATCTTGGATACCGATACAACTGTGCCGTGACTACTATCTTGCTGTTCAGTGTCAGACAAAGGTTGTTTCATAACACCATCTGCTGAACTTAATAATTCTATGTCGGCAGAATCAAAATCCTCCTCTAATGTAGAACAATTATCGGAGTCAAGTAGATTGATGTCTGCTTCAATCAGCGATTGGGTGAATGAGTCAGCAGTAATAGGATTAATTTCTACTTGGCGATTGAATGTCGAAAAACTAAACGGCGTACCCCCTACTTGAGCAGATACAATATCTAACTTACTACTAGTTGATATCGTATGCAATGCTAATCCTCTGAATCCCAGCATTGTTACACCAATTATATCGTACTTACTCTTGATTTTACTCGTGGCTTGATATTGACACAACTTGGATACATCACTCTTATCTATCCCTATCCCATCGTCAGCAACAGTTATCTTGCCCCAGCCATAGTCCTCAACTTTGATAATTATCTGCTTTGCTCCACTATCTATGCTGTTTTCGATTAATTCTTTTACAATATTGACAGGCAACACAATAATGTTACCGAATTCTTTTTGGCTATACAACTCATCATTAATACGATTAATCATTAATTTCCTCGTGTAAGGTAATATAGTAGTTCATTAACTTGCCGTTAGCATAACGGCTCTTATACCTTCAATAGACCGCAACTAGGTGTAATATAACGGTAACTTCGTCAATAAGAATCCTATGGAGTCGAACATATAATTACCATTGATTAAACCACAACATCTATTGTGTATCATATAGCCGTTAGCGATAGTAACGGTACTTATACGTTTAAGAGATTACAACTAGGTGTAATATAACGGTAACTTCGTCAATAAGAATTCTATGGAGTCGAACATATAATTACCATTGATTACACCACAACATCTATTGTGTATCATATAGCCGTTAGCGATAATTACGGTACTTATACGTTTAAGAGATTACAACTAGGTGTAATATAACGGTAACTTCGTCAATAAGAATCCTATGGAGTCGAACATATAATTACCATTGATTACACCACAACATCTATTGTGTATCATATAGCCGTTAGCGATAATAACGGTACTTATACGTTTAAGAGATTACAACTAGGTGTAATATATCGGTAACTTCGTCAATAAGAATCCTATGGAGTCGAACATATAATTACCATTGATTATACCACTATGGACATCACTTGTTTATCATTCTGAACGCAAACCATACAGTTATATCGATGTTGCTCCCCTATGCGCAGTACAACATAATGGATGTTGTCCCCCTTGGAACAGTAACAGACCATATACGCAATATTACCATACAGCCATGTAATAGAAGGAAGAGCGGTGTAAGAGTAATCTGTACTGGCTGTTGATATGAATGCGCATAATATTGGACTACAGAATAATCTAACCGTCAGTTATGAAATGCCAACGGAGTCCCTCTTCCCCACAATTACAGAACTATTGTCGGTAAATATTAGTCCAGATTATTGAGTTAACATCGTGTTATGCTGGATAATCGCTGATAATGGGATAACTACAATGAGCAGTTAATTGTCATGCTCCTATCCGTCCATTACTAGGTCGCCCCATAGCGTGGCAGATGCTGATTTCCTAATGCGCACATTAACGAACTGTCCTATTAAGTCAGTGTCACACCCAAAGTTGACTAGTCTGCCACAGTCAGTGCGACCACAGTAGGTATTATCGTATTTATCATTCCTATCTTCTACAAGTATCTCATACACCTTGCCGTGATACTCTTGGCTCACTTGATTAGTAATAATATTCTGTGTGGTAATAAGGCGCTTAATGCGATCTCTCTTGACCTCGATGCTCACTTGATTATCCATGCTATAAGCAGGGGTACCCTTGCGACGCGAGTAGATGAAGCAGAATAGTGACGAAAACCTAACTCTGTTAACTAGGTCCAGCGTATCGAAAAAATCTTGTTCTGTCTCATTGGGAAAGCCGACCATTATATCGCTAGTAATGCCGACATTCGGTATAGATGCCCGTATGCGGTCCACAAGTGCGATATAATCCTCACGAGTATATCTCCTGTTCATACGCCTAAGTATATCGGTGCTGCCGCTTTGAACTGGCAAATGTATGCTCTTGCATATATTATCATGTCTGGCGATAGCGTCTATGACTTCATCACTCAAATCCTTAGGGTGCGAAGTAATAAATCTCAACCTATATCTATACGGCAACTCAGCCAACCTATTAAGTAATCCGGCAAAACTACTGCCATCGTTCAAGTCTTTGCCATAAGAATTAACATTCTGTCCAAGCAATGTGATTTCCTTATAACCATTCTCGAGCAGTTGCGTTACTTCGTCAACAATATTATCCTCCTGTCGACTCTGTTCTCTACCCCTAACATGTGGGACTATGCAGTAAGTGCAATAATTATTACAACCATATATTATATTAACCCATCCGTTAGGTGTACTTGTTCGATAAGACTCTAGCTCTGCATGGTGGCAATAGTCGGTGTTAGCATATCGTTTACTGTTCTTGACTTGTGCAATCCGTTCTTTGAGCAGGTGAAGATTAGTCGTCCCCAGTACAATATTGATAAACGGAAATCGATTCAGTAGCGATTGTGCGACACCCTCCTGTTGCGACATACACCCACATACAGCTACGATTAAGTTAGGGTTTGCCTTCTTGATGTGCTTAACCTCTCCGATATGAGCCTTAATCTTGTCCTCGGCAGTCCCCCTAATGCAACAGGTATTGAACACGATAATATCAGCCGTACTCATATCTGTACACTCTTGATACCCTAACTCGACTAATATATTGGCTATTTTTTCCGACTCGTGTACATTCATTTGACAGCCGTACGTCTTAATATAGTAATTCACTCTATTCTCCTTACTTAATCTCATTATAACTGCTTTTTGTGTATTATTCAAGAGAAAACTACAAAATATCTTGCTGTCATGCTAAGTATCTACTCAGCGCAACACAAACGCACACAACCTATACTCTGTCGTCACAGTTATATGTTGCACAGTATATGCGCCAATTAACACTTAACTATAATTTGGTTGCTATAGCCATAATACCTGTAATTGCTCACGTGCAGAGTTAAGATATATCAACATGTTGTAAATCAAATGCTTGACAACACACAGAGTGACAGCATAGTTAATTAATGCCCCATACGTTAAGTTCCTCTGCTAATATTTAATAGTCAATTCGCTTATGGATTGATACATACTTATCAATAACTGCATTGGTACTTACCTATATAACGGATATAATTATTAGCTTATTAATGCTTAGGAGTATTACTATTGCTTTCCTTGCCACGATGGTGCCATTTATGCGCGCATGTAGACAGAGCGATAATTCAAGACTATGTAATTAGAGCTTAACACCAGAATATGACTGTTTCATTAACACCTATACATTTGCTCATTCTGCTTATTGGTGTAAATAAATATAGACACATAATCAAATAATATCAATATGAACAAAAAACTCAAAATAGCCTTAATCACTATAGTCAGTTTCCTCAGCGCTATAATTCTGTTAATTATTATTACCCTTGCGGTAATAGTGTCAAGCGATGATTATGTGCGATTTGATGAATGTAAGCTCAAGGCATTCAGTAGCAGAGTGGTAATACTTGACGTCAATGGTCAACCCATTAATGAGACGTTACTTATCAATAATGCTAAGAACGTAGATATAACACTCCTCAATCAGTACACGCTAGATGCATTTATCAGTATAGAAGACAAACGATTCTACTCCCACAATGGAGTGGATGTAAGAAGTATTCTGAGAGCACTGAAAAATAACATCAGTAGTCGTTCTATTAAAGAAGGCGCATCTACCATTTCACAGCAACTTATCAAGAACACTCACCTCAACAACGACAAAACAATCAAGCGCAAGGTCAATGAGATTATCCTCGCTAGGCGCCTCGAGAGTCAATACAGTAAGAAAGAAATACTCCAAATGTATCTCAACACTATATATTTTGGTGGCAACGCATACGGCATTGAGGTTGCGTCCAATCTGTATTTTGACAAGAGTGCCAGCGAGCTGACGCTGTCTCAAAGCGCTATGTTGGCTGGTATCATACAGTCCCCGAACAATTATTCTCCATTCACTGACATTAATAAGTGTATCAGCAGGCGCAATACAGTGCTAGGTGCTATGCTTACGCAATCGTTAATCACTCAAGAACAGTACGACACAGCCCTATTAGAACATATTGACAATAGCCCTAGGTCAACTATTAAACAGCAAGACTATGCTGACGCAGTCATATATCAGGCATGCCAAATACTGGGCGTTTCCCCCATGCAATTGACCAAGAGCGAACTGGTTATACACACTTACTTAGACCAGAATGCTCAGGATAGTTTAATTGACTCTATCAATAGGGATACATCAACAACTCAATCAGGCGCGCCAGCACAAAAGAGCGCTTTAGTGCTAGACAATAATACGTGTGGCGTTAGTGCGTATTACTGCCTAAACGCGTTTGACTTCCTTAGACAACACAGACAGATAGGTTCAACAGCCAAAACATTCGCTGTCTATGCACCAGCACTCGAATGTAAGGCAATTACGCTAGTAACACCCATACTGGACGAGAAGACTGACTTCAATGGCTATTCACCGGATAACTATAACAACAGTTACCTTGGTTGGACAACTATCAAGCGAGCATTCGCCAACAGTTCTAATGCGTGTGCGACAAGTATTCTCAATTCTATCGGCATAGCTAAATCGCAGGAGTATTCTGCTAAACTAGGTATCAGGATTACAGATGCAGACGATAATCTAACACTAGCACTGGGTAACTATAGCCAAGGCGTAGATATACTAACCCTTGCTTCGGCGTACTCTACATTCGCACGACAGGGTAATATATGCAATGCATCGCTAATTAAGAGTATTCACAGTCAAGGCAGGTGCATATATCAACATCAAACTAATAACCAGTCTGTTTATTCACCTGACACAGCATTCTTATCTACTCAGCTACTCATCTCTGCAGTTCAAGAAGGAACAGCGAGAGGGCTATCCTCTCTGCCCTATCAAGTAGCGTGTAAGACGGGCACGGTAGGTACAACAATTAGTAACAGTGATGCAATATCTGTAGGATATACGTCACAACACACATTTTGCGTATGGATAAGCGATACAGATAGCAATCTTGCTCCCACTCTACTAGGTGGAGGTGCGCCAACCATTATTGCTAAAGATATACTTACGCACACGTACGTAGACTACTACCCTGAGGATTTCGTTCAGCCTAACAGCGTAGCAGTATATCAAGTAGATAGCAGAATGCTTAAGGATAAACACATAGTGGCACTGGCTGGCAAGTCTAGGGATTATATGAGTGAATACTTTAGTAGGGACAACGCTCCAATCACGATAGACATTAAGGACGATATAGTAAAACTGTCACTTGTCAGGTACGACAACTCAATAATAGTCAATATGTCAAGTGAGTTGCCACAATATAGACTATATAGGATTAACAACGATAATGCCACACTCCTCAGTAACGATTGTTCACAACTAAACGGAAAGTACATGGATAAGAGCCTTACAGAAGGTTCGACATACACATATTTCCTTACGAGAGTTATCGATACCAAAGAGATACTATGTTCTAATAAAGTAACCGTAACTATACCATTTACTGAATCAACAACAGAACAAACTGAGCCCGACCAGAACAAGGGTTGGTGGCGTTCCTTTATCGAAGGTTTAACTGGTTAATTATATATTAACTAATGGTAAATGATTACATCAAGATGGTGCAACAACAGCAAACATAAACTAATTGAACCGGACGCTATTAGCATTAGTTAACTGCAGTGCCTTAGGTTAAGTCACCAATAACAGTATACTAGGAGTGTAAATTAAACCATAACACCGAGCATAAGCCACACCAGAACAAGGGTTGGTGGCGTTCCTTTATCGAAGGTTTAACTGGTTAATTATATATTAACTAATGGTAATTGATTACATCAAGGTGGTGCAACAACAGCAAACATAAACTTATTGAAACGGACGCTATTAGCATTAGTTAACTGCAGTGCCTTAGGTTAAGTCACCAATAACAGTATACTAGGAGTTGCATAATTAACTATAGGTTAAAGCAATACTGCGGAATATTAGCGAACATAATCGATAATAGTTACTGTATGCTCTAGGTTATAGTATCTGCGACATCCATAAGTACATAGGACGAACAAGCAATATTCATATTGTTTGCGGAAATGTCATAATATGTCATACTATGTCTATAATAGTACAACATATATGCTTATATTATAGAATAATCGTCTCAATATTAGACAGGGACTGCTCGACTAACGTATCTATATCAAGAGCAGATTCTATTCGTACTACATCAGATAATTTAGGATGAATGACTGGACTCTTAGGCAGGAATACAGTGCAACAATCCTCGAATGGTTGTATAGATGTATCAAATGTACCTATTCTTTTGGCTATCGCAATAATCTCTTCTTTGTCAAATCCTATTAACGGACGCAGAATAAGTTTATCAGTTACACTTGACGTAGACACTAGACTCTCAACAGTTTGGCTAGCTACTTGACCTAGACTCTCACCGGTTATCAATACTGACGCGTCTATCCTGTCTGCGACCCTCTGGGCAATGCGCATCATGAATCTGCGCAAGATTGTTATCATGTAGTCCTCCCTACAGCTGTTATGAATTGCCGTCTGTATATCAGCTACATTTACGATGTCTATTGTTAAATTGATACAGTATTTTTTCATCAATTTGGCGAGCGTAATAACCTTCTCCTTGGCGAGCGCACTCGTGTAGGGATAACTATGGAAATGTAGTGCCCTCAACGACATGCCACGCTTTGCCATCATATAACCAGCTACAGGACTATCTATTCCTCCAGACAGTAGCAGTACTCCCTTGCCACCAGTTCCGACAGGCATGCCATTAACACACTTGATAGCCTCTCGGTAACAGAACGTCTTCTTATTCTCCCTGACATCGATATAAATTATCCAGTCAGGGTTGTGTACATCAACTCTTAATTTAGGGTTGCTTGCCAGTATGCTACCGCCTATCTTGGCAGATATCTCCTGTGAGTTCAACTCATATGTCTTGTCTGCCCTGTTAGTTTCTACCTTGAATGTGCCACTTGTATGGCTGAGTGATATACATGCACTGGCTATCTGCTCCATATCCGTATCGACTTGCTTGGCAATACTAATGGAGCTGATACCGAATACTGCAGACAATATATCTATAATCTCAGCCTCTTGTTCTTGAGAATAGTTAGTTATAGTATACCTTGCGGTGTTCTTAGTGAATGTGTACTCATACCCTGATAATACAGTCTTGATATTCTTGATCAAGACACTTTCAAAGTAACCACGGTTCCTACCCTTCAAATGTATCTCGCTATATCTAATAATAATTACGTTCATCTCTCCAACTATTTACTCCCTTATACTACTTATATTCCTCTTGGCTGTGCCAACCTAACCTGTCCCGATATATCTACCTAATGTACTCGTGTACACTAGCACGTGTTAAATGAAATGGCTGTCGTTAATGCACAACGCAGTGTAGCGTAAACACGGCAAGATGAGCATAGTAACTCCTGTGGTAAATATACCTTAATAATTCTTATTCACCAGTCAACCGTAGACTAGATTTACACTGCAGACAAGCTTACCATAACTCTAGGTCAGCGTTATATTAATCCCTACAATAGTCTTAACTGCTTAATAGAGTCCTCAAGGCGTTAGACCAAGTACTACGCATTGATGTTATAACTAATCAATCCATAGTTGCGACAGTTAAAGCCGTATTCCAGCTACTCAGTGAGAATTACGTCAACCCTAACATTCGTCTTAATCGCTTAATAGAGTCCTCAAGGCGTTAGACCAAGTACTACGCATTGATGTTATAACTAATCAATCCATAGTTGCGACAGTTAACGCCATATTCCAGCTACTCAGTGAGAATTACGTCAACCCTAACATTCGTCTTAACTGCTTAATAGAGTCCTCAAGGCGTTAATCCAACTGCTATGCATTGATTATAACTAATCAATTTATAGAGTGCTGTAACCCTATATATAGCGACTCAGCGAGAATTACGTCAACCCTAACATTCGTCTTAACTGCTTAATAGAATCGACTAAGCAATTTGCCAACTGGTCGACATCTTGAACGGTATTGTATCTGCTAAAACTTATTCTTACTATTCCATTGAGGTACTTGGCATCGAGACCAGTCGCTTGAATGCCTTTACTTATACCTTTCTTAGAATTGCATGCGGAGCCTAGTCCGATAATGACGTCCTGTTGTTCCAGCAGATTAAGTAAAGTGTTAGACCTAATATCCTCTAGCCCAATCGCCAGTATAGAAGGCACAGAGTTATCCGGACAGAGCAGAACGTAGTGCCCTATCTCCTGCAATCTGTTGCATATTATACTCTTGTACTCTGCATACTTAATGCTATTGCTCTGCATAGTGGCAATTGCCTTAGTTGTTGCACAAGCCATACCCATTATACCAGCAACATACTCGGTACCAGACCTCAGATTTGACTCCTGCCCACCGCCATGTATAATAGGATTAATATGAACTCCATTCTTGATGTATAGCCCACCTATCCCCTTACTTGCGTGTATCTTGTGTCCAGAAAACGTAAAAAAGTCAATTCCAAGTTTTTTGACATCAACTGGTATTTTGCCCAGCGCCTGCACGCCGTCACACATAACCAGTGTTTGGGCATTAATTCCCTTAACTAGTCTTACAATTCGTTCGATATCATTGACAGCGCCAGTCTCGTTGTTAACATACATAGCAGTAACGACTACGGTGTCATTATCAACAAGAGAAGCTAAATGCTGTATATCTATACGCCCATCGCTCATCAAATTACATAAACGTATCTCATACCCCTTAGACCTAAACTGCATAACTGTATTCAGAACTGCCGAATGTTCAGCATACGAAGTAACTATGTTACCTTTTCGCCTGATTGAACCACTTATGGCCATATTATCAGCTTCTGTTCCTGAACCCGTAAAATATATTTCGCTTGCATAACAGCCGATTGCATTAGCCATAACTTGGCGCGCTTGCTGTATATCTTTCTTAACGTCTAGCGAAAACTTATGCAATGAAGAGGCATTGTAGTATGCCTCACAATGGTACTTATGCATAACTTTTTCTACGTCTATGTCTACCACAGTAGTTGCTGAATTGTCAAAATATATCATAATATTACTGTAATACCTTATGTTTTTTAATTGTATGTACGCTAACTAGCCGTTGCGATAATCAATATGCCGTCATTAAGGACGGTCATATCTATAATATAGTTTGATTATATCACGCTGAGTTGATAATTAACGTTTCTAGTGAACCATATTTACCGTTATTTGAGTTTAATTATGGTAACTCCACCTTCGCCCTCGCCATATACGCCTAGTCTATACTCAGCCACATGCGGATGTCTGCCAAAATAACTATGCAAGCCATCTCTCAATTTACCCGTCCCTATACCATGGACAACACGCACTGTTTCTAGCCCTGCGTATACGGCGTCATCTAGGAACTTATCGACATTGTCTGTTGCCTCCAGCACCGTTTGACCAAGCACATTAATTTCGCTCGGTACATATTGTTTTCTTATGGTAGTCTTGGTCGGTTGATATTTCTTCTTGCTCTGACCTGCGTCATAGCTCTCGTACAAATCATCAGCATCAACAGTTGTAGTCATGTTGCCACACTGAACAAGCACTCTGTTCTTCTTCTCGAACTTGACAATCTTACCCACATTCTTCAATGGTTTGATATACACGTCGTCCCCCACCTTGGCCATATCAATCTTGACCTTGTCGCCGACAAATACAGCGTCCTCTTCGCTCTCCTGCGACACGTACTTCTTATCCTTAATCTCCTTGACAATCTTGCGTGCATGGAAAATGGTTGAGTCATCATACTCTTTTTTATTGAGTATTTCTTTCAACTGATTGAGTAATTCCGTTGCCTCCTCTTGCGCTTGCAATACCACTTGGCGTACCTCTAGTTGCGACTTCTTAAGCAGTTTCTCGCGTTCGACAAGTAATGTTTCATTCTGCGCTCTAGCCTTCTGTAGTTGCTCATATAGCTCTCTTTTGATGGATTCGACTTCCTCTTTTTGTTGTTCGCTCGCCTGTCTTACCTGCTCTGCTCTTTGCAATACTCCCTCAAAAGTAATTTTCTCTGCTGATATCTTATCCCTCGCAGATGCAATAATCTGTCTGGATAGACCCAGTTTCTGCGCTATGATGATGGCATTACTACTGCCCGGTATGCCCATAATTAACTTGTATGTCGGCGCCAAAGTATTGATATCAAACTCCATACAAGCGTTCTCTATGCCCTCAGTTACAAGAGAGTATTCCTTAAGTTGTCCATAGTGAGTAGTTAACACAGCCTTAGCTCCACTGTTGAGTATATACTCTGTGATAGCCAGAGCAATAGCTGCTCCCTCGTTAGGCTCGGTGCCTGCACCAAGTTCATCTAGCAATACTAGCGTCTGCTTATTCAACTGCTCGGTTATGCTCTTGATGTTAAGTATGTGGCTAGAAAACGTCGACAGGTTCTGCTCGATACTCTGCTCGTCTCCTATGTCACAGAATATATTCTCGAACACACTTATCTCGGTACCATCATCTGCCGGTAAATATAGTCCACTGCTTGCCATAATACAGAACAATCCTACAGTCTTGAGAGACACCGTTTTACCACCCGTGTTAGGACCTGTCACGACCACTATGGAGTGTCCCCGTCCGAACGATATACTTATGGGTACTACTTTATGCTTGTCAATAAGGGGATGTCTTGCCCTTATAAGCGACACATAGCCACTGTCGTTCACTTTGGGCATTACCCCCTTAATGTCAATAGCATACAGCCCTCGTGCGAAAACGCTGTCTAGTAGCGCAATTATATTCTGGTTATTAGACAGGGATTTCTCCACCTCGTTAACCATTCTTGTTAACTCGACAAGAATCCTCTCTATCTCTTCTGCCTCCTCTAGCAATAGAGTCTTGAGATTATTATTAAGGTTGACTATGGCTAGTGGCTCTATAAACAATGTCGAGCCAGACGCAGATTGGTCATGCACTAGGCCCTTGACATAATTCTTATACTCCTGCTTGACCGGTATAACATATCTGCCACCACGCATGGTTACAATGGCATCTTGTAAATACATAGCCATATCCTTACTGCGAGTATAACTATTAAGTTTTTCCCTGATGTCTGCGTTTACCTTCTTAATCTTCTTGCGAATAGAAAAGAGCGTGTCGCTGGCCTTATCGTTCAATTCCTCCTCGGATATAATGCTATAATCGAGCAGTTCCTCCAAGTTGTGATTAGTATAGATTTCATCTGTTTTCTGTGCTATCCATACTATCCTTTCATTATGGTAAGAATTAAGTAATGTTCTAATCTGCCTAGAAACTCTTAATAATCGCATAACGCATAATAGCTCTCTCAAATTAAGAGTGGAGCACACCCTCGCCTTGCCCAGCACTATTGTCGCATCATCGAATGTATAGTCTGGCGTAACAGCATTATTAATGTATTCTATGGCTTCGCTTGTCTGCGCTAGTAATCCTGCTACAGTATCGCAGTCACTCATAGGTTGCGTTTCCAATACGAGGTTGCGTGCCAGTGCGCTCCTTGTCCTCTGTGCTACTAGTTGTAACACTCTCGCATATTCTAATTTAATTAATGTCTTATCGTTAATCATACTCTCAATACAACATTGAGTTGTCTATTTAGTTCGGACAAACACTTCTTGATTTCACCTTCGATATCACTGTCCGTCAGCGTGCCCTCACCCCTGAACACTACATTAATTGCAATGCTCTTCTTGTTATTGCCGACCTGATCACCGCAATATACATCAAATACTCTTGCACTTTCGCTGTGTTTACAGTACTTGCGAATCAGTTCTATAATCTTGCCCGATTGCATATCAATATCTGCAACCAATGCAAAATCCCTCTCTATTGCAGGAAATCTCGGTACGCTCTTATATTTGATATTGTCATCCTTTACACTGAGTATAGTATCTACGTCTAGTTCTGCCACACATACAGCAGACTTGATATTATAATTATCTGCAACTGTTGGGTGAACCAAACCAACTGAGCCAATCACTCTATCACCGCACATTAAACTAGCACTGATGTTGGGGTGTAAATACTCACATTGACAACTAGTAACGCTAGCGTCAATTCCCATTCTTGCTAGCAGACTAAGTAAATCATCCTTAACGGTGTAGAATGCGTCCTGACAAGTCGAAGCAACACATAGTCTGCGCTGTTCAATGGGTAATGATTCTAGTGGCAGTTTATCTGTTAAATAGACTTTGGCCAACTCGAATAGACTCAGTTGCTCATTGTGACGAGATTGATTGCCAGCAATTACTTCAAGCATATCGGCAACCAAAGTGCGCCTCATTAGACTGAACTCCTCGCCGAGCGGATTGAGTAGTTTAATATTATTGCTTAAATCCGCATTCTTATCAACAGATAGTTTCTCATACGTCAATCTACCACCGAATGAGTATGTCACTATCTCGTTATACCCACAAGAAACAAGTAGTCCCTTAATCTTGTTGATGTCAGTGTCAACAGATGACCTACCGCCTATTGTGATTCTGCAGTCCTCTAACAGAGTAGGCGTTATGTGTGAATAACCATATATGCGAATTATCTCCTCTATTAAGTCGCAGGGTCTTGTCAAGTCTGCCCTATATGGTGGTATTATGCAATTAAGAGTGGTCTTCTCGATTGTTGCGAGGATACCTAGTCCATTTAGAATACGCACTATGTCCTTATCCGGCACCTCAATGCCAAGTAACTTGACAATACGAGACTTGTCGAACTTGATTTCCCTGAGTCCGGTGTATTCACCTATCTTGATCTGCCCCTTGACTACTTGTCCACACTTTAACTGTTGTACTAGGTGTAGTGCCCTGTCTAATGCCAACAACGAAGTGTAGTCATCTAGTCCTCTCTCGAACCGTGCCGAAGAATCACTCCTAACGTTCAAATCTTTACTGGTATGCCTTATACTACCTTTAGCGAATATTGCCGATTCGAATGCAACTGTCTTAGTGTCTTGCTTGATACCACTCTTAACCCCACCCATGATACCTGCCAGCCCAACTGGTTTAGTTTTATCTGCAATCACCAGCATTTGTTCGCCAAGGGAGTACTCCTTATCATCAAGGAGCGTTATATTCTCGCCCTTGTTGGCTCTCCTAACAATTATGGTCTTATCAGTAATATCTGCATAATCAAATGCGTGCATGGGCTGACCTAGTTCAATGAGTACATAGTTGGTGATATCAACTAGATTATTGATACCCCGCAGTCCCACTGCTGACAGTCTGCGAGTCAACCATAATGGAGACTGTGCAATCGTTACGTTATCCACAACGGACATAGCATAGTTAGTGCATAAGTCTACGTCGTAAACCTTTACATTAACATATTGTTTGATGTCCTTATCAACAGTTATATTATATGTCAAATCTAATTCTTTACATTGATTTCCCAGTATGCCAGCAATCTCTCTGCACATTCCGTACACACTGCCACAGTCAGGTCTGTTAGCAGTAATAGATATATCTAGAACATAGTCGTCAAGGCCTAATACCTTAACCATATCTTCGCCAATAATCTCATTATCATTAAGAATCAGTATGCCGTCTACACTAGCACCGTGATAGATATCCTCTGTTACACATAACTCCTCACCGCCACATAGCATACCGTTGCTCTCCACGCCCCTCAATCTGCCCCTTGTGATGTGCTTGCCGCACGGTAAATATGAATTATGCGTAGCGACAGGTACGACTGCGCCAATGAATACATTAGGTGCACCCGTAACTATCTGCAAGACTTCTTTGCCGATATCAATCCTACACACGAGTAACTTGTCAGCGTCAGGGTGTTTACTTATGTCCAGTATTCTACCGACAACCACATTACTCATTCCCTCACCACGATATATTATCTCCTCTACTTCGAATCCGGCATTGACCAGCTTCTCGCACAACTCAATAGGAGTAATGTCTCCAATATCAACATATTCTTTTAACCAACTAATAGGTAATTTCATAACTAACCCTCCTACTTATTGAACTGCTTGAGAAAACGTTTATCATTCTCAAAAAACAATCTAATATCAGTAATGCCATACTTAATCATAGCCATACGCTCAACGCCCAGTCCGAATGCGAATCCAGTGTACTTATTACTGTCAATTCCACAATTCTCGAGTACGTATGGATGCACCATGCCGGCGCCCAGTATCTCTACCCAGCCAGTGCCTTTACATACGCTACACCCAACCCCACCGCACTTACAGCAGGATACGTCGACTTCTACCGACGGCTCAGTGAACGGAAAATAAGAGGGACGAAAACGCACCTTGGTGTCTGCACTGAACAGTTTACGCGCGACACACTCTAATGTGCCCATTAAGTCGCACAATGTTAGATTCTCATCTATAACTAACCCTTCTATTTGGTGAAACACAGGCGAGTGTGATGCGTCATAGTCTGCCCTATATGTTCTGCCTGGACATAACATTTTGATTGGAGGCTTCTTGGCTTCCATGGTGCGCACCTGATTGGGCGAGGTGTGAGTCCTTAAGAGGATGTTCTGCGTGATATAGAATGTGTCCTGCATATCTCTGGCAGGATGATCAGCAGGTACATTGAGTGCCTCGAAATTATAGTACTCTGTCTCAATCTCTGGTCCCTCTAATACCTCGAATCCCATAGGTACGAATGAATCAATTATTAGATTCTGTATCTTGGTTAATGGGTGCAGAGTGCCAGATTTATCCGTATTCTTAACCCATGTTATATCTACTTTTTCGTTATTCAACTTGCTGTTCAATTCTGCCTGCTTAAGGCTCTGTTCAGCTATGGTAAGCTCGTTGGCAAGTTCATCTCTTGCCTTATTGACAAGACTGCCAATAATAGGCTTGTCCTCGGGGGACAAGTCCTTCATTCCGCGCAGAATGGCTGTCAGTTCACCGTTCTTGCCAAGGAACTTGACCTTACATTCCGTTAAGGATTGCACGCATGTACAAGTTGCTATTTCCCCTCTACATCTAGCAATCAAACCATCAATTCTGTCCTTCAAAATTAAGTCCTCCCATCTATATCAATCAAAAAAAACCCTAACAGCGCATACGCCGTCAGGGTGCAATAATTACACGGTACCACCTGAACTTCATCTGTACGAGTATACTCGAACAAACCTCGACATTATCTATAACGGAATAACCCGCAAAGTGCTACTCGACAACAGCCTTTAACACCTTGAGCTACTGGGTGAATATCTTCCTTTCATTGCCACGACTTCGCACCTAACAGTCGCTCTCTGAATGTGCATATTGAAAGGCTCTTATGCCCTATCATCGCCTGTATAGATATGTTAACACAATTAAGGCATTAAATCAAATGTTTTTTGACAATTTACCAAACTAAGGTTATCAGCAAAGATTAGTGGCGACATATAGACATGTGGCACATCACAGAGGTTAATACATTCACATACCAACACTTGGGTTTGATGATAAAACAAATGTTCTAATAGCATTTAATCTAACTTGACAGTCAGTTGAGATTAAGTGGCGACATGTAGACTTGTGGCACAACACAGAGGTTAATACACTCACATACCAACACTTGGGTTTGATGGTAAATCAAATGTTCTAATAGCATTTAATCTAACTTGACAGTCAGTTGAGATTAAGTGGCGACATATAGACTTGTGGCACATCACAGAGTATGATACACTCACATACCAACACTTGGGTTTGATGGTAAATCAAATATTCTAATAGCATTTAATCTAACTTGACAGTCAGTTGAGATTTAGTGGCGACATATAGACTTGTGGCACATCCCCGAGTATGATACATTCACATACCAACACTTGGGTTTGATTGGTCAATGTGCTTTCGAACGACGGCATTATCAACTCAACAGATGTTATAATATTGACATATATCTTATGCCTTGTTTGGTTAATTCCTACCGATTCGAACTCAGATATGAATTGACACACCACGGATTCATTGGGCGACACCACTACAGTAATGTCTGGCCCAAGCCCTGCCAGTATAGGTAAACCTGTCAAGTTTCCCAGTGGTATAACGATTCCCTGTTCGCTCATGATTTCTAGATTAATTTCGACTGCTCGTGCAACTTTTCTCGCCAACATGTTAACCAACATTGTGTTAGTTTGCATAAGTTGCACATCGCCATTATCATTGCGGACAAGCGTTACTAGGTCATCATATTCAACAGACTGACTAAGCGATGTCAACACTGCGTCATTAACTGCAATAGTAGACATAGATAGCACCTGCGCACGAGAGTAGTCAGCGATATTGGGTGCTCGATTATTGTTGAATAACGACCACACGATGACAAACAGAACAACTGCTAAACTTATAACAATTAGCATTACTCGAGTCTTTTTTTTGATTCTGTGTCGCCTGTTGATATACTCTACACCGTTGTATATGACCTGCCTTGGCACGACAACAACCCCGCAATTTATATATTATATGCCGATTACTGCCGTTATGTTCTACTAGAATGTATAAGTAGTTAATTATGTTGTATCAGATTCAGTCAATTGTATATCTAATAAGACAATATATCGGTTAGGGGCTGTAATATATCAATTATCTGTGGTTCGGTCGAGTAAACAACCTAACCACTACTTATCTATGGCTTTATCGAGTTAATCACTGAACAATCACCAACATAAGCTATTATTCAATAACAGTATCAATCATTTACTACTACATTTCCTTAGTGCGTGGCTTGAATATTAATGCTACGGCATAACCGAACACGATTGCAGTAGATATACCTATGGCAGTTGCTTTGAGTCCGCCGACAAAAGCGCCTATTGGTCCCATTTCCTTAACCGACTCCACTGCGCCCTTAACAAGTGCATAGCCGAAACCCGATATAGGTACGCTTGCACCTGCGCCAGCGAACTTAATCAAGTATTCGTACAGCCCGAATGCTTGCAGTATAGCACCTGCAACGAGGAAAATGACTAATATTTTGCCGTTAGTAAGGTGGGTGTAATCTATGAGCAGCTGCCCAATAACGCAGATAAGTCCCCCTACAACGAATGCTTTTAATAACGCTAATGCTAGTTCCATAACTCCTCCTCATACTCTACCTGAATACAATGCGCAATGGATGGTATGCTGTCCCCCTGAAAAGAAGTTGTTGGGCTCATCAATGCGCCAGTTCCTATTAAAAGCATTTTTTTGATTTCATTGTTGTGCAGTTGATTGAGTATCATACTGTTAAAAACGAGTGCCGAACACGCAGCACCCGAGCCCCCCATATATGTCCTCTGTTCTGGGTAGTACATCGAAGCGCCACAGTCCATATAGTTATCACCAAGAACAACTCCTTTCTTGCTGGTAAGATCGCCGAAAATGTATCCACCCAGTTTTCCTAGGTCGCCAGTCATAATTAAGTCGTAATCATCAGGTTTTGTTGAAGTATTGTTAAGGTGTGCCAGTAATGTGTCACACGCAGCAGGTGCCATTGCAGCTCCCATATTGTTAATATCCTTAATGCCGTAATCGACAACCCGTCCAATAGTCGCTTTAGTTATCCTTGCGCACGGATGTGCAGAGTGATTACTCAGTATTGTGCACCCTGCACCTGTAGCGGTCCATTGCGAGTGAGGTGAACGAAAAACTCCGAGTTCTAAAGGAAACCGATATTGCCGTTCTGCTGTAGAGAAATGACTGCCACTTACACATGCCACATGTTGCATATAATTGTCTACTAGCATTGCACCCACAACTAGACTCTCAACGAAAGTGCCACATGCATTATATAATCCCAAGTAAGGTATAGGATACCCCCTTGTTGCGAATGAAGTGGAAACGATTTGATTAAGAAGATCGCCACCTATTATCGCATTAATGTCACTATCACTTACACCGGACTTGTTTATAGCGCCCTGTAACGCTGTGGCGAACATTTTTCGCTCGCCCTTCTCGAATGTGTCCTCTCCGAACTTGTCATTATCTACCGTAAGGTCATAGTGCTCACCCAACTTGCCCATTCTCTCCTTAGGACCAGCCACTGAATAACCATCAAGAATGTAGCAGTTGACATAGTTAATTGTAGGCAAATCATAACTGTCATTTACCATGTATGCCATTTTTAGCCTCCGAAAAGGGCTGTAAGCAACGCAATTATTACTGCTACACTTACACCGTTGACAATAACCGGACCTGCAACCGTGAACATCTTGGCGCCTATTCCATATATTAACCCTTCGCTTCTAAACTCTATTGCAGGTGCGACAATAGCGTTAGAGAATCCTGTTATAGGTATGGTAGAACCTGCGCCTGCGAACCTGCCTAGCCTATCATATATACCTATACCTGTAGTAATCGCTGCTAGGGCGACCAATACGCTAGACGCTAAAGTTGACGACATCTCCTTATCTAATCCCAGCTTAATGAACAACGCAATTAGCAGTTGTCCAACGACACAAATCAACCCACCTATGAGGAATGCCCATATCATATTCTTCCAGTGGCTGGACTTCGGCGAGGTTTCGAACACATAAGATTTATAATTGCTCTTGCTTATTTGAGCATAATCTTTCTGCTGACTTTTCAATTCTTTGTCCCCTTCTACTCTTAATTTTTTTGTGATAAGATTCCCTCTCGTCAATGTTTTGACAGAAGCCACGAACAGGCCGTGTAATCAATTAACTCACCCAACAAGGATAATTAACAAAAAAAGAAACAAATATACTTATAACAACTAAACTAATCTGTAAATGACTTTTTGATTTTTTCCAGTATTTTGGTCTCCAGACGTGATATCTGCACTTGAGATACCCCCAACTGATGAGCAATCTCACCTTGAGTGAGGTCACGAAAGTACCTTAACAATATGATTTTCTTTTCTCGATCCGTTAGTTGATTGATTACCGTTTTGAGTATTATTCTATCAATCAAATCTTCGTCTCCGTTGTCCTCCACGAGTTTATCTATAACACTCAATGACTTGCCGTCATTTGAGTTGTTGCGATCGTATAGTGATATCGGCATCTTGGTTGAGTCCATAACGAAAATGACCTCGGTCTGCTCGATGTCGAACTGTTCTGCAATCTGCTCAATGGTAGGCTCTGCTATGTTAGTTTTGCGGTATTCGTCAATGTATAGATTTATTTTGGACGCTAGGCTCTTGACTGAACGACTGACCTTGATATATCCGTCATCCCTTAAGTATCTCTTAACCTCGCCTAGTATCATAGGCACGGCATAAGTAGAGAATCGCACATTAAACTCAGTCGAAAAGTTATTGATTGCCTTGAGTAATCCTATACTACTTATTTGCAATAAGTCATCATACTCTACGTTCTTGCCGGCATATCGCCTGATAATACTCTTGAGCAAGGGCATATTCTCCTGCAACAGAATTGTTTTGGCCTCCTCGTCACCCTGCTTGGCTTTGCCAATGAGTAGCATTGTCTGTTCATGTTCAAGCATCTGCGCCCTCGTCAATATCGTTATTTGTCTGCTGAATATGTTTTTTCATCAGCACGTGGGTGCCTTTATTGGGCTTGGATGTTACCTTCAGTTCGTCCATTAACGCTTGCATAACGGTAAACCCCATTCCGGAGCGTTCCTCAGTGTTACCTGATGTAAAGAATGGTTGCATGGCAAGAGATACGTCGTCAATCCCGCTACCATAATCAATTATGTCAATCACGAGCGTTCTATCCGTGATACCAACCTTTACGGTTATTCTATCTGCACCGTTTCGACCCTTATACGCATGCACTATGCAGTTGGTTATGGCCTCGGATACTGCTGTCTTAATGTCGCCTATCTCCTCAATGCTCGGATTAAGCAACACGCTAAACGATGCCACACTGCTACGGATAAAACTCTCATTCTGCGATAATGCAGATATTGTCAATGTCATCTCGTTGGAATATTTCATACTTACACTCCTTGCTTGTCAATATGTTGGTTTATACTTTTGGCATAATATCATACAGGCCGGACATTAAGAATATTTTGTCCACTGTACGACTAGGATTCTTAACGAACAGTTGTTGTTTACCCTTGGCCTTCTTATATCTGCCTATGAGCACGCCGATACCAGTGCTGTCCATAAAAGAAAGTAATTTGAGATCGAATACCACTATTCGTTTAAGGCTCTGCGCCATAATATCATCTATCTTGGTTCTGGCATAATCTGCGTTGTGATTGTCCAACTCTCCCATTAAATAAATAATGGTTTTATCACTTTCTTGCTTTGAAATTACTTCCATACACCACGCCTCCAAAGTGTTAATACAGTAACATAACTGGTATTAAGATTATTCGGATAACTTGTAGAAATATGTTTTATCGTGTCGCACTGATTCACAAAAAATATTGAAAAACTGACTAAAAAAGGATTGACATTTAACACAAAATATTGTAAATTATTAAGGCTGTTTGTATTGTACTATTACAATCATCGGGGTGTAGCGCAGTTTGGTAGCGCGCGTGGTTTGGGACCATGAGGCCGGGAGTTCGAGTCTCTTCACCCCGACCAAGACACATTTAGGGCCTTTAGCTCAGTTGGTTAGAGCGGTCGGCTCATAACCGATTGGTCCGGGGTTCGAGTCCCTGAAGGCCCACCATCATATTCATAACATTATTTGGCCATGGCCTGGTAGTTCAGTTGGTTAGAACGCTAGCCTGTCACGCTAGAGGTCGAGGGTTCGAATCCCTTCCAGGTCGCCAGAATGTTTGCCTCGGTAGCTCAGTTGGTAGAGCAGAGGACTGAAAATCCTCGTGTCGGTGGTTCAAGTCCGCCCCGAGGCACCATTTATATATCACCACGCTGGTGTAGCTCAACTAGGCAGAGCGATTGATTTGTAATCAATAGGTTGCGGGTTCGATTCCCATCACCAGCTCCAACCAATGTGGGAAGATTCCCGAGCGGCCAAAGGGGGCAGACTGTAAATCTGTTGCAAGTTGCTACGGTGGTTCGAATCCACCTCTTCCCACCAAAACTCATTGTATACACAATGAGTTTTATTTTTTACTCAGCAATACTGATTGTTCTATTATGTCGGCAGTTCTACCTGCAGAATTATGCCAATGTGTTAATGTATTGATATGATTATTACTGACTGCCCTTATGCCACTCTTTATGTGTGCCTAGTTGGTAATGTGATAATATATTGTTCTGTTGATTATAAACTGCTTCTGTATCGCTCCTAATGTATATAAAGCGGATTTGTGGTGCACTGTCTATCCGTTGTCTATGCGCGTGTTGTTATACACTCATCATCATTACATATATCAAGTATTGTTAATCTATTATCTGTAATTTACTCGTGGACTAATGCTATCTGCTGATACATTGCATTGCTATATATATTGCCTAGTAGGACTTTATCTATAATGTAATCTGCTATCTGTTGTGCTACCATATCCCTATTCTTGGGGTTATGGTTGAGTAAAGAATACAGGCTATCAACTATATGCCTGTATTGCCAATAAGATGAACATAGTCATCACCGAATGATAACTCCCCTATTACCGAATCGATTATCTCTCGTGACTCCTTTCGAGTATATGTTTTCTGTTGAGCCTGCTCAAGTGTGGCTGTTGAGGAATACTTAACGCTGTTACTGAATATACCACTTGGTCTTTTGATGCGACCTAAGTGTTGTAGTACGTCCATTGGTAATATGTCCGGAAAATACTTGTTGACATATTCGAGAAGATTGCGTATACTAATAGTGGAATCAGTAAGGCGGTCTACCTCGGTAGGAACACCTGCGTCGTTGAGACGGGCTGATTCCATTTTGTATTTAGCGAATATAGTACATCAGTGGTCATTACCTCTTTAGTATATCCGTTAATCTGGAATATCACTGTATATGGTATATCGTCAAGATTCTTTGCAATGCCAACCAAAAGATAAGCGTGCTTTATATTCTCTTTATTCGGGTATTGCTCATTTATCCTGATAGAGTTTTTGAGTATCTCACCTATTTTAACCGTGACAGGAGCAACTATGTTAATCCGTCTATCTATACTATGTCTTAATCCATTAACCCCAACAATTATGTCCGTCTTTATATCGTCAACATGAACTATCGCATTACCATTCTCATTCTCTCTTCCTATAGCCTTTGCGTTCTGTATACCTTGCTCTACTATGTATTTCCTAGTTTCGGGTGAAGGTGTGAAGGCTCTGCTGTCATCCACTACCGTTATGGTCATATCCTTCTTCGCAGTCAATGTCTCATAACTATATTTAGCAGTACTACTAAACCGTATATCTTCGCCATACCTATTGTCTATGTTGTCTGTTACCGACTTAACTTGGGTAGAAGAATATTTAACTTTTTTTCCATTTGGTGCTGCATTTTCCGTTTTTTGTGATATACTAATAGTAGAACGCTGACTGACCCTCTGCTCTCCGGACTTAGGGCGGACGATTTTGTCCCAGCCTTCTCTTTTTATGTCCGTAAACTGATTTATATCGTAAACGTGATATTTTCCGTTAAACTTATTTTTGCCTACATTTACTATCGCACCATAATGGACTCCATTTATTGAGAAAGATGCCATATAGAAACGCATCTCGTCAAACTTCTTGTGCTCTATATTTTTGTTCTCTTGAAATACCGCCGACTCCACAACTGCCTTTAGGTCAAATGTCGCAAAGAGTTTTGGTTTGTATCTGGTTTCCGTGTACTTGGATATACCCCCTTGTCTATTTTTGCTTTTATACCGTCACTCAAAGCAAACTCTTGCCCAATGTATTTATGTGCAATATACTGCCTGAAAAACGCCGTCCTTTCTTTGTTTGACATATCTCTGAACAACGCTTCGTCCGACTCAGAGACTTGAATGTTTATATAGGACTCTATAGAGCTGGTATATGTGTTTTGACTGCTATACTGCAATGCCTTTTCTTGTGGTACAATACGCCTTGTGACCTCTGCACTCTGTAATCTCTCACCCTTACGTTGCACTACATACCCACTCTCACCGTCAGTAACGGCTACTGTCTGTGTGGATACTAACTCCTTGAATAATTTTTCGGCAGTCATAAGTTCCTTCAACTTCTTCTGAGCCTCGGGGGATTTGCCTGCTTTTAGTGTTTCTATTAAGTCCTTGATTTTGTTCCATATTCTCTTGGCTAAGGTGGAGTCATAACGAACAAGCCTTTGGATACTCTCTCTGTTGCCCAACAGCTTTTCGGTGGCAAGTGCTAGTTTCTCGCTCTCGAGTTGTGAAGAATCAAAGTTAGATTCAAGCATTGCTATGTCATCCGATGTTAGTAGTTCACTATACTGCGACTTGACGAATCTTGTCCACCTTTTCCCTTCTGCGCTTCCCTCTGCAAAGTGGAAGTTCTCGTGCACTATCGCTTTAACCCAATTACCATTCTCTATGTCCGCCTTGTTAAAGTACGCCACACCACCCTCGATTATGTTGCCATTCGCAAAAGCATGAATGTCTGAGTCACCCTCATAGACAACGTATTTAGTGCCGTTCATTTCGCCCATTGCCTCTGCTACACGCATAAAGTCATCTGCTTGTGCCGAGTTATCATACTCACCGTCAAATATGGATAGTTTGACTTCTCTGCCAAGTTTTGACGTTCTGTCAGCACTCGCAATAGTTAATATTTCCTCTGCCTTTGCCGTGTTTAAACCTCACTTATGATGCAATGTAATCGTGCATTAATTGGGGTTTACCACTCTATTCACATATTCTTTTCTTGATATATCCCTGCCAGTATGATATAATCTACACAGTAGGTGATAACTCAATAGAATCTATACAGAGTCTAGTCAATATGACGGGCAGTTCTGTATGCGCACAACGGCGCATGCCCTCAGCTTACAGAAGGTGTTATATGGTGCATAATATGGAATTACAGCATTATCCGTTCACTCGAATACAAGCATTGACGAAAACAATAGAAATGAGATTGTATGACGAGAAGAGGTCACGGATAAAGATAAATGACTTAATCAGATTCTGCGACATTAGTAATGGGGAGTGTATAGAATGTGTAGTAGTTAATCTCTATATATACAGAGATTTTGACCAACTGTATGAGCGTCACGACAAAATGTCTATTGGGTATGAGCGAAATGAGGACGCTAACCCATCCGATATGCATAAATACTATTCAGTTGATGACATTATCAAATATGGAGTTGTGGGAATTGAAATCAAATTGATATGACAATGAGTCATATATTGGATATGCTAGTCTGGTCTTAATCTCTTCATTAGTCCATACGCGACAGAATAATCACGCAAGTATTATTCGTATTCCTTTAGATACTCGCACAGACTAATTATATCGTTAGCTACGATATATCCTCCCATTATCGCCCGTTTATTATCAATTAAATTAGTCCTGACAGGCTGTTCTTAATCGGCAATTCTATTTGACCTTTGCCCAGCGCTATACTCTTAGCAAGAACGCCATATTCCTACCCAGTACTTGGTTTGCTCTATCTATATACTTTCCTCGCCACTGTCTACTCTAACGAATGAAATTAGTCCTTAGCGGTTGTTCCTTAATCGGCAATCCAATCTGACTCTTGCCTAGTGCGATACTCTTGAGCAAGAACGCCATATTCCTACCCAGTACTCTCATAGTCTGTAGTCCTTCTAGGTCCTTTTCTACATCCTCGACACTTGCACCGTGCACCTGATTCCAATACTTACTGGTAACAATAGGCATACTGCTTATTCCGAAATATTTATTAAGAATATCGAATGTGGCAGTGTTGCCTGCTCGCCTGCACGATACCACGCTGGCACCAATTTTCATTGTCTTATCGAATGTTGTGCTATAGAATAGTCTGTCAAGAAATGATATCATAGTACCGTTGGCCGAAGCATAGTATACTGGCGAACCTATAATCAGTCCATCTGCCTGCTCGAACTTACGTGCAACTTCATTGACTATATCGTCATAGACACAACCATTATTGCCGCTATGACAATATCCACATGCATTACACCCTCGTATGTCTTTATCTCCTACTTGGATAATCTCGGTATTAATGCCCTCGACATTCAGTGTGTTGGCTACCTCTAACAGTGCTCTATGTGTGCACCCATTAGTGTGAGGACTGCCATTTATCAGTATAACTTTCATAGTTTCCCCCCATTTACTGCCTATAATGGCACGTAATTGCGTTACTTTCGTTCGAAAAGAGCTCTTTTGTGTTGCATGTATTTATCAAAACTATCGATATACGTCTTGACGTCCTTAGGGTTGGCTTGTCGTTCAATTCTGCTCTGCGTGTTATATACCCGTTTAGAGATAGCATTACAGCCACAAGCCATAATAGATATGGTCTCCTCCATAATATCTATATTATATATGCACTGCGCACCGCTCTGACAATAGCCGACATTTTCAAGGCTGTCACTAACATACTTCTGTCTATATAGGTAATACGGTCGATAGTTGGCATTATACAACGTATTCTGGGCATAGTCTATCATCTGAGCAACCTTGCCGTCATCATATACATTACCATCTTGCTCTTTGAGTGTACTGCCCTTCTTAAGCGCTAAACTATGCACAGTGATATTATGTGGTGATAGTTTGACAGTCTCATTGATACTGTATACGAAGTCGTCGAGATTCTCATTCGGCAGACCTGCAATCAAGTCCATATTGATGAGGAACGGATAATTTCTAGTCATATTGTACTTGTCATATATATCTTGAACACTATGGCTCCTGCCAATTATTGATAGTGTCTTATCATTAAACGACTGAGGATTGATACATATGCGGTTAACATTATGGTCAGCAAGCATTCTCAACTTATCCTCATCTATCGTATCCGGTCTACCTGCCTCGACAGTAAACTCACATGTCGGGTCGAACAACTCAATAACTCTTTGCAGTTGCTTACAGGTCAATGCAGTCGGAGTCCCACCACCAATGTATATATTGGACACTTCGTAGCCGTTCTCCTTGGCAAGTTTGAGCGAAAACTTGATTTCCTCAATCAGTTTATCTAAATAAGGCTCAACTTGTAATTTGAGTTTATCTATGACACCGCTGGTAAAAGAACAGTAAATGCACCTGCTGACACAGAATGGTATACCCACATATAAGTCTACCTTATCATCATTCTGTTCACGAAAACCCATCTGTTCACTCAATATATCGCTGACAAGTTGTATTTTCTCAGGGCTAACGCATAGTATGTCTCTAAACACTTGTTGATAATCACTGCCTTCTTTTTGCTTAATGTCGTAGGCAAGTTTTGTGGGGCGTATTCCTGTTAGACTACCCCACGGCAACTGCTTGTGCGTTATCTCTTGCATACAATGGTACACGCTCAGTTTGGCATATCTCTTGAGATATCTGTCCTTCTGCAACTTACCGTAACTGTTGAGAATGAGCGTTTGACTCTTATATGTGTGTCCAAGGTATGTGCAAGTGTTAACAGCATTGTCTTGTTGATAGTCGCATATATGTACTATATCTGCGCTACCTATATCGTCTGTCGTTACGACTGTGTCTAGTATGAACAGTTTGACTTCGTCAATGATGTCTGCGACAAAGTCAGTTAAATTGCTATATATCTTAATCAAATCTAATCACTCCCGCTAAATACATATTATTCGCCTGCTCGTTGGATAAAGTTGATGAGATATCATGTCCAGGATACATAATATAGTCTGCCTTGATTCTGGCTATTCTGCACAGGGAATCAATCATCTGTTTAGGATTGCCTTGCGCTAAATCCGTTCTGCCAATGCTCCCTGCGAATAACGTATCGCCACTGAACATATAGTTGTACACGAAATAACATACTGAGCCAGGCGTGTGTCCGGGCGTGTGCATAACAGATATATGATAATTGCCTACACATATATCATCCTCATTATCGAATGGGTTAGTAACGTCACAGTTGCGTGCAGGGATACTATACTCATTATGCTGGGCATAATGTGCCATAGCCACATCAAGATTATGACAGTATACTGGTACATCATACTTGTCAGTAATACAAGACACTCCCCCACAGTGGTCGAAGTGTCCGTGCGTTAGCAGAATAGCGATAGGCGTTAAATGATTGTCGGATAGATAATCTACCACTTGTTGAGCATTATAGGCAGGGTCAATTATCACACAATCACCCGTGTTCTCATCTGTAAGAACGTAACAGTTAGTCTCTAATGCGCCTAATATTAATCTCTTAATCTTCATCACTTAGCCACCCTGAATACTTTGAGCGTGGTAGATAAACTCCTAATTTTGCTTATCAGCTCCTCTACCTCTTCCTGTCCTGATACCTCTAGAGTAATTATAGATACAGCATCGCCGTTCTTATCTATCTTGGCTTTAACTGCAAGTAAAGGTAGTTTCTGGTTACTGATAACCTTGGTTATCTCGGCGAACACACCCACCTTATTCTCAGACACAATCTGGATTGCAGTGTGGAACTTGGCAGACTCTTGCTGTATCCACTTGGCCTCGACAAGTCTCTCTTGCTCAAGACTCTTGACGCAGTAACAATCCTTACGATGTATACTAACTCCTCTGCCACGAGAGATATAACCAATAATATCATCTCCAAAAACTGGTGAACAACACGCCGAAAACCTTACGAGTAAGTCATCATGACCTTTAATATCTACTACATTGTCTGCGTTCTTGGGCTTCTTCTTGAGTTGAATCTCTTGAGTGGGGAGAATGTCAGCCAGTTTGCTTGTCTGATTATTGGCACCGAGTAGTTTAGACAATACTTGACTGGTAGTAATGCCACCATAACCAACAGAAGCATACGCCTCGTCCATGGAGGAAAAGGAGTACCTAGCACATACTGCATTAATGCCCTCTGTTGTGAGTAGACTAGATAACACTAGACCTCTGTGTTTGGCGTCTTTTTCCAACAACGACTTACCTAGTTTAAGGTGTTCTTCCTTTAGTTCGCGCTTAAAAAACTGTCTTATCTTGGCCTTGGCTGAAGAAGAACGCACTATCTTAAGCCAGTCCCTCGAAGGTCCTTTAGAGTTGGCATTAGTTAACACCTCAACCACTTCACCTGTCTCTAACTGTCTATCAAGGGGTACTATCTTGCCATTAACCTTAATACCAACACAGTGATTGCCCACCTGACTGTGTATAGCATACGCAAAATCTAGTGCAGTAGCATTAGACGATAATGCTACAACGTCACCCTTGGGGGTAAAAACGTATATTTCGCTTGTTGCCGATATGTCGCGCTTAATTAGGTCCAAGAACTCTTTGCTATCCTGAATGTCGGGTTCGTAGGACAACACCTCTTTAACCCAGCGCAGTTTATCGTCTAGCGAAGTCGAACCTTTAATGCCCTCTTTATACTTCCAGTGGGCAGCGATACCGTACTCTGCGACCTTATGCATCTCCTTGGTTCTTATTTGAATCTCGAACGGCACGCCATAGTTGGTGATAACTGTTGTATGAAGGGACTGATACATATTGGGCTTGGGTACAGCTATGTAGTCCTTGAATCGACCTGGTATTGGCTTCCACCTAGCATGTATGACACCCAGTACGCTAAAGCAGTCCTTGACTGTATCAACTATTACCCTTACTGCTGTCATATCATATATCTGGTCCAGCGTCTTATGCTGGTTTTTCATTTTCTTATATATACTGTAGAAGTGTTTGGTTCTGCCCGACACTTCGGCATTCTCTACTTCGGCTTCTGCGATAATTTTCTTAATCTCTGCAATAACTGCATCCACTTGCTCTTGTCGTTGCAGTTTGGTCTGTGCGATATTCTCTGCCAGATAGTCGTAGGCAGGCTTATCCAAGTATTTAAGGCATAAGTCCTCTAGTTCACATTTAACAGGTGAGATACCTAGTCTGCCAGCCAACGGCGCATATACCTCCATCGTTTCCTTGGCCATTGCCAACTGTCTTGAGGGTGACAGATAACTTAATGACCTCATATTATGAAGTCTGTCTGCCAACTTAATGATGAGCACCCTTATATCTTTGGCCATAGCGAAGAACATCTTGCGAATATTCTCTACCTGCTCTTCCTCTATAGTGTTGAACTGAAACTTGGCTAGTTTAGTTACTCCGGCAACTAAATCGGCTACTGTATCGCCGAACTTCTGCCGTATTTCCTCATCGGTTACTGCGGTGTCCTCTACGGTATCATGCAGTAAACCGGCACACACAGCAGTGTAATCCATTCCTAAGTCTATCAGTATGTCAGCTACCTGTATTGGGTGCGTAATGTATGGTGAACCACTTGCACGCAGTTGACCTTCGTGCGCTTTTTTGGCCATCTCGAATGCCTGCATTATTATCAAATTATCATTAGGATAATAATACTTGACTTTACTTGTGAGGTTCTCTATTAAGTTATCCTTGCGATTCTTATCTATCATAATTAGCCTAATATTCCTTGCAGAATCTCCTGTAAGTTGGCGAATTGCATAAATCAGTCTTGACAGTGTCGTTTAGCTCGTAACTGTAATCGGCCAGCCAGTTGAATATATTCAATTCCTCGAATACCTTTAACACGAGCAGGAATTGAGCATAAGACAGACTAGTCAGACCTAGCATATAATACAAAGCATATGAACTAACTGCCCTTACGTTGCGTTTAAGCGCCCTAAATACTATCATACACGTATCTCTGTCAATTGTACAGTCCATATATGCTGGTAAGGGAGTTATTTGATTATAATAGACGGCTTTAGCGTCAATATTGAGTGTTAGATTCTCATAGTTGCCAAAACATATCACGTTAGCATAATACTTAAGAGTGGTATTAAGATATGGCGATATGAACACGGACTTGGTATATATGCTGTTCTGTACGAACATATCCAGATAATAGTCGTCAAAATCGAACGTTTTAGAGTAATGCTCGAACTCTAAATATGAGTTGAAGACTGCGACAGTACTCTTCTGGCGTAATAGCTCCTCAACAACACTCTTGCCAACGTATGTATGTTGTGTGTAATAGTCTATATTGCGTATGAAGTTCTCTGTATATATGTCGTCAAAGTGTAAAGAGTTCTTAATGCGTAGCTGAGAGATTATGCCGATGGTGCTCTTGGAGTAGTTATCAATCTCTAAGGAGAATAACGCCTCACAGTCACAACATGTGGCCAAGGCAGGATAGAACTGAGCGAACTTATAAAAACCTTTTAACTCCAGCCCATTATCCATAGTCATTCGTATATGGTTATGACCGACGCCGAATATATTGACTAGTTTACAGTGCCCAGAATAATAGAATACAGGCTTCTTGTTGGGGAATACCGGTTGAAGACTGTCCAGTTTCTTGTAGAAGTCTGCAGACAAAAACTTGTTGTCAAAAGGTAAATCATAGTAGTATATCGGGTTGAATATATCTTCATTGTTCTGCCTGGTCAGTTTTGACAGGCTTTCTTTAAGAGGCAGTAGATTGCCTTGACTCACCGTAAATCCCACCGAGGAGCGATGCCCACCGAACTTGACAAGTAAACTAGCGCACTGGGTAAACATGTCGTGTAGGTCTAACTCGCCTACACCCCTGGCAGAGCCTACATAATTGTCGCCGTCCTTAGTGAGTATTACTGTGGGTAAATTATATCTGTCCTTGAACTTATTGGCCGCAATACCAAGTATTCCTTTCTGCCAATTATCATCATACAGATATATAATATTATCGCTATATATGTGAGAATCGAATAATTTATCTTCGGCCTCAACTAGTAATTGATCGACCATTGCTCGGCGCCTCTCGTTAATCTCGTTGAGCGCACTGGCGTTATCCTTAGGACTCCTGCCATTATTGGTCAACAGGTCAAGGGCTACGTCAATCTCGCCCAGTCTGCCGGCGGCATTTATGCGTGGCGACAGTTTCATCGCAATGTCGTATGCATTAATGGGTGCAACACAACCACATAACTCGGCAAGTTTAACAAGTCCTTTATGATTGAAGTTGGCTAGCCCGAGCCTGACAATATCACGGTTTTCATCAATCAACGGCATCATATCGGCAATAGTCCCAATCAGTGCCAAATCAGCATATTCTACCGAGTTGTCCACTCCGATTATGCCCTGAACTAGTTTGAACGCGACGCCAGAGCCTGATAGGTAGGGAAACGGGTAACCGCCCATTTTGGGATTGACACATACGCAGTCAGGTATAATCGGTGGCACTTCATGGTGATCGGTAACTACTACTGTCATGTTGGTTGCCTTAATTATTTGGGCTACTTCTTCGGCATTAGATATGCCACAGTCTACTGTGATAAGTAAATCGCACTTGTGCTGTTGATAGTATTCCAGCACTCTAGCGACACTCAGCCCATACCCTTCCTCTCTGCTAGGCATAACTACATTACTGTCCACGCCGTTATTATCAAAGAATATTTTGAGTAGGCTACTCGAACTGAGTCCGTCAGCATCATAATCGCCGAATATCAAGATGTGGCTCCCTGATTGCATATGTTCTTTGATTATCTTAACAGCTTGTTGCATGTTGTCCATAAGGAAGGGTGAATAGAAGTTGGACATGTCAAAATTGAAAAACTTGTTAACGTTGTCTTTAGTTACCCCTCTGCCAGCCAGAAGAATAGCAAAATCTGCGTCCATATTGAGTGCATTTACAAAGTAATCTGCACTCTCTACATCATAGTCTTGTTTTTGATAAAAACTGCTTTTCATTTCCTTCTAGTATTGCTTACCAATAGTCCTTATGTGTAATGTAAAACAGCCTACCAACTATCTGATAGGCTGTAATAATCAGTTGTGTTTATTTACGCAATCTAGCAAGTAGTGGTTGTGCTATATACATTGTTGTACAGAGCACTGCCATTATGCCGAAGAATACTGCTAATGTTAACGATAGCATACTGTATGAGCCGACTGCGGCAAGCAACACGCATGCGACCATGCCAATAAGTGTTGCATATAACATAGGCACCTTGATCTCTGCAAGTGCGTCAGTTAGTACCTCTTGTGCAGGTTTAGCAGACTTTGTCATAATCTGAGCGGTCACGTCGAACAGCACCACATTGACAACAACGGTCAAAAAAGCGACAATCAACGGTGAAGCAATAGCATGGGCAGTAACCTTGATACCGACTAATCCCAGAAGGCATATAACAGCACTACTGACTATGATATTAATCATCAGTGTAATAGTAGATACTACTGCTGTAGATATGCGCCCTGTGGATTTATTGAATATAGCGAAGTATATGAACTGTAGTATAAGTACTACTCCGACAATAATAGCAGTCATATATAGTGCCTTATTGCTCAGATCACTCAGCGACTTGGTAAAATTATATGTCATATTACCACTCTGCGCTGTCAGTACAGTATCCAACTTGGATTGCTCCTCTGCCGTTAGATTGTGGAAGTCATATACAACTATACTATAGTGGTCTACTACATCATATACTATCTGTCTGTTCTCGACCTTAATGTGTTCGTTATTAATATGCTCGACAAGTGTAGTGTCGATGTATTCATCAAACTCGTCGAATGTCATTTGATACTGGTTAACTATGGTAAGTGTTGTAATATCTCCGAATCCAATTCCGCCTATGTTAGCCACACATATACTAACAACACCAGCTACAATGATAAGTGCATATATAATCACTAATACTAATGTTTTTTTGCTGTTCATATTATTGCACCTCCTTGTCGTTCTGGGTTAACTTATATGAGGCGGGTGTACCGAGAGCATTCCTCAATATTCTGTTAACCAGCCGTGCGACGAACATCAAGCAGACTAGTGTTAGTACGATACTATACGTCATAACTACGCCGAATCCTCTCATGGTGCCTACAGCCAGTAGCCATGTTGCGATTGCCATAATAATACTGAGACAACTCACCTTAATCAATGTCATATTGTACGCAGCATTAGCCTTTCTGATAACAGCGTCCAGTTTAGCAGTTGCGTTCATATCACCGAGCGCTTCTCCTAGCAGTTTAGCCTTACTGCACTTGAGTGCGCTGAACAGTGCGAACACTACTATGTTAACTAGCACAGCATAAAGTGTAGGCATATTGATTACCGAACCGTATATTCCTGCAGATGTCCATATAGTCAACAGCACGCACACAATCAGTGATATGCCATAGGACAGACCATTAAACCCATATGTTACTGACATAGCAATGATATATATTAACAGTACAGCAATCATTACGAAAAATACAACTAAACCGGTATCACGATTGTTGGCACTAATGAGTGCAGATTCTTCCATAGTAACGCCTACTCTATATGTGCCGTTTAGTAAATAACACCTTTGGACATCTACCTGCTCTCTTGTCTGCGCCATATAACCAATCATTCCGTCATCATAGACTTGTTTGAACTCTTGAGTAGACGTCGTTGCACTCGGAGGCATTGTCAAGGACAACTTGACAGAGTTGGCAGTTGTGGCGGTGCTGGTAATTTCCTTTAATTTTTGAGTTGCTTGTTTGTTGAACAGGAAATAATATACCCAAGGAGTATCTTCGCTGATATCTGCCCTCTTGGTGATTACGATATCCTTAATATCTGCCTTGGTTACAATAGGTGCGCCGGGCTTACCGTCAGTAGACAGCATTGCGATGCTAAAATCACCATAAGGTTCTAGCAACGACAAGAAACTAGCGTCTCTTGCAGCGGGCTCCTGAGTATTAAGTGAATAGTAAGAACATCTAACAACTATCTCTTTAGCAGAGTATGTGATGACAACATCTGGCACGTTGAAGTACTCCAGTCTATCACGCATGATTCCAGCCACCTCGGCAACTGCATCCATAAACTCGTCATTTGTCATAGATGTATCTGCTAGTACCTTGAATCGTGCATACATTCCCTTGCCCAAATCATCACCCGTACTCAGCCACACTAATGGCGAGTTGTACAGTCTGGTGCCGTTATTGTACTTAATCGAAGTAGGGAAAAACGTGAATACACTCAAAAACAACAATACTACTACTAATGCCCAAAGTAGTATGTTATAACCTATTTTACCCATAATTTAGCTCCTTGTATTTATAGCGTATTAACCGTAATATTATAATATTTTTGACGTCCAAAGTCAATTGATTATACCCTAATTATTGGCTTTTGACTCAATTTTGTTTATTTGCCTTGCTGTATATGTATAGTGCGCACTCAAGTCTTTTTTTGAATATCTCGCAGGATATCTCAAAAGGTACTTATATGTAGTGATAATTAGTCAATTGATTATTCCTAATTATCGTCTTGTTATTTAATCATTCGAGTGCCTTGCTGTATATGTATAGTGCGCACTCAAGTCTTTTTTTGAATATCTCGCAGGATATCTCAAAAGGTACTTATATGTAGTGATAATTAGTCGATTGATTATTCCTAATTATCGTCTTGTTATTTAATCATTCATGTGCCTTGCTGTATATGTATAGTGCGCACTCAAGTCTTTTTTTGAATATCTCGCAGGATATTTCATAAGGTACTGATATGTCGTTGTTAAAATGGATAGCATTAGCATTACAACCACCACTACAATGATACTTCGCCCAACAACTTGCACATTTAGGCTTAGTAGTCAAGTCGGTACTTGCGAATATATCTCTTATGCTCTCATCTATAACTCCTGATTGAACGTTACCCATACAATACTCCTTTTCACCCACGAACTGGTGACAGGGATAGATATCCCCGTTAGGAGCTACTGCTAGATACTTGACTCCTGCGCCACAGCCAGACAACTTCTTCTTGTAGCAAGGACTATTCTCTAAATCCAACACGAAGTGGAAGAATGAGAACCACCTGCCATTCTGCCTGCGTTCTATGTATTCCTTCGCCAGTATTTCGTACTGACGGAAAATGGTCTGCAAGTGCTCTTGCCTTATTTCCAGCACATCGCCCTTGCTCAATACAACAGGCTCTAGCGATATCTGGTCGAATCCTAAGTCAGCAATATGTAATACATCCGCGCAGAAGTCGAGGTTAAGCGCAGTAAAGGTACCTCTTACATAATAACTCTTATTCCCTCTAATACTGCGAAAATACCTGTATTTGTCGACAATCAAATCATAACTACCCTTGTTGCCGGCAGTTACCCTTAATTCATCATTAACAGACTTCCTCCCATCAAGGCTGAGCACAACGTTCTCCATTGTTTGATTGAGATAATCACTCGTTTCCTTGTTAAGCAACAGGCCATTAGTCGTAGTGGTAAAAAGGAACTGTTTGTTGTATATCGCACCTTGTGCGTTGGCGTACTCAACTGTCTTCTTGAGCACATCGAGATTAAGCAGTGGCTCTCCGCCGAAGAAGTCTACCTCGAGGTTGTGCCTAGTACCACTGTTGGCAATTAAGAAATCAATACTAGCTAACGCTATATCTATAGACATATTGAGTCTATCGCCATGATATGCACCCTGTCCGGCAAAACAATATTTGCACCGCAGATTGCAGTCATGACTGACATGTAGACAGAGGGATTTAATAACCCTTTCTTTAATCTGACGTGGCACTTGTGGTGGATTAGTGTATAACAGTCCGTTATCTGTTAGTTGTTGTAACTCATCTATTACTTCATCAATCTGATTTTTACTATAACAAGAAATGTCGCCCTGCAAATAATCATAGACAATTCTGTCCACTACATGCAGTGCGCCACTCTCGATATCATATAGAAAATACTCTCCAAGACATTCAAAACAGTGCATACTCAACAATATATCCATAGTAAAAATGAGCAAAAAGCAATACAATAGACTGCTTATATGCTCACTATACTATTGCTGTTCCTTTTTCTTTTGTTCGCAGACTTGATTACCTACTGTACAACTTGTCTTGCATGCAGACTGACAACTTGATCTGCACTCATCACAACCACTCTTGGGGTTGATGCAGTTGTGTTTAGGATTGGCAATAGTCTTAATATGTTTCATAATCAATAACCTCGTTTCTTGTATTGATTATATTCTACTTCATTTCTATCCTAAACTCAACTGTTTTTTAACACTATATCCGCCAAATTATGTAATTATATGATTACTAATGCTTATTTACTCCTAGTACGGCTCGAAGCGATTAAACCACTCAGCGCACCTGCTACTATTTCTAGCAGAGCATCTATACCCACTTGTCCCCACACCAGTATGCCACCTAGCAATGTGAACAATACGGTGGATAGGATGAGGAATAGCACTGCACCTAGAATACCTTTAATCAGCCCTCTATCTCCCCTAACAGTAAATAACGAGCCTAGTATCGCACTGACAACCTTAATCACTTGATTGATTACAGGGAGTACAGATGTAGGTATGCCGAATATCTTGACAACAAGCGCAAGCATAAGCACCAATATAGTGCAGACAATCAACGACGTAAGGCCTGTCCTCAATACTTGACTATATACATTACTACTCTTTACTTTTTGCGACATAAGAAAAACCTCCAAACAGTATATATGCTATACTTATTCGAAGGCCTTGTCCATTATACCTGTAAGTGAGTTATTTAATCTCGTCCTCTTCGTCTTCTGCTTTGGCTGTCGCAGGCGTGGCTGGGACTGGATCTGGATTAACCATATAGACTGCACTTCTAATTATCTTCATTGTTGTTGAACTGTTCTCGTCGCCAGTCTTGATGACTAAGGAATTATCAGTCGGATTGATATCTACCACTTCGCCTACAATACCACCGATAGTAGTTATCGTTGCTCCCACTTGTAATCTATCCATCATTTCTTGTTGCCTTTTCTTCTGTTTCCTCTGCGGTAGTATCATTAATAATACCACTGCTATTAACATAACACCCAGTAGAATATATTGTACGTATCCTCCCGAAGGTGTGTCGGCTAAACTCATTGCTGTTAATATCATTATTATATCTCCTTTATTGTTCTTGACTCAATAGCGACAGTATACACTTAATTATTCCATTTGGCAAGTGTTTATATGTCTACTCTATATGCCTATTTTTGTAATATTTGGCGTAAAAAGATTGGGTGAACTGGTCAAAATTATTCTCATTTATTGCCTTACGAATATTCTCTGTTAACTTGAGCAGGAATGAGATATTGTGTATGGATAGTAACATACCTGCCAGTATTTCGTTACAGTTGACCAGATGTCGTAAATATGCCTTAGTAAAATTGCGACAACAATAGCAATCACACTGTTCATCTAGTGGCAATAAGTCCGTCTTGTACTGGGCATTCCTCACATTTATTCGACCTGCTGACGTCATCGCAGTGCCGTTGCGTGCTATCCTTGTTGGTAACACACAGTCGAACATATCTACGCCTCGCCTTACTCCCTCAATGATATAATCAGGAGTACCTACGCCCATTAAGTATCTGGGCATATTGTCAGGGTAATAGGGCGCCAACACATCTAAAATGCGATACATTACATCAGCAGGTTCGCCTACCGACAGTCCTCCTATCGCTATACCACACTTAGCGTACTCAACCGTCCTCTTAACACTCTCTGTTCGCAGGTCCTCGTACATGTTGCCCTGAATTATTGGGAAAAGCATCTGTCTATCGTCATTATGCGTCTTATAGCATCTATCCAACCAGCGCAGGGTCCTGTACATCGCCTGCTCAGCACCATTTCTATCCATACCATAAGGAGTGCACTCGTCGAATGCCATTATGATGTCAGCGCCCAGTTGATTCTCAATATGCATCACTTTTTCGGGCGTAAACAGATGTCTGCTTCCGTCCAGTATAGATGCGAAGAGGACACCCTCCTCAGTAATCTTGCGTGTATTAGACAGCGAAAATACTTGAAAACCACCGCTGTCAGTCAGTATTGGACCGTTCCATTGCATAAAATCATGCAGTCCGCCTGTTTGTTCCACAATATCACTGCCCGGCCTTAAATATAAGTGATAAGTATTAGATAGCAGTATCTGTGTGCCTATCTCCTTGAGCGTGGTGGGCAACACTCCTTTGACTGTAGCCTGTGTACCGACAGGCATAAATGCAGGTGTCATTACGTCGCCGTGAGGAGTGGTCAGTTTACCACATCTAGCGAGCGTCTTACTGTCTTTATGGATTATCTCGAAACCAAACTTAGTCATTACAGTACCTATATGAATAGTGTTGAGTCACCAAAACTGAAGAATCGGTATTTCTCCTCAATGGCGACAGAATAAATGTGTTTAACCTCGTCGATAGAACACAGAGCAGATACCAGCATAACCAGTGTACTTTCGGGTAAGTGGAAATTGGTAATTAATGCGTCAATCACCTTGAACTTATATGGTGGGTAGATGAATATATCTGTTACACCTTTATTAGCTACTAGGTGTCCGTCCTTATCGGCGACACTCTCTAGTACCCTCGTACTAGTTGTTCCCACTGCTATGATACGGTGCCCTTGCTGTTTGGCTAGGTTAATTGTGTCTGCCACCTCTTGACTTATCTCATAATACTCACTGTGCATAATGTGCTGAGTAATATCCATTTCTTTGAGTGGGCGAAAAGTGCCCAGTCCTACATGTAACAGCACCTCGACCACTTGTACACCCATATCTCGTATCTTGTCCAGTAACTCTTGCGTAAAGTGTAATCCAGCAGTTGGAGCGGCTGCTGAACCTTCCTGCTGGCAATATACAGTATTATAACGAGATTGGTCACTGAGTTTTTGTTTAATATACGGTGGCAGAGGCATACTGCCTATCTTGTACAGAATGTCCTCGAATACTCCGCCAAAACTGAATTCTGCAATTCTTATGCCATCTTCGATAATATCTGTAATGGTAGCAGTCAGTCCCTCACCAAACTCGAACTGCGCACCTACTTGCGCATTTCTGCCACTCTTAGCCAACACCTGCCAATGGGTATAATCCAGTCGTTTTAATAGCAGGAACTCAATTTTGCCACCTGTCGTTACCTTATTACCATAGATTCGTGCAGGCATAACCTTGGTATTGTTTAGAACAAGGACATCGCCCTTGCGTAAGTAGCTGGGTAAATCGTAGAAGTGTTTATGTTCAATCTGCTTGCTGGCTCTATTATATACCAGCATACGAGAACTATCTCTTGGATATATTGGTGTTTGAGCAATTAACTCTTGTGGTAGGTCGAAGTAAAAATCTTTTTTATTCATCATCTTGACTACTTGCGTTTTGTTGTTTCTTAGCCCACTCGGACATTTCTCTGCCTAAGTGCTTATATGCTGATTCTAGACACACTCTGCCACGTGGCGTGCGCATAATGAATCCTAGTTGTAATAGGTATGGTTCGTAGACATCCTCAATGGTTGCCACATCTTCGTTAGCCATAGCAGATAAGGACTCGACACCAACCGGTCCGCCGTTAAACTTGTCAATTATTGCATACAGAATGGCCTTATCCACATTGTCCAGCCCTAACTCATCAATCTCCATATTGTTTAGAGCGTATCTGGTTATATCAATGTCTATTATGCCCTTTCCCTTGATTTGGGCATAGTCCCTAGTTCTTTTGAGCAGTCTGTTGGCAACTCTGGGCGTTCCTCTGCTACGACGAGCAATCTCCGTAGTAGACTGTTGATCTATCTCAATATTGAGCACTTGTGCAGAGTTATTGACTATTATGGCAAGTTGCTCCGGTGTGTACATTTCGAGTTTTGCTTTAATGCCGAATCTATCACGCAAGGGTTGAGACAGTTTGCCTGCCTTGGTCGTTGCACCAATCAATGTAAAATGGGACAATGGTATGCGAACAGACTTAGCGCTGGGACCCCTACCCACCATGAAATCCAGTGCGTAATCCTCAAGTGCAGGGTATAGTATCTCCTCTACGTTGTGATTGAGCCTATGTATCTCATCAATGAATAGCACTTCGCCCTCAGCCATATTAGTCAGTACCGCAGCGAGGTCTGCTGCCCTCTCAATGGCAGGTCCACTAGTGATAACAATGCGCTTGTTAGTTTGGTTGGCGATAATATGAGCAAGGGTAGTTTTGCCTAAGCCTGCTGGACCATAGAACAGGCAGTGATCCAGTGGCTCACCTCTATTCTGCGCAGCCTGAATGTAGATTAATAGTTTCTCCTTGAGTTTGTCCTGACCTATATACTTGTCCATAGTCTTGGGGCGCAAGTTATTCTCCATCTCTATGTCTTGTGTATCTAGGGTGCTGGTAATTATTCTGCGTGTATCATCAAACATATCTGTACCTATATCAATAATTTTTTATCGCAAAGTTAAGTATCTGCTCAGTTGTCTTCATGCCGTTGTCTATAGCACACTTAATGCGCCGAGTGGCCTCGTTCCTGCTTATGATATGTCTTAAGAGTCTAGGGTGCTGGTAATTATTCTGCGTGTATCATCAAACATATCTGTACCTATATCAATAATTTTTTATCGCAAAGTTAAGTATCTGCTCAGTTGTCTTCATGCCGTTGTCTATAGCACACTTAATGCGCCGAGTGGCCTCGTTCCTGCTTATGCCTAGCGACTTGAGTATAGTGATAACTTCATCAGTATTTCCACCGACTGCACTCTGTAAGGAGAATGTTGCCTTCTCTATCTCTAATTTCTCTCTTAATTCCACTATTATCCTTTCTGCGGTTTTTTTGCCCAATCCTTTAATGGCTCGCAGGCTGTCAGTATCACTGTTGACTATTGCGTACGCCAGTTGACTGGGTTGCATACCGGATAATACCGTTATTGCTAGTTTGGGACCGATTCCAGATACTGATATAAGTTGCTTGAATAATGCCTTCTCTTCGGCACAAGTGAATCCGAACAACGCCAGTCCGTCCTCCTTGACTTGCAGATAGCAATACAGTTGAACATTGTCGCCCACGTTGAGCGTATCAGCAGACAAAGAAGATACAACTACCTCGTAGCCTATGTTATTACTCTTGAGCACAAGCAAATTATCTTCTTTGCTCACTATCTCGCCATAAATGAAGTTAATCATATTATCTCCTACTTAACGCACTTGCCTAATCAAGTTGACAACAATACCTTATAATCACGTAGGCCTTAATGAAGATAGACAATTATCTCCCACAATATCATACTTACTTAATTGAGTAGAGTATTTATCTCCTGTTGACATAATAGCAAGTAAAGGTATAGTAATTATCTCTTGCTTAATGGTTACATAATCAAGTTAATTGCGATATCTTATACTTAACGCACTTGCCTAATCAAGTTGACAACAATACCTTATAATCACGTAGGCCTTAATGAAGATAGACAATTATCTCCCACAATATCATACTTACTTAATTGAGTAGAGTATTTATCTCCTGTTGACATAATAGCAAGTAAAGTTATAGTAATTATCTCTTGCTTAATGGTTACATAATCAAGTTAATTGCGATATCTTATACTTAACGCACTTGCCTAATCAAGTTAACAGCAATACCTTCTAATCACGTAGGCCTTAATGAAGATTGACAATTATCTCCCACAATATCATACTTACTTAATTGAGTAGAGTATTTATCTCCTGTTGTGCATACTGGTCAATTATGTTATATTAATTACCCCCATACTTGACATAGTCGTCTTACGTGGTAAGAGAAATTATCTCCTACTTGACGTACTTCTCTTGCGTAAATATTCCTAGGTTGAGATGAGTCAATGCGATAGCCAGTGCATCAGCGGCATCATCTGGTTTAGGTATCTTATCTAGTCGCAAGAACAGTTTAACCATCTGCTGAATCTGTTTCTTGTCTGCCTTACCGAATCCTGTCATTGCCATCTTGACCTGTTGAGGAGTGTACTCGTATAATTTGCCACACTCACGCACAGCAGCAGTTAGAATTACTCCCCTTGCCTCGGCGACAGGTATACCTGTTGTAATGTTCTTATAAAAAAACAAGTTTTCTACAGCTATCTCATCGGGCTTATACTTGGAGATAATGGTTGCCATGGCGTCATATATCATAGCTAACCTTACAGGTGTGCTCTCATCCTTAGGCGTACTAATAACACCATAGTCTATGACGGTATCTTTTTTTTCCTCTCTATCTATTATGCCATAACCTATAGTGGCAAGCCCTGGGTCAATTCCTAATACTCTCATTTCATCCTTGGCATACCCCGAAATAACAGGGTAGCTATACACTGCATTACCTATATAATAGCGACAGAAAACAGAATAGTCAAGTTATTCCCAAAACAAAAAACCGCCTCAATTAAGAAGCGGTTGATATAATTATGTTATTCTTCGTCCTCATCTGGCAGTTCCACGTTATGATACACGTTCTGTACATCATCATCTTCTTCTAGAGCGTCAATCATTCTCAAGAACTTGGGCAACTGCTCATCACTAAGTACAATAGTATTCTGTGGAATCCAATCGACTTGAGCGCTAACCAGCGTTACGCCTCCTGCTTCGAGATTCTTAACTACTGTATTAAGATTGGTTGGACTAGTATACATGATGAATGCTTCATCCTCAATCTGTACGTCATCTGCGCCGGCATCGATAGCCAGTTCGAATATTGTGTCTTCCTCCTGCCCAGATTGTCTCTCGGCGACTATTACACCCTTACGGTCGAACATAAATGAGACGCAATTAGTCGTGCCCAAAGAACCTCCGTGTTTAGTAATAAAACTGCGTACATCACCTGCTGTTCTGTTCTTATTGTCCGTTAGACAGTCTACAATGACCGCAGAGCCACCAACACCGTACCCCTCGTATAGTATCGACTCGTAGTTTACCTCCCCCAGTTCTCCACTCGCCTTCTTGATTGAACGGGTTATATTGTCGTTCGGCATATTGTTAAGACGCGCTTTTTGGATGATGCTATATAAGGTGGAATTGGTTGCTGGATCGCTTCCACCAGCCTTAACAGCCACTGCTATCTCTCTGCCTATCTTGGTAAAAACCTTGGAACGAGCTGCGTCTCCCTTGGCTTTCTTTTGCTTGATATTATTCCACTTACTATGTCCTGACATTGTTTAGACCTCCTTTGCTATGGTTAATTGATACATGATTATACCTGCGCTAACACCTGCATTGAGTGATTCCAGATTATTCTTCATGGGTAATGATATTGTCTTATGACACATATCTCTTAATCTAGCGCTTACTCCCTGTCCTTCGTTGCCTATTATCAGAGCGTGATTGTCATTTACTTGAGTTGTAAATATATTCTCGCCATCCATTGACGCACATACTAACTGACATCCATTGATGGCTCGACATACCCTGTCGTAGTCGCCTTGATACAGGTTAAGCACATAGTGTGCACTAGAAGCACTCCTGACAACCTTACCGCTATATACATCAACGCAGTTGATAAGGTATACATCCTTATAATCGGTTGCGACAGCAGTGCGCAGTATAGTACCGACATTGCCAGCGTCCTGAAGATTATCAAGCACCAAACATCTGCCCGCAGGTGAACATATTGGTTTATCAACAATTCTAACTACGGCAACAGCGCCCTGTTGTGCTACCGTATCACAGCACGACTTAACCACATTGTCCGATGCCAGTATTGTCCGTATTGATTGCAAGGGTAACTTGTTAGCCATCTGTTCTGTAGCGACAACATACTCTATGGGTAAACTATGGTCGATTGCCTCACGAATGAGCTTCTCACCCTCAACTAGGTACTTACGTTCCTGCTCACGATATTTTTTCTGCAAGAGTTTCTTAGTATACTGAATGGTTATGTTGCTAGCAGATTGTATAATCATATAATACAAAAAAGAGCCTAATGTCGATAGGCTCTATTCCTTTGTCAATTATGCGTTGATTGCTTGTTTAGCAGTATTAGATAACTGTTCGAATGCTTTTGCATCACTAACTGCTATATCTGCTAATACCTTGCGGTTGAGATCAACATTGGCTAGTTTTAGGCCGTGCATGAACTTACTGTATGACAGACCGTTGGCGCGAGCTGCTGCGTTGATACGAGCAATCCATAGACCACGCATATCCCTTTTACGAAGTCTTCTGCCGATATAGGCATAGTTAAATGACTTCATGACAGCCTCTCTGGCTATACGATAGTTGGTTGATTTTGCACCAAAATACCCTTTGGCTACCTTTAATATCTTTCTGCGCTTCTTGATAGAAGTAACGCCTCTTTTTATTCTCATTTATAGTTCCTCCTGCTTAATATGGCATCATATTCTTAACGGTCTTCTCTTGTGTCTTATCAACATAAGCAGGGCCACGAAGATTACGAGTTCTTTTTGTTGTCTTTTTGGTTAACTTGTGATTCTTGTTGTTCTGTGCTCTCTTGACTTTGCCGGATTTAAGGACCTTAAATCTTTTTTTGGATGCACTGTGGGTTTTTTGTTTAGGCATTTTCTTATCTCCTTAATGTAATTATACTATCAGTTATTTGCCAGGTGCTATAACCATTGTTATACTCCTGCCTTCTTGTGCGGCAGGCTTCTCAATCTTGGCGTTGTCAGCAAGCAGTTCATAGAACTTGTTGACCACTGTGACTGCGTTAGCAGAATAAGCCATCTGTCTGCCTATCATTCGTAACGATAACTTGACCTTGTTGCCCTCGGCGAGCCACTTACTACATGCCTTAGCCTTGGTTTTCATATCGTTATCATCAATAGTCATGGATAACCACATAATTTTCATTTCCACGACCTTTTGATTCTTGCGCATCTCTCTCTCGCGCTTCTGCTGTTCGTACTTGTACTTGCTATAATCAATTACCTTACAGACCGGTGGAGTGGCTGTTGGTGATATCATAACCAAATCCATACCTTCGTCATCTGCTATTGCCTGCGCCTTGGCTATGTGGACGATGCCTAACTGAGCACCATCAGAGCCGATTAAACGCACTTCCTTCTCTCTAATCTGGCCATTAATAAGTAATTCCTTAATAGTTGTTTTCCTCCCAAAAAAAATGTGGTATCGCAGAATACCACATTACAGCATAGGCGTGTAGCCCATAATAGTCGCTATTGTAAAGCCAAACAATGTCTTGCAATCGTGTTGGCGAGAAGTGGTACTTCTGCTTTGCTCATCTATGTTAACAAAAAACGGTTGAATAGTCAACCGTTTTGTTAAAGAATATCTAAATATTTTGAGTTGATGCCTACACTACTATACAACCAGTATCTTACTTACTAGATAAGGTGGTTCGTGTCGGCTAATAGAGTGTCTTGACCTCTGCCTCTCTGGCAAGTTGATAAACTGCTCGATAGTCTTGACAGCTAGGTCACCTATAAGCCATTATCACACTTAGGAATTATGTGCAATCCTCAATCTACTAATAAAGTTTATTGACTTCTTCCTCTCTGGCGAGTTGTATGAACTGCTCGATAGTCTTAACACCTAGGTCACCATTCTTGCGTTGCCTTACTGAGAGCGTTCCGTCCTCTTGTTCCTTGTCGCCGACAACCAACATGTATGGTATCTTCTGTAGTTGCGCTTCTCTTATTCTGTAACCAATCTTCTCATTTCTGTTATCTAATTCGCTTCTAAATCCAGCCTTGACCAGCATATCTTGCACTCTCTGTGCGTACACGTAGTTGTTCTCCGATATAGGTAGTACTCTCATCTGCACAGGCGATAACCATAGAGGGAATGCGCCTGCAAAGTGCTCGGTCAGTATGGCTATGAAACGCTCAATACTGCCCAGTACAGTTCTGTGAATGGTGCAGGGACGATGTTTCTCGCCGTCAGCACCCACATAAGTCAAGTCGAATCGTTCTGGCAACTGGAAGTCTGCTTGAATGGTACCGCATTGCCATGTTCTGCCCAGACTGTCCTTAAGGTGGAAATCAATTTTAGGCCCATAGAATGCGCCGTCTCCCTCATTGATTACGTAGTCTCTGCCTAGTTGTTCTAATGCAACTCTCAATGCGTTGGTCGCTTGCTCCCATTCCTGCTCCGTCCCCAAGTGGTCCTCAGGCATGGTGGATAACTCCATGTGATAACTAAATCCGAATACGCTATATACCCTGTCTATCAGTTTGATTACATTACATACTTCGTCCACCAGTTGCTCTTTGGTCATGAATATATGTGCGTCATCCTGAGTAAAGCACCTTACTCTCATAAGTCCGTGTAGTGCGCCGGACAACTCGTGTCGGTGTACTAGACCCAGTTCTGCCATTCTGTCGGGTAAATCTCTGTATGAGTGTGGTCTGCGCTTATACACCAGCATACCGCCTGGGCAATTCATAGGTTTAATCGCATAGTCCTCATCATCAATTTTGAGGGTATACATATTATCCTTATAGTGGTCCCAGTGGCCACTTCTGTGCCACAATTCTTGATTGAGGATTATCGGTGTGCTTATTTCCTTATAGTCATCCTTAAGATGTTCTTCACGCCAGAACTCAATTAGCTTATTCTTGAGTATCATACCTTTAGGCAGATAGAATGGGAATCCGGGACCCTCGTCAAACAAGTCGAACAGGTCTAGCTCTCTGCCTAGTTTTCTGTGATCCCTTTTCTTGGCCTCCTCAAGCATAAGGACATAAGCGTCTAGGTCTGATTTCTTGTCGAATGCCGTTCCATAGATACGAGTCAACATCTTATTCTTAACGTCGCCTCTCCAGTATGCGCCTGCGACAGATAGCAGTTTAACAGCCTTGACCTTACCCGTGCTGGTCAGGTGTGGCCCACGACACATATCGATATACTCTCCTTGCGTATATATAGACACGCTTTCCACATCTAAATCACGCATTATCTCAATCTTGTACTTCTCGCCTCTACTGGTAAAGAGTTTAACGCCCTCAGCCTTACTGATAACATCTCTAGTAATAGGCAGGTTCTCTTTAATAATCTTGTTCATCTCCGCTTCGACTACAGCCAAGTCCTCTTGCGTAAACTCGCAGTTGAACTCAATGTCATAATAGAATCCGTCCTTTATAGCTGGCCCTATAGCAACCTCGGCATTAGGATATAGCCTCTTGACTGCTTGAGCGAGTATGTGGGATGTTGTGTGCCTATATACCTCTTTACCCAGCTCGTCGGCGAATGTAAACACCTTAAATGTGCAGTCTGTGTTTACCAATGTATTAATTTCCTTATTCTCATCATTGATTGCTACGCAGATAGCATTGCGTGCCAACCCTTCGCTGATATCCTTAATAATATCAATGGCTTTAGTGCCTTTCTCGTACTCTCTACTGTCGCCGTTTGGCAATGTAACCTTAATCATATACTCCTCCAATACGTATTAACGTCTAATGTATAATCTCTTTTTACTTTTTGGTATAAAAAAATACCAAGATAGTCTCTTGGTAAGGACGAATAATTATATCCGTGGTTCCACCTTACTTGCCGAACTAGTCGGCCACTCGTTGGTTAATAATGCAATCAACAGAAGTGGTAATCTATAAGGCTCTGTTATCCACATCACAGCCTAGTGCGGACTCTCTGTAAACAGTCTTGCCAGATAATGTTGTCTCCTGCTATATCTATAGAGATATTATCACCATTCTAGTCCTTAATTAATTCATTGTCAACAAAAAAAGCGCTACTTTTGACATTAATGCCATAAGCTACTTATATTACTGCTTAATGCTAGGCTTGATGACAGTTATATTGAATAATATATCTGCAAGTTTTTCAAAATCCTCTCCAACAGCATTGTAATACTCACCGACCATGTAGATGTGTTTACTCTTATGACATACTAGATTAAGCATTAGTTGCTCTTGCATACTTTGGTGTGGATACACTATATCTAGTGGAGCCAGTTGCTCCCCCTCGGCATTAAGCAATAGGAAATCACCATTCTCCAGAAAAACGCTCATTTGACTCTCTCTAATAGGTATGGCGTTGACCAGAAAAGCAATAAACTCGCGCAATATTCTATCATCAAGTAGCACCTGTTCATAGGTGTTGGTCAACAGTATAATCTCATCCCATTTACTCTTGACCTGTTTCATCCTGAAATTGCAGTAACCCTCAATCGAAAAATTACTGATATCGCCTATTGTGTTCTTAATAGATACCTTGTCTGCCGTGTGGTCAAAAATGCACATTATATTGACAAGCGTGTTGGATAAGAAACTGTCGTATCTTATGTTCAAGTTATCTCTAAAGTAGCTGTTCTTATACCCCAGCAGTATTACATCTGCAATCTTGTCAACTAATATGTCCGTTAACTGGTCGCAATAAGCGTCTTCGCATGCCACAGAGTAGTAGCACCTGTTGCCCTTGCCGGTCATTGCAGACAATCCCTTTAACTTGTCTATGCTAGCAGACAGTCGCTCATCTATATATTTAATGTAATAACTGTTCTGCTGACTGGCATTTATGCAGGCTTCGAACATAAAATAAACTACCTCGTATTCTCGTTACAAGATAGTATATGCTTACAGATTATTTTTAATTAAATGCGACAAAAACTACTTAATTTTTATGCTTTTAGCCAAAATCTTGTCAGCAGGTTGGACTCTATTGGATTCCACTTTTTTGTGCAGTGCCTTGTTATGTGTAAACTTGCTGAGGTTGTTGCTCATCATCAAATAGTCATTTGCAGTCTGCCGATAAATGATGAACAGTGTAGATAATCGTCAAGTAACAGCCACATGTGATAGTACTCTCCATAATTCAACAACTCAAATGTAGTTATAACTCTACCTACTGATTATATGTAAACTGACCAAGATTAGCGCTGAACTGTATCTGTGCTCGAATACTCTGTAAGAATGACAGAGTGCTTGGCAATACTGCCACATCAACTCCGTATCATTCGTATCCTTACATACTACAGCAATACTATCACGCACTAAACAACACTCAATATATGGGTAAAGAACTCCAGTGGTAGTAAATCTTGTCTACTAGTGGCACCTTGGCAGAGGAGATAACTGTCCCTATGAGCAGAGCAGTATCTAGATAAACATTATTCTGAGACTGCTTAGAGATATTTCTGCATTCCCTTCATACTGTCTTGCCAACTTACCTAGATATGGCAGTCTACTGCCTATCACTTGATTGGAAGTGTCATATATTCTCTTAACAGACAGTGTGTGATTGCGCTACCACATACTCTAATTAACTGTTGCACTATCTGTTGGTATGTCAGCATATATAGGTATGGCTACTTATTCTTCCTTTCCTTCATACTGTCTT
>JAQVWG010000003.1:124415-157228 GCA_028698585.1 Clostridia bacterium | reverse complement strand
AACGATTGAAAATAGAGTTGCGACAAAATAACTTTGAAGATTTCAAACGTACTTTTGGGAAAGGATTTGAGCAATTATGCCAATATATAACGGACAAAGCAACCAGTCTTTCTAACTATCAGGATTATAGTGTTTTTCAGAAACAATAGCCAGCAATCCATTTAACAAAATCTGATATGGAGTAGGTTCTTTTCTCGCATAAATGATTTGTTTTGCAGTATCAACAATAATCGAAGATATTTGAGAAACAGACAACACCTCATTAAGATGGTTGCCACGTTTGCATCTAATATAAAAATCACTTGAGGACGAACCATACTTGTCACATACATTCGATTCACCACTTCGTTTATTCTGTTGATGGATTACTTTTTCTATTTCATATCCACCAACTTGAATCGATGTAAGCAAAGAATTCCAAACCTCAATCTTTTTGTTATTAAATGTCAAAACCATCTTAGCTTCAGGTTTGCTCACACTTGCTATTTCTTTAATAACAGAAGTAATATCAGAACAAAACTTATTATTATCTTTTTCCTGATTAATCACAATTTCTTCGGCATAGTTTGGTGAGTACTCAGAACTAAACAGACTTAACCAAGAAAGCCAAACATTGCTCAAATCAAGATATTGAACTAATCCACCATACGGTGGGTCAGTTAATACAAAATCAATAGAATTTGTAGGAATATTATTTGACATTTTTTTGGAATCTATTGTTCCGTACCACAAGTCATAATCATCAGAAAAATTGATTAACTCATTATCGGATATTTTTTTCCCTTTAATTCTTCCTACATATTTAGACAGATTTTCTAAACAACTAGATACAGACTGCTTTCCAAAACAGTTATTCTTAAACAACAACAATGGATTCATTTCCATTTCCGTGTTAGCAACAAAATAACCAGATCGTCCCCAACTTGTTGAAAAATCTCTTTTAGATTTCTTCCCACGTGGAACACACATACGAGTTGATAAATGAACGCTTTGAATAAAAGCATAAAGCAATTGGCGCTGTATTGAACAATCAGGTATTTTCCGGATTTCATTAAACAAAAGGCCTAAAACGAACAGATTTCTGTTCGTATATAAGTCCTTATACGAAGAACCAATTTTCTTTCTTAAGGACACATTGAATGATTCGCTTTTCCTAAATTTTTCCACAGGAACACTATAACCGAATGTTAATGCTTTAGAATCATTTATTGCTTTAAGGTCATCATTACTAGGTGTATCGATAACTCTTTCATTTGTATCAGAGTTTATAAAACAGCATTCATAGCAAAAGCCATCTTTATATTTTGCGTTATGAAGTATGTTATTTTTTTTGTAACCATACAGTGATTGATATATTTCGTTTGAATTTACAATATCTATAATCCTTTTTGCCTCAGTTGAAAAAGATTTTTTATCAAAAGACGTGCACATAACATCAAGAACAAAAGATGTTAATGGATTCAAATCAAAACATACCGCCTTTTTCCCAGCACGAACTGCTTCAATAGCAGACATTCCACTACCACAAAAAGGGTCTAAAAATACTCCGTTATTAGGTACATAATTTTTTATGTATTCGTACCACACATTATGAGGCTTTTTTCCCCAATACTTCATACAAGTATAAATTGGAGGACGAGTCGTTTCGACAATAGCATAATTAATATCTTTCATTTTCTACCAATACTCCTATTTGTCAAAGTTGACGTCGTTATTCTTGCAAAATTGATTAAATTTGTTTTCTAGTAAAATACTGGGTTTCATATGACCGTTTTCCCAACGATTTACCGTAGCAAATGTTATACCAAGCTCACGAGCAAGGGTTTCCTGCGAGATGTTTAACTGCAATCTAGTTTGCAATACCTTGTCCTTAAATTCCATAACATCACCTCGATATATAAAACTATATAAAAGTATAACACAATCTAATCTTATTTGCAAGTATTTTATTAAGACGCAATAAATATTGCTAGGAATATTATGAACCATTGCAGAATAGTATCCGTTATCAATGTACAGACAGCCTTTAATAGGGCTGTTTTTATAGTCAAAAATGGTAATTGACTATGAGGCGTGCCATAGTCTTGATACAAGTGGCGTCGCTTCGCTCCGCCAGCGACTATGGCACGCCTCAACTAAACAAAACCGACAAAACGAGGTGAATGTGAGGGCAAACGGCGGGGCTTCGCCGCTGAACCGCTTGGCGAAGGCGCCCGCTTTTCCGTATTTTGCTTTCAACCATTCATCACACCGTTTTTTTGTTTCGGTAGTTTTAGTTCGAGGTCGGGAGCTTCTGCTTAGTTTCCGCTGACATTTCTCCGTATATCTCGCCGGCATATCGGCATACGAAGTTATCGAATAGCAGGAACTTCTGTTCTTCCATGCCACAAGTACATACCACGTCATTATCGTCAACATCGCATTTTACATACATCGGCGTGTTGTGTGAATAGACGATTTTTTCGCCTGTCTTTGCTATGTACTTCAAGATGTACCCTAATGCGTGGTCATATTGTCGTCTACCTTGTTCTATTTCTTCCATATCGCACCTGCCAAAGCGTTCATTGAAATAGGTGTTTTGAATGGTTAGTTTACGATTGTGTGCGTGAAAGTCGAAATCGTTCTTTTCAATCAGTTCGCCGGGCATTGTACCGTTAGGTATATAAAACAATCCGTGAAAATGAAGTCTATCCGTTTTACCGCCACGTTCCCATACGCCCATATACTTCCAACCCTTACGCTTTTGAAAGTTGCTTATCGTTGCTAATATCTTACGTCTGAACGTTTCTTCCGTGTGAAGTGCATCGCTATATGTGAAGGTCACGAAGTAGTTAAACTCGTTCATATATGCCTTGCGAATAAACCTTGTTTTTCGGGCAATTATGCTTTTGATTTTGGCTTCGGTTTTCTTCTCAATAAAGGCTCTGAGTAGTTCTTCTTTAGCAAAATACGGACGCATCTTATCCATCAAAAACTTATGACGTCTATTCTTTGCCAGCTCTTGAGCATCACTCCAAAACTCGTTAAACAACTCGCTTCTTGTAGCCTGTCTTTTAGTCTTTGTTTTTTCTTCTTTTTCCTCACATTCTGTATCTTCAGATACAGTTTCTGATTGTTCGACAAAATCCGGCGCATCTTTGCCCGCATTTTCGGGTTCGGTTACGTCGGTATCGTCTTGCTTTGTTTCTTCTATGACGGTCACTAATTCTTCCGGTTGTTTTTGTCGTTTCCTTGAAGGATTGCTACTCGGTGGAATAGCAATATAATGACTGCCATCACTATATACTTTTGATTCTGGATATATGATAATTATCACCTCCGTTATTCGTTATCGTTCTCTTTATAGAGAGCGTTTATAAAGTAGCTGTTCTGCGACTTCAATTCGTACACGCTTGCCTTCTCAGTAGTGTATTCGAGGTAGTCGTTCAGCCCGATTTTTGTTTTAGTTGCCATATCGTTGAAATAGTCCGAAAAACAGTCCGTTGAGAAACGCTTACTGTAAATCTTTTTATTCATCAAAAAATACTTATTTTTATCCTGTTTCCCGTCCATAACGCCACGCTCTTTTACAACCGACAATATCGAATATCCAAAGCGATTGTAAAGCCTTGAATAGTGCCTATATAAGCCACTTGCAAAGTGCTTGAGAATATGTATGAGCAAAGTATTGTCGCCCCTACGGTAGCGAAAATCGTAGTAGAGGTTTATGAAGCTATTAAAGCTCCATTCATACAGCATTTCTTCAATAGTGAAGAACGGCAACGACATTTTACTTTCGCCACTTTTTACTATCGTAACTATATCGGCTAAATCTCTGGCATCTGCACCCCAGCTTTCTGGGCGTTGTTCGTCAGTAAATACCTTGATAAACGGGAAATTATCTACGGTAGCAGAGTGTCGGCACATTTTTAGCCAACTGTTAAACAAGTCGTTCTTTTGGTTGGTTTCTATTGTTCCTTTTTTGACTTCCTTTAGTTCAAGGTTGTTGCCGCGCTCTTTGCCTATTTCTGTTATGACGATAACGCCGAACTCAAAACTGCCTATTTTCGGATTCTCGTCAATGACCTTTTTGCCGAGCCTTAACACATCGAAATCGAGGATATGAGCGTGCCGGCTGTCTTGTCTGTAACGTTTAGGGAAAAAGTCAGTATTCCACATAGGGAAATTACCTTCGCTTGCCAAAACGTTATCTTCTCGGATGGAGTAGTTCGTCACAAGCAAACTGCTTTCTATAACGTAGATAAAATAGGCTTGTGCGTAGGTTTCCAACACGTCAAACAAATCAACCACTTTAAGCTTATCGTCATAAGTCGTTCCATAACATTTTATGTCATAGCCGAACAGTTGCTTTTTGGTGTCATTGTGTCTGTTATATCGACAGCGTTTCTTATTTATCCATTCCTTGATGGTGGCAAGATTATATACGGTTCTGTGTCTCATACACGCTTGTAATTCAAGCTCAAACTCTATCCACGGAAAATTGGGGAACTTCATATCGGTTTTTTGAAGTATCTCAAATGCCTTTTGTCGAAACATAACTTCTTGTGAAAGAGCCATATCGGTTATTACCGTAGTTTTCTTTTTACCCATACTGCCGCAGGTCATTGAAACAATAGGCAATTCCTTGATAAAACCGCAATTTCTTGCTTCCATATGGCGTAGCTTTGCGTTAGCTATTTTTTGCCTGATATGGTCGAGAATTGGCAAAACAGCAAGCAATAATATCCACCACGGAAAGGTAGTTAAAATGACTTTGAAATCTATCCCAAACTTGACCAAAATGACGTATATTGTTTCAAACTTATAGCTCATGGCAAAGTAAAAGTAGTAGGCTAAAAAGCCTATCACTATGCTTGCAAGGTTCAGGTTGAAAAGCCATAGTATAAGCCACGAAATCCATATTGCTTTACGCTCTTTAATGAAGGTCACAAACTCCGTTATAAACCGCTTTATCGGCTGATAAGTCACATTTGATACAGCTTTAAACGCTTTTAGCGAAATAGTATCAGTATTATGCTTTGTATTGTAACTGCCGTAAATCTGTTTTATAGCCATTACAAGCACTAAAACAATCGGAATCGCAATAGACGCAACTTTGCCAAACACCCCGATACCAGTTAGTAATTGTCTTAACCAGCCATAAAAGTTTTCTTTGTCTATAAGTAGCTCAAAGAACGTAATGCTTTCCGTCTTAAACCCGTCGAATTCGACCGGGATAGAAACGTCGCCCGTTCCGAATACTTTTGAATATTCAATGACGGTTGGAACAATATTGTGGTCTATCCCAAACATTTCGCAGAAATAGAACTTGACCGACGTCCAAAGCTCGCCAAGTGTTTCCCAAAATCTTATGTAGGAAGTGCGGAATACGAAATATGCCAGTATAGCAAAACAAGCCGTTAGAATAACGGTTAATGAAATAAATACTATTCTTTTAGCCTTCGTCATATTGCACCTCAATTTGTTCTGTCGGTTGTGTATCGTTAATGGCGGTTAATCGACTACCCGTATAACACAGATAGCCGATAACCATTGCCACCACGACTAATAGAACAACCGCAATTATTCTTTTCATCGTTTTCATTGATTGTTACTTCTCCTTTTTGCTCCAATCTTCATCCCAAATGGCATCAAGATATTCTTCGTCGTAGAACTCGTTTGGATAGTCCTCACGCATAACCTTACGGTATCGTTCTTCGTATTCGGCATCTCGTTTTGGCTTTTCTTTGACTTTTTTGGGCTCATACTCTTTAGACTGTTTGAACTTATTCTCTTTAGGTTTCCGATTTTTTGCAGCCTTGCAGATTGCGCCAATCGCCTTAAAGGGCAAGCAGATTATAAAGAACACAAACTTGATTATGTAAGGCAGTATCGGGAATAGGACGATTATAAGCAGTATGAGTAGGATTATCCCAAGAAGGATTTTCCACCAGTCCGTTTCCTCATCTAAGTCAACGGGCGATGTTATTCCGTCCACGACATCGATAGGGTTAGAAACAACAGGTATAACAGTCAAATCACCGTCCTTTTGAAACGACAACTGAATGATGTCGAAGTCTAAAAATACGCTTTCCCACGCACGATAGGCTTCACCGCTTGTATGTTTGTCACTCCAAAGAAAACCGCCGTTCAGCTCAATTATGTCAACGCCAGCCGAATAGTAATCACTTGTCGCAAAACGGAACAGAACAACGGTACAGTCGTTTAGAGCCGCTTGTGCGTAATATGCTTTTAAGTCGTCCACGTCATTTGCGTTTATGAGAAGATTGTCGGATATTGTCGCATTTGTGCCGGTTAGATCACTTGCCTTTAAGGTTATTATCGGAGAAACAGTCTTGCTCGTTTCATCGGGTATATCCCCGGTCATAGCATCCCACAAACCCCACGTTATCCAGTTATCCCAGAAGGATGGATCCGTTTCACTCCAAGCAGACAACTTTTGCAAGTCAACGTCGGCATCAAAGTCATAATAGCTGTAGCCTTGCTGTATCTTGCCGTATTCGGTATCCAGCTTTCGATAATCGTCTATGTCAGAAGCAAATAAATCAGCGCTTATCGTTCCGTCTTTTACGTCCAAATAGCCATTGTTATGCGTTTTGTTGTAAGATAGAATGTAGTCGTATAACTCATTACTTTCAACACCGCCGGTTTCGGTTATTGTCGCATACGGATCGTATTCGCTTATGCTCCCAACTTTGAACAAATAATATAGCGTTGCACAAGGAATGTGCAAATAACCGCTACCGAGATTCCAACCCCAACTTGCAGCCATTAGACCGCCTCCGGCATCTCCTGCATTTTGACCCAAACTGATACCTATGATATCGTTATATTCCGTCATTCCGTATTGGTCGAATGCACCCGTTTGTACACCTATGTATGGGCATGCTTTGTTATAGAAGTCTTGATTGCTCGTAACAACTATGTCATTTGTCTTGTATTCGTACCATTCTGCCTTGATACGTTGGAGCGTTCCGTAATCTTCAAAAAACCTGTTCGGTACGGCAAAATATACCGTATCTAATTGATTTTGATAGCCTGTGCCTTTGCTTGAAGTTAGGGTGCGATAGAAGGTGTGTTTGACTTCCAGTTCAATCGTTTCGAGATACTCAATGTTACAAGTTAGCGTGCTTTTTGCGTTGGCATCAGGTCCATATCCTTCGGCATATCCGGTAAACTTATACGTTCCGTTTACTGCATAATCCGTTGCGTTATTTGCCCCATAAGTCAGAAGCTCAACACCCGATACGTCATAGCGTCTTTCGTTACTGTTTACACGCTCCGAAAAGGTTTTACCATTGACCGTTTTATCGACAACCTTGAACTTGTAGAAAAGGTTTTTGTAATTGCTATCAGTTGACTTAGAGCAGAACTGCAAATCAAACTTTACATAGTCTGTCGCATTGCCTTCGCTATCGTAACTGACAGCCATTTGAACCTTATTACGCATACTGTCTGTTGACAGATTAAGACCTTGTGGGTTGTAAACGTATAGATAAAGTCCGTAATTGGCTCTTTGGTTGGCTCTGTACGAATAGCAATACTCAACGAAATCTATGACTTGAACAGTGCCGTTTTCATTGAATGGATAGTTATTGACATTGAAGGCTTGTCCATTGACGGTAGAAGATTTTAGGTCATCTAATACGTTTGTTTCGTCATAACTTACTCCGCTTGTCTCCGCATATGCAAAGGTGCTTTGCACCGGGAAAACCACAGTGCAAAGTACCAATACAATTAGGAACAAGCAGAGTAGTAATTTATTCTTTACTACTACTGTTGTCAAAACTCAATCACCTCCTTGTCAAGTATCACTCCTTCGATTTTTTCTACTACAGTGAAGTTAAGCTTTACGCTTGCTTCACCATTGTATGAGGTAACTACAAGCGTAAACATATTTTCGTATGCGTAAGCTCTTGCATCTCCAATTTCATAGGTCGGATATACCGCTTGCAGTATGTCGTTGATACCACCTTTAGGCGTTATAGTGAAAGACGTTTCTTCCTGCTCAATTATGAACCCGGCAGTCATATCATCTTCATCTTGGAATGAATAAGCAGCACCGTCTAATACAAGGTCGAAATCTTTGCCCGATATGGCATTAGGAACAACCTTTACGGAATATCCGCTTACTTCATTGTTTAACGCTCCAAAGGTGTACTTGACATCTACTTTCATCGGATCTGTCGTAGTCATTTCGAAACCGTCTGACGTACTTAATACCTGCTTGCCGTTACTCTCAACATAAAAAGTTTTGAAGTCGCTTGTAAATCCGTTAGTGAAATACGCAAGGAGACCACATACGGCTACAATTACCAAAACAATGGCGATATAGGCTACCGCCTTACCGATATTATTAGTTCCTTGTTTTCTCATAGCTCACCTCAAAATGACATTTCAGACACGCTTGCGTTTACACCCGTTACAACGGAATCGTTAAAACGAATTTTCATTACTTGGCTTATGCCCGAAGTTATTTCAGTTATCGTGACGGTAAAATAGCAGTCATCGACATATGAACGGAACTTATCCGTGTATGCAACCGTACGACCACTGTCTATACGCTTAGAGGACGCATAATAGCTTTCGATAGACTTAACCGTTGCGATGGTCAGCGTACCATTCTCATAACCAACCGCTATGAAAGAGTTTTTAATCGAATCCAGCGTTAGAACAGCATTGCTTGTGTCATACCAAACATCATTTCCGGATGAATTGAAATGTTCCATATAACCGACATTGATAGAGCCGACACCAGCCAATGTGCAAGTGTAGTTGTTATAAGTACTGCTTACGGAGTTGAACGGATTAGACAAAGCAACGTTAAACGTATACGAATTGCCGATGCCAAGGTCATAAGTATTCGTGCTGTAAGGTATTACTGAACCGCTTATCGTCATTTCCGTAGGTATGCCCACAAAGGTTATAATGCAACTTGCCGAATAGCCGTTTTCACGAGTAGTAACAGAAACCAATATATTGCCCGAAAAAGCCTGATAACAGGTAATTGTTGCGTTAGTGCTACCGTCAGAATCAGGCGTCACTGTAACATAATCGGTCACAGTTGCCGTGTTAGAACTATCTCCCCATTCAACAGACCAATCGACAGCTTTGTTTGTTGCAGTAGTGGGCAATACCGTTGCCGTAATTGTTTTGCTTACAGAACCGCTTTCCGAAGCCGCATATGCGACACTTGCCATTGAAAGTTTTACATTTTGAGTACTTACGGCTTTAACGGCAAAATCGTTATCGTAGGTCGTTTCGGATATTTCTGTATTTGCAGGTTCAGTCTTTGCAGAGCAACCTACAAGAGTGCAGCATAGTATGGTTGTAAGAACCAAAACCAAGCTGATAATTGATACAATCCTTTTGTTTATTAGCGTCATACTAATTTCTCCTTTGGCTTACATGCCGATTGTGACTTGACTTAACGAAACACTTGCTACAGATGCGATAGGACGGAACTTAATAGTTTGACTTGCTCCGCTGTTTGTTTCTGTAACGGTAACGTAGTAATACCAGTTGTCATTCTCAAACGAGGTAAAACTGTCGTAATAAGTAACCATCTGACCAGTTCTCGTCGATGACGAATAGTAACCTGTTAGCGTTGCATTAGAAGTAATTGTCAACGTAGTGCCAGACAATGAACACTCGTACGCATTGGAAATATAGCTCGTAACCTTGGTAATATCCTTGATCGCAAGCGTTTCTTGAGTGCCGTCAACATAAGTGTTTACGCCGGTAGTTCCGTTATACTTTCTATCTTGCGTAATTATGTTTCCTTCAGCCGAAACAGTGTAGGTATAATTACAAGCTGTACGAACATCGCCGAAGCCATTATCAACAGATAAATCGAAGGTATATGAACCACCTGTAGGAAGTGCATAATATGAACCAATTCCACTATGAGCAGTAGTTGATACTCCATTACCAACAATCGAAACGCTTTCCGGTGCGCCAACATAAGTCACCAAACAACTTGCAGACATACCGCCAACACGAGTTACAACGGTAACAACGATATCGTCATTAAACGATTGATAGCACGTTACTGTTGCAGTTAGGGATCCGTCTGATGTAGGTGTGACTGTTGCATAATCTGACAAAGTAGCCGTAACGCTTTCATCCGACCACGCAATATACCAATCAACTGATTTGTCGGGTACATCAAGCGGTAAAACGGTTGCCGTTAATGAAACAGATTTGCTATAGCCAGATGCTGCTGCCATAGCCAAAGGACGACTTACGCTTAAAGATACAAAGTTCGAGTTTGACGGTGTAAACTCAACGTCACCAAACGTATCAATAGCCTCTGTCGTTTCTTCAGACTCACTTTCTTTATTGAACCAAGTGTTAGTATCCCAATTTGAAAAACCTTGAGAACCGACACCGATTACGCTTAATCCGACAGCAAGAACAAGTGCTATTGAGATTATTGCTATTATTGATTTTTTCATATAAAATTCTCCTTTTTTAAGATAAAATACGGCTTACGTTATGCAAGCCGTATTTGTTTTTACGCTTTATTTCAAAAGCATTTTGAGTAGGTTTTTATCCGAGTTGCGAAGCGGCTTAACTGCGCATTCGTAGATTTCACCCGTTTCCTTATCGATTGACTGAACAGAATAGGTGTTACCCTTAATGGTTTCGCCGGCATCGTTCTTCATCTCAAAAGGCTTGACAATAAAGTCTGCTGTGTTTTCACCGTTATAGACTATATCTAAAACCGTATAGCCGCCGTTATCGGGAGGAGCAAGCAAGATTTTTACATCCGTGCCTCTGATATTGCCCTTGATATAGTGCGAAAAATACGTTTTGCCTTTAGCCTCGTAAGGCTCTCTTTCCACATAAAGATTTTGATTCATAATTTGTTTGTTCTCCTTTTACTTAGATTTCTTTGGCGCCGTTTTACCTTCGGCAGCCTTTTGCTTTTTGTAATTGTAGATACCTGCATGGTCGGTCTGGCATTGCAAATAACCGGAACGAATACCTGCTTCGTAATCGGTCAAATCTTTACCTTCCTTAGGACCGTGCTGATGTACCTTTGCTTTACGCTCTTGGGCGTAACTCTTTGCTCTTTTACTTGGTGTTACCCAACGTCTAAAAAAATTAGGCATGTTTTCTCCTTGACCGTCAAGCCGCTGTCCCAGCCAAAAAATAGTTTTTGTTGCCCGTGTTGCCGTTAGCAAAGCGAAAATGAGATATTAAGTTGTAATTTATCTGCACCCGTCGGCTTAATTGAAACATTCCGTTTCCTGCGATATGTAGCGTAGGTGGCCACCTTTACGAAATTTCACGCTAGTTTATCGGTTATAAAGTGCCGTTTGGGTTAAGATCGGTTTTATATGCTAGTCCACATACGTGCGAACATACATATTTGAGGGAAGACGCTTGCCGTCAATGTGCTTACGCTTTTCGTACTGCATCAAATAATGACAATCACGCACAATCGTCCGTCTGTAAAACGCATCAACACTAACCACGGCATTGTTTTCTTCAATGTTCATAAGAACGTAGATTACTTGCTTGACTATGTAGTCTTTGGTCCGATACACGTTATCTGTCAGCTTTGCGATTTCTGGTTTATCCATTTGCCTTTTCTCCTTTAATTTGATAGGCTTTTTTGCAAAAACAACAAAAGCTTTTTATTTAGCATTTGAACGTACTCCGGCGTATAACCCAGTTCATTTGACAACGATTCTTGCGTATGGTTCTTGATATACAAGCATACATACAAGTCGTAATACATAGGTGGAGCTGTCCTTATAACGTCGTTGTACTTCAAAACCTTATCAATGACAGAACTCTTACCAACACTTTGACTTGCTTCATCAAACATTTTTTTGCGGTTGTAGTAGTATCTGACATCTTTTAAGTCTTCTCTAATTTCTGCTAATGTCATTTTTGCTTTGCCTCCATTTTGAAGGAATTTTTACACCCTTCACTTAGTAGCCACGAGAAAGGCGTTTTGGCGGGGTATTATTCTAAAAAATTTTTAAGTTTTTTTATCGCGGTATAATAATGTTCGCTTACAGTGTCTTTGTTTAATCCCAGTTTTCTGCCTATTTCGCGAAACCCCATTTTTTCAAATACTACTAATTTCAATATTTCAAGTTGCTTTTCCGTCAAACAAGACAATGCGTTTGAGATATCTTTAGACATTTCCGCAGCAATAATATTTTCTTCTACTGACGGACTTTCATCTGCAATATCAAATCCATTATCTGTTGATGCTTCCAATGACTGATGTCTACGTGTTTCTTTACGACTAATTAGATCCATTTCGTGTTCATCAACTATATATTGATGCCGTGTTGCTTCATCAACAGTTTTTAATACTGCTGCAGTTTGGTCATCTACCCAAGCATGAATAGTCTTTTCTTCGTTGTTTTCGTCAATAATGACTGTAAATAGTCTTTGCATCTTTTTTCCTTTCCCCGGTTACGCCCATTGGGTGCGAGCGATTTTTTTGTTAAGAAATCGCTGTGGGGAAAAGATTTTTAGATGGCAATAAAAAACCCCGACAGCGTGACCTAAATCACTGCCATCGGGGCAAAAAGACTATTTTAGGGTATAAAAAAAGAACCCCAGCAATAGACTAATCACCATATAATGTGACCTAAGTCTATTGTCAGGGCTCCTAATGATTCTGATTTCAACCGCAAGGGTATGCCAAGTTCAGCCAACTTTACTGTCTGCTTTTATGCAAGACATCAACAATTTTTGAAACAGATAGCACTCATAAGAGCGATTTTGTAACCATATGGTATGCCCAGTTCAGTCTTCCGTTTCTCAATAATATTTATTTTTTTTGTGTACCTATGTTTTACACTTGCTTTTTACTTCGCCTTTTTACTCGAAGTCTTTATCACAAGCGGCAATGCGTGGACGCCACCGTCCGGATCTACTGTTCCTTTTACGTCTATTCTGCAAGCGTGACAATGAACTTCTACTTCGCTGCCAACTTTTGCTCGACACAGTATTTTCCCGCATTGAGGACAAGTAATTGGTTTTAACGTCATACTTATAATCCTCCTTTTCCCTAGTCAAATCACGGGTATTTAACAACTACATTGTGAGGGTTGGGAACTCCCATCACGTAGAACGTTACGCTATTGACCTGCCATTTTTCTTTTTAGTTGCTATTAGGCATTAGCAACTGAGTTAAGTTTTTGTAGCTCCGCTAATTCTTCAGAGGTGAACTCCAAATTATCGTTAAATATGATTTCGTGAGCAAAACCACATTCGTCGCATACGAATTCCGCCTTATCATCTTCAACTACTACATTCTTGTTTTCTTTTCCGCATTTTGAGCAGAAAAAACTTCTTACCATTCAAAAATCACCTCCGAATTTATTAAAATTGTATAACAGGCTTTTCGATAAACCACCTACGGGGGCTATCTTCTAAGTATAGGGTTTTATCTTGACCACCAATTATTACCGAATATTTTATAGTACAACCAGCTCCGACATATTGCGGAGGTGATTGACTAATCTTGACAATCTTGTCTATTTCGAACTCACGGTTATCCCAAAGAACTTTTACTGGAATATACGTACCGTCCGTTCTCATTTTTACAAGGATATCTATATATGTTTTAACATATTTGACTTTGCTACTCATTTTGCTAAATAGCGTCCTTTACTATTTTTACCGCTATGCCTTGAATCGCAACGTTTTTATAAAACATATCTTCCATTTCGTCATTTTCCGGATGCAACCTAACCATACGTTTATGCGTGTCCTTATAATAACGCTTTAGTGTAGCCTTATCGTCTATCAAAGCAACAATAATATCACCTTCATTTGCTGTGTTCTGTTGCCGAACAATAACAATATCTCCGTCATTAATATTTGCTTTAATCATACTGTTACCGGTGGCTTTTAGACCAAAATACTTGCCGGGGCCCAAGAAAGAGCCTGATATTGTCAAATAACTATCAATATTTTCTTCGGCTAACATAGGAGTACCACAAGCAATACTACCAACAATAGGAACACGAGATATATCTGACAATACTTTGTCAATCTTGTTGGTGGAAAGGTTTCGCCAACCACCATTCATATCGATCATTCCAAGAGAGGACATCTCTTTAAGATAATCTGACACATTTCCTTTTGACATACCCATATAATCAGCAATTTCTTGCATTGTAGGGATATAATTCTCGTCAAAATACTTGTCGTTAATGTATTCAACGATACGAATCATTTTATCGTTACTCTTACTTCGCATTTTATCACCTCGATTTCTATGTATCACGAACTTTTGTCCTTGATAACAACATTATAATGGTTCATTTTTTTAAAGTCAAGAGAATATGACAGGTATTTTTTAATATGTACCAAAATGCGGGCATAATTTTTTTTATTAATAAATATGACAAGAATTGGCATATATAATGTGATATAATAATTTATTTAAAAATAGCAAAATGTACTATTTTGTCTGTTTATTACCAAAATGTTTATCTACTAACTTATTCAATGCTTGTGCTACCACGGTAATATTCTCTTGTGGAATAAGCTCGGCTTGTGGAACGCCATTTATATGAACTGTAAGTCCTGACGGATTATTTTTAACAGAAAACTCTTGCATTGTTTTAGCTCCTAAGTTGATAGGACAAACTGTCCTTCACTTAAAAGCCACGAAAAACTGCTTTTGGCGGGGTATGTGTTACAGATTTTTTCAAAAAAAACAACTCCAAATCATAAAAGCTCGGAGTTATTTGCGTGTTTTTATTATCTGATATATAATATTCATTGCCATTAAGAATTCGTTGAAATTAAACCAAAAAAGTTGTATAATATCATTAAAATAATATGCGACATTTAATTATCTATCGATAATTTGTAGAGGGGAAAATGAAAAATGTTTATAGATGTAAATATGAAACAATACCCGGAAATGGTGAAAAAATCAAACAGTTTTCTTCATGTACCGAAGTTGAAAGATTTGTTCGCAAAGAGATTATTTCTAAAATTGACATATCATACTGTATTGCACAGTTGAAAAAATGTAATATGCCGAATGTAGATAAACTGAATGAAGAATTGCTTAAGTATATTGCTGATGATGAATATTGCATTAAAGGTAACTATGAGTTTGAAAACGATATTTGTACTGTAAGTGTTTTTGAAAATAACATTTGCATTATCTTCGAAGATGATTTTTCATTTGTGTGTTCCGGTGATGCAGACAATTATAAGTTTGACTGTTGCAATCAAGATAACTTGCCTGAAGAAGCACTCAAAGGAATGGATGTACAAGTAGAAGAAACTATAAAATGGGGAAACAGTGCATTTCCGATTATGGTGTTACGAGCTTTAAGTAACGAACCTAAATCACAGACTGAAATAATTACGTCCATTAAAGAACAATACTCTGTTTCTATAGGTAGAAAGGCAATTGGTTGCCATATTCAACTACTTAAAGAGTTGGGTTATCGCATAGAGCGTAATAAACAAGGATATTTTCTAAAATAAATTTTTTTTAGTTTTGAAAAAAAGCCAACAATGTTTCAAAGTTGACACATTGACATGTAGTATAATGTAGTCATAAGAATTTTAAAAGGGGAGTTACAAATGTTTGGAGCAATATTTGGCGACATAGTTGGCGCAATGTACGAATTTGATAATATCAAAACTAAGGACTTTGATATTTACAATCCCTCGACTTTTTTTACTGACGACACGGTGATGACGCTTGCCATCGCCCAAGCGCTTATGGACAACTTTGACCACTATAGTGATTTGAGTGAAAGAGCAATCGCCCGTATGAGAGAACTTGGTCAAAAGTATTCTTGCGTAGAATATGGACCGGGATTTCATCGTTGGCTTACACATGAGTGCATGGGGCCTTATGATAGTTGCGGTAATGGTGCTGCAATGCGAGTTTCCTCTGTCGGTTGGCTTGCACGTTCAATTGAGGAATGTGAAGACTTATCCGAAAAGGTTACGGCAGTAACACATAACCATTTTGAAGGTATAAAAGGTGCCGAAGCCACAGCTGTTTGTGTTTTTCTTGCACGACATAAGAAAACCAAAGAACAGATACGAGAATATGTGGAAGCAAATTATTATGACCTTGACGAAACGGTTGACCAAATTCGGGCAAGAAAAACTAACTTTGACGCAGTTTGTCAGGAAACCGTTCCGCAAGCAATAATTTGTTTTTTAGAAAGCACAGATTTTGAGGATTGTATCCGCAATGCTATTTCTATCGGCGGAGACAGTGACACTCTTTCGGCAATCGCCGGCAGTATTGCCGAGGCTTATTATGGTATGACTCAAAAACAAATAGATTTTGTTTTACAATTCTTACCGGATGATCTTAAAGAAATTGTCCTATCATTAAGCAAGGTAATAAGAAAAAGTATTTGGATAGAAAAACGACTGGATAAATCAGCAAGTGAATGTGGGCTTATTGTTAACAAGATAATTATCAGAAAATTAAACGGTTTATCTAATAGGACATTCGAAACAAACAAAACATTTGCAGAATTGAAGCCTGCGGAATTGAATATAGAGAGTTCAATCATTAATGAGGCTTTTCGTTTTATCTTTCTTGGAAACGATATCGCAGAAGGTGACGTCACAATAATGTGTAACGGGAAGGTTATCCGTAGACAAGTGAATAATGAAGTTAGCCACTTGAAAATGAATTATCGAGAAGTTAGTTTGAGTAGATACAAACAAATAATTCAGTTATTATTACCTAAGGAGGAAGTAATGATGCCAAATACAAATATAGATATTACAGCTATTGATACTTATGTTGCTTTTGATAATGAATTCAATACCTTTACTGATGACAGAGAACTCATTCTTTTGGATGCCCTGAAATTCATAAAAGGGAAAAAGAAAGGCAAATTTCACTCTTTAATAAAACCAACCAAGCCTTTATTAAAGGAAGCTGAAGTGTTGACGGGTATTACCAATGCCAAACTAAATAAATGTCCTCACCCCATTGAAGATATCCTTCCTATCTTCAATACATATGTTGACGATAATCCTATTGTGTGTAGTCATGCAAGTTTTGTTAATAAGGTGTTTGAAAAATACCAAGATATTCTTCCAAACTATTTTTCGGCGAAAATCATCGACATCAAAGACATTACGGAAAGAATTTTCCCTTCAGAGCAATGTTTTACCGACAGCAAAATGGCATTGTTCTATAACATTGGCAAAGGTATTGGAGGTGTATTCTTAATTAATGAAATTTTTGAGAAGATTAAGAAATTGGTAACCACTATCGGAACAAAAGAAATAAACATAACGCAAGAACAACTGAAACAAATACTTAAAATGAAGGAAATCAGCACTATTGCCCTGCAAAAAAACTTTAATTGGAGTTACTCAAAGGCAAACGGCATTATGAGTTATCTACAAACCTGTGGGTTTTGCAACAAATAACCAACCAATCAATAGGATATTGTATTATAATAATATTGATATTTTATTCGACTGCAATATAGAAACCAAAATAAAAAGGAGAAGAAATTATGGCAATCAGCGCAAAAGACATTGTTGATAGAATCAGTAATTATAATAAAGAAAACAGAATTAATCCTCTTGACAGTAATTATATTGAAGAAAAAATTCAACAACGTAAAACCAGCTACGCATTTTCAACAGATAACTATGTTGAAGCGATGATTTATTCTATGTTATCAAGCGCGACTGTTTGGCAAAAAATAGCGGATAACAAACCTAAAATAGTAGACATATTTGGCAATTTTTCATCTTCCTATATTAAGAGCCAAAAACCAGAGGATTTATACAACGAGTTGGGAAAAATCAAGTGTTGTGGACAGTCGACAAACAAGCAAATATGCGCGTTGAAAGATAACATAGCTGTTTTTGAACGAATAGAAGAAAAAAATCACGGCTCTATAGATGAGTATGTCTCATCAGTAATAAACAGCTCGCCTGACATAACCGAAGCAAAAATCACATTGATAAAATCGTTTGCAAAAAAAGGGGATTACAAACTCAAAGAAATGGGAATTGCACTTGTGTGCGAATTTCTCAGGAATGTCGGTATTGATACTATTAAACCCGATCGACACATATGCCGTATTGTAGATGCGAAACACTTGAATCTGCTCTCAGCAGACTTGTCTATACGTATTTCAAAGAAAAAGGTACTTTCTGATACTGACAAAATAGAGATATTAAGAGAACTCGAAAAATTCTCACAAGACAGCGATGTAAAGCCATACATATTGGATTCTTTGTTGTGGGATTATTGTGCAAGTGGCAAAGATAACGCCGGAGTATGTTTGAAACAACATCCAAAATGCGAAATATGTGTATTTAAGGATGTCTGCCAAAAACAAAGTGGCACGACATAACCTGACGATATTAGGGGTGAAGCGTATGAACTATTTCACAGCAGACCTACATTTAGGGCATGCAAATATTATTAAACTTTGTAATCGTCCGTTTAATGATGTGACACAGATGGACGAGGCGTTGATTTCAAATTGGAACGCACGCATAACCAATGCTGACACTGTTTACATAATTGGTGATTTGCTTTGGAAGACCTCTCGTGCCGAGGAGTATCTTTCCCGATTGAAAGGCAAAAAAATACTTGTTACCGGCAATCACGATTCGTCGCTACTTAATAACGAAATTGCGGCGAAGTATTGCAAAGAAATTCATTCGTTCTTGGAGTGTCACATAGATGGACACCAAACTACACTATGCCATTATCCTATGGTAGAATGGAAAGGTAGCCGCAAGGAAGGCACGTCAAAGCTCGGATATTTGATTTACGGTCATATACACGGCAACATAAAGTACGAATACAAGCACCTCTTTTCACTTCCGAACGCACTGAATGCAGGTGTAGATATCAACGGATATGTTCCCGTTACGTTTGATGAACTGACAGAAAACAATGCAAAATACTATGCAGAGTGGCGAAAATGAAGGCATTATACTGCCAAAAAGGAAAAAATAATGGAGAATTGACATGAATTTTTTTATTAAAAGAGTAAAGACAATCGGTAAAATCTGCATTGGCAGTTTCCCATCAATAGGTTTTACTTTGCTGTTTTTAGCGGTTTTTTTCGGTTGCACATATGAAATGCGTTACAACTACGATAATTTTGGAATCATCTTTTTGCCTTTTGCACTAGCATTAGCGGCATGCTTTTATGTTTCGCCCACAATAGCAAACCTATCTTGCAACGTAAACACCATATCAAATTTTTATTTTGAAGGAAAATTTTACGAATTTGTTAAATGGGGAAATAATAGTTACTCCTTTTCAGAAAAAGGTGGTCTTGCTTTAGCATTTGCTATAATATGTTTTTTCAAAAATCTAATTGTCTGTCCAATAGTAGTCGTGCTGTCTATCATTAAAATATTCTATGCACTTTTTAATTCCGAATACTGCGAAAAAGTATTAAGTGATACTTCATTAACATATAAATCTTTAATAAAACTACAAAACATCATATTAGTAATTGCACTATTGGTTGCCTTGCCAACTTGGATTGCAAATTATTGTTCTTATCAAAATCGCTTATTTGAAAATAATTGTTCAGTGGAATGCAATAGAATAGAACGATATATAGATTCAATTGACACGATATCAGGCGATAATATTGAAATAGTTTTTATCTCGTTAGATTTTTCTATGGAAGCACAAACAAACGATTTTCAAAAAATTGTTTGTGATATGGTAATCTCAGATGGAAACGATTCTATAACAGCAGAAATGATAAAGATAGAATCGGGTTTAAACAAAATAAGTATACGTTCCAATACCGGATATAAGTTTCCGTCCGATGAAAACAATATTCGCTTCAATAATTTTGATTTAAACAATGTGACTATTACGCTTAATGTTCATTCCATTATTTATGAGAATTCTTCATTTGATTATAAACTCGGAGATTACATAGAAATTGTTGTTCCTCTAAACACGATTAGTTAAAGAAAGATTTTATCAAATCTGCTTATGATTATATTCTAAAACAGCATTAAATACAAAATGATAAAATTCATATTGTTCAATGCTGTTTTTTATTTAGTCAAATAATTACTTAATTGTTAATTGAACTTTTCTTCTTTCGACAAGCGGAAGGTATCAGAGAAATTCTTGTTGTCAAGGGTAAAAATAATGCTCAAAACTTCAAATGAGTTTACAACAATGCATTATTTTTACTTTTTCCTTGACCACGGCGTATTTCCCTGATTTTTTTGTGGTGTCGAAAGAAAAATTCGACAAAGGAGAATAAATCACTATGTATAAATCTTGGAAAATCTTTGGATTAGTTTGGGTTTTGTTGGGATTTCGTTTGGACGTACTTTCTAACATTTTCAAAACTAATGCTATAAAATGGGCTTATAAAAATTTGGAGGTAATATAACTATGAAAACTGCAGTAATTTATGCCAGATACTCATCTGAACGGCAAACGGAGCAGTCTATCGAAGGACAGCTGCGTGTTTGTAATGAATATGCTAAAAATAATGATTTACTTATCGTTGATACATATATTGACCGTGCTATGACGGGTACTAACGATAATCGTAAAGATTTCCAGCGTATGCTTAAAGAAAGCGCTAAAAGAAAATGGGAAGTCGTGCTTGTATATAAGTTGGACAGGTTTTCTCGTAATAAATACGAAATGGCTACGCATAAAAAGCAATTAAAAGATTATGGCGTTAGACTTGTTTCCGCTATGGAGAATATTCCCGACACGCCAGAAGGAATTATCCTTGAATCGCTTCTTGAAGGAATGGCGGAATATTATTCGGCAGAGTTATCACAAAAAGTTAGACGTGGTATGAACGAAACACGACAAAAAGGTAATTATACAGGCGGCACTCTAATCTACGGCTATAAAATTCAGAACAAAAAAGTGGTAATTGATGAAGACAAAGCCGAAATCGTCAGATATATATACCAAAGATATGCCGAAGGTGCTCACGTAAAAGATATTATTATCGAGCTAAACGAAAAAGGAGCCTACAATCGTGGTAAGCCCTTTGCAAGAAATACTGTATTTCATATCCTTGAAAACGAAAAGTATTCCGGTGTGTATCACTATAACAATCAGGAATACACAAACATCTATCCACAGATAGTGCCGACTGAGATATTTGAAAAAATACAGGCTGAAAAGATTGCTAATAAATACGGCAAACGGAATAACGAGTTTTTATATCTACTCAAAAACAAATTATTCTGTGGATATTGTGGCAGACCGATAACGGCAGAAACAGGCACTTCTCATACAAAAGCAATTATGAGATATTACAAGTGTTCTGGTAAAAAACGTGGGATAAATGATTGTACTAAAAAGCCAATAAGAAAGGACCTAATTGAAACAACCGTAATACTCGCTACGCAACAGCTATTGAAAAACAGCAAGATTATAGATAACATTGCTGATGCCATAGTAGGAGCGAGAAAAGCCAGAGAAAAAGACCAATCGATTTTGAACATACTAAGAGAAGAAAAAGCCAAAACCGAAAAGTCTATTGATAATATTGTCGATGCCGTTGAGAAAGGTTTAACGTCAAAAGCGACACAAAAAAGGCTGGACGAATTAGAAACAAAACTTGAAAATCTTGAGATTAAAATAGCGACTGAAGAATGCCGTGAAATAAGGTTTGTTTCTAAGGAAGACATCACGAAATATCTAAATTATGCTATCAAGCAAGAGCCAAAAACGCTAATAGATTTGCTGATTAAAAAGGTGGTATTATTTGACGATAACATAGATATTTACTACAATTATACGGATAAGGTTGGCCCCGATGAAGACAGTCGGGATAGCCTTATTTCGTACGGTTCAACCCGCATCTCAGATTTGCCGCCAAACGCAAAGAACGCACTTTTCAGTGCGTTTTCTGTTTGCTTTGCCTCATATTTGGGCATATTAAGATACAATTACACATCAAAAATTACAAAAATGTACCAAGAAATGTACCAAGAAATCATTAAAAATGCTCAAAAAAAAGAGGGCAAATAAGCCCTCTTTGCATTTATAAATGTCTTTGGTATGTTCGGGTAGGCATTAACTTTATGATATCATTCTGGTCCTCGGTAAGTTTAGAAAAACTATTGAAAAAAATATGAATAGGTGATATAATACTACAGAAAAAGCGCAATAAGCGCAGTTGGACGTGCGGCTGTGGGCGGTTTTTTGTTAGGTCCTGTAGGTTTATTGGCAGGACTTTCCGGCAAAAGTAAAGGAACGCATACTATTGCCGTGTATTTTAAGAATGGTATGAAAAGTCTTGTTGAAGTAGATGATGATATTAAAAAACAACTTATAGCAAGCTTGTTTTGATAACAGTTTAATCTATGTTGATTTATTTCTATATTTTTGATATAAATGAATGGTAATTAGTGTAGGAGAAAATTAAAATGATAATAATTGAAACAAAATTAAAGATAAAAAAACATATTTGGAACAATTATGATAATGGGCAGTTCGATTATTCTTCGTGTCGCGTTTGTTATTCTTTCAAAAAAAAGAATGAAGAGTTAGAAATGTGCATTAGTATTTTATCAAAAGAATATAATGAAGAAATTTGCCCTATCTTTACTGAAATTGTAGATTTTTTGTATTTGGCTTGTGGAACAATGCCATACATTATTTATTATAAAGAAAACAACGTAGAAAAAGACTTGTCCAATTTAGCGTGTCGTTATTTTCCATCGAAACGCTTTTTTACTAATAATCATTTGATAGATATAAATAATTCAACGTTAAACGAAAATACACTTATAAACATAAAAAACATAATTAGGAACAAACCTTTTGAGATATTTTGGGCATTTACATCACTAACGTCTCAATCCTATGCAGAGATATATGAGGAACATAAAATAACCCTTTTGTTACAATGTTTTGATGGATATATTTATAACAAGGACATTAAATATCAGCAGAGTGCTGTAACATTCAAGGATAGGTTGTCGATAATTGTTAACATATTGTTTGAGTATGAGAAAAAATACAATACTGAGATTCTAAAAACGTTAAATATTAACGAAAATATATATTTAGAAAAACTGACTAATACGAGACACCAATTTTCTCATTATATTATTAAAAATAATACATTGAATTCGGGAGAAGATTATATATTTAATTTTGTTGTATTGCATTTCATATTCCGTATTTATATTTTAAGAGAAATACGCTTAATTCCAAAAGAAGATAATATAAAAGAATTTTTAAATTCAGAATACGACCGGATAAATTCCTCAAAAAATAGTGGTTTTAAAGATTACAAGTCAGTAGCCTACAGAATGAAACGAATCTTTAACTAACCGATATATAAATTCTATAAAACAGGTTCAAACACCTTTCAAAAAGTGAACCCATTGGGTAAAATTTTGAACCCATTTTTTAGCAAACTCAAATTGTATCATAATTTCACATTACTCACATACTCGACTGGTAAAAATACGATTTAGCCTTTGAGCGTATGCTGGAGCGTGAGAACAACGATGGCGCCAATCCACCGGCTAGACCAAAATCAAATATCCAGGAGCTTAATATCAAATATCCCTGTGCGGCTGCATATCTCCAAGCGGAGAGTTGGTCACGTGCGTCGAATGACGTCAAAGGTACCACAGGTGACATAGCAAAAGAAAAAATAATAAACGACTAGTGCCGTCAGCACAAGCCAGATTCAAACAAGTGTTTGAGTTTGGCTTGTGCTATTTGCTATTTGTTATTCGTTATATTTGAACAAATGTGCAAGAGTGTTAAGGACGGAGAGTATGACCGACAACGACCTATATATCGATAAGCATACAGTATGAGAAGCAGGCTTCAACGGAATTGACAGCGTGATAGTACGTAGTGTGCTCGTGCTGAGCCAATTACACTACTACTGAACTGAGGTGATGTGTGCAGTGTTTAGTGGAGTGCTTTGGCAAGCGCAGTATTGGCAAGTTGATACTACATTGTGTGCTTGGTGCGTGAAGTGGTGCGCTTGTATAACAATAACATCTGCTTGTCCTCTTGACTGACTCGTAAACTCTCTCGGCATTTCTGTATGCACTTATTCTGCACGAAGTTATTGAGTCTGTTGTTCTGTAGGAATGCCAGTGTGCGCTCTCTCTGTTTAATAAAACACTCGCACAATAGCCAAGCACTCATCATATTGACATAGTAATGCTCCTCATTCTCTAACGAATTGACGACATCAAGTATCCTCTCTATATATTGCTCGTTGTCGAGTAACCTGAATAGGATATTAAGACCTATTCTGCGTGTAAATGGCAGTTGACTGTGTACATATCTGCATGCTACATTATAGTATGCTTGCTCTCTGCCAACGCAGTTGAATGACAACAAATCACAAGTTGCCCAGTTGTCGGCTAGAGCGCTGTATCTGTCAAGATACATAACCTGCGTATCGAAGTCCTCAATAAGGCTAATAAGCATACCGTTGATTGCTGTATTCTCGTAGTACTCCCAGAGCATATAGTCCAAAAAACTCAGGTAGTTGCCCTTATGTATCTGCGACACTATCCGTTTAATATCCGCAGTCTTTATCACTAACACGGGCATACTGGTATTCAACAGGCTGTTAGTCCACTCCACGTTGTGATTAGTCGCTAACGATTCAAGGTATTTTTGAATGTCATCTATATCTGTCTGTGTCCACTTATCCCTTATCAGTTGCATAGCCTATCTCCATGCTACAATTATGCTAATATAATTCTTGCTTGTTGCGCATAAATTACTTGGCGCTCTATTGCTTTCTGTAACTCAAGTTGTGGTATTATCAATTATTGCATACCTACTGCTATGTGCAATCATGTAAGTGTTGGCAAATTACCTACCTTGGTCAGCATTACTATGTTGATTACTATTAACGCCTGCTACGCTTGTACGCACAGCGCTCTATTGCTTTCTGTAACTCGACTAACGGTATTACTCATGGACACATATGGGCTGATGTATCCCACCGTCTGAGAATTAGCAGATTACCTACCTTGGTCAGCATTACTATGTTGATTACTATTAACGCCTGCTACGCTTGTACGCACAGCGCTCTATTGCTTTCTGTAACTCGACTAACGGTATTATCAATAAAGACATACCTACTGAGATAGCCCACTGTGTAAGTGTTAGCGTTGTGCCGTCGAATATGTTGATTACGGCAGGTATAAGCGTTACCGTTACCACCAACACTGTACCTATAATGAAGGACAGGTTGAGCGTTCTATTGTTAAACAGCTTGTTAGAGAACAAACTGTTACGCTGAGAGCGCAAATTGTATGCGTGGAATAACTGTATGAAGCACAGGCTTACAAAAGCCATTGTCATGGCAATAGACTCGTGTTGCGAACCTGTATCCAGTACATATTCGCCTATGCAGAATACTGCCATAACCAGTGCTGTCTGCATAACGCCCTGAATCAAGGTATCTCTGCCTGTCTTACCAGCAAACAGACTGGAACGTGTCTTGCGTGGTGGGTAGTTCATGACATCGTGTTCTGCTTCCTCCATGCCTAGCGCCAACGCAGGTAAACTGTCTGTAACTAGGTTAATCCACAATATCATAACAGGTGATAAGAAATCTTTGCCAATAAATATGGTGGCAATAAACAAGCATAATACTTCTGCAATGTTGGCAGACAATAGATACTGAATGGCTTTTTTGATATTAGAATAGATTTTCCTTCCCTCTTCTACTGCACCTATAATGGTGGCGAAGTTATCATCTGCAAGCACCATATCGCTGGCACCTTTAGATACGTCGGTGCCCGTGATACCCATACCTATACCGATATCTGCCTCCTTAATGGATGGTGCATCATTGACGCCGTCGCCAGTCATTGCTACAACGCAGTCCAGACTACGATATGCCTTAACTATACGCACTTTATTCTCCGGACTGACTCTGGCAAAAACTGAATATTCCGTTATGCACACAGAGAACTCCTCATCGCTGAGTTTATCTATGTCTGCGCCTAACATAACTTTTTGACCTTCCTCAAGTATCCCCACCTCGCGCGCTATGGCTGAGGCTGTAACTATATGGTCGCCAGTTATCATAATAGGACGCATACCGGCGTTCTTACACACTGCAACCGCATCTTTAACCTCTGGGCGTGGTGGATCAATCATACCAACCAGTCCCACGAATATCAAGTCTTGTTCTAGTTGACTCTGTGCGAACCCGTCTTGTTTAATTGCCACACCCAGCACCCTAAGTGCATTCGTGGCCATATTATAGTTAGCATCCTCTATCTTGTTGATATCTAGGTCAGTTATTAATCTAATTTTTCCGTTATCCAGTATGCGAGTACATTTTCTTAACAATATGTCAGGTGCACCCTTGGTATATGAGAGTTTGTCTTGACCGTTACAGTTGACTGTGGTCATAAGTTTACGAATACTATCGAATGGTATCTCGTCAATTCTTTTCCAGTTGTCACATAATTGCGCATACTGCATACCGCACTTTTCTGCATAGTATACAAGAGCAGTTTCGGTAGGATCACCGGTGAACTTACCCTCTTGAGTCATATTGGTATCATTACATAGCGCCATTGCACGCACAAGCAGTCTGAAGTCATTACGAGCATCGTCAGTCATACCACAATCAGGTTGAGTGGCGTTATCGGCGACTACCATATCGTTAGATACTGTATATAGTTGCTTAACGGTCATTTGATTAAGTGTTAAGGTGCCTGTCTTATCCGAGCAGATTATCTCGCAACAACCTAGCGTTTCCACAGCTGGTAGGTTGCGTATAATAGCATTCCTCTTGCTCATACGCTGTACCCCTATTGCCAACACGATAGTAACAACTGCAGGTAAACCTTCAGGGATAGCGGCAACTGCAATAGCGACAGAAGTCATGAATGCGTCAAGCATATTGGTGCCTTTAATCCAGGACGCTAGGAATATAACCGCTGCAATACCCAGTACTACAATACTCAATAATTTAGCAGTCTTAGATAGTTGCCTTTGGAGTGGTGTAACGCCGTCGTCTTGAGCAGAGAGCATTCTAGCTATCTTGCCAACTTCGGTGTCCATAGCCGTGTCCACAACTATGCCACGCCCACGCCCGTAGGATACTATGCCACTGCTGTAAGCCATATTGACTCTGTCCCCTATCGGCGATTGACTCTCGCACAGTAGGTCTGCGTGTTTATCAACTGGTACAGATTCGCCTGTGAGCGCTGCCTCCTCAATCTTGAGCGAAGTAGACGAAATGAGTCTTAAGTCAGCCGGCACTATATCCCCTGCTTCTAGTTGTACTATATCTCCTGGCACTAGATACTCGCAAGGTATATGTATTACTTCGCCGTCCCTTACTACCTTGCAGAATGGCTTATTCATACTCTTGAGAGAGTCTAGAGCAGTCTCGGCCTTGGCCTCTTGAGATACGCCTATCACTGCGTTAACTATCACAATCAATAGAATTAGACCACTGTCGATAAGTTCTGTATACTGCCCTTGCACAATAGAGATAACTGCCGACACTATAGCGGCAACAAGCAGTACGATTATCATCATATCGGCGAATTGAGCAAAAAATCTAGCTATAAGGCTAGGGCGCTTACCTTCTTCGAGCTCGTTCTTACCGTACTCCTCATATCGCTGTTTAGCCGTCTCGTGCGATAGACCGTTCTTACTGGACTGGTACGCAGTGATAACATCGTCGGCACTCTTGGTAAATGTTTGTTCCATGTGAAGCTTCATTATTATACCTCATTGTTTATTCTCGACAAAAAAAAGACTGCCGAGGTAATCTCGAAAGTCTTGTTACCCGTACATTGATTGGGCTGTTTATCCACAAAGAACTCTTTGGTGATGTTGGACAAACATAGCAACTACTCCCTTTCTGCCTTAATAGTAGCAAATGCTAGATAAACTGTCAAATCTTTTGACATATTTTGCACATCTATTGCGTTTACACAATAACATATATGCAGGCATGCTCATAACGCCGTACGTATATTTCAGACACTATTGTGGAGATTAAGTGAAAGTTAGTTGAATACTCGGTATTAAACTTGACAATAGCGCAAAATATAGTATAATCAAGGCAAATTGATATGGAGATAACTAAATGAGGAAATTGAATTGTTACACACTGATTGTCGTAATACTGGCAACTATGCTCTTATCTATGAGTGGTTGCTATATTGTAGACGGAGGCAGAATGCAAGACGTTATAGGAACGTACCAGTTGACTGTGTGTAACACGCAAGAGAATGATTCAGAAGGATTAATCGACTTGTTGACGCTAAATGGTATTGAGTGTTATTTGGTTGTGGGCGACGAAGGCTACGGATTCATTGTGTACGCAGACAACGAAACAACCTTACTTTGCAGGCAGGTCAAGTTGACATACGGATTCTCATCGGAGGACGACACACTGATTGAGTACGTTTCATATGTTGATGCCGAATGTGAGTACGAGGAGAAACTGGCATATAACGGCAAGAGTAAACAGTTGAACAAGACTCAACTTGCCATCACTATTGGTACTATATCTACTAACTACGGACAGACTACATACAGCAAGGTGAGTGAGGCTACTGATTTGAGTTATGTAGAGGAGCAGTTGGGCGAACTGGATTATACACCATACGAGCTGGTTAGAGAATCGAACACACAATAGATAACTTGATTTATGTACCGAAGAATAACGAGCGTTAAAAACATGTTAGTAATCATTGGAGGTACAATTATGAAGTACAATCTTGTTGATACCCAAACAGGCAGATTACTCAAACCGGAGATAATACTGTCCCTGAGTGGAGGCGCTGCCAGAGGCTATATGTTCGTGGGAGTACACAAGGTTCTAGAGGAGCTCGGCATTGGTATTAAATCGATAAGTGGTACATCAATGGGCTCTATTATAGGTATGTTTATCGCAATGGGAAAAAGTAATGATGAATTGGTCGAAATGGGCAAACAGATAACGGTAAAGGATTTTGCAGATATTAACTTCTCCAATATTTTCAAGGGTTTATTCAAAGGAAAAAAACTGCACGCACTGTTACAAAGATTATCAAATAACATTAGTTTTGATGAATTATCAATACCGTTATATGCCGTGACAACACTGATTGACGGTAGATGTAAAAAGAAGGTTGTGTTCAAGGAAGGTTGTGTAGCAACTGCCGTGCTAGCAAGTGCAAGCAATCCCCTCTTTTGTGCGGTAGAGATAGACAAGCGCCTTTACTGCGATGGGTATCATTATGATAATTTATCCGCACGTAGTCATATCGAGGCAATCAAGGGCAATGCACAACTAGAGAGTCTCCCACATTTAGCATTGGACTGTTTATCAAATGTCGCTAAGGTAAACTTAATAGAAAGGATTATTTCCCATGTCTCAACCACGCAAAAGAATGAAATAAGGAAGGATATGAATAAAGGGATATTACAGGGACGACTGGACTACATTCTTGATCTTGAATGTAATAAAGGTCAAATCTGTTTTGATAAGTATTTGTTTTTGGTTGATGTAGGAGAAAAGATAACAAGGGACCATTTACCAGAAATGTTAAACTGCCTGTTCGGTATGAGCGTTGAAGGATTGATTGAACATAATAGAAAATTGTCTATCCAAAACGCTATAACATAATTACGTCACTTGGTGTCAATGTCTGCATGTATAAACGAGTGTAGGTACGGCAAGAATTATGTATATGTATAGATGACGGTAAATAATCTACATCGTTCATATATTGCCGATGTAACTGGTAGATTCACTACAGTTATGCACTGTTAGCGAGCCATGGTGCTCACTAGCAACAGTATCTTATTTACTTCGCAATGCGTGTCTTAATGCGCAAAAAAAAACGATAACGAGGCAAGGTAAATTGCCTCGTTATCGTTAGTTGATTATCAGCATCTTATGGTGGGTCCGTTGCATATCAACAGTTAATAAGTGTTGATTTATTATCATAATCACCCTATGGTAATATGGTGAACGGCAAGAATAACTTTAGTCTGGTATTACTACCTCTTGCGCAGTGTAATCGAATGTAACGGTTATTGCGACTTCTACGTCATTCTTGGTATAAGTGACTGCGATACTGGTTACTCTTGAATACTGCACATTGGCTACTACGGTTAAGTGTAGGCCGGTAATACCTTCTACATCTGTAGCGTCAACCGAGAACAGAGTGGCGATTTGGTCATCAAGGACATCTCCTTCTAATGTAATAACTGTGCCAACTGCAACTGGTATTAGCTTATTCTCAAACAACTCTTGACTTATGGCAAGTGCGCTGGGAGTTAGTGCTTCAAAAGTATCTCCGGTCTGCCACACTATAGTCTCGCCGACTAATGTGCCTACCTGATCATCACTATAATACACCGTACCTTGGGTGGTAATAATCTGTTCTGCCGGAATGTTACTACCGTCAAATGTAGCATACTCTTGGTCAACGTAAGTGTACTCTGCGATGAACGCGTCATTCTGGCGAGCAATCTTAACCGTGGATGAACTCTCTAGTTCGCCAGCGATTATGGTGGTGTCTATCTTGTATGCTATCGGACTGTTGGCCATTATGGTCATTAATCTCTCGAAGTTGTCCGTTCTTGTACCGGTCACGTCAGTACAGCCAGCAAGTGCTAAGCTCGTTACCATTATGAGGACTAGGCAAATAATTATTAAACTCTTTTTCATTTTAATGTTCTCCTTATTCCTTAATCAGTCAGTCCGTTATTAAACAAACTTGACGATGCCGAGCACTAACAGGCTCAACAAGGTGAGTAGTAGGCTTGCTATTCTGCTCAACATTTGCTGTTGTACGGTTACGGCTTGGTCGGCCGTAGAGTTGATTGAAGTAACTAACGTATTATAATTGAGCGTGTGAGCATCCAGTGCTGTTTTGTTGTCTTCTAGGTCTGTAACATTCTGGTTAACTTGTACGAGGGCATTATAGATTGTGTGGGCTCTTGCGATGTTGTCAAAATCGGTTATAAGTGCATCCTCTGTAAATGCTTCAACTATGGTGTTAAAGTCGCTCTTATACGTGATTACGACTTGAACGAAGTCTGCATCCTTATCAACTAGGGTATTATGTGCTGAGATAACGGATACGCCTTGATTGTATGGTATCAACTCATACAGTCTGTTACATTCTACAAGTGCGTCATAGCTGTCTATTGTTATGGTAGATAGTTGTTCAACTGCGCTAACGAATGCTTGTTCGGATTGATAATCTCTCTCTATGGTTAGTGTAGCTGTCATATCTTCAATGATATTATAATTATCTGTGTCGTATATAAACCTTGCAATTACTGAATACTCACCTTCGATAGTTTCACCAGTAAATACTGACTGGTCTTCTGCATATAGATAAGATACAGTTACTCCAGTTGGTAGTGTGCCGTTGATTGTAATGTTCTTGACTTCATCGGTAAACCACAGATGAGAATCTTCAAAGGTTATGGTAGACATGTTGTGCGTTGCCTTATTAATTACCAGTTGTTGAGTGAGTGTTGCACCATTAAGCACGTTATAATCACTGCTAGGTGTAACAGTTGCTATATAAGAGCCAACATTAATGAAATCTGCGTCGAAAACAGGTGTTAATATTACTGTAGCATTGTTCTCATCAATGTAAGTTGCATATACAGAGCCTTGCTGATTCTCGCCAGTATAGATGTACTCAGCGTTATAATGCCACACTATTTCAATAACCTTGGCGTAGATGCTCAGTCTAGCTTGCTTGTATGGTGTCTCTTGAGCAACTAACATGTAGTTATCGTTGGTTGGGGCAAATACCGCGACTATTGTGTAGAAACCTTTCTCAACAGCGCCATTGAATATATCTCCGTCGTCAGTATTACTGTGATATGTAACGACGATACCTGTTGGTACATTAGTCGCTGTTATGCTGAATGAACTGCCGTTGTATATCTCGTATTTACTTGCGAACACAATCTCTGCGACACTCACATACTTAGGTGTTACCGTGTAGATAGCATACTCACTATCACCTGATTGATTGACAAAAGTAATGTCATAGTTAGCATTAGTGCTAACGCCTACTATGTAGTACTCACCAATGGATGTTGATGTGGTCATTGGGGTAGCCTCTCCATCAAATGTTGTGCGCGTTTCTAATGAGTAGATATTAGGAACGGTAGATGATGCAGTCAGTGTAGCGGGTTGTTCACTGTATACTGATGTGCGATCTGCTATAGTAACTGTTACTGGTGCGGGCGTGATTGTGAACGTGCCGTTAACTACTGTTACATCATAGTTGGAGTTCGCACTTGACGCCGTTATAGCCACTTCGCAGACGTCAGTGTAGTAATCTTCATTAGTACTCAAAGTAATATCTAGCGAGTCGCCAGCACACACTGTGCCTTCTGTAATGCTCCATTTAGCAGTAGAGTTGACGATAGATTGAGCATAAGTGTTATACATAGTCGTTTGGTCTGCGACCAGTATTGATACAGTAGCTGGAGATACTATAAGTGTTGCCACCATAGCGACTGGTGTATTGTAGTTACTACTCTCTGTTGAGAATGTAGCTGTAATAACTACTGAACCTACGTTGGTAATACCTGCTGAGTAAGATACAGATAGCTCTATATCGTCTAGACCTGTTGGTAGTGTACCTGTAATTAACAGACCTTGTAGTTGTTTATTATATGTCTTGGTTGCATTGGTGAATGTGATACCAGACATATCATAGTCTGTCTTATTAACTACATAAGTACATGTATTCACTTGTTCAGGTAGTTGGTAGTTGGTTGAGTCTTGACCTGTTAATCCAGTGATACTTGCAGTTCTACCCAGTGTGTAGTTAGTGTATGAATTGTTAGC
>JAQVWG010000003.1:71130-124315 GCA_028698585.1 Clostridia bacterium | reverse complement strand
TACTTGTAAATCATCTTGACCAACTATCGAACCAGTGGTTACTGCATAGGTTAGAGGATTAATTGATTGACCATAGATAGATGACTTATCTGCTATGGTTATGGTAACTGCTCTCTTGGTGATAGTAAACTCATCATAATCAGTGTGCACGGCAACTGTGTAGTTGCCATTGGTTGTGGATACGCTGATTGCATATACGCCTACGTTGTCACCGAGAGCCCTAGTTAATGTGATATTAACAGTCTCATCATTTATCCCACTGACAGATGTCTGCCATGCAGGCTCGCTCTCACCGTATGACTTAGTGAGTGTGTTAGGCATAATAGTAAGAGCATACGCGCCTATTGAGTAGTTAATATACGTATCACCAACTAGATTATAGTTAGCGCCGTCTTGCTCGTTAAGAGTTACTACTGCTCTGTATGATGCTACATTGATTGGTAAAGCCAACAAAGCATTGTCCAAGTCACTGGTCAAGTAGTATGTCAAATCAAATGGTGTATCCTCACCGACTAGACCACTAGGCATTAATGTCACTTGTTGCGACTGACCGTTATATGTCTGTGTAGTGTTACCGAATGTCACAGAGATATTCTTCTTATTAATAATAACTCCACTAAATGATGTGGTAACCAGCATGGTCGGGTTGCCTTCAACTACTAATGCGCCAGTACTAATACTAGTATATGTGTCGGCATTGGCATTGGCAACGTCAATACGATTGGTTGTGATATTCCATGTGCCGAGGTAATTGTTAGCATTTAATGAGAGATTCGTTGCGCCATCGTATGTCTTACTCGTGCTACCAATTATCAAGAATACGTAGTGGTCCGGTGTGTATGTAGCGCCGTTACGAAGTATAAATGATGTAGCAGGTATTGTGTAGTCACTTGCGCCGATAGTAAGTTGCGTTAACTCTGTGAGTGTGGTTTCCGCCACGCCAGTAGCACTATATCCTATCTGTTCATACACGTACTCGTCTACGCCAGTGCCATAGTGTATGCGAATCTGTTGTTTAACTGTTGCATAATGAGCTGCAGTGGGCTTGGTTGTACTCGCATTCAGTTGTCCGAACAGGGTTGCAATATTGCTGTTGTTGTAGTTAGTGCCAGTAAGGAACACACCCTTAGATGAATAGTGAGTGTTACCACCGCTATAAGCACCCGTCAAGGTTGCGCCAGTCATTGTTGCGTTAGTTGTACAGTTATTGATAGTCAATTTGCCTGTGTGTAGACAACCTAGTAAACTACCTAGTCTACCAGCAGTTGCTTGCATTGTAGCGTTAACTGTTACATTATGGAATGCGATATCGCCACTACGTGAGTAACCGTCGAACATGCCGACAACACCGACACGCCATTTACCTATAATAGAGCCGTTTACTGTCAAATCCCTAACTTGAACCTCATAAGACATATCACTACTCATTGCAATAATGCCCACCAAATATGCATTAGGTGTGTTCATGTTGACAGTTAATGTATTGTTATTGCCATAAATACTGCCTCTGTACGGGTGCATCTCGCTCATGCCTAATCCGTAGAATTGGTACAACTTGGCGCCGTCTTGCACACCACCCACACGGTTGAGATACACATTCTGTTCATTTATCTCAATAATTCTATCAGCTGTTAAGTCGATATCGGCAGTCAGTTTAATTGATAGTGTAGCCACGGAGCGAGCATTATAGAAGTAAGCGTTTACGCCACTACCAAATACTGTTGGGATTCCACCATTAATAATCCATTGTAGATGCTCAAAATCGTTAGCGTTGCTCACTTCGACCGTGCCAAATATGGAAATAGTTATTCCATTTACCTGTGCACTCTTGTAGGTGTTGGTTGCCACTGTTGTAGCATCTCCAGTGCCTATTGTAGTGTCAATAGTCATATTGGTGAAGTTGTCTACATAAGAGGTAAGGCTGTCAAGGTCGATGTCTAGGCTTGTCCGGTATACATTGTTAACCCTATCTAGTGTAGATATATACTTGTATGTGCCATCGCTCATGGTGAAACGCACTACGAAACCACCGTAGTTACCCGTTACACCATTTACTAGGGTCTCAGATAATAATCCTGCACTTGCATATGTGGTTTCTAGATGCATTCTATATACTAAGGTTGTGTAAGTGCCGTCATTACTAGATGAAACTAGAATGGGTGAAAACTCACCATTAAATATGTCAACAGCATTGACTCTGTCTGAATTATTGTATTTAACTGTAAGCTGGACGCCAGTGTTGACATAGTTGAATGATACCCATGCACCATAACCATTGAGGTTACCGACATATGGATAGTTATTGGTATGTGCGCCATCAAATGTTACACTGCCTGCCATTAAGCAGTTATTGAATGTAGAAGATGTACTATATCCTCCAATCAATCCACCGAGTAGGCCATAACCACTCACTTCTGCATACATATTACAGTCGGTAAATGTTCCACCGTTACCGGATAGGCCACCACAGTTGCCCCATGTCGCTCTTCTAACAGAGCCATACACATCACAGTTGGTAAAACGAGATGTGGTAACACATGTGCCGACAAGACCACCCAGGTTGGCTTTGACCGATATTGTAGCATGAACATCTATATTGTCAAACATAGATAAACCGCCAGCATATCCTACTATGCCTCCGAAGTAAGTTATACCACTCGTGGACGTTTCTGTGATATATAGTGTGAAGTTCTTAATGGTTGCGTCGTTGGTATATCCGAAGAAGCCAGCATATGATACATTTGCGACGTCGGTAATAATAATTGTCCAGCCGTTGCCGTCGAATCCGCCCTTGAACGGCACAGCACTGGTACCAATAGGCGTCCAAGTGCCACTGACTGTAATGGTCTTATTAATATTATCTATACCAGTTGTATCAGTCAGTGTATCAGCGAGTGCAAAAAAACCAGTTGGATGTGCTCCAAGTGCGCCTATATCAGCCCAACTGTTAATGATGTAAGGATTTGTGGCGGTGCCATTACCGACAATGCTATTATAGCCGTCTAAACCACTGTTACTAATTATAACTGTGAATGATAACGGCTTACCAGAAATGGTACCTGCGAATGTAATAGTATTAGACCCTTTCGTGAGACCAACGAACTTGTATACACCGTCTGTAAGGGTGTAACTAACACCTGCAGGCATTGTTATACTGTCTATAACTGCGTCTGATGTCATGCCGAGCAATTTAACATATTGCTCAGTAATTGTAATGCTGCTACCGTTGTCCACTAGGACGGACAGACCTGTTCTGAATGTCTCTTCGCTACCAGTATAATGTTGCAGATTGAATATACTGCCAATGTTAATAGTTGTTGGTGTCGTGTTGGTTAAGCCATCGCCACTAATGGCTATCTGTGTAAACTGGGCCTTAGATAACCAAGCGTTAGCGTATGCAGTTGCCGATATGCTCGGCGCATAGAATGCTACCTCTACATGATTATATCCGTCTGGTATTAATACCCTATATGTTATCCAACCCGGTGTTGCCGTTTCGACAGTGTAGACAATAGCACCATTCAAGTAGATATAGAAATATGGTCTTGCACTACCCACTGTCGTCACCTTTACGTCTATACTAAATATGCCAGTTCTATCAAAGTTGAATAACATAGATGTGTTGGTTTGACTCTTAGGTTTATCAACTATGCCATATGCTGTACGGTCAGTAATGCTGTTATCGTGGTGCCATGGTACAGTATTAGAATTAGTTATGTTCGAAGAGGGTATTTGGGTATCACCAGCAACCGATAATCCATCTGGGAACGGCTTAACAACTTCGATGGATATCTCATATACTGCATCAACAGAGTCAGATAATCCTGTGCTTGCAGTGAATGTTAGTTTAACATCTGATGATGGGTTGGCTAGAATATATGTGTTGCCCTCAATAGCCACTCTTGCGCCACCGTTGACAGATACGTATATTGTAGTACCTGAGCTTGGCTGGCCGAATGTAAATGTATAAGTGCTAGTTGTGTCAGTTAAGGAATGGAACAGTATCTTGTTGCCAGTAATTACAGTATTATAGTCCCCACCAACAAGGTTGATTATTGGCATAACTGTTATGGACTTGAATACTGCAACTAGTGACAAATCAGTCTGTTCAGTCACAGTACAGGTCGCATTAGCACTATATAGTACTTCTTCTGCTGTGCCATAGTTCTTATACCAACCAATGAATCTGTACATACTGCTGTTCTTAGATGTTGCGCGTAAGGTGAAAGTATCCGTAAATGCAACGTCTGAATTGAAGTCGCCATTTACCCCATCGACAGATACTGTGCCCATAGATGTGTCCGAACTAACGAAACTCACAGTCTTACCAGTTGCTAGTACGAATGCTATATTATTGCGTTCAAAATTAAGATATGGAGCAACTGAAATTACCACTTGTTTGACTTGATTATTAACAGTTACATCAAAATATTTAATATTGCCCTCTCCACTAAGTAGCGTTTGAGTAGCACCATCTACAGTGGCTGTGATTGCGCCCAGGATGCCTGTGGTGTCGTATGATACTCGATAACTCTTGGTAATATCACTATCTTGAAGCAACATGTCACCGCTAACTACTGTCGAAGTTGAATCATCAACTGATACATTAACCGTTGGGGCAGGGGTATGTAGATCTAGGTCATATATGAAGCATGCTGTTGTCAATCCACTCTCAACAGACGGCTTAATAACTACCACTATTCTGTGCGCACCGTCGTTATTGACGGTAATAGTTAATCCATCTTGACTTAATGTATAATCGGTGTCTAGGGTAGCAAGGACGCCGTCAATGTATAGATCAAACGCTGTTGCCTGTGTGAGCACGATAGTCGCAGTAGGCACTATACGACCTGCAGAATAAAGAGCATATTTAGTCAATAGACCATTATCGTCCTCATAGTTTGTGATACTTCCATCAATATCGCCTACACTGGCGACTGGTATGGTAATTTGATTTTCTCTCAAATAGACAGCACCATTAATATCTAATGCAGCGCGTGTTCCATTAGACATCAATCTGCCATAGTTGAAGCAGTTATCAATATCAATAGTCTTGTTGGTTGCCGCGGTGAATGCATATACGCCGTAGCCATATGTAGATGCACTATTGATAGCGATATCTGCGAAATTGATACAGTTAGTAAACGTATTTATTGCGTTAGTTGAGCCACATACGAATCCTGATGCTAAACTGTACGACTCAATGTAACCATTAGTTGTACAATCGACAAACGTTGCCGAGGCGTCTTCGTTCTTGCCGATATATCCTGCTACGTATGTTGCGCTACTGCCACACTTGATAGTTCCGTTATATACGCAGTTATTGAATGTCGCTTCTTTGAGATAATCGTAATGTGGTGTCAAATATGATATGTTACCTATCATACCACCAACATAATAACTGTTAGTGTCGATGTCTAGATTAACTGAACAATCTACGACATTAACAGTAGTGCCATTAACAGAACCGATTAAACTACCCATAGTTGATAGAGTGCAGTTCTTGGACAGCATAGAGCCGTCGAGAATATTAACGTTCTCTATCAGTAGCGTACCATCATCAGCATCATTTTCTGACATATATCCAACTAATACAGCTGCGTTAGTTGAGGTAATGCCGTCGAAAACGATATTGACAGACTCAAAATTGATGTTCCTTATCTCACAACCGACACCATATACGGTGCCAAATAAACCTAATCCGTTAGGTATGGTTCCTATGGTGGATGCAAAACCAAAATTGCTTATAGTATAGTTATTACCATCAAAAGTGAATCTACCTATTGCACTAGTTGCAGGTATATACTCAGCGCCAGAGAAGTCAATATCAGACCCCATAGCATAGTGCGTATCGCCCTTAATGTATGTGAACTGTTCAGCACGTGTAATAATATATGGGTTATCTCTTGTTCCTAAACCGGAGGAGAATGGACTATAAACGAGGTTAAATGATAATGTCTTGTCTACCTTATTGGCGTCAGCTGTGTCGTGCGCTGTAATAGTAACGACAGCATTAGCCTTGGGTAGATTGATAAACTCGTACTTGCCACTAATTGCATTATAATATTCATCTGCACTGCTTGTACTATTATTAAGTGCCACTGTCAACTCCACATTACTTGATGGAGTGCCGACCGTTAGACCATACTCTTTGGTCGTATAATCGTTGGTATTATAATTGGTAACAGTGTACTTATTATTGGAGTTGAGTACAACTGTGCTACCGTTATCATTAAAGAATGTACATGTAGGCATTTCTGCAAACTGTGCAGCAGTAATAACTAATGAAGAACGAGAGTAAGTCTCCGTATCAGATACGCCGGATACCAGTACATACTTATGTACACCGCTTGTCGGCATTGTTGGAAATGTTAGTGTATTGTCAGCAATAGTATAATCCACACCAGCTACCAGCAGTACATCGTCTAGGTATATTTCTAGTTCTGGGACAGTAGCGAATGTCATACTGAACGAACTATCTAGACCTATCTCAAGCGTTCCCTTAATCATCTTGCCACCTAGATTAAACTTAAGGATATCGTCAGCCGTTCCTTGACTCATGGATACGATAGACGGGAAAGCGTCACCCATTGTGTATGTTGGACTGCCTGAACCAAATAACTCGCCAACCGCTGCAGGTGCACTAATATCACCTGCATTAGCGCATTGCTTGAGGGTAACTGCACCATTAACCTGAGCTACAATACCGCCTGCAGTAGAACCAGATGCTGTAACTGAAGCCAAGTTGACGCAGTTCTCGAATATGAGCGAAGTTGCCGCATTTGGCATACCTCCGAATATACCACCTACATAGGTGTTACCAGATATACTACCCTGTATTACCGTGTTCTTAATCTCGCATGTTGATAGTACATCGCCGGCAAAACCGACAACACCGCCGACGTTATTATGACCTGCTGTAATTATACCATTGAACGAACAACCGTCTACCACTACTCCGTCGTTCATACATCCAATCAAGCCACCCAAACGTGATTCCCAAGTGGTCTGTTCACTGGTGATGTCAGCATTAATCAAGTGGCAGTCAGTAAATGTACACTCATTTGCAGCTGCCACCATTCCGCCATATACCCAATCGCAGATTGTTGCAGTTAAACTATCTATTACGATGTTGTTAAAACTGGAGTAAAAAACTTCTCCACCGAATCCACCATCCCACCAACATGCTTCTTGATTGGCATTAGTTATGGTAATATTCTCATAATCAGCGTAGCATGAATAGCCCACGACTAATCCTGAGTCGCAAGGTGCGTTGAACCAACCGTCGCTATTTCTTCCCCAACTCGCCATAGACATAACTGGCGAAACTAGGTTGAAGTTACCTATCTGCGAGCGATTGGCGTAACTAGGACCATATATACGACCAAATAGTCCGTTCCACACATTGTTACTGCCATCGCTGTTGCTTGTGTAACTATAACTAAGAATTAAACCAATGATATCGAATCCTGCGCCATCAAAGTGACCTCTGAAATAGTGGTCTACATCCGAAGAATCGGTAAACCCTATTGGTTGCCAATAGCGTGCAGATAAGTCGATATTGTTTGTTAACCTAAAATGCTTATCGACGTAAGCGGATACATCGTTTCTTACATCATAAGCCAGCTTGGCCATCTGTTCAGGTGTAGAAATCAGATACGGATCCTCTGCAGTACCTGTGCCACCAGCAAAGGCAGCAGCCTTATAATTAAGCCAATTACCACTGGCTGCGTATGCAGTGGGCGCTTCTTCAGCGAATCCGCCCATAGCGAATACCACTCCAATGATTAAGATAAACGCAATCATTATCGAAATCAGTTTGTTAGTTGAATTACTACTCTGCATTTTCTTTTCTCCTTAATAATCATTTTTTAATTCAACACTCAATTACCACTACTTGACCTAATTGTGTAAGCAGCAATTGGTGCGAGAAGAGATAATCACAATATAAAATAAGAGTATCCTATCATTCATATACTCATTTTGGGCACCTTGTTCTCCCAGGCTATTGCGATGTGTTAATTATAAAGGCTCATTGTGTTAGTTGTGTGATATATACAACAACATTTGTGAAAGTTTAGTGAAAAATGTAAGCAACTTACATAATACGACAACATATGAATTGTGTTGCAACATGATACAATTAAACAGCACCTAGGAATATGACTGGCGTGGACATCAACGTGTACGCTTGAGGATGTTATTATGTGGTTACTCCATAGAATGAACAACGCTATTCTAGTAAGGAAGTAATCTATTGAGTTGATAAATATGCGTTAATTACGCAATTCAACCGTTATTGCTAGGATTAAGTTTGAATATTTGCCCTTAGTCGCTCAATTAAGGCATAACGGCACTACTGTTAATCGCTAAACTTATATCTATTGCTTACGGTCAAGTGATAACGGGTCGTTTGTACATCTAAGAATAATTACAGTTGTTATTACGCTATATGTCGTTAATGCTAGGACTAAGTGTGAACATTTACACGCAGTCGCTCAGTCAATGCATAACGGCACTACTGTTAATCGCTAAACTTATATCTATTGCTTACGATCAAGTGATAACGGGTCGTATGTACATCTAAGAATAATTGCATGTTGTTATTACGCTATATGTCGTTAATGCTAGGACTAAGTTTGAATATTTGCCCTTAGTCGCTCAATTAAGGCATAACAGCACTACTGTTAATCGCTAAACTTACATCTATTGCTTACGGTCAAGTGATAACGGGTCGTTTGTACATCTAAGAATAATTACAGTTGTTATTACGCTATATGTCGTTAATGCTAGGACTAAGTGTGAACATTTACACGCAGTCGCTCAATTAAGGCATAACGGCACTACTTTTAATCGCTAAACTTATATCTATTGCTTACGATCAAGTGATAACGGGTCGTTTGTACATCTAAGAATAATTGCTTGTTGTTATTACGCTATATGTCGTTAATGCTAGGACTAAGTGTGAACATTTACACGCAGTCGCTCAGTCAATGCATAACGGCACTACTTTTAATCGCTAAACTTATATCTATTGCTTACGATCAAGTGATAACGGGTCGTTTGTACATCTAAGAATAATTACAGTTGTTATTACGCTATATGTCGTTAATGCTAGGACTAAGTGGAACATTTACACGCAGTCGCTCAGTCAATGCATAACGACAGTACTGTACTATTAAGTAATTGATTGTCTAATATTAGCAACTTCTGGCACAGTGACCGAATGAGGAGATTACTATATGCGCTGACTGAGTAATATAATCACAAAAAAAACTGCACATTTAGTGCAGTATGCTAGCGTATATATGTTATCTATGTGTCCTAGGTTAATGCATAGCTATCATTAGACGTGTGTAAACCACTATTATATGTAATAGGTGTTGCCACAATATGCTATTCTATAGAGAATAGATAATAGTACAGTGGTTGACCACCGTAGAACATACATATCTCACAGTCGGGATATTTATCCTGTAATGTCTGTTGCAACTCGGTAGCCTCTGTCTCTGTAACATCTGCACCATAGTATAGTGTAACAATCTCATCATCAGAGCGAATCAGTCTATCGATTAAATCCATGGCAACCTCATTGACTTTGGTGCCCTTACAGACAATCTTATTACGGTCGATACCTATCTTATCCCCTTGTTTAAGTTTAAGGGTATCAACACTGCTGTTGCGTACGGCATAGGTTACACTACCCGAGCGATAATCCTTAATAGCCGTGTTCATTTCTGCCAGTATCTCAGGCAATGGCAACTCTGCGTTGTATGCGAGCATAGCGGCGATTCCCATAGGTATGTCCTTGGTGTTGATGACGTATATGTCCTTATTCTCAATGAGTGCTCTACTCTGCTCTGCTGCAAGAATGATATTCTTGTTATTAGGAAGAACTATTACGTTGGATGCGTTTATCTTCTTGATTGCGTTGGCGATATCCTCAGCGCTAGGATTCATTGTCTGTCCGCCGGACAGCACTTGGTCTACTAATAGGTCCTTGAAAATGCTGTTGAATCCTTCACCTGAGCATACGGACAATACCCCCACATTCTTGCGTTCTGCCTCTAATTTGGCCTTGAGGATGCGATTCTGCTTCAACATATTCTCTATCTTGACTCTATCTATCTCGCCTAATTTAAGCGCATGTGTTAATACAAGTCCCGGTGAGTTAGAGTGAACGTGAACTTTGACCATATCGAGGTCGCCGACTACGACAACTGAGTCGCCTATCTGACAGAAGTACTCCCTCATCTGGTCGATGTTGGTCAATGTGGTCTTCTTGTATAGATTGATTACGAAAAACTCGGTGCAATATGCAAACTCGATATCGTCCAGCGAGTGATAGTCGATGAATACTCCATCGTCGAACCCCTTGCTCTCAACAATCATCGTGTTCTGTTGAGTAGCGCCGCTCTCTGCACCATCTTTCTCTTCGTTCTTGAATCCTGCCAACATGCCCTTGAACAGCGTTACAAGTCCATATCCACCAGAGTCAACAACGCCAGCCTTCTTAAGCACATCCAACATATCCGGCGTCTGTGCTAATATGTCCTCTCCACACTGTATAAGTTTAACTAAAAAGTCTTCAAAATCACCTACGTAGCGACATATATCTAGCGCCTTATCGCTAACCACTCTAACAACTGTCAGCATGGTGCCTTCCTTAGGTTTAGATACGGCAGAATACGCCAACTCTGTGCCATTCTTGAGTGCCTGAGCGAACGTGCGAGTGTCTATGTCTTCCTTATCTGCTATTACAATGGAAAATCCCTTAAGTATCTGCGACAGTATAACACCACTGTTTCCCCTCGCACCCTTAAGCGCACACTTGCTGACTATGTCGGCGAGAATGTCCATCTTGGTGGAGTTGTCTGCGTTGAGCCCTGCGATAACCGAGTTCATGGTCAAGGACATATTGATACCCGTATCACCATCAGGAACAGGGAAAACGTTAAGTGCGTCAATCTGGGCACGGTTCACTTCTATGTTCTTACCACCGGCTATGAGCATACGTCTCATAACCATAGCGCTAATTAGTTTATTAGCATTACTGCGAGCAGCTGTCATTATAACCCCTATAATAGATTGAGGACACTTCACATATATGTAAGTAGCAGTCTATAACTTGATGCCTACTACATGTATGTCAATAGTGTCCACAATCATACCTGTAAATTTTTCCAGCCCGTATTTAACAGTGCTCTTGAGAGAGTCTGCAACAGCACTGATAGACACACCATACCTGAATATAACGAATAACTCCACGAATATTCTGTCGCCCTTGGTCACCACTCTCACACCCTTACTCTTGTTGCGTGCCCTAAAAACGTCTGCAATGGAGGAGGAAAACTTGCTAGGTATCATATCAACAACGCCATAGCACTCTTGGGCAAGATGGCCTGCGAGTGACGCGACTACATCATCTGTTATTGTAATGGCTCCATAGAAGTTATGGGTGCGAAGCGACATAGGAAAATGCGTCTCCTTAATCGAGATAAAGATATATTACACTAATATATAAATAATTACAAGCGAATAAATATGTTTTAGAACAAAATTGTCTCAAAATATATATAATTTTGCCTTAATTTAGTTGCCAAAACAGTGCAGTGATGTTATTATGTTCAAGGTAATTTCGCACGCAGAGATTATAACATTAACACGGGAGGTGTGGCAAATATGGCAAAAGTATGCGCACTATGTGGCAAGAGCAAGATGAGTGGCAATCTAGTATCTCACTCTAATCGCAAGACTCCACGCACCTATAACGCAAATCTACAGAAGGTCAAATTAGAAGTCAATGGTAAAGAGACCAATGAGTATGTATGCACTCGTTGTCTTCGCACCCTAGACAAGAATCAAGGTGAATAATTATACATTGATTAATTATTAAACCCTTTTTGCTATACGCAGAGAGGGTTTTTTGTTATCGTTAATTGCGAGAGCATGCCGATAGATTAACAACGGATATGTCCGTAATTAAGGTACGCACATATTATCAATACAACTATTCAGAGAGGGTTTTTTGTTATCGTTAATTGCGAGAGCATGCCGATAGATTAATAACGGATATGTCCGTAATTAAAGTACACACATATTATAAATGCACACTCATTAACCAGTATTTGACTTGATACTCACTCCTAATTTATATATCATATATTCAACACCAACAGCGATTGATTTTCTGAACAGACAGCGAATCTATAGAAATCCCATTTACATACTGCTACAATCTAACATAAGCCAGTACAAACGTATGCTTTTACCATCATAAAGGCAAAAAATGGCAAAACGGTTGCATAATGTCATAATATTTGATATACTGACGCTACTTAATGCGACAGATGTCGCTCATAACTAATGAAGAGGTGTAACATGGAATTACTGTTAGCACTGTTTGAGGGCAAAACATTCTATTTCAACTGGGAAGTTGACTTGATTGCTTGGCTTCAGCAAGTAAGTGGTAGCATAATAGTAACTATTATGCAGATTATATCAATGTTCGGCGAGGAGTTAATCATCGTCGGTATTCTGGGTGTACTGTACTGGGGTATCGACAAGGAAATGGGCGAATACATAGGATTCAACCTAATGACTGTCAATATTCTTAATCCGTTATCTAAGAACATCGCCCTGCGTAGACGTCCGTATATGGATAATCCTGAACGAATTAGATGTCTTAAATTGATTGACTCTAGCGCAAGTGAAATGGATATAGTTAAACAAGGATACTCTTTCCCCAGTGGACACTCGTCAGGCGCATCCACTATGTATCCCTCTATTGCATTCTATAGGAATAATCGCAAGCACGCTTGGTTAGTGGTATTAGCAGTTGTAATACCATTCCTAGTAGGACTCTCTCGTGTGTGGCTAGGTGTACACTATCCAACAGACGTTATAGCGGGGTGGGCTCTAGGAATAGCTACCATTCTCTTGATAAGTTCACTACGCACAATAATTAAGAATAAGTACTGGATATATATAGGCATGCTGGTAATAGGCGCTGTAGGTATGTTCTACTGTAAGAGCAATGACTACTTTACCAGTTACGGTATGGCTGTTGGGTTTACAGCAGGAGTGTTCTTCGAGGAAAGAGTAGTTAAGTTCAAGAACACTAGAATATGGTGGAGAGTAATCATTCGTTTAATACTGGGTGGCGCTATTTATCTTGGACTAAATGAATTGATTAAACTGCCTGCACCTGCTGAGTTCCTTGAGAGCGCTACGGCAGGTCAGTTTGCTTTCCGAACGGTAAGATACGCCATAATTATTTTCTTAGTGATAGGAGTGTACCCAATGCTGTTCAGATTAGGCGATAAGCTGTTCCTTAAGTGGAAATGGATTAAACCAGGGGTTACCCCACCCACCTACCTAAGACCGTCCATTGAGCATGTCAAGTCCAACTATCTTGGTCAATACAGTGCTCTGGAGGGAAATACAGACGGCAACAGCCAACAATCTCAACCTGTCACCAAAGAGTAAATGCTATCAATTTATCAGGTTGTTTATTAGAAAACAGTTAATGTCATAGAATAATCTAGTTATACAATAAATGAGTCCATACGGACTCATTTTTGGTTAAGCGAGAACGTTGACAATGGCATATTAATGTCAAATACAATAGTGCTACATATATTGGCTACAGTAAATATAACACGTGATATGCTTGCGCTTACTTGGACAGATAAAGCAGTTGTCTGCAGTCTAGTACGGCATTACTTGCAGATAAGTCTGCGAAAAATTAGTCTCAATAATGGCTTAAGAAATCTCGGTGGGTTGAAACATAGTATTCTCAATAATATACTCCTCTACTTAATCATTACTCATATTATATGTCTTAGCAGGCGAAATGTTACTGAATAAGTCAAAAAATGTAAATTAAAAGGCGTTGATGCACGGAACCTCAAATTGCTTTTGAATATATGATGCTTAATCTGTTGGTATTGGCTTAATGTGTGTGCACAAGCGAAATGTACTGAATAAGTCAAAAAATGTAAATTAAAAGGCGTTGATACACGACACCTCAAATTGCTTTTGAATATATGATGCTTAATCAGTTGATATTGGCTTAATGTGTGTGCACAAGCGAAATGTACTTAATAAGCCAAAAAAATGTAAATTAAATGGTGTCAATATACGGCACCTATATTAGGTTAATTATCTGTTATTAATCTGTCCTTATCGGCCTATTACCTTGTCGCATAGTTGTCAATGAACTACGCCTTAATGCCCGAATAACTGCGGGGTGGTCTTGCTCGTTGTAAATGGCACTACCGGCCACAAGACAATCTGCACCTGCGCTGATTACGCTACTTGCATTACTGCGATTTATTCCACCGTCCACCTGCAATATAATGTCACGATTGCCTATTAACTGCTTAGTTTGAGCAATTCGTTGCAAGGAGTTGACAATAAACGACTGCCCACCGAATCCCGGCTCGACACTCATAATAAGCACTAAATCTACTATATCGATATATTGCGCTATAACGCTGACAGGTGTAGATGGTTTAATAGATAATCCTGCCTTAACGCCACGCTGTCTTATTGCGCTTAACGTGTGTCGTACTTGCTCTGTCGCCTCATAGTGAATAGTTATTATGTCAGCACCAGCCTTAACGAACTGGTCAATGTAATTGATTGGATTGACTATCATCAAGTGCACATCTAGGGTAGCGTCGGTTACCTTATTAATATCTGCGACAAACTTGGCACCGAAAGTGATATTAGGGACAAAAACTCCGTCCATAACATCAAGGTGTAACATATCTGCACCGTCTTTAATCAACTGAACGGCTTGTTGCCCAACGTTGGCAAAATCGAATGACAACAGCGATGGACTTATAAGAACTTTTTTCATACATTACCTCTTAACGTATTATACACTGGATGTACCTTTATGCCAACAAAATAACGCTAAAAATGCCGTTAACAGCTGTAGCACTGGTTAGTTGTATTACTCTATGTGCTTACATCAGCCTGCATATGATAACACAAGGGTTATCCAATAACGCCGAAAACGTAATCACAGCAGCCTAGTTTATATGCTCTTTAATACTTGCATTTATGTGCGTCAATCAGTTGAGATACGATAGTCTTATATCGCTCATATCTCTCAGCACATATAAGCCCGTTGGCGACTGCCTCTTTGACTGCTCTATAGTGTAATTTACGTTTAATACTGGTGTTTATGTGCGTCAATCAGTTGAGATACAATAGTCTTATATCGCGCATATCTCTCAGCACATATAAGCCCGTTGGCGACTGCCTCTTTGACTGCACAATTGGGTTCACTGATGTGAGTACATTTGGTTGTAAACTTGCACCCGAACGAATACTTACAGAAATCAGCGTAGTATGTCATCAACTGTTCTGCATTAATACTGTCTATAGGTAACTCTAGTAGCGAAAATCCAGCAGTATCTACAATATAACCCGCACCACACTTGTATATCTGCGCATGTCTGGTGGTGTTCTTGCCCCTGTCAATACGAACAGACAGCTGTCCGGTAAGTGCATTAGCATTATCAACAAGGGTATTAAGAAGCGAAGTCTTGCCTACACCAGACTGCCCAGCAAAACAGCATACTTTGTCATCAATCAACTGTTCTAGTTGAGATATGCCCTGCCTGGTTATGGCACTGGTAAACGTTATTTGCTCTACGTCGCCATAATTGTCCTTAATGCGCCGTGCAAATTGTTCGGTTAATAAATCTGTCTTGTTGGCGATAAGGCAGTAATCAATATTATTATGCAGACAGTTGATAATCAACTTATCAATCAATAGCAGGTCTGGTTCGGGAGTAGATGAGATGATTATGAAAACTTTATCAATATTGGCTACCGGTGGGCGTACAAGCACATTCTTGCGTGGCAGTACGGATTGAATGCATCCCTTATTACCTTGCATGAGTATGCGCACGTTATCGCCAACGTATAGTCCATCCTTGCGAAGTTTTTTTAACGGTAAACACTCGACTGTTCTATCAGTTGTGTCTACTGTATATATTCCCCCTATTCCCTTAATGACTTTGCCCTCTATCATATCCCCTCTGTATGTAGTAATCTATGCGTTAGATTGCTGTGGCGGACCTTATATTTTGCTCTAAATTGTGTTTCTGGCAGTCTTATTATTGTATAAGTGCGAATACCCATATTGCAGGTTATATCTACTGACGTCACCGTAATTTACTTAATCTGTGTTGTGGTCGTTACAATTGTTGCTCGTAAACAACTGCATATTGAATTAACTATGTCAACGTAATCGACATCTATTATAGGTTGTGTCGGTAGTCAATATTGCCATCTACGAATTATTGTTGTCCGAGTCGCCATTATTATCTGTGTTACGGTCGGCATTAGTATTAATATAGCTGTATCTGAGTTGTCCACAGGCGCCTGCGATATCTCCACCCATTGAACGGCGCAACGTAGCAGATAGATGTAGTTGTTCTAGTAATGCAAGGAACTCCTTCGCCTTATCTGTCGTTGTCGCTGTCAGGTGGCGTTCTTTGACTTGATTGAGTCGAATCAAATTGACGTGAGCAGACATACCAGATAACAGTCTGGCCAGTTGAAGCGCGTCCTCACGCCTGTCATTGACTCCCTCTATTAGAGTGTACTCGAATATCACTCGCCTGCCTGTACACTCGAAGTAATACTTGGCAGAATTGATTATTTGACTTATTGAGTATTTATTGGCGATAGGCATAATTTTACGGCGGCTGTCATCGAATGCGCTGTGCAGTGATATAGTCAAATTAACTCCCAGTCTGCACTCTGCCAGCTTGTTAATCTGTGGCACTAGACCACATGTTGATAGTGAGATATTACGCATAGATATATTGAGCCCCTCTTGAGCATTAACAAGAGTCAAGAAGGACAGCACATTATCGTAGTTGTCTAACGGTTCGCCACTACCCATTAGCACTATGTTGGTTATACCTCTACTCTGTGCGCTATGGTGCAGTTTATTGGCAACGACAACCTGTCCCAACATCTCTCCAGCACTTAGATTGCGCACCAGTCCACCTAGAGTGCTAGCGCAGAATGCACAACCCATACGACACCCAACCTGCGTAGATATGCACAGAGTGTTGCCATACTTGTACTTCATAACCACACACTCGATAACGTTATCATCTCTCAGTTGCATTAGATACTTAGTTGTACTGTCGGTTGAAGTTAATGTCTTAATAACTCTTACACTAGCAGAGTCATAGTCGTTGGCAAGTTGCTCACGCAATGCCTTAGGCAGATTAGTCATCTGCAAAAAATCTACACCCTTAATCAACCACTGATATATCTGTGATATCTGGTAAGACTTGAGTTGATACTGAGCTAGTCTATCGGCTAGTTGGCTTAAATTATAGTCTAACAAACAATCTTTAATCATGCTATTCTCTTGAGTAGTGCTACATAGTAGCCCTCAGTGTTGTCAATGGGTGGCAGAAACTGTTTTTGGTACTCTTGTAAACCAAGTCCAGTAATGGGAGCGGTTGTGTAGTTAATGTTATGTGCAAGGAAATCGGCAATCACCTGTTGATTCTCAACTTGCATAATGGAGCAGGTAGAGTACAGTAAATAGCCACCCACTTTACAGTACTTACTTGCATTAGATAGGATACTCGACTGTATCTTGACTATATCGGCAAGTTGCTCTTTAGTTCGGTTAAGTTTAATATCCGGCTTAGAGTAGAACACGCCCAGTCCCGAGCAAGGCACATCACATAGACAGTAGTCGAATTGTAGTTCATATTGTTGCTCATACTTGGTAGCGTCTGCTACGGCAGTGTTGATTACAACGCCCATTCTGCGAGCATAACTCTTAATCAACTCCACTCTGTGTGGGTGTATGTCGCAGGCTGTAACAGTGGCGCTAGGATTAAGCTGTTTAATATACACTGCCTTGCCACCGGGTGCAGAACACACATCCAGTACACTACAATCGCATGTAGAATTGAGCGCATGCACGACATAACAACTGCCTAATGCCATATTGGTGTAATAGGTAGTATCTATACCCATTAAACTGCCACGGCAATAAAGACAGTCATCTAGTGGAGAATTATCATATATCACACACTTGTCATCAAGTATTGTGCAAAAATCCGTCTTGCTAATCTTGGATAGATTGATTCTTATGTGTTGTTTATTGTCAAATTGATATGCGAGAATATTCTTAGTCATTTCATATCCGTATTGTTTAACTAGCATTGTAACGGCAAAGTACGGAAAAGAATAATAGACAGATAGATACTTCAACTTATCCTTGGGGTAAGTAATAGAGTTGTCTGCGATACTGCGACTGATAGCACGCAAAGTAGCGTTGACAAAACCGACAAGTTGCATTTTGCCACTGGTCTTGGTCAGTTCTGCGCAGTCGTTGATGACGGCATAGACGGGTATTGATAAGTTCTGTAGGCAGTAAATACCGATTTTGAGGATAATTTTAACTATGGGCTTGACTGACTTAGCAAACAGCCCAATGATATAGTCCAGTCTGGTATCGTTATCCAACACGCCGTACACTATCTTGGTTGTCAATGCCTTGTCCTTGACTGCACAGGTGAGGAGAATGTTGTTGAGTGCAATCTCGCTGTAAGCACCCTGTCTATATATGGTATCTAGGCATGTGTATGCGTTCAAAAAAGCCCTATTCATTGCGCAGTACCATACCTGAAGTTATTTTTCGTCCGTTAATACAATCTCTAGCAGTCATAATCTTGCCACCTTCGAACAATAGATATATTAGGTCTACCGAGCCACTGCCACAGCATACGGTTATCTTGCTCTTGGTGCAGATAATCTCTCCCACATTACCCTTAATAGGACAAGCGGAAGGTACGCAGTGATTAATTTTGATGCGTTTACCATTAAGATAAGTATAGCAACAGGGGGATGGGGATAGTCCTCTAACTAGATTGGATACACTACGAGCGTCTTGAGTCCAGTCAATCAGTTCCATTTGGGTAGTAATCTTGCCACAAAATGTCGCTTTATGTTCATCCTGAGGGGTATAAGTGTCCATCTGATTATCTATTAGTGCAAGTGCTATAATAATGAGTTTAGATGCAACAATGCTTAACTCGAATGATAACAGCCCTGCATTATGTTCTTGACTAATATTGACGGATTCTTGGAGTAATACATCGCCTGCATCCAACCGTTTAACTGTACGCATTATGCTGATACCCGATTGCATTTCGCCATTGATTATCGCCCAGTTAATGGGTGCCGCACCTCGATACTTGGGCAATAGTGACGCGTGGATATTAAGTACTCCGTGGGGCGCTATGTCTAGTATCTGTTGAGATAACAGTTGTCCATATGCACAAGTAATCATTATGTCTGGATTCAATGACTTAATCTGCTCTATACCTTGTTTATTAATATTGTCAAACTGCATAACGGGTATGCCTAGTTCTATGGCTCGTTGTTTAACTGGACAATTAGTTACCTTGTTGCGACTGCCTACCTTGTCGGGTTGAGTGATGACTGCAGTAACTTGGTGCGCTTGCGCTATATAGTTGAGTGGTTGTACGGCAAACTCAGGTGTGCCTAGATAAATTACTCTCATTGTTAATCCTTATATTAAGTTGTAATGGTTAATAGTGTGTATTGTTAAGTGCAAGTTCTGCTAATTGGTTTAGCGCAGTCTGTGATACTATTGCATTAGCTATTAGTAGACTGCGCTCATTATCATTGGTAACGTAGTTATACGCAGTCGTGTCTAGAGCGATAGCCCCGTAAAGAATGTTACATCTAGTAATGGTTTGATTGTTATAATTGGATTATGCTCGTCATTCTTGTCTGTATGATTGTTGTAGTTGTGCCTGACTGCTACTATAAACAGATACATTTAATAGCGTGCATATTCAGTCAAACTATGGCGCAGTGCGTCTATCTGTTATTCTCAAGGTGTACATGTCGTAGTATAATGTGTCTATCTCTTGTTCTGTTAGTGTGAGAGTGCCATAGAGTATACATATATATTCTGTTGTTATGCATATCAAGTTGTTATGCAATCAAATTGTGCTGTGGAGGTGCATAATTATCGATTATTGCACTTGTGTTTATGCAACCAGTCTTATATATTTGACTTGATAATAAATGCGTTATAAGAGTCGGTAGTGTTACTTCGTCGAGTACTTAATTCTCATATTCGACTTGATTATCTATACTAATAGAGGTAGTAGAGTTACTTGGTCTCGTACTTTTTAATCATTTTGTCGCAGAACAGTATGCCATCCAGGTGGTCATACTCATGTAGAAGTGCCCTAGCAGAGTAGTCCTGCATAGTTATCTCGCAAGCATTACCTTGCCTGTCCTGATAGTTCATAGTAACAGTCTGTGGTCTAGGCACATCTCCTCTATACCCTTCGACAGACAGACACCCCTCATTATCAACACACTCTCCCTGAGTGCTAACAATGGTTGGATTGACTATCTCATATACAACGTTATCGACCTCAACAATGAACACTCTCTTAAGCACACCCACCTGTACAGCAGCAAGCCCCATGCCGTCTGCTGAATGCATAGTCTGTACCATGTCATCTATTAGGGTGACTAGTCTTGAATCAAACTTGTCAACGGGCTTACTTACTTTACGTAGTGTTGTCAAGTCTTTGCTCATTTTTAATATATGTCGTGTCGCCATATCAGTTCATATTCTGTGGATTGCGCTCACAGAATACGCTTACCTCCTTATCGCCTTGATTACATATCGCATATATACGTTGAAGTATATCTATGTATTGACTGTCTAATCTCATCAGAATTTGATACCTGTGTTTCCTCTCCACTCGTTTAAGCGGACATCTCATTCGCTGTAAGAACAGGAACGCTTGTTCGTTGCTCTGCCGCAGTTCTTCAATCTGTGCATAGTGTTTATTGAGAAGTTTGACACACTTTTCACTATCCAGTCCAGAGTACACAATGCGCACCACCTCGGCAAAGGGTGGGAAACTGGTTGCCTGTCTTAAGTTAATCTCTCGTTTATAGAACGCTAAGTAGTCCTGCTGGGCAGACATCTGTAGACAATAGTGATTAGGGGTATAGGTCTGTAATACAACCTTACCTGCTTGTCTATCTCTGCCACTACGCCCAGCCACTTGTGTCAGCAGTTGAAACGTGCGCTCGCACGCCAGGTAGTCGCTGTAATATAGACTCTGATCTCCTTCCAACACGCCTACAAGCGTTACGTATGGAAAATCGTGTCCTTTTGCAATCATCTGTGTTCCTACTAGTATCTGTGCTTGCCTGTTGCTGAACGATTCTAGAATCTTACAATGTGCCTCCTTAGTCTGCGTGGTATCATAGTCCATACGCAGTACCTTAACATTAGGATACATAGTGTTGAGATACTTGACTACCTGCTCCGTTCCCACTCTGCCCTGTCGCAAAAAAGTGTTCTTGCAGTTGGGACATATGTCAAGCATTTTGAACCGTTTACCACAATAATGACATTTCAACTGATTGTCATCAGCGTGATACGTGAGTGAAATATCACAGTCGGTACACTTGGCGACATAACCGCATTTGGTACACATTACGAATGAGGAGTATCCTCGCCGATTGAGGAATATCATCGCTTGATTACCCTTGTTAAGGCAATCGTCCAATTCAGTCTTGAGCAATGTAGAGAATATCTCCTTATTTCCTGCCCTCACTTCTGCGCACATATCTACAATTTCCACCTTAGGTAACGGTTGACGATTAATTCTGTCCGGCAGAGTAATCAGTTGATACTTGCCCTGTTGTGCCTGATAGAATGTGTCTACGCTCGGTGTTGCACTACCCATTACTAGAGTACAGTTATTATATTCTCTGCGTTTCTCTGCTATATCGATAGTGTCATAACGTGGGTTGGTTTGACTTATATAACTGCTGTCGTGTTGTTCATCAATGATTATGACGCCAATATTATCAATAGGTGCGAATATTGCGCTTCTTGCCCCTATTGCAATGTTAGCCTCTCCTCGTTTAAGTCGTTGCCACTCGTCAAATCGCTCGCCTGCTGATAGACCAGAGTGAAGTATAGCCACACTATTGCCAAAACGAGTACGAAACAGTTTAAGCACGCTCGGTGTTAACGATATCTCTGGCACTAACATAATGGCAGTTTTACCCTCTGCGACAACTTGAGTAATTATATTGAGATAAACTTCAGTCTTGCCACTGCCAGTTACTCCAAACAACAGATAACTGCCCTGTCTGTTACTCATAATAGTGTCATATGCTTGTTGCTGTTGAGTAGTTAAAGTGTGGTGCACTGTATTGCCCTGTGGTAATTGATTGTATGGTGTACGGGTCTTTTGCATTAAATTGATTTCCACGTACCCATTTTTGACAAGTGGAGTAAGGGCGGATGGAAATAATTTATTCAGTTGCGCAGTTGCTGTGCTGCCGTTAGCGTGTAAGTATTCTATTAAAGCTCGCTGACTCTTGGCATTCTTGCCTAACTGCTTTAGTATCCCCTCAACCGTCATACCGTCTGTCAAGGTTGCTTGCCTGTAGTATATTTCCTTAACTCTCCCACCACGCATCTGCGCCGGGATAAACAATCGCAGTACGTCAACAAGACGCAGGTTATACTGCTTACACATATATCTAGCCAGTTGCAACATCTCATCAGTGAGCGTTACATACTCGTCAAGGGCAAACCGAATGGATTTGATTTTACTACTGTCGAGGTCGCTGTGCTCCTTCTTGCCCACGATAAAACCCTCAATATCGCGATTGCCGAAAGGCACAAGTACTCTCTGCCCGACGCAAAAAAAGTCTTCGCCAAAGTAATCGAAAACTCTATCTGTGTTGCTATTGGATATGTCTACTATGACCTCAAAAATCATTGTGTTAATTTAACAACTGCATCTAGTATCCTACTAGCAACCTGCTCCTTAGACATAATTGGTAGTGCAGTCTGTGTGTTATATCTATCTATTAATGTAACTATGTTGGTGTCAGTGCCGAATCCTGCACCCTCTGTGAGCACACAGTTGGCAACGACTAGGTCGGCATTCTTGGATTGCAGTTTAGCGTAAGCATTCTCGCAGGTGTTCTCCGTCTCTGCCGAAAAAACTACCAGTATTCTATTATCCTTAATCTTGCCCACTTGTCTGGCAATATCTGGATTCTTAACAAGGGATAAGGTTAAATGTTCTTCCTTATGTTTAGTGTCCGCATAATGCTCTACCTTATAATCGCAGGGTGCTGCTGATTTGATGATTATATCATTATCCTTGACTCTTGCCAGCACTTCGTCATACATCTGTTGTGTAGTAGTAACGTTAACTACATCCATATAGTCAGGTGCAGGCACAGAATGACTGCCCAGCACAAGGGTAACTATAGCGCCTCTATCACGAGCATTCTTAGCCAGTGCAATACCCATCTTGCCAGTAGAAAAATTGGATATATACCTCACTGCGTCAATCTTCTCAATGGTGGCGCCAGCAGTAATTAGCACTCTTCTGCCTAGTAAATCTCTCTGTGGCATAACGGTGTCAATAATGGTGGATAGAATGACATCCACATCAGCTAGTTTTCCTACGCCGTTGTCCCCACATGCCAGTCTGCCAGTTGCAGGTTGAACGATTATGGCACCATTATTGTGGAGCGTTGCGAGATTGGACTGGAAAACGTGGTTGGTGTACATGTCGGTGTTCATAGCAGGCGCAATTATCACTGGAGATTTAGTCGCTAAGAGAGTAGTGGTTAACATATCATCTGCTATACCTTGTGCTAACTTACCTATAATGTTGGCAGTTGCCGGCACAATCACGAATGTGTGCGCCTTCTTGGCAAATGAAATGTGTTCAATCTCCCATTCCTTGGTGCGATTGAACATATCCGTTACTACCGGATTGTGCGATAAACTCTCGAATGTCAAGGGCGATACGAACTCCGTTGCATTCTTGGTCATAATCACGTCTACATTAGCGTGAAGTTTGACAAGTTTACTGACAATGTCACACACCTTATAGACAGCAATACCACCGGTAATACCTATGATAATATTCTTACCCTTCAGCATCTATCTATTAGTCCTCTTTAACGATAGTAGTTACTCCGTCTGCTATCTCGTCGGCCGCACGTGTAATGGACTTGGCATTAGTGATTATCTCTTCTCTGACCGTGCCTTCATTGATTTGTTTGGCCCTCTTGGATACAGAGCAACATAGAATATACTTATTCTTAGCAATATTGGTAAGCTGGTCAATTGATGGTTTTGTTATCATTCTTTATACTCCTTATAATATCTATTATCTCCTGAACTGCCCTCTCTACAGTATCGTTGATAATGCAGTAGTCGTATTGACTCTTGAATTGCATTTCGTATTCGACACGGCTGAGTCTATTCTCAATCTGCTGAGTGGTCTCCGTTCCGCGGTGGAGCAGTCTATTCCTTAACTCGACAGAATTGGGTGGTAGGATAAAAAAAGTCCTTGCCTTAGGAAATCGCTCCTTAATCTGCGCAGCACCCACCATTTCTATCTCACATAGGATATCTTCACCCTTATTAAGACAATCGAACACATAGTTAGCAGGTGTGCCATAGTAGTTGTCAAAGTGTTTATTATACTCAAGCAATTCGCCGTTGTCACGCATATGTTCGAACTGTTCTATGGAAATGAAAAAGTATTCTACGCCGTCCCTCTCGCCAGTGCGTGGTTGCCGTGTAGTAACGGACACAGAGGATACGATACTTGGCATTCGTTCAAGTAAATACTTGCATACAGTGCCCTTGCCTACTCCACTTGGGCCGGACACTATGAATAGCTCGCCTCTGTTAGTGCTATCACTCAATGTTTTGGCACTGTTCTCTAATCTTTTCAATCTCATTCTTCAGTTGTACCCCGATGTTGGTTATCTGTAAATTATTGCTCTTGGAACAGATAGTGTTAGCCTCTCTGTTCATCTCTTGCACCAAAAAGTCGAACTGTCTGCCTATGGGTTGTGTATCATCTAACAACTGCACGGCGTGGGTGATGTGTATGTTAAGTCTGTCTATTTCCTCATCTATGTTGGCCTTATCAGTAAAAAATGCAACCTCGTTAATCAAGCGTGCTTGGTCAACCTCGATGTTGCCTAGTGCCTCCTGAATGCGCTCAGTTAATTTGGTGGCGTACTCTTGCACTACAATGGGTGCACGTTGTTTAATGAGGGTAGTATTGGCCTGTACATCAGTCAATCGCTCTATGATAACTGACTTGAGTTTAGCGCCCTCGTTATCTCTCATTATGTTGAGTTGAACGCAAGCGTCCTTAATCGCATTCTCTAGTATTATACCCACCTGTTGACAATCTATCTCAACAGGAGCCAGAGTCATAACATCGGGCGTCTTAAGTAAAGCATTAAGGCCAAAATCATTCTTGACATCCAACTGACTCTGTAATGCTAGCGCTTGATTAAGCACTTCTCTAGCAAGTTGAGTGTCCAATACTACCTGTCTACTCGACTGGGCAGTGTCGGTATAATTAACGTACACATCAACGTGCCCTCGATTAATATACTGAGAAATAATCTTACGCACACTGTCCTCAAGGCACAGAAAAGTGCGAGGCATCTTGACTGCTATATCAAGGTATCTGTGATTAACTGACTTAAGTTCTACCGTTACTTCCTTACCATTAGTGGTGGCTACTGCTTTGCCATAGCCTGTCATGCTTCTCATTGGCACTATCCTCTTACTGACATATAGTAAGTGTAGATTACTATCCTACTAGGTTATACTGCACATTGTTCTGCTTGAACGTGATACCTAATGAGTGTATATCTACACTGCTAGCCAAAATAGTATTTCGATTATTATATCACACGTTTACACAGTCTTGCAACATAACCAAAGCATTTTTTGGGCTAATCTGCCGTTATTTCTTCAACAATCGTAACAACCCTTGTTCATCAATTATAGTGATATTGAGGGACTGTGCCTTATCTAGTTTACTGCCGGCGTTTTCGCCAGCCAGCACTAGGTTGACTTGTTTTGTAACAGAGGACACCACAACACCGCCGTTCGATTCAATTAATTGCGTGGCTTCCTGTCTTGTCAGAGTGGGCAAGGTGCCTGTTAATACCACAGTGTAACCATTTAATGCGCCCACAGAGTTGGTGTCGACATAAGTTGGATTGATACCTACTGCTTGAAGGGTGTTTATCTCTCTTCTGTTGATATCGTCATCAAAAAATCTTATGATACTGTCAGCGACCACTTCGCCCACCTCGTCTATGTTGGTAAGACTCTCTTTATCTGCGCGCATTAAGTTATCTATACTGCCATACACTCTGGCTAACTCTTTGGCGGATACTATGCCTATATTATCTATACCCAGTGCATAGATAAGGTTAGACAGTTGAACAGACTTACTGCGTTCTATGGCTGAGAGTAAACTAGAGATTCTTTTGTCCTTGAATCCATCTAGTTGAGCTAGTTCGTGCGCTGTTAGGGAGTACAGTTGACTGGGCATGCTTATATCTAGTGTTGAGGCAAGTGCGAGTGCGGTCTTGTCACTCAATCCCTCTATGTCGCAGGCATTCCTGCTCGCATAGTGAGATAATCTATTCACTATCTGTGCAGGACAGCCCCTACGGTTAAGGCAATATAGGTGTGCGCCCTTATGCTGTAACTGACTATTACAGGAGGGACAGTGCGTCGGTGGGTGTATCGGTTGACAGTCTTGACAATTGTCAAGAGCATATAGTATCTCTGGAATAACATCATTACTGCGCCGCAATAGAACAATACTGTTGAGCGATAAGCCTTTACGAATAATGTCATCATAATTATTGAGAGTGGCACGCTTAATGGTAGCGCCACACAGTTCTACCGGTTCAAGGTGTGCTAATGGAGTGAGTTTGCCCGTTCTGCCTACCTGCCATTCAACATCTAGTAGGGTGGTGGCTACCTGTTCTGCTTCGAACTTGTACGCTATTGCCCAACGGGGAAACTTGTCGGTATAACCTAATTCCTGTCTTATGCCAAAATCATTGATTTTAATCACCACGCCATCTATAAGGAAGTCATAAGTTGCTCTCTGTGTTTCTATGTCATCAATTACCTTGATAATCTGTTCTATCGTGGAGACTTGTTCGAAAACATCATTGATTTTGAACTGATTGTCGGCAAGCAAGTCATTCAGTTGTACTTGTGAATTAACATATTGACTGGCTCCACTATACATAATAATATCTAGGTTACGCTCAGCACTGACTCTGGGATCGAGATTGCGCAGTGCGCCGGCAGCAGCGTTACGTGCGTTCTTAAGTGGATTATCGGGATGCTTGGCATTATATCTGTTTAGCTGAGATAACCTCATTATAGCCTCGCCCGCTATCTCTACCTGACTGTCGAACTTGATTGTCAATGGCAATGTCTTAATGCACATTGCCTGAGCAGTGATGTTTTCACCCACTATACCGTTACCTCGGGTAGCAACCGATATCAGTTTACCCTCATTATACGTTGAATTAACTGATAACCCATCATACTTGAGTTCTACCGTGAAAACGCAGTTAGGATACTGTGTGAGTATTTTATTAACCCAGTTGGCTAGTTCTTGTTTAGTCTGTGCCTTATCTAGGCTATATAAGCGTGTTAAATGCCTATGTGATTGGAACTTGCTCAGTGGTTCGCCACCAACTCTTCTTGTGGGGGAATTATCTAGTACTATGCCAGTTTGCTTCTCCAGCTGGCGCAATTTATCGTATAAGCTGTCGTATGCTGCATCGGCAACGCTAGCGTTATCTAATACGTAGTACTCGTAACCCCACTTGTTGAGTTGCTCAACCATTGCATGCATTTCATTGATTATAATCGAATCGTTGTTATTCATTTAGTTACACCTTAATTAGAATTGTTATGTAGTCAGGTACATTACGCTGTCATCCATTATTAACATAATGATTATCATTACATTGTGACTAATGGTTAGATTGGACTACTTGGGCAGTATGGTTAGAGGCGCATATTTGAGCGCTAATTCCTTCTTGCCCACTGTATCGAAAACTACAGTAGCGTTATTATCCTTAATATCGATTATTATGCCCTTGCCGAATGCCTTGTGATTGACTATATCGCTCACGCTAAACTGGGAAATGTTACTGTTAATAGTCGGTGTAAACACCACTTTAGGCTGTATTACTCTATCCGGTACGCCGTCAGCGTCATATCGCACGGTAGGTGTAGGCGCTAACAGCTGGCTAGCCTCAGTGTAGTATGCAGAAGGTCGACAATAACTTCTCTCACCAAAAACGAATCTGCTCTGCGCACGAGTTAGGTATAATCTCTGTTTGGCACGAGTTAATGCAACGTAGGCAAGCCGTCTCTCCTCCTGTGATTGTTTAACATCATTCGACGCACGACTAATGGGAAATATACCGTCATCCAATCCCACTACGAACACTGTTGTAAACTCAAGCCCTTTAGCAGAATGTACTGTGCTGATAGTAATACAGTCGCTATTATCTGCGTTATCATCATCCCCTAATAATGAAACCGATTGTAGATATAGGCCAAGCGATGACTGGTCGCCGTTCTCCTTAACGAACTCCTCAACAGACAGCACGAACTGGTCGATGTTGGCCAGCTTCTCATACTCCCCTTCATTACTCTTGTCGAACATACTCTTATATCTGGTAACCTTGAGTAGTTTTTCTACTAGGTCTACCAGACTCATTTCTAGTTGGTAATTACACATCTGGGCATAGAGTGAATAGAAGTCGTTAAGCTTACTGCGTGTGCCAGCATTAAACACTTCCAGCCCCAGTCCATCTCTTAACAGCTGCAGTATACTCACACCATAATCCATAGACAGGTCTGCCAGTTTATCGCACGTGGTCTTGCCTATCCCACGACGCGGTACATTGATTATGCGCAACAGTGCCTCATTATCATAACTATTATTGATTATCTTGAGGTACGCTATAATGTCTTTAATCTCTTTACGCTCAAAAAACTTGAATCCGCCGTATACTCTAAAGGGTATGTTGTACTTAAGGCATTCTTGTTCGAACAGTCGTGAGAGAGAGTTAATTCGCATTAGTATGGCAAAATCTCTATATCGCATGCCATTAAACCTGCATAATGACGCTATTTGACTTACGCAGTAGCGCGCTTCGTCCATCTCGTCTGTACCGATATATAACTCTACCTTGACGCCACCCTGCTTACTGGTAAATAGTGTCTTGGGGTGGCGTTGAGTATTTTTGCTGATAATTTCGTTGGCTACGTTCAATATCTTGTCCGTGGAACGGTAATTCTCTTCTAGCGTAAACACTTGGGTATTGGGAAAATCCTTCTCGAAATTAAGGATATTCTCTATCTCGGCACCACGCCATCCATAAATAGACTGGTCGTCATCCCCCACAACGAACAGATTGCCGTACTTAGATGAGAGCAGTTTGAATATCTGGTATTGAACACGGTTGGTGTCCTGAAACTCGTCTATGCTGATGTACTGGAATCTGTCTTGCCATTTAGCTAATACATCACTATGCTTACGAAACAGCATAAGAGTATTACTGAGTAGATCGTCGAAGTCCATAGAATTGCTCGCTCTGAGCTGTGCGCAGTACATCCTGTACACTTGGGACAACAGTGACCAATCGACATTGGTAATCTGTTCCATTTTATCCTCGGTCAAATTGAATGTTTTTGCTGTGGAAATGGCACTGGCTATGCGTTTTTTAATTCTATCATCATCGACACCCAACTTGTTGAATATGCGCTTGAGCAGATTCTCGCTGTCCGCCTCGTCATAGATGGAGAAGTCCTTAGTGTACCCCAACACCTCTGCCTCTTGTCGAAGCACCCTTACACAGAATGAGTGTATTGTACATATTGTCATAGCATAGGCAAGTGGACAGATTGAGCCTATGCGCTCCTTCATCTCGTTGGCGGCCTTATTAGTAAAAGTTATTGCCAATATATTGCGTGGATTAATTCCACTGTTGACCATATTGACTATACGGTGCGTCAGTACCCTAGTTTTACCACTTCCTGCGCCTGCTAGAACCAGAACGGGCCCATTAAGACACTGTGATGCCCGTAGTTGTTCACTATTGAGTTGATTTAAGTCATAATTGTCCATTAGATATACCTAATTACACTGCCAATGTGGTGTGCCATAACACTAATTATTATGTAACTATTATATCAAAATTGCACAGATTAAGCAAGGACAAAGCAGTAAAAAAGAGACAATATATTGTCCGTTTGTATTAAGTAACAGACGAATTAACTAGATAACGAGTATGTTCATACTTAGTAGAAATGTATTGTTCATATCACATAATCAGGGCGATATACGAGATAATAACGCAGTAAAGTATTACTACCTAGCAACTAATAACGTGCAATCGAACTAAATAATGAATGAGTAAATAAGTAATATCAAGTATGTTGTCAGAGCGACGGAATTGAGTCGTATCAAGCAGTACAAGAAACAATATTTATCTTCTCACAATACCAGTTGTGAACACACTAATTATATAGGAATTACGATAGCGAAATCAAGCTAATTATCTATGCGACAAGATATAGGATAACAATATATTAATGCAACAGAATCAAAAAAAACAATATATCTATGATATTACGCCGAGTTACGAGTATAATTAATAATCCTGTAACCTGTTGTTCTAATTATGACAGCACATTGTTCATTGCTATATTACGGTAAACAATTGAGTACTGTAAGTCAACCAACACGAGCAATATGTAGTTGTTATTGGCGTGGTCTGGGTGCTGTACAAAATAATCAGTCCTCATTATCTATTGGAGTAATTATGGGGTTAGGTGTATGTTGAGACTCGTATTGTGCCTTAATCTGTCTATACCTATTGGCGAGTTTAAGCAGATATGCTTGCTTGCTAGACGCCGTCAAAGAATCAAGGTATTCTTTATCGGCAAGTTGAGTGATAGGATTACTTACTAGTTGATTACTCTCAAGCAGTTGAATGACTTTTTGCTCGAACTGTTTATCTCTATCGTAGTTGGCATTGAATATCATGTTGCGCACGTCCTCTCTGTGTGCGTGCAGTTGTGGTAGCGCAGATCTGCCGTTACTCTCCGCATCGCTTCTATCCTGTTGCCTGCGATTTAACACCTCCTGCCAGAACCCACTAGTCAGTCTCTGTTTAGCGTCCCTTGCGTATTGCTTAAAACTCACGATAATAGCCTCCGTTAAATAAACAATTTGATAAATTATGTCATTTTTTGTCAGTTGCGCCATATATGACAAACTGCTTGTTCGGTATAAGAACAAGCAGTCTTTATCTTAAGTATTAACGAATTAACCCTTACTGTTGCGTTTTCTTGCAGCCTCGGCCTTCTTCTTGCGGCGAACACTTGGTTTCTCGTATTGTTCTTTACGACGAAGATCGCCAATGATACCATCTCTGGCACATTTACGCTTAAAACGGCGCAATGCTGAATCTAGGGTTTCGTTCTCGCCCACCTTGATTGTTGACATATCTTTCGCCTCCTTCCCGCAACAAACGGCCATATTGCACTTACCAGTGCATAAGGTAGTCTACCATAATGCGACAACTCTGTCAAATATTTTAACAAAAAAAACAAGTCATTTTAACAAAGTTTTACAAAATAACTTGTCGTCCCTTCTATCTGTCATAATACAGTCTGCGTGAGTTTAACGCAATGTCTTGGACTGCTTATGCGTAGGTTCTTATTATGTACACAGCATGCGTACATTGATAAAGTTTTACAAAATAACTTGTCGTCCCTTCTATCTGTCATAATACAGTCTGCGTGAGTTTAACGCAATGTCTTGGACTGCTTATGGTAGGTTCTTATTATGTACACAGCATGCGTACATTGATTAAGTTAACCTGTACTTGCGTGTGACTGTTGGGTGATAATACAGCATTGCAGAATACTACGGTTACTTGATCAGACCATTAGGCACACAGTTATACTTAATAATCTTTGCTGCTTACTAGTTGTTACCATTGGGTGAATAGTCAATAGTTACGTGGAACATATCTAATAGCTCGTTGCATATAGTTACACAGTTATATTCTTATTATGCCATTAATTGGGTCGCAATGGATTATAAACATAATTAGGAGTACAACGACTTTCAGCGTGTAAACACTGTGCGCACGGCTTATCCTTATTTATCCTTGTAGTTATTTAAGTTGTAACTGTTGGCAGACAGTAGACAGATTCATCTCCTGTCTGGCGTTATCAGGCCACATATTGATATTATCGCCTGCTTTTCGTGGGACTAGATGTATGTGCAGGTGAAAAACACTCTGTTGAGCGCATTGACCACTAGCATTGAGGATATTGACTCCTTGATAACCGCAGTCATCTACATAGTGTTTAGCTATCTTATGTACCGTTTCCGTTACTTTGCCTAGTAATTCAATCGGACAGTCCAGCAGATTGACACAGTGTTGTTTAGGCACGACCAAAGTGTGCCCTATGGCATCCTGACAGTTGTCCAAAAAAGCGTAGGTATATTCATCCTCATAGATTGCATAACTGGGTATCTCTTTACTGATGATTTTACAAAAAATACACATAACGTTACTCCTTATATTCTTGTGTTGATTACTTATATTTTGAGTGGTGTCATCAAATAGTAATTAGGTTGAATATATTCGTCAGCATGTATAATGACGCCACTAGGAATTATCATATATTATATAGTACCCTTGTTCTAACACCTGTCAACTGCATGGTGAGTGCTGCTGGCAATAACCATATCTTAATGTCTCCGACACGCTAACACTGTTCAGTCTGTATCGTATTGACCACCTAATCACTCAGCATAATAGTAACGTCAATTAGATTTCTTAATTCTGACAATTACTACGTTAAGGCTTACATATACGTATCAATGTCTACTCAATGTAGTTAAACATCTGCGATAGTTACTTATAACGGTTGCGCACATACCATATCAATACAGTAGCAAGATTGATTACACGCAACAAGTATCTAATATAATGGTCGAACTAATATTCAAGTCACTACATTGGTAAGATTAAGTGTATGCAGATAGTTTCTTATTACGGTTGTGCGTATATGCCGTTATCATCACAATTAAGCAACGTGCACTCTACTATGCCAGTAATAGTATGTGGTGATTTAACGAATACCTTGACATAGTTGTCCGTATAGCCCACGTAGTAACCGTTCTTGTATTCTTCGATAAGCACAGTTGCCTTGCCTAGAGCAAGTTGTCTTGCAATAAACTCTCGTTTAAGTGCCCGTTTAACTGCAGTTAGTGTATTAACTCTGTCCTTAACTACGGCGCTCGTCGGTCTAGGCAGGCCGTACGCTCGCGTACCCTCTCGTGGACTGTAAGGGAAAATGTGTATGTCGCTAAATTGCATTCGGCGGACAAACTGCACTGTACTGTTGAAATCCTCGTCACTTTCGCCACTAAATCCAACGATTATATCCGTTGTAATACCTGCATTTGGGTAATAACTGCGAATCAGTTGTACACAGTCTGCATACTGTTGTGTAGTGTAGCGTCTGTTCATGCTGATAAGAGTGCGGTCACAGCCACTTTGCAGTGACAGGTGGAAATGTTTACATGCATTTATGGACATAGATTCGAGTAGCGTACTATCAATGCAGTTACAGTATAGACTGCCTAGCCTTACTCTTCCCTTATAGGTCTGCATGGCTGTAAGCAGTTGGGCAAGTGTTGTATTGATGTCTAGTCCGTACTGCGATATATCTATGCCGATTAACACTATCTCATCTGCACTAGAGTTAGCATTCACTTCGCTCATAATACTGTCAAGCGAGCGAGAGCGAGAGCGAGAGCGTAGATACGGCACGATACAGTAAGAACAATAATTATTACACCCGTCCTGAATCTTGATGAATGCTCTAGTGTGCCCTTGAGTAGCGTCTATTAAGTGTGTGTAGCAAGGGTAGTCGGTGAGTAAAGCATTAGTGTCGGCACTATTTACTCCTGCGTTAGATTCATGCACAAGTTGGGTTAGACTGTCCTGTACTGTGCGTTGTTCGTTGGAGTGTGACTGTACGACTTCTCGCGGAATATCACTCATACAATCAGGTTGCGTGGTTGAGTCATGGGTGTCGATTGTATAAGATGGTTTAACCGCGTTGGTTGAGTGATTGATAGAGAAGTTATCGATGATATACTTATCTATACATTCTACCACGTGCAACTTGTTCTCGTTACCGAGTATTAACTGCACATTGTCTATCGACTTGAACTGCTCGGCATTCTTGTGGCTGGCGCAACCTACTATAAAACACACACAGTCAGGATTGATTTTGCGTGCTCTTGCTATTGCCTGTCTTGACTTACTTTCTGCCTCTTTAGTAATAGCACAGGTGTTGATAACGTAAATGTCTGCCCATTTAAGCCCTTCAATTGCTTCGTAGCCGGCAGTAAGTAGCCAGTTGACTATTTGACCTGACTCATAATAGTTGGTTTTACAGCCAAGTGTGAAGACGCTGATTATAATGTTTTTACTATTAATTGTATTTGACATTTGTATTATATTGATTACCCATTATTAAATTATGTGCTTGTGTTACGACTATTTAGTCGATTTTCCCTTGTGGTGAGATAGCGCCAGTAGGTGAATACTGGACATAATCAGGCAGTTACTGTATAGTTAGGGTGGTCCTACAGCCAAGTGTGAAGACGCTGATTATAACATTTTTGCTGATAATTCTATTTGACATTTGTATTATATTGTTTACCCAGTATGTGAATTATGTGCTTGTGTACGGTTAATTAGTCGATAATTAAATGTGGTGCGACAGCAGTATCAGTAGTAAATATGTTAAAAATGATTGCAGATGTTCTACTTAATTTCGTTTAATAACGACAAATCTACCTGCCTACTGTTCTCTATAAATTGAGCGATTGCATTAACCTTGCTCACTGACACAATCTAAATAGATTGATGTTATCAAGAAGCACAGATTGTATCACACTAATGAGCACTGTTGAGCAAGGAGTCAATGACGGATAGTGCATAGAATGACGCAGTTTCTGCACGTAGTATTCTTCGTCCGAGCCCGACCGTTACTGCGTGATGTTGTACGGCATCTGCCTCGCTATCTGCAAAACCTCCCTCGCTACCGACAATCACTGCCAGACTGTTAACGTCGCCCTGTAACGCCTGAGCTATGGGTACACCACCCTTTTCGTAACAAAACAGCACTTTGTCATAGATATTAAGTCTGTCAATTACTTGGTCAAAAGTTATTGAGGGCTGTATGTCTATCCGTATGGCTCTGCCACACTGCTTGCCCGCCTCCATACATATCTTACTCAGTCGCTCGGCTTTTTTGGCGTCCACACTGCTGATTGAGAATCTACTGGTAAACGGTATAATGTTATTAGCACCCAATTCAACAGCCTTCTGTATGACCAAATCCATATTGCCACCCTTTAAACACCCGACGAATAGAGTAATATCAATTGTATTCTCGTTATCATTTACGTTACTATCTAATATGTCCATATACACTGCATGCTCATCTACATCGGTGATAGCGCACAGGTTGTCAATGCCATCATTGAAGTTGATGATGACTCTATCCCCTACCTTACAGCGCAACACCCTCGCAATATGATTATACTGACTAACTAGACGTATCCTATCTTGGCTCACCCTCTCACTGGGTAATGCAAAAAATCTTCGGTATTGTCCCATAATTATTTACCACAAAATAGAAGTGTGTGCCACTCCCCCTTGACTATCTCATCTACGTAAGTCAGTTTACTGCTGTACAGGTCAATAATGTGTTGCACTTGATTATCCACTATACCCGATAACACTACCTTGCTATCTGGCGACAATACCTTATCTATGTAACAGAACAGCGTTGTCAATATATCTGCTGTAATGTTGGCAAGCAGAATATCGCACTTACCTGTTACATTGTCCAGTAAATTACTCTGTTTGACAGTAATACTGTCCTCGCATCTGTTAAGATTAACATTATTAACAGTTGTTAAGACTGCTTCTCGGTCATAGTCTAATGCCTGTACACTGGTTGCGCCTAACGCAGTTGCTACAATAGACAGTATACCGCTTCCACAGCCGACATCAATTACGCTCTTATCTAACATATCTAACCGTTGTATCATCTCGATACAGCCAGCAGTCGTGCTGTGTTGTCCTGTGCCGAATGCCATAGAAGTATCAATGAGTACGCACTTGTAACCTGCCTGTAAATATTGCTCTTGCTTACTCTTCTCCCATAGTGGAAGTATGACAATATTGCCTATCAGCAAAGGAACGAAATACGCTTTCCAACTATCTTTCCAGTCTAGGTCATCAAGTAGTCTGGTTGATATTCTAACCGTGCCTAATAAGGGTGTTAGTTTATTACTTATCTGTGACATACAATTATCTAGATTGGTTGGCGAAGTAAACCCACACACCACGCAATCCACAGGCATGATGACGCTATGAGTATCTATGTATTCGAACTTGAGATTATTCCAGTCGTTCTGATCGTATATAGCGACATTCTGCGACGTTATCTCGGTCACAATGTCTGCTACTATCTCACTGTCGGTGGTAGTACAATGCACTGCTATCTCATAGAACTTCATGGTATAATCTATTACTCCTTAATCAATATGTCTATGAGTTTCTTGGCGTTCTCCCAACTGGCGATATTGGCGAGGTAGAATCTGCGCCCTTCTTGAGTTATCTCGTAATACTTGCGAGTTGCGCCGGCTGTCTCTGCACCCCAACTACCCTTAATACAGCCCATATCCTCCAGTCTGTGATATGCTGAGTATAGGCTCTGCTCATTAGGTACATATAGGCTGTCTGTCTTGGCCTCAATCTCACGCCTTATTTCGTTGCCGTACTTCCTGCCGTTGAGCAGACATGCCAGCACAATGGTATCTATGCTTCCCCTCAAAAAATCACTAGATATAGTCATAATTATGCCTCCTATCAATAATCTGTGTTATTAGTATGTATCTATTTTGCTATGTCTGTAATAATTATATCAAAATCTTTATTAGTTGTAAAGTACAAATAACGTCGATTTATGTATAACTAGCGCATATAGGGAAAAAAAATGACTCATAGCGAGTCATTAATTGTTGAATATAGTTAAGTGTGTATATTAATTAGTACAATGCATATAAGGTGCGTACGCACAATTATTGGCTGATTACTTATATAGTTTACTAATCTCATCCAGCATAGCAGATCTACGTGGGTAATTGCGCATTGTTGACTGACGGTCAAATGTAGAGAGCATTTCCCTCTGCGCTCTGCTGAGCCCCTTGGGTGATTCTATCACTACACGGACGTATAGCGTGCCCACTCCACGAGCAGTGCGAATGCCCTTGCCACGGAAGGAGAATACTTCGCCATTGGCTGTGCCCTCTGGAATCCTCTGCAACTGAATGCCAGATAATGTGGGTACCTCTATCTCTCCACCCAGTGCTGCAGTTGTAACGGATATGGGCAACTCACATATAACATCCAGTCCGTCCCGTGAAAACACCTTACTCCGTTCTACCCTTATCTCGAGGAGTAAGTTGCCGTTGCGCCCATTTACAGAGCGAGAAGAGTGCCCCTCGCCAGAAAACTGTAGTGTCGTTCCATCGTCAACGCCTGCAGGGATGGTTATATTGATACTTTTCTTGGCAAGGTATAGCCCCTTACCGCCACATGTCGGGCATGTTGCAGTGATTATAGTACCTGTTCCATCACATTTATCACATACCGTCTGCGTCATCTGTACACCGAATATCGTCTGTTGCTGACGAGATAGTCGCCCACTGCCATGACACTTGTCGCATGTATGCACGCTACTAGCGTCCTTTGCACCCGTACCGTTACATGCAGGACATCTCTCATATCTCGAAAAAGCAATAGTTTTTTTGCACCCCAGTGCCATTTCCATAAATGTCAGTGTTGCTGATTGCCTTACGTCATGCCCTATGCTTGCCGTTGAACGTGCGCCGGTTCTTCGACTTGAGCCACCCATGAATGATGAAAAAATATCGAATATATCTTCGAATCCCTGTCCTGAGAATCCAGCGCCTGAGAATCCACCAGCACCCATGTTGCTCATGTCTAACTCGCCCCTGTCGTACCGACCCCTTTTCTCTGCGTCAGATAGTACAGAGTATGCCTCGTTACATTCCTTGAACTTCTCTGCCGCTTCCTTATTATTGGGGTTAAGGTCTGGGTGATATTGTTTAGCCAGTCTGCGAAAAGCCGTCTTAATCTCTGCCTCGCTGGCAGACTTGTCAACACCTAGTATTTTGTAATAGTCTTTATTAGCCATATTTACCCTGTTATGTATGTTATAACGACTTGGATTGAGCGTAGTCGTTGTCAACAAAACAGCCTAGCAAGTGCATTTACCACTTGCTAGGATTGTCTTGTAAGTTTATCGTTGTATCACTGATTACTTGGATTGGTCGTCATCTTCGACATTGTAGTTGACACCGTCCTCGTTAGTCTGTGTGTTACCTGCATCTTGTTTAGGCGCATTAGCCTGATAGAATCTCTGCATTATCTCAGCATTATCCTTGGCAATCTTGTCAGTCATGGCGACTATCTCGTCCGACTTGCCCTTCTCAAGTGTCTGCTTGCCCTCTTTAATACTTGCCTCTAGTTTTTCCTTGTCCTCAGGTGGCAGTTTATCCCCTGATTCCCTAACGAATGTTTCGAGCGAAAGTATTACTTGGTCTAGTTTATTCTTGTTCTCCACCTCTTGCTTGCGTTTCTTATCCTCATCAGCAAATCTCTCAGCGTCCTTAACTGCCTTGTCTATGTCGGCCTCTGACAGGTTGGTCGAAGATGTGATAGTTACGCTCTGTTCCTTCTGGGTGCCTAAATCCTTGGCTGTTACGTGCACTATGCCGTTAGCGTCGATGTCGAACTTGACCTCAATCTGTGGGATACCTCTCGGTGCCGGAGCAATACCGGACAGGCTGAATCGACCTAGCGTCTTATTGTCAACGGCCATTTCTCTCTCGCCTTGAAGCACGTGTATGTCAACTGTTGTTTGGTTATCTGCCGCAGTTGAGAACACTTGAGACTTATTAGTAGGTATCGTGGTGTTACGCTCTATTAGTTTAGTTGTAATTCCACCTAATGTCTCAATACCTAGTGACAGAGGGGTTACGTCTAGCAATAATACGTCCTTAACCTCGCCACCTAGGACACCTGCCTGAATGGAAGCGCCGATTGCTACGCATTCATCTGGGTTAATTCCCTTGTATGGCTCTTTACCAGTAAAGTTCTTGACTGCGTCTACAACGGCAGGTATTCTGGTTGACCCACCGACTAAGATAACTCTATTGATGTCTTTGGCTGTGATGCCTGCATCCTTAATTGCCTGACGCATAGGCTCAATTGTCTTGTCTACCAGCTCTTTAGTCAGTTGGTCGAACTTAGCCCTTGTCAAATCAACATCTAGGTGCTTGGGGCCTGTTGCATCTGCCGTAATGAATGGCAAATTGATGTTAGTTTTGAGCGTGCTGGACAACTCAATCTTGGCTTTTTCGGCTGCCTCGCGTAGTCTCTGCATGGCCATCTTATCCTTGGACAAATCGATACCACTGTCCTTGCGGAACTCATCACATAGATACTTGACTACTATATTATCGAAGTCATCGCCACCTAGTCTGTTGTTACCGTTAGTTGCCAACACTTCGAATACACCTTCGCCTATCTCAAGTAGGGATACGTCGAATGTGCCACCACCTAGGTCGTAGATGAGAATCTTTTGATTCTTATTCTCGCCCTTGTCTAGTCCATAAGCGAGTGCTGCAGCAGTTGGCTCGTTGATTATTCTTAGCACTTCGAGTCCTGCTATCTTGCCTGCGTCCTTAGTTGCTTGTCTTTGAGCATCCGAGAAGTATGCCGGCACTGTGATTACTGCTTGCGTTACCTTACTGCCTAGATACGTTTCTGCATCTGTCTTGAGTTTTTGGAGAATCATTGCAGATATCTCTTGTGGAGAGTATTTTTTGCCGTCAATGTTGACAGTGTAAGAGCTACCCATCTCTCTCTTAATTGATGATACTGTACGGTCTGCATTGACTACTGCTTGACGCTTGGCAACTTGACCCACTAGTCTCTCGCCCTCTTTAGTCATAGCGACTACGGATGGTGTTGTACGATTACCCTCGTTGTTTACGATGACGACTGGTTCGCCACCCTCTAATACTGCGACACATGAATTAGTTGTGCCTAAATCGATTCCTATAATTTTTCCCATAATTTTTCATCTCCTATATCAAATAATTAATTATTTACTAATTTATAATTGTTGTTGTTAGTTGTTGTCTTGTGCGTTATATATCGAACATTCTGTTATTATTGTGTATTGACTGCGTAATAATTATCGTGATGCACCCGCATTATTTACCGACTATGACTTGTGCATACCTTATAACCTTGTCTTTATACATGAATCCTTTTTGGTACACTTCAATCACTTCGCCCTTGCGTTCTTGTACCTCTCTCTCTGCTAATGCATTGGCAGTCTGTGGGTTGAAGGGCTTATTAAGCACTTCTAGCTCTGTAATGCCCATCTCGAATAGCACTTTACAGAACTGTCTGTATATAAGCTCGAATGCTTTGCCGTCCTTAATGTCTACTCGCGCTTTTTCTAGCGTGTCGATGAACGGAAAAACTTTTTCGATTGCCTTAAGCACTCCTTCCTCTCTGTACTGTTCGGCATCTGCCCTTATGCGTAGCTTGTAACTGTCGAAGTCTGCCTTAATGGCCACTAACTGATCTAGATAACTGTTATCCTTGGCTAGTAACTTGCGCAGTTCGTCCTGTTTAGCGATAAGTTGCTCGTTTTCCTTGGCTAGGGCGTCATGTAATTGCTGTTGAAAAGCACAAATATTGCGCAACTGCTCTATCGATAAGTCTTCTAGTTTAATTTTGGGCTCTTGACCCTGCTGATTATCAGTTGAAGTGTCATCGTTAGTCGTATCGCGCTCTTGTGCTGCGTCATTATTGACCTGCTGGTCTGTTTGCTGAGTGGCCTGCGCACGCTGTGTTGTCTGTTCCTTTTGAGTAGTCTGCTCTGTGTTATCCTTGTTCTTATCTTGTTTACTCATACTTGTTCATCATCTCCCGAATCGTTACTTATTATATCATCAAGCAATTTATTAATGTGGTCTAGTACGGACAATACCTTCTTGTAATTCATACGCACTGGCCCTATGACTCCTGCACTACCTACAGTCTTATCCTTAAGGTTGATTGAGGCAGACACCACCGAGCAGCCACTGGGTATATGTTCATCCTCCTCGCATATCTTGATACTGTATGCTAAACCGTCCTTATTACTGAGCAATTCAGCCAGTTGCTCCTTGTGTTCAATTGTGCTGATAAAACTCTTGGCCTTCTGCGGGTCATCATACTCTGGATGCTCGAATATCTTATCTGCACCCTCGGTGATGACGTCGTACTTGCTGTTGGAGTTCATCTTAATTAGTATTGCCAAAACTTTACTGCATATAGTACGGTAGATTGCAAAATCCTCTGAAATAATGTTATCAATATTACCTTGATTGGCTATCTGCTCGAACGTGTGGTTACTGAATATCTTGTTGAGCCATTTTTCTGCTCTATCCACCCATTTAGTATCTATATTCTTGGGCAGGTCAATAAAACTGTCCTTGTAGATACTGGAGTCGGTCACTATGACCACTAGTGCACTGTCAGCTAGTTTAAGCAGTCTGATCTGATCTACTCTCTCTTGATTGTTATGCCCTTTAACTACCACCGAAGTGTAGTTGGTAATACTGGTCAACACCTTGGCAACGCTCTCGACCATATCCTCTACTGAGTCAATTTGATGATTAAAGTACGTGTTTATCAACTCTATCTCTTTATCGGTCAATCGCTCATTATCCATCAACTCATCTACATATAGCCTGAATGCCTTGGCAGATGGTGCCCTACCTGCTGACACGTGTGGCTGAACTAGGTAGCCCATACTCTCTAATGCCGACAACTCATTGCGTATAGTAGCCGAGGAGCAGTCTGGTAAACAGCGCTGTTGTATATCTTTACTCGATACTGGGTTGGCAGTCTCAATATATCCGTCTACGACTGAACAAAGTATCTTCTTTTTCCTGTCAGATAGTGCCACCGTCATACCTCCCGTAAGTTCTATTGTTGCTCATATCTGTGCTAGTGCTAGCAATCGAGCAGTAAGAGTGCTAATTATCAGGTAGAATATAACACCACCTATAATTCGTGTCAAGTACTTTGTGCCACATTTTTGTAAGAATCTCGATTTTTTTTCTCGCATTAGCTAGGAAAAAATCTCGAGTTCTTATCTGGCGCATGCAATCACTTATCTCGCTTATGACCCGCTAGCGAACAGGGCCAAGTGTTGCTTGACTTGTCGTTGTTTGCAACTATTGCCCCTCTACATGCGACTTATTCATTATGTCACAGCACAGGAAACAATGGATATAAACACAATGGTGGTGTTATACCTATACTATGTGCTAATTTATAAACAATATTCACAGTATTAAAAAAAATATTATAGCGAGGGTATTGACATGGTTAATGAGAACACACACTCGACTAAATAGAGTAGCTAGAATGGGTTAACACTTGATGGCGAAATATATTACGACGCTAGGTATTGTATACTTGATGTTGCCAAAAAAAAGTATTCTAACACACTTACACTACAGAATGCCGATTCGTCGAGGAAATACGATAATCTGCCATTCAACACAGCAGGCTAACTAGAATAGAGTTAAGGCAGGTTGGGCGAGTAACACGGACTATATTAGCATTCTGAGTAACTAGACCTTGTCGACATAATAACGTAGTTCTTGCACCATAGACGCTGTCGTACGTAACGCCGAATGTGTCGAAGAACGTATTTTTGTCCAGTCCCCTATCCATGCGTAAAGCGAGCATGACGTACTCCAAATACTGTTCGTCCGTCTTAATTCGTTTAGCATAAGATATAGGGAGTTTACACTGTGATATCTTCTGCTGATACTTAATTACGTTTGACAAGTTAGTGTAGCGCAGTCGCTGTTCGAACCCACTTGCCGACACGCCCACAGCGATGTAGTTGGAGTAGTCCCAATATTTGATATTATGGCGACACTCATAACCCTGCTTGGCGGTGTTGCTTATCTCGTATCTGTGTAATCCGTATGTGGATAGTAGCGCTAGAGCCTGCTCGTACAGGTCGACACTGTCATCATCAGTAGGCATATTGAAAGTCTTAGATAACTTGTATAGTGGTGTGCCACGCTCCACTTTGAGCATATATATTGATATATGTGGCAAATTATACGACATACACAACTCTATGCTGGTCTTGACGTGCTCACTTGTCTGTTTAGGCAGTCCTAGCATTAAGTCTGCCGAGATGTTGTTAACACCACTTTGCTTAATCATCTTGATAGTATTGACGAAGTCGTTAGTATTGTGTGGTCTGTTAAGAAGTCTTAATATCTTATCATCTGCGCATTGAAGTCCAACAGAGAATCTGTTGACTCCACGCATCGCAAAGTGTTCTATCTTGTCTTGGCTGGCAGAATTAGGATTGATTTCCATACTTATCTCAGTATTACAAGACACATCATAGTGAGCACATATCGTATCCATTATTCTGTCGAATTGTCCACTCGACAATAGCGAGGGAGTGCCACCGCCAAAGTATATCGTGTCGATACTCTTATGTACGGTGCTTCCCTTACGAACAGAGCGCATTATCAATTCATTACACAGACAATCAAGATAAGGCGTGTAATCATCACACACGCCTGAATTAAAATTACAATATATGCATTTGCTCACGCAAAAAGGTATATGAATATATAGTCCTGCAGACATTATCTCTCCCTAGACCGTTATGTCATGTGGTATTGACGGTATATTTGGTAAAACCTATTTAGATTACTTGAGTCTAGTGTTTAGTTATCAAATCACGTCTGCCTGTATTACGCAATTGCCTGCATATAGAATGACTGCGAGCGGTAGTACGTGGGCATACTTACCTAGATTGCTCAAGTTATGTGATTAGTACTTACCATTAAAAAGCTCAGCAATATTGCTACTATTGCTCACACATAGATATGGTTACCACACTAGTGTTGATTGTTAGTCGTCAATCTTGAGGATAGACATGAATGCCTCGCTAGGAACAGATACCGAGCCCACCTGACGCATACGCTTCTTGCCTTCTTTCTGTTTCTCTAACAACTTCTTCTTGCGAGTAATGTCGCCTCCGTAACACTTGGCAAGCACATCCTTACGCATGGCCTTAACTGTTTCTCTTGCGATAATCTTGCCACCGATTGCAGCTTGAACTGGTATCTCGAACATCTGGCGAGGTATAGCCTCCTTAAGTTTTTCCGCCATCTGTCTGCCACGAGAGTATGCCCTGCTCTCATGCACAATCAATGACAGCGCATCGCACATCTCCCCGTTGAGTAGCATGTCCAGCCTGACAAGTTTATCCGCCTGATAGCCTATTACCTCATAATCTAGGCTAGCGTAACCCTTGGTGCGAGATTTCATTTTGTCGAAGAAGTCGTAAATAATCTCGTTAAGTGGCAAGATATAGTTAATAGTAACTCTCTTAGTATCAATATACACTATATCAACGAACGTACCTCGCTTGTCCTGACATAATTCCATAATGGAACCGATATACTCAGGAGGAGAGAATATAGACGCCTTAACAATCGGCTCCTCCATATGCTCTATCCTGTCTGGCAAAGGCAGTTTAGTGGGATTGTCTATCTCTACCATCTGTCCGTTGGTAGTAAACACTCGATAAACTACGCTCGGTGCAGTAGTAACAAGGTCAAGGTCGAACTCTCTCTCTAGCCTCTCTTGTATTATCTCCATGTGCAGTAGCCCCAAGAATCCGCACCTGAATCCGAATCCTAGCGCTACGGATGTGTCCGGTTCGTATATGAGTGCACTATCGTTGAGTTTAAGTTTTTCCAGCGAATCTCTCAAGTCGTTATACTTACTGCCGTCTGCAGGGTATATGCCGCAGAACACCATTGGCAACACTTTTTTGTATCCGGGTAATGGCTGTTTGGCTGGATTATCAACGTTAGTTATAGTGTCGCCCACATTGGTATCTGTTATAGTCTTAATACTAGCGCATATGTAACCCACTTCTCCTGCGGACAGTTGATTAACAGGGAGCATTTTGGGTGCGAATACGCCCACCTCTGTAACGTCGAACGACTTACCAACAGTCTGAAACATCTTAATGCGAGTCCCCACCCTGACAGTACCGTCCTTAATCCTGACTAGACATATAACACCCTTATAGTTGTCATAAATGCAGTCGAAAATCAGTGCAGTCAGTGGAGCATCATCATCTCCCTGAGGTGGTGGTGTCTGTTCAATTATAGCCTTAAGCACTTGGTCAATGTTGGTGCCTTCCTTGGCAGATATGCGTGGACTGTTGGTGGCGTCCAGACCTATAACATCGTGTATCTCGGCTACAGTCTCCTCGACTCTTGCGGACATAAGGTCAATCTTGTTAATTATGGGTATTATCTCTAAATCGTGTTCGATTGCAAGGTAACAGTTGGCAAGCGTCTGCGCCTCGACACCTTGCGAGCAGTCAACGACCAGCAGTGCGCTCTCACATGCAGCAAGGGAACGAGATACTTCGTAGTTGAAGTCCACGTGGCCGGGGGTGTCAATCAGGTTAAGGGTATAGAGAGTGCCGTTGTAGTTGTATTGCATACGGACAGGGGTCAACTTGATAGTTATACCCCTCTCACGCTCTAGGTCCATGCTGTCTAATAGTTGGCTCTCCATATCTCTGCTCTGCACTAGTCCGGTCATCTCAATTAATCGGTCAGCAAGGGTAGATTTGCCATGGTCTATGTGTGCGATAATACAAAAATTGCGTATGTTTTTCATAGAAGTATTCTATCCTAAATTATCGTTTATTGCAATAAAAATAACATAAACAGCCTTATTTATATTGATAAAAATTACTCAACGGTCTATAATTACAATAGATAAACTATAATTAACATAAGTTACGCTCTTATCATGGTAAACAATCGGTGTTTAGTAGCGTATAGGGGCTACGAAGGAGGTATATATGAACGATAATACTTGGTTAACTAATACAGCTGTTGCTCACAGAGGACTGCACAACGAACAAGTGCCGGAGAATACGTTAGAGGCATTTCAGCTGGCTGTTGACTCCCACTATGGAATTGAGATGGACTTACAGATGACCGCAGATGGCCAAATAGTCGTTTTCCATGATGACAACATGAAACGTTTAACAGGACTGGATGCAGACATAAGAGAACAGAACTGGGATGATATCAAGCAGTTGGGCATACTCGGCAGTCAACAGACAATCCCGACATTTACGCAGTTTCTTGAACTGGTCAATGGCGCAGTGCCACTGATTATAGAGATTAAGGACCATAAGAATATCGGTGTTGCAGAACACACAATAGCGACTATACTGGATAATTATAAGGGCGAGTACTGCATCGAATCATTCAATCCATTCATTGTCAAGTGGTGGGCAGAGAACAGGCCTGACACGGTGAGAGGGCAGTTATCCTGCTATTTTAGGGACAGCAATCTGGCTTGGTACAAGAAGATTATGTTAAAAAATCTGTTCTTTATCCGTTCTAACAAGAGTCAATTCATCGCATATGATATAGATGACATTGCAACACCTATGATTAAGAGATTGAAGAAACGACTGCCCATTATAGCATGGACTGTGCGCTCTCAGCAAGAGATAGACAACAAGAGGGAGTACTTCGACAACATCATTTTCGAGCACTTTACACCCAGAATGAAATGATTGTTCAGCAATCAAACATCATTTCGCATATCTACACATTCAATTAACAACTCTTACTTAATTAGAGTTGTTTTTTTGCGCACACAGTCATCAACACAGAGAAAGGATTACAAAAGGAGTACAGAGAAATTATGCGAAAATAAGCTTCTGCCACAACGTAAGGTGTAGACTCATAAATAGGGTTCGAGCAAGGTACAGTGTAAATGCACGCAAGGTGATTTAACAGGTAGTACGGAATAATTGCTCACAGAATGGTTGTATAGAAAGGCATAGTAAATGCATGCGAGATAGTTTTGGCACTAGGTACCATGTAAATGCGCGCAAGGTGATTTAACAGTTAGGTACGGTATAATTGCTCACAGATTGGTTGTATAGAAAGGCATAGTAAATGCATACGAGATAGTTTTGGCACTAGGTACCATGTAAATGCGCGCAAGGTGATTTAACAGTTAGGTACGGCATAATTGCTCACAGAATGGTTGTATAGAAAGGCATAGTAAATGCATACGAGATAGTTTTGGCACTAGGTACCATGTAAATGCGCGCAAGGTGATTTAACAGTTAGGTACGGTATAATTGCTCACAGATTGGTTGTATAGAAAGGCATAGTAAATGCATACGAGATAGTTTTGGCACTAGGTACAGTGTAAATGCATGCAGGCAAGTGGTTCTGTCGCGAGATACTATGTACACACGAATCTGCTTATGTTTAACGTTACCAATGCAAAAAAAAGATAATCCAGATTCTCCTACATTGTACTGTGTTAATGTATGACTCTTATGCGCTTATTAACGCGCAGAGCACACAGACCGACTCGTGACTGAGAACTGTTTATGAAGTTAATCAATGTGCGCCAACTAGTATTAACAACATTTGCATTTATCCACACTACATAGATATATGGTTAAATAAGAAGTGCGTGATAATAGTAACATAATATCTACGAATCAATTGTTTGGTGTGCAAGTGCAGTTGTAGTCAAGCATATTGCATGGTAAATAAGAAGTGCGTGATAATAGTAACATAATATCTACGAATCAATTGTTTGGTGTGCAAGTGCAGTTGTAGTCAAGCATATGGTATAGGTATGAGTATTACATGTAAGTTCGGGGGCAGTAGCGCCACTATACTTAACTGGTGCAGAATCAAAGAGATAGTCAATCAACACGCCGACAGAAAATACGTGGTTGTGTCTGCAATGGGGCGCAATTATATAGGTGACATCAAAACTACGGATATACTATTACAATTGTACTCTCAATGCACAAGTATAACGCAGATACTGGCTCACCCACTATATCACAATATGGTCAATCGACATATTGATATGGTGCGTAGCGTTAACATGGTAATTGATGTTGAGCGAATATGTAGGTGTGCACTACTACAGAATCACCCCTATACTGTGGACTTCGTTGCGAGTAGAGGCGAGTACATAACGGGTTACCTGACTGCGCAACTGCTTGGGTATGACTTCATTGACAGTAAGGATGTGGTGGTATTCGACTCACGGCACAGATTAGTGCTCGGCAATAGTATTAAACGCATTTCCAGTGCTATTAGGGATAAACAGGGCGTGGTAATGAGTGGATACTATGGCAGTTATAAAGACAATATTATCACTTTTGACCGAGGAGGAAGCGATATAAGTGGAGCGCTACTTGCACTTGCATCCAACTCGTATCTGTACGAGAATTATATTGACGTGGATGGTTTTCTGCAAGTCAACCCTACTCAATACCTCAATGCGCAACTGCTTAGTCACATAGGATATACTCAATTGCTGTCGCTCAATCAAATGGGCGCTGATGTAATTCATAGAGATAGCCTAGTTCCCTGCATAGACGCCGACATCCCCATAGCGCTCAAGAGCATATACGCGCCATACGCAATCGGCACACTCATATCATCTAGCTCTAATAACAATGGACTGCTTGCAATAACTAGTGATTACGTTGACTATTGTGTAATTGAGGGCAGAACAACTCAATCAGTTCAGCAGGCAATCAGTAAGTGTAATGTCAACGTACTACACAGAACGGATAGTCAAACAGTTTTTATCTGCGCTAGTAACAGTATTATCATAGATAAGTATTTACTCAATCAATCAATAAATATAATCAAAGCCCACCACACTAAGATACTGTATGGCGGGCAAATGCCAATTGCTAGAATATTCGACTGTCTGCATACTAATAATGTCCAACTATTGTACAGCTATGCAGACAAATATTGTTGCGGTATAATCACAAATGAACGTATAGTAGATATGCTCTATCCTGTACTCCAGTAACCTACCAAGGTGTACAAGTAAATAGACACATCCTTTACTTAATAACCACTATCAGGTATGCTCACTGCTCCAATAACGGCTTATAGACACTTCACTACAATCAATCTATACAACTCTATACATAGACTGGTCTGATTGCATGACACACACAGAGTAACTAGGTGTTATGTATATGTAATTACTTGGTTTTGAACTGTTGCCTCTGTTCAGGCGTTAATGTCTTAATGAACTTTGCCTCCAAGTAGTAGCGCTTCTCGAATGCTTCGCCCATACTGAATGTCTTGCGTGGCAGTACGCCATTAGTTGTTACATAGTCGAACAAGTCTTCTTTAGCGAGTGTGGGCAGAACGATTGCAACGGATTGTGGGTGCTGGTCTGCAACCTTCTTGACATCACTTTCTCCGTGTACATAGTCAACAGAGGCATTCTTATCAAGTGCGAGGTACTTATCTATGCACTCCTGCACTGATTTGACAGCCTGTATTGCTGACTGTGGCAGATTAAGGCAGTAATCAACTCCTTGATAATGGAGTTTACATTTCCTTTCGCCACCGATAATAGACAGGCTCTCAATGAGTTGCTTACCGCAGTTGAACACAACACGGTGGATAGGCTCGAACACCAGTCCCTCATCAAACAGGTTGACAGCCTCAACTAGGGCAAATCTGGCAGGGTGATTCTCCTGCTCTGATTTACTCAATGTCGTCTTAGTCTGCTCCCATATTGCTTTAGCAGTGGCGAGCGAGTGATTGCCGTCCCCCATGGCGAACAGCATACCATTCTTAACTAACTTGTTTAACTTGTTGATAACAGGCGCAGTGTTGCTGATTTGATAGCCTGCTATGTGGCCACCATTCATCATCAGGTCGAAGTCGTATAACTTGGGCAACTTGTCCCTATTATTATATAGGTCGTTAAGCACCGTATTGTCAGGATCGTCATAGAGCACCATTATGTGTGGTAGTTCGATTAGGGCGTCTTTGCGGATACGTACGCGCGGTGGTATGCGTTCAATTACTGTGCCCTCAGTGGCTCTAATCAGGCTAGACGTGCCCTGTCTGTAATCATAATCCTCCAAGTCGACAGAGAGTACAAGGCCAACACGTTGGGCTGTGTAAGGGGTGTTCCTAACAGTTAGTATGAAACACTCACCGACTTCACGCAACACACCCTGCGTCAAATAGCTCTTAATGGTATCATTAATACCGTTAATCATCTTGTCGTCTGCTTGAGGTAAATATATCTCAGGCAGGGTAATATGGCGTGTGCTGTACGCGCCCTTGGTCAACTGATTCACACTGTCCCAATAGTCAGGCTGACTGGTAAACTGGTCGCAGGCAACAACTGCCCACTTGTTCAGATTGATATTACTGTTCGGTAATAAAATTGTAGGTGCTTTAACTGTCACGATTAATTATTCCTCCTGTTGCATGGTAATAAAAAATGCTCTGTAGTAATAAGAGCATAATTGTATATGTTAGTATGCTACACTAGACTACTAGGTAACCCAGCAATAGCCATACTGCGATTGCACACACAAGCGCAAGCCACTTCAACTCTGCATTATGCACGAATACTCTATAGAAGAAACCGCCTTCTTTCTTAATCTTATTCTTCATAATTGACACCCCATATAGCCTTCTCTTGATCCTTGTCATTGCGTAGTTTAAGTGCATGGCGCAACACTTCGTACAGACTGTCACCGGATAGATATCTCAGCATTTTGCCGTCATGACAGGCAGATATAACCCCCGACTCCTCCGACACGACTATTGCCGTTGCCTGCGGATACTGTTCGGTAACGCCTATGGCTGCACGGTGGCGAGTGCCAAACTCCTTAGGAAAATCTTGTCTTGACGTAAGTGGCAGATAACAACTTGCCGACACTATCTTGTTGCCGACAATAATCACTGCGCCGTCATGCAAGGGAGACTTGGGAAAGAAAACCGTCTCAATAAGTTCACTGCTAACCTTGGCATTGACATAAGTGCCACTCTCTACTATGCTCTCTATTACGTTCTCATATATAACAATGAGCGCACCCACGTCGTTCTTGCTCATATTCAGGCATGCCTTAACTATGGCGTCTGCCGTTGACTGGAGTTGCTCTATATCCAGTTGTTCATCGCCTTTTTGCTCTTTGAATATATCGTGCCATGTCAAGCGGAATAAACTACGTCTTATGTCATTAGTGAACAGTATAGCAGGAAAAACGCTGAGGATTATCAGCAGTAACAGAATGAGCGCCTTACTGATAGTAAAATTAAGTAGGCACATAGCGAATACAACAAGCACGCATATCACCTGAATGTAGGTAAACCACAGTGCATTCTGTCTCTTGTAATAACTGAATACAAAGTACAGTGTGATAAACAATAGCAGAATCTCTGCTATATACATCCATTGTAAATGAGCAAATCTATCAACTAGATATTGGAGAAAAGTCATTATTCAACCTCTACAAATAATGGGACTTATATTCATATAGATAATACAATACTAATGCCAAAAAATAAAGTGTTTTTTTCATAATACTTGCCAAAATAATGAAAAACATTGGATTGTATTACAGATACTTGAGTTCATTCGTTCACTTCGTGCGCATTCGATTAGTAATCGTCTAGCAAGTTAGATTACCCTGCAGAGTCAGTAACATTAGCAGGATAATAATTCTAATGATACTATAACTTAATGTCATATCATTAGCATAACTGTGACTCTGCCTCTACTGCAGTAGTAGTTGAACTTAATTCTAATGTGAATCAGAGCAAGTTGCACGCTATATGTATTGAGTGTAGTTGTTACTGTCTGGTAAATATAGATATGGTGGTACCGTTGTTATCGTGTAAGCGCTACCACTATTAAGTTTGGGCAAAGCACGACTAAAGTTATACATACATTGAGCAGTAAACTGACTATTATCCTGCATGGACACTGTAAATGACAGATAGTATGTTGAGGTCGTGCATATCACTTGACCTTTATGATAATTAACCCCTCTACACTTATTAAACTGCTCTTTGGACAGGAAATTGATGTCCACCTCATATCCAACGAAATAGTCCTTCATAGACAGTATACTATCTACTATTGCCAATCTGTCTGCATCTAGGCTAGGTAATATATCCACAATTCGTTTATGGGTGGTATTGGGGGCATACACACAGTTCCCTTGCATAGCGTCGGCGATACTCTGGGGGTAAGGAATGGTATAGCACACACAATCAGCCACGCCCTCTATCTGCTTGACTGCATTAGTGTGTCCCATCGATACGCCCTCTCCCCAGAATGTGTGCGCTGGCGCATACAGATTGCCCAACAGCCTATATAGTGAGAGTAGACCGGGATCCCAGCCGAATCCTATCATACACTTGGTATTGTGAGAGTTGGCGACACTGCTCATTGTATGCATGTAACTGTTCATTTGCGCATGATTGTCATAGCAATCTATAGTGTCTACATACTGCAATACGTAGGGTGCAATGGTTGATGATTGTGTGGCACTGCCAACGCACAAGTATGCGTACTCTACATCGGCATATATCTGTGCTAAATTGTCAAGAGGATAACAAGGACTGATACTGTTACAGTCCTTACGCGTAGATAAAACGATAACTTGCTGATTGTTATCGAGCATTATCTGTTCTAGACTTCTGCCCAGCCTACCGTATCCCACTATTGCTTTAACCGACATGCGCTTTCCACCTCCACTCATATTATCGACCGACTGCATTATGATGTTAGCAATCTATAATATGCATATCATTAATGCATAATACCTAACTAATACTAACATTGCTCGTAATCTGTACGACTGTTACAGATTGATATACATATGTGCATTAGTTACAAGTAACCAAATACTGTTGATACTGTGGTAATTATCTGATTTAACGCGGTAAACCGGTCAAATACTGTTGATTTAATGCCCATAACGAGTGTGCGTCAAAAAAATGCTTGCCAAAAACTCGTATCAAGGATAGAATAACCATGTGTGAACTGTTGACAACCCGTTAGCTCAAGCACACTGCACAGATTGTTTCAGACTGTA
>JAQVWG010000003.1:0-71030 GCA_028698585.1 Clostridia bacterium | reverse complement strand
TTACTAGATTACTAGGAGGGCCTTACTTATGGATAGATGGGATAAGCGTTTCATGGACATGGCATATACTATATCTCACTGGAGTAGCTGTTATCAAGAAGACAGACACGTAGGTGCAATAGTTGTCTGTGTGAACTGTTGACAACCCGTTAGCTCAAGCACACTGCACAGATTGTTTCAGACTGTATTACTAGATTACTAGGAGGGCCTTACTTATGGATAGATGGGATAAGCGTTTCATGGACATGGCATATACTATATCTCACTGGAGTAGCTGTTATCAAGAAGACAGACACGTAGGTGCAATAGTTGTCAAGGACAAGAGAATACTAACCACAGGATACAACGGCGCACCCAGTAATATTACCAACTGCATAGACAGGAAGGAGTGTTTGCGCCGAAAACTCAATGTTGAGTCAGGTACTAGGCAGGAGTTGTGCTATGCTGTGCATGCAGAACAGAATGCAGTAATACAGGCAGCGAGGATAGGTATCTCACTCGAGGGTGCTACAATGTATGTCACACATCAGCCTTGTATCATCTGCGCCAAGATTATTATCAACAGTGGTATTACGCGACTTGTCTACTGCGAGGGCTATCCTGACGAATTCGCACTGGAATTGTTTAATGAGGCAGGTTTAATCGTCGAGAGATATATTAAGGAATAATTATCTTGCCTATAATGCATGACCAGTTAAGTATATTTATCAGTAGTGTAGTCAAGTAATAGAGCATAATATGGTTTTGGAGTATTTATCTCTATATACCTACTGCGAGGGCTATCCTGACGAATTCGCACTGGAATTGTTTAATGAGGCAGGTTTAATCGTCGAGAGATATATTAAGGAATAATTATCTTGCCTATAATGCATGACCATTTAAGTATATTACTAGTTAATATCGTCGAATATCTACATATAATATTGTTGAGTTCTATATATGTCTGTGTCAAGTATGCCGAGACTTACAGGCAATGTAATAATTAACATAGAATGAAGGAATAATATAATAATTATTTCTTTTTTTGTTGCCAAATACTCAAAAAAAATATCGAGAAAGTGGCAACAGGTAGTTGACAAACTGTTTCTTTGTGTTAGAATATATTAGCAGTCTTGGTTGGTGAGTGCCAAAATGTGACATTTTACACCCTGCTGTACCAAGAGTCAAATGTATAAATAACAATTAATTACGGAGGTATAATAATGAAACTCAAACCTTTATTTGACAAAGTTGTTGTCAAGGCAGTAGAAGAAGTCAAGAGTGCAGGTGGTATCATATTACCCACCAGCGCACAAGAGAAGTCCGAAATGGCACAGGTAATTGCGGTAGGCAAGGGCGGTGTTGTTGATGGAAAAGAAGTAGTCATGCAAGTCAAAGTCGGCGACAAGGTACTGTACAGCAAGTATGCAGGCAGTCAGTTCAAGATTGACGGCGAAGAAGTAACAATCATACGCCAAAGCGACATTTTGGCAATCGTAGAATAATTAAAGGAGTATGTAAATAATGGCAAAAAAACTTATGTTTGGCGAAGAAGCCAGAAAAGCATTAGAAAAAGGCGTTAATACACTAGCCGACACAGTCAAAATCACTCTTGGTCCTAAGGGCAGGAACGTAGTGCTTGAGAGAAAATACGGTAGTCCCCTTATTACAAATGACGGTGTAACCATAGCTAAAGAAGTAGATTTAGAGGACAGTTTCGAAAATATGGGCGCACAGATTATCAAAGAAGTCAGCACCAAAACCAACGATGTAGCAGGAGACGGCACGACAACTGCAGTAGTGCTTGCACAGAGCATTATCAAGTTGGGCAGTAAGAACGTAGCTGCCGGCGCTAACCCTATTATTCTTAAGAAGGGTATTGATAAGGCTATTGATGTCGCTGTTGCTAAACTCAAGCAGATAAGTAAACCTATAGCAGGTAAAGAGGGCATTACTCAGGTTGCCAGTATCTCAGCAAGTGATGAGACAGTTGGTAAACTTATCGCTGACGCCATGGAAAAAGTAGGTAATGACGGAGTTATTACAGTCGAAGAGAGTAAGACAATGCAGACAGAACTCAGTATAGTCGAGGGTATGCAGTTTGACAGAGGTTATGCTTCACCATATATGGTCACAGATACAGAGAAAATGGTAGCTAGTCTAGATAATCCATATATCCTCATTACCGATAAGAAAATAAGCGTAATCAGCGAGTTATTGCCCTTACTAGAGCAAGTAGTCAAGACAGGACAAAAACTGTTAATAATTGCCGAGGATGTTGAGGGCGAGGCACTGACAACATTGATTCTCAATAAACTGCGTGGTTCATTCGTATGCGTAGCAGTTAAGGCACCGGGATTCGGCGACAGAAGAAAGGAAATGTTACAAGATATTGCAATCCTAACAGGTGGCAGAGTTATTACCGAGGAATTAGGGCTAGATATTAAGGAAACTACGCTAGATATGCTAGGCAGAGCTAAGCAAGTCAAGATTGATAAGGACAACACTATTATAGTCGAGGGCGCAGGCGACAGCAGAGATATTGCACAGAGAGTTAAGCAAATTAAGTCACAGAGCGAACAGTCTACCAGCGATTATGACAAGGAAAAATATCAAGAGAGATTGGCTAAACTGGCTGGTGGCGTAGCAGTAATCAACGTTGGCGCAGCAACAGAGATTGAGATGAAAGAGAAAAAACTTCGCATAGAAGACGCACTTAACGCTACAAGAGCAGCAGTTGAGGAAGGCATCGTCCCCGGTGGTGGCATTGCACTGCTGAGCGCAGCTGACGATGTAACCAAACTAGCATCAACTCTCGTTGGAGATGAGAAAACCGGTGCCAACATCGTTCTCGAGGCATTGTACTCCCCCATTAAACAGATAGCACAGAATGCAGGCGTGGACGGCAGTGTGGTTGTATACAACATTCTCAATAAGCGCAAGGCTAATTACGGCTATGACGCACTCAACGACAAGTATGTAGACATGGTCGCTAGTGGTATAATCGACCCTACTAAAGTAGCAAGGAGTGCATTGCAGAACGCAGGCAGTGTGGCAAGTACATTACTGACAACTGAGAGCGTGGTCTGCGATATACCTGAGCCACCCGCACCACAGATGCCACAAGGCGGAGATATGTACTAAGATAAGCTAATATTATCAACGATTAATATAAACAACCCTAACAAACTGTTAGGGTTGTTTATATGTAGAATAAATCCTCTTTATTATTGACTGTCGTATATTTATCCACATAAGCATAATCTTAATTAATACTCTGTCTTCATCTATTGTCAAAGCAAACAACCTTGATTATTAAATCAAGGTTGTTTATTATAGCTAATAATCGTGGTATATCCGCTTGTTCCAGTAATTCTCGAACAAACTATCGAGAATACATCAACAATAAGTAGCTGATTAGTCTGCGATAATATTAAATCTATTGTGTGATGTAACTAATAAGTTACAGATAAACTAATACTCTCATTGTTCTTGTTGGCATATGTTGGCAGTAATATATGATAATTTCGTTGATAAACCGACAATATGCTATTCAGTCTTGTTGCTCTTGGGTTTACCTTCATCTAGAACCACTTCCAACAACTCTTCGAGTGGCTGGTTGACAATGAGCAATTCCTCCAGCTCGACAGCGTGCGCTTGTTTATTGGTTGATTTACCAGTGCGCTCACTGGGTTGCGGAGTATCAACTATAGGGTCATTATCCACTGGCACATATATCTCAACCTTGGACTTCTTAATGCGTGGTTTTACAGGTTTCTCAACACGCTCTGCAAGTGGGTTAGACCTAACAGGTTTATTGATGGACAACTTCTCTTGGTCGATAATCTGCTCCTCTCTGGGTACCTCGATAGTTGCTATTGGTTGTAATTGCTTGGATTTCCTTTGTGCGTTTACTGGTTTAACAATCTCGGTTGCAACAATCAGGTCCTCATTATCGTTCTTATCTGCATTAACATCTGATTCTTCCACTTGCTCGTCAGCCAACTGTTGCTCCGCTACTTGTAGTATAATATCTGCTGATTCATTCTCTTCACGCTCAACCTGTAATCCTATGGCAGGCTCAACATACACTTTCTTGGGTGGCTTCTCCACAATGACGAATTTGGCGTCGGGCACTTCTCTAAATAGTTGTCTGCCACGAGCATACTCACCGGGTACTCTCTCAACTGCAGTTTGCGTAACGAACTCGGTGTACTTCTCGGTTACTCTCTGTATGTTACGCTGTCTGCTAGCACCTGCTTGATTAAATCTCTTCATTCTTGCCCCCTTATGTGTTGATTAATCAACTCTTGTTTAATATCGTATAGTGCATCCGATAAGTCTACCTTATAATACTCTGGACGAACGTTACGAGTGTATTCCTCCCAGAACATATTGAGGTTATCCTGTACTTTGCTCTTAATCTGCTTGACAGTGGGTAAATCTACAATTAATTTGCCGTTATCGATGATTCTGGTCATCATTGGTATAGCGTCGAAGTTGTCGAGAGTGAGTTTCTTCCAGCGTTCTGTAGGGCTGGTTATCACCAGAGGCTTACTAGTATCTATCACTTCATCGTACAGTGTGATTAAGTCTGCAATTGCCTTGCCAGTTGCCTTATCTATCAAGCGATAGAATGTCTTCTTACATGGATTAGTCATTTTGATAGGATTGTCGCTGATTTTCATTTTGGGGATATATTTGCCGTCCTTATATACTGCAGACATCTTATATACGCCACCGAGGCTAGGAGTGTCGTTGCTTGTTATCAGTTTAGTGCCTACGCCGTAGATGTCTATTTTGGCGCCCTGAGATATTAGTGAACTTATAACGTATTCGTCAAGGTCGCCCGATGCGAATATCTTGGTGTCGGCATGACCGGCGTTATCCAACATTGTCCTAGCCTTCTTGGATAGATAGGCTAGGTCGCCCGAGTCTAGCCTAATGCCAACTGGGTGCAGTCCACGAGATTTCATCTCATCGAACACTTTAATAGCGTTAGGTACGCCACTGCGCAAAGTGTCGTAAGTGTCCACTAGCAGTAGACAGTTGTTGGGATATAGGTCGGCGTATGCACGAAAAGAATCAATCTCATCCTCGAATGTCATCACCCAACTGTGTGCGTGCGTACCCTTGGGAACTAAATCAAACATTTGCGCACATATGGTGTTACTAGTGCTAACACAGCCACCTATAACGGCAGCCCTTGCTCCGTATATGGCGGCATCTGGTCCCTGAGCCCTTCTCAGCCCGAACTCCAGTACTCCACTGCCATTAGCGGCACGGCACACTCTCTGCGATTTAGTCGCGATTAGCGTCTGGAAATTGACTATATTGAGTAGTGCACTCTCCACAATTTGCGCTTCTATTATGGGTGCTTCGACTATTACTATGGGCTCGAAGGGAAACACAATTGCTCCCTCTTCAACTGCATACACATTGCCAGTGAACTTGAAGTCTGCAAGGTATGTCAAGAACTCCTCGCTCATTTCCTTAGTCTTGCGCAAGAAATCTATATCATCTTGCTCAAAGTGTAGGTTGGTTATATACTCAACCAGTTGTTCAATACCTGCTACTATGCAGAATGAATGTTCGAGGTTGGGTCTGTAGAACATATCGAATACTGCTGTTTCGTTACCGAGTTTTTTGGCGAAATAACCGTTACCCATTGTTAATTCATAGTAATCGGTCATCATTGTTAGATTCCTTTGCATAATTCTCCTATTATCACTAGTATGTGTATCATGTCACTCGACAATAATAGCCAAGTGTTATTTATGCGTTCAGCTCCGATTTCCTGCCGAATATCCGTTTAATCAGCAGGATAATCTCCTTGCGATATAGCACAATCAATCTAATCACTCCCAGACAGATACATATAATACTAATTGCCTGAGATATCCTTATATTGGTGTTAATCATTCTCTTATTGATGAAGTCTGGAATAATCAAGTATAGACTATCGGTACGCAATCCCTCGATAAACAATCTAACTATACCATAATAGATACCATAGAATGATACCGTCCAACCATTGCGATAATTCTTACGGCGTAGTAGCCATACGCATATCAAGAATCCAACTAGCGTACACAGACTCTCGTAGAAAAAAGTGGCTTGGTACCAACTGCCGTCCACATATACACCGAATGGGAACCATTGCATATTAGGGTTAGTTATGAGTACGCCGTGTGCCTCGCCGTTGATGAAATTGCCCCACCTACCGACACTTTGAGCTAGCATTACCGCAGGCATAATCGTGTCTGCCATCTCCGTAGTGTTGAGTCGCTTCACTTTAGTCAGTATCCAACCGACTGCGTAGCCGACGATTACACCACCATATACTCCCAGTCCACCACCTCGAGTGTCTATGACATGACTGAACTCCCATTGATTAATAAACCAGTCGTACGCTGCCCTCTCGCCATATCTAACGGTATAGTAATCGATAACGGTACTGTACGGAAAGAGCAGGAAATACAATCTACTGCCGATTATTGCCAATGGCATAACGATTATTGTGTAGTCCAGTACAATGTCAGACTTGATACCCTTGTGTTTAAGTATGAGTGATGCAACAATCATAGCAACAATAATGCCTGATGTGATAATCATGGCATAATAGTATATATCAAACCCGAATATAGTTATACTTCTCGCACCAAACTCAATCAAATGTTATCCCTACCTGCGCTTATTAGTTCAATTACTGCTGTTTAGACTACATAATAGTATATAATAACCAATCCTTGATGTCAATAGCATACCACGAAATTGTTGAAAAGTGCTCTATCTCGTACGCGCATAAATACGTCCAAACAGAGCTATTGCGTCAACTTATCGCAACTTTACACAATTACAGTGTAATCGTATGACATTTATCACAAACTGTGATAGAATACATCAAGGTTATCTCTTACAGTTAGATTATCTCTTACTGTTACACGGCTCATAGCAGATAACAACTACAACTACGAAGTGAGAATATGAAATATAAACAGACTAAACAAGACAAGGAAACGATAGCTACTGGCAAGGCAGAATTGAAGCGTGCCAAGAAAGAGCATGCAATGTTACTTTTGTCTCAGAAAAGAGAGAATAAGCAACTTGTTGCACTCAGCAATAAGCAACAGAAACTGGAACGAAAAGAGAGTAAGCGATTACACCATCAAGAGAATCAACAAGTACTCATTGCCCATCGAGAGCAACGCAGAGAGGCTATACTCAACTCTACGGAGTACAAGATTCATCAGATTGCTAAACGGCAGAACTATAAGAATCTATCTTGGTATAAGTTAGACAACGCAGGACTAATATACCCACCCATTGCATACAAGAACAATGCGTTGTTCAGGTTGTCCGTATTGCTCAATAAGGAGGTCAACCCACTTATTCTGCAAAAAGCAGTCAATTTAATCGTGCCACGGTTCCCCACAATATGTAGTACGCTCAAGGCGGGCATATTCTGGTATTACCTAGACAGCCCATCCATCCCATTGATTGTTGAGGAGGAAACAGGTCTGACTTGTCGTACTTTCCGTCCTGACCATAAGCACCCTATGATTCGGGTATTATATAAGCAGTTCGAGGTGGCCATAGAGTTTTTTCACACGGCGACAGACGGTAGTGGCGGACTAGCGCTATTCAACTGTTTATTAGCCACTTATTTTGAACTGAGTGGATACGGAGAGATTAAGGACAGAACCAACTGCCCTCATTACCTCGATAAGCCCAGATATGAGGAAACAGTAGATAGTTTTCAAACCGCGCGTAATAACCATAAGGGCAAGGCAGAGCATGTCAAGGCATCACACATTAAGGGCGAGATATTACCCCACCACTCTGTAATTCTAAGGAAGGCTGTGTGTGATTCTTCATCACTGGTGGCAGTTGCCAAGAAATACGGCTGTACTATTACTCAATATCTGGCGTCAAGAGTACTAGACAGTATTCATTACCAGTTGAAGACAACTCTTAATAATGACAAGAAACCCATTAAAGTATCTATCCCCTGTAACCTGCGTGAGAAGTTCAATAGCTGTACTTACCGCAATTTTTCCTCTTACTTCTACGCATATTATAAGGAGAGCGACACATTCGAACAGTTGATTGACAGCGTTAAACAAGACTTTGCACGGCAGGTTAATAAAGAATATTTTCAGAATATGATTAACTATAACACTAATGCACAGACCAATATGTGGATGAGGATTGCGCCCCTACCAGTTAAGAACCTAGCACTCAGGCTAGTATATAACGCATTCGGCAGGACGCTTAACTCATCCTCTCTCTCCAACCTAGGCGTAGTTAAGGCGCCCAGAGAGTTTTCTCAGCACGTGGTACGCTATGAGTTCGCTTTTGGCGAGGCGTTCTGCGAGCCAATAGGTGTTACTATGGCATCATATAACGGATTGACAGTCATAACTTGTTCATCCATAGTCAAGGACACGTTATTCGAGCGACACCTGATGTCCAATCTGACCAAAGACGGCGTACAGTTATGCGTGGAGAGCACGTATAGAGGTGAGCAGTTATGAAGTATTGTAATGTATGTAAACTCAATGTAGAGGAGCAACAGACCAACTGTCCACTGTGTGGAAGCCATTTATCGACTAGCGTCGACCAGCCTTTCGAGAAATACGACCAAGCCTGTCAACCATACGTTAAGTACCCCCATGCAGGTATTCAGCAGAACGTTGACTTCTTCAATACCAAGACCAACAGACTAATTCTACTCGGTATGATAATATGTGTTATTATAGAGTTGATGATAACGCATACATTCAAGTGGTCTGCATACGTGTTGGCAGGCGGATTGATAACTATGTTCTCGATAATCACCCCTATCACGCACAAGTTTAAGGTATACGTTCAATTATTAATCGGTTTCCCGTTGGTTACGGCAATGAGCATATTCATGGAACTGGTTGCAACCAATTATATTTCGGCAGAAATAACGGTAAGGTGGATACTGCCCTCTATCTATATTGCGTCACTAGTTATGCTAGACTTCTTTATAGCGCTCAAAATCAAAAAGGATACCGGTGGGTATTTTTCCATACTGTTGTTCTGTACGGCGTTCATTGTGTTATATCGAGTTGTACTGTTTTTCATACCCTCAATGAGAGCTATTCCCCCAACACTTGCTACTATTGCATTCCTTATAGCACTACTCAATTTCGGGATAGTGACAATCTGTTGCTTCCATACCCTTAAGGACGAGTACACTCGCAAGTGGAATGTGTAACAAGCTTACTTGACTATAATTATCACTTATCAATGGGCACGGTACGAATCGTGTCCATTATTGATATTTAGACATTACCGATTAATCTACCATGTACGATAGTGTTAAGAGAACTAATCAACTCTACTCATTCGAATACAGTTATTCGATACTACTAATAATATCGCATATCAATGGGCACGGTGCGAATTATGTCTATTATATTTTCCTCTCCTTGCCCGTTATTGTCTGTAATCATATAACGACAACACATAATATATAATCATTGCATTTCTTTGACCGTAATTAATTATTTACATATACCACTATTGTTAACTTAGTTACCTCCTAGTGGTACTTCTAATCGCTTATATCTATGTCTCTATTACTTTAATGTCGCAACAATTAATTGCATATATACTCCCCTAATTCAATTTACTGACAATGCTACTATTCGGTAATCTCTGTTAACTATAGTAACGCTAATATCTACTCCTATACACGTTAATTCATTCTGTCTAAGAGATAGATAACGCTAATTGGTGCGATACCTAATATAGACAATCGCTTGCGTTACAGTATAGATTAGTGCCTTGCTGGTAATAATTGTGTTGTCCCTACATAATCACAAATCAGTCTTGTGAGAATACCATAATAGTGGGGACAGAAGGTATTATATATGGATATTCGAAGAGGAGAACTTTATTATGCTGATTTAAGCCCTGTTGTGGGGAGCGAACAGGGTGGGCTTAGACCTGTATTGGTGTTACAGAATGACATCGGCAACAAATACTCACCAACAGTCATAGTATCTGCGACCACCAGTAAACTAGAAAAAGCGCGTTTACCAACCCACATTCCACTAGACACGCAGTCCAGTCCTCTGCCCAAGAACTCCATATTATTATTAGAACAGATACGAACGCTAGACAAGAGTAGGCTTAAGGAAAAAATAGGTGTATTACCCACAGATACTATGACTAAGGTGGACAGGGCACTATTACTGTCACTGGGAGTATTAAATTAAGACATGTGTTATAACATAATAGCGTTATTTAATGTACGTAATTTAGCAGTAATGTAAATATTTATGACTGGACAGTCGTTGTAATTGGTAGTTTAGTTTATCTCAATCAATTTTGTGTTTATTATAATTGTATTCGCTCAATAGACCGTGTAATAATATAAGTTGTCAACACAGGATTATTTAAGACATCTTGGAGCGCTCGATATGGCGTGTTATGGTATGTGTTCGCATTGTTTAATTCTCGTGCATGCAAAAATAGTTAACCCATTCTCTATATCATAATTCATTCTCAAATATGATTGAGTTATGATAACTGTTAACCAATCTATATGCGTTAGTTTGTGTGCATGCTTCGATAGTAAATAGAGGGCATTCTGTGCGCTCGATATGGCGTGTTATGGTATGTGTTCGCATTGTTTAACTCGCGTGCGTGTAAAAATAGTTGACTAAAATTGCATAACCATAATATTATTAGTTATAGGTATGCACATAACAATCATCTATAGGAGGCACAATGAGCACTATCGCGTGGGTTATCATATTAACTGCAATAGCAGGCATAGTAGGAACGGGACTGGGCGGCGTAGTTAGTATATTCGTAAAAAAAGACAGTAAGTTTATCGTCAGTTTGCTACTGGCATTCGCAAGTGGAGTAATGCTTGCTATAGTATGTTTCGACTTAATTGTAGAGGCAATCAATTTAGTTTCCTCACAAGTATCCAGTATATTGATGGTAATACTCGGGACTGTTGTTGGATTCTTCGTTATATATCTACTCAATTATATGATTGACTATCACAGCAATAAAGAAGTAGAACATATAGATGCCAATCACCCAAAAACTGCAGATGACCTAGATGAATTGATACATGCCGACCACTTGCACAAGCACAAGGCAGTTAAATCCAAGCCCTCTCACCTATTCATAGCCGGAGTAGTCATGGCGTCAGCAATCGCACTGCATAATATGCCAGAGGGCATGGCAATCGGCGCAGTTCTCGCTAGTGATAGTGCACAAGGTATATTGTCCTCATCGGGATTATCACTGGCAATAGTCATAGGTCTACATAATATACCCGAGGGTATGGCTGTATGCGTACCATTAGTAGCAGGTGGCATGAATAGAGTTAAGGCAGTTGTGGTTACTGCTCTATGTGGCGCACCAACAGTTATCGGCGCACTCATTGGATATACGCTGGGATTAATCAATCCTATATGGCTAGCATTGTCACTATCTTTCGCAGGGGGCGCTATGTTGTATGTGGTACTGGGAGAATTATTGCCGGAATCCATACTAATATGGCGAAGCAAAATGCCCGCAGTAGCAGCACTTGTCGGCATGCTGGTCGGTATTGCGATCATTTACATGTAATAATTAGTGAAGTTATCGCTTGTTTACATTGTCTATGATAACATTCAGTAACTGATATATAATTAGCGATGAATCTATATAGTATTGACCTCAATTCAATACATAAGGCTGTGTTCATTAAACACAGCCTTATGTATTAATCAGTTATATCGCAATGGCTCTGATTCAATCTTATGTAACTCTATCCAAGATATGTGTCAGTAGTAATTCACTTTGTTTATGATACCTTATCGTTATTAATCGGTATTTCTTTGGTTAGTTGAGCATTAACTCAGTCGGTGTTACTGTATTAATAGTTGCCATTATCATGTTGCCTCTATAGATACTGTCACGCAGGACGCTATCTATAGGATTATCTACTACTATCGAGTAATGGTGTTAAGTGTTAACGCGCTTAATAATACTACGTTATTATTTATCTGTATCGTTGTCTGGATTACTACTATCTCGCTTAACATTAGTATTATTGATAACTCTTATTCTGCGCCGAGATATCCAGTAAGTAATAGGCAGTTGAGCAAGTACCACAGATACCAGCACTAATGCACAACCTAACAATTCCTTGGGTAGTAATATCTCGTGCAGTATTAAGTAGCCCGACAGAAGTGCGAACACAGATTCTAGACACATAATGAGCGTTGCTACTGTTGGATTGAGATTCTTCTGTGCTATAACTTGTAGTGTAAATGCAACACCACTAGAGAGCACGCCTAGATAGAGAATGGACCATATTGCGTCGTTGATGTGTTGAATATTCGGTTGCTCGAATATAAACATCCCTATTGTGGAGATAATTGCCGTTACCAGCCATTGAATACAGGACAGCCTTATGCATTCCACACGCTTGCTCAAGTAGTCTAGGGTAAGTATATGTATAGCGTAAATGACAGCACTGCCTAGCATGGTCAACTCGCCGATAGATATAGTGAATTGACTATTTACGGATAACAGATACATACCAACTAGTGCAATAGCAACTGCAATCCATTGGTTAAAAGATGTTCTTTTGCCCACCACCATGCCGAAAACAGGCACGAACACCATATATAGTGAGGTAATGAAGCCTGCTTTACCTATAGACACACCCATACTTATGCCTATCTGTTGTAAACTTGAGCCACCGAACAGTGCAACTCCTGCGCACAGGCCACCTATCACAAGCGTCTTGATAGTCAACTTGTCCTTGCTACCGAACACGGATAACTGCTTACCACTCAACCTGTCATTGATGAGAATTACCGGTATCAATACAGCCGCACCGATAGATGCGCGCACAGCCAAGAATGTTAAAGGTCCGACATAATCCATTCCTTTGCTCTGCGCAACAAATGCCGTCCCCCATATGAAGGCGGCAAATATTAAGGTGATATTGCTCATTACTTGCTTGTTCTTTATCATAATGCTTGTGTTGTTAATATGTGCCAATCTTATCACTGACACTGTAAGTTGTATTGCCTATGTATGTAAATGTATATATAATGACCACGGGATTGCTATTACATAATAATGAACGAATAATCTGCTAAGTCTACAGTTAATGCAAGGCATTACAGCATAGATTGGCATTAGTGGTAAATTATTAGTCCTATGTACTACATTAGATTTATGCCCTTTCTGGTTTAAGCAGAAAACACGCTATGGATATGATACAGATATATAGGCAGTATATACTAGTGTTTAACAGTAACTCTTAACTATCTGTGCCTGACTTAATTTTCGCAACCACGCTACTGACAGTGCTGTACTCATACCCACGGCTCATTAGGTAACGCATAAGATTATTGATAGTCTTGTCATCGAGCAATTTACTGCGAGTGTACTTGAGGGCAAGTTCATAGCATGTGTTATACATTTTGTCCTCATCTAGTTGCGTTAACGCCAGTTCGATTATCTGTGAATCTACTCCCTTGTTCTTCAGTTCATATGCGATAGCCCTCGCACCCTTGTTACCGCTGGCATATGCAGTATACATACTAGCGTAGGCAGTATCATCTAGATACTTATAGTAAATGAGTTTATTAATAGTATCCTCAATGACTGACTCAGCGAATGCCTTCTGTGTTAGGTAATCCCTCATCTGCTTGACTGTCCGCACAGAACGGCTGATATACGATAACGCCTTGTCGAATGCTATCTCATTCTCACTGGTGCGCATAATGTCGTCAATATCGCTCTGTTCAATACATTTGCCCACAACCAGCCTTGCCTTGGCAACCGAAAATGCAGTTAGACTGCAACAATAGTTGTCATCTACGTATAAGTCTACTCTATCCTTATGTCTGTATGTCGGTCGAATTGCCGTAATCGTTCCCATTGTGTACCTATTATACCTGCACCTGCTAGGTTATACAGGCATTATCAATTGTCTGTTAATATGTTCTCAGTAATCAATTATAGTATTCAGTTGTATAACTGGTATGTATAGTCGGTTATCTGCCAAATGGCCTTACCATTACTGTAATTAGATATAGTCTGCTCTAGCTGTTGCACTTTATCTACTTTGACGGCACATCTAACGCACACGCTGTCTGCATAATCCACGCTCTTAACTATTGCATAATCGGCTACTTTAGGTAAATAGTTGAGAACGGGCTGATAGTTGTCATAAGATAACTGTATCTCAATCAATGCACAAGGGTAATAATTGAGTAGTTTAGCACTGGCAAGTACTGTCGAAGCGCCCTGAGAGTATGCTCGGACAAGTCCGCCTGCACCCAGTTTAACACCGCCGTAATATCTAGTAACGACTACGCATACATTGGTCAATTCATTCTTCTTGATACAGTCAAGTATGGGTAATCCAGCCGTTCCCTGTGGCTCACCGTCATCACCGTATTTAGCGTATGTGTCCAATAAATAAGCGTAGCAGTTATGGGTAGCGTCATAATGCTTCTTACTAATCTGTTTAATGAACCACTTGGCATCGTCTATATCCGTTATTCCCTTGGCATAACCAATAAAGCGAGATTTGTTTATCACAAACTCCTCGCTTATTATCTCGCTTGATATAGTTGTATAACCTATGGTTTTGTCCATTATAGCCCTGCTACTGCTTGAACTCAGATTACATTCAATTACAATCATTGCAGTTGATACTTATTGATATTAGATATAGTTGTATAACCTATGGTTTTGTCCATTATAGCCCTGCTACTGCTTGAACTCAGATTACTTTCAATTACAATCATTGCAGTTGATACTTATTGATATTAGATATAGTTGTATAACCTATGGTTTTGTCCATTATAGCCCTGTACTACTTAGACTCTATTGACAGTCAATCATATTACTGCAATTGATACAGATTGATGTGTCACTGCGTTGCTAATTACCACATAATTATTCTGCTTAGCAGAGTTACTCTAATACTATCTTGAGATGATTCTTCTTGCCCTTATGAATAACGAACTCGCCCTTATCAAGCGCACATTGTGGTATAGGCTGGTCAAACTGTGTTATCTTATGGTCGTCAATAGATACACCACCACCCTCAATTAACCGTTTAGCCTCTCCCTTAGACAGCGCGAACTTAGAAGCAATTAACACATCTATTACATTGTGAACTGTCTGTGCGCTAAGTGTGATACTCTGCATATTCTCCGTTGCACCATTAAATGCCGCCTCTGCCTGTTGTTTAGCCAACTGCGCTTTTGACTCACCATGAATAATCTTGGTGATCTCGTATGCGAGGCGAACTTTTGCCATATTCATCCTCTCGTCATTATACTTGGTCAACTCTTCTATCTCTTCAACGGGTAGGAAAGTTAGCACCTTGAATGTCTTGGCGACATCTGCATCGTCAATGTTGCGCCAGTATTGATAGAACTCGTAAGGCGTTGTCTTGTTCTCGTCCAGCCATATAGCGCCACTGCTGGTCTTACCCATTTTCTTGCCCTCCTTGTTCTCTAATAGGGCGAATGTCATTGCGTATGCCGGCTTCTGTTCCTTTCTCCTGATTAAATCTGCGCCTGCTAAGATGTTGCTCCACTGGTCATCGCCACCTAGTTCTACCTGACAGCCGTACAGTCTGTTGAGCATTAAGAAGTCGTATGCTTGCATTAACATATAGTTGAGTTCGAGGAATGATAGACCTTTTTCCATTCTGCTGCGATAACATTCAGCCGTGAGCATTTTGTTAACGCTGAAGTACACACCTATCTCTCTCAAGAACGAAATGTAGTTGAGGTCCCTCAACCAGTCAGCATTATTGACTATGCGACAGTTGGTGTCATTAAAATCTAGGTATTTACTCATCTGCTTGACGAAATGTCTGCAATTATCATCAATAACGTCAGTGGTCATTAACTCACGCATCTGCGTCTTGTCTGTCGGGTCACCGACCATTCCTGTGCCACCACCCAATAGAATGATAGCCTTATGGCCGTATTTGAGCATTTGTTTAATAACCATGAACTGCACGAAATGTCCAATATGCAGGCTGTCGGCAGTTGGGTCGAATCCTATATAGAAGGTAACACTTTCTTTACCCAGTTTTTCATATAACTCGTCTTCGTACACTGTCTGTTTGAGCAGACCCCTTTGTTTGAACACATCTAACACATTTTCCATATTTAACCCTCCAATCGAGAATATAGTTTATCACAATTATTGTATAGCGACCTGCGTGCAAGCAACGTATATACTATGCCGATTACTGCCAGTAGTGCATACATAACAATTATCAGCCACACGCTATTGATGATATACCATAGGTAGGCAAACAATGCCCCGATACCTGCAACGAGAAATAACGTGATGAATCCGAAAAGCATCGACCATAATGCTGACGGATTGTTTTTGGCGCCCTCGTTAAAAGTATTCCACACTAGCCTAGGTTTAGCTAAATCAATTCGTACTTGCAAGTATATCGCACCCAACAAGTATAGCCACGTTACTGCTATAGTCGGCAGTAGATATGCGATAGACACCTTGAATGTTATGCCGATAGGTATAACAGATAGCGCACTGGCAAGGAAGGAAAAAACAACTGCAATCAGCACCTTGGACTTAACTATTGTACGAGCGTCAATAGGCATTGTCTTATATATAAACAACCCTTGCGCCTCTCTAGTAAATGAACTAGTAGCAACCATATTGGTCGATAAGGTCATAAATGAGAATATGGACATAATAACAACGGACGCACCAATCTCAATCAATGTATGAGGCACATCGACGAACATAGACATATCCATATTATACACTACAGGCAACACTATTGCCATTAACGGAGCGAGCACCACACACATACAGCAACTAGTACCCATTGCTGTATCTCCCATTATTTGTTTAATGTCCGTTGCAATAAGTGAAAAAACTCTCCCCCTCTTAACATAGTTACCACTATCACGCTTGGTTGAGCCCTTGGATATCTCCAGTTGACCACTCACGCTCTTCCTATACACTAGCGAAGATACACCAACCGACCCACATAGTAGCACTACATTGATTACTAAGCTACCGAACAATCCCATTAGATATTGCCATATCGTGGTGGCAGTTAGAGATGTCGCCAGCAAGTAGTCTGGATATATCAATTTGGCAGTTCTAGATAATCTCTCTAGCAGTTCGCCTAGCATGTGTTCGAAACCCCCGCCATCCTCAGGCACGTTATTAAGGCGAGAGATAAGGTAATAGTAGCCCAATAATGCCATGCTGAATATGAGCAGATATACTAATGTGGTGATAACGCCCTTGTTCTTAAAGAAGGACACGAACCACATAAGCGGTATAGCAACTATGCTGGCAATCAGTAAAGGTAACATGGGCAGTATCAATATTACCAACAACATTTGTGGATAATACCACCATGCCATATTAGCACCTATTCCGAATGGCAGTAACATAACTATTGCTAAGGCAATGCTTGCTAGTGTTTCGGTTAGGTACACATATATGAGTTTACTAACGAATATTTGTGTTGGACGCAGGGGTAAGGGCAATAATATGGAAGTGTCCTTGGCCAGATATATGGTATTAAGTAGTGACGCTATTCCGAAGAAGAATACTATAGCCTGCATTGCTAATATATTGAGCGTCAATATCTGTGTAGTTATGTTCAAATAGCGTGCTACCTTACCCATACTGAATATGAGAATAAACATAAACACTGCCATTGGCAATATTCCCACAGTTAATCCTACTGTAAGGGCAATTATTTTACCCTTCTTACCAGTGTTTCTATCTAGTCTGTAACGCTGTAGGAGATAAGTCTTTACTAATGTTAATATTTTTGACATACCATAATTACCCCACTATTCACCATATACATCCTTAGCATTATCGCCAGAGTTACGAGTTGCCTGCAAGAATACGTCTTCTAGAGAGATAGAGCTATCTGCTCTGATATTATCTAGAGTGTCAACGGCTACTATTCTGCCCTTATTAATAATGGCTATACGGTCGCATAGTTTCTCTACGACTTCGATTACGTGAGAGGAAAAGAATACTGTACAACCTTCTTTAGTACGCTCTTTCATCAGTTGCTTGAGTTGATATGCTGATGCTGGGTCTAACCCGGTCAACGGCTCATCTAGTATCCACAGCAATGGGTCATGTATCAACGCGCCGATAATAACTATCTTCTGTTGCATGCCGTGAGAGTATGTCTTGATTCTGTCACCCTTAACTTCGGTCAAGTTGAACATAGTCAAGTACTTATCTATACGCTCATTAAGAACTCTCTGCTCTACGTCATACATCTCCCCCATAAAACGCAGATACTCTAGTCCTGTCAATCTGTCGAACGTATTGTGGTTATCCGACACATAACCTATCTGTCGTTTAGCGAGAAGTGGATTACTGACGACGTCGACACCATTGACCATAATACTGCCACTGTCTATGTTGAGTATACCGGCAATCATTTTGATTGTCGTAGATTTACCGGCGCCATTAGGCCCCAAGAATCCGAAAATCTCTCCCCTGTTGACGTGGAGGTCTAAGTTATCTACTGCTTTAGTGTTAGATTTTGTATAAGTTTTGCTTAAATTAGTTATCTGTAACATAATTAAATCCTCTATGTTCATTTATATAGTCTATTATCTAATCGGCATGTTCCATGTGTCCGCTTATACATAAGACAACAGCTAATTATGGCGATATTTAACGGTGATTGTGTGTGCAAGTAATCCAACATTACCCTTGTTGATTACCCTTGAATCCATTGTCATCACCTATGTGTTTAGGGTTGTAATAGACCTTATCCTTCAGTTCGTCTGGTAAATACTGTTGTTGTACCCACCCACCCTCATACTCGTGGGGATACTTGTAACCGCTACCCAACTTAACTCCATTACTGTGTGGATAACTGCTACTGCATAGGTAATCGGGCACCTTAGCCTTGGGATTATTAAGTGCATCCTCCTCAGCGCCCGCAATTGTGTCAACTACTGAATTGGACTTTGGCGCGTTACATATATACAATATGGCATGCATAAGTGGTATTCTGCCCTCAGGCAGACCTAGGTGAGTAAAGGCAGTCAGTGCCGAGGTAGCCACAACCAGCGCATTACTATCGGCGAGTCCTACGTCTTCGCTAGCATGTATTACTATACGGCGAGCAAGCAATAACGGGTCTACGCCAGCATTAAGCAATCGCATAAACCAGAAGGACGCTGCATTGGCGTCACTGCCACGCATACTCTTGATAAATGCGCTAATCATATCATAATAGGTGTTCTTATCTACAGATAACGCTTTCCTTTGGCTACTGTCCAGCGCAATCTGTTTAGTGATATGTATTACGCCGTCTTGTTGTGGTGGCGTAGTCAATGTTGCAAACTCTAGTGCATTATACCCACTGCGTATGTCTCCTGAGGCTATGTCTACGAATACATCTACAGCATCATCATCTATGCTGACGTTATATGGTGCTAACCCCTTGGGGCTGTTAATTGCTCTAAGTATGCCCGTTCTAACGTTATCTACAGATAGTGGCTTGAACTCGAATACTCTGCACCTTGACACAATAGCAGGTGTCATGGCGACGTAGGGATTCTCGGTGGTACTGCCGATAAAAATGATATAACCCTTCTCTATGGCTTGTAGAACACAGTCGCTCTGTGCCTTGTTCCACCTGTGGCACTCATCAAGTAGCAGATATGTACGCTTGCCTGTCCTCTCGAATCGCTCTATCGCTTGTTCGATTATCATTTTGGCGTCCTTAACACCAGAGAGTACAGCGTTGAGTTTCTCGAAATGGCTGTCAGTGCTGTTGGCCATAACATTAGCAAGTGTCGTTTTGCCTACTCCAGGAGGCCCCCAGAATATGCAACTGCCCACTCCATTACTCTGTATTGCACGATATAATAACGAGCCCTTGGATAGAATGTGCTCTTGACCTATGAACTCGTTCAGCACAACAGGACGCATTCTGTCTGCCAATGGTGCCATTTTTTGCTTGTCGTATAAGATATCCAATAGATAATTCTCCTGCACCGTAAGTGATACATAAGCGTCAAATATGAGCAATAAACCACACGCTATTATGTAATAATAACACAATAGCGTTGTTTATGCAAGAACTCAGCCTAGATATTTTTATATCAATAGTGGAAACAGTATAGACATTTTTTTGGCAACGCTTGACCTAGCACATCATCTACGTTCAATGAATGAGTTGGACGAGATATTGCTTATGGCGACTACATGTAGATATATTGTTGTGCCTTATAAGGGAACGGATTAGACAGTGCCTGATAATGCCTGACTTAACAATACATATTATTAACAATGAATGAATCATACTATATGATATCTTGACGACAACACAGAGAAACAAGTGATAATCAGCAGACGCAATTCAGTCATTTTTAACACGCTTGAGTTAGCACATGCATATTAATGCACCAAATAAGCAGAACAAGATATTATTCATTAGTATTGATGATACAGCGACTGCAATTACGTATTAATCAATTCAATCAGTGGTATACGGTTGCGTAGTTATGTTTGCGTGGTAATGCGCACACACCTATGGGAGTAATAACTGTGGCGTTCCCTATCTGTGTGCTCCTATTCGCACTAGGTAAGAACTGCACATTCAAGCTCTTACTGTGCGTAGAAAAGTGTAAGGGTTGTAAGTACAGCTTAGTGTTAGGCTTAATGGTAATCAACCCTTTTTCCATGCGCACGCCATACACATTCTCGAGCATGCTGACGTATAACCATACCTTATCAATAAGGTGCGAGTACTTGTTGTATAAATCAAGCAAATGTTGACTATCTAGCCGACAACTCACAGCGCCAATCAGTTGGGCGTACTCATACTCCTCGTCCGTTAATTTATCCACCAGGTGCTGATACTTGCACACCAGTTCTGCGTTATCATCGAACAGATTAAAACTTTTTTTCAGACACAGTAACTGTGTCATTTTGTTGCCATGCTCATCTACCTCGGCAAGTAGTTGTCGCCTGACTACTGCCAGAGTATCGGGTTGCTCGATTATGTCTGTATCGCCTGTAACATTAGTGTAATATATCACGGACAGAGCGAAACGATAATTGTCCAACGAGTACTTTGTTAGCCCTATATTATCAATATAAGGCAAAGCATAGTTATCACAATATGCGTTTTGAGCCATTGAATGCAACTGTGAGCGTAGATACGTAGGATTGGTGTAAACAGTAGATGCCAGCATATAGGCGTCACAGGGCGTCAAGTGATGACGGCAAAGGAAGAGATTAAGGTTGCTGTAATAATTCAAACTTGTGGCTAGTTGACAGTCATCTATTACCTTATGGCTAGGGTATGTCGGGGTGTTGACAGACAATTCTACCACGCTTGCGCTCGAGCCACTACAACTACTGTCATTAGGTTGTGCCTTAACTGTAAATGCGAGGAAACAGGATGAATACAAATTATTAGACAATGAGAGCATGAACGTGTAATCATCAAACTCCAAGATGTTGCTGGAGTAGTTGATTACATTGTCGACCTTGATTTGACAGCCTGTGTCAAGGCAGAAGAAGGTGTTATTAGCATAACAGAACTGAACTTTTGTAGTAAAATGGTAACAATACAGAATTATTACCTCTTGACCGTTAGTTGTTACTGTATAGGACTTGGACTGGTTGTTTTGCACGGTCAGTTGTGCCTCAATATTATTCTGCTTATATGTGTATATAATTCGCTTGCTGTCAACTGATAAATCGCCCATTGTCATATCTACTGCACAGTTTCCGTTAATCAAATACACTTTTTCACCACCTAGTTTAGTTATATACCCTTCATTAAGCGTAGCCATATTACCCTCGCTATCAACTGCACTGTCAACACCACCCATTATATAGGTGCACTTATCATAGTGTAACAATGGCAGACGGCGAGCATGGTAGTAGCGGTATGTTCTAGTGAGTTGGTGTAGGCTCGGGATTACAGCATCAGATAAGTACTGAGCACAATACTCGCGCAACTGGGTACTGCAATAGGGTTGGATGGGTGTAGGAAAAATTGCTTTGTCACGCAGATAATCAAGGCATTTATTCTGGTTGATGTGTTGGGTTATTTGCTCAATACTCTGTGCATAGTTGATGATAACGGTTACTCGTTGCGTGCGCAGTTTAGCAATACTTAATTGGCACGAAAGTGTCAGCCTGCAACATGCGCCGTTATCATCTAGCAGATATGCTGGTTGTACGACTTTTTCCCCTATCAAGACGGTGATACAGCAGAACATTCTAATGCTGTCATTAGTGTATTCGATTATATCACTGCCGTTAATTGATAAGTGTTGACATATGCATCGCCCTAGACTGTATGGTGTATAATTGATATCTATTGATAACTTACGGCTCTTGTGATAGCTGTTGGTTATTGTATACCGCCTGATTACGCTGTTGTCCACATATCTCAACTTGAGCGTGTCCGTTAAACCGTATGCCTGTCGCTTGAACATATACGTGGACTGGTCATACTTATGCTGGCTATATGGTGGCATAACTCTATTATCTCTAACGTCAACTGACACGCCATTACGATTAAGTTGCGCAGTCGGCAAGAACGTAGGCTTGTTGCCATAAAACTCACTGCTGTTGCCCATACAGTCTACCACATAATTTAACTGTCCACTACTACCACACTGGTAGTTATATTCGTTAGAATCTACGTATTCTAGGTGTTCAAGGTTATTCACATAGTCGAACAGATAACATGCTAGTCGTTGCGACAGTTCATTATCCTTTTTGCGTTTTTTGACTGCCAGTACGAACAACTGCACTCTGTATAACTGGTATACCGTATCGAATAATCTTATCTCTTGAGTTGTCAACTGCATTAACTTACTACAATAAGATTTGATGTGTGCATATTGGCTGCCGGTTAACGCCGACCAACTGCACTTAATAACCGTATCCATAATAGTATCTAGTCTCGTTGCGTGAGCATAAGAGGGTAGATAGATGTTATTGAGTTTATCTGCGCTTATATAGAATGAACGTTGAACATAAGTCTTTTTGCTTCTTAGATATGCGCTCAGCCTATCCTTTCCACGAATAGATATATTGGATATAGCAAACTCGGTTGTGAGAGTATCAACCAGTTTTTCGCCAACGACCATGTTATGCGCGTTCATATCGTTCAATTCACTCTCTAGTTGCGCCATAGTAACAGGTAAACTACCTATTAACTGCGAGAAGTGATTGCGTCGCAAAATATATTTGGTATTGTAATACAGGTGGCGCATTACCATTATAAATAGCCTCACTATAATTCTTCGCTACTATTATTGCCAAATATTACCTAATGTAATGCATAACAAGCGAATATGTACAAGCAGAGATTACATAGCATAACATTAACAACTAATATAGGTGGTTATGATGAACTTCCTCACAATGCTCGCCAGAATATTCTTTTTTAGTGGATATTTTACCAAGAACACTTCCTATCCTGAGCCGTTACCGTACGAACAAGAGCAGAAGTACCTAGCGCTAGCCAAGCAAGGCAATGCACAAGCTAGAGAGAAGCTCATCAACCACAATTTACGATTAGTTGCGCATATAGCTAAGAAGTACAGTGCGTCAGCAGAACTAGATGACCTACTGTCAGTTGGTAGCATAGGTATGATTAAGGGCATAGGCAGTTATCAGCAAGACAAGGGGACTGCACTTGCCACCTATCTTGCTCGCTGTATTGAGAATGAAATACTGATGATGTTACGCTCTAACAAGCGCTATCGCAACACCCTATATCTTCAGGATCGCATTGGCACCGATGACGAGGGTAACGCATATACCCTAATGGAAGTGCTGGAACAACAAGAAGATAGTGTTTTTAAACAAGTAGAGCAGTCTATTCTGTCAAAAAAACTAGATGATATAATGAAACGAACACTGACTAAACGAGAGTACAGTATACTTAAATATCGCTATGGACTGGGCGTTACCCCACTCACTCAGTTACAGACAGCCAGCAAACTGGGTATATCTCGCAGTTACGTATCACGAATAGAGACCAAAGCACTCGCCAAGGTTAAGGCTAAACTCAATAAAGAGGATTTTTAATTTTTACCGTGAGTAAATGTTGTGCATTGTATAAGTAAACCATCCTTAGCGTGATACACCTATCGTAATCGCACACTCATGCCTTGCTTGACTATAGATAAACAATACCAATATATAGACGGTAACATTGTGCACTCTTATAGATAAGATGACTATATTAACGAGAATGAGTACACATTTACATTACTGCACTGTCGGCAATGTGTGGTCGTAATAATCTATTAGCATAGTTGTATCTGGCCACTGCAACTACTGCTGCAACTACTGTGATACTCCATAATACCATAGATAGAACCTTAGAATTAATTACAGACCGACCAACGTTGCTCTTAATCAAGAGTAGGTTATATAACTGTAAATAATCTGTATTCATGACATTGCGTGCAGAACGAATGCTTACATATCGGCAATTTTCGCTATACACATTTTCCTGTGCAGATAGACCAATCTTGTCAAAACTATATTTAGCACCATTTAACACATAACTATCCTTATAAATCACAATTAGCTCATTTACACAAGTCATATTCATTCAAGTACAAACGCTACACTTAGCACAACTAGGCGCAAATGAGTGTTATGTTAACACATTTTACTTGACAAAAACTCAATAATGAGTTATAGTAATCGTGCAAGATAGACAGGCAGTCGCGTGCGTTGCAATAACATGCACGAGGAAAGTCCGAGCACCGAAGGGCAGAGTGCAGGGTAATACCCTGTGAAGGCGACTTCAAGGACAGTGCAACAGAAATAAACCGCAAGTTATATTAACTGTAAGGGTGGAAATGAGGTGTAAGAGACCACAGACTCTCTGGCGACAGAGAGTAATATGTAAACCCCACTCGGTGCAAGAAGTGTGGAATTATCGCTAGCCCGGCGACCACGATGAGATTCGCTCGAACATATTGGTAACAATTTGTCTAGATAGATGACTGCTTAATACAGAACTCGGCTTATAGTCTATACTTGCCAACCAATGCGAGAGGCTCAATGTAATTCATTGAGCCTCTCTTACTATCTGTTAATTAGTAATCTTATAATAAATGATTAATAACTTATTCTATTCACCAGTTGCGTTGACAGTGGGCACTCCTGCTACCATGCTCCATTCATCAGCCCAGTAAACGATAAGATTATCAGCATTCCAGCCTTCAACCCACCCTGCAGGTTGCGCTGTAGCACCAGAGAATACCTTACATATTGCGCCCTTTAGTGCATTAGCACTCATTGTAGTCACGGTGGTCGGGACTACCAGAGTCTTAAGTGCGGGACAAGATGAGAATGCATGTTCGCCTATTGCTACAACATCATTAAGGTCAACATTAGTTAACACTGTGCATGTATAGAACATGCTATCGCTTACAGCTAGACCCACAGAACCAGCCTGGAACTGTACTGTAGCAAGTGCAATACAACCGGAAAACAGGTTATTTCCCACACTAGTTAGACAGTTAGGTAGAATCACACCGGTAAAACTCTTGGTTGCTACGCCGTATAGTGTAATACTGTCGGTGCCGAATAGTGCTACGCAGTCCTTGAACGCACTAGTGCCTATGGTTGTCAGAGCAGTTAACTGGGATAGATTGATATTATATAGTTTATTACAACTAAAGAATGCTTCATTACCTATTGATACTAGGGTGCTATTGGTATGGACGAACTCGACAGCATATAATGCGTCACAGTTAGCGAATGCTCTGTTGCCGATAGTAGTCAGCGAATCGGGAAGTAATGTAATGTTAACAGTTTGAAGTTTGCGTATTTCCTGCTTGTCACCACTGTAATATGCAACGCATTCCTCGAATGCACTATCGCCTATTGATATTAGACTAGTTAATCCACCTAGCTTAAATGTGGTCAATAATTTACAGTAATAGAATGCTCTACGGCTGATGGTCTGCAATATCGGTGTGCCGTTGTAGTTAACTGATACTAATGCAGTGCAGAATGCGAATGCTTCGCTCTCAATAGACTGCACTTTGGCGCCCATTTGAACTGATGTCAATGCAATACACATATAGAACGTTTTCTCATTAATTCTGGTTAACTCGTCACTTAAGGTAACTGTCTTGAGTGCTGTACAGCCACTGAAGGCTTGTGTTCCCAGTGTGGTAACAGTGCTGGGCATCTTAAACGATGTCAGCGCGCTACACTCCCAGAATGCATATGTGCCTATACTGAGAGCATTATTACACAGAGTAATATTGACTATATCCTCACAGTTATAGAATGCATAGTTAGGTATGGTCGTTTGACTCGTTATATCTACAGATACCAGTGATAATGGTATATAATTGCAGACCACATCATTGGAGTCGGTATTATATCTCTGTGCTATTGCCGTTGTGCCGTCAAACTGAGTGGTGCCGAATATCACTCCGAACACCGAGTTAATACCGCTAGCGCCGTCTTCTGTGCCCACAAATGGCAGTCTCATCTTGTTCAATGACTTCATTCCACTGAATGCGCCAGCATTGATTTTGACAATTGTATTAGGCAGATACAGCACTTTGATTGTGCTAGCCACAGCCTTGTCGTCCTCATTAGTAAATGCAGTTGCACTCACTTCTACTACTGGTTTCTCTGAACCACCTTCTGGTGCATAGTTATATGGTACATATATGGTTGTAGCCGTTACATCGCCAAGGCCAGTAAGGATGTATCCTGAGCCGTCGCCGTTCAACTCATACTCAAGTCCTGATGTATAATCTTCTTCGCCAATCCACTTGATATATACTGTGGTGTCAGTTGTCGGGAACACGCCGAATGTATACACTTTTGTCAGCTCTGCGTCAGCGTACCAACCGGCAAAGTAATATCCGTCCCTTGTAGGCATACCGGGCTCGGCTAGAGTTGTGCCAACTGTGCCTGTGAATGTGCCGACATTTACCACTGTATCATCATCTTCTATATGTGACTGGACGGTAACCTTGATATTATCAACTGGGGTGTACTTGGCATAAAGTGTTGCAGAACCCTTACTAACAAGTACTGATGTGCTGTATGGGACATTAAGTGTGCTGTCTGTGTACCACCCGTCGAATGTATAACCTGTCTTGCTGGGTGCATTCTCGCCAGTATATTGTGCTATATCAAAACTGCTAATAAGAGTAACCTTACTACTGTATGACGTGCCATTGGTGGATTCGCCACCGTTGACCGTAAAGGACACACTGGCATAACCATCTATCATTTCCCACTTGGCGAGTAACACATAATTGTATTGATTCTCAACAGATGGGATAAATGGCATCGTGATTGGATCGACATCATCCTTGTCAATAAAACTAGAGAAATACCATCCCACGAATGTATAGCCGAATCTAGATATCTCTGGTACGTCCTCAGCATTAACCTGCTTGACATCCTTGAATACCTTGGTTGTATTGCCTGCGGTATCTGTGCCTCCATTGAAGTCTAGAGTAACATTATACACATTCTTACTGCCATCGCATGCCGTAACACCCAGTAGAGTGGTTGCAAGCAAGACAATAACTAGCAATATAGTAGTTAACTTTTTCATTTTGCCTCCCGAGTATCCTATCTCCTGTATTTAATACCTAGAATACAGGATAAATACTTTGTTGTATTCCAATTAGTTATTCTACAACACTATTGTTGTGTTGTCAATTTTTTTTATCCATTGTTTGCGTAAATAATACCTTGATATCAGGCATTTGCTTATGGTATATCTACACAATTAAAATATAATTTAATTTGTACCAACTGTGTACCAATATAACTATTCGTAAATCTCGTTAAACTAATCCACAGGCGTACAAGTTATTTCGTTGACTAGTCCTTATTGCCCGTACGCAATATATCTAACGGCTGTACGGGATATGGACAGTTAATGCAGTATTCTTGTTGCACTACCTTAGCGTCAGTTACACTCATACCCTGCATTGTTATGCTATCCACCACGAAACTCTTATTGAAACTGTCACCGCTGGACAGTATCTCTAACCTATCCCCCACGCAGAACCTGTTGCGCATCTCAACGATTGCTTGTCCATTATTATATGACAGCACCACAGCAATAAACGTACTCTCGCCAACAGCCCTCGAACTCTCATTATTCTGCCTGTCCGTCTGGTCGAAATAGAATCCAGTAGTATAAAGTCTGTGGCTGGCTTTATCTAGGTCTGCTAGTAGTGTCTTGTCTAACCGATAATGGCAATCGTTGTCGTAATAACTGTCAATTGCCCTTCTATAAGCATTAACTACCGTAGCTACGTAATATGGCGACTTCATCCTGCCCTCAATCTTGAGAGAGGTTATGCCAGCTTGAATAAGTCTATCGATATATGAGAGCATATTGAGGTCTCTGCTATTAAACAGATAAGTACCCTCGCAGTCCTCCTCCACTATCATGGGTTGGTCAGTCTTATCAGTTGGATATACCGTTGCCTGTGTGAGTGCATACTCCCACCGACAGGGCTGTGCGCACTCGCCCATGTTGCTCTTGCGACCAGTAAAGTAGTTAGAGAGCAGACATCTGCCCGAATAACTCATACACATAGCCCCATGTACGAATGTCTCAATTTCGGCATTGCTGTCAGCAACGATGTCGGCAATCTCACTCAGCGATAATTCTCTGGCTAGCACTACCCTTGTAACACCTTGACATGCCCAGAAATTGACTGCTCTGCTGTTAGTGATATTGGCTTGAGTAGACATGTGAATGGGTAGGTTTGGCACTACTTCATGCGCTCGTGCAATTATCCCTGCGTCAGATACTATTATGGCGTCCACACCGCAGTTGTACAGATAAGTCAAATATGCGTCAAGTGTGTCAAAGTGATTGTTTCTGGCAAAAATGTTGACTGTTACATACACCCTTCTCCCCATTGAGTGTGCTAGAGTGCAGGCTGAGGCTATCTGCTCATCTGTAAAGTTGCCAGAGTATGCCCTCAGTCCTAGTTGTTTACCGGCGAGGTACACAGCGTCTGCGCCGAAGTGTAGTGCTGTAAGTAGTTTTTCCCAATCGCCACAGGGAGCAAGTAATTCTATTCTTTTGTGGGTACTATTGTTATTCATAGATTAACGGTCGGTTTCCTAATGATTGTCTAGTGTCATATTTGCGCTATTTTGTAGGTACTATTGTTATTCATAGATTAACGGTCGGTTTCCTAATTATTGTCTAGTGTCATATTTGCGCTATTTTGTGGGTACTATTGTTTTTCATAGATTAACGGTCGGTTTCCTTAATTCTTGTTATCTATATTGATATTCATAGATTAACTGTGGTTTCCTAATGATTGTCTAGTGTCATTTTTGCGCTATTTTGTGGGTACTATTGTTATTCATAGATTAACGGTCGGTTTCCTTAATTCTTGTTATCTATATTGATATTCATAGATTAACTGTGGTTTTCTAATGATTGTCTAGTGTCATAATTGCGCTATATTAGTATCGCCTTAGCTGTATCGCCATTCAATGTACTTACTGCGTGCAGTTGATTAATCGTTAGTCATTCAATGCAATGGTTATCCATACACTTGCATAGTTCGTGATTATATTAGCATAGATTCACATTTAATATGATGTCATGATTGCGCTATATAGGTTAAGCGTATCTATAACTGCCTTTATCACATGCTTAATGTACAGTCAATAATAAGTCGAATAACTATTTATACTTAAGTACTTGATACTATAATCAGTTAGTTGCAATCACGCCTTATGTCTACAGTCAGTCATTAATGGGTATCTTCTTAATCGGTCAGTTTCTTGCTGACCGACAGTCCGTCCTCTACTTGATATATGTCTGTGAGCAGTCTAACGTCTGCCTTGATAGTCTTGATAAAGTTGGCCATATTGCGTGCTATGGTAATATGCTTATGATTATTAGGCAGACTATCGACAATCTGTGGTAATCCCATATAGTTGACATTATCGCACACGAGTGTACCACCCACACACAGTAAGTCAAGTAGATAAGGTAGTAGACTGATATACTGCGACTTAGCGCCGTCCATGAATATCAAGTCATATTGACCTGTCAGCATAGGCACTATCGATTGACTGTCACCACAAATGAAGTTGGCTCTGTCTGTTAAACCGTATCTGTCTAACGATTGTTTAGCTATACATTGACTGCTATCGCTAATATCTATGGTATTAATGCGTGCATTAGGACTGGCTAGTAACATAAGGGAGGTGGAGTATCCGTACGCAGTGCCTATCTCAAGTATTCTGTTAGGCTTACATTGTTTTACAATGCTTTCGAGTAGTCTGGCAGATTGCTCACGAATAATGGGGATATTGCGTTGTCTTGCCGATACTCTTAGGTCGGCTAATGCCTGTACGCAGTCCATTGAACTATGACTCTCTCTCGTCAAGCGCCGACGACATAACTATGGCTATCACCATGGGGAAACGCTGATAAGTCTTACGGTAGTATGATCTAATCTGTTTAGTTATGGCTGTCTTAATGGACTGTAAATCTAGTTTAATCAAGTCTGCATTAGCAAGCACACCCATTGCTATATCTTTGATTTCCTCTATGGTCTGCTCCGTCCGTTGATTGCCTGCATATAGGCATCCACGACTGAACACTTGTGGTCTAGCCGTTACTGTGCCGTTTTCTACGCCACACACGACTATGATTATGCCATCCTCGCTCAAGGCGAGTCTATCGTGCAGTATCTCGCTACCCACATCTCCTACACCCAGCCCATCAATATACACGTTACCACTTGGCACCTTACCCTTAATAGCTATGCCTTTACTGGATAGCTCAACTAGGTCGCCGTTCTCGGCAATCAGTATGTTCTTGTCCTTCATGCCCATTGACATTGCCAAATTGCGGTGAATTACAAGGTGTCTATACTCGCCGTGCACAGGGACAAAAAACTTAGGTTTGACAAGTGCGTGCAGTAGTTTAAGTTCCTCAACATGAGCGTGTCCGGACACGTGCACTGCTTGTATTTGGTTATATATAACGTTGGCGCCTAGCCTGAACAGGTTATTGATTACCCTATTGATATCTTTTTCGTTCCCCGGTATGGGTGATGCAGATATGACTATGGTGTCGTTAGAGGTTATTTTGACCTTATTGAACTCACCACTTGCCATACGTGTAAGGGCAGAGAAAGGTTCACCTTGACTACCGGTTGAAAGTATGACGAGGTTGCCGTCATCTACTTTCTCAATCTGATTATTAGGCACTATAATACTCTTGTCGTACGACATATATCCTGCATTGGAGGCTGTCTCAATAGTGTTGGCCATACTGCGACCGGATATTGCTACCTTGCGATTATATTTAATTGCCAGTTGGAACACTTCCTGAACTCTGTCCACATTGGACGAGAATGTGGCGACTATTATGCGCTTGCCTACGTTGTCGGCAAAAATCTCGGCCAGTTGCTGACTGACGCACCTTTCCGACAAGGTGTACCCCTCTACTTCTACGTTAGTGCTGTCGCAAAGCAGTAATTGTATCCCCTCATCACCTAGTTGAGCTATCCTCGCCAGATTCATAGGGGGAGAGTGTATGGGAGTGTGGTCAATCTTGAAGTCGCCGGTGAGAAAAACCTTGCCAACGGGCGTCTTAATCACGATTGCCAGCGAGCCAGCCACAGAGTGCGTTACTCTCAAGAACTCTATCTCGAACACTCCTAGGCGTATTACTTGCGAATCATCCACTATATGACGCTCTACCTTGTCCATGCAGTTGTGTTCAATCAGTTTATTATCCACAAGTGCCAGTGTCAGTTTGCTGCCATATATGTCTAGTTTACTCTCGTTGGCTATATCCTTAACAATAAACGGCACTGCGCCTATATGGTCCTCATGTCCGTGTGTGAGAAGCAGTCCGTGCAACTTATGTTGATTCTCTTTTAGATAAGTTATGTCAGGGATAACCAAGTCCACGCCTGGCATGTCTCCTGTTGGAAAAGATACACCACAGTCTACTATGACTATATCTTGTTCGTACTCGAACAACATCATGTTCTTGCCTATCTCGCCCAGTCCGCCGAGAAATGCTATCTTGAGACGTCCTTTAGTGTCTACATGCCGATTAGAGCCCTTCTTGGGTGAACTGTCAACATTGATTGAACGATCGTCAACAGACGAGTTATTGATTGGATTCGAAGCATTGATATGGTTAGTATTATTATCATTCCCTGCTCTATGTTCGGGATTGCGTTGCTGGTTAGTGCCCTTGTTGTTGTTATTAGAGCTAGCAAGAGTAGTGGTTAAATTATTAACGGACTTGCCACCCTTGCTCTTGTTACCCTTTAATCCATTGTTGCCCTTATCTACACTAGGCTTGCCTGTGCTACTCTTGTTCGCATTGGGTGTATTTACGTTACCTTTACCAGTGCGAGGCTTATCGGCATTACTCGTGTTAACAATTAGCTTGTCTGTATTACTCTTGTTGGAATTAGTAGTGGGCTTACCGTATGGTATGTTGCCCTTAGCCATGTTATTGTCTACAGCTTGATTGTTGGTCGATTGACTGTTATGAGCTGCATTCTGTGTGGGCTTATTACCACTTGACTTATTGTCATTAGGCTTATTACTATTATTATACCTACCACCGTGATTGTTACCCTTAATTTGATTGTTCACAGCTACTGTATTAACGGCATTCGTGGTGTCTCTATTGGTTGATTGGTTCTGCTTGTTTTTCATTATTACTTCCTTATTATGTATTGCTTTGTGTCCAAATTGCGTATAATTGATACATTCATAGCACTATTATGACGCTATCATTTGCGCAGGTAGACTATTGTATAATTATACGTTATAATCAATTTATTAGCAAGCGAATGGCGGTCATTGAGTGTACCAAGTGCAAAATAACTCTAATAGTTTAATTGCACATAATTATGCTGTAATATTGTTCATTTTGGCCAAAATAGTACCCTTTTACCCTTGCAAAAAAACTCGTCCTCGTGTATAATGCCATTGATTAAGTCATTGACTTACAATAATCATTTTTTTGGAGGTATCAAATGCGAGTTTTCAATTTTTCTGCCGGTCCATCTACCCTACCTTTAGAGGTACTTAAGAGAATACAAGCAGAGTTTCTGGATGTTGACGGTTCGGGTATGAATCCATTGGAGATGTCTCATAGGGGTAAACCATACGAGAAGATTCACAGTCAGGCACAGGCACTGCTACGTGAGTTAATGGGTATTCCCGACGACTATTATGTTCTGTTCTTACAAGGTGGCGCAACGCTTCAGTTCGAGGCAATCCCACTCAACCTGCTAGGTGTAAACAACAAGGCAGACTATGTCAACTCTGGCCACTGGGCTAAGAGATCTTACGATGAAGCCAAGAAATACGGCGATGTAGTCGAGATAGCCAGCACAGAGGCAGACAAGTGGACCAGTATACCTGACTTTGCAGACAAGATTCGTCCCGATGCCAAGTATGTGCATATCACCACTAACGGTACCATTGCAGGCAACTGCTATAACACATTTCCAGAGTGTAGAGTGCCCATTGTTGCAGATATGAGCAGTGAGATACTCTCTCGCAAGGTTGACGTTAGCAAGTTCGCATTGATATATGCAGGCGCACAGAAGAATATGTCCGGCGCAGGACTGACAGTAGTTATAGTCAAGAAAGAATGGGTAGATAATAACTATGTTTTACCAATATGTCCTACTATCATGAAGTGGAAAACACACGCCGACAAGGACAGTCTATTCAATACTCCCCCTACCTTCACTATCTATGTGCTACTACGTGTGCTAGAATGGATTAAGGAGCAAGGTGGCATTGAGGCAATAGAGAAGATTAACCGTGAGAAGGCAAGAAGGTTATACGACTATATCGATAGCAGTAAGATGTATCGCAATAATGTCAAGAAGCAAGACAGAAGCATAATGAACGTAATCTTCAGGACCTGCCACGAGGAACTAGATGCAGAGTTCGTCAAGGAAGCGTCAGCAGCCAACATAATTGCCGTCAAGGGACATAAGAGCGTGGGCGGACTGCGTGCAAGCATTTATAACGCTATGACGCTTGAGTCTGTTGACTATCTAATCGAGTTCATGAAGAAGTTCGAACAAGAACACGGCAGTAAGTGTGCTTGTTGCAACAAGTAAAGGAGCCATAATGAAAAAAGTATTAACACTTAACAAAATCAGCCCTCTCGCCCAACAGGCTTTAGGCGACAACTACCTACTGGCAGAGGACATTAAGGACCCAGATTGCATACTCGTGCGCTCATTCAAGATGCACGATTATACTCTCGCGCCATCAGTACAACTAGTTGCTCGTTGTGGTGCTGGTGTCAATAATATTCCACTCGATACCTACGCAGATCAAGGCGTCATCGTATATAACACTCCCGGTGCTAACGGTAACGCAGTCAAAGAATTAGCAATATGTTCTCTTTTCCTATGCGGGCGTAAAATTATCCCAGCATTCAACTGGGCATCCAAATTAAGAGATGACGACACGACAGTCGTTGAGCAAGTTGAGAAGGGTAAGGCACAGTTCGTTGGCAACGAGATAATGGGCAAGACTCTTGGTCTTATCGGTCTAGGCGCTATCGGCAAGAAAGTAGCAAGGGCTGCTATCGCACTAGGTATGCGCGTAGTCTTTACCGAAGTTAGAGATGTCAGTGGCGATAAAGATTTACCAAGCGAAGCTAAACAAGTTCAACAACCTGAGCTGTTGGCACAGGCAGATTTTATTAGCCTGCACCTACCCCTACTGCCCTCAACTCGCGGCATTATCAATGCGGACGTAATTGCACAGATGAAGGACGGAGTCAATATTATCAATACTGCAAGGGGAGAATTAGTTAATGACGACGCTATTATAGAGGCAGTCAATAGTGGTAAGGTCAACCGTTATGTAACAGACTTTGCTAACTCACGCCTACTTAATGTCGACAACATTATCGCATTGCCACACATTGGAGCAAGCACTCCCGAGGCTGAGGAAAACTGCGCAACAATTGCAGGCGAACAGATAGTAGAGTTCTACGATAATCTCAACATTGTCAATTCTGTCAATTTCCCCTCAATCTCTATGCCAACTAAGGGTTATGCCGTGCTGGTACTATTCAAGGGACAGGGCGAGCTGTTCGCTCAAGAGGGCAAGAGTTGGAAATTACACGACTATATGATTAAGTCTAACGGTAAGTACGGCGTTGCCAAGTTCGACTTCCAAGACAAGGTAGACCTTGCGCTATTTGATAATATCCCCCACCTGAGAATATTCACTAAATAATTACATCGCATAATACTAATAATCTACATAAGGGCCGACATATATGTCAGCCCTTATTCGTATCATTTTGTTCAATTACGCTGACAGTACATTATTTTTTTGCTAAATACTTGATAAGATATCATAACTAGGCTATAATGATTCAGTCAAGATACAGAGTATAGACTACGAGAGGATATTTATGAGACAACAAAGCACCTCATCATTGAGTTATTTTTTTCGCAACTTTTTTTATCTGTTGCCATTATGCATAGTGCCTTCGTTCTTGTTGGGCTTATCCTGTACCAACCGTAGTTTTTACACATTTGTTGACTTCTTCTATATGCTTTTCACACAAGGAGACGGTTTTATCGGCACAGATTACTATAATGGCGCATATAAATACTTCTCGTTTCTCAACTTCTCGAGCAGTTGGTGGATATGGGTAATTGGGTGGATAGTTCTGTTCATTGCCTGTTGCGTTCTTTTCCCCATGATTGAGAAACACATGCGTCTGGGCATACGGCGATACAGACGTCTATCGAGCTACAATTTCAATATATTACTGGTTGTAATGCTGTATTTCCTGCTTATGGCCACTTATATCGAGTGTTTCAATTTGATTACCTCGGCAGTAGTGTTTTCCTGCTATAAAGTAGGTTTGCGTGGATTATCTATAACTATAATATCTGCCGTAATGTTCATGGTGGACATATTCTACATTCTCTATGCCTACACCATGACTGCCTGCGCCATTCCGAGTAAATTGATGGATAACTATAACTTCAACATAGCCGTGAGCTATTCTATACAGTTAGTTGCCGGTAAATACTGGAGCACGTATGCCAAAATACTGGCGGGATTCATGCTCAGCATAGGTGTGGCTTCGATATCTAAGTATCTTTTCCTTACATATAGTTGGTATCTGCCAATATACCACACAATTATTCTAACGATGTTATTCCTCTTCTGGTTGATGATGTTCTGCATTTTTGGGCTCAAGACCTACATCTCGCTTACAGACGGACAGCGCCGAGATTTGTCGACCTCGTTATTTAATAGGTAGATTATGAAGTTAAGTAAATCAATAAGATTATCAAACAACACTTTTAGAGCTTTTTTGCTGAGTTTCTTAACTCAACTGCTCATCACCGTTATCATATTGGGCGTGTTCGCACTTGCGACCTATCCTATAGTTGTCAAGCTACACATACTACTGACACAGAGTGGCTTGGCGTATACAATCAATCAAGTTATAACTCTACTGACTGATGGACAATCTCTGCGAATTAACGCGCAACAGATTGCCGATTATCTGATACAGGCATATGATAATTTCGTACTGGCATATAGCCAAACCAGTCTTACAGCGGGAAGTTTAGCGCTGACATACTTAAGTGGTGCGATAGTCTTGTTCTTGTTGCGCTTTACCAATAATCTGGTGTATATACCCATAACTAGTTATTGTAAGGATTTTATGGACACCAGTAGTAAGAAACATTTTTTGTGGTATCTGCTCAAGCATTTCGGCGAGTCATGTAAGTTCTCTTTGATTCACCTACTGAGTACAGTATGGCTAGACATATTCATCATATTTGGTTCACTAGCATCTCTGATTATATTCCTACCGTTAGGCATAATAACGGTACCGTTGGCATTGATACTGTGTATCTGTGTATATATGACGAGAATGGCGCTATATTCATTCTGGCCAATAGAGTATGTCAATAACGGCTATTTGATTAAAAAAGCGCTCAAAGTAGGCATGCAGAAGGTACTCAACTGTTTTTGGAGCATATTTTGTAAATACGTTCTGTTGATGGTTACATTCACTGTTGTATCTGTCGTCATCAACTATGTATCACTTCTGTTCAATATCAATTTAGCCATCGTCAATATCATCCTCACACTTGCATGTGTCTATATGCTCTATCAGTTCAAGTGCATCGCTCTAGTCGAATATTATCAACTGGATAATCGCAAGTTTTTCACTAGACGCATTAAACTAGACACCACGACCGACGTTTCTAACATAATTATTGAGTAACGCACACTTTATCAGTAATATAAATTAACAGTGCCTGAGATAATTTCCTCTCAGGCACTGTCCGTATATAGTTATGTAATGCATACGATATCTTTATTTCCACTGCTCATATAACTACACTAGTAAGAGCAGTATCATTTATTCATCAGATACTCAATTAGGGCGTTATAACTAGGGCCTAAATGCTGTTTAATGGCGCTGGTCGACTGGCATAGTTTAAGCGCGTCGTACTTACTTAATGTGTCAAGATACTGTTTAACAATCTGGTATTTTTCCTCATATTTGCGCCTGTTAACTGTATCTACACCATATTGGGAAATCAAATCATAGATTGTATTCTGCCTGTCTAGTTCATCTGCATTAGCCTTTGATATGGCATTCTGCCGAGATATTTGATATTTAGTCTCCCTTTCGTTTACTGTGTTATTGTACTTGATTGCATTGACTTTGTCCTTAATTGCCTGTTGTAGAATCTCTGTTATCTGATTGACTACTTCGCTGTCATAACTCTGCTTTAACGTATCAAGCGCCTGCTGAGCCTGTTGTCGTGCCTCTTGTATGCCCTTTTCTAACTGCACAATCTCTCCCTCCGCCTGTGAATGTAAAGTGTCGGCTACGCTCTCGACCTCTTGATGTGCATTATCACGTTCACTGTTAATGATAGATGAGCGTGCGACACCCCTATCTATCGCATTTCGTTTGATGTCCTCCAGTTGATTCTTAAAATTGTCATTAAGTGTATCTATCTTCTGTTGTGTTTCCTGCCTTATCTGTGATATTCGGGTATCTGCCTGCACTTGCGCCTTGTTCAAATTACTTTCGACCTTGGCCTTGTCCTTGTTATAATTAGGTTCAAGTATCTGTTCTGCCCTAATGTGTGCCTCCTCTCTGGTCGGCATTTCATACTCAATTTTTTCTAATCCCAGTGTTTGGTCATACTCTATCTCAGGTTCAATATAGTCTGTCGAATACTTATGTTCAACATTATCTAGTTTCTTAACCAACTCACTGTATACGCCTTTAACATCGGTAGTTGTTGACTGATGCGCGTTAGATCCATTATCCTTAACCTGTGGTCTGTTGCTTATCTCATCACCTACTAATGCAATTGCTTTTTCCTTGAGTTTAATATTGTTGGGTATGCTATTGGTTATTGTTATTGCCATCTAATCCTCCTAATTCGAATGAATTGTCAGACCGTCTTGTAATATCAGTCTGTTTGCTCCTGTCTGTAATGCGTCCTCACAGTAACACTTGCTGAGCGCAGTTGTACTACAATCTGTCAGTAGCGTGTCAGTGCTTAGACACAGCGAATTAACTACTATTGTGCAGTACAGATGTGTATCGGTTGCGTAACAACCCTTCTGCTGTCCATAACTAAGTGCAGACAACATATCGAATGGTTGTTGAACACTGCTCGTTCGATACAGCCTAGTAATCTTATTGTCTTGTGTAACTAAATAGATAGAGTCTGCTGTAACATAACAACTGATACTGTCTAGCGCATTAGTGTATGGCAGTGTTATCGGTATGGGCGCACACGCATGATATTGACTGTCGACTGTAATTAAATACAGTTTGTTCTTGACAACTATAAACACATACAGCACCCCATTTACGCTGTAACAACAAAACTGAGATATATTGCTGGCTATAAGTACTCCACTACCTATTGTTCCCACACAACTTGACACGTACAATTTCCCATTGATTGTGTATATAAGATGTAACACGCCATTGATGAATTGTATTTGCGCTTGATTTATGTCAAGTTGACCTAGGTCGATAATAGTAGGCGCAGTGCTCAGATTCGTTTGATATACAGTCAGCGTGTGTATCTGCACTATACCGTAGTAGTCCACTCCGCTATCATTGGTGTAGCACAGTGTGGGTTTACGTTGGTACTTCTGCAATGCTTGCCCATATACTGATAACATAAGACTGTTTAACTCGAAGTCTACATTGGTATCGAATTGTAATGTTATATGGCACAGCCCTTGCACCTGTGTTACGGTCGTACCACAGTTGATTAGTCCCACAATGCCATTATGCAACTGACATGTAAATGGCAAGCACACCACATCGTTGAGCAGTATACGAGCATTGATACTAACACTGTCAGTGGCAAGTGTGGACGCAATCAACTCTATCTCTATATCGGTAGTTGTGGGTAAATACGTCCACATGTCGATACTGTTGTTGACTGTGCTTATACTTATGCATTGTCTGTTGAATACCAGTCGGCTGCCCTTATTACTTGCGACAATTTTGGCATAATTATTGAGTCTTCGATTGATGTCCTCAACTTTCATATATGCTAGTTTTCCATAATCCATTATTTTACTCTCCCTTAGTACAGCGAGAAAACTACAGTAATGGACTTGACATCCATTCTAGCCTGATTGCTCATCAATGCGAACTGGAACAAGTTGCCTATTAGCCCAAGGGGTAGGGTTACGTACTTATTACTGCCTGTTATGTCGTAGTAGTGCCATACATTATCCGCGCAGATACATAGAGTACAGTTATATATACTCATCAACGTTATTTTGTCTATAATTTTATCTTTTTCGCTGTTGCCGAGGTTAGTTATTGGACAGATATGACACTTGGGTAGCGCCTTATCAAGTACGCACCCACTATCCTCCTGCACAAGCAACTTGTCTGCATATTGACCACCGAGTATGAATATGCCTTGCAACCCTTGATAATAAGACAATGTGATATGTCTTACATCCATACCTCTACACAGAGTCACTATGCCTTTGACAAAGTCATAATTGAGCAAAGTGTTGTTAGCATAATTATCAGCTAGACTGTCAATCGACACGCTGTCATTGTAATTCAACTTGCATGCAAGCATATATTTACCGTCTGCATATTCGGCACATGCACTACTGTTGACGCGTTGTAATAGATTATCTAGATTAGACAGTATTCTTGTGGTATTAATACCGTCAAAGGAATAGAGTCCGTCAGTTGCAAGGAAATGTATTCTGTCGCCGCAAACCACTACCGTATCTGCGACTATCTCGGCACTGGTAGTATATAACTGCGTAACAGTGAAATCCTCTTGAGAGGAATACGCTGTCAATCTAGTTATACCATATTGCCTGAATATGTATAGATAATCTAGGAAACTAACAACTTTAAGTAGCTTTCCCTTGTTATCTGCGAACTCGATATAACCTGCCTGATCTATACCGATATTCCAGTTGGTCGGGTCCAAGTCATCACTAAACCACAGTATGTTGTCTTCGCCTGTTGCGAACAGCCTTTCGTAATGCACGCACATTGACGTTATTTTAGGCGCAGTACTAACGGTACTGATTGTTGTGCCGTCATATACGGTTAAGTCATCTTGACTACTGGACAACAGTAGTATATCATCGTCACCCAACTTGTAGTTAATTGCACAAGGCATAGCGTCGAAGTGTGAGTTATCTATCTGCGTCCAGCCGTTTTCGGGCGCACTTACTGACAACTTGTATAGATAATAGTTAGAACACAGCATAATTAAACTATCATCATAAACACAGTTTAACGCATTATATTTGCGATAATACCACCCCTTGACATACGTTAATCCTATAGGTGCGTCTACTGCTATTGGTTGATTGGTTATACTATCAGTTAAGTATAATCTACCCATTCCGCCCACAGACAATAGACTGCCCTTGGCGCCACTGGTATTATAACTGATTACACCTACTGATTGTGCTAATACCAACTGATCGGTAACCGTATCTATTTGGTTACTGAATGTTATCCGTGTACTCTTAATTGTGCGCTGTTTAAGAGGCATTGGTTTATTATAAATCATTATACATTCTCCCCGCGCACTAGATTAACGGTCGAGATTTGACTCTAATCTCGCCCTTTTTGCCTGATACAGCCAGCAGACTGTCCTTATATCGCTTATCCCACAACACTGCGTCCTCATATTTACCTGTCAATAGGTAGTACTCGGCAATAGTTCCGAATGCTATTATTCGCTCAGTTATAACAGACTTGCCTACCTGTACATCATCAAGGAAATCAGCATATATAGGTCTATATGAGTACACCACTGTGCACACTTTATTACTGTCTATATCTATCCCGTCCGGTCTGTATCTGTATCTCACTCTTGCGCCGTTACTGTCACTTATACGCAGTACAGATAACATATCTTTAGCAAAAGTGCTGTACGCTACTGTGCCGTTAACACAATTTACATCTTCTTTATACACCAATGGCACATACTCGTTGGCAATCTCAGCTAGCACTATGTTGGCGCAACTGACAAGCAGTGATAAAGGTTTGTTAGCAAGAGCCGTAGATAACTGGTCGTCCATCTGCGTCTTGCTAAACAGCGCTGTGTCGATTTCCGTGTTTAGTAACAAATCTGCCAGTTGTATACATTGACTCATTTTCATTATATCATTCTCCTTATATTCTCTAGTGTTTGCTCGTATCTGACCTGTGCATTATATTCTGCCTGCCTGTCTAGTTGAGCATTATGCCGTTCTACCAGTGCGAATATCTCATCTGCATGTTGTCGCATAGTGCTATACACCGTATAGACACTTCTGTAGTCCAGTCTGTCATATAGCGTTACGCATAACGCATTACTGTATGCATCTCTTACCTGAAAAACTCTTTTGTCTAAGTTGTATACCACCTTGTAACTACCCAGCGAACGTATCCAGCAGGCAATGTCGAATACATCGCTCACAATTTCTATCATGTTATCCATATATACGTCCTTATATAATATGTCCTTTATTTTATGTTGTCGTTAAACGAAGGTAAAGGGCGCAAGAAGCACTATTATTAGGTATCCTGCACCCTTTCGATAAGTAACTATGCCTCTGTGATACTCGTTAATTGTGCTTGACCTATTGGTTTGTTACATATCATATCAGCATATTTGACTAATGTTGCGGTATATACTGGTTGACCTGCCTTCTGTTTGAGTATGCGTCCTTCTTCGCCCTCCAACCAGCGCCAATCACATAGTTGGTGCAGATTGAACTCCTTAGTATCCAGTAGATACATAGTGTTAGACGGACAGAATCTGTCTGCTACCATAGGAATGCCACTATATGATATTGCCTTATAGCCACCTTCGAGATTAAGTACATCTATGTTTGACGCCGATGTTCTTAAATAAGCTTGATATGCTCTGCGCACACCATAACTGCATACGATGAAGTCGATTGCTCCTCCACTGACAGATTCTACATGGTCAATGGCTGTCTGTATGTCTACGTCGCTTACTGTAGACATAGTGTCTGTATATGGTGTCAGCCAGTTGTTACCCTGTCTTGTTATGCCGTACAAGGTAGCAGAACTGCCGAATATTGCGCCAAGACCAGTCAGCTCTTTACCATAACTGCCCTGCACTACTAGTATATCTGTTGCGACAACTACGTCGTCATCAATAGCTGTACCAGACACTGTGACTGCAAGGTCTGTTCTGTCAATACTTGTTATTCGCCTTGACGTATAACCCGACCTAGCCACACCAAGACTTGTGCAGATATCGATCATCATACCTTCCATTAGGTACTGTACACTGTCTACAATGATTACGTTGCCAGATACTGATTCAATAGTTGCCAGTGTGCCTGTGCCGTCTCCATACAACATACGGCCAAAATTGAACTTGCTGGCCTTAATCAGACCGTCCATTTCTGCATTAAGTAGGTTGACGAATGCGCCTGCATTGTTTTGAGACGCCCTGATTGCCTTATCCGACAGCTCGATAGTACCATATAGATTCTTGAGCGTTAATACGAATCGTGCATACTTGTTTTCAGCCGAAGTGGGCAGATTGTCCGTTTCGCCTCCGGCTCCGATACCACCGTTCACGCCATACGGTGCTAGTTTGATTATTTCCTTACCCCATACGTCACTTTCGGTCTGTGCGATTCTGTTGAGCAGAGGATTAGTCTTGGTATTGAGTTGTTCGCTCACTACATTGAGATATAGTGATTTGAGCGCATTGTCTGCTGATGATAATGTTACCATTTGATTCTCCTTGTTAATTAATTTACTTCTAGATTCTGACCACACTTAACGGGTAGCCGAACGTGTGTGTACAAATGTTACCTGTACGCACATAGCAGTAATTAAAGGGCGTATCACCCTTTAACTACCGCCAACCAACACGTATTCATCAATAGTAATAAATCTTAATGTACTGTGTCGGCATAGTTTAGTGCCACATTCACTTAATAAGCAATAGTTATATAAGATTGCTCCTAGCCGATATAATGCTTGACCATTCTATTCGCTTCATTAAGAGTTGTGGGCCTTTGAGGTGGACATAGTGGCAACTTTGCCCCCGATTTAATTGTCGGTGCGACACGATTGTTTTGTAGCGCTATCAGGTAATCAGCTAGTATTCTGCGCTTAATCTGTTCGTTGTTACATATATAATCGCAAAAATCCTTGTCGCCAGCCAGCGCATGATACAGCAAAGTCTTGTCGCAACACACATTGAGCAACGCTTCTTTACGGTCATTGCAGAATGAAACATCAGGGTTGTCCAATACTGCTTCAATTTGATCGCTGAACAATGTTGCCAGTGGATACTTGTTATAGAATGATTGTTTGTCCATCTCTCGTGGTGGCAGACTGCTTGTACCACTTATATAATCAACTTCGGCCGAGGCGCCTATGTGTGTATCGACCGAAGATTGTCCCTTTTGCGTTGCGTCATTACTATCCGTGTTTGTATTGGTATTAGTTGCAGTGTAATCTGTCGCTCCCTGATTCTGCACGCCAGAGTAACTATCTGAGCCTATATCACTATGGATTGTAGCTAAACACTTCTTCTCCTGCTCGTGTACCACGGCGTCACTGTCTGCGTCTGTATCAATACTAGTTGAAGTGCAACCTATTTCCTGTGCTTGAGCGACAGAGTTACTATCTGCTTCTGAATCACTATTGATTGTAGCTAAACACTTTTTCTCCTGCTCCTGTACCACGGCGTCACTGTCTGCGTCTGTATCAATACTAGTTGAAGTACAACCTATTTCTTGTGCTTGAGCGACAGAGTTACTGTCTGTGTTTATATCGCAATTGATCGCAGTAATACCTTTTTTCTTATTTCGAGCTACAGTGTCACCATCTGCGTCTATACCATTATTGATAGTAGCAATATCCTTTTCGTCCAGCGCTTGCATTAAATTATCTATTGGATTGTGTTCGACAACACCTCCAGTATCTTCGGTTGCACAAGTAACGGTGTTGTCGTTATCAAAGGTGTTGTCATAATGTACAGGCCAAGACACATCAACATCACCAATATGCACACCTTCACCACAGTCTGCGCCGACATCGCTGTCAATATTCAACTGGTTATTCCTATTGGTCGGCAACGGTATATCTGCATCTGTTAACAGTTTACTCAACTGCTTAACATACTGGCACTTGCGTGTAAATGCCTTCTGTAGATTATCATAACTGTTGACTAGGTCTGTATGACTCTTGAACTTGCCGTTTTTCATACAATACCCCCTTGTGCCAACTGCTTATGCATAGCTATATGCTCCAGAATCACACTCTTTCTCTTGTCGTTTAACTGATTATTAATGTCAATTACATAAGCAATGTGGCTATCAATATGTAGGTTATGGTTATCGACAGTAAGTGGCACTTGAGCCGTTGTCATCTCTAGATTCTCCTTGTCTGCTCTAGCTAGGTGTAGGCTCTCGATATCCTTAGCATGCTCCCAGTTGCCTAATCCCAACATCTCCATTACCTTGACCTTGGTGCTCTCTCTCATCTTACCGTTTTCGTCCTGTAATAACCCTGAACGCAATAGTTCCATCACGATATTTCGCCTGTTGGCAGGGCTATCAGTTATCTCGTTCTCCGTTTCGAAAACGATATCATCGCTTCTTAGGTCAGCGTTAGTAAAGTAGTATATCTCAACACTACCGTCATTGCTAACAGTCTTTGCTAGCCTTAGTGCAGTTGCATACTGGCGATATAGATTGATTATGTGTTTACCAATCTGTTTAATGGCAATCTTGATATTATTAGCAGTAGATGATAAGCGCTGTTCGTCCTGCTCAATAAGTAGTTGCAGTGCGACGCCACTGGTTATCTGCGATGGAGTAGTGGAGTTTCGTGCTAGTTCGCTGACACCTGATATGACTATGAACTCATTGAGCAATCTATCCTCTTCATACATGAAGTCGTTAGGCACGTTGCCTGCGTCCAGTAATGCAGGCTTACTAGCACCCTGCCGGTATATAATCACTTTTCCAGGGGATAGTCCCTCCTCCTCTAGATTGTCTGTATCTACTGAGCCGTCCTCCACAGTCAGCACACCCATTGCTATGCGTGAAAGAAACTCGTTTTTCCTATTTTTGATAGCGTTATAACTGCGTTGAAGCGGAATAATGCGCTCCACAATACTACTTCCCCAGAAGCAACCTACTTGTCTATGGCATACCTGTTTAATGAACGGATAAATTATGCCGTGCTCAATGTATGGCAACTCTCCGTGATACAGTATGCTGTCCCTAGCTATAATAGTTAATTGCCCATTGGGGTATTGCTGTGAGGGTTTAGTGTACCTTTCTATCACGATTGCATGATTTTTTTTGACCTCATCGCACACGAACGGCGTAGCAGAATTGTATCCGTATCCACCATTACATGCAGAACCATCATAACCGAACACTTTGATATCTTCTCCTGGCACTTCCACACCCCATATACTCTTGATGTCTGCGATATCATACGCCTTAGCGTGGATAATTGAGTTGCATTGTTCTATGTCCTCTGCCACATTACTGTCAGGATATATCTCGAATGGTGAACATACAGTTATACTTACGTCGCCTGTCTTGTACTCCTTACCATCCTCAAGAAGTGTTTGTCCATATTGGCTCTCCCACGTTACCTTATAGAATGCTGTCCCCGTAACTTCGCTCCACGCAGTTGCACTGTCTATTAGCCTGTCATAGTTAACAGACTCCATTGTCGCGCATAATATTTTGGTTGCCAGTTTACTGGACTCTATATCCTCATCTGTGTTGGAGAATGGCCTAACAGTCATCTTGGGTCTAATGTGCGACAGGCGTGCCATTCTAGTCTCCACAATGGGCGCTATGTGGTTATACACTTGTTTTTCCTGCCAGTAATAATACTTGTCCTGTTCAATAATATCACCTTGAGGCGTAACAGAGCAGTATTGATTGCCTGAGACAAAATTGATATTGAGTTGCCAGCTATTCTCGTATGCTCTCCTTTGCCGTTGTCGTTGCTCAAAGTCTTCTTTGATTTCTTGCACTAAATCACCGTAGAACTTATCATTGTTAGTCATTTTTATCTCCTTTTGTGCTTAATTGCTCCAATAATCGCTGTTTTTCCCTCTCCAAGTGCTCATCCGTGTAGTCACTTAAGTCTATCTGTTGGTCCACTATCATCTTGTATGCCGTTATATCGGGTGGAATGTGTTTAGTAATAATGCGCTTCTTAACCAGTTGCATTTCTCCGTCTACTACACTGTAATCCTCCGCCTTCTCCTTAACGGTGTAACCAAGCGCGCGCTTATATAATTTATCTTTAATTTTTGTCAATTAGATAACTGCTCCTTAATAATATTGATGCCTGTGTATAGGTAAATCTACTCAAAAATATATGTGTTTTGTGTTCGCTGTCGGAAATAGGTAGATAATGCATAGAGGACAGCCTATCAATTGTCGTAATTTTATTCACTGTGTCGTACTACTGATACAATCGGGGGTCAACAATTCTATATATCTGCCGTGCTCTACACAGAGATACAGAATAGTAACAGTATTTTTGCACCAGCCGTTGTCTTGTAACTGTTGCAACATGCTATGACCACTGGCCGTATAACACAAGTAGTTATTGAGCCACGATTACCCGACGACTTCCGTGCTATCACCGACATTCAGTAAAATAAAAGTATTATGCATTAACCGTTGTCTTGTAACTGTTGCAACATGCTATGACCACTAGCCATATAACGCAAGTAGTTATTAGCATTAATTATCATACCATTGGTATAATTTACAACAACTGGCATGAGATTACTGTCGACAACTGTTATGACTGTTTATGTACTCTCCGATGTTTCCTTAATAGGTTTTCTTTGTCCAGCGTGATTACACTCTTGGGTGGATTCAATGGGACGTGCGCCTCTGGTCTGGAACTGAGATAATATCTCAATTCGTCCAAGGCGTGATCGTCTACCTTCTTAGGCCTGTCCTCATTTCCCCACCAGTAACTCTTGAACTCTCTTATGAGGTTGACACAGCAGGAAAAGATATATAATCTGGGTTGTCCCACTTCGGGCTTGAGATACGCCTTGACTCTATTGATACCACTGAACAAATCCTTATTAACCCTTGTATTCACCGCAATATTCTGCTCATAGAATAGTTCAGCCACACTTTTGCTTGACGCTAGAGTGCGCTGGTTACTGGCACTGTCAATAAGCGCACTTATTCTTCCACTACTATCACGGTGCCAGCCAAGTTGGTTGCACATATGCTCGATTTTTCGAGCGTGGTAGGAAACACTTTGCTTCGCCTCATAATGTTCGGCTATCACATACACCACACCATCACTGTCAACTGCATACCAATGGCAGGAAAGAGGATTGTTCAATCCGGGATCTATACTAATATTGTCATACCACTCATGTGGCACTTCAAAAGGTTGAATTACGTGTACAGTACTGTCAAACTCGCTATATACCAATCCACTCTGAGAGTAGAACTCACCGTATCGGCGAGACTTGAGTTCCTCAGTGGACATAGTCTGCGTGTAATGTTGCACTTCGTCCTGTGGTAAATATGGGTTATCTGCCCATTCCATAGTGATATGCCACACTTCATCATCTTGTTGTGCATTGAGGAATATCTGCTCATATACCCATGTCAACCCTTTTAATGGTGTCATCGTGCCATAAATGAATCCTTTTCGGTCCAATAAACGCATTTTGCACTCGCTGTATATATCTAGCGGTGGCTCTTCGTCAAACCATACGAAATCCAAGGATACTCCCTGAAACTTCTCTCTGCCCGCTTCGCACGATTTGAAAAAAATCTTACTCAACCCGCCATAAACATTCTTGACCAGTATATAGTCCACAATGCCATACTCGGCGCTGTCTCGCCGACCGCTAACCATGACGATGTCGGCTATATACTGCTTGTCTAGGTAATATAGAATCTTTTGTTGCGCTACCTCACGGCTTACTTGACTGGATAACGACACCACGAAACACACCGTATCTGGCCTGTTGGGTCTATATGGGTGTATACCACGAGATAACCATACCGTCTCCACTGCCCCACACTCCGTCTTACCGCTACGATTACCACCGAACACCCACCGATTGCCTGCTTGGCACTTGTGGAACATCATCTGTTTAGGATGTACTTTGTCCTTGTTGTAGTTCGTCAGCGGTTGCTGTCGCCTTCTTTTCTGTTCCCTCTCTATATCTAGTATCCGTTCAACCGTGCTTTTCATCGTTACCTTTCCCCGTTGGCATAAGCCATTACTTGCTATCTTTCGCTACTATTTCTCATAAACGTCATTCATCGCCTGTGTTAGTGTTTATTCACTAATCAAGCGTCTGTTATAGCGCTTAGTCGGTGCGTATGAAAACTGTTGTATGTGCAATGTTATCAATAATCGTTATGTGTTACCTGCCCTTTAGTGCCTACGCACAGACAGAGCAGGTTCCACCCTATGTTCGCATTGAGAACACCAATGTGTACTTCTACTCTGCGCCGGATAATACTAGTAAACTGTTCGCATTGATTCCCACGTACTATCTTACTGTGGTAGGTATAAGTGGTGGATTCTATCAGGTAGAACTGCTGAACGAACAGGCTAACTTTGCCAAACTTAATGGATACGTTCTGATTGACAGCGTACAAGAAGTCTACGAAAAACCGTTGATTCCACTCTACCCTAAGGTACTTATTCAAGCAGGTAATCACGGCTGTAAGATATATCCATCTCCGAATGAAGCCCTCACAGCCTTTGTAACGGCAGTAAGCGGTCAGTCGATGTCTTACTATGGTAAGGCAATAACCCAGTACAACGAGTGGTATTATGTATATTTCCAAGGATACTTAGGCTACTGTCAGGCAACAGCAGTTACAGTTCCCGTATTCAGTCTACACCCCACCCCTCTCACTCAACCTGCTGTGGTTATCATTGATGAACCCGACACTCCGGCAACTAACACCGACCAGACAGACAGTAATAGCATACTATCTGCCGACTTGTCCAATCCAGTTCAGGCAACGTTAATTCTATTGATAACTTTGCCTTTATTAGTGATACTGGCAGTCGTGTTCATTCCTACTCGTAAACGTGCCATTAAGGATAAATCCTCAATCGATAGATACGGAGTGTCTACCGACACAACTACCAATCAGCCTAGATACTTCGACGACTATCTGTAATAGATACTGCCATTTGACGGTTACGCACGATTCTTGTACTTAATAGTACAATTTGCGCACTTCTATCAATAACAGTACCACTGGGCTATTCACTCTAAAAAACACTAGTTATGCGGTTTACTCCCACCATTTGATATACACCAACCGTAACAATAATTATTCCATACCTATCTAGCATAAGGTGTCTACACCATTCGCATAATTATTGACCAATCACACGCCAACTCCTTGTCATGCATTGTTACACGCACATACGTACATGAGATATAGATTACCATTGCCATACCTATCTAGCATAAGGTGTCTACACCATTCGCATAATTATTGACCAATCACACGCCAACTCCTTGTCATGCTTTGTTATAAGCACATACGTACATGAGATATAGATTACCATTGCCATACCTATCTAGCATAAGGTGTCTACACCATTCGCACAATTATTGAACAGACATCGCGCCAACTCCTTGTCATACGTTGTTATACGCACATACGTACATGAGATATAGATTACCATTGCAATACCTATCTAGCATAAGGTGTCTACACCATTCGCACAATTATTGACCAATCACACGCCATCTCCTTGTCATACGTTGTTATACACACATACGTACATGAGATAATCTTACCAATGTGTCTGCACACTTAAGATATTGTCAACTATATGAGCATTTATTAATTAACGCACCGTTATCTCTAACCCAATCTATTGCACAGTTAATTCACGCTTACTATTAACAGGAGTTATCTTATGCACTTTCCAATATGCTCTGCTCTTGTGGTAGTTGTACGCATAAACCTTGTTTTTCACAACAAGTGTTATAGATATGTTTAATCCACCGCTCGGACAGATAGGTAGAGATAAACCACTCTCTATCATATCCCTCTATAATCAGTGCGCTAGCGAACGAATTGACGCTGGCATTAATCTGTCTGAACAGCGTGCGCATGGACACATTGACTGCCTGTTGTATTTGCTCGCACGTCATGTTATGGAAAAACTTGCTAACTATCAACACTCTCTGTTTAACAGGCAGACAAGCAAGCGCTTTATCGGTAATCTTGCGCATAAGCAATAAGTCGTTCTTAACATTGAGCAGGGACACAATTCTGTCCATCTGGTATAGCGTGTTTCCATGACCATAACTGTTACTGTGCGACTTAACTGCCTTGCTATAGACCAGTCTATCAACTTTTTTGACCATCGTAGGGATAGCATTATAACAACATAGAATTGTTTTCGCGAATCTGTTCATAATTCTTTATTTACTCCTCTGTCAGCTGAATTACAACCTTCATTATTTGACACTTAGTCCAAAGAGACAACGACAGGTATAGCATTAGTAATAATCGCTTGCCCAAATTGCCAAAATTGTACAATAAGTCTGCAAAAAATCAAGTGGTGAATGCCATTTTATTGCACAGGCAAAAAAAATTGGCATAGTCTTTTTTGGATTATTCTCGTGGTAAAAACAACTCAATTACAGTTAGTTCTGCCAGATCAAAAAGCTAAAAGATATAGTCCCTACTGACAAAAAAATAGTACCAAAATTAAAGTGTCAACAGAATGACAACATATATTGTGGGTGTCAAAAATGTAGAACATATGTTCTGTCTTGTTTTGTCGAACATTGAATAACTATGGCGCACGTACATAGCAGTAAAGCCGAAACCATTGTTGTGTAGTGGTGATAATATTGTTTTTTTGGGTTAAATTGTTGATTATTGTTACACTATTTGGTATAATGACTTTATAATCACTTGTGCAATAGGAGATACTATTAGTGAAAAAATCAACTGCACGAATCTGGGCTGTAATTCTAGCTTTTCTACTATTATTTACGGTATGTGGAACATTCCTATACTACATGCTGTCCACATAGTGCCCTAACGGGAGGAAAACAACCTAATTGATTAAGAGATTATTAACCAGTATAATCATATTATTACTTATAATAGTATCAACTTGTGCCGGTGTAACGACAGCACACGCAAGCAATGACGATGTCAAATTCGTACGACCGAGCGATACATTCATCGATGATAACTATATCTACGTATTAGACAGAGTGGATAATGATACTGTCGGCATCATTCAGAGATTCGATATCAACGGTGGCAATAGAACGAGGTATACTCTTGACACCTGCTATGATAGTATCTATTCTCATGGCAATACAGTCTATCTGTTAAAGGATGGATACCTGTGTTGGGGTACACTTGGATTAACCAACTTCTCTTTAGTGGGCAGTTATGCTCAAACAGATAACAACAAGAGAATAGTTAATGGTAATATCGCAGTCATTCAAGAGGGATTAGAGAATTATATTTTTGCATGTGGCAGTGAGTATATGGTAGTTATTAAACAATCTACCGGCGCATTCTTTACCAATGCAATTATGCCCAACTGCACCGACATAGTATATAGCACTACTGTTGGTGGCGACTGTTTCATTTTTGCACTGGGTAGCACAGGCATCTGCGCATATTACTTTGACAACGGCAATCTAGTCAGTATAAGGAATAATACCTCTTATACCAATAACGCCTATAGTCTGTTGGGTGTCAACAGCATAACCAACAATGCAGATAATTTGACGGGCGCACAACTCTACCTATACGACAAACAACAGCATAACTATTGTCAACTGGATTTTGTCAACAGCACCCTTACACAATATAGCGATCAGGACAATCAGACACTGGGCAGTGCAGACGTGACTATTGATACCAATAATACTTATGCCTATATTACCAAAGGCAACAACACTATCACTAGATACACTATCAACAGCGCAGTATATAAACTTAATTTAGATTCCACCTTTTCGCTGGGAACCAACTCAATTGATTTACCTATACCTAGTCAAGACGCGATGCTCGGCTGGCATGTATGTAGAACTACCGGCTACCCCACCAACATTCTCTATGGCGCAACTCAGGCAACAGATAACAGCGTAGATTATGGTACACTGCGCAGTGACGATGTATTCATTGTGTATACCTATGAGAATTGGCAGAATGATAACTACTACTTGATAATGTATAACGGTAGATATGGATTCGTCGAGAAGGGAACAAAATCAGATATAACCGCAGACGAGTTAGATATACAACAGACTACAGTATTTTTGCAAGGCAGAGTGAGTTCGGTAGCACATGTGTATTCGGCTCCTTATGTAGCAGACAGATATCACATATGCGCATTAACGCAGGGCACTGTTGTTACTATCAGTGATATGCTGACAATATGGGGACATAACTACTACCTGATTAACTATATGGATAATACCACTGCTTGTAGTGGTTGGATAAGACAAGAGAGCGTTGGAGACATCACAATAGATAATACAATATCAATTGAGGGTGTTTCACGAGTCAATCCCCCACTTGGTCATCAACTACCTGTCTATGCAGACAGTTCACTGACTGCTTATGCCAAGTTTAACGAACAGGATATCAACCTCGAAGTCGGCCAGAGTGTGACGGTTATAAACACACAGAACAATATCAGTCTTATACAGGCCGAAATCGATACCGAACAAGGTAAGTCCTACATTATTGGATATGTCAGCGCAGATATGCTTATTAACCATGGTTTAACCAACTATCAAGCGCTCGGACTGTCATTGTTTATCGTGTCCATTTCGCTTGCATTATTCCTAGTGATTATTGTCGTGCGCCGTAGAATCAAGGTGCGCAGAGAGAGCGAGGGTGAACAGTTCGATTTTGGTGAAGATAAGGAAGAAGAGTAATTATTATTAGTATTGTTCCCCGTAATCTACCAACTTATATTTAAAACCCAGTGTATCGTACATAATAATGTCAGTGCCACTATACTAGTTCAATCAGTTCAAGTTAATTATCTATCAAATCGTTTTTTCGTTTATTAACGGGAAGGGGCACACCTTCTTATGCATATTCACACTTAATTTAAGTTAATCAGATACATCGAACAACAGCAGACAGAACAATATTCAGCAATTACAGTTACTTATACAGGTACCTTGTGTTGATAACCCCAGTTTACCGTACATATCAATGTCAGTGCCACTATACTAGTTCAATCAGTTCAAGTTAATTATCTATCAACACGTTTTTTCGTTTATTAACGGTAAGGGACACAACTTCTTATGCATATTCACACTTAATTTAGGTAATCAGGACACAGCCATGCACCAATTATTAGCGCAGTGTATTACGTTAGCAGTTACTTACCAATTAGACTAGGTATAAGTACCTGGATTAGCATGCTAACAGCACTTACCATTAGAGTAAGACAAACCTGTTGAAATTAACCGACTCTTATGATATAGTTGAGATAGGAGTATGATATGCACATAACTATATCCACCACTAATGGTTCAATCATTTACACGTTCACCGTTCTTGTCGGCTACCTGCTGGCAGTATGCATTACCTTATTTACATGTCGCAAGTTTGGTTACAGCCGTATCGACTTGCTACTGCTAGCACTAGTAGTAGCGCCCTTTGGATTAGTTGGAGCTAGATTATTCTCATTCATTTTCAGGCTACCAGAGGCAATAGGCAACAGCCAAATGCTCATCACCCTGTTATTGTCTGGATTCATGTACTATGGAGGATTAATTGGTGGCGCTATCGGAGTGATTATTTACTGTAAGGTCAAAAATACCAGCACATTAGCCACACTAGACATGTGCGCACTTGTACTCCCTGTTGCCCACGCCATAGGCAGGATAGGTTGCCTATATAACGGTTGTTGTTATGGCAGACCGACTGACGGGCTGGGCGTAATATATACTAACGGTGTATGGGACGGCACTAACATTATCATGCAAGGAGTACCATTAGTGCCAGTGCAGTTATACGAGAGCATATTCAACTGTATTCTGTTCGCCATACTGGTAATACTGTTTATCCGCACTAACACCCGCGGGCTAATTGTTAGCACCTATCTAATATTCTATTCGCTGTGGCGCACTATAATTGAGTTCTTCAGAATAGATTCTAGAGGTACACTATTAATGCTGTCCACCTCACAGTTTATAAGTGTTTGCATTGCACTACCCTGTGGCATACTGATATTATTGTCTGCTCTCAATGTATTCAAGAGTAAATCGAGTTAGCTTATTATATATGAACATCACTCATTTCTGCTTTGGACTAACATAATGCCGATTGCGCGCCATTGTCCACTATCAGTACTTCAGTACCTTATGCCACGCAACTGCTCTGCGTAACACGACATGTAATGCACTTGTCAGTTGTTCACTTGCACGGATAATAGTTGCACATATGCGCAGTTGTACAGTTGTTCACTTGATAACGTGCAATCAATAATTATGTGTACTATTAGGTGAACAAGTCACTTCTCTCTTCTACTCTCATCACTCGATATTACTATGACAATACTTATCACATGCAACTTAACTTAAGTATTGGTTAACACTGATTGTAAAGGCAAGGTTATGCTTACGCGTAAATAATTAACATATTAGTTTACTGCCAACCGACCATTAATATGGTGTATAACTGATTACTCACATTTCTTTTGCGCAGGCGATGTTTAGCATATAAGATTAATGCAAGTGTTCGGATGTTATATTGCATTACATACCATAATTGAACACTATATACGCAGATACATATCGTTTTTTTACTGTGTTGAGTCTCAATTAGCAGTATTTTTGCCACCCTTGTCACTGACAACGCACAATACATCACCATGAAGAACTACTCATACTAATTATTCTGATTTTATTTTCTTTTTTGGTACAAATGAGCATATATTACTAATGATTAATCCTGCAAAAGGCGACAATCTTATGTCATATTAGACATATAACTACCAATACGGAGATGATAGAATTGCATTGTAATTATCACAAACTAACAAGAATATTTGCACTCGTTCTAGCAGTACTGGGTACAGTTACTCTAGCGCTCACGCTGGCGCCGAGTTCTGCTGTGCTAGCTAGCAACAGACTGATACCCATATACAGCGTCGGACAGCGAATGGACACTGTGTCGCTGACATTTGATGCTGCTTGGGGCGCTGACAAAACCCGTCAAATACTAGACTGTCTAGATAAACTGGGTGTCAAATGCACTTTTTTCCTCGTGTCGATATGGGTGGATAAATACCCTAATTTGGTCAAAGAGATTGATAATCGAGGGCATGAGATAGGTACTCACTCTTGTACGCACGGCGATATGACTAAGATGAGTAAACAGCAGATAACACAGGAATTGAAGGACAGCTGCAAGGCAATCACAGACATAACAGGTAAACAGGTTAAGCTTTTTCGCCCTCCTTTCGGCGCTTATAACAACACGCTGATTGAGATAGCCACAGAATTAGGGCTGACTACAATACAATGGAGTGTAGACAGTTTAGACTGGAAGGGAATCAAAGCAGGGCAGATAGCTATCAATATACAGAAGTCCAGTGGTGGCGACATAATACTATGCCATAACAACAGCGATCATATAGTTGACGCCATACCTCTTATCTATCAGGCGCTGACAGTTAAGAATCTCAGCATAGTACCGGTAGGACAACTAATATACTGGCAGGACTACCACATCGACCACACTGGCAAACAGCACACGAATTGCAATAACCAATAAAATACAGGAGATATAACACAATGGAAACACTCACCACCACCAATTCAGTTACTCTATCCGGACAAATCACCGCTAGTTTAGTCTACTCCCACGAGGTCTATGGCGAAAAGTTTTTTTGTACTACTATCTCGGTCCAACGACTATCGGGTATGACTGACGTCGTTCCTATAACGCTTTCGGAACGACTCATGGCAGATAGAACGCTTAATGAGGGCGATTTTGTCTGCATTAAAGGGCAATTTCGCAGTTACAACAAGATTGACAAAGAGCGTAGCCGTCTAATGCTAACGGTGTTCATACGAGATTTACTCCCCTATGATGATGCATACACCAACTCTATAGAGTTGAGTGGCTTTATCTGTAAGGAGCCTATATTTCGCACTACGCCTTTCATGCGTGAGATATGCGATTGTTTACTGGCAGTCAACAGAGCATATAACAAGAGCGATTACATACCTTGTATCGCATGGGGACGAAATGCTCGCTACATTAGGTCACTAAGTATCGGCGACAGGCTGACTGTAACCGGACGCATTCAATCTAGGCAGTACGTAAAGAAAATCACTGAGCAACTCAGCGAGAACCGCACTGCATTCGAAGTCAGCATTAACAAAATCGACTGTAATGCTGTCACGGAACCGGTTCAGTATGATGAGAATGTCGACCAAACTGCAGCCACCTGCGAATAACGCTACAATAAAATGCACTTAACAGATAATACTGTTAAGTGCATTGTTATTGTTATAGCTGAATGTAATATCTAAGTTAGATATATGAATACATCGTATGCAGACGCAGGAGATACATTCTGTACTGCACCGTTACTCATACGCACAGAGTATATATTCGGTAAAGTACCGGAGAAGTCATATACAATCTTGGTCGGCAAAGAATTAGGGTCTGCAACATCAGCATGCTCAACTACTGTATAATCACTAGACGATAGCGCATGATACTGCTCATTGACCGTATCAAGCACATAGAACCCCCCATTATAATACAGTACATAGCTACCATCAGTCATTGCCCTGCCAGCACGGTATTGCTCTATGTAAGTATTATATGTGCCGAACAACACGATAGTCGTTATGAGTCTGTCTTCATAATCTCTAAGGAACTGTTCATAACTATCACTATAGCCGTCATTTGTCTTGGCTTGCTCATATCTGGGTTGCATAACTTCTGTTATATAATAATCGATAGGTGCATAGACATCTTCGACACCTTCATCGTCAACATACTCCCAACCGAACACTTTCTCTAGTTTCCAGTACATTGTCTCCATTCTAGTCCCAGCGCACCCCGTCATAACGACCATGGCAACTGCAAGAACTATTATCAACAGTATAGATGTAATTCTCTTTAACATACCATATCCCTCCATATGATTGCTTGATAATTGTCTATTATACTTGATTTTACTATTATATCACTTCTGTACGGCATTTGTATAGCCTATTACGAAATTAATTTGAGAATTTTTCTTTTTGCCCTTACAGAGCTTACCACGGCTGGTTCTGGATTCTAGGGCAATATCATCAGTGTTAAGGGTCAGTACCCCCACCGAATCGACAAGAACCATGTAGTTGGTACCATCAGCAAGCGTTGCGTGTAATACGCTCTTACCATTACTGGTAGTCATATCACATATCTTGACACCCTTGCGGTAACGAGTAATGGGCGTAATTTCGTTCACAGCCACCTTCTTAGCGAAGCCCTTGTCGGTAACAATAGCTACTTGGCTAGTGTCATCCACCTGCCCACAGAATACTACGTAATCGTTGTCACTCAGCATCATACCCTTGACGCCACCTGCAACTCTGCCCTGCAAAGGCACCTCACTGAGCGCAAAATTGATACACATACCATCTTTTGTAACATATAATATGTTGGGCTTGTTGTTATCTAATTGTTCAATCTTGATAACTTCGTCATCGTCCTTACCCTTATATCCTACGAATCCGGTCTTAAGTAGTGCATACTCCTCCCATTTACTGCGCTTAATGAGGCCTAGTTTAGTGTAGAACAGTAACTCGCCGTCAGGTACTCCGTCGACTGGCAACTCGAACACTTTGATTACTTTCTCGTCTTGTTGCAGTTGGAATACAGCGGAAATGTTGATTGCGTCATCCTTATACTTGCCGTCTGGTATACGCCCTGCCTCTATTCTATAACAGTTGCCCATGCTCGTAAAGAACATCAGCCTGCGTGTCGTATTAGTTGCGATTACCTCTCTGGTGAGTAACGGTAACCCGTTGATATCATTCAAATCCTTATTGGATAGTGCATAGTTCTTGGTACCACAACGCTTAATGAGTCCCTCTGTTGTCACGCATACTACTGTTGATTCCTCGGCAATCTCGTTGCTGATTATGTCGACTACAGCATAGTCCTCGGAGTCTATGATTGTAGACTTGCGGTCTGCTTTATACGCCTTCTTGATTGCAATGAGTTCTTCCTTAACTACTTCCATCAGTAGCTTTGGTGAGCGTACAATGGACTCTAATCTGTCTACAAGTCGTCTTAAGTCCTCCAACTCCTGCATTAGTTTGGTTATTTCGAGTTTAGTCAGTCTTGCCAGTCTTAAGTCCAGTATTGCCTGCGCCTGCTTGTCCGATAAGTCGAATCTCACTCGCAGTTTTTGTTTGGCGTCAGTAGTACTGGCAGCCGACTTGATTATCTTGATAACTTCATCGATGTTGGTTACCGCTATAACCAAGCCCTCTAATATATGCATACGAGCCCTAGCTTCTTCCAACTCGAACTTGGTTCTAAACAGCACTACCGAGCGCTGATAGTTGGTGTAGTATGCGATAATGTCTAATAGTCCCATTAGTTGAGGCTTGCCGTCTGCTATTGCCACCATATTGATACTGAACGAAATCTGTAAATTGGTATATTTGAACAGCAGTGCGAGTATTTTCTCGCTGTCAAAATCCTTCTTAATCTTAATGACAGCCCTTATCCCATCCTTATCAGACTCATCTACTATCTCGGCTATTCCTGCCAGTTGCTCTTTCCTGTCCTCACGCAGTTTCATAATGTCTATGAGCAGTTGACTCTTGTTGACTTGATAGGGCAACTCCGTAATAACTATCTGTTCCCTACCGTTGTCCTGTCTCTCTATACTACACTTGGCACGAAGTAATATCCTGCCCTTACCTGTCTCGTATGCCTGCACTAATCCCTCGCCACCTATACAGTACCCGCCAGATGGAAAATCAGGTCCAGATATATACTTCATCATGGTCTGCAAACTGACCTTATTATTATCAATATATGCTACCACACCGTTGATTACTTCGCTTAGGTTATGTGGAGGTATGTTGGTTGCGAGTCCTACTGCAATACCGCTGGCACCGTTCACTAACAGATTGGGAAATCTGCCGGGCAACATATCTGGCTCCTTAGTGGAGTCGTCAAAATTGCGTGACCATTTAACCGTGTTCTTATCTATATCCTTAAGTAACTCCATAGCCAGTTCGGACAGCCTAGCCTCGGTGTAACGCATTGCTGCAGCACCGTCTCCGTCAATGGAGCCAAAATTGCCTTGTCCTTCTACAAGAGGGCTATTCATATTGAATGGCTGTGCCATACGCACCATGGCGTTGTACACGGAAGAATCACCATGTGGGTGATACTTGCCTAGGCACTCACCGACTATTCTGGCAGACTTCTTGTATGGTTTATCAGGGGTAATGCCGAGGTCTAGCATGGCATATAGAATGCGCCTTTGCACCGGTTTAAGTCCATCCTCTACACGAGGTATTGCTCTATCCATAATGACGTACTCAGCATATGGCATCATGGAATCCTGCATAACGGTCTCCATATCCTTAACCAATAGTGTGGACCCGTCATCCATTTTGATAGTATCTTCTATTATATTATCGAACTCTAATTGCTTCATTAGTTCTCTCCTAAATAATGCTTGCGTGTAATCGTGCCGAGATAATCAGAAATACTGACAACTCAAGATATGGGACAGTTATTAACACATTCTATACGTATGACTCGAATGTTTCGTCCTTATCCTTATTAAAGTCGGCGTGTTCTATAATGAAACTGCGTCTTGCGTCTACCTTGTCGCCCATTAACATTGTAACCATCTTTTCTGCTTCGGCTGCGTCATCAATGGTAACACGCATAAGCACCCTGCTCTCCGGATTCATTGTGGTGTCCCACAGTTGAGTAGCATTCATCTCGCCCAGCCCCTTATATCTCTGTAACTCAGGACTGCGCCCTATTTCGTTCATGACATTGGTCAACTCTCTGTCGTCATATGCGTACATCACTTTGTCCTTCTTGCTGACCTTATACAGTGGTGGCATACCTATATACACATGTCCATTCATTAGTAGTTCCTTCATATAACGGAAAAAGAATGTCAATAGAATAGCTCTTATGTGTGCGCCGTCTTGGTCAGCATCGCTCAAAATAATGATTTTGTCATACTTAAGGCTCTGCAGGTCAAAGTCATCACCGATACTTGTGTCAAGGGCAGTAATAATAGACCTGAACTCCTCATTCTCTAGCACCTTGTCCAGTCTACTACGCTCTACATTGAGTGGTTTACCGCGTAGGGGCAATATGGCTTGATATTTTTTGTCCCTAGCCTGCTTGGCAGAACCACCTGCGCTGTCGCCCTCAACTATGAATAATTCGTTCTTGGAATAATCCTTACCGGTACATGAGGCGAGTTTGCCAACTAGATTACTGTTGAGTATGGTGTTCTTAGCCCTTGTCAACTCCTTGGCCTTGCGAGACGCCTCTCTTGCGTTGGCGCTTGCTATGGATTTTTTGATTATTATGTCGCCTATATCCTTTTCTTTTTCCAGCATATCGGTGAGCAAATCCGTTACAATCTGCTCGGCTGCAGGGCGCGCTTCGGCATTACCTAGTTTAGTCTTGGTCTGCCCTTCGAACTGCACGTTAGACATACGAACGCTGATAATACAGGAGATACCCTCTCTGTAATCCTCGCCCAGCAGATTGTCATCCTTATCCTTGAGTAGTCCTCTTTTCCTTGCGTATGCGTTGAACACCTTGGTTATTGCATTCTTAACGCCCGTTTCATGCATACCACCCTCAGGAGTAGGGATATTATTGACATAGCTTACTACTGTCTCGCTGTAACTATTGGTGTACTGCAATGCAAAAGACAGTTTCATAACCTCATTCTGTCCTTCGCCGAAGAGCACCTTGAGGTGAAGTGGTATCTTGTTCTGGTTGATATCTTTAACAAAGTCTGCAATACCACCGTCGTACTTATAAATCTTCTTCAGTGACTGGGATAGGTCGTCTGATTGTCGCTTGTCGTTGAGAATGAACTCAAGTCCGTTATTGAGAAACGCTAACTCATTAATCCTCTTATTGACAACCTCATAATTCATTGCCACACTGCCGAATACTCTTGTATCTGGTAGGAATGTAACTCTGGTACCATTCTTATCCGTCTTGCCCATCTTCTTGAGGGGCTCAACAGGGTCGCCAGATATAATTTTGGACGGGTTGTTAGAATCAGGATGAGAAGTGAACTTCTGGTAATATACGTATCCGTTCTTGTATACCTCTACCTCGAGGAACTCAGATAGAGCGTTAGTAACGGATGCGCCCACACCGTGCAGACCACCCGAGTATGCGTAATTGTTGGTGTTGAACTTGCCACCTGCATGCAGTTGCGTATATACTACTTCCACTGCCGACACCTTGAGGTCGGGGTGAATGTCCACCGGAATGCCTCTGCCGTTATCCTCTACTGTTACGCTGTTGTCCTCATTAAGTGTTATTTCTATCCTAGTAGCGTATCCATTACTACCCTCATCTACTGCATTGTCTACTATCTCCCACAGCAAGTGATGTAATCCTCTACTACTGGTCGTACCAATGTACATACCAGGCCTCATACGGACTGCATCCAGTCCACCTAACACTTGAATATCTTTTGCCTTATATTCTGCCACTCACATACCTCCTGCAGTATCAATCCTAGTCAATAATATCGTGCATACACGATTGATTATGTCCAATCAGTACAGTTGAACACCAACATAGCTAATATACAATTGTATTATAGCACATATTGAGTTATAAATCAAGTAGTATTCTGCATAATAATACATCATTTTTGCACACTTTTGCTCCACAAATTGTTACAATCAAACATTATTGCATAATTATAAATGATTGTGTATATTTTTTCATAATGTTCATTCACAATTATGCGTAAATCTTTCGTTTTTTGTAAACAGATGTTGACTTTGAGGACACTTGGGGTTAGAATATATAAGTAAGTCAATCATTAGTGGGTATATATGAGAACAACGCGTGACATTAAACTATTTTTGTTAGACCTAGACGGTACAATCTATGTGGACAACACTCTTATCAATGGTGCTAAGGACAGAATTGACGCCATAGTGCAATCGGGTAGACAGGTGTGTTATGTAACCAACAACAGCAGTAAGAGTCCTGCAGACTATATGGCTAAACTGTCTCAACTGGGTATCACAGCCACCAGAGAGCAGATATATACTTCGGGCGATAGTGCTATAAGATTTCTTAACAGTTACAGACGGGGTAAACGAGTCTACCTAGTTGGGACACCTGCACTTGCACAGCAGTTACGTGAGTCGGGCGTTCAACTGGTTGATTCGCAACCAGACATAGTGCTCGTTGGCTACGATACCACTCTAGACTATGCTAAACTATCTAATGCCGTTACCTATATTGTTCAGGGTGCTGAGTATATGGTTACACACAGCGACATCAACTGCCCTGCGTATCCAGTCTATTTGCCCGATGTTGGGTGCTTCGTTGCGCTCATACACAAGTCTTGTGGCCAGCTACCCACCATTGACTGTGGTAAACCGTCGACACTTATGGGTGATGCCATAGCAAGTAAGTTCAACATAGACAAGAGCCAGATAGCATTCGTAGGAGACAGATTATACACAGATATACAGTTCGCTATCAATAACTCATTCTTATCAGTGTTGGTGCTGAGTGGCGAGACCAGTATAGATATGTTGAATGCCAGTGGACTAACAGTTGACTACTGTCTGCCCTCTATTGCCCAGTTGCCCATATAGGTTGCCAATACGTTCAACCTATTAGCGTTAAGGCAATTCATATACCACACACGCAAGCTAGCAACTATATAAGTTGCAGAGTAAGTAAATACTGACCAAATCTTGTGTCGTATAGCACGGGGTTGCACTGTCAGTAGCATTACGTGCCAAGTAAATAATTATTAATGTCAACACTCTTTACGACAACTCAGGCAAGTTACGACATTACTACTCTTAAGTAGTCGAATACATACGGCAATCACACGGTTATACATCACACGCTAGTTATTATCATCAACACTGCTTGCAGAGTAAGTAAACACTAAGCAGTCACAATCGAATAACCAGAGGAATCGATATGAAAAAAAGATACATTTTAGCATTAGACGAGGGCACTTCAAGCGCAAGGTGTCTATGTTTCGATACCGTAAGCAAGAACATAGTCGATATGGTATCGCATACTTTTCCACTCTACTACCCCCAGTCAGGCTGGGTGGAACAGAAGGCTACCGAGGTGTGGGCACACCAGTTCGGCGCACTTAATGAGTTGATTGCCAAGACAGGTATAGATACTAGAGAGATTATCGGCATCGGTATCACCAATCAGAGGGAAACTGTAGTCGTATGGGATAAGCAGACGGGCGAGCCCATATATAACGCTATCGTTTGGCAATGTCGCAGGACTGCCAAATACTGTGATGAGTTAAAACAAGATAAGCAGGCGGTTGATACCATTCGAGGAAAGACAGGACTGATAGTAGATGCTTATTTCTCAGCAAGCAAAATCAAGTGGATACTAGACAATGTGCCGGGCGCTAGGCGTAAGGCTCAGGCAGGTCAACTGATGTGCGGCACCATCGATACATGGATAATCTATAAATTAACTGACGGCGAAGTGTTCGTCACGGACGCAAGTAACGCCAGTCGCACCATGCTGTTTAACATCAACACGTTAGAGTGGGATGATGAGTTACTGGATTTTTTCGACATACCCAAGTGTATGATGCCTAAAGTGGTTGACAGTAATTGTGCCGTTGGACAGACTAGGGTACTTCGCACCCCCATTACTATATGTGGTATCTGTGGCGACCAGCAGAGCGCACTGTTCGGGCAGACGTGTTATATGCAAGGGGACGCCAAAATAACATATGGTACAGGCTGTTTTATCCTAATGAATATGGGAGATAAGGTAACTGTATCTAGCAACAATATGTTATCAACAGTTGCATGGACAATCAATGGCAAACCTACTTATGCACTAGAAGGCAGTATATTTAATGCAGGCAGTAGCGTACAGTGGTTGAGAGATAACCTCAAGTTTTTTGACAACTCGTGCCAGAGTTGCGACTGGGCACAGAGTGCTGTCAACGGAGATGGTAGCAAGGGCAGTGACGGAGTATATGTAGTGCCTGCTTTTACAGGGCTGGGCGCACCTTATTGGAATCAAAACGCTCGTGGCATGATAATAGGCATAACACGCAATACCGAAAAAAGCCACATAATACGTGCCACGCTAGAATCTATCGCATATTCTGTCAAAGATATATTGACATCCATGCAGAAGGACAGCAACAGTCTTATTCACACAATAGCAGTAGACGGTGGCGCCAGTGCTAACGACTTCCTAGTTCAGTTCCAGTCAGATATGCTGGGTGTCAACATAGTACGGCCGGCTAGCACTGAGACTACGGCACTGGGTGCAATCTATCTATGTGGACTGGGATTGGGTGTGTTTAATAGCCTTCAAGATATCTCACATAACCACCGAATAGAGAGGCAGTTTACCCCCGCTATGGACCTAAGTCAGGTTAATCAACTGTACGCAGGTTGGCAGAGGGCAGTATCTAGGTGCCTTAATTGGATAGAATGAGTTTGATGATATTAGAGCGATACTGACACTTTTATCATAATATACTAAACCTATTAATACCTTATAAGGAGATAATAACTATGATTACTACTAGCACGTTTACAACTAGCAGTGGCAAACAACTGGCACTATATGTATGGGACAAGGTCGAGCAACCGAGAATGGTACTACAGTTAGTACACGGTATGTGTGAACACAGCGCTAGATATGATGATTTTGCAAGATATCTTAACAATAACGGCATAATAGTCGTAATGGTTGACCAGAGAGGGCACGGATTGAGCACCACACCAGACAGTTATGGTTATGAAGAGGGAGATATGTGGACCAATAATGTCAATGACCAACTAGAATTGACTGACTGGGCAGGCAAATATAATTTACCAATAGTAGTCATGGGACACTCATACGGCAGTTTCTTAACTCAACGCCTAATAAGTCTGTCTAAGACACCTATCGCATTCATACTATCTGGCAGTAATTATATGAAGAGTCCACTGTTTACACTGGGCGCAATTATTGCCAAGATGGCGTGTAATAAGGACCCGAAGGCTCCCGGCATAACTATGGCTAATTTATCCTTCAAGGCATACGAGAAACAGATACCGGGTACCAACAACTGGCTATCACGCAATGAAGAAGTGGTCGCAAGATATAATGACGACCCTGCATGTGGATATGTTGCCAGCAACAACTTCTATTCTACATTTATGCAAGGTATCAAGTTGCTATACACTCGTGAGGCTCAAGCAAGCGTAGACAAGGATAAGCCCATATATATATTCAGTGGCAGTTGCGATCCTGTAGGTGATAATGGCGTCGGTCCGACCAAACTACTTGATTACTATAAGAGAATTGGCTGTGAGAATGTTACACTCAAGATATATCAAGAGTGCAGGCACGAGATGCTCAACGAGATAAACAATACTCAGGTATATGCTGATGTATTAAGTTTTCTTAACAATCTACGCGTTAATTAGCATTTACGCTGTCAATTAAGTGGAAAAGTCAAAAATAACACCAAAATCTTACAAAATCCACACGCAGTTTTCACATAAGTGATTGATAATTAACATAGCATATTATAATATATGCATATTAAAACAAGGAGGTAATTAAGGATGGCTGATAATGATGGAGGATTAAACAAGTTTTTTGACTTCTTGTCAAAGGTCGCTGCTTTAGTCGTTCTATTAGCACTTGGTAGCGCAACAATAATTGCACTACTCAATTCATGGGGGGTAAATATACCCGCACAAGCACTGGTATATGTTAATATCGTAGTTGATATCGTAGCAAGATTCGGTGCTTTAATTATGGCTGGACTTGTTGCATTAGAGCTGGCATTTAAGCGTGGTTTCGTCGTGTTTATCATAGTTGCAGTACTACTTGCAATTATACTACTACCACAATTTTTCCCAGACATTTGGTCACAAGTTAAGGGCGCTATTACATAGAATCAAGTAATTTATTTAGTGCAGACTACCCCTTCAATAGAAGGGGTAGTCTCCTTATATCGAATTATTGGCTTATCGCACACGACAACCTGTTATTAGTTATGTCCGCATAGAATAATTGTAAATATAACTACCCCATCAATTCGAGGGGTAGTTCTTCTTATATGGGTTTAATATAATTTAAGCACACCAGCAATCAATGTGAAGTTTGCCTATTTATAATATTATTGCACGTGTAAGAATGTTCTGCAAGTCGAAACGCAGTATTACCTATATAGAGTATAATTAGACGTATCGCACACGACAACCTGTTATTAGTTATGTCCGCATAGAATAATTGTAAATATAACTACCCCATCAATTCGAGGGGTAGTTCTCTGCTCTATTATACGGTAGATACCGTTACTATCGAGATTAAGCGTAATTATACCTATATGACGCGCTATGCCATTTACAACTGCCCTGTCGCTGATACGCTGATAATTGCGCGCAATATCCTATAGCGATAACTTGGCACGAATAGCCATATAATACGCACAGACAGGGGTGTAGTAACATATAGATTGATTCTTGTGTGTTGTCTAGGAGCTCAGTAGATACTATATAGTGTCCTGTATAAGTAACGCGTGTCCACAACAGATGGTTTACTTACACGGCATGTTATTACAGGGACGAGTGTGCCTATAATGGTCGATTCCCATGAAGTCCCTTAGCGTATGGGCTATTCTGTAGTTTTGTCCTTATCGACTACGACTATCCGTTTATGTGCATATAGCTGAATGAGTTTATTAACTATGTAATCGTAGTTGTAATGTGGTAAGATACAGTTGGTGCAGTCCTTAATGCCGTTGGACAGCATAATATAGTTACCACCACACTCTGTAAACGGGTATAATGGACAATAGCAGAACATACAGTTGAAATTATCCTTGTCCTTTACATCATGACAGGGAAAAAACTCGCATTCGGTGTTACTTATCTTCTTACTACTCATTATTGTCTGCCCTCTCTATCCTCATGATTAGCACCACACAGATATGACGACTGTGTGCAGGTACACTTGATTATGTCTAATTCACAGTACGCCAGTTGTAGCCTATCTATATGTGATGTCTATTCATAAGTTATCGATACTATAACACATATGCAACCTATAGCGCAACTTATTCAATCAAAAAACGAGTATGACTTACATACTCGATTGTTGTGCTATATCACAATACCTATGACAATATTAATTGCGTATGCACAAGCTGTTGCGCTAATTCCATATGTTACGCGTACATTCTAGCGTTTATAGCGCGTTATTCATTGCATTATTAATCGCCTCAATCGACCTATGATAATACATCTCAATCTCTCGGAAGAAGGAGAACACACGCTCATGACGTATGTCGTTATTATTCCTTGCATACTCTACTAAATTGCATGTAGTTACATAGAGTCCGGTTAAGTCTAGATTGCCAGATACACCCTTGAGCGCATGCGCCTTAATGAACAGTTGGGTATAATCCTTAGTGTTAACGACCTCTCGCAACTCATCATAACACCTATCAGTTAAGTATGCCTTAAGTATGTGCTCATACAAAGAGACGTTGTTGTTAAGTCTCTTCATGGCGTTATCATAGTCAATGCCTGCATCAATTAGTATACGTTTATCCATGGTGCCACCTATTAATGTCTACAACTCAATTAATGTGCATAATGTGTCAAAAAAAACTACATTAATCATTATATCACGATGTCCAAAAAAATCAATAGGTTGGGCTAAAAATGTCGATTTTTGTAGATAATTTTTTTGCGATTATCATTTATAATACGCATAGGTTATTTATGCCACCATTTAGACACGTATGCGACATTTATTTGCGCGAAATGAGGAAGATATTGTAGTACAATGTCTCAGTATATGCTATAATGTACACATAAGGAGTATTATTATGCAACCATTGACACTAGATGGCAGAGTTATAGCTAAGGCAATTAGAGAAGACTTAAGTAGACGCGTATGCGCAATTAAATCGCAGGGGCTAGACATATCCCTTGCCAGCATAGTGGTAGGTGATGACCAGTCCTCGTTGATATATCAGAGCAGTAATGCCAAATCGTGCGTCAAGGTCGGCATTACTCCTATCACTATCATTATGAACAGTACTACCACCACACAGCAACTACTTGACACCATTCACCAACTGAATGAAGACGTTAATGTATGTGGTATCATTCTTCATCACCCGCTCCCTAAGCACATTGACGAGAGGGCTTGTTTTGATGCGATTAGATGTGATAAAGATGTGGACGGAGTTAACACCAGTAATTTCGGCAGACTGGCACTAGGACTACCTTGCATGTATCCATCTACCCCATTGTCTATAATGACCATACTCGATTATTACGGCATACAGTTAATTGGTAAACACGTAGCAGTCGTCGGCAGGAGCGCAATTCTAGGTAAACCAGTATCATTGCTTATGCTCGCAAGACATGCAACAGTAACCATCTGTCACTCCCGTACAACCAATCTACAAGCCGTGTTGGGCAACGCTGATATAGTAGTCGCCTGCGTTGGTAAATCCAACCTGATAGGAAAAGAGTGTCTCAAAGAGGGTGTTGTACTGATTGACGCTGGATATAACGAGGGAAACGTAGGCGATATTGATATCGATTCGTGTATGCCGATATGTTCTGCGTACACGCCTGTCCCCGGTGGAGTCGGGCCCGTTACAGTGTCAATGCTCCTTCAACAGACAGTGCAGAGTGCCGAGAATAGACTGCGCAATAACTAACTCTTACTGCGTTGGCACTAGACTCTGTCATAATGGAGTTGTGCAATAACGCAGTATTATGCATGACGCTATACTCTACCTACACAGCGATATACTAATATGTGTATAGGGCCCATTACAGTGTCAATGCTCCTTCAACAGACAGTGCAGAGTGCTGAGAATAGACTGCGCAATAACTAACGCTTACTATAATAATAACTGCTCATTTTCCTTATCGACCTGTTGTATATACCAATAGTAATATAGACTGTGCGTTCATAACTTATACGATATTTTCACCTATATATAGCAAAACAGTAATAATCATTGTTACTGTTTATTTGTTTATTCGTATGAATAAGATATAACCTAATAATGACTCAATCTATTCGTCCATTGACTGGAGTCGCTTATTAATTCTAACAAAAACAAGTGCAATTAATGCTACGATAGCGAAGCCACATATTGTGATAAGTGAGTAATCTATGCCGAACACACCACCTGTCAATAGCGAATTTTGCTCGTGAATTGTCAGCATAATATATCTATCGGTAGTAGCGGAGTTAGATATGCCAATAAGTCCATAGAAGCAGGCGTTCCACAATAAGTGTACCAATACGCTATTCCATATACTCTCGCTCTCAAGTGTAATGCAACAGTACATAGCAGATGTCACCAGTCCCCCACCGACAAACAATATATAGTCAATTAGTGACACGTCTAATGGATGTAATCCGTCCACAACAAGTGCAACATATTTCATACTCACACATAATAGAGAGGATACCAATATGCCTAACGGTGCACCCAACCGACTAAATGCTCGTAGTAGTATTCCCCTAAATATTGTTTCCTCGAGCACAACCAATGTTAGACTGTTATACAGTAGAAATGTAATATAATACAGACTGTTGGCCTTATCAATCCGTGCAAAATCGGTAGTAACATCACAAAACAGCATAGAACCGAACACAATGATAGGCAATCCAACACCTATAACCATCCATATGCCGTTAAATGAAGGTTTGGTAATATAGCAATCACTCATCTGAACACGCAGGACATAACTGCAATAAAACCAGATAATTAATAACACCAGTGCCAGCCCAACAACTGTCAGTAACAGGTACTGTATACCTACTCCCAGCGAAGTCAACGACAATAGATACTCGCCCAGCGGTAATACTGCTACCAGTATGAGACTGATTATTGATAACCAAGTCTGTTTTTGAGAAAAACTCTTAATCATTATATTGTTCTCTATTCTTATATCACTATGTTATCTGCCGAGCTATGTTGTTCTGCATATATTTAATAATTTTATATTATAACGCAACACCCAATACAACTGCTACATAACTCACAGATTCAACAATAATGATTATTATGTAGTCGTGCTTGTTGATATAGTAAGGTTTGTTACCTAATCAGCGCTATATGTGTCTTATAGTCGTTG